>CAVPHF010000028.1:0-307123 GCA_963704155.1 uncultured Gammaproteobacteria bacterium
TTTCTGGGCCGATACAGGGGCTGAGACAGTCGGCGCGCCCGTCGTGATGGTCAGCTTCTGACCGGGCTTAATGACGTCCGAGCTGAGGTTGTTCTCCGCCTTCAGCGTGTCCAGCGGAACCTCGAAGCGTTCGCCGATCTTAATCAGATCATCACCCTTGACCACCTCATAGGTACCGGTAGCGGCATCGTATTCGCCCTTGGCGTGGTGGCGAGCCCCCTGGTCAGCGGCCAGAGCGCTGCCGATGGACAGACAAGCGGTGAGCGCCAGTACAAACCAGGCGGCGTTAAACCTCGCGCTAAAGGGGGGGTTCAGGATTGAGGGTTTCTTCATGAGTGGATACGTTCTGAATGGAATGAAGCCATCATGGGTTAAAAGGTCCGCCCATTCGGGAAGACATCGATGCATAGCGGCCAGCAGACGGCGGTACTCAGCGGCGTCGCCGTAGACAAAAAACCTTGATTGGCGCCGATTGCCACGCGGGGCCACCTGGTGAGGCGGACACGGCAATACGACGCGCGCGGCTCCGTGCGCAGAGTGCGGAGTTAGACGCACGAATGACCGGTAATTGGGCTTAACGTTCTGGGAACAGTAGCAACGGGGGTACTGCAAACCCCGAAAGTGCTGGGTTTCGCAAGCTCAACCCAGCCTACGCGCTTTCCTCTCGATGATGCGGACGGCCCTTGCGAGCCGCCCGCTCCATCCATCAGCGGGACTTGGCGCCGTTAGTGACCCTGGTGGCTGATGTGTGACGCATCCTGCATCGCATGGATGATGTTATCCAGGTTGTAGCTCGCCGGAGTCTGCAGCGATGGGAATTCGCGATAGGTCTCGAGTTCCTTCAGCCACAGCAGCTGTCCGATGGGCAGCAGGTTCCAGTCATAGATCATCGCCGTGCTTGGCGCGGCCAGTGCGCCGCCGTAGCCCAAGAGCGTGCCATCAACCGACGCGACCGACCGCTCGAAAGGATCACGCTTGAGGTTGTTGACCATGGTCCAGTGATAGGTCACTGGGGCGCTGAACGCACCCGTCGCTTCGGAAGGCACCATGGTGTAGTAGAACTTCCAGTTCTTGTGCCGAACCGCTGAAGGCTGTGCACCGGTGTAGTAGAAGAAGGTGTCGCGTGCCGAATCCGACTTGCCTTCGAGATAGTCCCGCTGGTCGAAGCCGTCCAGCGTGGTCTTGACGATGCCGGGGTACTCGCCGGCCTCGATCTGCTTCTTCAGCTCATCACCCGAGGGCCCGCCGGCGATATTGACGAAGGTGGGCACCCAGTCCAGAGAGGAAAAAATCTGGTCCGGATTGGTGCCGGCCTTGACGTGCCCCGGCCAGCGAATGACCATCGGCGCACGCATACCGCCTTCCCAGGTGGTGAGCTTGCCGCCCCTGAACGGCGTGACGCCGCCGTCAGGATAGGTGATGGCCTCGGCGCCGTTGTCGGTGGTAAAGACGACGATGGTGTTGTCGAGTCTCGCCCATGTCCTCGAGCTTTTTCAGCACGTAGCCGATGTTGTCGTCCATCTGCTTCATGCCGGCCTCGTTGATGCCCCAGTCCTTGCCGCCCTTCTCGCCCAGCATGTCCGCGTACTTGTCCGAGAGCATGGTGGTGACGTGCATGCGCGCCGGGTTATACCAGACGAAGAACGGCTTGCCGGTCTTCTCGGGGTCGTTGCGGTCGAGGAAGTCGATGACCTGGGCGGAGATCTCTTCGTCCACGGTCTTGGAACGTTCCAGCGTCAGCGGCCCTTCGTCCTTGCAGCTCTGGTTCTTCTCCGTGCCGTCCGAAGAAGTACAGTGGATGACCGGCCGTGGCGGGGTCATGCAGAGCGTGGTCTTCGGGTCCACGGCACCGGGAACCTCTGCGAGCCCCTTGACCGGGGTGTTCTTACAGGGCGGAACAACGGTCTGATCGGTCGGCGTCTTGTTGATGTCGGGGAAGCTCACCCCCTGCATGGCGTCGAGGTGATACAGGTAGCCCCAGAACTCCTGGAAGCCGTGTGCCGTCGGCAGCGACGCCGCTTTGTCGCCGAGGTGGTTCTTGCCGAACTCGCCGGTGTTGTAGCCGAGGTCCAGCAGGAATTTCGCCAGCGCGGGCGTGCCCGGCAACAGCGAGCTGGTGGCACCCGGAAGCTGCGGCATGACCATGCCGGCGCGCAGCGGATGCATGCCGGTGAAGAAGGCGGTGCGCCCTGCCGTGCAGCTCTGCTCGGCATAGTAGGTCATGAACCGCGCACCTTCATTGGCGATGCGGTCGATGTTGGGCGTCTCCCCAACCATGAGTCCCTGATGGTAAGCACCCACGTTCATGATGCCGATGTCATCGCCCATGATGAACAGGATGTTGGGCTTGTCGCCGCTCGCGCCGGCAGCGCTGGCCCCTGCGTCCGCGGCAGCCACCTTCAGCTCTTGGCCCACGGCGATTTCGTCGGAGCGTAAGTCATTGGCCGTCTCCAGCTCGCCGACGCTCATGCCGAAGCGCTTGGCGATGGCGCTGAGGTTGTCTCCGGCGCCGACGGTGTAGGTGCCCGCGGCAGCGTCGTAGTCGCCTCTGGCGCCGGCGATGGGGTCGGTATCTGCCGCCACAGCCACGCTAGCGCCAAACAACATGGCGCCAGACAACATAGCGGCTACTGTTGTGGCAAGAACCTTGGCGCGCAGACGCGCCGTCGGCCTCGGATTTTCAATCATCGCAGAATGCTCCAATTCACTTAAAAAGCTGGGTTATCCGCCTTCAAACGCGGCACGGGCATCGGTTCGAGGGGCGTCTTCGATTGCGGGATCGCTGCCACGGGCACTGTGGCAGACAGCCGTTGCGACGATCCCGGGGCGAAGTCATTTGAACCCAAGCCTGCCGATATTCCCATTGGCCGTTCCACTTAGACTACGTACGTAGCGCGATGGGTTACCCCTGGTCGGACGTTGCCCTTCGGATGCCGGCCAACAGGTCGGCGCGTGTGACCGGCCTCTCCAGGATGACCAACCCGCCGGCCTTCAAGGCGCTGACTGCCTGCGGGACGTCGCCGCGATCGACGATAACCAGCGTCGGAATTCGGGCGCAGGCGGCGGCGAGCTGGCTCGGCTCGGAGCCACCGGAAGCATTGGCCGGCAGATCGATAAGCAGACAGCCAATCCGGTCTGGGCCGACATGATCGAGGCACGCCTGCAGATCTGTGAAGGCCTTGCTGCGCAGGCTCGCGGAGAGCAGCAGCTCAACGAGACAGGCGCGCATGGCGGGGTCAGCGCTGACCACAGACACCGTCACTGTTGGCATGGGGCTCCTGCAGCGGCGATGGAACAACCCGTCGCCACTAGCGCGCTCGTCGATAGGCAGGCCGGTCTTACCGTGTTGGCAGCACCGCGCTCAGAATGCTTGTCTGGGTGGACGATAGAGGAACTTAGGCAGCAGCGACATACGATTGACTACGCGTCCTACGTACGTGGTCACCGGGAGAAACAGCCACAGACAAGGCGCTGAGCGAACCCGTGCGGATCGGTTCAGGAGAGGATTCTGAACGGGTTGCCGCTCTGAGGAAGGGTCAAACCATCGGGCGGCCATTGATGGGCGACCAAGCGCTCGGCGAGCTTGAGAAACGACTTGGCCGAACGTTACGTCCAGGCAAGCGCGGCCGGCCCCGTTCGGAAAAGAACGATCCGAGACAACTCGAATTGGTGTAAAGGGTATAGTGTCAGCGCAATTAAGTATCACCGGAATTGCCGCCCTACGCAGGCTCCATTTCCGCCTGAGGTATCCGCGTCGACCGGCGCCATGTGGACCGGAGCGATGCTAAGGACCCACCCAGTCCTCGCAACGCAACCCCGCCACACGCTGGAATTCCTTGAGATTGTTCGTTACCAAGGTCAGCTTGGCCGACAGCGCATGGGCTGCGATCAGCGTATCGAGGGCGCCGATCGGCGTTCCGGAACGCTCCAGCGCCGATCGGATGTCGCCATAGACCCAAATGGCATCGCCTCCGAACGGCAGGATCTCAAGCGGAGCGAGGAACTTCTCCAGCGCTGTGCGATTGCGTGCCGAGCCGCTCTTTGCAACCCCGAATGCGAGCTCGGCGGCAGTGATTGACGAGACACCAACCTCTCCCAGCACCATCTGCCGAAACCGCTCGATGACAGCCGGCGGTTTGCGGTTGATGATGTAGACGCAGATGTTGGTATCGAGCAGATACCTCACTCGCCCAAAGCCTCCCGATCCGCCTGCTCGGGCTGCGCGCGCTCCAGGACAAACCCCTCCTCGAACTCGCTCAAGCCTTCTTCAAGCAGTTGCCAAGGGTTGTCGAGCGGCAACAGCAAAACCGCCGAGCCGAGATGCTTGATGGCGACCTCATCACCGTCGAATCGATAGGCCTTGGGAAGGCGCACGGCTTGGCTACGTCCGGATTGAAAGAGCTTTGCGGTGTCCACTGTCGGGCCTCGGATACAAATGATGGCTACCAGATGGTACCTATCGTCCAGGACCGCTTCAACCCGTCTTTTTCGCCTGCGGTGCGGTAGGGCGGTAATTACGGTGACAGTTTACGAAATACACCAAATATGGCGATGCACGACTTCGCATGATCGTCATCACCCTTCTCTCTCACCATGTCACCCAACGATTAAACCGGCGCAGCCAACAGTTCTTTGCAGAAGGAGATTGAATGCATTTGATAAACTGTCACCACAATTCCTCTTTTCGGCTTTCCGGGCCTTCGCAGACTTAGTGCATTTAGTAAACTGTCACCGTAATTCTCAGTACTGTCACCGTAATTCATCATCGCCCGGCCGAGGCGAGCCAGCGCCCGTGCCCTCCGATACCCTGACAACTCAGACCGCGAGGACCGGCGGCTTCAACTCCAGTCGCTTGGCCAGCTTGCGGAATCGTGCATCGAAGGTCGCCAAGTGGCCGCAGTGCCCGGCCTGCGCCAGGTGCAATGCATCTGAGAAATCCATGCCCTGGCGAAGGCCCGCGACCGCCCGGGCGACGGCGGCAGCCCGATCGACCACCAGGTTGTCAATCGCCAAGAGATCTTCGAGCAGGGCAACGATCTCTGCCTCGGGCAGGTCGTAGACGCCGCGCAGCACCCATTCCAGCTCCTCGATCACGGTGACCGGCAGGAACAGCGCTTGACCGGATGAGAGCAATGCCCGCGCGGCCTGTTGTTGCGCCAGCGTGGCCGCGTCCGCGTCGGCTTCCTCGACGATCGCGCGGGCGAGCACGTTGGTATCCAAGGCGATCATGCGTCGTCTTGGCGCTGCGCCAAACGCGCCGCGCTCACGGAACCCTGCAGCTCCTCGATGGCCACCGGCTTGCCTCGGTGCACGGCCCGGCCAAACAAGACCGACGCCGATTTTCCGCCCGTCTTGCCGACGGGCTCGATCAGGATGGCGCTGCCGTCCGCCGCCAGACGCACCTGGACCTGAGCACCGGGAGAGAGGGCGATCTGTCGGCACAGATCCGCCGGCAGGACGACCTGCCGTTTCGCCGAAAGTGTCATTGTGGCCATGGCGTTGTCTCCGAGTTAGTCAGCAGGCTGGCAGCTTAGTCCTTTGTCGACCGCTGTTCAACGCCGTTCAACGCCCTGGCTAGGGTGCCGCGCCCGATGGGCACGCTGCGCTTTGCCCATCCTACGGGGTCGGCGTGGTTTCGGAATCGGTCTGTCGCGCGCCGTCGGCGAAGCGCATCATCGATATAGTGGGTACATCAACGCACGATTGCGGGTCACTGGCCATGTGTTTCAAGGGCGGTTCAACTGCGTGGCAATGGACGAATCTCACTTGATGGCGGCCTTCCGCTACGTGGCTTTGAATCCCGTCGAAGCGCAACTGGATGCGACCGCTGCCGATTGGCCTTGGTGTAGCACGCCAGCACATCCCCGGCGCCAAAACGATGGCTTGGTGACTTTGCCCGCCTAGTGTTCCCGCTCCGACGCCAGCGCCAATGCAAGCAGCTCCTTGACGGAACTCAGGCCCAGCTTTCGCAGCAGATTCTGCCGATGGGCCTCGACGGTGCGATGGCTGACATCCAGTTCGCGGGCGATCTCTTTGCTGGTGCCGCCCTTGAGCAAGCTGTCGAACACCTCGCGTTCGCGCTGCGTCAGCAAGCTGAGACCCTGGGCGAGATCGCCGTCCCCGGTGCCTGATTGTCGCGCGCCAAGATCCAGCTCCAACGCCCGATTGACGCTGTCCAGCAGGGCCTGGTCCCGGTAGGGCTTCTGCAGGAAATCGACGGCCCCGGCCTGCATGGCCTGGACCGCCATCGGGACGTCGCCATGGCCGGTGAGCATGATGATCGGCAGGGTCGCGCCCAGCGCGTTGAGGCGTTCTTGCACCGCCAGACCGCTGATGCCCCCCATTCGCACGTCGAGGATCAGGCACCCGGGGCGTTCCGGCTCGAATGCGTCCAGGAACGCCTGACCTGAAGGATGGCCCTCGGCGCGCAGCCCGACGGACTCGAGCAATTCCTGTATCGAGTCGCGCACCGCATCGTCGTCATCGACGATGAACACCGTTTGCTTAGATGGTTTTGTCATGACTGGCCACACGCAGCGTAAAGCAGAACATCGCACCGCCAGCGGGGTTGGGCTCGTACCAAAGTCGTCCGCCGTGAGCCTCAATGATCTCTTGGCAAATCGACAGGCCCATGCCCATGCCGCCGCTCTTAGTGGTATGCAGCGGTTCGAAGATGGCCTCGACCTGGTCCGACGGTACCCCGGGTCCCCGGTCCGAGACGCAGACCTGGACCTCGCCGTTGATCCTTTCGGCGTGGACGCGCACACGGCGATCGCTGGCTGCGTCACCACAGACCGACTGAATCGCGTTCTGCAGCAGGTTGACCAACACCAATTGGACCTGGAGGCCGTCGGCAAGGACGGCGGGGAGATCTCCGGCGGACGTGCAGTCGATGAGGCAGCCACGCCTCTCGGTCTCCAGCTCCATCATCCCGACCGCCTCTTGCAAGGTCGCGCAGAGCGGCAGCGGCTCCAGGGCGACCTGCTTGGTACTGATGAATGCCCGCACCTTGTGGGTGATCTCACCCGCCCGAGTCGCTTGGCCCTCGATCTTCTCGAACAAGGCTTGCAGCTTGGACGTTTGATCGCTGCCACTGCGCAGGCGCCGTGTCGCCGCCTGGGCGTAGTTCTGGATAGCGATCAGCGGCTGGTTGATCTCGTGGGCGATGGCCGTGGCCATCGCGCCGAGGCTGCGCTGCTTGCTGTATCGGGCGAGTGTTGCGCGCAGTGCGATCATGTCGCTCATGGTCTGCTTGCCCCGCGCGTTCTCGTCGCGCAGTGCGCGCTCGGCCCGCTGCAAGCGTCTGCGGTTCACGAACAAGGCCGCGATCAGCAGCCCCTGCAAGGCGATGACGAAGGCGGCGGTCGCGATCGCGCCCGTATGTTCCTGCAGCAGCGAGGGTTGGCGGTTGCGGATGCGGCTGCCCGCGGGCAATCGGTCTTCGTCGATCCGCCAACGCGCAAGCGCCGGGGCGTCGAAGATCGCCGGGTTGTGCAGCCGGTTGACGACAGGTATCGCTTGCGGCGCTTCGCCCCGAAGGATGCGCACGCCCATCTGTGCCGCGCGAAATCCGTCTTCCTCCAGAGTAATCATGCGACCGCCGACGATACCGGTACCGATCAGGGTATCCCAGAGGCCATAGGTTGGCACGCTGGCGACATCGACGACATCGCGAAGGATGCTCTGCGGCGTGTAGGCATTGCCGGCTCGGTCCTGATATTGAACCAGGTAGAGGATCACCGTTCGGACCGGCAGCCGACTGACCGCCTCCAAAAGTTCGGTCGATGGCAGACCCTTCAACCAGACAAGGTCAGGGCGGGTCTTCAGTGATTGAAATGCCTGTTTTGCAAGGCGCTCGTACCTTTGGCCATACACACCGGCCCCGACGATCACGGCCACCCGCTCGGTGTCGGGATGCAGCGCCAATGCCAATTCCAGCGTGCCGGCGATGTCGGGATTGAAGGTGACGCCGGTCATGGTCGCCGGCAGTTTGTGTGCGCCTACGATGCGACCATCCACGTCGCAGAAAACGATCGGCACACCGGGAAACAGCTCCTCTCCGTAATTCAACAGAAACAGGAATGCCGGCGTCCAGGTCGCGATGACCAGTTCAGGCCGGTAGTCGCGATACTTAAGGGCATAACTGCGGCGCAACTCAGCGACGTAGTCTGCATCGTCAACGCGCGTCAGATCAGGCGCTTCGACATCGATTTGGACTTGCATGTCAGGCGCCGAGGCAAATCCCCGCACGATACCGTTATACCAGTCCGTGTTCGCGGGCAGGCTGCTTCTGTGCGAATGCAACAGGAGCACCCGGTAGGGCTCGCCGCGATCTTGGGCCGGCAGCGCGGGGGAAATGAACAAAAGAACGCAGAGTGCAGCGATCCGCATCGGGCTCACCTGGCCTAAGCCGAACAAAGAGCCGAACAACCTGTTGCGCCAGCGCTGGAGGGCGCAGGCCGGCTCAACAGTGCGGCCCCGCCGTGCTGGACTGTATGGGATTGGTCTCATGCGTTTGAGGGTACCGTCAACCTTCGTTGCCGCCACAACAAAGACCCAAGATCAGGCCCGAGATCTGAAGCACGTGGTCAGAGAGCTGGACCGCCTCGGACAGGGCCTCGCGTTGGACCGGCTTGGTCAGAAAATCCAACGCCCCCGCCTTCATCGCCCGCACGCCGGCAGACACGTCGGCGTAACCGGTGAGAAAAACCACCGGCAGCGCATTGCCCTGGCGCAGCAGAGCGGCCTGCAGGTCGAGACCCGCGTCAATGCTTCAGGCAGCACTGCGCCGGTAATCGCGAGGCGTGATGCCCGTCAGCCGTCTGAACGCCCGGGAAAAATTCGGCGCGTTGTCGTAGCCGGCGGCGAACGCGATGTCGGCGATGTTCAGGTCGGAATCAGCCAACAGCTCAGATGCAATCGAGAAACGCGCATCTTGGACAATCTCGGAATAGCTCGTGCCGCTTTCCACGAGCCGACGCTGCAAGGTCCGCTCGCTCATACCGATGATCTCGGCCACCAGCGACAGGTGCGGATGTCCCTGAGCGATATAGGGACGGATGAGCGCGCGCAGGGTGGTCACGAAGTCCCAGGCATCGCCCAAGCCGTATGGAGTTTGCGCGAGGGGGCTCGGATCGTTGACGTGAATGGCGCTTGACCGGCGGTCGATGCAGGTCCGCGCGATGTCGACCGCCGCGATGAGTACCGAAGTGCACGGCTGGCAGGTCAGGATGCGGGCGTTGCCGTAGGCTTCGAGCGCGGCATCCGAGGGTCGCCCGCGCGAGACGAAGGTGATCTCGGCTGGGCACCAGTTTGGTCCGGCGGCGCTGCGGAGAATCGCGATGATGCCCTCGATGTTCAACCACTCGGTGAACCCGACGACAGCACTGCTCTGCCAGCCTCTTATCTCGGCAATGACCCGCAGGTTCCGGCCTTCTCGGCGGGTTTCGATCTTCTCAGCACTGTTTTCCCTATGCATGTGCTTGGCCAGGGCCGCAACGCGGGCAAATCCGGTGGGAGCCCCGATGACCGCACGCTGTGTCTCGGCATGCAGCTTTCCGATGGACATACGGCGGCTCGCGAGAAAGCCGAGTTCCATGATGGCGACCTCGCGCTGCGTTTGCCAGACCCAGTCGAGGGCACGCGGCAGGCTGACGTAGTCGTTGGGTGTTTCCTCAATCGAAACAGGCAGTCGCAGGCGCTCCAGTGCTCGCTCGACCGGCACACCAGCATCGCGGAGGACTCCGATATAGTGGATCAGATGCTGCGCTCGTGTGACGGGAATATGCAAGTCGGGGCCTCCGTGACGGACTCGGGCGGGGACGCCCCGCAGCTTGGCGGGAAATGGTCAGACCGAGGCGACGAAGCCTGGGAATATGACTTCTCAATGATATCACCGCGATCCCTCTGTGCTATCACGGCGATCCGTCTGGACATCTGCCGGTGCCCGTACCCTTGTACACAAGCCAATGTAAAAAAGGAGGAACGCCAGAACCTTCGTGCCGACCGAAACCGCTTGATGCCCTGAAACCGGGTCGCTCAGCCACACCGCGAGCGACCGGAGCATTCCAACCCAGCATAGGAGACAACCCCACAATGGCTATCAACTTCTCGGAACCAGCGCCGCACCGATGGCGACGATTCGTCGCGACCTTAGCGGTTGCGGTCTTTCTCTGCTCCGGCAGCCTTCAAGCCGCCGATGGCGGACCCCGCCAACAAGCCAAGGGCACATTCGATGCCGCCACCGGCACCTATGAGGTTGCCAAGGGCGACGATCTGGCGGGGATCGGCGCACGTTTCGGTGTCTCGGTCGCAGACCTCAAGGGAGCCAACAAGCTCGACTCGGACATGATCGCTATCGGTCAGGAGTTGGTGGTGACCACCGGCGCCCCCGCGACCGAGGGCGCGGCGACAGGCGCCCCCCAGGTCAGCCCCCCGGTCGCATCCGAGGTCACCCCCCAGGTCACCCCGCAGATCACAGGCGTCCTTGGCTCGCCCAGCGCGACCACCACCATCCCGGGTAACCAATTGCCCGCGCCCCAGCCTGCCTTTGGCGGCGTGATCAAGGACGACGCGCTGCAATCCAAGCAATGGTGGGCACCGCGCATCGTGCCGCCCAAGGGCGCGCCCGACATCCTGCTGATCCTGACCGACGACGCCGGCTTCGGCGTGCCCAGCACCTTCGGCGGCGTCATCCCGACGCCGGCCATGGACCGCATTGCCAATGCGGGACTGCGTTACAACCGCATCTTCTCCACCTCGCTGTGCTCGCCGACCCGCGCCGCGCTGATCACCGGGCGCAACCACCACTCGGTGGGCTTCGGGGTCATCGCCGAGCAGGCGACCGGATTCCCCGGCTACAACAGCGTCATCGGCGCGGACAACGCGACCATCGGACGCATCCTGCGCGACAACGGCTATGCGACAAGCTGGTTCGGCAAGAACCACAACACGCCGACCTACGAGGCCAGCCAGGCCGGGCCGTTCAACCAGTGGCCGACCGGCATGGGCTTCGACTACTTCTATGGCTTCGTCGGCGGCGACGCCAACCAGTGGGGACCCAACCTCTTCCGCAACACCACGCAGATCTATCCCTGGATCGGTCACGAGGGCACCCTGAAGATGGATCGGTCCGATCCGAAGGCGGCGATCTGGCCAGTCACCGGTGAAGAGAGCTCCTGGAATCTGATCACCGCGATGGCCGACGACGCCATCGCCTGGATGGACCGGATTCACCAGACCGACCCCACTCAGCCGATCTTCGTCCACTACTGCCCCGGCTCCTCGCACGCGCCGCACCACCCGACCAAGGAATGGGTGGACAAGATCAGCGCGATGCATCTCTTCGACGACGGCTACGAGAAGCTGCGCGAGCGGATCTTCGAGAATCAAAAGAAACTCGGCGTGATTCCTCCCGATCAGGAACTGACCCCCTGGCCGAAGGACATCCTGACGCCCTGGGACGAGCTCTCGGACGATGCGAAGAAGCTCTTTATCCGCCAGGCCGAGGTGTTTGCCGCCTACGTCGCCTACAGCGACCATGAAATCGGTCGCGTGATCCAGCATTTCGAGGACCTGGGCAGGCTGGACAACACGCTCATCATCTACCAAAACGGCGACAACGGCACCAGCGCCGAGGGCGGGCCGGAAGGCACCTTCAGCGAGGTGGCGTTCTTCAATGGCGTGAAGCCGCCGGTGGACGTGCAGATGAAGTTCTACGAGGCATGGGGCACCGAGTTCGCCTACAACCACATGTCGGCCGGCTGGTCCTGGGCCTTCGACACGCCGTTCGACTGGTTCAAGCAGAACGCCTCGCGACTCGGCGGCATCAACCAGAACATGGTCATCTCCTGGCCGGCGCGCATCAAAGACAAGGGCGCACTGCGCGAGCAGTTCATGCATGTCATCGACCACGTGCCGACCATCCTGGAAGTCACCGGCATCGCGGCCCCCGAGGTCGTGGACGGCATCAAGCAGAAGCCCATCGAAGGCACCAGCTACGCCTACACCTTCGACGCGGAAAACGCCAAGGCACCTTCCCGTCATACCACCCAGTATTTCGAGATGATGGGCCAGTGGGCGCTCTATCACGACGGCTGGCTGATGAGCACCAAGGTGGACCGCGCGCCCTGGGATGCCTTCTCCGCGGCCAATCCTGATCCGCTGAACAACCAGGTGTTCCAGCTCTACGACCTGACCACCAGTTGGAACCAGTCCGACGACATCGCCGCGCAGCATCCGGAGAAGGTCGACGGAAATGCGCGCGATGTTCCTCGGAGGAGGCGAAGAAGTATCAGGTCCTGCCGCTGGATGCCTCGGTCGGCGCCCGCGTGGCCGCCCCGCGTCCGAGCCTCACCGCCGGTCGCAACGAGTATGTCTACACCTCACCGATGACCGGCTTGCCGCAGGGCGACGCGCCCTATTTGCTCAACACCTCCTACACGATCACGGCGGACATCACCGTTCCCGAGGGTGGAGCCGAGGGCATGATCGTGACCTCGGGCGGGCGTTTCGCTGGATTCGGCTTCTACCTGCTCGAGGGCAAGCCGGTCTTCCTGTGGAACCTGCTCGACCTCGAGCGCATCAAGTGGGAAGGACCGGAGGCCCTCGCGCCCGGCGAACACAGCATCGAGTTCGCCTTCACCTATGACGGCCTCGGCGCGGAAACGATGGCCTTCAACAACTTCAGCGGCATCGGACGCTCGGGCACCGGCACGCTGAAGGTCGATGGCAAGGACGTGCAAACCATCAAGATGGAGAAGACGATCCCGATCATCCTGCAGTGGGACGAGAGCTTCGACGTCGGCTCCGACACCATCACGGGCGTCAACGACGCGGACTACCTGCCGCCGTTCCCGCTCACGGCGGAGTTGGACAAGCTGACGATCAAGGTTGATCGGCCGGTGTTGTCGCCGGAGGAGATCAAGAAGCTGGAAGCAGGTCTGCAGAAGGTGGAAGCCGGTCGCGAATAGGCGACTTGCGGACCCGGTCTTCAAACGCGCGGGCCACTCCCGGAACGGAGTGGCCTGCCCTAACGACCGAACGCGGCCTCAGGATCTCCGTCCTGCCACATCCGGTGCGTCAGGAGTCGTTGGCATATCCTCGTCCGAGTTCGGGTACGGCTATAATCCAGCGCCACCCGCGCAGTCCCGATCCCGATCCCGATCCCGATCCCGATCCCGATCCCGATCCCGATCCCGATCCCGATCCCGATCCCACGAGAGCTAAAGATGAAGATGAAGCCATACCCAAGCCACGTTGCCCGAGCCGTTCGTGCGGTTACCCTGATCGCGCTGCTCGGGCTGCCGGGGGCTGCGGCCTTCGGCCAGCATGCAGCCGAGGCGAAGTTGGAGGCGGCGGCCGGCGGAGCTGCCCATGACCTGAAAGCGGCGGTGGAGAAGATGCAGCCGGTGTTGCAGCGCTACGGGTACGCGGGCGTGGCCGGTGCCGTCTCGATGGAAGGCTTTGGTGTTCCGGCGCCCGGGCAATCGCTGCTGATGGCCGGCGCGCTTGAGTCGGCCCGCGGGCACATGCACCTGCTGCTCTTGCTTCCGATTGCGGTGCTCGCCGCCGTGCTGGGCAACAGCCTGGGCTATCTGATCGGCAGGCGGGGAGGCCGGCCCTTGCTGCGAAAGCTGCACGTCAACGAGGCTCACGAGGCCAAGCTCGCCGGCCTGTTCGACCGTTACGGTGGCGGCTTTATCCTGTTGGCCCGCTTCTTGGACGGGCCTCGGCAGCTCAACGGCATCATGGCCGGCACCCTGGCGATGCCCTGGTGGTTGTTCACCGTTTTCAATGTTCTGGGTGCCATGCTCTGGGTTGGCGTCTGGGGTTTGGGCGTCTTCTACCTATCCGAGCACCTGCCCGCGCTGGATGCCCTGTTGCGGCGGATCAACCCCTGGGCGGCCGGCATTGTCGTGGTCGCCGCGATTGCCCTTGTCGTCTATCTATTCAAGGGGCGGCGACGGGCGCAACCGCCGGTTGCATCTTGACGGTGCGTTGTTGGTTGAGGCGCTGACGCTCGACGAGACTCCGCGCAGGTCGCAACGCGCTTGGTTTGACTTGCCGGGGGTTCCGAGTCAGGCTATCAGCGTCGTGAGCAGGCGCTGCTGATGCTCAAGCTAATGGCGCAGGGCGAGGACGATGCCCGGCAGGGGCGGCTGACCGATCAGGCTAAGGTATTCGCCGCGCTGCGCCAGCGGTTGCGGGACGGTGCTTCATCCGATGCGTGAACGCCGAATCCGCTGGACCGAGACAGCGCGAGGCGACCTGGATATCGTCGTCGATGACATCGCCGGGGATTCCGTCGAGAACGCGTGCGGTGCTCGACGGTCGGCGCGATCTGCGCTCGCTGCTGTTGGAGCGGTTAGTTCGCGATTAGCGGACGGAGGGTGGATACGCGTTAGCGCCCGCCCGCGGCTCGCGCCCCAGGTACCGGCGCAGGCGCTTTGGCACAGGATCAATCGGGCAATTGTTGCAGCCGCTCCGCCAGCCGGCCGAGTTCGGCCGCTGAGCTCGCGCCCAGCTTCGCCATCAGTTGCGCGCGCTGCAGCTTGACGGTGCGTTCCGCGATTCCGAGCCGTTCGGCGATCTGATTGTTGAGTTGCCCGGCGACGACGCGGTCGAAGACCGCTCGCTCGCGGGGCGTCAACGCGGCAAAGGCGGCGCGCAATTGCTCCGCTTGCGTGCGGGCCTCGCGCTCGGCCGCGTCGCGGGCGAGCGCGCGCTGGAGCCGGTCGCGTCGAGCAACCGCAGCAGCACCGTGCGCAGTGACTCGCCGTCATCGACGACGTCGACTACTCAGGTTGCCAGTCGACGGTGCTTCTGCTGTACTACCGTCATACGCCAGCCATTCCTGGGGGTTATCCATGTTGTCGGTAAGACTCGATGAGCAGACCGAGGCCCGTTTGCAGGCTACCTGCCGCCGTCTCGGCGTGAGCCGAAGCGAGGCGGTCAAACGCAGCCTCGAACAATGGCTCGACGGGTTCGAGCCCGCCCCTGATGCCTTCGACTTGGGGGCCGACCTTTTCGATCAAGGGGTCGCGGCCGATCCGCCGATCGATCCCAAGCGCCGCCAGATCTGGGAGCGTCTGCGTGCGAAGCACCGTCTTGGTTGATACCGGGTTCCTTGTCGCCCTGTTCGACAGCAGCGACGACCTGCACGGCAGCGCGAAGGACATGCTGGCGGGGCTGGCGCGTGATCGCCGCACGACGCTGGTCAGCGTCTGGCCGACCATCGTGGAGACCTGCTTCTTTCTCGATCCTCTTGGGAAGAGCGCCCTGCTCCGGTGGATCGAGCGCGGTGCGTTACGACTGCGCCCGATAGAGATCGGCGACTTGCCGGCAATCGCCGACGTCCTCATGCGCTTCGCCGAGCACAACATCGACCTCGCCGACGCCACGCTGGTCTGGCTCGCAGAAGCAGAGGGCACGCAGCGCGTACTGACGACGGATCGACGCGATTTCGACATGCTTCGTACCGCAAGCGGTCGGTCCTTCGACCGCTTGCGGGTAAGCCCATGACTATCCTGTAGGTGCGTGATCGGCAGTCAGCGCGGATTAATTGAGCCCGGCGCCTTTTCCGCTGCCCGCCCGCGGCTCGCGCCCCAGGTACCGGCGCAGGCGCTTTGGCACGGGGATCAATCCGGCAACTGTTGCAGCCGCTCGGCCAGCCGGCCGAGCTCGGCCGCCGAGCTCGCGCCCAGCTTCGCCATCAGTTGCGCGCGCTGCAGCTTGACGGTGCGTTCCGCGATGCCCAGCGCTTCGGCGATCTGTTTGTTGAGTTGACCGGCGACGACGCGGTCAAAAACCGCTCGCTCACGAGGGGTGAGCGCGGCGAAGGCCGCGCGCAATTGCGCCGCTTGCGCGCGGGCCTCGCGCTCGGTCGCGTCGAGGGCGAGCGCGCGTTGCAACGCCTCGAACAGGGCCTCGCGTTGGATCGGCTTGGTCAGAAAGTCCACCGCCCCGGCCTTCATGGCCTGCACGCTGGTAGCCACGTCGGCGTAGCCGGTGAGAAAAACCACCGGCAGCGCATTGCCCTGGCGCTGCAGGGCGGCCTGCAGGTCGAGACCCGACGGCCCCGGCAGGCGCACATCCAGCAGCACGCGACCGGGACCATCCGGCGGCGGCTGCAACAGGAAGTCACCCACCGAGGCGTAGCCGCGCGCGCTGAAGCCGGCCGCGTCGAGCAACCGCAGCAGCGCCGTGCGCAGTGATTCGTCGTCATCGATGACGTGGATCAGGGGTGCCGGAGTGGTCATGCCGGCTCCGGTGTGCCCGCATCGCCGGCCGCCGGCCATTCGACCCGGAACACCGCGCCCGATTCTGAACCGGCACCGGATTCGACCCGGATGCGACCCCCGTGGGCCTCGACCAGGGTGCGGGTGATGGACAGCCCCAGTCCCATGCCCTGGGGCTTGGTGCTGAAGAACGAATCGAACAGCCGCGGCAGATGTTCGGAGGCGATGCCCTGCCCCTGATCGCGGACCACCAGGGCCAGCTGATCCGCGTCGCGTTCGACGGACACGGCGACCGTGCGTCGCGCCTCGGGCAGGCCGTTCGCCGCATCGATAGCGTTGAGCACCAGATTGATGAGCACCTGCTGGATCTGGACGCGATCACCGCACAGGGTGGTGGCGGTCGCGGCAAGTCGCAGGTCGAGTGCCACCCCGCGCCGCCGCGCTTCGGCGCGCAGCACGGGTTCCAGCTCGCGCACGGCATCGTTCAGGGCGAAGGGGTGCCAGTCGACCGGTTGTTTGGCGAGCAACGCCCGCAGCCGGCGGATGACCTCGCTGGCGCGCAGGTTGTCATGGCGAATATCGGCCAAGATCGCGCGCAGTTCGTCCCGCCGATCCGCACCGGACGCGAGCAGGAGGTCGGCGGCATCGGCGTTGCTCAGAATCGCGCCGAGGGGCTGGTTGATCTCGTGGGCGATGGCGCCCGTCAACTCCCCGGCGACCGCGAGGCGAGAGGCATGGGCGAGCTCGCAGCGCTGTTGATGGACGGCCTGTTCCATGCGGCGGCGACGACGGCGTTCGAACAGGAGCCCGGCGATTAGCCCAGCCTGCAGCAGCAAGACGACCGTGGCGGTGAACGCTTCGGCTGCATATTGCTCCAGCAGCGTCTGGGGCTTGAACGATACGATGGCGTCGTCGGGGTCGTGATCCGGTCCTGGAAGCGCGACAAGTCAGAGCGCAACTCGGCTTCCCAGGCGTGGTCCTGCGCGGAGGCGCCCGTTACCACCAGCAGCCGTCGGGCGCGCGGATGCCAGCGCAGCGCAAGCTCGATGGTGCCCGGAAAATCGAATTCGATCGGGACGCCGACCACGTCGGCCGGGAGTGGCGGGCGCGATTGCAGAAACGACCGGACGACGCCCGCGTGGATGATCGGGACCCGAGGAAACAGCTCGGCGCGATGGCGGAGCACGAAATCCAGCGCCCCCTTGCCCCCGACGACCAACACGGACGGCGGTCGCAACGCGTACTTCTCGTGCAGGAATCGGGTCAGGGCGCGCGTGTAGGGCTCGCCTTCAAAACGGGGATAGTCGAGAAACTCGGCATTCAGCTCCGTCGATTCAGCGAGCGTCTCGCGCAGGGCGGTTTCGAACTTGAGATTCGCCGGCAGCAAGCGATGGTTGGAATACAGCACGAGGACGCACGGGTTTTCCGCGGCCGGGGCGGCCGGCGCAAACAAGAGCCAGCACGCGACCCAAAGGCTTAATATCGATCCGTGCTTTGCTCGACACATCATCAGAAGCGACCGCGAAACCGCGGCAAGCGCGACGGGACTTGGAAGCATTCGCTGTGCTTGTTCATCATCGTTGCGTCGGTATCCGTCTGCCGATGGGGTATCGGCTCCAGGTGGGGCACGGAGCCGCCGAGCCGTGCCAAGTTGCGCGCGCGCTCACGTTTGATCAGTGCCTCGAGCCCGTCACGGCAGACTGGCTGCGTTTTGCCTCTCCGTGGGGCAAAAGGCAAGACTCCCTTCCCTTGCAGAACTCCCCGGCACTACTCGGAGTGCCGACCCTGGGCGGCTGCCGGCCAGCCCGCGTCGGGCTTCGCTATAAACGAGCTGGTAGACTGGGGTGCGTTTGCGAAACCCTGCATTTCCAGGGCTCAAAATACCACCGGCGCTCGGCTCGGTAACTCAACCCAGCCTCCGGACTGACCCTTGCACACCTCTTGTATCCGAACGCCTGCGGCCCGGCGCTTGCGACCGGCTCGACGAGGTCAGGGTTGCGAGAAAAGGCGACGGGGGCAGTCGGATATTGGGGTAGCCTGTGCTCCAATCTAGGCGACCGCAGTTAAAGCGCAGCGCGCGGACGCCCTTGAGCCGACCTTCCGGTGGCCTCCGGTGATCTGAGGCGATTTATGTCAAATCTCATACCAGCTGGCTTGTCTTGACGCCCGCCTTCCATGTCGCACCGCCAGTTACATAGCTCGGCTGTGCTCCTCGCGGCGCTCCTCGCAGGCGAACCTCAATCCGGCGTCATCTGGTACGAGATTTTCCGGCAGTCGCCTTAGCTCGCGCCTTCTCGAAGGACCGGAGCAGCATTCCCTTGGCCTTGCGCGTACCTTGGGCGATCGACGTCCAGATATCGGCCAACGCATTCTGGACAGCAGCCAACGCATCCAGCATTTCCCCATGGCGGGCCCTGGCAATCAGGCGCTGCATGTCCACATCATCCCAGTCGCCGAGCTTGGCGTCTGCTCTGCGCGGGTCGTCGTCACGGCTGGTCATTGAATTTCACCGAGTAAAGATGACAACGGCTCGCAAGTGCAAGCGCACAGGCAAGCCCCGGGTGCCCCGACCTGGGCGCTTCGCGTCCGCGTCGGACGCAACCCGCAGAATAATGACAGATGCTCATCGAGCCTAAGCCCCACGGAGGTCCAGAGACGGCGGTTGGATATTGCCGAGTCTTCTCCGGTCGCGCCTTACCATTTCGCGCCAATGGGACGCCGCAGCCGAGTAACTGAGGCAGGGTCGCAGGATAGCCACCGACTAGGTGCGTCCGATAGACTCGGGGTCAACGAGAACGCAAAGCACGCCATCCAACTTCGTCGAACAGGTGTCAGACGCCATGGCCATCGAAATCCCGCTGCCGCTGACGGTGGTGTTCGCCATCCTAGTGCTCTTGGTCGGCCGTTGGCTGATCGGGCGCATCGACTTCCTGGCCCGCTACAGCATCCCCGATCCGGTCGTGGGCGGGCTGATCGTCGCCCTGTTGCTGACCCTGGTACGGGTCGGCACCGGCACCGAATTGTCTTTCGACATGGGGCTGCAATCGCCGCTGCTGCTGATCTTCTTCTCTACCGTCGGGCTCGGCGCCGATGTGCGCACCCTGAGCCAGGGCGGACGCAAGCTGCTGGCGCTGCTGGCCGTGGTGGTGGTGGCCCTGGTGCTGCAAAACGTCGTCGGCGTAGCCATCGCGCTTGGGCTTGATTTGAATCCACTGATGGGTATCCTCGGCGGCTCGGCGACGCTGGCGGGCGGGCATGGCACCGGCGCCGCCTACGGGCAAGTGTTCGGCGAGGTGAACGGTCTACAGGGCGCGGTCGAGGTGGCCATGGCCTGCGCTACCTTTGGGTTGATCCTGGGCGGTGTCCTCGGCGGACCTGTAGCGCAATGGCTGATACGCCGGCATCGGTTGCAGCCGGAGGCGCAGACTCCGGCACTGCTCGGCCCCGGCGAGGTGCCGCGGGACGAACGCCGTGCCCTGAGCCCGGAATCACTGATCGAGACCATCCTGGTGCTCATGTTCTGCATGGGTGTCGGCACACTGCTGGCCGAACATCTAGCCATCCCGGGCATCACCTTGCCGACCTTCGTCTGGTGCCTGCTGGTGGGCATCATCCTGCGCAATGCCCTGAGTCTGAGCGGGCTGTACCGCATCGACGGTCCCACCATCGAACTCATGGGCACCGTCAGCCTGTCGCTGTTCCTGGCCATGGCGCTGATGTCCCTTCGATTGTGGGAGCTGGTCAACCTGGCTCTTCCGATCCTGTTCATCCTGCTCGCCCAGGGGTTGCTCGCGGTGCTGCTGGTGGTGTTCCTAACCTTCCAAGTCATGGGCCGCAACTATGATGCCGCCGTGATTGCCGCCGGCCAATGCGGTTTTCAGCTTGGCGCAACGCCCACCGCGATCGCCAACATGCAGGCGGTGACCAGTCGCCACGGGGTGTCGCCGATGGCCTTCCTGCTGGTGCCCATCATCGGCGCCTTCCTGATCGACATCTGCAACGCCCTGGTCATTCAGGGCTTCTTGGCGCTGCCGTGGTTCGGGTTCTGAGCATGGTCATATCAGCACGCATCGAAACCAGCATCACAACAGGCATCGCTTTGGCGCAAATGCCCCGAGGGCGCGCGCGCCGAGTTCCTGCGATCGGTGACTACTGGTCGGTAGGAATCCGTCGAAATCGGGATCCAAATGGATTCCGATCCGGATTCGGACTTCTATTTCGATCCGTAACTCATCGCTTGTCGGTGTTCAGCGCCAGCGTACTCAGACTCGCCCTGGTGATGTTCGCGCTGCTCCTGGCCGGTTGCCTAGACGCTCCAGACAAGTCCAGCGTCACCCAGGTTGTGCAAGAACGCCTGACCCAGGCCCTCGGCACCGACGCAATGGAGCTCACCAGCCTGCGGCGTCTCGGCAGCGGCCCGCTGGACGCCGGCGCGGACGGACGCAAACGTCGCATCGTCTACTACAACGCTGTGCTCACCTTTGCCCGCGACCTGGATTTCTCTTCCTGGGACACCCTCAATGTTGCCGCCTTCAGCAACCTGCTCGGTGCCACCGAGCGCGGCATCGACGGCCTCGAACAGGATGGCAACAGCGCGGGCGACAGGGTCTATGTCCGCGGCAGCGTCAGCTTCGAGCGCGGCGCCGATGGCTGGACGCCAGTGGATGTCTTTCACCCAGGGGTTGGCGTAGCGACGGCGGGCCCAGCCGGCGCCGCGGAATCACGCCGCATCATCGAGCAAATCAACGCGCTGCTGACCCAGACGGGCGACCATCCCAAGGAGCGCGAGCTTATCATCACCGAGGTGCTGGACGGCGCCTACGGAGACATCACCTTGCGGCTCGGCCGCCTGGAGCGGGCGCTGATCATCGCTGGCGGCTCACCGGACGGCGAATACGCCCGCGTGGCACGGCTGTTGGCGGCCGAGCTGATCGCCGAGGGAACGCCGTCCAAGGCCGTGCAGAGCAGCGGCAGCAAGGAGAACCTTGAGCTGCTGCGCGCAGGCAAGGTCGACATCGCATTCGCGCAGAACAACGTCGCGGCCCGGGCACTGCTTGGCACCCAGCCCTTCGCCGAGCTTGGCCCTCAATACGACCTGCTGGCACTGGCCAGCCTGTTCCCGGAGCCCGTGCACCTCATCGTCGCAGCCGACTCACCGATCGGCAGCGTGCAGGACCTGGCCGGCAAGCGGGTCGACATCGGCAATCCCGGCTCCGGCTCCTACCTCAATGCCGTCGCGCTGCTCGCCGCTGCCGGCATCGAGCTCTCCGACCTCGGCGCCGTCCACAACGCCGGTCTGGCCGGTGGCTTGGAATTGCTCAACAGTGGAGAGGCCGATGCCGTTATTGCCACCATTGGCGCTCCTGCGCGCGCCCTGCAGCGGGTTGCTGCCGACGGCCGCATTCGGCTGCTGCCGCTGAGCGCCGAGCTGCGCGACCTGCTGACCCGAGAAGGCGCGGGCTACGTCCCCATCGTGCTGCCCGCGTCCACCTATCCGGGCCAACGCGAGCCGGTGCCGACGGTCGCCGTCTCCGCCCTGCTCGCGGCAGGCGCCGCGCTGCCGGGGACAGACGTGGATCGCGTGCTCACGGCCCTGTTTGATCGCATCGACTTCGTACGCGCGGGCAGCGCCGCCGGCTCGCTGATCACACCGGCTACCGCCGAGATCGGACTCACCATCCCGCTGCATCCGGCGGCCATCGAATTCTATGGGCGCTTGCTGCCGTCGCCATCACAGGAAACTGCCCGTCCGGGTTCCGCTGGCACAGAATAGGAAGGCTTGAGGGGATAGGGGCTTCAGTTTCGTGCTCAATCCAGACCAACTGACGATCACGATCGTTATCTGCTCAGGGACCGCCCATAGCCAGTCAGTGGTGGTTATTGGCCGAGGATCGCACCCTGCTCACTGACTGACTCGGCGCGGGCCTGCCGACGGGAAACGGGATGGGGATGGGATCAGCGATCAGCGATCAGCTGCTTGCCAATGGGGCCGATGGCCGCCCACTGCGGTGAGACGATACCGGCGCCGCGGCCACACCATTGCCTCCCGACGGCGGCTGAGCGTGAAACCAGCAGTAATGGAAACATGAAGCTGCTGCACGCCGGCAAGGTCGCGCTCGGACTGCTCAGGGGGTCCGGAATCGCTTAGCCTTTGCCGCGCGTCCGCGTGTTGCCCAGGGTTGCGCGCTTCTCGATGAATTCGATCACCATGCCCGCGATATCCTTGCCCGTCGAGCCTTCGATGCCTTCCAGCCCCGGCGAAGAGTTCACCTCCATCACGACCGGGCCGTGGTTGGAACGCAGCAAGTCGACACCGGCGACGTTGAGCCCCATGGTTTGGGCGGCACGCACGGCGGTGGAGCGCTCCTCCGGCGTGATGCGCACAACCGTCGCACTGCCGCCTCGGTGAAGATTGGAACGGAATTCGCCTTCCTTGCCCTGGCGCTTCATTGTCGCCACCACCTTGTCGCCGATGACGAAGCAGCGCAGGTCGGCGCCGCCGGCCTCTTTGATGAATTCCTGCACCAGAATATTCACGTTCAGGCCCATGAATGCCTCAATGACGCTTTCGGCGGCCTGGCGCGTCTCCGCCAAGACGACGCCGATGCCCTGGGTGCCCTCAAGCAGCTTAATCACCAGCGGTGCACCGCCGACCATCTTGATCAGGTCTTGAATGTCGTCCGGTTTGTGGGCGAAGCCGGTCACCGGCAGCCCGATGCCCTTGCGCGAGAGCAGTTGCAGCGAGCGCAGCTTGTCGCGGGAGCGGGTCAGCGCCACCGATTCGTTCAGTGGAAATACGCCCATCATTTCGAATTGGCGCAACACCGCGGTGCCGTAGAAGGTCACCGATGCGCCGATGCGTGGGATGACCGCGTCGAACCCCTCGAGCTGCTCACCGCCATAGTGGATCTGCGGGCGCATCGAGGTGATGTTCATGTAGCAGCGGAGTACGTCGAAGACCCTCGCCTCGTGACCGCGGGCCCCGGCGGCCTCAACCAGGCGCTTCGTCGAGTAGAGCTTCGGATTGCGAGACAGGACGGCAAGCTTCATTAGGTACCTCGCATGCGAGTGCATGGGATGGAAGTGAGGCCCGCTCAGCCGGGCGAGTCGGATGCCCCGCACGGGCTTGGGCCCGCCCCGGAAGAGGGGCACAGCGAATGGCGTCCGAAACGCAACCAGATCAGGGCATCGAGTCTGTCGCGCCGACGTTCGAGCAACACACCATAGTCACTAGCAAGCTCCTCGTCCAGGGAGATACCCGTCCGGACATCGAGTTAGCAGCGATCAAGCTGGTTACATTCGGCTTGGCAACAGTCGTTGAGTCCCCGCAAGGGGCAAGGCCGGACCGCTCCAGCTCGGCTATGCCTCGACGCTCGCTAGGCCGAGCGGGCTATCGCTGGGATCCTTGGGGTCAATAGGAGACGAGACGATAGAATGGCCAATCGGGTAGGCGTTGGTCCTGCCCGCCTTCGCGCCGCTGGTCGCGCAAGCAGGTGGTCTTCGGGCTGGCTAGGGGGGCAGGCGTTCCTGTTATCATCCCTTTGCTCCAACTTCCCGATCCCGAACAGTCTTCAACGAAGGTCGATGATCGATTGCGACTGCGGAGATCCGGCGCTTCGGGCTCGCCACCAACTCGTGGATGTCACTCATGAGGCTGCTCGCTTTCCTTCTCTGGCTTGGTCTCTCGCTCGCGCCCGTGACGCACACTGCGGCGGAAAGCTCCGAGGTGATGACCGTCGCGACGCGTGATGTACCGCCCTTTGCAATGAAGGACGAAAGCGGCCGTTGGCACGGCATCAGCATTGAGCTGTGGCGCACCATAGCGACGAAGCTGGGTTTGGAGTATCGCTTCCGCGAAATGGGACTCAAAGAGATGCTGGATGCGGTCGAGCGCAAGGAGGTCGATGCCGCCGTCGCCGGGCTGACCATCACCGGCGAGCGGGAAAAGCGGATGGACTTTACTCACCCCTTCTTGAGCTCTGGCCTGGGGATCGCGGTGCGGATCGATACCGGCAGCGGTTGGTTGGCTGTCAGTCAGCGTTTTTTGTCCGCTCGATTTCTCCGCGTCATCGCCAGTTTGCTTGGGCTCCTGTTATTGGTCGGGATACTGGTCTGGCTATTCGAGCGGCGCCACAACGCCCAGTTCGGCGGTACGCCCGCGGCGGGGATTGGTGCCGGCCTCTGGTGGTCTGCCGTCACCATGACGACCGTAGGCTACGGCGACAAGGCTCCTCAGACCCCGGCGGGAAGGGTGGTGGCCCTGATTTGGATGTTCGCCGGCATCATCATCATCTCCTCTTTTACCGCCGCAATTGCCACGGCGCTCACCATCGGTGAGCTTGGGGGCAAGGTGAAGGACACGGACGACCTGCCGCGCGCGCGGATCGCCACCGTTGCCGACACGACAAGCGTGCAGTATCTCACCAGCGCACGACTCAACTTTCGCGCCAAGGCTAGTCTAGCGGAGGCCCTGAATAGCTTGGTTGGAGGTACAGTAGATGCCGTGGTTTACGACAAACCTATTCTAAGCTACCAGATACATCGCCAACTCGATGACGAACTCCGCATGCTGTCGGCGCGCGTTGAGCGCCAGGATTACGGGATTGCCATTCCTTCTGGGAGTCCGCGACGCGAGGCCATGAACCAAGCACTCCTTGAGAGCCTACGTGACCCCGCATGGGAGGAATTGCTGTTTCGATACCTCGGAGGAACTGAATAAGGGAATTGGCTTGTCCCGGCTCTGGAAAGGCCGGAATCCGAGGGGATGGCGCGCTTGGCGCTTTCTGGCTCAAAACGGCGGATCTCACCAACTCGGCGCTACCTGGTACGAGATGTTCCGACAATCGGATGAGTTCATTGAGGCAGTATGCGTTAACCCAGTTCTGCCTCGGCATACCCGGCCTCGAACCTGTTCGGCGTCGGCTGGCGAGCTTTGGTTCATCATGGCGACAGGAATCCCCAGTCCGCGAGACAGCGCCGCACTTGCGCGCATACCAGCCGGTGTCCGGCCGGGCTGTAGTGCACGCTGTCGTACGGGAGGAACAGCCGTGTCGGGTCCGGCTGGCGCGCGAAGTCTGTATAGAGGTCGCAGACCGCCAAGTCGTGCGCTTGCAGCAACTGAAGCGCCGTTCGACGAGGCCCGGAGAAGCCGTCAGGATCCGTGACGTCGTTCAGTTCCGGGAACAATACGAAGCCGAAGGGCACTTGGGCCGCTTCAGTCAGCGCCGCAAAGCGGTCCAGGTCCGCGAAGAACCGCGCCCGGACCTCCGGTTGCTCCCAGGCCCTCACCACGGACCGCATCCACTTGGTGTGATATTGCTCGCGCTTGTCCGCATTCATCAGCGCATACCGGAGCCGAGTGCTCAACTCAGAGAGAAAGCGGGCAGCATAGGTGCCGCCGACCCTGTCTTTGACGCGCGCGACCCAGTTGGGCGTGTGGGCGCCCTCTGCGTGGCGCCGCATTTCTCGCGCCGGCGCGGATGCCTCCATCTCCGCGAAGTCGTTCAGGGTCACGCCAACCACCACGGCGGACGGTTCGAGGCCGAAGAAGTCGAGCTCGGCGAGCGACAGATAGTGCCCGAAGCTGTAGGCGTTGACCCCGAGATTCAGGATCACCGGCGGTCGGGAACCGGGCGCCGCAACGGGGTCGGCGGACTCTAGGCACTCCGTGAAGCGGTCTTCGGCACGCACACCCGCACCGAACACGACGGAGTCCCCGAGGAAGGCGATCCGTGCACGATCTGCCGGCGTCGACGCAAAGGACTGGTCGCGAAAGCCCTGCGAGTTGATGTTGATGGGTATTTCCCGATAGCCGGGGCCGTTGAACAGACCGGAAAAGCCCGCGCGATAGATGTACCCGAGTTGCGGATGCGGCACGAATAGCCCGGCCGGATAGCCGTAACCTTCGATGGCCTTGACGCTGCCCATCGACACATAGGCCCAGCCGGCCAGTTGCAGTAGCAACGCGACGAAAACCAACCAAGCACCAAAGAGCAAGATGCTTTTCATGGATAGACGAAGCTCGCGATTTCCTCGCGGTGCTGCCGCGGGCGACCCGGATCAGTTCGACGACAGCTCAGGCTTGCGGCGACGATGGAACACCAGGGTAACGACGACGCCAATCGCCGCCGCTGCGCCGATCAAACTAATCAACATCGCGTCGTCCTCGATCCAAGCCATCCCGAAGCCGCTCAGCAGCAGGAACAGGCCAAACAAGGCCATCCTCCAGTCGAGGTAGATACCGGAGAGGATGGCCGCGAGCCCCAGCACGTAGATCGTCACGAAGCCTTCCTGCTCGTCGTTGAGAAACTCTTGTAGGTTGTGGGTGTAAAGCAGTTGAATCACCAGCACCAGCGCTCCCCAATGCAGCACTTGCTTGAGCAGGTAGACCCAACGGGGGTCGTTTGAGGTGCCGGCAAAACGCCAACCGGCTATGATCGACACCAGCGCCACCAGGCCAATGAACATCTGCCAGTAGAGGCTGGCGCCGGCCGCATCGCGGCTGGTCATGGCAACCAGGCCCAAGGCCACGACATAGAGCACCGCATAGGGGAGGTGATAGAGCAGGAGACGCTTGCGGGTAAGCTTGTGATGGGCGACTGAACCGGATGTAGACACGATGGCACTCCTTCAGCATTTTCGAGATATAGGACGGGTGGATAGAGCGGATGCGCTCATGACACCCCGCGGCGGGCCGAAACCGTTGCGGCAACGGCAACGGCGCAACAGCATACATCCGAGGCAAATGGAGGAACAGAGAGACTCGGAAAAACTTTGATCTGTTCTCTCCGGGCGATGCGTTCTGCAAGTACAGCGTCAGCGAGCCGTCGTCGTTGTAGGTCAGGCCGTCGCGCGGGCTGACGGTGAACTTGTTCAGTGCGAATAGAGCGTGTCGGCATTCGGTGCCGAGACGCCGCGATAATCCGCCGGAGGATAGCGCTGGACGTTGATGAATTGCCCCGCGGACGCGTGCAGGCCCTCCACCTTGGGCACCTTGCTCATCTGTACCCGCGTGACATCGGTGGTGATCTACGACAAGACGCCGCATTTTTTCAGAGCGTTTGAACGGCTGACGGGCACGGCGCCTCGGGATTATCGTCGTGCTCCAGCCTTAAGCCTCGCCGTTTGGCGTAAAGTGGTCAGACCGAGGCGATCAAACCTGCCAACATCCGGGCGCAATCGCATCGCGTCGATTACATCAGGGTCAGCCCCAAGACAGAGACCCCTGGAGTCGATGGGGCCAGATCAAACATCAGAACAACGTAACGTAAAAGGCTTGGATACAATGAACGCAAAGCGCCTCGCACTGACCGCCGTCCTGATCTTCGGCGCCGGCACCGCCTGCGCCGCAACCGACAGCGTCATCGCTTACACCTTGACCGAGAGCGAAGACATCCAGACCGTCGCCGGCAACTATGACGTAACCGTGGAGCAGATCCTGGTGACCAATGGGAAGGAGATCGACGAGATCACGGTTGGCACCGTGATCTACATCCCACCGCAGCATGCGACAGGCTATTTCAACCCAGCAACCGGGGCCTATACCGTCGCGGCAGGCGATGATCTGTACGCAATCAGCCGTCGATTCGGGACAACGGTCGCCGCACTGGAAGCTCAGAACAAACTCAGCGGCGACAAGGTCGCCGCCGGTCAGACCCTACAAATCCCGGATTAGCCCTTCGACAGCGGGAGCGCAATGGCCAAAGCCTACGATTCCCGCCGGCAAAAACTGAGTGGCGGACGCGCGTCGCACCGGCAGTCGGTTGGTACCTAGGCGAGGTCGCAACCCCGACGGTGCGATGGGTCTCTGCGACGAAAATCGCGGCTGAGCACGCCTGCTATTTACCGCTGCGCCAACGACTCAGCCGAGAGGCGTTTCAAGCGGCCGGGGTCCTCGAATAATGCTGTGGCGCCAAGACCTCGAGGGGTTTCGGTCGCCCGCCCAGAGCAGGTTGAAGTCGTCGTTGAGGATGACACAGAAGTCCAGCTGATCGGCTGCGCCGGGGCCGACGGCAGTGACCACAGCCATGCACCCTCGTAGAAAGAGCCCGCCAAAGCGCCCAAGTTTGGGTGTCCAATCCAATGTGATGTCCAGCTCATCTGTGTCTGGAATCGCACTGCTGCCGCTGTCGGGCGTGTCACCGACAGTGTCGTTGACGAAGCCGCTGACGCCGGCGAGGCCGATGCAGCCAAAGCCGTAGGGGGCGCCGACGCGCCAGGCGCGCTCACCGGCGCTATCGAAGCCCTCAACGATCAGGCTGTTGTAGCTCGGAACGCCGCCCGGGGGGGCGGGGGTTGAAGGTCGGCGCTGCGGCCCGTGTCGGTATATGCCAGCCCAGATAGTCGATGGCAGAATCCAGATCCTCCAGGGACTCTGCCATCGGGCCCATCCCCTTCTGGGTCAGATAGTCCAGCTCGCTGCCGCGGAGTGACAGCGCGCTGCGTTGGCTCTTTACTTTGGAAACATCAATTGGACTTGCGCGCGGACCTGCCAGTCGGCGCCGAAGTCCGGGGTCACGGCGTTGTAGTAGCCTGAGAGCTGCATGTTCACCGGCAGCTTGCCGAAGTGGAAGATCTTACCGACGCCGCCGCCAACCGGGACCGTCCAGCGGTTATCGCTTTCGGCGGTCCAATTGGCGGTGATGATCGGCGCCGAGGTCAGATACAGGCCGCCTTTGAAGTTGTAGTTCAGAAAGGGCTGAATCAGCCCATTGTTGTAGTAGCCGCCCTGCTGGTTGCTAGTCAACGACCAGATATTGTTGACCAAGGCGCCATAGACCCAGGGATTTCCGTGCTCAATACGCAACAGCACAACTGATGGGCCAAGCCCCCAGTTGCCGTTGCCCAGCTCGTCGCTGCTGTTGGTCGGCGCCTGCACGACCGGCCCTGCTCCCCAGATCCATTTGCCGGGATTGGCCGGAGACAGAAAGGCCGTGAAGACAGTATCGCCGATGCCCGTGGTGCTCCCGATCCCCTCCCCCAGCGACGGCATCCAGATCACCGGCAAGATGGTCCGCGTGATGATGTTCCAGTCTTTGTTGATCGAGATCGGGATCACCGGCTGGATGTTGAGGATGTTCTGCGTGCCCCCTTCCGGCCCGTAGTTGAGGTTGGTGTTGTTCTGAAAGGGCACGCTGATCAGGTTGCCGACCGGGTTCTGCGCCAGCTTCGCCAGGTCGGTGGCGCTCATCTCGGCCATGGCCGGTGCGCAGACGAGCAATCCGACCGCCGATGCCCTAGTCAGCAACTGCCTTGCATTAAATCGCTGTTTCATCGGTTCTATCACTTGCCGCATGCTGGGGATGTCTAGTCAAGGACAATTGCATCATCGCGTAGGCGCGACCTGCGTGTTTATCAGCAACCACCCGGCACGGGCGAGTTGAACCCGGCCGGCCGGCGCGGACTCGTTCAGTCGACCAGCTCGATCTCGCTCGGACGCCAGGTCTTGTCGAAGTAGGCCGGCAGCGGGCTGTATAGCCGCAGGATGTTGAACCAGCCCTTCTCGGGATCGGTCTGTATCCAGTTGCCGCGTGCGACACCCTCGGGCTGTTCGGGGCTGAAGTAGACCGTTGTCGTGCCGTCTGCGTCAGTCTCGGCGGCGGGCGACGGATAGCTCTGAGAACCGGCCCGTGGATACTTCTGCGGTGTTTGCAGCATGGATCGGGTCTGGTTGTCGTAGAGGGTGAAGGACCAGAATGCCGCCGCCGGGATGTCCTTTGGCAGCGTCACCTTGTAGGTTTTCGCGCCGTCGAAAACCTCGCCGCTCGCGTCACGGAAGGCGATCAGATACTGCGAGCCGACGCCGGGGATCTGCATGATCATCGCCGGGCTGTCGAGCGTGTAGGCATAGTAGAAAGCGGTGCGGCTGTCGAGCGTGCGTGCGCCGGTGGACGGCAGCGGCTTGAACTCGCCGTCCTCGAACGGTGCCGGGGGGGTCTCGAACAGCGCGCCGCCCTCCCACAGCATCAGGTTCCACTGCGAACCTTCGTAGATGGCCCAGTCGGGATGCTTTTCGAGCGCCTGCCATTGCAGCGCCCGGCCGACGCCTTGTCCCACCGCCGCGGCATCGGTCAGGATCTTCTTCATCCGCTCGTCGGGGTTAAACTCCTTGCCATGCACGATGCCGATGGCGGCAAGCTGACCGGCAAGCTCCACGTCATAGCTGGTGGCCGGCTCGTTCTGTACGTTCTCGTTGATCCACTCGAAGAAGCCGTAGTCGCTGGGCGGTATGGTGTTGAACGACAGCCCGCTGCCGTTGATGAATTTCATTTCGGGGATCTTCGGCTCGCCGGCCAGCTTGATCCCGCCCTTGAGGGCCTCCGCGATGGGCGTTCCGAAGCTGCCGGGGACGTAGGGATAGATCTTCAGGTTCTGCTTGACGTTGTCGACAGCCGGCTTGGGGTCGTCGCCGTCCGCGATGAAGGCCCGCAGTGCATAGAGGATGGTATTGGTCCTGGAATGGGCGACGAAGTAGCCGTCCGCCGGCAACGGGCCGTCGTAACCGGGTCCGATAATCAGATACTTGCCGCCGAGCCCGCGGTCAGGCCCCGGCTTGCCCATGTCGATCACCCACTGGAACCACATGTCGTTGATCGCGCCGAGGCCGTCGGTGGGCTGCTCGATCACCATCGGACCCTTCGAGAGGTCCACATAGCCGAGGTAATAGACCGTGTCGGCGTTCCCGGTCAGGAACAGCGAGTTGGAATCCATCAACTCCTCGAAGATGACGATGTCGCCGCTGCCGGCGCCCACCTCCTGAAACCCCTTGACCAATCCGAGCGCCGAGGCGCCGCGGAAGCTGTTGTTGTAGACGTTGAGCGCGCGGGTGAAGTCGAGCGTGTCATAGACCGTCCGGGCGGTCTCGGCGCTCGGCACGCCGTCCTTGAACTCAAGCTTGCCGATGCGGGTCTCGACGCTGTCGGGCGCCGAGATCGACGCGAGCGTCGCATCCGAGACCTGGGCCGACGCCGTGATCGGTACGGCCACGCAGAGCGCCAGGGCGCTGATGAACCTGAATAATGGCGGGGATACGAAGTGGCTCATGGTCTCTGGCTCCTGAATTAGGCGCATCTGCCGGACGGCAAGCGCAATGATGTTCGCGGACCTTGGGTGCTACATAATTCAGCTATCGGCGCTGAGTTTCGTGGTCATACGCTATTCATGCGCAATGCTATTTCTAGACCGGCGCATCTACTGCCCATTTTGCGCCATTTTTCCGCCCACCCGATTTCTCGCATCGCACGGACTGCTCACCAGGCGAAGGCGCTTGACGTCCGGCAGCCGATGCGTGGTCGCTCTCACGCCGACGCTGTTCGACTATGGTCGCGACGCATTTTGCGGTACGCGCACATCCGCCGCGGCAGCGGCTGGGCCATGTTGACTGGCCAGGGACTGGATTGTGCGACCATATCGCTCCAAAATTATCGGCCTGGCAGAAAAGGGGGACGGCGATTGAGTGGCAGGCTTGCAATTGTCCGTGCGGCCCATCTACACAGCTACCTTGCGGTGATGCAACGGATCGGTGTTCCCGTGGAGCGCCGTCTTGCGCGGTCGCGGCTGCCGCCCCGAATCGCGGAGACGCCAGATCACTATGTCAGCATTCCCATGGCGATCGAGTGGATCGCACAAAGCTGCCGCGACCTCGAGCCGATGCATCTGGGCCTGCTCGGTGCGCAGGAGGCCACACTCGCGTCGCTGCAACCGCCGCACCAGACGGCCATCCTCGCGGCCCCGACCGGGCTCACCCGCCTGCGGGCCTTGGCCGCAATCGCCTATAAGGAGGACAATGTGCTTCGCGCGAGCTTGCGAGGGGAGGGGACCGAGGTCCGCGTGATTCTCGACACGGCTTATCTGGATCGCCACCCCTTCATCTGCTTCGCGGAATGGCTGAACCTGCAAGGCGCCGTTTCTGTGGTGCGCAGCGTGGCGGGAGCCTCCTGGTGTCCGCGCGAGTTGACCTTCGTGTCGCGGTTCGCCCCGCCGGACGCCGTCAGTGAGGCGTTCCCCAATACCCGCATCCTCGTTGGCCAGCCTCACACCTCCCTGCTGATCGGCCGGGCGGACCTGGCACGAGCGACCATCGATCCGGCCGTGACTGCCCCAGAGGAGTCCGAGTGGCTGGATTCAGCAGCGGAACAGATCGGCGAGACCGAAGAACGGATGCTTGCAAGCATTCTGCGCCAGATCATCCAACCTTATCTGGACGGCGGCCGCACCGATCTCGGATTCGCCGCCGAGATCCTAGGAATGAGCAGGCGCACACTACAGCGCCGTCTCCAGCAGAACGGAATCTCCTACACGGGCATTCTGCAGGAGGCGCGATTCCAGTTCGCGCGCACGCTGTTGAGCGATCCGGACGCCAAGATCATCGACGTCGCCATGGCGTCGGGCTACGGCAGCCCGCAGCATTTTAGCCGTGCCTTCCGCGGCTTCACCGGCGTCACTCCGACGATCTATCGCCAGGATCTCGCCACGGAAAATGAACTTGAGGCTGTCAGTGCGACTGTATAGTGCGCTTTTTCGTCATGCGCCAGCCTGGTCTCATCTCGCACGGGATTCGTCCGCTCGGGCACCGCGTTTCGAATATTTCGATGCGCTGTCCGATTGCGCTAAACTTCAAGACGGATATGACACCTCGGGGAGTTCCAATGATGAGCAACACGGCGCAAACCTATCGCGCGATGCGAATGCCGACGGAGGCGGAGGTAAGGCTAGCGGTCGAAAGCAGTCGCTTGCTGGCCGCGTGCGTCGGACAAGGCGAATCGGCCCGGCTGCGCCTGATTGACGGCTGCACCGATGTAGCGGTGCCGGTCTCGGCAATTCACATGCTGGTCGATATCCTGAACCAAATGGCGCAGGGCAATGCCGTGTCGCTGGTGCCGATTCATGCGGAACTGACGACGCAACAGGCTGCCGACCTGCTCAACGTCTCCCGGCCGTTCCTGGTCAAGCAGTTAGAGGCGGGCGAGATTCCATTTCACAAAGTGGGGCGACATCGACGAATCCGCTTTTCGGATCTGATGGACTACCGCGACCGCATTGATCAGGAAGGGGCCGCTGCGGCCGATGAGCTGGCCGCGCAGGCGCAGGCGCTTGGCTTGGGGTACTGAGTGGCGACTTTCACGGTCGTTTATGATGCGTGCCTGTTCTATCCCGCCCCGCTGCGGGACCTGATGATCCGCCTGGCGCAGACGCGCCGCTTTCGTGCTCGGTGGAGCGAGGCCATTCAGCGTGAGTGGCTAACCGCCCCGTTGCACAACCGGCCGGAGCTCGACGAATTGCGACAGCAAGGGCTACCTGGCGTCGCGGCGTTCTTGCAGAACGAGATCGCGCTGATCTGACCCGGCCCGCCCGGCATGGCGACCAAGCAACCCGCGGCCCCTTCAAGCCCCATCAAGCCCAACGGGTCCGATCTCGCTGATGCGAAGAGCCTGGCCAGAACCTCGCGAACGGTTGGCTCGCCACCGGTTGGCTCGCCAATGGCAGACTCAATGGCTGAGCAGGATGCGCTTGCAGCGCTGAGGGCCGAGAATGCGCGCCTGATCGGGTTGCTGGAGGCCCATGGAATCCAGTGGCGACAGCCTACCGAGTCCCTTTCCCCCGTCTCCGAGCGAGAAACACCAGGGCTGGTGTTGACTCGCTGTGCAAGCTGGGTGCACAGTGTTCTCGACCTGTGCGTAGGCCGGACGAGGTGCCCGGCACAGGTCAATATGAACGACAGCATCATTACCTTGACCTGGAATAATACTATGAAACTAAAGCAGATGTTCGCGATGTCCGCCGCCGTATTCGCGTTCGCCCTGGCCGGCACGGCCTTCGCTGAGCAACCAGCTACCCCGATGGTTTCCGGCGATGAGCCCATGGAAGTCGGGGATTCCGCGCAGATGAAGGCGCCTGATCCCGTGGCCGCGGCCCAGGAAAAAACTGAAAAAATGCTCAAAGAAGAGGCAGGGATGATCGGCGGTGATATGAATCCCGTCGACGAGGGCGATGCAGCGCAGCTGAAGGCACCGAAGTAGTGTTCGGCGGTTGGCAGGCGGCCCGCGTCCAGCCCTGTCGACCGCCGACAAAGACGCAAGTGAGGCTCCAGGGTGTGTGACGTCAACTTAGGCGATTTCTCTCAAGTCTGATGCCTGCTGACTGGTCTTGACGCCCCTTCTGTATCGCACCGGCACTGATAGAGGCCCGCTATGCTCCCGCCGGTGCTCCTTGAAGGCGAACCAAGGCGGCGTGATATGGCACGAGGTTGTCCGCCAATGGCCTTAGCGCGCTAAGCAGGCGCTATGCGTGCCCATGGAACGGGGACGCTTGCGAGCATTGAGGGGCGTCAACTTGCATCCGATCAACGCTCGCTGCCATGTCGATGTCGCCGAGTTCGATGCGGATCGCGAACCGGTGCTGAGACGGGCGCGGGCGGCCGGTGTTGTGGCGATCGTTGTGCCAGCCATCAACGCCGCCGGGTGGGATGCACTGTTGGAACTCTGCGCACCCAAGCCGGTGCCGCTATCGAGCGGCTGCGCGGCCAGGCGCCTGCGCGGCCGCCAACCCCGGCTTTTGGTTCATACCAGAAGTGGCCGCAATACGTCTTAGGGGATTCGCGCGATGGCTGGGCTATCGGATTCAAGGCCCGAGCCAGCGGTGCGCACCGAGGCCACTTGAGCGACAGCGAGACGCCGTTACACCGGCTGCCGATGCTGCCGCCGCCATCAAAGGCAGCATGTTTAGTTTTCGGGCGGCCGCTACAACAGGCTCCGGGTCGACTTCAGCGTTCATCGTGAACCGGCCAAGGGTTCTCGCCGATCGGTCGATAGCCCAACGCACCCAGCAGGTCTAGCATGATGTGGGCACTGCCCCCACAGCAGTTCGCCGTCGTGCTCGTCGAAGACGACGACCCGCCGCCCTCGCGGATGGTTCGGCCCCGGCCAGACCTCCACCCGGTAACGGCTTGGGGCCGCTAGCCAGTCCAGCGGGATGCTGAAGCCATCCACATATCATGGTGCGCTAGCCGACCGCGGCGCTTATGCGCCTCCTCTGCTGAGCCAGGCGTTAGCCATTTAACCAAAGAGGCGTTTCCGATGATGAAGAATTCCAAATATCGTCTTGGCCTACCGTCCGCACTCGTTGCGACCGTAGGCGCTGCGGCACTGCTAACGATAGCATCGTTAGCTGATGCTCAAGACACGGTAACCGAAGAATCCCAGCTCGAACGCAAGATGGCGATGCCAGAAATGACCGCCGGCAAGAAGTCATACTGTGAGAATTCTGTTCAAATCATCGAAGGAAGGCTTACTAAAGAAGGGGCCGACCCTATCCCACCGAAGGATTTATACAGCGCATGCATGTCGTTGCCCGGAGAGCCGAGTCAGAACCAGATCATCCAAGCTGTCATGAATCCTTGAAGTCATTGGCCTTCCGATCGCCAGTGCCGCAAAGAAACTGAACCTCGGTGAGAGCGAAAGTCGGAGTGGGCAGTGGGCAGTGGGCAGGGGCAGCGGATTCAGGCAGGCAGCGGCTTCACCATGTAGCCGACTTCGGTCAGGTCTTGCGTCGCAGCATCCATCCTCGCCCGGGAGCCTCCCGCGGCCCGACCCCGACGTATCGACTTCACCGATGGGAAATCTAAGCCACCCTGAGCATCCAGGTTGGCCCAAGCGAGGAGGATAGCGGGGGCCGAATGCGCCTTCGAAGCGCAGCGGCCGGGCTGACGGAGGTCGCAAGCGGCGCAAGCACGCGCGTTGCCGGGTGCCGGGGCTAGAATCCGGGGGCTAGCAGACAGGCGGAAAACAGGCGCGGTTGCATCCTGGCTTGCAGGAGGAAGTGGCTACCAGGCGATGCGCTGATCGAACTGGACGTCGGGCTCGGGCTGGCCGAGGAGGTCCCAGTCGGGCGTCGGCCCGAGATCACCGTCCCAACCGGGCGGTCCGCGCGCGGGAACACTCGGAGATTTCAGCGATGTGGAACCTACCCTTCGCAGAGTCCGCTTTCGGTCGATTCCGGACCTATCCGCCACCTTCCGGACGGTACCTTAGTGTGGGAAAACCGCCGGTGGCGCGGTGGGCGATTTTCAGAAGTTCGTGACCAAAGACTTTTGGAAACAACAGTCAGTCTGGATTCAGTTGCCGATGGCCTCGCCCTCGGCTTTTTCGGCCGCGAGATACACGGGGGTGGCTCCGTCCTTGGCCGCCTCGGCGGCCGGCGTCGGACAGCTCTGCGAGCCGGCGCGCGGGTATTCCTGCGGCTTCGTCAGCATCGGCCGGCTCTGGTTGTCATAGAGCGTTAAGGACCAGAAGGCGTCCGCCGGAATGCCCTTGGATGAGTTACAGACGATGCCGAACCCACCTCACGGGCAGGCAAGGCAATGCGTTGATAGAAATGGACTTTTCGTGTCTTCGCGGCTTCGCGTGACAATTGCTCTTTCTCGATCAATCAGCTGAGCATCTCAATCAGTCACGACATGTGTTTCTTTGTCGTTGCCTTCGGCAGTGTTCTACTCGTTAGCCGATCCAGTCTGTTCGATCTGAACCCGCAGCGGCTTGATGGTGTCCAGATGCAGGTCGCGCTGCGGGAAGGCGATGCTGATGCCGGCGGCATTGAACTTGTCGTTGATGGCCTCGTTCAGCGCGCTGATGGTGCTGACGCGCAGATCGATGGAGTCGACGAAGCAGCGCAGTAGCAGGCCGAGCGCGTTGTCGCCGAAGGTCTCGAAGATCACTGTAGGGGAGGGCTCATCGAGCACGTTGGGGTTCTCTTCCGCCGCCTCCTCCAGCAGCTCCATGGCCTGGCGCACCGGCGATCCGTACGCGATGCCGATGGCGAGAACAATACGCGTGGTCTGGTCCGACAGCGACCAATTGAGCAGACGTCCGGTGATGAACTCCTTGTTCGGCACCAGCAGCTCCTTGCCGTCCCAGTTGCGGATGGTGGTGGCGCGGATCTTGATTTTGGTGACCACGCCATCGGTATCGCCGACGGTAACGGCATCGCCGACGCGAATGGGTCGCTCGAACAGGATGATCAAGCCGCTGATGAAGTTGGCGACGATCTCCTGCAGACCGAAGCCGATGCCGACGCTGAGCGCCGCCACCAGCCATTGCACTTGCGACCAGCGCGCACCGAGGGTGCTGAGCACCAGCATCAGACCCACCGCGACGACGACGTAGGTCGTCAATGTGGTCACCGTATAACGGCTGGCAGCAGTCATATGGAAGCGCTGTAGCAGCAAGATCTCCAATAATGCCGGGAGGCGGTCCGCCAGCACCCAGGTGCCGATGGCATAGAGTAACGCCTGGCCGAGGTTGCCCAGAGTGATGGGCAGCGGTTGCGCCGCGCCATCGACGGTGACGGTCCCGTACCACAAGACCACATCGTCGAAGATGTGCAGCGCCGGCAGCGCGCTGAACCAAATCAGGTAAAGACCGACGACGGTCGAGGTGACCAAGAGGATGCGGATCAGCCCCCGTGTCTCGTCGCTCAGGGCGGTAATGTCCACCTCCTCCTCCTCGAACTGGAGCTCGCCCAGCTCGCCAAGCGCGTCATGCTCTTCGGCTTCCTCTTGCTCCGCGCGTCGGCGCTCCATGGCGGCATCGAAGGCGAGCCGCCGTCTGGTGACCTGCAGCCAACGCAGGGCGAGCGAGTTGCCGAGCACCAGAGCAAACAGGAACCAGAGGGTCAGCAAGAACAGATAGGAAAAGGCGGTGGCCGTGTAGACGTAACCGGTCCAGGCGAGGGCGATGAGTGCGATCGGGGCGCCAACGATCAGCGGGTACCAGAGAAGGTAGGTACGGAAGAGCATTGGGTAGTCGCCACCGGATCGCAGGTGCGCGAATACGCCGTTCCGGGGATGGAACACCCGGTACAGGAACCAGGACAGCGGCAGGTAGGCAAGCAGCAGCGCGAGCTTGGCCAAGGTGCCGCCGGTCTCGGCCTGGTTGATGCCGAGCGCGACATTCAGGATCAAGATCGCGATCACGAACGGCCAGATGAACAGACTGAGCTGGGTGCGTAGCAGCTTCAGGTTGCGCTCCGGCCAGCGGAAATGGACCGCCGCCAACCCGTGCGGCCGGCAGATGGCGCCCAGGCTGAACAGAAAGGAAAGATGCAGGGCGGCCCGTATCAGTGCATTGCCCAAGGCCTGGGACAGCTCTGTTGCGCCGCCGTCGACCTGGAGCTGCCAGCCCGCGGCCGCCAATACGAGCGGCAGCGGTGCCGCGAGCAGCAGGGTCAGGCCCAGCACCCACACGGTATAGTTCATGCGGTCGGTGGTGGGTTTGCCGATGCGGGGCGTGATCGATTCGATGGCGGCGATGATGGCTCGGCGTCGCGAGAGCAGGACACCGGCGCCGATCACGGCCAACCAGAAGACGGGACTGTGCGCGAGCTGCTGGCCGATCAGGCGCGGCAGGCCCGGCAGGTCCGCGGCCGAGAGCCGAGCGCGGAGTTCGCTCGGCATCGCGCGGACGTCCTCGAGTTGGATCGGTTTGGCGTTGCGCAACCAGGGGAGTTGCTCGTCTAGGTAGGCGTCATACTCGGCGGCGGTCGCGAGCAACGCCTGCTCGGCCTGATCGAGCTCCCGCAGCTTACCGAGATAGAGGGCGTTCACATCCAATGCCTTCTCGAGCAGTGTCTGGCGTTGCTGCACCAGCTCCAGCAACTTGGCCTTCTGCGCCTCGGTCTCCCCACCAGCCTGCAGTTCCAGCGCGAGCCGCTCGACGGCCGCATCTGCATCCGCGATGCGCCGCGCCTCGGCGCGATGCTTCAAGCGGCTCACGGTGAGGTCGGCCATCTCCGACTTGCGTTGTTCGTCGTTCTGAACAAAGGCCCGTAGATCCGGCAGGGCATCGAACTGCTGCAACAGGATGCGGCCGAGATCGTCGTTGACCTCGCCAGACTCCAGGGTTTCGCGGGCATCCTGGTAATCGGCGTCGAGCTGCTCCACGACCTGCTCCAGGTTCTGCCGCACCAGATCCTGCGCCTTCAGCCGTTGGGTGATGTCGTTAACGTCACGCGACAGCGCCGCGTTTTCCGCGGAGAACTCGACCAACACCGGGGGCATGCCCTCAAGCTCGCGCTGCGTCTGCTCGGCTGCCGTCGCCGCTTGCTCCGCTGCCTGACGGCGTTTGCGGTCGATCAGTTCATCGAGTACCCGTATGCGCTCGCCGAACGCGTTGACATTGGCCTTTTCACGATCGAACTTTGCCTCCAGCAACTGGGTGCGCAACGGCAGGGTCGAGAGTTCCTGCTCGAGCATCGTGGTCTCGGTGCTCAGCGCCACGTAGCGCGTCTCGAGCACCCACTTTTGGGCCTGCGCAAAGGTGGGGCCTACATCATCCGCGGCCGGTGTCTGAATCTGCGCGGAGGCCTCTTCGCGTTGTTGGGTCGCCTCCGCGAGGCGCGGGCTGATGGCCTCCGGGCGCTGCTCGAGGATGGCCAGACGGGACTCGAAGTCGGCGCGTCGCGCATCGGCCGCAGTCAGGTCTGCTTGTTGCTTTTGCAGAAGTTGTTCGAGGTCGGGCAGCGGGGTGTCAGCATCCGCATCAAGTCCCTCCATCGGCGCAGCCTGGGCATCCGGCGCAAGCGCCGCGCGGATGGCCTGAATCTCGGCCGGCGCGCGCTCGGCCCTGCGCCGAAACGTGGCCGCGGATGCCGCGTTGTCCTTCGCCGCCTGTAGATTGCTCAATGCCTTGCGGTACAGCTCGATCAGCTGAGTCTTGGCCTCCTCAGTCCTGTCGGTCGCGGCCTCCGCTTCAGCGATCTTCGACTCCAGCGCCTGCGAGGTGACCAACCATCCGGGCAGGGCGCTGTCGGCCTCTTGGGCAGAGGCGCACGACAGCCAGGCGGCCCACAGTAGGCAGGCGATGATGATAGGGACAGGGGTTCGCATGTTTTCGCTCTGTTACTTCCAGCGCGCCTCGACTGTTTGAAGACGCCAAATGTTTGCAGGTGAGTCAAGTTTCGACGCGGCATCGGACTGACGCAGATTCTCGGGATCGGGATCGGGATCGAGTCGCTTGCCACTGACTACGATACCGATACCGACAGCGATACCGATGATCGCCACTCGGCGGTCTAAGGCGAAACCCCACTAGGCATCAGCTCAATGACCGGACGCGACCGCATCTTTCGCTTGCCCAGCGTCCTGACGCAGATACAGCGTCTGACTCGGAAACGCTATGCTGAGCCCGTTGGCCTCAACGATGGCGCAACAGCGAAAGATGACGTCCTGCTTGACCTGGAGCCAGCCTTCCCAGTCGACGGTCTTGGAGAAGCAGTAGATCAGGATGTCGATCGAGCTGTCGCCGAGGTCGTCGAGATAGACCAGCAGGGTCCGCTTGATGCCGTAGCCATCCATGGCGTCGGAGATCTTCCCCAGTTGCTGCTTGGTGTAGCTGGTGGTGTCGGTGCTGCTGTCGGCGATGTCCGCATGGGCGATCAGCATGGCGCGGATGTCGTCGACGGTCTTCTTCACCTGCTGCATATCGCTGCCGTATTCGAGCCCGAGCGTGAACTTGATGCGTCGACCCAGTTTGCGCCGACTCCAGTTGCGCACGTCGATGCCGGCGACATAGGCGTTGGGTAGAAAGATCACCGCGTTGTCGAAGGTGCGGATCTTGGTGCTGCGCAGGCCGACATCGATCACCGTCCCCTCGCCGTTGGGCGTCACGATCCAATCGCCTTGCTGGAACATGTCGTCGACGATGATGGAGATGCAGCCGAAGATGTTCGCGATGGTCTCCTTGGCCGCGAACGCGACGGCCAGACCGCCGATGCCGAGCGAGGCCAGCAGGGCGCGGATGTCGAAGCCGAAGTGCTGCAGCAGGTAGAGCACGGCGATCACGATCACCAGGAAGCGGGTCATGCTGGACAAGAAGTTGACCAACTCTCCGCGCAGGGTCGGATAGCGGCGAAGCAGCTCGCTCGAATACAGCATCACGAAGTTGTCGATCAGGCGCAGTAGCGCCCAGACGACCAGCACGACGTACAGACTGTCGATCAGGCTCATCATGCGCTCGTCGGATTCGCGCAAGAACAGAATGCGCGTCGCCTGCGCGATGGCGATCAACACCAACAGGATGCGCAGCGGACCGAGAAACGACTGCCTAAGTAGGCGGAAAAAGCGCTCGGATTCGGTCGGGTCCTGCTGTGCGCGCTGCGCCCGTTGCGGCAATGCCCGTCGCAGCAAGGCGCAGCAGCATCGGCAGCAGAATCAGGCCGACGCCGGTCAACGCCAGAAACAACAAGACGGCAGCGAGGAGTTGTCCAACGCTGATGACGTTGGCCAATGCTGTTGTCGCTGCCCGGCAGCATCCTGGCGTTGATGTCGATGGCCCAGGGCTGCGCGTCGATGGTGCCGATCAGCGTGCTGATGCCGAGCCAATGCAACAGCCGGTTGCTGGTTGCCGCGCCCTTGACGAAGCCGAACAGAGACTGCGCCACGGCGTCATAGACCTCGGCGCGCTGGCTGTAGTCATGATAGGCGCCGATCAAGGCTTGCTCGGCGCTGCTGAGCGTGGTCGCCTTGCCGGCTTCCAAACGCTGCACGGCGCGCCCGAACGGGACCTGATTGAAAGCGGTTCGATGCTCGAAGCTGTTGAACGCGCGGTTGAAGTCCGCGGCTGGGGCGAATCTGATCCAGTCACGCTGCCACCGTCGTTAGCAGATCCGTAAAGCTCTGGTCCAGGATCGCGCTGTTCAGGCGCAGAATCGCGGTCATCTCGGCGGTCTTGTCCCCGCTGCGCCGGGCACTTGAGACGGTGTCGCGCAGACGCTGCAGTTCGTCCGCGGGGAGCGTTGGTGCAAAGCCGTTACCGCCTTGGGACAGGATGGCCCGGTTGAGTTGATCCAGCACGCGGGCGCGCTGGTGCGTCAGCCGGGCCCTGTCGGCGGTATCGGTGGTGGTGCTGATACGCTGGTCGAGGTTGGCGACCGCGAGCAGGAGCGGCTGCGTGAACGGCGTTGTGTCGCTGAGGTTCTCGCGCGCGCAGCACCGGCGCATCGCCTGCCGGCAAGCTCGCCGGAAACACCAGCAGCGCGACCAGAAGCGCCCGGATCAGAGCGGGCATCAGACTAGAAAGCATGCCGTTTCTCGATTCAATGGTCGTCGCATGCTATCAGGTCCGATGCGCAGCGCACTGGTCGCCGCTCTGTCAGGCGATACCTCCCTCCTCGACTGCTTGATGGCGTCAAATGTTTGCCGATCATTTCATTTTCTCGTTGTCGTTGTCGTAATCGAGTACCCGACTACGACTACGACTACGACTACGATGATCGCTGCCCCGCTTGCCGGAGCGGCCGTCACGACTCGTCGGGCTGAGGCGAGGCCTCGCTAGCAGTTATAAACGCCTACCGCGCAACGCCGCACCGTTCGGCGCCCTACCCCGGCAACACTCACCGGCGTCAATGGACGCCCGACAACGGCTTCGGCAGTCGGGATCAGGCTATGAACGCCGGGGACTGACAGCCGCTCACCAAGTTCCGATGCGCCAATCGCGGCGATCGCCGCGAGCAGCATGATTCCAAACCGCTTCGATGCGTTCATTGCGCCTCTCCTATCTGGAAGTGGTCAGGCAATTCTTCCGTACCCTCAAGGTCTTTTAGGTCTACCTTTTTGGCATCCGCGGGAGGCGTGAAGCTGAAATCAGTGGCCGCGACTTCGTCACCAGTCTTCCAGTCCCCGACCTGAATGCTGTACTGGGGTTCGCCGTCTATGGACTTCGAGTTGATGACATATCTGCACGGATAGGGACGCTCGCCTTGAGCAATCCAGATCTGCCAGTCCACTTCTTTGGCACGAAAAGCGAGGTAATCGCATTCGACGCCACCGATCACGCCGCTGCCAAGATCCTTAACGTCGACGACATCCTGCATCAGTGCCTCGTAGGAGTCCGTCAACAACAAGTCCGCGGCAGGCAGCGGCCGGTTGTGCTTGCGCAACTCATCGACTAGCTGATCGACCGTGCCGGTTGCGTCCTGCTGCGCATAGATGTTCAGGTTCTTGCCGAGCAGGGTCAGAGTCTTTCCGTCGAAGGACATCTCGACATCCGCGAACCCGCTGGAGCGCGTGGCGAGGATCTTGTCAGGCCGATTGAGGGTGACGTCACCCGAACTCGCTAGTGCGAGGATCTGTTCGTCCTCGGTGACAACCTCGAGGACGGCATCGTATGCGAACGAGATGGCCTGCTGTGCCGCCAAGTACTCGGACATGGATTTAAGCAAGCGCTTGGCATCCGCCTCATCAGCGCTTGCCGTCATGGATGTACCCAGCATCATCATCAACGACAAAGCGATGGCGGATAGGCCCCGCGCAGAGTGGATGTCGCGCATTGGTGACTGTGTCATTGCGACGCGCCTCCTGTAACAAATCGTGCTCAATAGATGACCGCACGCCGCCAGGCACGTCGACGGGCACCGGCGAAGGAGACCGGTGTCAGCGGCATGCCGATGATGTCGATGAACAGCGAGGCGGCGCCCGCGCTGGCCGGGATGCTGCCTTCGAGGATCTTGACCTGGTAGCTCAGATCGTTGCCCGCCAGGACCGGATCGCGCAGCTCGACCACCGCGTCGTTCAGCGTCTTGTCTTCAAGGAACGACAGGGTCGCATTCGGCGGGTCCTTCAGAAAGCTGTCGCTGCCCTCGCTCCAGAACGGCACGAAGCGGGCCGTGGTCATGTGCCCGGCGACGCGTTCCGGACGATCGGAGAACATCACGGTCGCCGGGTTCACCCCCGCGAGCGTCAGCTTGCCATCGACGTAGGTCACGCCGGTGGCGTTCTGGACGAACAGGAAATCGGCCTCGCTGTGGTTTGCCTTAGGCGCGTGATGCTCCTTCTCCGACGCCTGGGCCGATCTCGTCACCAAAGCGAGCGGTCCGACTAGGGCCGCGGCAGCAAGCAGGTCGCGTCTGTTGGTCATGGTGTTCTCCTCATTACGGTTAGGTTTGGGGGCCTCGATCGTCGTTACGGCGACTTCGGCTGGTCGACCGCGGAGTCAGGCCATCTGGGCCTGACGGCATCAGCGCTGGAAGCCCTGACTACGCGCGGCTCACAAGGTGACCGGCCGGAATCGATGGTCAAGGCCGATTTACGAGGGTGGGTTTTTGCGATCGCGAAAGGCGCGCTCGGGGCTGCTTGACATCTGCGTCCAAATCGCTGTCGAAATTGTGTCTCTCGTCAAGCGGGATGCCGTATCGATCCCGATTTCGATTTCGATTGACCCAGCGTCAGGTTCGGCTGCGCTAACCCGACCTAGGAACCAGGCTGCCTGAGGGCGGCGAATGTTTGCAGATGCGTCAAGTTTTTCGTTTTCGTGTTTCGTTGTCGTTGTCGAGCTGAGGCACCCTCGACGGAAGACCAGCACGGGGGCCTGCGTTCAGAAGTCATCGACCCCAGTTTGCGGGATTACTCGATCTGATGTGGCCTTGGTCGCGTCGATAACGATTACGACAACGACAACGGCCAAGAACGGCCTCGCAACCTCTACCCTGCTGCACTAGCTACTCACCAGCGGAAGGTGGCCCCCAGCGCAGGGCCGGTCATGCGCAGATCGGCGTCACGCTTCTCGTTGAAGTCGTACGAGATGCTGCGGATGGAGAGGTTGACCTCACCCCAGTCGAAGGCATAACCCAGGCCCAGCAGCGCCTGCCAGGTCCAGTTCGATGATCCGGTGCCAACGTCCAGGTAGTAGGGCATGGTCCAGCGGCCTGCACCGAGCCGGATCTGGCCCTTGACCCCGAGGATGCCGTCCCACTCGGTCAGATCGCGGGAGCCTCGTGTGCTGATGTCGACATTGCCCTCGGAGCCAATGATGTCCAACTTGAGCTCTGTTTCGACCCCTACGTAACGAAACCCGGCCAACAGATCGAGATTAGCTCTGGGATTGCGCACTAGGGTCCGGGCACCTGCCAATGTCCACAGGGTTGCCGAAAGGCCGGTGGTGGCATTGCGGTCGAGGCTGCTCAAAGGGCGGCCCTCGGGGCCGGTAATGTTGCGTACGCGCGAGCGCTGATCGCCGAAATCGACATAAATAACGTCGGTGAACACCGACCAGTCGCCCTTGCGTACCTCACCGGTGGCCATGACGCCGAACTTGAGATTCTCCAAATAGTCATTTGGACCGATCTCCGTGCTGGTGCTGAGATCGCCGAGAGCGGACCCCAGCACTTGGCCGTCGATCGTACCGTTGACATTCGGCAACCACAGATAGGGCGTCAGCCTAAAGTGCCAGCCACCGTCGTAAGGATCGACCTTGTCCGCCGCGGGGACGATGGCCGGAGACGCCGCTAGGCCCAAGACCGCCAGCGCGGCGAACGTCCGACACAGGGGTACAGGTACGAGCATGGTTTACTTCCGTTACCGCGTGGATCAATGAAGCCGCCCAGAGTGCCAGGTGTTGGGCTGCGCAGGCTTGTCTGCTCAGGGCTGAGATGGAAATCTGGAATCATCGCTGTGATCGCCTGATTTCCGTGCGAATGCTGCCAGGCTTCATTGCCTCGGTCTGACCATTTCACGCCAATATGCGGAGAACGTCCCCGGCGGAGCCCATGACAGAGACAGCGACCTGAACATCGCCGACATTGCGTTTGCCGCCGGCTACGAGAACGCGCCTCATTCTTTAGGGGCCTGCAAGCAGCTGACGGGCGTGACAGCTCGCGATTACCGCCGTGCTCGGGTCTGAAGCAGCGTCTAAAGCAAAGAGCAGCAGAATGCTGCGATAGCGTGTTGCCGCTATGACGCGAAGGCTTTTCGCGGCGACAGGTTGAAGCAGCGGTCGCGGTCGGCACACAGTCTGGTCAATGGTTGCCCGGCCGGCCACGCCTCAGCGCTCGCCAGCCCTGATTGGCAGCGTCTGTGGTATCGGGCCAGAGCCGCCCCTTTTTACAAAGGATGCGCGCAAACATCAGGCCCTTGGTCCGTGGTGGTCTCTTGGGGTCGGGCCGGGGCACCAGGCAGATTGCACGCTGCTCGCAGGCATCGATGCAGGCGCCGCAGCCCAGGCAGACCCGCGCGTCGACAACGGCGAAGCGTTCCGTTCGCGGGCGGCTGCGGGCATCAGAGCTGGACCGTCTTGGAGGGTTCCGCCGGTACCAGGAGGGCGGAGACTAGGTGGCGGTCGATGTTGCAGAGGACATCCTTGTACTCGTTCTTGATATAGGCGTCCTCGCTGCCGGCCACCCGGACCAGCACGCCGAGATATAGCAAGAGACGGACGACCGCCAACGGGTCTCGGCGGTCTTCCTGTGTGCGCAGCTCGAAACGTCTATCCGCTGGCCAGGGCGCTTGCGCACCCCAATCGCCAGGTGGGCCGTCTGAGGGCGACTAGGCCGGCACCAGGGCCAATTGCCGCAGATTGCGCGAGAAGCTCTCCAGGGCGCGGATGCCGGTAGCCTCGGCCTGGTGACACCAGTCCTGCAGCAGCTTCAGCAAGTCCTCCTGCGACGGTGCCTTGCGCTCCCAGATTTGACGCAGTCGCTCACGGAATTGGTAGACGATCCGCAGTTGCTGGCTCTGACTCAGGATCTGTTCCAGACGCGCGCGCCCCTCGTCGTCCAGTCGGCTAGACTCACGCGCCAGCAGCCGTGTCGCCCGCCGCGCCAGGAACCGGCAGTGACGCTCGCTGCGGCACAACTCCTCTCGGGTCACCGGCTGAAGCACCTCCTTGCTGAATTGGCGGATCACGTGCATCCGTCCGACCACCACGGCCTTCAGCGTCTCCAGATCCACATTGGCCTTGCCCTCGATGATGTGCGGCTTAGGCGCCAGCTTCTTGACCTTGGCCAGACGCAACGCGCTCAGCACGCGGATGTAGAACCAACCGATGTCGAACTCCCACCAGCGCGCCGAGAGCCGCGCCGATGACGGGAAGGCATGGTGGTTGTTGTGCAGCTCCTCGCCGCCAATCAGGATGCCCCAGGGCAGGATGTTGGCGGAGGCGTCCGGGGTCTCGAAGTTACGATAACCCCAGTAATGACCGATGCCGTTGATGACGCCGGCGGCGAGCACCGGGATCCAGAGCATCTGCACGGCCCACAAAGTGATGCCATAGACGCCGAACAGCAGCACGTCGATGACCAGCATCAGGCCCAGGCCCCCGACGCTAAAGCGGCTGTAAAGATTGCGCTCCAGCCAGTCGTCCGGCGTACCCTGGCCATAACGCTCAACGTCGGCGCGATTGCCGGCGCTGCTCCGATAGAGTTCGCTGCCTTGCCAGAATACCCGGCGGATGCCGAGCACCTGAGGGCTGTGGGGGTCGCGCGGCGTCTCGCAATGTGCATGGTGCTTGCGGTGCACGGCGACCCACTCGCGGGTGACCATGCCGGTGGTCAACCAGAGCCAGAAACGAAAGAAGTGCATGACGGCAGGATGCAGGTCGAGCGCGCGATGCGCCTGCGAGCGATGCAGAAAGACCGTCACTGAGACGATGGTGATGTGGGTTAGGGCAAGCGCAATGAGCACGACCTGCCAAAGGGGGAGGTCGAGCACTCCGTAAAACGACATCGGTGGCCTCGCTGAGCGGGTGGTATCGGTTCGTCGGTGCGCTTGTCGGCTGCGCACTCAAATGGGCTATTACTATAGCCAATTGCGTAAGGCGGTGCCAGAAGTCGTGAGACGACTTGCGGATAGCCGGTGGAGATATCAGGGTTGACGCCATGCGATGGCGTTGGATCGGCAGGTCGCGGCGAGACCCCCTCCTACGGCGGTGCCGCCCGGCCGCTCTGCGGCGACGAGGTCCCCGCGGCGCGAGACAGCAGCAGATTGCCAGCGTCATCGCGCAGTGCGCGCCATCCGGGCGCGAGCCAGGTGGTCGCAACCTCGTCGAGGATCACTGCCGGCCCGTCGCGGTTCTCGCCAACCGCAAGCGCGGCGCGGGTCAGCATCGGCACCGGGTGCTCGCAGCCGAACACCTTGGCGAGGCCGCTTGCGGCCGTTTCAGGGGAGAGGGGCGCTTCGTCCGCGTTGACCGCAAGACTGACCAGCGGTGCCGCCGCGGTTAGCCGCACGCGCAGGTTAACCAGCTCGACCGGCAAGTCGAGGTCATGGCCATAGCGCTCGCGGTGCAGCGCACGGAAGGCGTCGGCGGTGGACGCGCGACCGCGCCAGCCCAAGTTCAAGCTGTAGGACTGCCCGCGATAGCGTAGGTCGAGGCTGTACTCGCGGCGAATCGCATCTGGTGCGACGCCCTCGGCAGCGAGCGCCGCGGCGCCCTCGTCGGCCAGTTGCTCGATCGCGGCCGCGACCTCCGCATCTTCGCGCTCGGCCAGCAGTCCGAGCCAGGTCCGCGTCAGCAAACGGCCCGGCGGCGTAACCAGCATGCCGAGCGCGGACAACACACCAGCACGCTCGGGCACCATCGCGCGGGTCATGCCGAGCGCATCGGCCAGGGCACAGACATGCAGTCCGCCGGCGCCGCCGAACGAGCACAGATGGCCGTCACGCGGGTCCAAACCGCGCTGCACCGAGATTACACGCAGCGCGCGCGTCATGTGCTCGTTGGCGACCTCGATGACCCCGAGCGCCGCCTGCTCGGCCGACAGGCCCATGGCCTGGCCAAGCCGCGCCAACGCCGCGTGCGCGGCAACGGCATCGAGCCGCATGCGACCGCCGAGAAAGGCATCGGGCCGGAGCCGTCCGAGCACTAGATTGGCGTCGGTGACGGTGGGCTCACGCCCACCATTGCCGTAGCAGACCGGTCCGGGATCGGCACCAGCGGACTCCGGACCGACCAACAGCATGCCACCGGCATCCAGCCGCGCGATGGAGCCGCCGCCCGCGCCGATGGTGTGCATATCGACCATCGGCACCGCGACGGGGAAGCCGGCGATGCGGCCTTGCGTGGTCAGGCGCGGCGCACCCTCGACCAGCGCGACATCGGTCGAGGTACCGCCCATATCGAAGCTCAGCAGCCGCTCGATGCCGGCCGAGCGGCCGACGAAGCCGGCGCCGGCGAGACCGCCGGCAGGTCCGGACAGAAGCAACCTTACCGCCTGACCGGCAGCCTGCTCGGCCGCCACTGCCTCGCCGCTGGACTGCATGACCGACAGGCGCGCGCCCGGCAGCGCTGCCTTCAGCCGGCCGAGATAGCCGCCGACCAGCGGACCCAGGCGTGCATTCAGCCAGGTAGCGATGCCGCGCTCATACTCGCCGAGCAGCGGGAGCACCTCGGACGAGCGCGATACGGACAGCTCCGTCGGCATGGCCTCGGCAATGGCGCGCTCGGCACTGTCGTCGATAAAGGAAAAGAGCAGATTGATCGCGACCGCCTCGGGCGCCAGCCGCTGCACGATAGCGCGCAGCCTGTGCATGTCCGACTCCGTCAGCGGCTCGACCAGGCTGCCGTCGGCGGCCAGACGGCCACCCGTCTCGACACAAAGCGCGGCCGGCACCGGCGGCGGGCGCTCCTGCGGCTGCAGCGCGTAAAGCTCGGCGCGCGCCTGCCGGCCGATGGTCAGCAGGTCGGCCAGACCGCGGTTGGCGATATAGAGGGTGCGCGCACCCTTGCCCTCCAGCACGGCGTTGGTGGCGACGGTCGAGCCGTGCACGACATGCAGCCCCGATCCCAGCAGGTCGGGCGACAGCCCCAGTTCGGCAATACCCTGCAATATGGCCCGCTCGGGCGCCGCCGGCGTCGACAAAACCTTGTGCAAACGCAAACGGCCGTCCTGCCAAAGCACGAAGTCCGTGAAGGTCCCACCAGTATCGATGCCGAGCAGCGCCATGGCGTCAAGCATGACAAGGCCGGTACGGGCCGGCAAGCCCGCCGCGCATCGCCGATGTTGCAGCGGCAGCGGCCAGGCAACCGGGTTCATCCAGATGCAAGGCAATGGGACGCAAGGCAATGGTTGGCAGCGGACGCGACGCGCGCTATGGTCGCGGCCCATGGACAAGCTGCTGCGCGTGCGCGCCCTCGAACGCCGATACGGAGCCAAGACCGCGCTGCGGGGGCTCGATTTCGAGCTGGACGCCGGCGATGTCCTCGGGCTGCTTGGACCGAACGGCGCAGGCAAGACGACCTGCCTGCGGCTGCTCTCCGGCAACCTGGCGCCAAGCGCCGGCAGCGTACAGGTGCGTGGTCATGACCTTAGGACGGCGCCAATCGCGGCGCGACGCCACCTCGGCTACCTGCCCGAGCGCCCGCCGCTCTATCCCGAGATGCGGGTCGACGAGTATCTGCACTTCTGCGCCCGGCTGCACCATATCGCCGGCGGCAGCATCGGCCGTGCCGTCGCGCGCATCAAGCGCCAGTGCGGCCTACAGCAGGTCGGCCGGCGGTTGCTTGGCAAGCTCTCCAAGGGTTACCAGCAACGCGCCGGACTGGCGCAAGCGCTGATCCATGAGCCGGATCTGGTGATACTGGACGAGCCGACCGATGGCCTCGACCCGGTGCAGATGCGCGCGGTGCGCTCGCTGATTCGCGATCTGGCGCCGAGCGCCGGCGTCATCGTCTCCAGTCATGCGCTGGCCGAGGTGCAGGCGGTCTGCAACCGCGTCATCATCCTGCGCGACGGCGAGGTGCTTCATCAGGCTCGACTGGACGCGGCGGGCGGCGGACAGCGTCTGGTCATCGGCCTGCGCAACGCGCCGGCCGAGACCGCGCTCAGTGCCCTGCCGTCGGTGACCAGCGCCAGCCGTCTCGATGTCGGCAATCGGTCCAAGGCCGCGGGCGGCGTGCGGCGCTTTCGCGTCGAGCTCGCCGACGGCGCCACAGCCGATCAGCTCGCGGCGGCCATCGTCGGCGAGGGCTGGGGGCTACTCGAGCTGCGCGCCGAGAGCAGCGACCTTGAACGGATCTTCTTCCGCAGCATCGGCGCGGAGCGTGCCGCATGATCGGCGCCATCGCCGGGCGTGAATGGCTGTCGGCCTTCCGCACGCCCTTGGCCTGGCTAATGCTCGCCGCGAGCCAGGCGCTGCTGGCCTGGATACTGCTGAAGGTGCTGGACGACTTCACCGGACTGGAGCCGCCCGCGCGCGGCGCCGGGCTCAACCTCGAACTCAGCCACAATCTATTCGGCTCTGCCGCAGTGCTTCTGATGCTGCTGCTGCCCTTGCTGGCGGCGCGCTCGCTGAGCGGCGAGCTGCGTGACGGTAGCTATGCCATGCTGAGCGCGGCCCCGGCCAGGCTGACCGCGATCCTGCTAGGCAAATACGCGGCGCTGGCGGGGCTGACACTGCTGCTGTGTCTGCCGCCGCTGGGGCTCTGTCTGACCTTGCTCGGCGCCGCGCCGGTCGACCCTGGTCTGTTCCTGGCCGCGACCCTCGGGCTCTGGCTGGCGGGCTTGCTGTTCTGCGCGGTGAGCCTTTTCGCGGCCAGCCTGACCTCCCAGCCGGCGGCCGCGGCGGCGATCGCCTACGGCATGCTGGTGCTGCTGTCGCTGGTCAACCGCGCCGATCATCTGGCCGCGGAGCAGATCTCGGTACTCGACTGGCTGTCCTGGAACCAGCATCTGTTCTGGTTCCTGACCGGCGTCGTGCGCGTCAGCGACCTGACCTACTTCGCGCTGATGACGCTGCTCTTCCTGGCGCTGACCCACCGCCGCCTGGAGAACCTGCGCCTCGGATGAGCACGCCCTATGTACCGGCCGACGTGGACTTGGAGGAAGGGCCGTCGCCAGAGCCGAAGCCAGTACGACACCCGGACTCAGACCCGGACCCGGACCAGATCCTGAATCCGCGGCCGCGGCCGCATCGGCTTGGTGCCGCAAGGGCGCGGTTTGCGGCAGGCGCGGTGGACTGGGCGCGCCTGCACCGTCTCGCCGCGGACACGGCGTTCGCGCTGCTGCTGATCGCGATTCTGCTGCTCGCCGGTTGGCTGACGGCGCGCCATGATCATTATTGGGACTGGACAAGCAGCGCGCGTAACAGCCTCTCCAGTGAAAGCCGGGCGCTGCTCGATGGCCTGATCGAGCCGCTTCGGATCACTGTCTACGCACCGGCCGAGCATCGCGTCGCGCGCGCCGCGGAGCAGTTGCTTGCGCGCTACCGCAAGCACCGCGACGATCTGCTCATCGAGTACGTCGACCCGCAGCGCTTCCCCGAGCGTGCACGCGGTGCGGATGTCCAACTGCTCGGACAGATGGTGCTCGACTACCGTGGCCGACGCGAGACCCTGTTCGTGCTCAGTGAGTCTTCGCTGAGCAACGCCATCGCACGGCTGAGTCAGCCAGTGTCGCCGCTGGTCGCGGTGCTCGAAGGCCACGGCGAGCGCGCCATCGGCGGCGCCGCCGGCAGCGACCTGGGCCGCTTCGCCCAGTTGCTGCACCAGCGCGGCTTCAGGCTGCAGCCGATCGATCTGGCCCGCGCCCCGGCGATCCCGGACAATACCGACCTGCTGCTGCTCAGCACGCCCTCCATCGCGCTCTTCCCGGGCGAGGCGGAGGCCCTGGTCAGCTATATCGAGCGCGGCGGCAATCTGCTCTGGCTGATGGACCCCGGCGATCAGCCCGGCATGCGGCCGCTGGCGCTGGCGCTCGGCGTATCGCCGCTGCCGGGTCAGGTGGTCGATGCCGCTGCCGCCAATCTTGGACTCGACACGCCGACCATCGCCATCGTTAAAGACTGGCCCGAGCACCCGTTGGGACTAGGCATGCAGCACCCCGCGCTCTTTGCCGGCAGCCTCGCCTTCGAAGAGCGCACAGCGCCCGGCTGGCAGCTGGCGGCGACACTTGCCACCGGCAACGAGAGCTGGAACGAGACTGGACCGGTGCGCGGCGAGGTCAGCCGCAACCAGGGTACCGGCGAGCAGCCCGGCCCCTTGCCGGTGGCGATGGTGCTGACCCGCGCTCGGCCCGGCACGGAACCGGCCTCGGACCGCGGGGCTACGGATGCAGCGCCCTTGGATGCGCAGCAGCCGAGCGGAACGATGCCGGATGCTCAGCGGCCGGCCGACGAGACGCAGAACGACCGGATGCCGGCAGGTAATGAATCAGACGTGGATGGATCGCAAGACGCCGAGCAACGTGTCATCGTCGTCGGCGACGGCGACTTCCTCAGTAATGCCCATCTCGCCAACGGCTCCAACCAGGCGCTGGCGATGCGCATGGCGCGCTGGCTCACGGGTCAGGAAGACCTGGTCTCGATCCAAACGCCGCCAAGCGACAGCGACGCGCTGGTGCTGTCGCCGGTGCGCGGCTGGCTGATTATCGGCGGCGGTCTGATCGCATTGCCGCTGTTGCTGGTGGCGGCCGGCATCTGGCTGCGCTGGCATAGAGGCCGCGCATGAGCATGCTGCGGCGACGCTGGCTGATCAATCTGGTGCTGCTGCTGGTCGCCGTCGCGCTAACGCTTGCGGCGCAGCTGCAGCAGCGGCAAGCCGATCTGGCCACTCGGCTGACGCCATTGGCCGCGGACGACATCCGCTCGCTGCGCCTACAGCGCGCCGGCGAGCCTGCGCTGACCCTTGAGCGCAACGGCGATGCCTGGCGAATGCTGGAGCCTTTTCCGGCCGATGTCGACAGCGCACTGGTGGACAGGCTGCTGCCGATCACGGCGGCCCTGACGCACAGGTCGCTGCCGGCGGACGCGCTCGAGCTGCCGCCGCTCGGGCTCGACCCAGCCGCGATCCGGCTCTGGCTGGATGAGCTCGAACTGCGCTTCGGCGGCACCGAGCCGATCGACGGCCGGCGCTATGTGCAGATCGGCGACCTGGTGCATCTGGTCGACGATCGGCATCTACCGCAACTGCTCGCCCCGGCCACCGACTATGTGAGCCGACGACTGCTGCCGCCAGGCTTCAGCCCGGGCCTCGGAAACATCGACGGACGCCCGCTCGCCGCCGATGCCCTTGCCGCCCTCGCCGAGAGCGAGGCGCTGCGCGTCGAGCCGCTGAATGGCGCCCTGTCCGGCCGGCTGTTGAGCATCGAATCCGCCGACGGCGGCGCCGGACTGCGCTTTCTCGTTACCGATGGCGGCGCTCGCTGGAGCAGACTCGACCAGCGCTTGACCTACGTCTTTGCCGTGGCGCCGCTGAGCGAGCTCGACGCCCAGGCCGACGCCGCCGATACCAACCCACTGCAAACCGATCCGTTCGCACCGCCGATTGGCGCAAGCGATGGGCAAGCGCTGCTGCCGGCGCCGGATGAACCCTTACCGCGGGTCGAGCTGCGACCGCCGGGACCTGGCGACGACTGGCCGAGCGATGAGCCGGCGGAAGATCTGTGGCCGGCGCCGGATGCGGCCGAGTCCAGCTGGCCGACCACCATGCCGCCGGCCATGCGCACGGAAAAACTGAGACCTTGATGCGACCGCGCGGCAGCCAAGCGGGCGATACCGAAGCTTGATCGGGGCCTAACCATGCCTGAACTGCCCGAGGTCGAGACCAGTCTGCGCGGGATTGCGCCCCATCTGCAAGGCCGGCGCATCCTGCGGCTGGTCGCCCGCGAGCGACGCCTGCGCTGGCCAGTGGAGGAGGAGGTGGATGCGCGCGTCGCCGGCCAGTTGATTGTCGCGCTGCGCCGACGCGCCAAATACCTGCTGCTGGAACTGGAGCAAGGGTCGTCGCTGATGCTGCACCTGGGAATGTCCGGCAGTCTGCGCGTGCTGCCGGCCGACACGCCGCCCGGCCCGCATGACCATATCGACCTGGTGCTGGAGGACGGGTGCTGCCTGAGGCTGCGCGACCCCCGGCGCTTCGGCAGCCTGCACTGGGTGCCGCCGCCGGTGGAGCAGCATCCTCTGCTGCGTCATCTCGGGCCCGAGCCCTTATCCGACGCCTTCGACGGCGACTATCTCTACCGGCTGGCGCGCGGCCGCCGCTGCGCGGTCAAGGGCTTTATCATGGACAGCCAGGTGGTGGTCGGGATTGGCAACATCTATGCCAGTGAGTCACTGTACCTGGCCGGCATCCACCCGACGCGCCCTGCCGGGCGCATCGGTCAACAGCGCTATCTGGGGCTGGCACTGGCGATCGAGCAGGTGCTGACGGCCGCCATCGCACAGGGAGGCACCAGTCTGCGCGACTTCGTCCAGGAGGACGGTCATCCGGGCTATTTCGCGCAGGAACTGCGTGTCTACGGACGTGAGGGACAGCCCTGCCGGGGCTGCGGCGCGCCGTTGCGGCAGCGCCGAATCGCTCAGCGCTCCAGCTTCTACTGCGCGCGTTGTCAGCGGTGAGGACCCGGCCGCGCCCTGTCGCTTGGCGATGTTCTGTTAGCGAGGCATGGTGGCCTGAGGCGATTGCCTAAAGACCACCAGCCGCGCGCCAGCAGTGGCTAGTCTGCCTGTTGGATACCGTTGATGAGCCAGTCGCCCTCGGCAAGGTTCCAGTCGTGCGCGACGTGCCAGATCTCATCCAACGGCTTGGCCGGCGCGTTCTCGTCCTCACGAATCAGGCCGGAGAAGCGGACGCTCGCGACTACCTGATCGGCATCCCGTCGCACTGACACCAGTTCGGCATTCAGCGTGACCACCTCGGTGTAGTTCGGCGCGTCGCCCATTGCATCGCGCTCGCGCTTGAGCTCGGCAAATAGCTGCGGGGCCGTGTATTCGCGGATGTCGCGGAAGTCGGCCTGATCCCAGGCGGCCTGGAGCCGGATGAAGTGGGTCTTGGCACCCTCGACGAAGCCAGCCTCGTCGAACCAGGCCGGCACATCGCCAGCGGAGGCCGCGGCCGGCGATTGCGCCACGCTTTGCGTCTCGCTGCCGACACCGCCACCGAAAGGCGACTGCTGCTCGCGCTGCTGAATAGGCGGCGGCCCGCCTCTGCCATAGCCGGCGCCGGCGACGGCAGGCGTTGGCCCTCGCTTACGCAGCATCTTGAACAACATGAAGCCGCCGAAGACCAGTGCCGCGATCAGCAGAAAGTCCATGATCTGGAAGCCGTCGAAGGCGTCGCCAAAGAACAGCGAGGCCAGCAGTCCGCCGGCGGCCAGCCCAGCCAAGGGTCCGAGCCAGCGGCTGGCGCCGCTCTGCGGCGCGCGCTGTCCCGGCGCTGCCTGCTGGCCCGGCTGCTGGCGCGACGGCGGCTGCGCCGTTTGGCGATCGGGCGCCGAACGCGGCGTTGAATACTGCTTGCCGAAGCTCTTTCCGCCGCCGAAACGCTTTGCCTCGGCGGTGTCCGGCAACATCAAACCGCCCGCGAACAGGGCGGCAACAAGTGCGATCAACAAAGTCTTCATATCAGTCATCCTCAGCGGGTGAATCTAGTCCGTCATGTTCGAGCAACGAGGGTGCGAGCACCTCGGCGGCACCGGCACCGCGCGGATCGCTGGCGGCGCTTACCTGATTCGCCGCACGGTCCCAATAGACGATCTGCATATTGCCATAGCGATCTTCGGCGGGCGCCAACTGGTGACCCTTGGCGGCCAGGGCCGCCTGCTCCTCGGCACTGAGGGCGCCGGGCTCGAACAGGATCTCATCGGGTAGAAATTGATGATGCCAGCGCGGAACCGCAACCCAGTCCGCCGGCCCACCGCCGTCGACCGCCGCCAGGATGCCATGCAACACCATGGTGATGATGCGGCTGCCGCCCGGCGTGCCGAGCACGGCCACGCCCTGATCAGACTCCAGGAAAGTCGGACTCATGCTTGAGAGCATGCGTTTGCCAGGAGCGATTGCGTTCGCCTCGCCGCCGACCAGGCCATAGGCGTTCGGAACGCCGGGCCTGGCCGAGAAGTCGTCCATCTCGTCGTTCAGCAGCACGCCGGTGCCCGGCGGCACGAAGCCGGAGCCGAACGGATAGTTGATGCTCAAGGTTGCCGCGACGCGATTACCATCGGCATCGAGAATCGAGAAGTGCGTTGTATCGGTCCCCTCGGGCTCGCCCGATGACGACGCCGAGAGCGGCAGGCTCGGCGTCGCGCGAGCCGAGTCGATATCGCGGCCCAGGCCAGCCGCGTAGAAGGGGTGGGTCAGGCGCGTCACCGGCACCTCGACATGATCGGGGTCGCCGAGGTAGAGCGCGCGATCACGGTAGGCCCGCCGCATGGTCTCGGCGACCAGGTGAATGCCCTCTGCGCCCTGCAGCGCGCTTGGCTCAAACTGCCCGAGCATGTTCAGCATCTGCACCAGCGCGATGCCGCCGGATGAGGGCGGCGCGGCACTGACGATTCGCCATCCGCGATAGTCGCCCGTAATGGGCGCTCGTTCGACGACGCGATAGCCGGCAAGGTCCTCAAGGGTCCAGATGCCGCCTGCCGCGCGCACGCCATCGACCATCAGACGCGCCAGCTCGCCGCTGTAGAAGCCGTCGCGGCCCTGCTGGGCGAGACGCTGCAGGGTCGCGGCCAGCGCCGGCTGGCGGATCAAGGCGCCCGCCTCCGGCACATCGCCATCGGCCAGGAACTGATCGGCCGCGGCCGGCGACGCGAGCAAGACGTCGCGCCGCCAGCTCGCCATACGCCGATAGAGTTCGTCGACCCCAAAACCCTCGCGCGCTAAAGCGATTGCTGGCGCCAGTGTCGTTTCCAGCGGCAGCCGGCCGTAGTGCTCGGCCAGATGCACCAGCGCTGCCGGAGCGCCTGGGATGCCGGCGGCCAGCGGTCCGTTCAGTGCAAGCTCGGCAAGGAAACCGCCGTCGGCGTCCAGGTACATGTCGCGAGTGGCCGCAAGCGGTGCACGCTCGCGGCCGTCGATCATGATGTCGCGGCCGCTCTGGGCGAGGTGCAACAGCCAAAAGCCGCCGCCGCCAAGCCCAGAGCTGTAGGGCTCGACGACTGCCAGCGCTGCACTGACAGCGACCGCGGCATCGAAGGCGTTGCCGCCCGCCGACAGGACCTCGGCTCCGGCGGCGGTCGCTGCCGGATGGGCGGAGGCGATGGCCGCCGCGGGCGGTGTTGCCGAGTCGGCCGCCGTGCCAACCGCTCCGCCGATTGCAGCGGCGGACGTCGGGACGTCGCCGGCTTGTTGGCCGGCCTGGTCTTTGGCCAAGGCCAAGCCGCTGCCGAGCAGCAGCCAAGCCGCCATCCAGATGCAGTACCAAGGCGACGGGCGCCCACAAGAGGACCGCGGCAGCGAAAAAAGGCTCCGTGAAGGAGCCTGCCGATGGCGATTCACAGAGGTCGGGTCAGGCCTCGCTCGTGATGCGCTCGTACTTGGCACGCAGTTCGTCTTCGGTCTCGGTGTTGTCGGGATCGGTAATGATGCAGTCCACCGGGCAGACCTCGACACACTGCGAGGTCTCGTAATGGCCAATACACTCGGTGCAAAGCTCCGGCGCGATCACGTAGATCTCGTCGCCTTGGCTGATGGCGCCGTTCGGGCACTCGGGTTCGCAAACGTCGCAGTTGATGCATTCATCGGTAATTATCAGAGCCATGAGATACTCCTGAGAAAAGTCGGGTTGCAAATGCGGGACGGCGGCCTCGGGGTCAGGCCTTCGGTTGGCACATAGGGATGGCGCGAAGTTTATCCAAACCGCTTCTGCAATGCAGCATGAACCTCTGGCGAAACGAAGCCGGAGACGTCGCCGCCCAGGCGCGCAATCTCCCTGACCAGAGACGAGGAAATGTACGAGTATTGTTCAGCCGGGGTCAGGAACAGCGTCTCGATGTCCGGCGCCATGCGCCTGTTCATTCCGGCCAACTGGAACTCGTACTCGAAATCGGACACGGCGCGAAGACCACGCATGATGACCGGCACCTTCATCCGGAGGGCGAAATCGACCAACAGGCCGGAGAACGCGACTACCTCCACGTTGTCTATGCCGTCGCACACGCTCCTTGCCAAGGCCACGCGCTGATCGATTTCGAAAGCGGGCTGCTTGGCAACGTCGCGCGCCACGGCCAGAAGGACGCGGTCGAACAACTTGGATGCCCGCGAAATCAGGTCGCTGTGGCCGTTAGTGATGGGATCGAAGGTGCCGGGATAAACGACGCTGCGCATGGCATCCGAGAGCTTTGGTCAGGAAAGGCGCGCAAGGATAACAGAAGTCGCGCGCGCGTCACTCGCGCGTATCACCTAGAGCTGACGCCCGATTCGACGACCAATCAGCGAAGACCGACCGGAAGGCTCAGGCAGGAGACGCAGGCGCGCCGCGCGCTTTGGCCGAGCGCACTTCCGCGAGGGCGTAGCGTACCTGGCCGGCGCGCTTTTGCCGCAGCAGTTCCCAGGCATCGGGCAACGCCGGCAGAGTCCCGGCCACATCGGTCTCTAGATAGATCAGGCTACCGGGCGCCACCCAGCCGCCGCGCGCGAGCAGGCCACAGGACCTGGCCATAAGATCGCCGCTAAATGGCGGATCGAGGAACACCAGGTCGAAGGGTTGCGGACAGGGATGGTGGAGCCAAGCCAAGGCATCGCCCTGAACGACCTCGACCGCGCCCGCGGACAGCAACGCGCAATTCTCCCGTAACTGGCGAGCCGCGAGGGCCGATTGCTCAATCATGACGACTCGCGCCGCACCGCGCGATGCCGCCTCCAGACCAAGTGCTCCGGCGCCCGCAAAACAGTCGAGGCAGCAGCTGCCATCGATGACCGGCGCCAACCAATTGAACAGGGTCTCGCGTGTGCGATCGGAGGTTGGGCGCAGCCCCGGCTGATCGATGACGGGCAAGCGCCGGCCGCGCCAACGCCCGCCGATCAGACGCAACTCGCCGGTGCGCGCCTTACGCCTCGGCTTGCCCTTCTGCCCCGGCGAGCTGATGCCGGACCTACCCCTCGCCGTCACCGGATCGGGCGGCCTGGGGCGCGGCGACGGCGGCCGGCAGCGGCGGGCTCTCGACTTCCGCTCCGGCCCCAGCGTTCTCTGGGACTCCCACGGTCTGACCCTGCTGTTGGGCCTGTTGCTGACCTTCGGCCGCGGCCTCGCCGCCGACTAGGACCACGGCGAGGCGCTCCGGGTGGACGCGGCGGCTGTAGGCGTCGCGGATCTGCTCCTTTGTCACGGCCGAAACGCGCTCGTTGAAGCGGTCAAGATAGTCGAGCGGCAGATCGTAGAAACCGATCACGGCCAGGTACTGGACGATGTTGCTGTTGCTGGCGATGCGCAGCGGGAAGCCGCCGGTGATATTCTTCAGCGCCGCCTCCAGCTCGTCGTCGGTCGGCCCTGCTTCGACGAAGCGCCGCAGCGTGTCGAGCATGACCTCGCGCGCCTCCTCCGCCTTTGCGTTCTGCGTCTGCAAGCCCATGATCATCGGGCCGCGCTCGGCCATCGGCGAGAAGTAGCTGTAGGCGCTGTAGGAGAGGCCGCGCTTCTCGCGGACCTCGTGCATCAATTGCGACACCAGGCCGCTCCCGCCGAGGATGTGATTGCCGACATAGAGCGTGAAGTAGTCCGGGTCTCCGCGGGCCATGCCAGGCTGGCCTAGGTAGACATGCGTCTGACTGGACGGGAAGCTGATCCGCTCCAGCTTGCCGGCGTCAAGCTCTGCGACCGGCGGCAGGTCGGTCGGGGCGGCACCCTCGGGCAAGCCGGCGGTGACGCGGTCGGCCAACTGCTCGGCCTGCTTGCGGTCCAGCGCACCGACGATGGCGACGGTTGCGTTCGCGGCCGTGAAGTAGCGGCGGTGAAAACCGATCATGTCCTCACGGGTCAGCGCGGCGACGCTCTCGCGCGTGCCGCTCGAATCCGAAGCATAGGGGTGGTCCCCAAACACCGCCCGATACAAGGCCTTACTGCCCACCGTCTTCGGGTCCTGCTCCGCCAGGCGCAACCCGACCAGTCTGTTCTGGCGAACACGCTCGAAGTCTTCGGCCGGGAAGCTGGGCTCGGCGAGTACCTTTGTCAGCGTGTCCAGCGCGGTTTCCATCGCCCGCGGCTCGGTCAAGGTGCGCAGACTGGCATAGGCCATGTCGCGATCGGCGCCGGTGCCAAGCTGAGCGCCGATCGCTTCGACGCGCTCGGCAATGCTGTCGGCATCCAGTCCGGCTGCACCCTCGGTGAGCATGCCGGCGGTGATGGACGCAAGCCCTGGCTTATCGCCGTCGCGGGCGCTACCCGCGTCGAACACGATTCGTACATCCAACATTGGCAGGTCTGGCGCGGCGACGAACAGCACCTCGGCGCCGCTGGCCGTCTGCCAGGTCTGGATCTCGGGCGCCGCCGAGGCCGCATAAGGCAGCCCGGACGCGAGCAGCGCGATCCCGGCGATCCTTGCCCGGTATGTAGTCGAGTGTTTACTGTCAGCGCACACTGGCATGTCCTCCCAGGCTTGCGGCGGCGTTAGCGCGCGCGCCGTTCAATGGTTGCGGATCGAGCACGGCGACAGTCCTGGCATCGGGCAACAGGTATTTCTGCGCCACCGCCTTGATCTGCTCCGGCGTCACCGCTGACAGCCGCTCCACGTACTCGTCGACTAGTTCCCAGCCGAGCCCAACCGTTTCCAGTTGCCCGAGCTGCATGGCCTGGTAGAAGACGCTGTCCTTCTCGTAGACCTTGGCGGCAATCAGCTGGCTGCGGATGCGGTCAAGCTCGTCATCGGCGACCGGCTCGTCACGCAGCCTTTCGACCTGGGCGAGCAGCGCCTGCTCCAGTTCGTCGATATCGCGCCCGGTCGCCGGCGCGCCGTCCATCAGAAACATGCCGGGGAGGCGCGAGAAGGCGCTGTAACTGGCGCCAGCGGACGCGGCAATGCGCTCACCGCGCACCAGCTCTCGGCTGAGGCGCGAGCTGCCGCCGCCGTCGAGCACAGAGGCCAGCATCTCCAGCGCATAAGGCTCCCAGGAGTCGTCTGCCTGCCCCAGCACGGGCGTCTTGTAGCCGATGAGCAGGTAGGGTTCCTTCGCGGGCGCCTTGACGGTCAGGCGCTTCTCGCCTCGCTGCTCGGGCTCCTGGCGCGGTTTCGGGGAACTGACATCTTCCGGCGCGAGCGGGCCGAAGTGCTCCTGCGCCAGCGCGAAGACCTGTTCCGGGTCGACGTCGCCAACGACGACCAGCGTGGCGTTGTTCGGCGCATACCACTTGCGATACCACTGGCGCAGGTCATCGGCCCGCATGGAATCGAGATCGCTGGCCCAGCCGATGATCGGGATGCGGTAGGGCGAGGCCTCATAGGCCGCGGCATTGAACTGCTCGTAGGTCAAGGACTCGGGATCGTCGTCGGTGCGCAGGCGACGCTCCTCCTTGACGACCTCGATCTCTTTGAGGAACTCCTCCTCCGGCAGCGTCAGACGGCGCATACGCTCGGCCTCCAGCTCGAAGGAGACCGCTAGACGATCGGCGGCCATGGTCTGGAAATAGGCGGTATAGTCGCGCCCGGTAAAGGCGTTCTCGTCGCCGCCGTTGGCGGCGATGATGCGGGAGAATTCGCCCGGCGCCAGGTTCTCGGTGCCCTTGAACATCATGTGTTCCAGCACATGAGAGACGCCGGTGATACCGCCATACTCATAGCTGGACCCAACCTTGTACCAGACCTGCGATGTGACGATCGGAGCACGGTCATCGCGCTTGACCAGCACCTTCAGTCCATTGTCGAGCGTGCGCTCGTGAACGGCGCTGCTCGTGCCTGTACCAGGGGTCGTGCTCGCGCTCGGGCTGGCAGCCATCAGTGTACCAGCGGCCACCAAGACGGCCGGCGCCAGGGCGCGAAGAAAGCCGCGCGTAGTTTTTGGTCCGATCTTCGACATATGACCTACCTAACTGAAAGATAAAGGGCAAAAACAACCAATGTTGGCTGGATGCAATGAGCACTGCTGAACGCGATCTGGCGGAAGTGGCGGCGTCTCAGTGTTGTTACAATGCGCTATGGAGCCCGCGGTAAAGAAGCGGCAGTTCCGGATTTTCGCAGCGCGATGTCTGCTACTTGGGTCGTTAGACGGCTCTTGGGTTCCGGAGAATCGCCCGCGGCAGCGCCTTCTGTCGATGAACATTTCGTCATCTGCCCTGGCGGCAGCCCATGCGCCCTGTCGGTGCCACGAGGCGGCCGCATTGCCGCTACCGCCCTGCCATCTGACGGCCCATTGACACTCCAGCCAGCCCAGCAGTCGGATCAAATACCATGTTCGGTTTCGGAAAGAAGAAGAAACAGCAGCCCGAGGAGCGGGCGCAAGATCAGCGAGCCGTCGCAGGCGACCTGACCAAGGAGTCCGCTGCCTCGGCATCGACACCGGCATCGGCCGCGCCGCCGACACCAGTGGCGCCCCTGCCGCGTCAGACCGAGGAACTGCCAGTGCGGGAACTCGCCGAAGCAAGCGAGCAAGCCGGCGGCCGTCTGGCCCAGGCGATCGCCGAGCACGCATCTCGGCGCGAGGACGCGACCGAGCCCAAGCGCTTCCTGGCCGGCCTGCGCCAGGGCCTGGCGCGCACCCGCGAGGTGCTGAACGCCGACATCTCGGAACTCGTCACCGGGCGCAAGGAGATCGACCAAGATCTGCTCGATGAACTGGAGATGCTGCTGCTGACGGCCGACGTCGGCGTGCCGGCGACCGCCCGCATCATCGACGACCTCGCCTATCGCGTAAAGTTGCGCGAGGTATCCGATCCCGCTGGTCTACTGCGTGCGGTGCGCGCCCATCTTGCCGAGATCCTGAAAAGCAACGAGGCGCCAGTGCGGCAACCGGCCGCGGGCAAGCCGCAGGTTATCCTAGTAGTGGGTGTGAATGGCGCCGGCAAGACCACCAGCATCGGTAAGCTCACCAAGCAACTCCAGGCCGACGGCAACAGTGTCATGCTGGCAGCTGGCGACACCTTCCGCGCGGCCGCGGTGGAGCAGTTGCAAGCCTGGGGAGAGCGCAACAGGGTGCCCGTCATCGCCCAGCACGCCGGCGCCGACCCTGCGTCGGTCATCTTCGACGCGCTGCAGGCGGCCACGGCCCGCGGGGTGGACGTCTTGATCGCCGATACCGCAGGGCGACTGCACACCAAGTCTAACCTCATGGAGGAGCTGCGCAAGATCGGCCGGGTCATGAAGAAGATCGATCCCGACGCGCCACACGAGGTGATGCTGGTGGTGGATGCCACGACCGGCCAGAATGCGCTGCATCAGGCGGTGCAGTTCAACGAGATTCTGCCGCTGACGGGCATCACGCTGACCAAGCTCGACGGCACGGCGAAGGGCGGTATCCTGTTTGCCATCGCCGACCGGCTCAATGTGCCGTTTCGGTTCATCGGTGTCGGCGAGCGCATTGAAGACCTGCGCCATTTCGATGCCGATGAATTCCTCGACGCCCTGCTGGCGCCTTGAATCCGCTGGCACCTCGAGGTGCTGCCGCGCCAGAGCCGCCATGCCGCGATGGCGTTCGCTGGCCCTCGGAGCGCACATGAGCCCTCCAGACACCAGAGCGCCCCTCAGATGTCGCCAAGCCCGCCGCACGCCCTGACATGATCACCTTCGAACATGTCACCAAACGCTATCCCGAGCGCGGCGACGCGCTGAGAGATCTCAGCTTCAGTCTCGGCGCCGGTGAGATGGCATTTCTGACGGGTCACTCGGGTGCCGGCAAGAGCACCCTGCTGCGCCTCATCGGCCTGCTGGAACGTCCGACGCGCGGGAAGGTCTCGGTCGGCGGTCGCAATCTCGCTGAACTGCGCCGCCGTCAGATCCCGCTTCATCGCCGGCGTATCGGTATGATCTTCCAGGATCACTGCCTGCTGACGGACCGCAGCGTCTTTCACAACGTAGCGCTGCCGCTGGCCGCCTGCGGCATGCGCGAGCGCGAGATGGGCAAGCGCGTGCGTGCGGCCCTGGACCAGGTCGGACTGCTGCGGCTGGAGCGCGCACTGCCGCAATCGCTGTCGGGCGGCGAGCAGCAACGGGTCGGCATTGCACGCGCCGTGGTCGCACGGCCACCGGTGATCCTGGCCGACGAGCCCACCGGTAACCTCGACCCGGACCTGTCGCGGGAGATCTTCCATCTGTTCGAACGTTTTCATCAGGTCGGCGTCAGCCTGTTGATCGCAACGCATGACCTGGAACTGGTCGCATCCATGCCGCACCGGACCCTGCGCCTGCACCAGGGCCGGCTGGTGGCCGACTCGGGCAACTGGTAGCACCATGGCAAGACACTCCAGAGGCCGCGTCCGCCAGACGCGATGGCTGTATCAGAGCGTTTCCTGGTTGGAGCCCTGGCTCGGCCAGCATGTCGGTGCCGCGACTGATACCCTGAACAGACTGCTGCGCGCGCCAATGGCCACGACCATGACCATCGCTGCCATCGCCATCGCGCTGGCGCTGCCGGCGATGCTCTTCGTCGTGCTCGACAATCTGGAGCGTCTGAGCGGCGGCTGGCAGCGCGGCGCGGCCATGACGCTGTTCCTAGAGTCCGACATCGACGAGCAGCGCGGTGCCGAGCTGACCACGGCCCTGCTGGCGCGTGGCGACATCGAGACGGTGGAGATGGTGTCGCGCGAAGAAGGACTGGCCGAGTTCCGCGAGTACAGCGGCCTGGGCGCGGCCCTGGATCAACTCAGCGACAACCCGCTGCCGGTCGTGCTGGCCATCTATCCCACCGAACCGCCTGGATCGTTCGGCCCACCCGCGTCCGTCGAACCGAATTCGGCCAGCGGGATCAGCGCGCTGGCCGCCGAACTCGAGTCATTGCCGGAAGTGGACTTCGTGCGCATCGATGTAGAGTGGCTGCAACGCTTCAAGGCCATCATGCAGTTGCTGCGCAATGCGGCGCTGTTGCTCGCCGGCGTGCTCGGAATGGCGGTGCTGCTGGTCGTGGGCAACACCATCCGGCTGGAGATCGAGAACCGACGCGGCGAGGTTCAGATCATGGATCTGGTCGGCGCGACGCCGGCCTACATTCGCCGGCCATTCGTTTATACAGGCGCCTGGTGCGGCCTGCTCGGTGGCATCCTCGCCTGGATCATGGTCGCGCTGGCTGTCCAGGCGCTGCGCGCCCCCATCGGACGGCTGGCAAGCCTATACCACACCGAGTTCGACCTGGGCGGACTCGCTCTGATGCCATCGCTGACCCTGCTGAGCACAAGCGCGGCACTCGGCATCCTCGGCAGCTGGGTTGCCGTAGAACGCCATTTGAGTCGTATCAAGCCCAGCTGAGACACCTGGCCCCTAGGTTTTTACCAGCCGTAACCAGGGTATTTCCCGATACTGGACAATAGATCGGTAATTCCTTCGCACGAATCGCGAAACCTCTAATAACGTCGCATCTAAAGCCCTTTGCAGGTGCTCTGCACCGGCTTCAGGGTCCCGGGACGCCCCTATCACGGCACTGCCACGGGCACGATGGCCCATGTAAAATAAAGACTTGGCGTGAAAGAGGGTGTATCATCTCTCTGTATATGGTTTTGTCCAGCCTTTGCCGGATGAACTTTCCGTTCAAACCCTGCTCGAAAACCCTGACGCAAACGTTGCCAACGCCGCATTTGGGTGCTAGCATAATTTCCGAGCATTTTACTTGGGTATCGACGCTATGACTGACGCAACCATGAAAGACATCGCCACCGTTGGCTCGCTTTCGACCGGCACCATCGACGCCTACATCTCCAGCGCCTACCAGATCCCGGTGTTGACCGTGGACGAGGAACGCGAGTTGGCGCTCAGGCTGCGCGACCAGGGGGACATGATGGCCGCGCGCCGCCTGGTTCTATCGCACCTGCGTTTCGTCATCCGCATTGCCCGGGGCTATCTCGGCTATGGTCTGCCGCTGCCGGACCTGATCCAGGAAGGCACGGTCGGCCTGATGAAGGCGGTGCGACGCTTCGAGCCGGACGTCGGCGTTCGCCTCGTCTCCTTCGCGGTGCATTGGATTCGCGCCGAGATCCACGAGTACATCCTGCGTAACTGGCGGATTGTGAAGGTCGCGACCACCAAGGCGCAGCGCAAGCTCTTCTTCAACCTGCGCAGCTCCAAAAAACGCCTTGGCTGGTTCACCAAGCAGGAGGTCGACGATGTCGCCGCCGACCTCGGCGTCAAGCCCGAAACGGTGTTGGAGATGGAGTCGCGCCTGTCCAGCCATGATATGTCGTTCGACGGCCACGATGACGACGACGACGAGGGTCCGTCCGCTCCATCGACCTACCTGCCCGACATGAGCATGGAGCCGGCCTCGGCGTTGGAACGCCAGGACAGCACCGACTATCAGCGTGATCGTCTGTTCGCTGCCCTCGACGGGCTCGACGAACGCAGCAAGACAATTCTGCGCGAGCGCTGGTTGACCGAGAAGAAACAGACCCTGCACGAGCTGGCTCAGCAGTTTGGCGTCTCGGCAGAGCGCATCCGCCAGATCGAGAAGAACGCGATGAACAAGCTGCGCAACCAACTAGAACTTTAAAGCGAGACTGAAAGGCGAATAGGCGACAAGCCAGGGAGCAGGCCGGCCGCGAGCCGCCAACAGGTGCCACGCCAAAGCCCGCCACTCGGCGGGCTTTGGCGTTTGTGCATCTGCGTTATCGACGCTTCGACGGCGACCGCTCCCTCGAATGCAAGCCGGCGCAGATAGGGTCGGCAACGACCGACCACGGCCAACTCAACCGACGCCGGGGGCACTTGCAAGCGCGCGGCGATACTGGCCGAATAGGCGCCTGCCGCCGAGACCCTTTAGGCAAGGCAATAGACAACAACGACCATCACAGCATTGGAACCCGCTGCATACTCCGCCATGAAGCAAAAGACGAACAAGGTCATTGCGCTGCTGCTACCCGCGCTTGCGCTGACCCTGCACCTAAGCCCGAGCCAAGCCGCCATCCCGGCGACGCCGGTCATGACACTGTACAAGTTCAATGGCCCGTTACAGGTCCCCTACTACCGCATCGGCGCCAACGGCCCCGGCGCCAAGGCCGGCAGCCTGACGCAGGGCACCTCGATCATACCCTGCCTTGTCATCCAAAACGGCCGCCCACTGACCGACAACAGCGGTACGCCCTATGTCGGGTTCGAGATCGTCGTCGACGCCGGCAAGGCGTCTGGACAGTCCGCGACAAACACCTTCAAACGCACATTCGCCGAGCGCGAGCGCCTGCGTGTGAATAATCATCACTGTGCATCCAAGGTGCGCCATGTGCTCAATGTGCGTGACCTGTATGCGTTGGAAAAGGCGCCCTTTTTCGACCCGCCCGGGCGTGGCGATCAAAAGGCCGCCGAGCGCCAAGGCAAGGGCACGCTCGATCAGATCGTGCGCAGCTTCCACAACTCGCCGCAATGCGCCGGCGTGAACAACCGTCTGACCGGGCGCCGCGCAAAGCTCGCCTCGGCCTGGGACAGCTTCTCCGCCAAGAATGCCGGCAACTGGGACAAGACATCGCTGGCGCGGGCAAAGCACCTGGACTACAGCATGCGCACCGCCATCTACGAGGGCCACCTCGACCGCGGCTGCTCCGCCTACGGCGCGTGCGAACGCAATTCCGTGGTGCTCTCGGTGCGCAACCGCGCCGTCGGCCAGTGTTTGAAACGGCAGGGCTGCCGCTTTCCGGGCGACTTCCAGGGCGTCGCATCGGATGTGTCCCAGTACAATATCTGGGATGCCTATCTGACCCAGATCTCCGGACTGACCGCCTGCTATCTGCGGACCGATCTGGCCAACAAGGACTACTACGACCGTATTCAGGCCATGTACGAGCAGAACGTGGGCGACGCGGAGCGCATCCTGTACGGTAGCGAGGCCGACTTGCGCGATCTGTTTCCCGGCAACTCCATGTCGGACCTGACCGAGCTACGGCACTATTACCATCCGCCGGCGATGGGCAAGTGTTTCCCGCAGTACGACCGCATCGAGTACATGTCCGGCGCGGTCGCCAACAATGGGCCTGACCACGCGCTGATCGCCAACACACGCATCAAGGTCGGGAGCAAGGTCGGCAACGGCTATCGCTTCGAAGAATTCCGCTTCGATCAGGAAGACTGGGGCGACGCCATCCGCGTCGAAAACAACTACCCCGGCTTCGTCGTCGACGCCCGCAAGGTCCGTCTCGGCGGCGGCGGCGGGTGCACTCCCTATGGCGTCTCGAGCGGCTGCCGCTTCTCCAAGGTGGGCCGCTACAGGCGCACCCCCAATTGGTTGACCGCCGGCAAACCCTTGGCGCTCAACTGTCGCATCCAAGACCGCGGTGAATCCTGTCGAGGCGGAGGTCGCTCACAAAGCGTCACGGTCGGTGGCGCCTGCGACGTCGATATGATGCCCGTGACCGGCGTGCACTGATCTCCGTCGAGGTATCGCGATGCGCAGGGCCTTGACCAGCCCCGAGCGATTGCTGGCCGATGGGCGGCCTCGACCTTTGCCATTAGGCGATTTCTGTCAATCGCCTTAACTCGGCGCTGAGCGCTTCAGGCAGCCGGTTCGCTCGGCCCATCGAACGCCATCACGGATCCCAAAGCCGGTTCCGGTGCCGTCACCCGACCGCGATGCTCGCGCGGACTGATGCCGCGTACCCGCTTGAACGCCGTGCTGAACGCGTAGGGCGTGCTGTAGCCGACCTGCTCCGCCACCGAGCCGACCGTCGCGCCCGGTTCGCACAACAGGTCGGCGGCCAGCGCGAGGCGCCACTCGGTGAGAAAGGCCATCGGAGGCTGACCGACGACCGCATGGAAGCGTCGTGCAAGACCCGCACGCGAGATGCCGACGCGCTGGGCAAGACCCGCCAAGGTCCAGGGCCGTGCCGGATCGGTGTGCATCAGGTTCAGCGCACGCGCCACCATCGGGTCGCCCTGAGACCGAACCCAGGCCGGCGCCGCGGCCTCCAGTCGTTCGAACCAGGCCCTAAGCACCGCGATCACGAGCATGTCCAGCAGCCGGTCGAGCACCGCTGCCTGACCGGGCAGGTCCTTGGTCATCTCGTCGCAGAGCAGACCCACCAACGGCGACTCCCACTGAGAGTTCGCCAGCGATAGTAGGGGCGGCAGGGTGCGTCGCAGCCGATCGCCGATCTCACCCGGGGATTCGTAGGCCCCCACCAGCATCAGCGTCGAGCCTCGCGGATCATTGCCCCAGGTGCGCACGCCGAGGCTCATCTGCTCCGCCAGCGATTCGCCCGACGGCGTGCAGCAGCGCTGGCCGGGATGGATCACCACATCGGTCGGGCTCGCCGGGTCATCGGCAACGCTGTAGTGATCCGGACCCCGAGTGACGGCGATGTCGCCGATTCCGAGACGCACCGGCTCGGCGCCGTCCGGCATCACCCAGGCGTATCCCTTGACCACGGCCAACAGGGTAAGCGGAGACTCCGCGAGGACGCGCAGCGACCAGGGCGGGGTCATTACAGCGCGCAGCGCAAAGGCACCGCGGGCGCGTGGGCCATCGAGCATGCCGGCGAAGGGGTCCATGCGGAACAGTCTAGACGATCGCGTATGAATCTGAGTAGCCGGACCATGGGCGGATACGCGCATCGATTGCACACTGTCTTCCGACCGCCGCCCATTGTGGGCGGCCCGCAAGCCAACGCCAACGGAGGCCACTTATGCCCAACCATACAACCATCGCACGATCTGGCACCCGGCTGGGAAACACGACAGGGGAAACCACTGATAGGACCACATTGATCATCGGTGCCGGCGGCAAGACCGGTCGCCGTGTCGCGGACCTGCTCGTTCAGGCCGGTCAGCCTATCCGACCCGCGTCCCGCTCCTCCGCGACGCCATTCGACTGGGGCGACCAAGCCACCTGGGCGCCGGCCGTGAAGGGGGTCGATGCCGCTTACATTACCTACTACCCGGACCTGGCCTTCCCTGGCGCGGCGGAAACGGTCGGTGCCTTTGCCGATCTGGCGGTCGCGAACGGGGTCCGCCGCCTGGTGCTGCTCTCAGGGCGCGGCGAGGCCGGCGCCCGACAAGCCGAGCAGCGCATGCAGGGCTCGGGCGCCGACTGGACCATCGTGCGCTGCGCCTTCTTCAACCAGAACTTCAGCGAGACATTTGCCGACGCCATCCGGAGCGGCACGCTGGCGATGCCGGGCGCTGACGCCAGGGAACCCTTTATCGACGCGGACGACATCGCCGACGTCGTCGTTGCCTCCCTGAACGACGATCGCCACATCGGCCAGCTCTACGAACTGACCGGTCCGCGCCTGCTGACCCTTGCCGAGGTGGCCGCCGAGTTCAGCGCCGCCCTGGGTCGTGCGGTGCGCTATGTCCCCCTGACCGTTGAGCGCTATGCCGCTGAGCTGATCGCGCATGGGCTCCCCAGCGAGGAAGCGGCGCCCATCGCCGAGCTGATCGCCGAGGTGCTCGACGGACGCAATGCGTACCTCACCGACGGCGTCGAGCGGGCGCTCGGCCGTCCGCCGCGCGACTTTCGCGACTATGCGCGAGCGACGGCGGCGAGCGGTGTTTGGGGTCTGAAGCAGACAGCGGCTTGAGCATCCGTGCGGGACATCGGCTCGGTCAGGGTAGGGCCGAAGGCTAAGGCGATTGCCGGCACCCTTCTACCCCATACCACATCCGAGCCGGTCGCAGCGTCGCGGGCGCGATCGGTGATCTAGAGCACATCGACAACTGAACGGCGCCGTTTTGCTGGGACTTGGTCGCTTACCGTCTGAGTGGCCGGCGCGGAAGAGCGCTTTGGCCCCGGCATTAGTTCACGACCCATGCTCGCACAGCCGCCGAGGACGGCGAGCACGAGCAAAAGCAATCAATAGCGCCTGCGCCTATTGGCATTAGCATGCTCCAGGCGACCATCGGCGAATGCCCGAATCCGGGCTGGAGGCAACGAGCGTCAGCTCCAGCATTGCCGGTCGCTCATCTCATATCGGGGTTGGACTAACCCAGTGCGACCGGCTCAAAGGTCGCCTGATCCGGTGCCCCATCGGCATGCAGAAAGACCGGCTGCTGATTGAAGCCCGGATAGGCCGGAAGGGCAATGAGGCTGGATGAAAGGGTCCCGAAGTCGCGACCGTCGAGCTGAATATCCGTCAGATTCATGGCGGAGGCGGCAACCCCAGCGGCGTCGCGGTCGCGACCTTGCAGCAGCCCGACCCAACCGAACCAATCGCCGAGTTCGGGATCGGGCTCGGCGGCGCCGCGGAATGCGGGCAAGAAGCGGCTGATGCGCGGGTGCGCCATGTCGTCCAGCTCGGTGGAGGCCAGCATGTGCAGACCAGCGGGGACCGGATGGACACGGATCTCTCCGTCTTCGCCGTGGCGCAGCCAATAGCAGTGGCGCGGATCGGCGATGATGAGATTAAAGGGGCGGTAGGCGTCCGGGTGCAGATCGGCGAGGGCGCCGGCGGCCTCGCCGGCCTCGGCATGATCAAGCGCCTCCAACACCAGCTCACCGCGGCTGCGCTTGCCGCCCTCGGGTCCGAGGCTCCCCTCACGATTCAGGACTGCCGCCACCAGACCATGGTCGTTTAGTCCGAGCCAGCTGCCGCCGCCCTCTATGTCGAGCCCGGCAACGACCTCAGGGCGATCCGGCCAATGCCGTGCGGGCGAGCGTGCCGGTCGGCCACGCAGTTCGTCGCGATTCGCCGCCAGCAGCAGCGGCCAGGCATGTCCGGGGCGGCGCAGGATGACGAGGGTGCACATGGGAAGAAGGGCCTAGGGGGAAGCGCCGCGTCCAGAGCGCGGCTGTTAGCGACGGTTCACTAATGACCTGGACAACTCAATCCGTTGGTGGGCGGAGCGCAATCGGGGTCGGAGTCGCTATCGGAATCGGAATCGAGAGAGAAGACGCCATATGGCGTTTGGCCATGAGAAGCTCCGCGAGGAGCTTGGCGGCTACTGGGTCAGTCAGTTCGATACCGATCCCGATTCCGATACCGATCCCGATTGCGATACCGATACCGATACCGATTCCGATTCCGATTAGCTGGCTAACGACACCCAAGCCGATAAGCTGGTTAACTTATTTTTGCACCGTTACTTAGCGACGTCCGCCCTGGCCCGGGCGGCTGCTGTTGGCCAGGGTGATCAGGGCCGATAATCAGGGCCGGTCGTCGACGACCTCACCCTCCTTCGGGGTGGGCATCAGGTCGACCCTACTGACACCGAGCCAGACGGCAATTGCGGTGGCGATGTAGATGGTCGAATAGGTTCCAACCACGATACCAATGATCAGGGCCAAGGAGAACCCGCTGATGGCCTCGCCACCGAGGAAGTAGAGTGCAAACAACACCAACAGCGTAGTTCCGGAGGTGATGATGGTACGCGACAGCGTCTGGTTGATGGAGCGGTTGCAGATCTCCAGCACCGTACCCTTGCGCATCTTGCGGAAGTTCTCGCGTATACGGTCGAAGATGACGATGGTGTCATTCAGCGAGTAACCAATGACCGCGAGCACCGCGGCCAGCACGGTGAGGTCAAACGGGATCTGCAACACCGAGAAGATGCCGACGGTAAAGAGCACGTCATGGATCAGCGCGGCGACCGCGCCCACCGCAAAGCGCCATTCGAAGCGCACCGCCACATAGATCAGGATACCGATCAGCGCGAACAGCACCGCCAAACCGCCCTGCTCGCGCAGCTCCTCGCCCACCTGCGGGCCGACGAACTCGACGCGACGCAGCTCGACCTGACCGTCGGCGGCATCGCTCAGCGCGCGGAAGATATTATCGCTGAGCATCGCGCTGGCCTCCTCTCCCTCCTGCGGGGCGAGTCGAATCAGGATGTCGCGGCGCGACCCGAAATACTGCACCGTCGCGCCGTCGTAACCGTTCTCGATCAGCGCGGCGTTGACTGCCGCGACCTCGGTGGGGTTCTCGTAGCCGACCTCGATCAGCGTACCGCCGGTGAAGTCGAGACCGAGGTTGAAACCGCGCACGAGCATGAACGCGAGAAAGAGCACGAGCAAGACCGACGAGCCAATCGCCGCGATGCGGCGTTTGCCCATGAAGTCGATGTCGAGTTCCTTCAGGATCTGCGCATGGGACATGACTGAAACTCCGTGATGATGGCGGCGTCAGATGGCAAGGCGCTTGACCCGCCGCCCGCCGTAGATCAGGTTGATCAGCGCACGTGAGCCGAGGATGGCGGTAAACATCGACGTCACAATGCCGATGAACAACGTGACGGCAAAGCCCTTGATCGGCCCAGTGCCGAAACTGAACAGGACGACGGCCGCGATCAGCGTGGTGATATTGGCATCGACGATGGTCGACAACGCCTTGTCATAGCCGGCGTGGATACTCGCCTGCGGGCTGCTGCCGTTGCGTATCTCTTCACGAATACGCTCGAAGATCAGTACATTGGCGTCCACCGCCATGCCGACCGTGAGCACGATACCGGCGATGCCGGGCAAGGTCAGCGTGGCCTGCAGCATGGACAGCACGGCGACGATCATGACCAGGTTCACGACCAGTACCAGATCGGCCACCAGCCCGAAGATACGGTAATACAGCGCCATGAACACCACGACCAAGGCAAGACCGATCAGCACCGAGCGGAAGCCCTGATCGACATTGTCCTGGCCGAGGCTCGGGCCGATGGTGCGCTCCTCGACGATCTCGATGGGCGCGGCCAAGGCGCCGGCACGCAGCAGCAGGGCCAGGTTGTGCGCCTCGTCGGAGCTGTCCAGGCCAGTGGTCTGGAAACGCCGTCCGAAAGGCTCGAGAATATTGGCGACGCTGATCACCTCCTCGCTGCGCACCCGCTCCTTTACCGGCTCGCCGTCGACCATCCGGGTCAGCGAGCGGTTTTCGATAAAGACCACCGCCATCGGCTTGCCGACGTTCTCGGTGGTCATGCTGCGCATGCGCCGAGCGCCCTGCCCGTCCAGATTGACGAACACCGCCGGCGAACCGGATTGCTGGTCGAAGCCGGCGGAGGCATCGGTGATCTGATCACCGGTGACGATGACGCGGCGCTTCAGCAGGATCGGGCGTCCGTCGCGCTCGCGGTAGAGCGCCGAGCCAACGGGCACGCGGCCTTCCAGCGCATCCTGGACGTCGTGCTCGGTATCCACGAGCCGGTACTCGAGCGTGGCGGTGGCGCCAAGCAGCTCTTTCAGCCGCGCCGGGTCCTGCGCGCCTGGTAGTTGCACAACGATGCGCCGATCACCCTGGCGTTGGATGATGGGCTCAGCGACTCCCAGCGCGTTAACGCGGTTGCGCAGCGTCGTGATGTTCTGCTGCAGCGCAAAGGTCTTGACCTGTTGCTGTATCGCCGGCGGCAGCGCCGCGTAGACGAAGTAGTTGCCGTTGTCGCGGTCCGTCTCGATTGTCAGGTCGCGGAATTCCTTGCGAATAATGTCCTCGGCCTGGTCGCGCGCGTCCTCGTCCTTGAAGCGCACGGCAATGCGCCCGCCGTCGCGCGTGACCGTCAAATAGCGCACCTTCTCCTTACGCAGCTCGGTGCGGATATCACCGGTGTAGCGCTCGAGCGCCTGGTCGACGGCCGCTTCCATGTCGACATCGATCAGTACGTGGATACCGCCGCGAAGGTCGAGCCCAAGGAACATCGGCTGCGCGCCCAGCGCGGCCAGCCAGCCCGGCAGATCCGGCGCCGTGGTCAGTGCGCTGTTGTAGCGGTCCGACATGGCCTGCGTCAGGGCCTCCTGCCCGCGCAATTGCTCGGATGGCGTCGTAAAGCGCACCAACAGCTTGCCGCCCTCGATCTGTTCGACCGCTTTGACGGGTACTCCGGCGTTCTCCATCGCCGCCTTCACTTCGCCGACGCTGGCCTCGGTGACGGCGTTGTCGCGGGTGCCTGAGACCTCCATGGACGGGTCCTGGGAAAAAAGGTTGGGCAGCGCGAACAGCAGCGCGGCCAGGATCACGGCCAGGATCAGCAGATTCTTCCACAACGGAAAGTGATTCATCGCGGGTGTCCTTAGGATGCGGGACGGGCGGGCGCGCCGATGGCGGAGTGGATATGAGACCGCCGCGCCGGCCTGATATTGCAGGCGCGCGGACCTTGTGCAAGCCCGAGACCGATCAGGCGCCCTCGGGGTGGCCGGCGGGCGGGCAGCACGCCTGCCGGTCTGTCGTTGGCCTTGCCTTCAGAGTTCCTTCAGCGAGCCCTTCGGCAGCACGGCCTCGACGGCCTGACGGCGGATCTTGATGACCACGTTGTCGGAGACCTCGAGCTGCGCGAAGTTGTCCCCGAGCTCGACCACGCGACCGGCGACACCACCCATGGTGACCACCTCGTCACCCTTGGAGAGCCCCTCGACCAGCGCCTTATGCTCCTTTTGGCGTTTGATCTGCGGCCGAATCATCAGAAAATAGAGAATGACGATCAGGCCAATCGGAAACAGCAGACCTAGCAGACCCCCTGTCGGATCGCCCTGACCTTGTGCGTAGGCGTCGGAAATGAAGAAGCTCATGGTAACTCCGTAATCAACTGGGCTGACAAGCTCACCGCGGTGACGAACAGCCCCGTATTATGACATATCCCGGCGGGCAAAGAAGTCCGCGACGAAGGCGCCGAGCCGCTCGCCGGCGATCGCCTCGCGCAGGCCGCGCATCAGGTCCTGATAGTAGGCGAGGTTGTGAATGGTATTGAGCCGGCTGCCGAGTATCTCGTTGCACTTGTCCAGGTGATGCAGGTACGCGCGACTATAGTTGCGGCAGGTGTAACAGGCGCAGTCCGCGTCAAGCGGCCCGGTATCGCGCTTGTGCACGGCATTGCGGATGCGCACGGTACCGGCGGCGGTGAAGAGATGGCCATTGCGGGCGTTTCGGGTCGGCATGACGCAGTCGAACATATCGATGCCGCGCTGCACGGCCGCTACAATGTCTTCCGGCTTACCGACGCCCATCAAGTAACGCGGGCTGTCGGACGGTAGACGCTCGGCGAGGAAATCCAGCACCTTCAGGCGCTCCGCCGGCGGCTCTCCGACAGATAGACCACCGACCGCGTAACCGTCGAAACCAAGCTCGAGCAATCCGTCGAGCGAGGCGGCGCGCAGCTCTGAATACATGCCGCCTTGATTGATACCGAACAGCGCCGCCGGGTTGTCCGCATGCGCCGTGCGGCAGCGCGCCGCCCAACGCAGCGACATCTCCATTGAGGCGCGCGCCTGCTCTGGTGTCGCCGGATACGGCGTACAGTCGTCAAAGATCATGACGATGTCCGAGCCAAAGGCCCGCTGCACGGCCATCGACTCCTCGGGACCCATGAATACCGGGCTGCCGTCGACCGGCGAGCGGAAGTGCACGCCGCGCTCGGTGATCTTGCGCAGCGGACCGAGACTGAAGACCTGAAAACCGCCGGAATCGGTCAGGATCGGGCGCGGCCAGTGCATGAAATCGTGCAAATCGCCATGGGCGGCGATCACCTCGACACCCGGGCGCGCCAGCAGATGAAAGGTGTTGCCCAGCACGATCTGCGCACCGATCCGCTCCAGTTCCTCCGGCGTCATCCCCTTGACCGTGCCATAGGTGCCGACGGGCATGAAGGCCGGGGTCTCGACCAGGCCGCGCGCGAAGGTCAGACAACCGCGGCGGGCGGCGCCGTCGGTGGCAAGCAGTTCAAAGCGCATCGGCATCACGGGGCTGGGCTTGGGTGTCGAGCCAAGCGACCAGGGCCTCTAGGTCGGCGATCTCCAACGCCGGCGGTTCCAGATCGTCGGGCCAGCGCTGACCATCGCGGTTGATCCAAACGGCGTCGATGCCGACCCGCCGGGCAGCCTCGACATCGCGCAGCGGATCATCGCCAACATGCAGCGTCTGGCCAGGCTGGGCGCCGGCCCAGCGCATGGCGAGTTCGAACATGGCTGGCTCCGGCTTCGCGGCGCCGGCCTCGGCAGCGGTTAGAGACCGATGAAAGACATCACGCAGCGGTGTTTTATGTACCTCGGCATTGCCGTTGGTCAGGGCCACCAAACGATAACGATCACGCAGCCGCTGCAGCGCGGCCGGCACATCGGCGTAGGGCTGTACCAGATTGCGCCGCTGCTGGAACAGCGCCATCGCGTCGTCCGCCAAGCCCGTGTCGTAACCGAACTCGTCCAGCAACAGGCGCAGCGCCAACAAACGCAAGGCGGTCACATCATGGGCGATCTCGGGGCTGGCCTGCATCAGCGCGCACCGGTGCTCGCGCAGGCTGGCCGCATCGTGCGCCGCGGTCAAGCGCGGTGCTCGCGCCTCCAGCCAGGCGTAAAGCGCGTCCTCGGCGTCTCTGATGACCGGTGCACAAGGCCAAAGCGTGTCATCGAGATCAATCGTGATCAGCCGAATGCGCATGTCGTCGTCAACTCCGCGTGCTCTAGGATCGAATAAACATGACCGCACGGCCGGCTTGGCAACTCGGCCCAAGCGCCCAATTGTGAACCGACAACGGGGGCAGTGGAAGCTGCTGCGCAATGCACAGACCTAGTGAGGCCAATGCCATGTTCATGTTTCGTAAGAAGACCGAGATGCCGACCGCCGAGCAGGCACTGCCTGGCCGCGATACGCCGATGGCGGTCAACAACAAACACTATGTGAACGGCAATCCGGTCCGACCGCCGTTCCCGGAGGGCATGGCCACGACGCTGTTCGGTCTTGGTTGCTTCTGGGGCGCCGAACGCCTGTTCTGGCAACTCCCCGGCGTGTACACAACCGCCGTCGGCTATGCCGGCGGTCTGACGCCGAACCCAACCTATGACGAGGTCTGCTCGGGTCTCACGGGCCATAACGAGGTGGTCCTGGTCGTCTATGATCCGAGCCGCATCGACTACCAACAGCTCATGAAGGTCTTCTGGGAAGGACACGATCCGACGCAAGGGATGCGCCAAGGCAATGACGTCGGTACCCAGTACCGCTCGGGCATCTACTGCCAGGACGACGAGCAACTGGCGGCGGCGCAGGCGAGCCGCGAGCGCTACCAACAGGCGCTGCGTGACAGGGATCGCGACCTTAGCATCACGACCGAAATCCTACCCGCGCCGGCGTTCTACTACGCCGAGGACTACCACCAGCAATATCTGGCCAAGAACCCAGGCGGCTACTGCGGGCACGGCGGCTGCGGCGTCCACTATCCGCAACCCAAGCCATAGGCGCCTGCTGGACGTCCGGCAGGGCGCGGGCGTCGTCGCTGTACTTGCCGATCGCGATGCTGTTGCATCAGTCCTTCTGCGCCAAAACCGTTGGCAGGACTCCCTTGGCAATCCGCTTTGTCAGGGTGTAGATGCGTCGCATCTGGTCCACGAAGGACATCTGCATCCGAACCAGCTCGATGTAGTTGGGATCATCGGTACCCAGATGCTCCGCCTTGCGGCTCAGCACGCGGTCGGCTTGCTGGCGCAGCATTTCCTTCATCATCACCACGGCTTCGGCGGCGTTTTGGTCATCATCGCGGATCGCTTTCACCGTGAGCTCCACCGACTTCAAGGTCGACTCGTAGAGCTCGATCAGCATTTGCCGAGTCTCCTCGCTGCCCTTCCCAGAGAGTCCGACCGCCTTGTGTGCGAGTCCGACGATGTCGGTTTCGATCACGTCTGCCAGGCTCTCCAGGTTGTCGGTGGCTGTCACGAGCAGCTGAAACTCGGCACTGTCGCGTTCCGACAGCAGACCGCGACGCAGTTTGCCCATGTACGTAAGGATCGCGGCCTCCAGAATGTCCACCTCATCATCTCGGCGTGCAATGGACTCCATCCGCTTTAGGTCTCGCTCCTTAAAGGCGTCGCCCGCGTCTTTCAGCATCTCCACGGCGATTCCGCCCATCCTTCCCAGCTCCAAGCGCACCTGCTGAAAAGCCACCGCGGGTGAGGCCAGCGCGGCTTGGTTGAGGAACTCCGGCTCGATGATCACACCGGCCGATGTCTCGCGCTCCGGAATCAGGCGCTCCGCGATGCGCGCGAACACCCCGGTGAAGCCGATAAAGAGCAGGGTGTTGATGACATTGAACAAGGTGTTGGCGTTGGCGATCTGACGCGGCACCTCGGCAGCGGCGCGAGCGCTTCCTTCGAGCGTGGGGCTGCTGGGGGAGATCCAGACCGCCAGCTCCACCAGGAGCCCGATGATGGGCAGCCAGATCAGCGTGCCCAAAACGTTGAACATCACATGGATTGCCGAGGCGCGCAGGGCATCTGTGGATTTGGCGCTCAGGAAGCCCATCACCGCGGTAGTGACTGCCGTGCCGATGTTGGCACCCAGGGCCAATGCGATGCCGGCAGGCAGGCCCAGCAAGCCCTCACTGGCCATGGCGATGGCAATGCCCACGGTGGCGGCGGATGACTGAACGATGGCGGTGAACACCGCACCCGCCAGGATACCTGCCATCGGCGTTTCCAGACCCTCGAGGATCAGCAGGAACGGCTCGTAGCTGCGCAATGGGGTCATGGCGCTGCTCATGACGCCCATGCCGTAGAACACCAGGCCGATGCCCATGATCATCATGCCGTAATACTTGGTCTTGTCCGCCTTGGCGCTGTAGGTCATGAAGAAGCCGATGGCCACCGGCCCCAGCGAGTAAGCCGACAGATTGAACGCCAACAACTGCGCCGTCACGGTGCTGCCGATGTTGGCCCCCATGATGACCCCCACCGACTGACTCAGTGTCATCATGCCGCCGCTGATGAAGCCCACCACCAGCAGCGTCGTCACCGTGGACGAATTGAGCACACCAGTGATAAAGGCGCCGGTAAGCGCCCCCTTGAAGCGGTTGGTCGTGAGGCTGGCAAGCACGTTTTTAAGCGTGTCGCCCGCGGCCTTGGTCATGCCCTCGGAGAGCAACTGCAGACCACCGAGAAACAAGGCAACGCCGCCGAACAGACCCAGAAACAATTGCAACCAATCCGGTTGATTGGCGGCGGCTTCAGCATCCGCGGCGAAGACCACGAAGGCGATCATCAGGAGCCCCAAGGCTATCCCAGCGCGGACCATTTGTGCGCCCACTCTTCGGACCGCGGTCTGATCGATCTGCATGCAAGCCATAGTTCCCTCGTTGGTGATGACTAAGCCAGCCTGCTTGGGTTGACGCGCGTTGCGCGGGTCTACTGACAACCACCGGGCGACGATAGGGCGCCTATATTGAGGCAGCTCGTCGCAAAGGGCGAGCGGTGTCCTCATCTCGCCCACCCGCAGGCTGCCGGACGGTGAAGTTAGCCACGTCACTGTCCTACGAGGTCGAGAGACGTCGCAGGCTATGTCTCTCCGCCAGTGCCGCTGCGCGCAGCAACGCGCGCTGGCATATCTCCAGCCGCACCGGCGCCCCCCAGCTCGTCGGTGAAGGTGCCGGCGCACGTCTTACCGGAGTCAACCTCCTTGTTTCGAAGTACTAGCTCGCAACAGCGGACTTTCCAAAGCCAGACCTGGCCGCCCCAAGAGGACTGCTTGATTGCGGCTTATTCGCTGCGACGCCGATTGAGGGTTGCCGACGGCGTTTCGCCGAATGCCCGGCGGTAGTCGGCCGCGAACTGGCCGACGTGCCAGAAGCCCCGGGACGCCAGAGGATGCAACCGGATTGGCTCCGACTCACCGCGGAACGGGCGGATCTCGCCACCGTTGCGTCCTGTTAAGCCAGCAGGCGTCGTCTAGAATCAGCCATTGCAGACGGCGGCGGTGCCTATGTGCGAGGTGGGTCGTCGGCGATGCGACGGTAGCGCGTCGGCTGCCGCAACATGTCTGGTTGATTGAACCGATGCCTCGGCCTAGTTCCTGACAACGGGCGCGTCGCCTGGCTTCGCCCTCTTTCGCGAGGAGTATAGATTTCATCCGTTTCCGCAGATCAGCATCCGACGGCCGTGTCCGAGGAACCGAGGACGGACCGTTCCGCCGCAGACGGCGGTTTGACCCCTCGCCTCATCTACGGCCGAGAGGCGTCTGAGGTCGCCGCAAGGCTGGACGTCGATCTGGACCGGGGGCTGTCGTCCGCCGAGGCGGCGAGCAGACTCAAGCGCCATGGGCCGAACCAGTTGGCGGAGGTGGCGAAGGCGTCGCCATGGGTCCTGTTTCTGCGCCAGTTCGCGAATCCGCTATTGATCATCCTGCTGGTGGGCGCCGTGATCTCGGGGTACACGGGACACTGGGTGGACGCCATCGCGATCTTCGTCATCGTGCTGATCAACGCGAGCATCAGCTTCCTGCAGGAGATGAAGGCGGAGCGTTCGCTCGCGGCCCTGAGCCAGATGGCCGCCCCGATGGCGACCGTGCGTCGCGATACCGACTGGTGCGAGATCCCGGCCCGGGAAATCGTCCCCGGCGACCTGCTGCGCATCAAGGCCGGCGACATCCTCGCCGCCGATGTGCGCCTGATCGAGGCCAACCGGCTGCAACTGGACGAGGCCGCGCTGACCGGTGAGTCCGAGCCGGTGGATAAGCACGACCAAGTTATCGAGGGCGACGACGAGGCGGTGCTGGCGGAGCGCTTCAACATGGGCTTCAGCAGCACCCAGGTCAGCGCCGGCAGCGGGCTCGGGCTGGTGGTCGCCACCGGCATGGACACGGAGGTCGGGCATATCGCCGGCCTCATGGCCACGGCGGAGCAGCCGAAGACGCCGCTGCAGGAGCGCATCGAGAGCCTGTCGAAGATCCTCATCGGCGCCGCGCTGCTGGTGGTCGCCGTCGTGATCGGCATCGGCATCGCCAACGGCTTGGACGCCTTCGAGATGCTGAACACCGCCATCTCCCTGTCGGTCGCGGCAATCCCGGAGGGCATGCCGACCATCGTCACCATCGTGCTGACGCTGGGCTCCCAGGCGATGGCGCGCCAGAACGCGTTGGTCCGCCAGCTCAGCTCGGTGGAGACCCTGGGGACGACCTCCGTGATCTGCTCCGACAAGACCGGGACGCTGACGCAGAATCAAATGAAACCTTGCAGACATTCCCCTTCGACTCGACCCGCAAGATGATGAGCGTGCTGGTGGGCATGCCCACCGGAGAGACCGTGCTGGCGGCCAAGGGTGCACCCGATGTGATCCTGTCACGCGCCTCCGAGGTCCTGCTGCACGGCGAAGAGGTGCCGCTGACCGATGAGCGCCGGGCCGAGATCGAACAGGTCATCGCCGGCTTCGGCGAAGATGCACTGCGCACCCTGGCCATCGCCTACAAAAGGCGTACCCGCGCTGACACTGGGGCTGGAGCCGGCCGAGGCCGATATCATGCAGCGAGCCCCGCGCGGCCGCGACGAGAACGTCTTCGCCGGGGGGCTCGGCCAACGCATCATCCTGCGCGGACTCGCGCTCGGCGGGCTGGCCTATTGGCTGTTTCAGGAGACCCTCGCTGCGGGCGGCTCGGTCGCCTATGCGCAGACGATAGCCTTCGCGACCCTGATCTTCGCCCAGCTCTGGCACATCTTCGATTCGCGCGCGACCAAGACCCTGTTTCGAAAGAACCCCTTCAGCAACCGTATGCTGCTCGCAGCTGTCGCCATCTCGGCCACTCTGTCGTTGCTCGCGATCTACACCCCGCCCGGGAACTTCGTGCTGGGCACGGAGCCGTTGTCCCTTAAGCACCTGGCGGAGATCATAGCGCTGGCCGCCTTGCCGACGCTTGGGTTGTCCGCACTCAAGGAGATATTCGGCTTCCGTTTCTTGTGAGAGGCCGACGCGGTCGCAGCCGTCAACACTGTCGCTTGCTGCGGAATGACACACCAGGCGCACCGTTTGTCTACAGAAATCGCCGAAGCCGGCGAAATGGCTGCTCGACTCGCGACACCTCCTGGAGTTGGTTGCGCGCGGCCGTGGGCAGCCCAGTCGACTCCGAACCCTGGATCCACTTGCCCACAGGAGCACGCAACCGTGAACACGGCCGACGACCGAATACTGACACTCGAAGAAGCGCTGACGGAGCCGCGGCGGTATCGGGACATGGGCCTGGCGTTCCAGCCCATGCACAACTTCAGCAAGACCCCCGGCGGCCCCCACGGTCAACCGCTCAGCTTCTGGGCCTCCTGGGAACTCGCGGATCGAGCGCGCCGGATCGCCCTGCTGCTCGACGACTGTCAGGAAGAGTACCGCCCCTATGCCGGCGGCATCCTGCCAAATCTGATGCAACTGGTGAAGACGTTCCGCGCGGCCGGGGCGACGAGCGACGGCGTCTGCATCATGTGGAGCGCCTGGACCCGAACCTTCGACGACGGGATCAGCAATGCGATGGACCGGTGGTACGGCCCCAAGGGTCTACGCCCTGACGATCCGGAAAACGCCGTCTACATCTTCGAAGGCGCGCCCGGCATGCAGCCGCTCGCGGAGATCGCGCCGACGGAGCAAGAGGTCTCGGACGGCTGGTTCTATCACGGAAAGCACCTGGACATGTTCTGGAATTTCGACGAGCACGGACGCTCCTACCTCGACGAGAAGCTGAAAGCCGTCGGCATCGACACGATCGTCCTATCGGGACTATGGACCGATGAGTGCATCCTCAGCACCGCCTACGCCGGTAACTCCCGCGGCTACGATGTCGTCGTCGTCAGCGACGCCACCGCCACCGCAACGGCAAACCACGACATCGCACTCAATGTCGCCGGCAGCACGGTCGCAAAGGTACTCCCGACCGAAGACGTCGTGATCTATATGACAAACGACTTCGTCACCGGCGAAGTCGACGCTGTCAAAGGCACGAGCCACCCGGACGGCCGAAACGAGCGCTGAGCCATCCGATCCGCTCGCGCGAAAAGACTCGGCCGCTGCTCCGGCACAGATGGGCCGCAAGCACGCGCAGTAAGCATTCGCAATACGGCGCTGAGGGCCTGCGGTTCTCGCTCAATATACAGCGCAGCCGTTTGGGCACCGACAGGACCTACTGGCGCACCGGCAGCGGTGGAATGACATGATCGACCAGATGGGCTGCGGAGCCCTCTCGCATAACGGCTTCGCGGACGCGGCCCCGCAGCCCGATGAGAAGGGCTATTCTTGATTCCGATCACCAGCGAACGTGGTGATTCGCCCGGTCTCTCGGCTCGGCTTGCCGAGTGGCGCGGGACCGTCGGCGGCACGGACGCAGCCGTGAAGCCCTTCGCAAGGGTTCAGGGCGCGTCAGCCATCGTCAGCGGCCCTGAAACAAGCCCATGTCGCCTCACCGACCGCTGCCCGTCGGCCTGACCTCGAGCATCCGATGCCTTTTCAGCTTTTCGGCACCGCCCATCTACTGGCACTTTCCGTCATCGCCGCCCTGGCCCTGGGGCTGCCGCTCCTGCTGCGCCGGCGCGCGCCAGGCATAGTCGCGCCCGTCGCCTGGCTGCTCGGCGCCTTGCTGCTCGCCCAGGAGGTCGCCCAGGCGGCTTGGCTTTGGCGCTCGCTGGGCCCGGGCCTTCACCTGCTGCCACTCGACCTCTGCACCCTCTCGGTTTTCTTCACCGCATGGGTTCTGATTACGCGTTCTCCGCGAATCTATGAGATCGTCTATTTTTGGGGACTTGGCGGCACCACTCAGGCCTTGGTCACGCCGGAACTTTTCCAGGGCTTCCCGAGCGCCGCATTCCTCTTCTTCTTCGCGGGCCACGGGTTGGTCGTAATCGGCGTCGTCTACGCCACGCTCGCGCTGCAGCTGCGGCCGTACCCGCGGTCGATCCTGCGCGTCGCGGCGATGACACTTGCCCTCGCCGCCGCGGTCTTCCTGCTCAATCTGCTCCTTGGCACCAACTTCATGTATCTGATGGCCAAGCCGATGCAGCCGTCGCTGCTCGACTGGTTCGGGCCCTGGCCTTGGTATCTGGCGGGGCTTTTCGCGACCGCGCTGCTCACCTTCGCGGTGTTGTATCTTCCCTGGCTTGTCGTCGACTTTCGGCGTTCTCACCGAACGCCACTGAGTGAGACCTAAGATGCAACGCGATCCGAACCTCGTGCGCCTCTCCCGCGATCACCACACCGGCTTGGTGCTGGCCAAACGGGCACGCGAGCTGGCAACGACCGAGGCGACCCAACGCCGCGCCGCCTGGACGGAGATGCAGGCGCGCTTCGCCGACGAGCTGGAGCCCCACTTCCAGCTCGAGGAGCAGGGGCTGCTGCCGGCCTTGCGAGCGGCCGGCGAAGATGTCCTGGTCGATCGGACGCTGACCGAGCATGCCGAGCTGCGGCGGCTGATCGCGAGCGCCGATCCCTCGGCGCCGCAGCGCTTCGGCGAGGCCCTCGCTGCCCATATCCGGTTCGAGGAAGCGGGGCTGTTCGAGACCGCCCAGCGGGTGCTCGCCGCCGACGTGCTCGACGCGCTCGGCGTCCTGCACGAGCAAGCGGCGCCGCCCGCCTGTCGGCGCTGATCGGGGCCGGTACCCCAATCCGTCCGCGCTACCCCGGCCCAGCACTGCAAACTGCCGCTGCAGCGCTGCTGGTAATCCCGAGTGTCCATTGAAGCCTGGCTCTCCCTCGCCCTGCTGTGCCTGTTCGGCGCCATGACGCCTGGCCCGAGCCTGGCGGTGGTGCTTAGCAGCACCTTACGCGGCGGGCATCCGGCGGGGCTGGCCGCCGCCCTCGCCCACGGCCTCGCGGTCGGGCTCTATGCCGTGCTGACGGTCGCCGGTCTGGCGGCCCTGCTCACCGCATCGCTCAAGCTCTTCGCCCTGCTGCAGTTCGCCGCGGCCGGATACCTCGTCTACCTCGCGCGAAGTGCGCTGCGTCGGCAGGCGCCTATCAAGACAGCGGAGACCGACGCGCGCCGCCATCAGAACCTTGGAGCAGCGGCCGGCGACGGCTTCATGATCGCCTTTCTCAATCCCAAGCTCGCGGTGTTCATGCTGGCGCTGTTCGCGCCCTTCGTCACCCCCGATCAGGGCATCGGCGCCAAGGCCCTCCTGGTGCTCACCATCGGCGGCATCGACGCCACCTGGTATTCGGCCGTAGTCCTCATGATGGTGCGCACCGGCCTGCTGGCCAGACTTCAGCGCAATGCGGTCTTCGTGGAGCGTGTGTATGCGGTGCTGCTGCTGGCGCTGGCGGTCTTCGTGGCAAGCCGCGCCGCCTCGACCTTGGCATGACTCCCGTGGGCGGCGCGTCGGCACAGAGGGGACGCGCTCATTCTGCCCTGATGCGCGGTTCGCACTCGCCCCGATCAACAGGCCTCTGACGAAGGTCAGTAGATCGGAATAGTCGCGTATCCCTGGTCCTGGTAACCGATCAGCGAGACGAAGGTATTGCGGACCGGCTCGATCCCCGGCTGCAGCGACGGATCGGCAATCCAAACCACCCTGAGGATCTAGATACGGCCTGAGAGTGGAGGCTAGTGGTGGCGAGATAAGCCGTCAACATGCGCGGCACGGCTGACGGGGATTGCGAGCGTTGCAAGGGCGCCTGTTGCAGATTGCTGCGGCGAGGATCTGCGGCACAGCGAACCGCCACGAGACGAGGGCGACCGCACCGTCTCCAGCAGCAGAGAGGCGACGGTTACAGGCAACGCGCTGGTCAAACTCGAAGTCGGGCTCGGACTGGCCAAAGAGGTCCCAGTCCGGCATCGGCTCCGTGGCACTGTCCCAAGCAGGTGGTCGCGTTCGGGCGGCCCCTGGAGACCTCGGCGACGTCGGAGGTAATCCGCACAATGACCGCTGTGGGCTGCATTGCCGCCGTCGACGTTCGTAAAGCCGAGGGCCGTCCTGGGTCGTAAGCTGTCCCTGCAGAGCAAGCTCGGCTAGTATCCGGTGCCTACCGCACGGGCGACATGGGTCGCGGGTGAGCTGTCCGTGCGGCTGTTCGCTAGAATTGTTGCCTCGCGCGCGTCGGCGCCGCAGGCACCGCTCGACGGCTGTATGTAGCCCACGAGATTTTCTTGGAACATGAATAAAGGGGGTTCCATGAACGGCCAAGCGCATCGCTGGCTCCTTGCGGTCGTGGTTTGTGTCCTCACTGCCGCGCTTCTCAGCTGCTCCGACGAAGCCCGCGACAGCCACACGGCGGTGGTCACGGCCACGGCCTATAACTCGATGCCTGAGCAGACCGATGGCGATCCGACCGTGGCGGCCTGGGGCGACCAGCTCAAACCCGGCATGAAGGCGATCGCCGTTTCTCGCGACCTTGTCGAGCGAGGGCTGACTCGGGGCACCAAAGTCAGGATCGAAGGTCAACGCGGCACCTACAGGGTTCTGGATACGATGCACAGTCGCTGGACCGACAGGATCGACATCTACATGGGCGAAGATGTCGATGCCGCCAAGGCTTGGGGCAAGAAGCAGGCTACGATCTCCTGGCGCTAGCGAATTTATGCGGACTGCAGCGCACTGTCCCCGATTGCGGGAATTTCGCGGCGATGTTACACAATCTGGGCGGGAGTGGCCGCTCGCCATCCCGACGCCCGGCGTGTGCTACGGATCGGAAGCTTCCTCTGGCCGTGAGCTGGGCAAAGCCCCCAGCCTGACACAACGCAGACCTTTGCGAGGCAACGCTCGGCCGGCAATTGTGCGCTAAATTCGGACGTCGCCCGTGCCAAAAGTGGCAAGCGGGGTTAAAGTCTCCCGTAGCTCACTGGTGGAGCTAGGGAGCCCCAACATTGGCCACGAATCCGAACATCACCCTGTTGCCATCCTTGAACGTCGCATCTCGGGCCTGCGGTAAATTGCGAGCTTGCAGCAGGAATGGTACGGGGAGAGGACGCTTGTCTGCGTTGACGCGGTTTTGGCGACGAGCGGTTACATCTCAGTCCGGCCAGGATCAGACGCCCGCATCAGCACCGACATGCGCCTCGTTTCGGCCACTAAGGCACATTCCCACGTCGGATCACTACCCCCAATCGCTGCAAGCAGGCGACGCCGCACCTCTAATCGCCTACACTTCGGCAGCAAAAGAACCCACGGGAGTCTTCGCATGCACGTCCTCGGCGTTGTCGTTTGCGTTGCCCTGACAACAGCGGCACTCTCCGGCTGCGGTCCGCAATCGCCGCCGCCCGATGTCGATCAAACCCTGGGTCGGGCCTGCTTCGAGGCCCATCAGCCCGCCCTGCCGCCCGGCAGCCAGTACGAGGGCATCGCCGAGGCATCCGAGACCCACATCACTATCCGGGCGATGACCGGCGCCACGGTGGAGACTTTCGAGTGCTCACTGGCGCCAGACAGGACGGTTACCGCGATCCGAGAGTGAGTCCGTGCGAGGGTATCGCGTCCTGACGCCCAGACTCCGCTGCGGCGCCATCGAAGTACATCGCGAAGGACACACAGTGGCGATCTTCAGCGATAGCGTCGGTGCTCGGTGCAGCGCTGCAAAATGTCAAAGATCCGGGCGATTCCTGCCAGTCCGTCCCACGCGATCCAACGCCCGCAGAGTGGCGCACAGCAGACGTTCGAAGGCGCGTCCTTCACTGGCAGCAGTCGGCCAATAGCGGTCATCCTGGGCGCTTGCTAAAATACGACTAAGCCAACGCGGAACGGTACCTGAGGGATTGCTCGTCGGGTCTAGCGCTGATCTCTCTCGTGGCGCAATATTGCGTCAAATCTCCGCCAAATCGCCCAACGACGCATCGGTCCGCTGCTCTCATCGCATGTCAAACAGGCGGCAGTTGCAGGGATGCAGTTCTCTGGTCTGTGCCGTGCGAGATTCGGCGAGGTCCAGCGACTATTTGAAAGCTCCGCCGCCTGATGTGGCTGCTTTCGCTCTGCGGTGCTAATTTCCTCGCGCTCCCTGTCTACTCATTCGCCGTGTCACGGTTTTTCCCCCGCGGCCTCCAGCACAGCATTGAGCCGGGCGAGTTCCTCTCTGGCGCGCACCTGCTCGGTCACGTCGTACTGCACCCCTAGGTAGTAGATCACCCGCCCGTCGCGATCGAACAGGGGTCGTATGGTGAAACGATTGTAGAAGAGCGTTCCATCTTTCTTGTAGTTGCGCAGCGTCACAGTGACCGGTTCGTCAGTGCGCAGCGCCTCACGGATGCGCTCGATCTCAGGCTGGTCGCGGTCTTCCCCCTGTAGGAATCGGCAGTTGCGGCCGATGATATCATCCTGCTCGTAGCCAGTGATCATCTCGAACGCGGCGTTGGCGTAGACGACGGGATTGTCCGGCTGGTCCGGGTCGGACAGCGTGATGCCGGTGACCACCGTGTCCAGGATCTGCGACAGGACGAACGGGATCAGGCCGGGGTCTTTCTCCGCGACGAATTCCATGATGCGTTGCTCGTATCGAGTTTATTTAGAGGCATGCAGGCCGACCGGATGTGGTCAGGGCGTCGATGCCTTCGGGTTGCCGCTGGCGGGTACTTCGCCCTCCACCAGCCGCTTGATGTTGCCCACTGTGCGGGTTGCGCCCTCCTGGACGGCTGCGCGGATCAGCTTCTCGAACGGCCGCATGTAAAGCTCGATGCGGGTGAGCTGGAAGCCGAAGGTGAGGCGGCTGCAGTCACCGTCCGGTTTGCCACGCACCGTCTCTAATAAATAGTCGATACGGAACTGGTCGCGCGTCTCGGCGAAGCAAATTCGGCGAGGACGCTCCAAGGTCCGGACGCGGAAAGTGGTCTCGGTGCGCCGGCCCTGGTCCACCCGCACTTGGCGTGCCCGGCTGCCCACCCGCAGTGGCCCAGGGGTGAGGATCTCGAGCCGCTGGACCTCGGGAGCCCAGCGCTTGTAATTGCGCGCAAAGTCATCGGCGATGAATTCGTAGATCGCCTCGGCCGGTCGCGCAATAACGATACTCGCTTGGGCTTTCACCATCAGGCTGTTTCCCCGAGTCGATTGCATGGGCTGGCGCGTCGGTCCTTGGCAATTGCCCATGAGATCCGCGGGTCGTCGGCACGGGCCGGTTCTGCCGCCCGAGGCGCGGGTCGTTGGTGTTGACACTTACTGTTAAGTAGCAGCGCGCCTCGTCTCACAATCGAACCGGCACTGAGGCGAGGTGGCTGGCCGCTCGGAACCCGCGCACATGCTCGGAACCCGCGCACATGCGTCGCAGGAGCTGCGCTCGGCGTCAGCTAAGGACAGAAGTTCGTGTGCCGAGCCCGCAAGCACACGCGCACACTCGTGAGCGCCTGAGGTTGCGTGCCATCACCGCGGTAGGACTGTCACCTGTCCACCGAGGTGAGCCCTCGGCAATGAGATCGCTGCAACCGCCGGCGCGCGTCCCGCCACAGCGTTTTGGACACCCATTGCGGTCTGCGCAATGCTGACATGTGAGCAGCACCTGTCGCAAGCTCTGTAGGTCACCCCTCGTGGGGCGGGCGGCGACAAACGAAGCGCCGGGCGCGGTAGGCCCACGGAGCATGCAGGTGCGTGCCGAACCGGGGGATGCCACGGGGTGGCATGTGGACCGCAGTGCCGGGCGAAGGGGGCTAGCCCAACGGAAGCAAAGAGCAGCGTAGCGGCTCGTGCGGTGCCAGGCGCGCCGCTCCATCGTCTCGGTCTCGGATAGCCTCCGATCCCGTGAGGCATCAACATCGTGTTAGTGCCTGCCTCCCTATTACGACCAAGCGAACCCCAGCATCTTTCGCTGGGGTTTGTCGCGGCGCAGCAGTCCGAGCGCAGTCGCCCAGATCGCCAGCGCTTCACGAGTCGCCGTCGTTGGCCACCGTCATCGCATCGGCCAAAGCCGGCGTGTCCTCGACAGGCTGGGCGGGCGCACTGGCCATTTCCGCCTGCAGCTCGAGCCGCTTGATGTTCTCGGCCCCGGCCTGGGCGCGAGCGAAGGTCTCCTCGTCAGCGAAGCGCGAGCCGAGCGACAGCGCGGTAAGCGGCCCGAGCGCCATGGCGAGGCCGAGAATGACGAGCGGGGTGTGGTTGATCTGGTTTGTGGACTGGGACATGAGTCGAATACCTAAAACGCATTGGACTGAACTTCGACGATGGTGGAAAAGCGATTCGTCTGGTTTGACAAAATCTTTTCACCTCGTCGCCTGGCATGGACAATTGCTGCTCAGGCAACACTTCGCAAGGGAAACCCCATAAACCCCAAGCCTTCGCAACAGGCAAGTCAGTCGTCGTCCCGCCCCAAGCCCTGACGCGAACCCGCGCCAGCCCGAGGCTTCGCGTCGAGGCGCCCCGAGGTTCTCCGTCAAACCGTGGGCGGCGCGCCAGGCGTAGGTGAGCAGGTCTTGTCACCACCCCTGAGGCTTCGATGCCATCGGCGTCGTCGTCCGGTCCGAGCGGGACCACGGCATCGGTCATCCAACAACCGTTGCAGCCGTCATCCGTCTGCCGGGAGAGCACCCAGAGGAAGGCGCGGGTCTCGTCGTTGCCGGTGACGATCGTCACGCGCTGCCGTGCCTGCGTTGCGGTGGGATGGCGATGGCGCCGAATCGCGCTTTGCGGTGACCCAGCAACGCAGCGTACGGCGCGGAGCGCACCATCGCTGTGAATCGGCCCCAAAGGGCCTGTCTGCGCGCGATTGGCTGGCGAGGCAAACGCAAACACCTGCGCGATGCCATGGGCGTCCGCGTCGTTGGTACGCAGCCACTCCACCTGCATTCGCACCACCTCCTCGGGCGCGAGGTCGGGCGACGGCTCCGTCGCCTCCACAGGAGGCGTTGCCGCCAGCACCGTCGTGGTCAGCACCAGCAACCAAGCCGTCATCGTGATGTTAAGGGTGTGCATGCCGCGGTGGACCCACTGCAGCGATTCATCCGTCAGGTCACGGCCAACGGCCAGCGGCCTGCCTGGTACCTGCAGCTGGATATCCGCAACTACTTCATGCGCATCGACAAGGCGATCCTGTGGCGGCTGCTGGCGCCGCACATCGCCGACGACGATGCCCGCTGGCTGACCGAGCTGCTGGTGTTCCACGATTGCACCGACGGCCACATCGTCAAGGGCGCGCCCGGCGAGTTGGAACAGGTGCCATCCCATAAGAGCCTACTGCGCTGCGAGCCCGGTAAGGGCCTGCCTATCGGTAATCTGAACAGCCAGTTCTTCGCCAACGTCTATCTGAACGGGCTGGATCAGTTCGTCAAGCATCGGCTGCATTGTCGCCATTACATCCGCTACTGCGACGACTTCGTGCTGCTGTCGACGGACCGCGACGAGCTGCTGTACTGGCGGCGACAGATCGAGCGGTATCTCGACGCCGAACTGGCCCTGGAGCTGAACCCGCGCGAGCGCCTGCGGCCAGTGTCGGACGGTGTGGATTTGCTCGGCTACATCGTGCGGCGGGACTACCGGCTGGTGCGCCGGCGCGTGGTGGCGGCGCTGAAGGCGCGGCTGCGTGCGTACCGGGAACTCATGGTGTTGGAGCAGGCGGGGGGTGACGACCTACCGGTTCGATGCAGCGGACCTCGACCGGCTGCAGGCGGTGCTGGCTTCTTACCTCGGGCACTTCAAGCGCGCCAATGCCTTCAAGCTGTGGCAGACGCTCTGGCGCCAGCATGCCTGGCTTGCGGAGTATTTTGCGTGCGACGCGGCGAGCCCATCGGCTTGCGCCCCGCTGGCGCATGCCGAAGGCGCTGACCAACGTGCGGGTGCAGTACGCCTGGGTGCGTGGTCGGTTCCCCGGCGATGCGCTGCTGTTTCAGGTCGGCGCCTACTATGAGCTGTACGATCGCCGCGATGCGCCGGTGGCGCGGCTGCTGGGGTTGCAGCCGCTGCGCGAGAATCGCCGCCGGGCGCTGTTCGGCCTACCGTGCGGCTGTTCGGGCGGACCCTGGCGCGGTTGACCCGGCAAGGGCGCTCGGTGCTGGTGGTGCGGCAGGGGGAGCAAGACTGGACCGGGATTCGCGAGCGGGTGATTGCCTGGCGGATGGTGCCGGCCAGCGCGTAAGCGAGGCTAATCCCGGAGCAGGCAGCAGTATCCCTCCTGCGTGAAGTGCTCGTCGTTTGTCAGCACCTCGATCAATCCGTCGCGGCGCAAAGCGTTCACGGAGATGCAGTCGGTCAGGCTGTAGCCTTTGTCGGGACGTGCCTGGTAGAGCACGCAACCGGCCAGGAAGCTCGCATGGGTCTGTGCGACGACATCAATCGTCGCATCCGATTGCATCCGTTCCACCAGTCCGGCGGCCGCGCGGCGAAGGTGGGGCCCACGCGAGCCGAAGAAATTGAGGAGTTCCGTGAGAACCTCCTCGGTGGTGACGATCCTTACAGCACCAAGGCCCTTGCTGACGCTGACCGCAAGGTCGTGTGCCTGGTCCCTGGGATTGAGCAGGGCGATCCAGTAGAAAGGTATCGGCGAAAACGCGGCGCATTAGCCGCGCTTGGGGGCGGCGTAGAGGTAGTGGTCATGCTGGGCTGCGCCGTCGGTGGGAAGGGCGCTCAGTGCATCCTTCGGGATGTCACCCACCAAAGCCGCCGCGGCCTCCCAGATCGGTCTCTCGTCGTCGGCCGTGCTCGCCACGTTTTCGGTGGTTTCTAAGACCAGGGTAATTTCTTGATGCTCGGCGAGCCGTACCGGCTCCAGCGGGCGAAACACGCCGTCCTCGTAGATCGCTCTCAGGTGCTGCGACATGGTAAACCTCAGTCTTCTCGTCGCTTGGGTTATTGGACAGGATGATACTCGAAAATGGAGGCTCCTCTCGGCTCACATATTGAACCATTGCCATCGGTCGTGACTCGGAGGTAGCGCCAGTTTGAGCCGATGGGGCATCTTTGGAACCGACTGTTACGCCGCAGGCGTGGAGAGGGTCCGGTTTTCCGATCCATTCCAAGCCTTCAGGAGTTGCCGCGCTGTGACTGCTGTGGGTCGGGAACTGCCGCCAGCCGACAGCCGGAGAACGTCAGGGGAGTGCCAGGAAGCGGACCGCCGGCGGTCGGAAGCCGATCGGTAGGTGTCGGCCAACTCCGGGCACTGGTGCCTCGCGGGCCGGCGTCCGCCATTGGGTGGACAGCTGACACGACCGAGGTTTACGAGCTACATATACTGTCCCCGGAACCCTGTCCCCGGAACCCAGAGCCGGCGGGTCTGTGCCGCGCCGGGGGTGAGTGCCAATTTCCGGCAGTTCAGGCAAGAAACCGTTCATTCGCATCGATAAAGCCGATTCGATGGCGAGAACCTGGATTACCCACCATTGTCACAATTTATACGTGGTAATGGATCGCACCTCACCCTCGCCTTCCGGCTCCGATTGCGGCTCCGACACGTGGCAGTGGGTGCCCTCCTTTGAAGCGGACTCCGATGAAAAGACACTGGCATGAAGACCGCCTGGAAGACGTCCTCTCCGCACTTCGCAGCAGCATGAGCGGTCTCCAGGCTGACGAGGCTCAGAGGCGGCTTGCCGAATACGGGTCCAACAAGCTCCCGGAGCCGTCCCGGCCGAGCGCCTGGAGACGGTTCTTCGCTCAGTTCAACAATATCCTGATCTACGTGCTGCTGGGTGCCGCGACGATCACCGGCCTACTGGCTCATTGGGTGGATACGGGGGTAATTCTGGCCGTGGTGCTGATCAACGCCTTGATCGGCTATGTGCAGGAAGGCAAAGCGGAAAAGGCCATGGACGCGATCCGCGGCATGCTCGCCCCGCGCGCCTCGGTGCTTCGCGCGGGGGTACGCCGGATGGTGGACGGCGAGGCGGTCGTGCCCGGGGACGTCGTGCTGTTGGAGGCAGGCGACAAGGTGCCCGCGGACCTGCGCCTGCTCAAGGTACACGCCCTGCAGATCCAGGAGGCGATCCTCACCGGCGAGTCCGTCGCCGTCGACAAGGGCACCGATCCGGTGACGGCCGATTCGGCCCTCGGCGACCGCACCTGCATGGCCTTCAGCGGCACCACCGTCACCAGCGGTCAGGGCATGGGTGTCGCGGTAGCCACTGGTAAGCATACCGAGATCGGACGCATCAGCGGTCTTCTGGCCGAGGTGGAGGTCCTCACCACCCCCCTGGTGCAGCAGATGGCGGTGTTCGCCAAATGGCTCACCGTCTTTATTCTTGCCGTGGCGGGGTTGCTTCTCGGCTTCGGCCACCTGGTGCTGGAGCATCCGTTCGCCGAGCTGTTCATGGCCGTAGTCGGCCTCTCGGTCGCGGCGATCCCCGAGGGGCTGCCGGCGGTGCTGACTATCACCCTGGCAGTCGGGGTGCAGGCCATGGCCCGGCGCAACGCCATCGTCCGCCGCCTCCCAGCCATCGAGACCCTGGGATCGGTGTCGGTGATCTGCTCGGACAAGACCGGCACCCTCACCCGCAACGAGATGAGCGTGACCAGCGTGCTCATCGCGCACCAGCGGTACGGCGTCGATGGTACCGGTTACGAACCCGCGGGCCGCTTCACGCTGGACGGCGAGACCCTGTCGTCAGCGGAGCTCCGGGCGGTGTCGGACCTGGCGCTGGCGGCCGTCCTGTGCAACGACGCCGAGCTACACAACCAGGAGGGCCAATGGATCGTGGAGGGAGACCCCATGGAGGGGGCCCTTCTGGCGTTTGTCGGCAGGACCGGGTTGGATCGGGTCGAGACCCGCGGGCAATGGGCACGCACGGACGTGATCCCGTTCGATTCAAAGCACCGTTTCATGGCGACGCTGAACCATGACCATGAGGGCAACGGGCGCGTCTTCGTCAAGGGCGCCCCGGAGCGCATCCTCGCCATGTGCGGCGAGCAGATGGACGAGACCGGCACCACGGCACCTCTGGACCGCGACGATTGGCTCGCGCGGGCGGAGGCGATCGCTGCCGAAGGCCAACGCGTGCTCGCCCTGGCGGCGCGACCCATGCCCGCCGAGCACACGGTGCTGGAGCACGAGGAGATCGACGGCTTTCTGACCTTGCTCGGGATGGTCGGTCTCATCGACCCACCCAGGGACGAGGCCGTCGCCGCCGTCGCCGAGTGCCATTCGGCGGGCATCCGGGTGAAAATGATCACCGGCGACCATGCCACCACGGCGGCCGCCATCGGCCGGCAGATCGGCCTAGGCAACCCGGACAGGGTGCTGACCGGGATCGACATCGACCGGCTCGACGATGCCCAACTGGCGGCGCAGGCGCTGGACACCGACGTATTCGCCCGCACCAGTCCGGAGCACAAGCTGCGGCTGGTGATGGCGCTTCAGACGCACGGCCTGACCGTGGCCATGACCGGCGACGGCGTCAACGATGCCCCGGCACTGAAGCGCGCGGACGCCGGTGTCGCCATGGGCCAAAAAGGCAGCGAGGCGGCCAAGGAGGCCTCCGAGCTGGTGCTGGCGGACGACAACTTCGCCTCCATCACCGCCGCTGTGCGCGAGGGACGTACGGTGTACGCGAACATCAAGAAGGTCATCAGCTGGACCCTGCCCACCAATGCCGGCGAGGCCTCCACCATCATCCTCGCCCTGCTGCTGGGGCTGACCCTGCCCATCACCCCGGTGCAGATCCTGTGGGTGAACATGATCACCGCCGTGACCCTGGGCATAGCGCTGGCATTCGAGCCCAGCGAGAACGACATCATGACCCGACCGCCGCGGCCCCGCGGCGAGCCACTGCTGTCCCGCGATCTGATCTGGCATATCGTGCTGGTGGCCGCGCTGTTCCTAGGCGGCGTGTTTGGCATCTACCTGTATGCGGTGGCGCAGGGCTATTCCATCGATCTGGCCCGCACCATCGCCATGAATACCTTGGTGATGATGGAAATCTTCCATCTCCTGTTCATCCGCAACATGTACAGCCCTAAGCTCGGCTGGAAGCGGGTGCGCGGCACCCGTGTGCTGTGGATGGCCATCGCCCTGGTGGTCGTCGGGCAGATCGCCATCACCTACCTGCCGCCGCTGCAGGCGGCGTTCGAGACGGAGTCGATTGCGTTGCGCGACGCCCTGCTCATCCTGGCCGTGGGAGCGGCCCTGTTCGTGATCATCGAACTGGAAAAGCGGTTGCGCTTGCGTCTGAGCGCGGCGGCCTGACCGCCAGTGGGTGTCGCCGCGGCGAAACGACACAGGTAGGCCGCCAAGCGAAGGTCCTGACGCCAAGAGCCTGCCCCGGCAAGAACCAATCATGCAGGAACATTTCACCGAACTCGCCCTGCTGCTGGTCATTGCCACGATCGGCGGGGCGATCGCGCTGCGGCTGCGCCAGCCGGTGCTCATTGCCTATATCTTGGTGGGCATCGTCGTCGGGCCGGCGGGGCTCGGCTTGGTCTCCGCCCACGACCAGATCGATCTGCTCGCGCAGATGGGCATCGCGGTGCTGCTGTTCCTAGTGGGGCTGAAGCTGGACCTCGCCCATGTCCGCCATATCGGCCCGGTGGCCCTGGCCACCGGTCTCGGTCAATTAGGCTTCACCATTGCCGTCGGCTTCGGCCTGGTGCTGCTGCTGGGAAGGACTCCGCTAGAGGCGCTATACGTGGCAGTGGCGCTAACCTTCTCCAGCACGATCATCATCGTCAAACTGCTGTCCGACAAGCGCGAGATCGACGCCCTGCACGGTCGCATCGCAGTCGGTTTTCTGATCGTGCAGGACCTGGCCGTGGTGTTGGCCATGATGGTGGTGAGCGCCCTGGGCGGCGGCGACGGCCAGTCCTCAACGGAGGTGGTCATCTCGTTGCTCTGGCGGGTGGCCCTGGCGGCGGCGGCCCTGTATGTCCTCATGCGCTATGTGCTGCCGCGGGCGGTGTCCCTGATGGCGCTCTCCCAAGAACTGCTGATGATCTTTGCCATCGCCTGGGGCGTCGGCCTGGCAGCCCTCGGTGAATGGGCCGGCTTCTCGAAGGAAGCAGGCGCCTTCCTTGCCGGTTTCTCCCTGGCCTCCACCAGCTACCGTGACGCGATCAGCGCCCGCCTGACTGGCATCCGCGATTTTCTGCTGCTGTTCTTCTTCATCGACCTGGGCGCCAGGTTGGACTTTTCGACCCTCGGCGGTGAGCTTTGGCCGGCCCTGGTGCTGTCGCTGTTCGTGCTGATCGGCAACCCGCTCATCGTCATGGCCATCATGGGCTACATGGGCTACCGCAAGCGCACCGGCTTCCTGGCTGGGCTCACCGTGGCCCAGATCAGCGAGTTCTCCATCATCTTCATTGCCATGGGCATCGCTCTGGGCCATGTCGGTCCGCCGGCCCTCGGACTGGTCACCCTGGTGGGTGTGGTCACCATTGCGGTGTCCACCTACATGATCATCTATTCCCATCCCCTGTATGAGCGCCTCGCGCCCTGGCTGGGGCTGTTCGAGCGGCGAAACCCCCGCCGCGAGCTGGCCGCCGAGCAAGCGGCGGGCTCGATCCAGCCCGTGGACGTGATCGTGTTCGGGCTCGGCCGCTACGGCGGGCGCTTCGCCAAAGGACTGGAGGCGGCGGGACTGGAGGTGATGGGGGTCGACTTCGACCCCGAGTCGGCCCAGGCCTGGCGCAACAAGGGCCTTAGGGTCCGCTACGGCGATGCCACCGAGGCCGAGCTGCTGGAATCCCTGCCGCTGACCACATGCGCCTGGGTGGTCAGTACCCTGCCGGACGTCGCCTCCAATCGCGGCCTGTTGCAGGCACTGCGCGACCATCACTACACCGGGGAGTTGGCCATTGTCGCGCGCGCGGACGAGGACGGTCTGCAGCTCAAGCGGCTGGGGGTGCCAACCGTCATTTATCCGACACACAATGCGGTGGACTTCGCCGTCGATGCCCTGACGAGCATTATCCGGCACAGCCGCGAAGGACGACGGACCGATCTTCCGAGCACGAGCGCTTGACCCCTCGTGCTCGGGCCTTGCTGCTGCCGGCGTCGACCAGGCATTTCCAACCGGGGAACGATGTGGTGAACAGATTCCTTAACATCTTGTGCGTGGGTACCGACTCCGATGGAGACAACGGGGTGGTGGAGCGGGCCGTGGCATTGGCGGAGAAAAACCAGGCCCGGCTCACCCTGCTAAGCGTGGTGCCGCGAATCAATGCCGGCACCGGCATGCCCGAAGGCGGTCCGATCTCGGCAGAGCTGCAAGCCTGGCTGGTGGCTGAACGTGAACGGTTCCTGACCAGTCTGGCGACTCCCGCAGTTCATGCGCAAGCCAGGTCCCGATGCGCCGTGTGGTGATCGGTCTGCTGGGCAGAAAGAAGAAAGCCCGCGCGACCCGATGCCAAATCGGTCGCGCGGGCTTGAACGACAGGTCCGTCTGCGCTTGCCTCATGGAGGTCGTGATCGCTCGGTGCTAGCCTACATCGCTAGCCGGCGGGCATTTTGTGACCGAGTGCAAATTCTTCGGCGATAATCGGGTCCTTTGCGTCCACTGAGGCTCGCTCTTGCGGCAGCGACCGGCCACAAGCGGCCCTTGACCGCTGCCGGCTGTGGCGGCAGGATTCGGCCGCAACGTTTACACGTATCAGACGCAAAGAGCTAAGCGGAGTTTTCCTGCGCTTGTTGTCGCTAGGTAAGCGGCTCCATGCCCGTGTCCGCTACCATGCTCCGAGGGAGTTGCCAATGGGCGCCATCGCCGACGCCATGTTTCGCTTCGCACAGCCGTTGATCGACGCGACCGACGGCTCGCCGGAACAAGTTCAGAAGGTCCTCACGCTGAGCCAGATGTGCTGGAACCTCGCGATTACGCCGGAGGCAAAGAGAGACGATTTTCTAGCCAGCATGCAACCTGCCCTGCGGATGGATGACGAGGATTTCCAGGCGTTCCAACGCGATATCGTCAGACCGATGATTCGCCGCCATCAGGAGATGTTTCCCGCCATGCAGGGTCCAGCGGGTTCGTATTCCTCTCAACATGTACCAAGTCAAAGGATGCCACAGCCATCGGTCCGGCGTCCTACCAAGAAGTACCCTGGTACTGGGCGCAACGAGCGCTGCCCCTGCGGTAGTGGAAAAAAATACAAGATCTGCTGCGGGCGATGAGTCGATCGGCATGTAGGCAGATGGTGCTGGGCCGCGCGAACCGCGCACTGCGTGCCTGCGTCCAAGGCCAACTGTCAGTGATCCGAACAAGGGAGCGTCGGTAGCTCGTCGCCTCAGCTGCCCATAGCCGGCGGGGACGACAAAAAGCAGCTCGTAGGTGAATAGAGTTAGGAACGAACCCCAACGCCTTAATTGACGCTTTCCTTCGGTGCTGGCGTTCGCGAGCCCACCGCAACCTACGGCCCTGTCCTCTGTCCGTACCCAGGCGGCGCAGACGCGCCATTTTTCGGGATAGATACTATGCAAGGCGCCTCGGGCTAACCTCCAGTTGAGAGGCCACACTCGACTGAGTGGGAAGTGGGAGATGAGACGGCCCGAGACACCCTTTGGGTACCAAGATGGCGCAGGGGAGCATGCACTTTACATGGCGATGGTGCTCAGCAACCGGCAGAGGGTGCATTGCCGCCTTCTTTGTTCGCAGTACCGGCGTCCGTTCTGGGTCATTAGCTGTCTGCCCCCGCAGCCCAGTGCGTGCGCTCTACGTTCCCGACCTCTCCAAGAACTTTCCAACGTAGTCGTCGTCCGGAGCAGTTGACCCGCGAACCAACGGGCGAGTCGCAGAGATCCCCCCGCCTTCGTGCGATCCGCCAGTTCACTCTTTCTTTAAGGTCCACCAGCACCGCCCAGCACGTGGCATAGATCATTCCGCACCCAGAGCCCCGCGGATCACCCAGATCTTGAGCACCTTCCGCCGCTGTGACCCGGGGCGACTACCTCTGAAACAAAACGGGGGCGCGAGAAGACGCGGACGTACCGCGAATCCGAGTGCGTAAGTGACAGAAAACGGAGGGATTGCACAATAAAAACTTGCGTTCACTCCACATCACCCTACCCCATGCTCACTCAAGGATACGCATCTCCTTACTCAGCGGGGCATTGGTTTGGGCCTTCTTCCGGCTCGGCTCGGTACCCTGCGGCGTCCGGCGGCGCAAGCGCGCCTCCACGCGCAAGGCCGCCATGCGGCTCTCGTCGTTGACGTCCGGATACAGCGGAAAAAGCTCGTCAACCTCGATGGCATGCTGCTTGGCGGCGACCTCTAATCGCTCCCTGTCGCCGTGCGATAAGCCTTGCAGCACCAAAAGCCGCGGCGCCTTGCGCATCAGATAGCGTTGACAGAGGTCGTGATCGGTTTGCGACTGCCAGTCCTCACGCAGCAGCAAGGCGGGGAAGTCGCTGGCGTCGCCTTTCGTCCTCTTGAACCATGCCGTGCGCGGCTTGGTGCCGGATCGTTTGGCGACCAGTTCCTCCAACCGATGGTTGACCGGTGCCTCACCGCTTGCGTGCTCGTCGTCAGATTGTTCGATCTTCAGCTTTGAACTTGGCACGGCCGTCCACTTGGTCTGCGCAGCATAGGTCGGTATCTGCGATTCCTCGCAGCAGGAGAAGATCAAGGCCAACGGCGACGCATCGGCGGCATCGAGTAACCAACATTCGAATACATCCGCGGCGGGAAAGGGCGTTTTCGCGGAGGACAAGAACTCCGCCAGTTCGGCAATGCAATCGGCGACCTGGCGAGCATCGAGAAACGCTGGCACTCGGTAGGGTGTCAGTTGCTTGTTCTGGTAGTGGCCCACTTTGTAGTAGCCGGTGTTGAGGGCGTAGCCCAACGCCATCGGCTGCTGCGCATCCGCCGAGCTGTCGCTGAGGACATAATGGATCTCCCAGCTGACCCCATCGAAGCTCTGCGCTCGCGCGCGATTCGACTGCGCAATCTGCACCGCCCCCAGGAAGGGCGGCAACAGGCGTTGGGAATAGGCTCTCGTCTTCGACATGGTCGTTTGGCGATGCTGATGGTTTTGAGAAGTCACGACCGATCTGCACGGGGGCAGCGGGGCTGCTAACGGCACGAGCGATTACCCCCAAGGTTTTTCCAGTTGGGGGCTCGATAGCCAAGTTCCAGGTCGCCCGCACGAACGTCCTTGCTCCGTGGCTTAGGGCCGGGCTTCGGGTGGAGAGCCTTGGTCATAGTTGCGGCCAGATTCGCGCGGACTGTGCCTAGTCGGCCCTGCCAGCCCTGATGACTAGGGCAATCGCGTCTTACGGGCGGGCGCCCTCGGAGACATCTAATGGTCTTGGGCGTAATCCTCTCCATGTCCGCTGTGGGTTGCAGTGCCGCCCTCGTTGCACGAAGCGCCTATGGCCCTATCTGGGTCGTCTGCTGCCTCCGGGCGTCAACCGGGGAAGCGACCGCATCCCGTCGCATAGCTGACAGCCGGAGGACGACCGATGACCGGCAGGGGTCGGCCATTATGTAGCACTCAACATAACGGCCAGAAGCGGAAGTAAGCGGATCTACTCGGAGGTCCTCCGTGTAGCAAAAAGGTCACATGCTTCCGGGAGACTGAACAACCGTGAGCGTCCGCTCGATCTGATCCTCCTTCCGTCGACCACCGATGACGGCTCGATGCTGGAAGCTGCCCTTGGTGGTTCGGAGAATTCGGAGGGTGCAAGTTCCCGGCGTTGCCTGGATCGGAACCAATTCGAACGACCGCAATGTATCTCACAGCCGACTTCCGGCAGTGATCTTGCGCTGCTGCAGACGGCACCTCCTTCGAATTTTTCAACGGTAACGCACTCTGTTGCTGGACGCCGAGGGAACGGTCCCAATGGATTGCCGGGTCGTCTTTCTTCAGCTCAGGCTTGGTCGGCGCGCAACAGAGAATCGAGCAACCAACAACCAGGAAAAAGCAATGAATAACAAAGTGATCCACTACCCTCTGCTCGCCGGCGCCCTGACTCTAGTGTTTACCGCATGCGCCATGGAAACCAGTATCGGGAACAAAGCACAGTCAAGCAGCGCCTGCCCCGCGGACATCAAAGGCAACGAGTGTGAATACTACGAAGACGGCTACAGGGCCGGCGCAGATGATGGCAAGATGGGCATGAGCATGGCCTACGAGCGCCACGACGGCTATGACTCGCGGTTCGAGCCCTATTTCGCACGCGGTTACGAGGCCGGCTGGAAGGCCAACAGGTAGATCCTCGGCGGCTGTCCCTTAAGGGATCTCGTTGGCGGCTACTTGGTTGCGTCTTCCGGGCACTGACCAGGCCGGACTACCGCGAATCGGCCTTTTCGTCAGTGATTACAAGCAACAGAACGGTCGCCAATGGTGACAACACAGGAGTAAAGATGGGTTTTAGCGCAGCAATCAAGACTTGCTTCAGCAAGTACGCCGCATTCTCTGGCCGGGCACGGCGCCCGGAGTACTGGTGGTTTTTTCTATTCATCGTCATCGGGTCGATCGCCGCCACCATGGTCGACGGGGTCATCTTCGGCTTCGGGACGCCCGAAGCACCGGCTACCCAGGTCGTTAGCCCGATCTTCTCTCTCGCAACCATCCTGCCTGTGTTCGCCGCGGGCTGGCGGCGCATGCACGATACAGGCAGACCCGGTTGGTACCTGTTGATTCCCCTCGGCGTCTCGATCGGAACCATGCTCGGCCTGATGCTCGGTGTCTTCGGTTTTGGGACAATGGAAGCGGCCGGGGTGGACGAGGCGACGCTTAGGGGAGCCGCAAGCGGGCTCGGAATGGCGGGTATTGCCATTATGGGGATCGTGCAGCTCATCGTTTCCGTGCTGGTCATCTGGTGGTTGACCAGACCGACGCAGGCGGGCGCTAACCAGTATGGCGAAGAGCCATAGTGCGACAATGACGGCAACCAGGCCGCAGCATGCATTATCACCCTAAACAAGGCCGCTTCGGCGCGGCCGACCCGGTGCCGACGGATGACGCCTGGCCGAGGGTCTTAAGAATGCGACGGTCAACCATACCGTGCACGTGTCGAGTCTCGTACCAGATGATTTTCCTGTCGCCCGCTCTCGTTGACGCACCACCATAAACACAGCCCGGTTATGCTCATGGCGGTGCTCCAAGAAGAAAAATCAATGAAGCGTCGACAGGTGCAAGGCCTGCCCGCGATCGCCTTATCCAGCCGAATCCTCCTTAGACGTATCCACCCCGAGCGGAAGGTAAGCAACGCAAGTGCCGAAGTAGGCTGTTGCCAAGAGAATGAGGCCGACGATGTCCAGCCACCATTGGCCGGTGATAATGCCCAACACGATCGCTACACCGCCTGCGGCGAAACGGATGTTGCGATCTTTCTTACCCACGTTTCGAACCAGATTCATGGTTTTTCTCCAACAGTGCGTCAGGATTGGGTTGCTTGATGCAATCTGCCGAGCGTTCTCGGCTTCTGGGGCCTTATATGAGGCCGCCGCAGCCGATTTCCCGTCCTCATAGCGGTCGGAGCAGATGATTTTCTTGACACCCATCGGCCCGCACAGGTTTTGCTCGAGCCTGTCTAAGATGCTGCCGGTGCCACGCGAGCCGCGCGCTTCCGGCCCGCCGCTAGAGCAATGGCGCGCGATGGTTTCGCTGCCAGCACCAACGAGAGACGCGCAACGGGGGTAGAGCTCGGTTTGCCCCCGACGAGCAGATCGCGAACACGCGATCGGGTGCTTGGCACCTCCGGCCTCAACATGGCCGTTCCTCGGCACCGCGTGAAGCCCTCCGGAGACGAGTCCTGCCGGCGCAAACATCCGGTCCCGGAACTGTACTCTGGGGATCTCAAAGCGCGTTAGATAGGGCCTAACCGGCGCGGATCGCGGGTTGCTTCCTATCGCCGCACGCCCATCTCATTTCCCATGATCGACAGAGTCCACTTGGCCTTGCGCAGTCTGCTGCCGATTCGTCTAGCAAATACGGGATGCCCCTCAGACGCGCGGCACATCGATTTGCAGCAATCGGGTGGCGCCATGAGCCAGTGCCGATTCGGCGCGGCTGCACGGCGCGATAGGCATGGCTTCCGCTCAACACGCCTACAAAAACGGCATGCCTGAAGGTCCTGAGATTCGTCGCTCCGCGGATCGCATCGCCGCGGCCATCGATGGTCAAACGCTTGTCGAGGTCCACTTTGGACCGCAACGGTTGCGCCCCTTCGAGGACGAGCTGACCGGAGCCCGGGTGGCCGGCGTCGAGACCCGCGGCAAGGCACTACTGATCGCGTTCGACCTCGGTTTGACGCTGTACGCCCACAACCAGCTCTACGGGGTCTGGTATGTGCGCCGCCGCGGCGACTTGCCGCACACCGCTCGTAGCCTGCGGGTGGCCCTGCACACGGATACCAACAGCGCGCTTCTCTACAGCGCGTCGGAGATCGCCTTGCTGGACGCCGACGGGCTGTTGCGCCATCCCTACCTGGGCCGCCTCGGCCCGGACCTGCTCGACCCGGCCCTCCACTGGCGCGACCTAGCTCGTCGCCTGAACGACCCGGCCTTTCGCAACCGCAGCCTCGCCGCCCTGTACTTGGACCAAGGCTTCATCGCCGGACTGGGCAACTACCTGCGCAGCGAGACGCTGTTCGCGGCCGGTCTGCACCCGAGGCAGCGTCCCCGCGACTTGGACCTGAAGACACGCAATCGGCTCGCCCGGTCAACACTGGAGATCGGTTGGCGCGCCTACCGCGGCGGTGGCGTCACGAATCCCGAGGCGCTCGTCGCGGCATTGAAGGCATCGGGCCAGCGTCGCCGGGGCTACCGCTTCGCCGTATTCGGTCGCGATGGGCAACCATGCCATGTCTGCGGAACGACCATTGAGCGGCTGGAGATCAGCGGGCGGCGACTGTACCGGTGCCCGGGATGCCAGCCTTCCGCGTCAAGGCGATGACCAGCACGGAGATCGTCGCGCGCCGGTGCGCCGGCTTCAGTGCCTCGACAGCTGAACGTCACCGCGGCCTGGAATCAGCATTGGAGCGATGCAGAAAGGGCCGGACGGCGGCGTGCACTGAGTCACATTGAGTTATGTTCTACGTCATCCTCTTCGCCGCGCTGCTGGCCATGGCCTTTCTGCCGAGCCTCTGGGTGCGGCGGGTCATGCGGAAGTACCAGGAGCCGGCCGACCTCTATCCGCATAGCGGCGCGGAGTTGGCGCGCAAGCTAATCGACGATCTTGGCCTGGACGTGAGACTGGAGAAAGGCCAGCCGAGCCAGGATCACTATGACCCGACCCACCGAACCGTTCGCCTGTCCCCGGACAACTATAGCGGGCGGTCGCTGACCGCGGTCACCGTGGCGGCCCATGAGGTCGGTCATGCGATGCAACATGCCGAGGGCTATCGTCCATTGCTGCTGCGCACAGCGTTGGCCAGAACGGCGATGGTCGCCGAGAAGCTGGGCGCCTTTGCGTTGGCGGCTATGCCTGTGGTGGCGCTGCTGACCCGCTCGCCGCTGTCCGGGATGGCCATGCTTGTGCTCGGCATTGGCAGCATCGCGATCGGCACGCTGGTGCATCTGGTCACCTTACCGGTGGAATGGAACGCCAGCTTCGACCGGGCGTTGCCGACGCTCAGGAGCGGTGACTATCTGCCAGAGCCGCACCTGCCCCATGCCAAGAAGATCCTCACCGCCGCGGCGCTGACCTACGTGGCCGCATCGCTGGCGAGCCTTCTGAGCCTATATCGGTGGATCGCGATTCTGCGGCGATGATGCGCGGAAGTCGCGGACTTTTGTTGTCGTTTCGGCCGCACTTCCCTTCTGCCCAGCTCAAGCTCGACCGCAGCGCCTGCCGATAGACGCTTGCAGGCTACGCCCTTCTCGAAGTGGCCCTGAATCGATACATGCTTGCACGAGGAGGCGACCAGGAAGCCATGCCCACTCGTGCTGCCGTCAACCTGAATGATCCGGATAGATCCGCTTGCCTTCCTTGATGGTCGCGAGCACCTCGATCTGATCGATCTTCATTGGATCGACCGCCAGCGGGTCTTCGGAAAGGATCACCATGTCCGCCAGCTTGCCGGCCTCGAGCGTGCCTTTGCGGTGTTCCTCGAAGTATTGCCACGCAGCGTCCTTGGTGACGGCTCGGAACGCTTCGTACGGCGTGATTGCCTCCTCCGGGCCGAGCAACTGGCCACTGGTCGTGCGCCGGTTCACCGCGGCGGAAACGACATTGAGGATGTCGATGCCGGCCACCGGTGCATCATGGTGCATCATGGTGCAGGGTGATCTTCATGCCGCGATCGAGGGCCGAGCGGGCCGGGTCGATGCGGGCCGCGCGTTCCGGCCCCAGAAAGATGTCGCGATGCCGCGATGTTTCTCGTGCTCATTGGACCTCTTATGCTTTCTTCGTTGCGATCGTTCTACCGATTTGCATGATTGGGTGCGGCTGCTGTCCGATTGGCTTCGCTGCGCCTCCTCTACGGCTCGAACCAGTTCGCCATCCGCAGATCGCGAAATCCGCGAAAGTCGGCAAGGTTGCGAGTGACGAGGATCAAGCCGTTGGTGGCCGCGATTGCGGCGATCTGGACGTCGGCAAAGGGGGCCGGTCGGCCTGTTGCCGCCAAGGCAGCGCGCTGGTCCGCGTGCCAGAGTGCGGAGGCAAGGTCGTAGGGAAGGACGGTGATCTTACGGCCAGGAGCGCAGCAGCGCGCTGGCCTTCGGCAGCACCACCGTGCGTATGGGCGACAATCTGGACTGGACCGAGCTAGCGGAACAGAGCCACTCCCCGCAGTTCACTAAGACGATCAAGCTCCGGCTCGGCGAGACCACGGAACTCGGCCGCTTTCCGCGTGAGCCCTACGCCATCGTCGTCGATGGGCGGCGCATCGAGCGAGCACCCGAGGCGACGCACGGCCACCGCGCGGCCAAGGACGGGCTCCACCAGGAACTCGCCGAGCGCTTGACCAGTGCGCCGAGCCGCGAGGTCCTGCTGTATGTTCACGGCTTCAACGAGACCTTCGAGAGCGCCGCCTACACCACCGCGGAGCTGTGCCATTTCCTCGGTCGCGAGGACGTCTGCGCCTTCTTCACCTGGCCCGCGTCTGCGTCGGGCAATCCGCTGATCTCGTACACCACTACCACGGAATCCGCAGCGTTCTCGCTCAATCACTTGAAGAAGACGCTGCGCATGATCGGCCAAACGCCCGGCGTCGAGGGCATCCACCTGCTGGCCCACAGCCGCGGCGCCGGGCTGACCATGGATGCGTTGAGCGCGTTGGGGAACGAATACCAGCTACGCGGCGAGGAAGTCTTCTCCGCCTTGCCGATCAAGAACGTCGTGCTCTTGTCGCCGGATCTGGACGCGGACATCGCGGCCCAGCGCCTCAGTGTCGGCCTGTCCGATCCGGACCTGGTGCCAAACTGGTCCGTGCGTCGCGGCGACGCCGCGGAGCAAGGCTTCCGGCTGACCACCTACGCATCGCCGAAGGATCGGGCGTTGCTGCTCTCCCGCATCCTGTTCCGCAGCGATCGTCGGGTCGGACGGTCCCAGGCCGAGGACATCTCGGCCGAGATGCAGGCGTTCTTCGCGACCTGGGGGCACTTCGACCTGATCGTCTATCAGGGCAAGCGCACCGATGCCCTCGGCCATTCCTTCTTCACCAGCAACCCACTGGTCAGTTCCGACCTGGTACAACTGATCCGTTTCGGCAAGCGGCCGGGCGATCCGGGGCGACCGCTGCGCCAAGTCGGGCCGGTAACCTGGGTGTTTGAGGAGCCGAAACCACAGTCCGCGGCAGACGCTTCCGGGTTGTGATTCATCCGAGTCCGAGAGTTTCACGCGAAGCCGCAAAGCCACGAAGGGAATTATCAATAGAGTTTTTTGATCACATGCGTCCCGTGCTCGTCGTGTGCTTCGTGGTCCAACCCAAGAATCCGGATTCAATAGTGATCGATGTCGTGCGCTTCCTGGACATCTCCTTGACCAACCGATGCGGCATGATGAAAGGCGACCTCATCATGACCGGGCTGCGTGGGCTGGTGGGTGATCTGCTGATTGAGGATCTGCCGCTGCGTTTCACCGCGGTCGCGACTGACCTCGGGAACAAGAAAGAAGTCTGGTTGAGTCGCGGCGATCTATTCGAAGCGATCCGGGCATCGATCTCGATTCCCGGAATCTTTACGCCCAAGGAGATCGACGACAAGGCCCTGGTCGACGGCGGCCTGCTGAATCCGCTGCCTGTGGCGCCGGCCACCGATCATGGCACCGACCCGTCCATTGCGGTGGACCTGAACGGACGCGAAGTCGTGCAACCACTCGGGCCGAATCCACCACCGCTGCCCGAAGGCTCCATCGCATCCTATCGGTCTCGGATCGAGGGGTTCGTCACAAGTCTTCAGGAGAAACTCGGAATCGAACCGCAGTCCGAGCCGGAATCGACACGCCCGATGCACCTGACCGACGTGCTCCCCGGCTGGGCCGTGACTCTCGGCTTGCTGAACTTGACGTGGTAAACAAAGTAACCGGGGCGGATATCAGCGACGGAACGCACCCCGATGCGACTCGGATTCCCTTCCAGATCCTGCAGTGCCTGGTCGAGCAATGCCTTGTAGCGCGCTCCCCCGCCCGGACCGAACTCCGCCTTGCTGCGGCGCAGAATGCGGCGAATATCCGCAATCGCACCCGGTGCAAGGCGCAAGGTGCTCACGACGCTCCAGTCCCCGTGGACTCGCCTTCGGTGTCTTCCTCAACACGGTCCAGCAGGCCCGGCTCATAGGTCACGAGCCGCTCGGCGAGGGCGTCGCGCTCCGCCTGTTCCAGCCGGCCACGCAGATACGCGAGTTTGGCCGCCTCCAGCGACTCCCGCCGCTCCATGACTCGCAGGCTCTCGCGCAGCACCTCGCTGGCATTGCTATATCGTCCGGAACGTACAAGCTCGCCGATGAAGGCTTCCTGATGCTCGGTTAATACGACATTTCGGGTTGGCATCTGTCTTGGAACTCAGGCTCGTCAAAGGTCCAGGATGGCATCCCATGCCAATGCCGGGTAGCGGTTCGCGGTTGCCCGCATCGCCTGTGCCCGAGGATGCGAGCCGCCGGATCGGCTGGCGGGCGACCGGATGCTTCTGCTGCAAGCCTTCGGGAGCGGTTTTCCGGGGCTGGCGGAGCCGGCGTGGCACGGATGCCCGCCAGCCTGATCCGCCAATGACCAGCTCACGCCGGCCCCGCAAATGCCGCCTTCGGCTTGCACCATCGCCTCCAGCGCACCGTGGGTTACCCGCTGGTTCTCCTCGTCGCTGAGTCGGCTCAGCAGATGTTCAAACTGCGATCGGGCGTCAGCATCGTGCTCGATTGCACTGGCCGCGATCGTATGCGATGACATCGAATGGGTCTCCTTGGATAGGCTGCAAATGACTAGCGCCCTAAGCTTCCTACCCAACCCGAGCCCCTGTTCTCAGTATTCCCCCGTTACCACTTTTATAAGCCGTTGTTTTTTATCGATAAAATGTCGTTTCAGCCGAGCCGTACCCTTCGACATTAGCCGCTCGATTGCGCTCTCGATCCTTTTTCGCGCCGCTGTTGTTGTTGCGGGATGGTGATGGTGATGGTGCAGTCTGCCCTGTGCCAGGACCTGTCCGGCGGCGTTGCGTCTCCGGGTTCGGTGCTCGAGCCCACATCCGGACTGGACACATGAGGCTGCGGGGCTTTCTTGGGCTGATGCGCGAGCATTGGCCCCAAATCGGCGAATTATCGGAACAAGGCCGCCTCATGAGCGCCTGGGGCGACAGAATCGAAACCATCGCGTAGAGAAAGGGAGCACCGCATCTATGCATCGATTGACATATCGATCACCAGCTTTCCGATATGTCGTTTGGTTTCGAATTGTTTCTGTGCCTCGACAAGGTGCTTCAAAGAAAAGGTTTAGGAACAAGGAAAGGAGGCGAGTTCAACATCGCTGAGTCCACTGTTGATTCTGTGAGCATGTCTCGCCGCAACGACGGTGTACTCGGCGAAACCACCGTCACACTCCGAACCAAAGTAACGCGCGTGATCGAGCACTCTGCCGGCCATTTCCCAAATGCAAGGCTCAACAAGGACCCGCTGATCCAGCAGGCTGCGATCAACCTGCTCGCCCATGGCAAGGACTCTGCCACACACATCGGCGCCTTGGATTCGCGGGAATTTCATGGCATCCCCGGACCAACCCCCTTCGCTGCCGGCTGCGTCTGATTTCGAATACCATCCCAGCCGCGTATTCAGGTCCGTGTTGTTGATCCCCGCTGCGCTGACCTTGATGAGTACATCTGTCGGTCCGGGAATCGGCAGCGGAATGTCATCGCGGAATCGTAGTTTGTCGAAACCGCCATGCCCCGTTAGCTGGATGCCTTGCATGGCCTCGGGGATGTCGCGCATCGTGATTTAGGTAGTTGGGGATTTAGATTGCGGCTTGGTGTTTCGTCTCTTAGGTGTGCCAAGCGCCTCGACTAGGGAGCAACAGTGGCGATCGCTCCGGCCACCTGCGCCGCGCGCTGGCGGGCCTGATCGGTGTCGGCACCGCGGGCCAGAGCAACCCCCATGCGCCGGCGCGCGAAGGACTCGGGCTTGCCGAACAGGCGCAGGTCCGACGCCGGCACCCGGAGCGCCTCGGCCAGCCCGTTATAGGCGATACCCCGGGCGTCCAAACCACCATAGATCACGGCGCTGGCGGCGACCGCATCACGGCTGGTATCCACCGGCAGACCGAGGATGGCGCGGGCGTGCAGGTCGAACTCGCTCTGACGCTGAGAGGCCATTGTCACCATTCCAGTGTCGTGCGGGCGGGGGCTGACCTCGCTGAACCAAACCTCATCGCCGCACACGAAGAGTTCCACGCCGAACAGACCGCGTCCGCCAAGGGCGTCTGTGACGCGGCGAGCGATGTCTCGGGCGCGATCAAGGGCTGCGGCAGTCATCTGCTGCGGCTGCCAACTCTCGACATAGTCGCCATGCACCTGGCGGTGGCCGACCGGGTCGCAGAAGTGGGTCTCGATCTGCGCTGCGTCCGGCCCGGTGCGCACGGTCAGTAGCGTGATCTCGAAATCGAACTCCACCAGCTGCTCGACGATGACTCGACCCCGGTTCACGCGACCGCCGGCCATGGCCAAGTCCCAAGCGGCCTGCAAGCCGTCGGCGCTCTCCACTCGCGATTGCCCCTTGCCGGACGAGGACATCACCGGCTTGATAATGCAGGGATAGCCGAGGGTCTCCGCGTGACGTTGCAACTCGGCGAAGTCGTCGGCGAAGGCGTACTTGGATGTCGGCAGCGCCAGGTCCTCGGCGGCAAGCCGGCGGATACCCTCGCGGTTCATGGTCAGTTGCGCGGCGCGCGCGGTCGGGATCACCTCGCATAACCCCGCTTGCTCCACTTTGACCAGCACGTCGGTGGCGATGGCCTCGATCTCCGGCACGATGATCTGCGGCTGCTCGGCGTCGATCAGCCGGCGCAAGGCATCGGCGTCGGCCATGTCGATGACGCGCGCATGATGGGCCACCTGATGCCCTGGGGCATCCGCATAACGGTCGACCGCTATGACCTCCACACCCAGCCGCTGCAGCGCGATGATGACCTCCTTGCCGAGTTCGCCAGCACCGAGCAGCATGACGCGGGTGGCATTGGGGGAAAGGGGTGTGCCGATCTGCATTGGGTGGACTCCAGTCGCGGCCTGGGTTGGATTCTTCACAGCCGAGTCTACAACGGGTGATTGTCGCGGAGATCGACCGCGTGAAGATGCAGGACGAGGACGAACGAGAGCTTGCCGCCGAGGCGATGAGGGCTGAGTCTGCTGCTCAAGCAAGGGCCGCCTGAACCGCAACGCCCTGCGCTAGACGGGTCGTCTAAAAGCGACACATGAAGAAAATGATGCACTGGGGGTTGACAGATCCATCGGTATTTAAGAAACTGTTGATGTACTGAAGATTCGCAGTTCTTCAGTGCACTCCTCCATCCTCCTTTGGTGGTAATCTTCAAGCGCGGCGCCCGCCGCGCTTTTTTTTGCCTGCTCACCCAGCATCGCGCCGCGTCAAGAACATCGCATCGCCGTAAGAGAAGAAGCGGTAGCGGCGCTCAACGGCGTGCGCGTAGGCGTCCATGATTTGCCGATGGCCAGCAAAGGCGCTGACCAGCATCAGCAGCGTCGATTCCGGCAAATGGAAATTGGTGATCATCGCGTCGATCACGCGGAAACCATAGCCTGGCCGGATGAAGAGGCGGCTGTCTCCGGAATATGGGCGGAGGCTGCCATCTGCCGCCGCAGTCTCTAGACTGCGCACCGTGGTCGTACCAACCGCAATCACGCGTCCGCCGCGCTCGCGCGCCTGCTGCACCTGACCACAAACGGTGGCGTCCACCTCCAGCCACTCGGCATGCATCCGATGCTCGTCCAGGTCATCGACCCGCACCGGCTGGAAGGTACCGGCGCCGACATGCAGCGTGACACGCGCCATCTCGATGCCTTGCAGGCGCAAGGTCTCGAGCATCGGCTGATCGAAGTGTAGGCCGGCCGTCGGCGCCGCTACCGCGCCGTCGCGTTTGGCATAGACGGTCTGGTAGCGCTCCTTGTCAGCACTCTCGTCCGCCCGTTCGATGTAGGGGGGGAGCGGCATATGACCGTAGCGACGCAGCAGGCCCGCGAAATCGGCATCGAGCGACTGGAGGAGGAAGAGATCCTCATCGCGTCCGATCACTTCGAGGCGTTCGCCCCCTTCCAACAAGAGATTCGCATGGGACCTAGGGGCCTTGCTCGCACGCACATGTGCAGATGCGCGTGTCGGCGCCAGAAGCCGCTCGATCAGGATCTCGACCCGACCGCTGGTTTCCTTGCGTGCGAACATGCGCGCCGGCAATACCCGGGTGTCGTTGAAAACCAGCAGATCGCCGGGCCGAAGCAAGGTCGGCAGATCGCAGAACAGCCGGTCCTTTATCGCGGCGCTCGGCCCGTCCAACGTCAGCAAGCGACTGGCGGCGCGCTCAGGCAGCGGACGCTGCGCGATCAGTTCCGATGGCAGATCGAAGTGGAAGTCGGCCCGGCGCATGGACAGTATGGGCCGGCAAGAGCGGCCCGGGCTCCAGCGGTCAGTAGCTCAGCACCACGGTATCATCCGCCGTCATAAGCGGAAATGTGACCTTGGGACCACCCAGTTCGACGTTGGGCACGAGGTCCGACTCGGCAATGCCGGCCTTCTTCATACACATTGGACAGATGACGAGCCGAGCGCCGTTTTCGTGCAGACTCGCAAGCATCTCTTTGGGGGTCTTTCCGGTGCCGCTGAAGGTATCTTGGGCGCGCGACTCCTGTGCGAGATAGACGCCGCGTACGTTGAGGAAGACCACCACTTGATAGCCGCTCTGCTGCGCCATCGACGCCTGCCCAAGCGCCATGCCGGCGGCCCAGCTCTCGTCGGTGGTCAGGTTGTAGAACAGCGTCTTGGGGTCGTCTTCATCGGCATACAGGGTGCCGGAGAGCACGGCCAGCAGCACCGCGCCCAGGATCGCCATTAGGATTGGTTGCTTGCGCATACGCATTGTTGTCTCCTTATTGACCTCTGTGACAGAACGGGCGATATGATAGCGGTAAGCGGGCTGGATAGAGACCTGTTTTCGGACTCGGCCGGCGACGAGGCCACCATGGAGTCGACGCAACAGGGCAAGATCCGACGCGGGAATGGCCAACCGTCTCGGGTATTCTTTATCGGGCGCGATCAGGTGGGTCACGCTTTTGCAAAGACCGAGAAAGCGCTATGATGATCGGCCTGCCGGGGTGGCGGAATTGGTAGACGCAGTGGACTCAAAATCCACCGGTGGTAACACCTTACGAGTTCGAGTCTCGTCCCCGGTACCATACACTCGAGACCAGCGAGCAACTCGGGCGATTTCTGTCAAATCTCGTACCAGCTGACAGGACTCGACGCCTCCAGCCAGCCTAAGCAGCAGCCTGCCGGGCACGATAGCCCGAAACATGCAAAGCCCCCAATTCCAGACCCCGGACGACGCGGAGTCCGCCTTCTACAACGCCTTTAGGCGAACCGATCTCGGTTTGATGGGAAGCGTCTGGCTACAAGGCGAACAATCGCGCTGCGTGCATCCTGGCGGTGACCTGCTGCACGGATATGGGGCGGTGCTTGAGAGCTGGCGCTCGATCTTCGCCGGCGCACGGATGCCGAGGATACAGGTTCGGGTGCTCGACCGCTTCGATGCCGGTACGCTGTCGATCCACCTGATCGAGGAACGCATCGGAGCCGCCGGCCGGGACGACGACCTGACGCGGGTGCTGGCCACCAATACCTACCTGCATACGGCGGACGGTTGGCGCCTGATATTGCACCACGCCACCTTGCCGCTGGTGGAGGCGAAGGGCCCATCTCATCCGCACAGGTCGGAACAACGCGTCCACTGACTCGATAGCCGGACTTGTTACCAAGTCATCTCGAAGACGCAGGCATCAGCGCCGGTCGCCTGGCACTGCACCTCACTGACAGTAGTGCGACGGCTGACCAGGGTCCTGAATAACCGCTCGAAGGTAGCGGTATAGAAATCGCAGACCGGACCCTCGGCCCGAGCACCGCGGCAGATGGGGCAACCGGAGATGGCCACGCGCACGGGGCGCCCGGTCTCGAAACTGAAGCGGCCGCTGCCGGAGAAGGTCCAGGCGTGCTTACCGACCGCCCCGAGCAGTATGCGGCTGGCCGGTCGCGGCGGCAGCACGCGCAGAATTCGTTGAGCGCCCTTTGGAATACGGTTGGCGAGCAAGTAATCGCCGGTTCGTCGTCCGGCGTCTTGCGAGACCGCCTTCGCCTCCGCATGTCCGAGGCGTTCCCGCAGGGCCGCTTGCAGCGCAATCACCTCACGCTCGTCCACCATCTCTTCGGGCAGCGCCGACAGATAGTGCGACAGGCCAGCGGCGGCAAAGATTGCGTCGGCAGACCCGTGCCGGCTGGTCAGCGCCTCGGCAACGCGAATGATTGCGTTTGGTCCAATCCGCGCCACTGCCGATCTACCCTGAGCATCCGACTGTTGCGATCCGTCCAATGCGACGGCCTCAGCGTGATGACGGGCGCTCAGGTGGAACGCGCGAAGTGCCAGCGCGCGCGATCCCAGTTGAAGTAGGAATCATGCTCTGTGCACAAATTGCGCAGAAAGTAGCGGCCGGCCGTGGTGATGAAAAGACGGTCATCGGTCATCTCGACCAACCCGTCGCCCGCGTAGGACGCGAGCCGCGCGTACTCGTCTTCCAGACAGCCACTCGCCATCGACGCCGGCAATTCCAGATTGCAGATCATGTGCGCAATTCCGTCACGACGCCGGCGGTCGTCGGGCTTAAGCCGGTGACCGCGTGCGATCGGCAACACACCCCTCTCGACATCGCTTTGCCAGGCGTCGAGGTCGACATGGTTTTGTACGCACGAACCATCGACTTCACCGACCGCGCCGCTGCCGAAGCCGAGCAACTGGTCGCAGGGCTTGGCCGTATAGCCAATGCAATTTCGGTGCAGGCGGCGCTCGCCTTGGGCGAGCGCTAACTCGTCGGTATCCAACGCGAAGGTGTCGAGACCGATCCAAGCGTAGCCGGAAGACGTAAAGCCCTTCACGCAGTTGTGAAACAGCAGCTGACGTTCCAGAGCCGAGGGAAGTTGATGCACGTCGATGGCGTGCTGGTGGGGCCCCAGATTGGTACTGCGCGAGTAGCCGAAGCAGGCGATTCGGTCCGGCTGAAGTTCGACGACGGTATCGATGGTGCGCTGAAAGCTCTCCGCGGTCTGATGCGGTAGACCGTAGATCAAGTCAAAACCAATGGCCTCGAAGCCGATCTCTCGGGCCGTCCAGTAGACGTCTTGAACCAATTCGATGGACTGAATTCGACCGATCGCCCGCTGCACGACCGGATCCAGGTCCTGCACTCCGAAACTGATGCGCTGATAGCCAAGCGCATGCAGCAGGTCGAGCTGACCGGCGGACGTCCGGCGCGGATCGCACTCGATCGACAGGTCCGTGTCGGGCAAAATTCGGAAGCGCCGCTCGACCATCTCGGTCAAACGCGTCAGTTGAGCGTCATTGAGATAGTTCGGCGTACCGCCGGCGAGATGAAACGCCAGCACATCACGTTCGCCGTCGATGCGCTCGGCCACCATCGCCATTTCACGATCCAGCAGATCCAGGTAGCGGTCGATGCGCCCGCTGTCGTGCGTGATCGTTGTGTTGCAACCGCAGTATAGGCAGCGGCCGGGGCAGAAAGGCAGATGCACGTAGAGCGACAGCGTCTCCTCCGGACGCTGGGCGACCGAGGCCAGGGCCGTCTCGTAATCGTCGCTGCCGAAGGACTCCGTCCAAGTCGGCTGGGTGACCGGATAGTCGTATCGCGGACCCTGCTCGGCAAAGCGCTCGAGCAGGTCGCGCGAAATCTCCACGGTAGCAACGCTGGACATAATAGTCGGCCTCAGTTGGTCTCGGCGACAACTGCTTGGTTTTGCACGTCTTTGTTCAGCTCGACGACCCGCAAGTCGTTCGGCGCGCCAACGTCCGTCACAACGGCGATTGCGCACCCCTGGGCGCGAGTATAGCCGATGTCGCCAAGAGATCGGCAGGCCGCTGGACTTCAGACGGTCGGAGTCGTCGGCCGTCCGCTGCGCCAGCCTGAATGTTGAAAAGGTAGCCAATGGGGTGTCAAGCGTCGTTGACGCACATCAATCAGCCCCTGCTTCCAGATGGCGTGGACTGCTCGCCTTTTGCCGCTGATCAATCGATAAAGATCCGCGGCACCGCCGTGTCGCTGGGCCGCCCCGATGCCGCCAAATCGCCTTGGGGTAATCCGCCATCATCGTCCTTGGGCTCGGCGGTGCCGGATCGCCGCCGCCCGGCATCCAGGGCCCAACTCCAGAGCGCCCCATCGGCGAGCGGCAAGACCATGAACCAGTGCTCCAGGATAGCCAGCGCCAAGAGTGTCGCCGTCAGCATCAGCGCGACCGCCGCAAAGCCCGTGGCCGGCAGATCGAGTGCTGCCTCGACAAGCAGGCTCATGATCACCGTCGCGACGCTGACCGATACCGGAAACAGCAGATTCATCGGCCGCTTAGAAAGATAGCTGGTCAGGAAACGGATGTGTTCGGGCAGCCACTCTTCGTTCAAGTTGGGTACGCCGAAGAACAGGTTCAGCTTCGCGCTCCAGCGCATCCACCAAAGGATAACAAAGGTCCAGGTCCCCACCTGATTGACCGAGTCCCAAGTGATCCAGACCATGGTCAGCCCGGTGGCGACAATTGCCAGCTCGTGGTAGAGGCTCGTCTGGATCGCAAGCCAGAACCGCCGCCAGCCGCCGCTCTCCGGCGGGCAGGCATCCTTTCGGGGCCCGGTGACGAAGCCCATGAAGTAGCTCATCTCCATCCAGCCCCAGATCAACACGCCGCCGGTAAAACCGACATAGGCACTAAAGGCCGTGCCATGATCGCGAACCAGATAGAGCACCACCAACGACAGTGCCAAGAGCGCGGTAGCCCCAAGCATGCTCCAGGGATAGGTCCGCGCCGGGCGCTTGTCGAGATAAAGGATAACGCCGGTGCTGAACCACCAAAGGAACAGCGCATAGGCAACGGCACCCGCGTAGCTCAGCATCAGCGAGGCCGGACTAGCACGCAGGGGCCAATCGCGCTCGACCTGGGATGCAGGGTTCGAGATCCTTCAAGGCTAGTCCTGCTGCAAATCTGGCTGAGGACGAATCGCGCCATGCAGCAGTTTCGCGAAGGAAGCGGCATTGGTGGGGCCGAACGCGCGCACGTCGATGACGCGCCCGGTCAGCGGATCTTCGAACAATAAACGGCCGTCTTCGCGCCGCGACAACAGATAGGGCGCATCCAAGGAGGCATCGTAGCTGTTGCGCTCCCGCACCATGCCCCGCATGACGCCAAGGACGAACCCGTCGGTGCCCGATTCCAGCTCGGCCACGATGCCTTCATCCGGCACCCTGACCGTTGTGGTGCCATCGCCATTGTCGACGAAGAGCAGCTGGCGGCTCTCGACGATCGGCGCCATCGGCATCTCGGTGCGGCCCACGCCCGTGATCCTGACCATCGCGGTGGCCAGGATCACAAAGCCGATCAGCAATGCCGCGCCAATGAGCACGACACGCGGGAAGGGTCGTCCCTCGAACGGGTCGCTCATGAGCAGGCTCCCCGACTCAACGGCTCGCCGCCGGCGCTGAATCCAACCGCGGAGTGACGCCGGTCCGTTGTGGCGGCTGGCCAGCTGCCGCGTCCCGCGGCTCATCGAGGTCCGCTTTCGCCTCCTCAGGTTCCGAATCTGCCGCGGCACGCAAGGCCGTTGCCAGAATCTCGGCGACCTCGTCTACGTTGGTGACAGAGCGCAGCATCGGCTGGGCGTTGAGGAAACGCCAAGGCCGAACGTTAGGCCACATGATCAAATAATTGACACTTTGACCAGCGCCGAGCACCAATGGGATGTCGCCGGTGCCGTCCGCATGGCGCCGAAGGCCTGCACTCTCGATGACCTTGAACGGAATATTGACGGCCATGGGCAGTGCAATTCCGAACCTGATCACTAAGCGCCGATCAGTAATGCTGTACACGGTAGAGCGGCCATATAGCCAGGCGAGCAGCGACAGAATCGCGATCGCCAGCACTGCCAGCGTCATCAGCCAGAGCGCGGACATCACTGCCGCCGGCAGCGTCACGCCGCCGGTCAGCAGAAGCACGAATCGAAACAGGATCAGGATGCCGAAGTAGAGCGCGACCTTGCGCACATGAAACGCATGAATGGCGAGCGCACCCCACTGGGGTGCACCCTGCCACCGGAGCGCCTCTCCCTCTGGCAAGTTCTCCGGCAAGCCGTGAACCGGCTCGGAGTCGAACTCACTCACAGAAAGGGCTCCGCCCGATCCGGCGTTGCATACAGCGTGCCGCCGCCGTAATAGGCCACGACCTTGTCTTCCTCTGCCATGGTGATCTGGTCATAGCTCTTGAGCGTCGGTCCGTTCTTGAACTGCGCACCGGTGATGCTCTCCACCTCGACGACGCCCTTCTTGCCGCGCACGTTGGCGAGGGTGATCGGCAGCAGCACACGCTTTCCGCCGGTGGCCTCGAGCTCCAGATAACGGATCTGCGGCTCCGCGCGATCCACCCAGATCTCCTTGCAGACGCCGCCCTGCTGACGGTCGCAGCCCAGCACTGGCATGCCGCGCGGGTCCGGGTCACGGTCGACAACACTGAAGTGCTTGGCAACCCGCATCGGCACGATGCGCGGCTCGCCGCCGTCGGTGAGATCGGGCTCCTCGACACGATGTGCGTAGGAACCAGGACCGACCGCCGCTAGCATCGGATCGCCGGTCGGCGCCAGCGGAGCACCCGGGAAGGGCGCGATGGGCTCGGCATTGAGTTTGTACTGCGGCTTCTCCGGGCCCGGCTTGACTACCTGACGGCCAGTGTGCGGCATCGTGAAGGTCTTCGGTTGCGGCATTGGCGGGAAGCCCTCCATCATCTTCACGCCGCGCATACGCAGCGACTCCACCGGATAGCCCTCGCGTTTGTCCTCACGCCGGATCCAGTAGACCAGCGCAAAGAAGAAGAACCAGAAGACCCACAGCGTGAGCTGCGCGACGTCGATGTAGTTGGTAATTGCGCCAATAGGCATGGATCAACCTCCGTCGGCTGAGTGACTAGGGAAGCTCGGTAATACCGAACTTGGATGAAGACCGCGCATGGTCGCCGCCCCACAGGAGCAACGGACCGATTGCGATCAGGGTAACGAGCAACAAGACAATTTCCAGGCTATACACGGTGGCGTAGCCAACGGCGGGACCGGTCAGGTCGGCACCGAAGGCGCTGTCGGGGGCGAATGTGTCGACGAGATCGCGGATGGTTCCACCGAGGAACATCGCGATACCGTAGCTGGTGGCTTGGACCGCGCCCCAGGCCCCCAGGGCAAGGCCGCTGCCGCCGCTCTCGGCCATACCCATTGCAGCGGTGAGCGTGCCCACCGCAAAGAGCCCGCCGCCAAAGCCGATCAGCAGTGCGCCGAAACGGAACAGCAACGGCGACGCTAGCGGGTCCGCCATGATCACCGCGACGAAGGCCAGCACGCCGAACAAGGAGCCGGCGCCGGCGATGCGGTAGGGATTGATCCGGCGCGCGAGAAGATGCGCCGACAAGCCGAAGGCGACCAGCGTACCGAAGGCCCAGATCGCGGTCAGGCGCGTGGTCTGCGATACCGTGAGTCCGAGTACCTGGCCGCCATAGGGCTCGAGTAGGATGTCCTGCATCTGGAAGCCGGCGGTGCCCAGCCCCAGCGCAATCAGCAGCCGGGTTGCGTTACCGGCGCCGATGAAGCGCGCCCAGGTCTCGGCAAAGCGCGGCCGCTCCTTGTGCGCGGCGCGGTCGGCCTTGATCTGTTGGACTCGCGTCTGATTGACCGCCTCCTGTTTCCAAAGCGCAACCAGATTCAGGAAAATGGTCACGAGCGCGGCGCCTTGAATCACACCGATCAGACGCGCGTTGGCCTGCCCCTCGTTCATGTCGTTGAAGCCGGTCAGCAGGCCGCCGAAGGCCAGCGCCGAGATCAACATGCTGAGCTGAAGCACGACGAACAGCAGAGCGACCACCCGCGGACGGCTGTCCTCGGTGGCCAGATCGGTTGCCAACGCCAGACCCGCGGTCTGCGTGGTGTGCAATCCGGCGCCTGCGATCAGAAAGGCGAGACCCGCCGCAAGCCAGGTCGCGAAGGTCGGTAAATCGCCGCCCTCTGCCAGCAGCAGCAGCGCGAACGGCATGATCGCCAGACCGCCGAACTGCATCAGGGTGCCGAACCAGATGAATGGCACCCGGCGCCAGCCGAACGCGGATTCGTGGATATCGGACTTGAAGCCGATCAACGCCCTGAAGGGCGCAAACAGCACCGGCAGCGCCACCATGACGCCGATCAGCCAGGGCGGGACGCCCTTTTCGACCACCATGACACGGTTCAGCGTGCCATAGAGCAACACCATCATCATGCCGACCGAGGCCTGAAACAACGACAGCCGCAACAGCCGCATCAGCGGCAGTTCCTTGGTCGCCGCATCGGCGAATGGCAGCAGCTTCGGCAATACCTCGCGAAGCCAGATCTGCTTCAGTTCCTGCAGGTTGGACCCGCTCATGAGCGCACCAGCTCCATCGCCTGCGAAGTGTAGAAGCCGCGCGATATTCGCTGGGTCCGGCCAACCTGCCAGGCAGCGAGACCGGCATCGGTGCCGATACCGCGGCGCATCGCCTGCTCGGCCACCGGCACGATCGCCGGCGAGCGATCCGAGCGCGGGAACCACTGCCCCACCGCGTGCATCATCGCCAGCGCGGCGGTGCGCGGCGCAAAGGTAAATAGCACTTGTTCATGGGCACGCTCGGCAAGGCTCGCGACAACGCTCAAGGCGTCTTCCAGCTCGTAGTGGATGATGCTGTCCATCGACACGACATAATCGAACTGACCTTGCCCCGGCGCCAGCATATCGCCGACCGCGAACTCGATCCGGCCCGGCAGTCCATCCGGCACGCGCTCACGGGCATTCGCGATCAGCGTCGGCGACAGGTCGACGGCATAGACATCGGCGCCGCGGCGCGCAGCCTCCATCGCCAGCATCCCAGTCCCACAGCCGGCGTCGAGCAGGCGGCGTCCGCTCAGGTCCGATGGCAGCCAACCGAGCAGCATCGCGCGCATCTCGTCGCGGCCGGCCCTAACGGTGGCGCGGATGCCGCTGACCGGCGCGTCGGAGGTCAGCCGCTTCCAGGCATCGGCCGCGGTGCGGTCGAAATAGGCCTCGATCTGACCGCGGCGCTGTTGGTAGGAACTACTCGGCATCAGTGCGTACTCGTTCGATGAAGACCGGACAATCAGTCATCAGATCAATCGAAACCCAGGAAGTCGAACAGATCCCGGTCGCGCATGGGTGAGACCTGGAGCGGGTCGGGCCCAGCCAACAAGGCTTCGGCAAGGCCAAGATACTGCTGCTGCGCGTGCTCGACATCCGGCTCCGGCTCCATCTCGAACAAGGTCGCTTTCTTCAGACGCGAGCGCCGAATCACGTCGAGGTTCGGCAGATGCGCCATGGTCTTCAGTCCGACAGCCTCGTTGAAGCGGTCGATCTGGTCGGTCTCGGCACTGCGATTGGCGATGACCCCGCCGATGCGCACCTTGTAGTTCTTGGCCTTGGCCAGGATCGCGGTGGCAATGCGGTTCATCGCAAAAATGGAGTCGAAGTCGTTCGCGGTGACGATCAGCGCGCGATCGGCGTGCTGCAAGGGCGCGGCGAAACCGCCGCAGACGACATCGCCGAGCACGTCGAACACGACCACATCGGTGTCTTCGAGCAAGTGATGCTGCTTCAACAGCTTGACCGTCTGCCCAACGACATAGCCGCCGCAGCCGGTGCCCGCCGGCGGTCCGCCGGCCTCGACGCACATGACGCCGCTGTAGCCCTCATAGACGAAATCGTCGAGACGCAATTCCTCGGGATGGAAGTCAACGGACTCCAGCACGTCGATGACGGTCGGCACCAGACGCTTGGTCAGCGTGAAGGTGGAGTCGTGCTTTGGATCGCAGCCGATCTGCACGACACGCTGGCCGAGCTTGGAGAAGGCCACCGACAGATTCGACGACGTGGTGCTCTTGCCAATGCCGCCCTTGCCGTAGACCGCAAATACCTTGGCCGAGCCGATCTTGACGTCCGGATCGAGCTGGACCTGAAGACTGCCTTCGCCATCGACGCGCGGATCGACCCGCGACGCGGCTCTCGCCGAGCCGCCGATCGGCGTCGAGCCACCACCGCCGAAGATGCTGGCCGGGATGTCGTCAAGCGTCACGCTGCCACCCCCTCGGCAATGCCCTCGAGACGGTCCTCCAGCTCTTCGCCAGCGCGGCGCAGCGCATCCAGCGTCGCGTCGTCCGGTTGCCAATAATTGCGCTCATGGGCCTCCAGCAGGCGGTTGGCGACCTTGGCCGATGCGGTCGGGTTCAGCGCCGCGAGCCGCTCGCGCATCTCCTCGTCGAGCACGAAGGTCTCGGTCATGCGCTGGTAGACCCAGGGCGCGACCTGACCGGTCGTGGCCGACCAGCCCATGGTGTTGGTCACGTGCACCTCGATCTCGCGCACCCCCTCGTAGCCATGCTTGAGCATGCCCTCGTACCACTTCGGATTGAGCATGCGGGTGCGGGTCTCCAGTGCCACTTGCTCGGCCAGCGTGCGCACGGTGCCGTCGCCGCGCGTCTGGTCGCCGATGTAGACCGGTACAGCGCCGCCCTTGGAGCGGGTCACCGCGCGGCTGATACCGCCCAGGGTATCGAAGTAGTGATCCACTGTGGTCACGCCGAGTTCGACGGAATCCAGGTTCTGATAGGCCAGTTCCACGTCGCCGAGCACGCTCTTCAGCAACTCCGCCTGACGCACCGGCGTGCCGGTGCGGCCGTAAGCAAAGCACTTGCGCCGCGTGTAGGTCTCGGCAAGTTCGTCTTCATCATCCCAGCCGCTGTTGTCTACCAAATGGTTGACGTTGGAGCCGTAGGCACCGTCGGCGTTGCTAAAGACACGCAGCGCCGCGGTCTCGATATCGCAGCCGTGGGCGGTCTGGTATTCCAACGTATGCTTGCGCACATAGTTCTGCTCGACAGGCTCGTCGGCGGTGGCGGCGAGGAACGACGCCTCGGCCAAGAGTCTAGTCTGTAACGGCAAAAGGTCACGGAAAATACCGGACAGTGTCATGACCACGTCGATGCGCGGACGGCCAAGACCTTCCAGCGGCAGCAGTTCGGCCCCGCAGACCCGGCCGTACCCGTCGAGTCGCGGCTTGGCGCCGATCAACGCGAGCGCCTGGGCAATGGGCCCGCCCTCGGTCTTCAGGTTGTCGGTCCCCCAGAGCACCAGCGCGATCGATTCCGGCAGCGGATTGCCGTCTCGCAGGTAGCGGTCCAGCAGCAACTGTGCGTGGCGGGCACCCTCTTTGACCGCGAACACACTTGGCAAACGGAAGGGGTCGAAGCCGTGCAGATTCCGCCCGGTGGGCAGAATCTCCGGCGTGCGCAACAGATCCCCGCCGGGAGCCGGACGCACGAAGCGGCCTTCCAGCGCGCGCAACAGGGCGGGTGTCTCGTGATCTTCGGACAAGAGTTGGTTGTATTCGGCCAGGCTCTTCAAGAGCGCCAGATTGTCTTCGTTGACCTCCATGCCGCCCTTCTGTAAGGCCAGCGCCGGGGCAGCGCCCGCGATCATGGCCTTCACGGTCTCGCGGCTAATGCCCGCCGCATCACAGGCCTCGGCCTTGGACTCGGCCACGGCCATCAGCATGTCGAGGCGCTCTTCGTCGTTCGGCGGCTCGCCGACGACGTGCAGCCCGTGCGGGATCAGCGTGTATTCCAGTTCGAGGATCTCGTCGTTGAGATCGGCGATGCGGGCAACGGCCGAGGCATCCCACTCCGGCTCGGCCTCGGACGCCTCCGGGGTCAAGTCGAGTTCAGCGGCCTGCGCCTGGATCAACTTTGCCAGCTCGGCGCGTTCCTGATCGGGCGCTTCCGGCGCCATGCCGCGCCAACGCTCAATGGATTCCTTCAGGTCGACCAAGCCGCGATACAGGCCGGCATTGGCGACCGGCGGCGTCAGATAGCTCACCAGGGTCGCCGCGGCGCGGCGCTTGGCGATGGTGCCCTCGGACGGGTTATTGGAGGCGTACAGGTACATGTTCGGCAGATCGCCGATTAGGCGATCCGGCCAGCAGGCGCCGGACAGGCCTGCCTGCTTGCCCGGCATGAACTCCAGCGCCCCATGGGTGCCGAAATGCAGCACCGCATTAGCGCCGAAATCCTCACGTAAGAAACGATAAAAGGCGCTGAAGGCGTGCGTCGGCGTGAAGCCCTTATCGAACAACAGCCGCATCGGGTCGCCCTCGTAGCCGAAGGCCGGCTGGATACCGACAAAGACGTTGCCGAACTGCTCGCCGAGCACAAAGATGGAAGCACCGTCGCTCTGCTGCTGACCCGGTGCCGGACCCCACTGCCCCTCGATCTCGGCCAGATAGGGTTCGCGGCGAACGTGATCATCGCTGGGGATACGCGTGAAGACGTTGGCGTGGGCGCCGTAGCGACCGGCGTTGCCGTTGATGATGCGCTCGCGTAGATCATCCACGCTGTCGGGCACATCCACAGTATATCCATCCGCCTTCATGGCCAGCAGGGTGCGGTGCAGCGACGCGAACACCGACAAGTAGGCGGCGGTGCCGGTATTGCCGGCATTCGGTGGGAAGTTGAACAGCACCACGGCGACCTTGCGGTCCTTCGCCTTGCTCTGACGCAGCTTGACCAGCCGCGCGACGCGCGCCGCCAGCGCGCTAGCCCGCTCAGGATGGGATTGCATGTCGCGGGTGCGGTCCTGATGGACCTCGGCGGAGCGACCGCCAAAGACGATCGGACCGGTGGAACCGTCGATTTCCGGGATGGCGACCATCATGGTCGCTTCCACCGGCATCAAGCCGCGCTCGGATGTCTGCCATTGCTCCAGGGTCTGAAACTCGACCGGGTGCGCGGCCAGGTACGGCACGTCGAGCCGAGCCAGGATCTCCTGCGCCGCGGCGGCATCATTGTAAGCAGGACCACCGACCAACGAGAAACCGGTCAGCGACACGACGGCATCGACGACGGGCTTGTCCTTATTGAAGAAGAACTGCTCGATCGCCGGACGCGCGTCGAGGCCACTGGCAAAGGCCGGGATCACGCGCAGACCGCGCGCCTCGAGCGCCTTGATGACGCCATCATAGTGCCCGGTATTACCGGCCAACACGTAAGAGCGCATCACCAATAGGCCAACGGTGCCGGCGGTCGCGCCCTTGGGCGCGGGCAGCTTTGAAACCTGATCCGCCATCCGCGACTTCATGCGCGGATGAAAGACACCCACCTCGGGGTATTCCTGCGGCGGATCGACCTTGAGCTTGCCGCGGAGCGCCTCGCGCGGCCCGTCCGCATAACGATCAACCAGCAAACGCACCATATTGGCAATATTCTGCTCCGAGCCCGCGAGCCAGTATTGCAGCAACAAGAAATAGGCGCGCACGTCCTGCGCGGTTCCCGGGATGAAGCGCAGCAGCTTCGGAATGCGGCGCAGCATCGCCATCTGCCCGGAGCCGCTGGCACGATTCTGCCCCTTGTCGTTGGTCTTGCGACCGCCTCGAAGCTTTTTCAGCAGCGCCATCGGCCCGCTCTGCGGGGCACTCATGTCGAACTTGCCGATGCGAGTCAGACGCATGACCTCGCCGGAGGACATGCAGCCGACCATCGCGTCGCAATGGTCGCGACGTGCCTGCAGCGCCGGCAGCACGGCCTTGATGTGATCATCCATGAACAACATGCTGGCGACGACGATGTCGGCCTTGGCGATGTCGGCACGGCAGCGATGCAGCGCGCAGGTACCGGCCTCGGCACAACGGCTGCAGACCTCGCCGTGAGAATTGCCCTCATAGCAATGTTGCAGCCCCTCGCGAGCACCTTCCCACTCGGCAGCGGCGTGCAGGCTGAGCGACAGCCCAGGGATCTCCCGCTCAAGCATCGGGCGGGAGCGCTCGCAGGCGCTGGCCAGATGGCTGTCGAGGGTAACGATGACGACGCGCACGGGCGTCTGCTCAGCGGCCGAAGTGTGCTTTGGCATCGTAGAGTGTCTCAATCGTTATTGTCGCCACGCCCTGGTCTTGGGCATAACGCTCTGTATTACGGCGGGCTTTACCGCGAACGAAGAACGGGATCTTGCGCAGTTCCTTTTCGGCTTCCGCGTCCCAGGCCAGCGCGCTGTCGGCGCCGCCAGATCTCGCGTCGGCATCCGCGCCGGCGGAACTCGATACGCGCACATCACCCTGCTTCGCAGCAGGCCCCAAGTGCGATGGCGCGGCGTCGTCATGGAATTCGCTGTCCTCGCGGAACATCGTTATCAGGTGCTCTTCGAGGCCCATCATCAGCGGATGGACCCAGGTGTCGAAGATCACGTTGGCGCCTTCGAACCCCATCTGCGGGGCGTAGCGCGCAGGAAAGTCCTGAACATGGATCGGCGCCGAGATGACGGCGCAAGGAATGCCGGCACGCTTGGCGATATGGCGCTCCATCTGCGTGCCGAGCACCAGTTCGGGCGCCAATTCGAGCACGCGCGCCTCGACCTCGAGATAGTCGTCCGTGATCAGCGCCTCGACGCCGTATTGCTCGGCAGCCGTACGCAGCTCGCGTGCGAACTCGCGGCTGTAGCTGCCGAGCCCGACCAGGTCGAAGCCAAGCTCCTCGGTGGCGATGCGCGCGGCGGCGATGGCGTGCGTGGCATCGGCGAAGATGAACACGCGCTTGCCGGTCAGATAGGTCGAATCCACCGAGCGCGAGTACCAGGGCAGCCGGGTTTGGGCGCCGGCAATGGCCGCGCTGACGTCGATGCCGGCGACCTCGCCGACCTCGACCAGGAAGTCGCGGGTGGCGCCGACGCCGATTGGCACCGTCTTGACCATCGGCTGCTGGAACATGCGCTCCAGCCAGGCACAGGTGCTGTAGGCCACCTCCGGATACAGGCAGACATTGAAGTCGGCGTCCGGCAGGCGCAGCAGGTCTTCTGGACCGGCGCCGGCGGGCGCGACCACGTTGATGTCGACGCCGGCGGCGTCGAGCAGCTTGCTGATCTCGACGATGTCGTCGCGGCAGCGGAAGCCGAGCATGCTCGGACCCAGCAGGTTGGCGCTCGGACGACGATTCGCATCGGCAGCCTTGCGTTGCGGCTGCCTGCCCCGCAACAGCGTTCGCACCAAGGAGAAGAAGGTCTCGCTCGCGCCCCAGTTCTCCTTGCGGGTGTAGGCCGGCAGCTCCAGAGCGACCACCGGGATGTCGAAGCCCATGCCCTCGGCCAAGGCGCCCGGCTGGTCCTGGATCAGCTCGGCGGTACATGCCTCGCCGACCAAGAGTGCACGCGGCTTGAAGCGCTCGACCGTCTCGCGCAGCGTCGTACGCACCAGTTCCGCGGTATCGCCGCCGAGGTCGCGCGCCTGGAAGCTGGTGTAGGTCACGGGCGGACGCTTGGCATTGCGCGCGATCATCGTGAACAGGAGATCAGCGTAGGTATCACCCTGCGGCGCATGCAGCACGCAGTGCACGCCCTGCATGGACGCAGCGACCCGCATCGCACCGATGTGCGGAGGTCCTTCGTATGTCCAGACGGTCAGTTGCATGACTGGATTCGGCGCCTCAGAAGGCCAGGCGCTGGCGGCGGTTGAGCGGACGCGCGAACAGCTCGGCCAGATCGGCCGCCTGATCGAAGCCATGCACCGGCGTAAAGACCAGCTCGATCGACCACTTGGTGGTCAGGCCCTCCGCCTCCAGCGGGTTGGCGAGCCCGAGCCCGCAGACGGTGAGGTCGGGCCGATCGGCACGCAGCCGATCAAGCTGCCGCTCTAGATCCTGACCCTCGCTCAGCCGCAAGTCCGCGGGCAGCAGGGCGAGTTCGGCGGCCATCATGCGGCGATCGAGGTAGGGCACGCCCAGCTCGACCAGCTCCATGCCGCATTCGCGGCTGAGGAAACGCCCGAGCGGGATCTCCAACTGCGAATCGGGTAGAAAACTGATGCGCTTGCCGGCGAGCTGCTCGCGATACCGGGCCAGGCCGCGCTCGGCTCGCGCGGCAGGCGCCGCGGTGACGGCATCGACACGCTCTCTCGAGATGCCCCAGGCCGAGGCGGCGGCGGCCAGCCAGGCACGGGTTCCCTCGATACCGAACGGATAAGGTGCCTCGATCAGTGTCGCACCGCGCTCAATCAAGGCGGCGGCCGTCTCGCCGAGAAAAGGTTGCGCGGCGATCACCGCGGTGCCGAGGCCCACTGGCGGCAACTCAGCGGCACGGCGCGGCGGCAGGAAATACACCGGCGCGATCCCGAGTTCCGCGAACAGGCGATTGAATTGGTCCTCGACGACATCCGGGAGACTGCCCAGCACGAGCAGCGAACGCCCGCCAGCAGGGAGCTCAGGCATCAGCGGAACGAGCGCGGTCAGGCAAGTGTCTTCGCCTTGGGTGAAGGTGGTCTCGATGCCGCTGCCGCTATAGGCGACGATGCGCACTCGGCCCTGGCTGGCGGCGCTCAGACGCTCCGCGGCGGTCTCCAGATCAAGCTTGATGACCTCGGACGGGCAGGAGCCGACCAAGAACAGGGTGCCGATATCCGGGCGCCGCGCCAGCAGCTCGCTGACGACTCGGTCCAGCTCTTCGTTGCAGTCGGCCATGCCGGCCAGGTCGCGGTCCTGAAGAATGGCGGTGGCGAAACGCGGCTCGGCGAAGATCATGACGCCGGCGGCGGATTGCAGCAGATGCGCACAGGTACGCGAACCGACGACCAAAAAGAAGGCATCCTGGATCTTGCGGTGCAGCCAGACGATGCCGGCCAGTCCGCAGAACACCTGCCGCTGGCCGCGCTCGCGCAGCACCGGCAAGTCGACGCTCGACCGCCCGCTCGGCCGCGTATGAGCGTCGGCGCCGCTCGCCGGCGAACCTCCTCCAACGGGCGATATGGCGGATGCACCACTCACTCGGCGGCCTCCAGCGCACCGGCCGCTGAGCCGGCCTTGGAAGACACGCGGCCGGCGCCAGCCTGGGCATCGCTACCCGCCTGCTCCGCCGGCGCCTGTGACAAGCGTGCGGCACGCAGCTTGAGGAGGAACTGGGCGGCGTTGATGACGTACGCGGCATAGGCCGCGAGCGCCAGCAGCATCTGCGCACGCACGTCCAGAAAGCCGGTCAGCAGCGCTGCCAGATAGGCGGTATGCAGCGCCAGCACCAGCATGCTGAACACGTCCTCCCAAAAGAACGCGCGCGCAAACAAATATTTTCCGAAGACCACCTTCTCCCAGATGGAGCCGGTGATCATGATGGTATAGAGAATCAAGGTCTTGACGACGATGGAGATGGTGGCCGCAGCCTCTCCGACACCCGTGAAGAGATAACGCAGAACCAGATAGAGGCTGACCAGAAACACCAGGAACTGCAGCGGCGCAAGCAGGCCCTGGACCAGCGTCCAGACGCTGTTATCCCGCCGCTCCCGCTCTTCAGGAGTGTAAAGCGGTTGATGCTGGTCATGCCGTTTCGGGCGCTGACGCATTAATCTCCCCTCGCATGTGCCGACCGTGCCGCGTAGTAACTGAATCTAGACGGCCCGAACGCACATGTCAACTCCGCTTAACGTAAAGTCCACTTGACATTCCCTCCTCGGGCGTCTAATAAATTAAGGCGCCCCGTCATGCTCGTGGCGAACATCCGCTGGTGCACTCGAGACACCGCGATTTCAGCCATCGCTGCCTCCCTGGGCCATGCCCCGCGCGCAGTAAAGGCGCGGGATTTTTTCCATAGGAATTGAATGGATTAGAGCCGTAATCCAAGCATCGGCGCGAGTCAGGAGAGGTAAACCGGGATGCGCCCACAGGCAGAGCCGGAAAGCAGCGCGGCAAGCGGCCGCGGCGCGGCGTTGTTCCAATCGGCACAGCGACGCGCCCGAGGTTCGATTCGGCCTCGCGCGGCCAAAGGTCTAGTCGCCTTAACACCATTCGACAGTGTCGGCTGGGTGCGATGTTGCGCGGGCGCAGGCACAGTGCCGCCGGATCATCCCTTCAAAGACGCCGCGCGAACGCGCAATCAGGCTCGCCCAGCAACGCCATTGCTAACCCGTTGGCAACGCCGTGGCGTGACGGCGTCGCCTGACAAGCAGCCGATGCAGCCGGATCAGCGTCAGCATCGCACTGCGGCTGCTCGCGTCCGCCGCTGCACCTACGAAGGGTCAATCACCTCGTGAAGTCATTCGACGCGCCCAAGACAGCCCTAGGGCAGTTGAGCCCGGACTCGGTCGCGGCACTGATCGCGGCGGCGTCCGATATCGCCCTGATCCTGGACCGCAAAGGCACGATCCTGGACCTCGCATTCGGCAACGACGAGCTGTCATCGCAGATCGCCGAGGACTGGATCGGCCGAACCTGGAGCGAAACCGTCACCGCGGACAGCCGGCCGCGTATAGACACGCTGTTGGCCGAGGCGCTGTCCGATACCCAGACGCCGCATTGGCAGCAAGTGGATCACTTGGCCGAGAACGGAAGCGCGATGCCGGTGCGTTATTTCGCCACCCAGCTCGACGACGGTCGAAACCTGATCGCCGTGGGCCGAAACCTGCAGGGCATCGCCGCCATGCAACAGCGCCTGGTGGACGCCCAGCAGGCGCTCGAGCGGGATTATTGGCGACTGCGACAATTGGAGACACGCTACCGGCTGCTGTTCCGCTCGTCACCTGACGCGATCATCATCCTCGACCCGGACAGCGGCAAGGTCGTGGAGGCCAATCCGGCCGCTACGCTGCTGCTGACGACCGATTCACGGCGCCTGGTCGGGCGGCATTTCCCCGACGGTTTCGATGACGAAGGCACGCGCGCCATTCAGTCGATGATTGCCGGCATGCGCAGTGCCGGGCGCAGCAATGATGTTCGGGCCAAGCTGCGCGGCGGCGCGGAATTCCAGATTTCGGCGGCGCAGGTGCGACAGGAAAACGCAGCGCTGCTGCTGCTGCGGCTCTCGCCGCTGGTCTCGGAAACGGCGGCGATCTCGTCGGCGTCGGAACCCGGGTCGCGGATCGTCAAGATGGTGAACAAGGCGCCTGACGCCATCGTCGTCACCAGCCAGGATGGGCGCGTGCTCAGTGCGAATCCCGCGTTTCTTGAGCTGGCGCAACTGAACAGCGAAGATCAAGTCCGCGGCGAGTCGCTCGACCGCTGGCTGGGGCGCCCGGGCGTCGACCTGAACGTGTTGATCGCGAATCTGCGCCAGCACGGCACCGTGCGCCTGTTTGCGACCACCATCCGCTCCGAACTCGGCGCCGCCAGCGAGGTCGAGATCTCTGCCGTGGCCGTGCACAACGCAGAGCAGCCGAGCTGCGGCTTCATCATCCGCAACGTCGACCGACGTGTCTCGGCCGATAACCGCGGCGACGGCGGTCTGCCGCGCTCCATCGAGCATCTGACCGAATTGGTCGGCCGCGTGCCGTTGAAGGAGGTCGTACGCGAGTCCACCGACATGATCGAGCGTCTGTGCATCGAGGCCGCGCTCGAGTTGACCGGCGACAATCGCGCCTCGGCCGCGGAGCTGCTCGGCCTCAGTCGCCAGAGCCTGTACGTGAAACTGCGCCGGTACGGCTTGAGTCAACCCGATGCCGAGACAGAGTCCGACTGAGCCGGGCATCGACGCCAGCAAGGACAAGGCATACAGGGACCGCACTCCTGACCGCTTCAGTTCCTGAACGGGCCGTCTGCGCGCCGATCCTTAGCCGCGATGGCCAATAAATCGGCTGTCTCCCGAGTTGGTAGCCGCTGACTTTGATCAGGCTCAGCGCGGGCGCTATTGGCTGTCGGATAAGCTTGGCGGAGGAACAGACTGGCTCTCAACAGGTCGCTGCGCCATGATGCGCTCGATGACGGAGATGGCTCGGCAAGCAACGGCCGAGCGGCTTGTGCTGTTCGCTGATGTTCGGCCGGTGGCGCATGCAAAGCGGGCGCGGCATCCTGCCCCGCGCCGGAGACGCGAGCGATTGGCGTTTCCAGAGGCCCCGTCGATAACGCGCAATGCGCAACCTCTTTTCCTCTAGTTCGACGCGGCATCCGCAGGAGCTTCAACAACGATGACAGAAACGGGCTCGAACCATTTGACCAACGCACGCCCGCAGCCCCGGGCGATGCTCGAGGTGCTGCACCCAATCACCTGGTTCCCGCCGATGTGGGCCTTTGCCTGCGGCGTGGTGTCGACCGGCGTCTCGATCAGTCAGAACTGGCTGGTGTTGCTCGCCGGCATACTGCTGGCCGGGCCGCTGGTCTGCGCCACCAGCCAGGCGGTCAATGACTGGTTCGACCGCCACGTCGACGCCATCAATGAACCGAATCGGCCAATTCCTTCCGGCCGGCTGCCGGGGCGCTGGGGGTTTTACATCGCCATCGTCTGGACGCTGCTGTCGCTGGCGCTGGCGCTGGTGCTCGGCACCTGGGTGTTCTTGGCCACGGTGGTCGGCCTGATACTGGCCTGGATCTACAGCGCGCCGCCGTTGCGCCTTAAGCAGAACGGCTGGTGGGGCAACGCGGCGGTGGGCTTCTCCTATGAGAGCCTTGCGTGGATCACCGGCGCCGCGGTCATGATCGGCGGCCAATTGCCGGATTGGCGCATCTTGACGCTAGCCTTTCTGTACGGCCTCGGCGCACACGGAATAATGACGCTGAACGATTTCAAGGCCATCGAGGGCGACACCAAGATGGGCGTGCGCTCGCTGCCGGTGCAGCTTGGCGTGCGAGGCGCGGCATGGGTCGCGTGCGTGGTCATGATCGTGCCGCAGTTGGTGGTCGTTGGTCTGCTATTCGCCTGGGTGCAGCCGGTGCATGCCGCCGCCGTGGCCGCGTTGGCGATGGTCCAGATGACCTTGATGGTCCGCTTTCTGGAAGATCCGATCGGGCGCGCGACCTGGCTCAGCGCCATTGGCGTGACCGTCTATGTCAGCGGCATGATGGTCAGCGCCTTCGCCGTGCGTGCGGCCATCCCGGGCTGACGCCCTTGGCACCGCCCGCACAACCCGCAGACTCTGCCCCCGCGAAACAACCCAACTACTTGAATAGGCGACCCCAAAGGTGACATCAATGGCCAATTCGACCGAAACATCGGTGATCTACGATGCGGTGGTCATCGGCGGCGGCCCCGCCGGTGCCACCGCAGCCACCGACCTGGCCGCACGCGGCCGCAAGGTGCTGCTGCTCGACCGCCCCGGACGCATCAAGCCTTGTGGCGGCGCGATACCACCCAAGGCCATCGAGGAGTTCGACATCCCGGACTCGCAGCTGGTGGCCAAGATCAACTCCGCGCGCATGGTCGCCCCAAGCGACCGCCACGTCGACATGCCCATCAACGGCGGCTATGTCGGCATGGTAGACCGCGAACCCTTCGACGAATGGCTGCGCGAGCGCGCCGCTGCCGCCGGCGCGGAGCGCCGCAACGGCACCTTCACCAGTTTGAGCCGCGACGACGACGGGACCGCCGTGGTCAACTATCGGCCAGCCGATGCGCGCGAGCGGGGCAGCAGCGAAGCGGTGCGTGCCCGGAGCGTCATCGGCGCCGACGGCGCCATGTCGTCGGTTGCCAAACAGTGCATCCCAGGCGCCAAGGAACTGCCGCACGTGGCGGCCTACCACGAGATCGTCCGCTCGCCGGCGCCGACCTCGGGCAAGGGCCTGCACGACTTCGAGCCATCACGCTGCGACGTCTACTACCAGGGCAAGCTGTCACCGGACTTCTACGCCTGGATCTTCCCGCATGGCGAGACTACCAGCATCGGCGTCGGCACCGAGCTCAAGGGCTTCTCGCTGCACGACGCCGTCGACCAGCTGCGCAAGGAGACCGGGCTCGACCAGTGCGAGACCATCCGCCGCGAGGGCGCACCGATACCGCTGCATCCGCTGGCCAAATGGGACAACGACCGCGATGTGGTGCTCGCCGGCGACGCCGCCGGCGTGGTCGCGCCAGCCTCTGGCGAGGGCATCTACTACGCGCTGGCGGGCGGCAGGCTCGCCGGCGAAGCCGTGGAGGAATTCCTGGTCACCGGCAATGCCAAGGCGCTCGCCACGGCGCGCAAGCGCTTCATGAAACAGCACGGGCGCGTGTTCTGGATCCTCGGCATCATGCAGCGCTTCTGGTACAAGAGCGACAAACGCCGTGAGCGCTTCGTCAGCCTCTGCGACGACCCGGACATCCAGCACCTGACCTGGGAGGCGTACATGCACAAGCGACTGGTCAAGGCCAAGCCAGCCGCGCATCTACGCATCTTCCTCAAGGACATGGCGCACCTCCTCGGCATCGTCTCGCCCTGGCAGAAGGCCGGCCGCGGCGCCGACTAGTCGGTCGTCGGCGCGGGAGCACTGCAGGCCCGCGCCCGGATCGACCATTCACTCCTCACCCATTCCCTATCACTAGGCGGCCTCGGCCGCCTTTCGTCGTCTTGGGCGGCTACCTGAGACCTTGCCCCGCCCTGGTTGCCCGCTCCTCCGTCGCCGGAGCCCTCCGCGCCGCCCCCTCAATCGCCCCTCTCCAGCGCCGCTTCGCCCGAGGTGCGCCGGTGAGAACCGCGCTGCGCGCCAGAGACAACCGCTAGCGAAGGTGTTGCGACAGGTTTACAGCCGAGTTCGCGCCGGCCAAGCGTTCGACAGAGCCACGGACGGCGTCCGTCACCGCCTCGTCCGGACGAACAATTATGCTTTTAACCAGAAGGTTGAGCGCGCTGGTAAGTCCATCGAACACAGACGCGCAGCATTCCCCCAAAGAAAACTGTATATCTTCCTTGACATTTAAATCTGTCACGCTAAACTGACAGCCATGGATCGAGACACCCACAGGGACAGCGGGCCGGAGTTAACCGGTTATCGAACTCAACGAGGCGCAGTTTGCCTCGCTGAATGCGGTCGCGACCAAAGCCGCGGCATGTCGTTCCACCCCAACAGAGGGAAAGTCAATGGCAGATTCCAAGAGCCTATCGGGCCTCACGCCTGAGCAAGCAAAAGAATTCCACGAGCAGTTCAAAGTGACCTATACGGCCTTCGCCGGTATCGCCGCGGTCGCGCATCTGCTGGTCCTCGCCTGGAAGCCCTGGTTCTGAGCACCGCTTTCCGGCCTTGTTTCTGAGTATTCATTGAGGGTTATGTAATGTTCCAAGACGTCTTCAACTACAAGCCGAAAGAGCAGGACTATCGGATTTGGCTGGTCGTGAACCCGGCTACTTGGCTGATCCCGATTCTGGCCGCTACTCTGGTCATCGCGCTCGCCGTGCACACAATGGTCTTCTCGCTCGCCGAGTATTCATGGTCCGCTGGCGACGCCGTTGCACCGGTCGCAGCACCTGCTCCAGAAGCCGCGCCCCCTGCAGCGCCTGCTCAATAACAGAGCGAACACGTCGACCACGACCGACACAGTTCTCGCCAATGCCACACCGGGCTTGGCACTAATTGCCGCGAATGTTAGGCGCGGCCCTGTAAACCAGCACCGAGGTATATGAGAATGGCTGACATGTCTCTCTCCGGACTCACCGTTGAACAAGCCAAAGAGTTCCACGAGCAGTTCAAGATCACCTACACCGCGTTCGCCGGCATCGCCGCTGTCGCGCATCTGTTGGTCCTGGCCTGGAAGCCCTGGTTCTGAGCAACCGGCGCTGATCCAGACTCTATCCCCACATAAACGCTAACTAGCGAGGGCTACTTAAATGGCTGACCAAACGATCCCACGTCCAAAAAACCCAGAAGACGATTGGAAGGTGTGGCTTGTTGTTAATCCTGCCACTTGGCTGATGCCGATCCTGTTCGCCGTGCTGATCATCGCGCTCGCCGTTCACACGATGGTCTTCTCTCTGGCGTCCTATAGCTGGGGCGGCTGATAGAAGCACTGAACTGGAGCGGACGCCCACTCTGATCCACTCCAGGGAGACCCCGGCGATTGCTGCCTAGCATCGATCACCGGTAAAACGCCGGCCCGACTCTTGGCGCCTCGAACCACAAGGTTCACGGCACGACCCCAAGAAGACGGTCGGCGTCGTCCGTTATCTCCCCCGCCACCCGGCGTCCCCTGTCTTGACCCTCCACACCAACACGCACTGTCGCGGCTCATCCTGGTCCACTGCCGGCGACGCTCACAGTCGCTTGGCATCCAGGCAAAGGTCAACGCGAGCGCCAGCGCAATGAGCGACGCGTTTGAGCACTTGTTTACCAACGGGCGGATCATCGACCTGATCCTGCTGATGGTGGCCGCCGAGGCCATTCTGATCAGCTGGCTGCACCAGCGCAGTGGCCGTGGGCCCGCTTTGGCCGAGATCGGTCCCACACTGATTTCAGGCGCGCTGCTGCTACTGACGGTGAGGGTGGCACTGACAGGGGCCTGGTGGGGCTGGATCGCGCTGATTCTGACGCTGGCGCTGGTCTCCCATCTGATCGATCTTGCGCTGCGCTGGCGACGTCACTCAGATCGAACCGCCAGCGGACGCTCACGCGGTTGAACCAACTCCGGCACGGACGTTGGCGTCTGGACCTTCAGGTCCGGACCTTTGGTTAGGGCAAGTCGGGCGCGCCTTGAAGCTGCGATTAAGTAACGGTAAAAGAATACGTTAAACAGCTTATCGGATTGGGTGTCGTTAGCCACCTAATCGGTATCGGTATCGGTATCGGTATCGGTATCGGTATCGGTATCGGTATCGGTATCGGTATCGGCATCGGTATCGGCATCGGTATCGGCATCGGTATCGGCATCGAACTGACAGACCCGGTATTCGCCAAGCTCCTCGCAGACCACGTAGTTACGCTGTCCGAGCTTCGTTAGCATGACCGAATGCCATATGGCGTCCTCTCTCTCGATTCCGATTCCGATAGCGACCCCGACCCCGATTGCGCTCCGTCCATCAATAGATGGAGTGGTGCAGGTTAGTAGTGGACTCCTAAGGGCGCGGAAACCAGGCCGAAACGACGCGCGTCAGCCGCCGAGTTCATCAAGCAACTCGCGCACGCGTTGCTCGCCGGAGAAGGGCTTGCGGGTCAGATCGAGCAGCAACACGCGCGCCTCGGTGTTACGGCCCGCGGCGATCAATGCCTCGGCATAGTGCAACGCGATATCCGGATCAGCCGGCTCGGCGGCGCGCGCGCCCTCGAGCAACTCGAGCGCACGCTCTAGGTCGCCTCGCCAGTTGAGCAGCGCGCCGAGTGTGTCCATGATCGCCGCGTCGCCCGGCATCAGGCGATTGGCACGCTCCGCGTAGAGCAGCGCGCGCTCCGGCTCGCTGTCGCGCAGCAGCCAAGCAAGGTTGTTCATGACCAAGGGGTCGCCGGGTCGCTCCTCCATGAGCCCCTCCAAGATGGCCCGCGCATCATCGAGCCGATCCAGCGATTCCAGGGCCTGCGCCAGCATCAGCCGTGCACCGCTGTCACTCGGATGGCCGGTAGTCCAATCTGAAATGGTCCGCAGATAGCCATCGACGTCACCGAGCGCATACTGCACCGCGGCCCGTTTTCGCATCAGCACACGGTCCTCCGCATCCTTCGCCTGCAGGGCCTCGAGCAGCAGCAAGGCATCATTGAGGGCGCCCCGGCGATAGAGCTGTTCGGCGCGGCGCTCGAGCAATGCCGGGTGTTCGCCTACGCTCGCGGTCAGTCGCTCGAGCAGCGCGATTCGGCTGTCGATGACGACATCGGCCGCCAGCGCCGCGTCCAGCGCCCTGGAACGCAACGGGTGGTCGGGCTCTGCGGCCAGGCCGTCGACCAGAGACGCTTCCATGTCCTCGAGCTGAGCCGTCTCGGCGTAGGCGCGAGCAAGCTGGTAATGCGCGGCGGCATCCTTGGGACTGCGCAGCAGGACCTGCTGATAGGTCTTGATTGCCTGCTCCATGTCCCCGGTCGCCATCTGCGACTCGCCCGCCATCGCCAAGAGTCGCGGCGAGGCGGTCAGTTGATCCGGGGCCGACAACAGCAGCGTGCGCGCGCGTTGCGGCTGAGCCGCGTCGAGGTAGGCGCGCGCCAGGGCCAGCAGTAGATCGAGATCCTCGGGATGGCTGCCAACCGCGGCCTCCAAGCGCTGCTGCCGTGCACTCGGGCCGCCATCGCGCGCATCCAGCGCGGCCAGAGCCAAGATCGCCTCCGTATGACCAGGCCGCGCATCGAGAAATGCCTCCAGCACGGCCCGCGCACCGTTAAGATCGTCGGCGCGCAGGCGCAGACTAGACAGGTTGAGCGCCGCATCGGCGTGCCCAGGCTGCACAGACAGGGCCTCCTCGAAGGCGTCACGCGCCGCATCGAGCGCCCCCGAGCCAAGGCGCGCCAGACCCAGGGCGTTGAGCACGGCAGCATCATCTCGGCGCAGCTCCGCCAGGGTCTCGGCCAGGTCCAATGCCCGGCGTTTCGAACCCTGCGTCATCAGGATCTTGACCCGCACCAGCTGCGCGGCGCGGTTCAGCGGATCCGACTCGAGCGCCGTCTCAAGCTCGGCAAGGGCCGCATCCGCGTCACCAAGGTCCATCAGGTTGCCGGCGGCGGCGACGCGATAATCGGCCTGGTCCGGATCCAGCTCAATGGCTCGCCTGAACCAATGCCGCGCCTCGGCCGGCCGCCCTTGCAACGACAGCGTCTCCGCCAAGAGGGCTGGCAGCGCAGCCGGCAGCGAAGACGTCAAAGTCGCGGAGGCCGCCAGCGGCATCAGCAACTGCTCCGCAGCCGCGGGCTTGCCTTGACGCAAGAACAGCCGCGCCAGGCGCAGGTTGGCGTCCGCGGCGCGCGGGCGTGCGCGCAGATAACGCCGCAACAGCTCCTCCCCCGCGGCGAGGTTTTCGCGTGCGATCTCGGCGTCGGCGAGCGCCAGTATCGCCAACAGGTTCTCGGGGTCGTAGCTGAGATAGGCTTGTATCGACTCGATGCCGCGATGGACCAATCCCTGCTTCAGCATCAGCAGGCCGCGACCGAGCTGAAGCGCCGGAAAATTCGGCAGATCGGCCTCGACGGCGTCCAGATCGCTCGCCGCCGCGGCCATCTGTCCCAGCTGTAAACGGACTAGCGCCCGCTTGAAGCGCGGCATCCACTTGTTGCGCGCGGCCACCTCCGCCTTGACCAGCGACTGCTCGGCGCGCACGTAATCGCCAAGGCCGTAGTCCAAGTCAGCCAGCCGTTCCCAAGCCGCGGCCGATTCGGGGTGCGCAATGGTCGCCTCGACCAACAATGACCGGGCCTCAGCGGCACGGCCCACAGCCAGCGCGAGGCGCGCCTGTCCGACAAGCGCGTCCAGCTGACCCGGGATCAGCGCCCGCGCCGCATCGAATGCCGCACCTGCGGCATGGGCATCGCCGACGCCAAGGTAGGCGCTGCCGCGCAGCCCCTCGAGTTCGGCTTGCCGCTCCGGGTCGGGGAAGGAGGCCCGTGCGATCTCGTCGAGCATGCGCAGATGCGCGCCCTGGCTCAACAAGGCCCGCAGCAGCGGCAACAGCGTGCGCTCGGGCTCGACTCCAGCCGCGCGCGCCAGCAGCAACTCCTGCTCGGCACGGTCTCCCTGGAACAGGTCCAGATAGACGTCCGCGAGCAACAGACGCGCGCGGGCATCCTGCGGTGATTCGGCAACCCGGGTCTCCAGCATCCCGAGGGCTTGTTTGAGATCGCCCTGCCGCCAAAGGTCGCGGATCGCCGGCACGCCGCCATCGGCGACGGCATCATCGCAGCCGACCAGCGCCGCGACTGCGACAAGACAAGCAGTCAACCAGGAGCGAGCGCCCTGTGCCATCGGCAAAGCACCGCGCACAGGCCGAACACACCTAGTCTCTTGCAGTTCCTTCCATCCGACGTGCGCTATCGTCAGCAAAACCCTGGTCCTCGACTGGTCCTCGACTGGTCCTCGATACTCGAAACGCCAAACTCGCTGGTATAGTCGCGGCACGAATCACGGTAATCGACGCAAACGCCAGGCCGCCAGCAATGCCTAGAACCTCATGCCTGCAAGGGTCCCCCGCTGCCGCGCCCAGCCGCGGAGCAGCAGCCCGGGACGGGACGACGAAACATAGCAGACGACTGGGAGCGTCTACGCTGTTGAGCCTGATGCTTTCCTTGCCCATGGCGCCAACCCTAGCTGAGACCCATGACGTCATCGGCTCGGGTTTTACACCATCCGACGACGGCATCTGGACGAAGATCGGCGCTGACAACAGTCCTCCGGGCGGCCCGCCCGACAGCCCGGCCAATCGCCGTCGCGACGGACTTAAGCAGGGACCGATCGACATTGCCGGGCGCAGGGTCCGCAGCAGTGCCGATCGCGAGACCGCCAAGCCGCTGCAGTTTTACATGCGCTTGGACGCCGAAACAGTCAGCGGCGACCGGCATTTCTTGAACAGCCCCCTGAGACTGACGGACCCGCCCGCGGACAATGCATCTGAGAGCAATGCGGCCATGACTTCGGCCCTGGGCGCAGGGGCGTCATCCGGCAACGGCTTCATGGTCGAGGCGCAAGCCGCCGAGCACGTCGATGGCGCTCGATCGACCGGCGCTCGCGGTACCGACATCGGCAAGGCCCTGCCACCCGGCAGCACGGACCTCAGGACCACGACCTATCTCGACTTTGCCGTCGCCTGGCGCTACCGAGACCTTGACAGGGATCTGCATCGGGACACCCTGCATAGAGACACCGGCAGCCGCTCGCTAAATTATCGGTAGGCCGCGAATTTCGCATCAAGGCCATTGCCAAGACTCCAGCGCTGCGGCCAGTTCTTGGCGCCCGTCGCCCGCCCGGGTGCGACGGGCAGGCCGGGCCCGCTATTCGGTGTGGTAGCCCTGGATGCGCTCGACCTCGTTGCGAGACCCGAGGATGACGGGCACGCGTTGATGCAGCGACTCGGGCTGCAGGTCCATGATGCGCTGCGGACCCGTAACCGATCCGCCGCCGGCTTGCTCGACGATGAATGACATCGGGTTGGCCTCGTAGAGCAGGCGCAGTTTGCCGCCCTGCCCCTTGTCCTTCATCTTGGCGTCCAGCGGATACATGAATACCCCGCCGCGGGTCAGAATACGGTGGACCTCGGCGACCATGGATGCGATCCAACGCATATTGAAGTCCTTGCCGCGCGGCCCCTCTTTGCCGGCAAGACATTCGTCCACGTAACGCTTGATAGGCTCCTCCCAGAAGCGCATGTTAGAGGCATTGATCGCAAACTCCTGGGTATCGGCCGGGATGGACATATCCGGATGCGTCAGGATGAACTCGCCGATGTTCTGGTCAAGCGTAAAGCCGTTCACGCCCTTGCCAGTGGTCAGCACCATCATGGTCGATGGCCCGTACAGCGCATAACCGGCGGCCACCTGCTGCGTGCCGGCCTGCAGAAAGTCGCGTACGCCGGGCTGTTCGGTGCCGCCCGGGCAGCGCAGAATCGAAAATATGGTGCCCACCGACACGTTGACGTCGATGTTCGAGGAACCGTCCAGCGGGTCGAAGGTGATCAGATATTTGCCGCGCGGATACTCGCTCGGGATCTGGTAGACCTCGTCCATCTCCTCCGAGGCCATCGCCGCAAGGTGACCAGCCCAGATGTTGCACTGGATAAACATCTCGTTGGACAGCACGTCGAGCTTCTTCTGCGTCTCGCCCTGCACGTTCTCGCTGCCGGCGCTGCCGAGCGCACCGACCAAGGCGCCGTGGTTGACCTGATTACTGATCATCTTACAGGCGGTGACGATGTCGTTGAGCAACGCGGTAAACTCGCCCGTGGCGCCGGGCGCGCGGCGCTGCTCCTCGCTGAAGAACTGTGTAATAGTGGTGCCGTGATCCATTGACTATCGACCTCATTGTGTTGAGCGGGCCGGCGCGGGTGGCGCCCGCGAGCGGCAAAATGCTGGGGGTAAGAAGACGCCCGACATTATAAGGCTTCACTCGACGGCGTTCGACGCGCTTTCGCAAGCGCCGGTTGCCGGATGGGGCCTGGAGCCCAGCCGTCAGAGGGCTACCGACGGCCGACTAGCGCGACCTCATGGACACCGGCCGGGGCTTGCCTTGCCCCGCTCGCCCTGGTGGAAAAAACCGATCTCTGAACGTAAGATTGCGAAATGATTACGCACGGTCGCACGGAGATGCTGTGTGGCCCTGGTTACGCGTTCGCCACAGGGCGGCGCGAGATTTAGAACTTGCCGGAGCACGGCCAATGGCAGCACCAAACCAAACCGCGACAGGCTTGCTGTACAAGCTCAAACGCTTCTCTACCTCGCTGCTGCCGGTTGACCAGCAACGCCGCGGCGGCTGCAATCGTTGCGGCGAATGCTGCAAGTTGCCCTTCCCATGTCCGTTCCTGCGCTTCGACGAACAAGGGCTCAGCAGCTGCTCGGTCTACCACGCGCGACCGCCGAGTTGCCGCAAATATCCGCGCACATCCTCCGAGAACCTGACGCCCGAGACCTGCGGCTACTACTTCGTCGACGTCAAGGATATCGGCCTCGCGACACCCCAGGCCGAGCGGGCCTAGGTCCTGCGCCTACCATTTTCTCACAGCACCTGGGCCTGCTCACCACCTGGGCCAGACCGCCGCGAGGCGTTCGGTCTCGATCCCGAGTCGCCGGATGGCCGCCAGCATCGGCGCAGGGTCAGGGGTCAGACCGACCAGCACATAGAGTAATCCGATCAGGCTCAGCGAGACCGGCCAGACCTTCAAGCTGAGCGGCTTCAGCGCGGTGCCGAACGAGCGCTTGACGCGCTGGTCGAACAGATCGACGCTGGCGATCTCGTCCAACGTCAGATGCGTCAGATAGCCGAGCAGCACAAAGCCGCCGACCAACCAGGCCGCCAATGCGTCAAGGCCGAGCCACAGGTCGGCGCCGATCGCGGCAAGCAACGCCAGCACGAGCGCCATCAGCAGGCTATGCCAGATGCCGCGGTGCACGGTGAAACGCGCGAAGAGTATGCGTATCGGCCATCGAACGGCCGCCCAGACGAAGGCCCAGATCAGAACCAGATCGACCAGCTTCAGCCGTTCGGCAAAGGCGAACGCAACTAGAAAACCGATGACGATGCCGGCAAGATCGAAGACCGCGCGCACCGGCTTGGAATCGTCGGCATCGATGTCTGGCAACAGGCTTGCCGCGACGCCCACCGTGAACAGCGCCTGGGTCTCGCCGGCGCCGCTTAACCCCTGGCCATAGCTGGCAAAGGCGGCGGCGCTGGAGACGACTGCACCGCCGATCAGATGGGTCTGGAAGTTCGCCATCGGCGTTAGGCCCGAGATCGGCCGGAACGCGACCGGGCTGGCCTCGGGCAGCCCGCGGTCTCGTTCAGCGCAGCGCCCACGCTAGGTGCCCCAAGCACTCGCCCCCAGCCCGTCAATCATCCCAGCCCTCTAATCATCATAGAGTTCCGGCTTCCAGCCGAGCTGACGCGCCCGAGCGATGGCGGCGTCGTAGATGCGCCTGTGGCGCTCACGCAAGTCGTCCGGGAGCCGCGAGGCCAAGTGTCCATAGGGGGCCCAGGCGTCGCTAACCTTGTCATAGAGGTCCTGGATCGTACCCAGACTCCAGCCCGCGCACGTCTGATCCTCAGGAATCAAGCCGAAGACCTGGGCATCACGCACGATGTGGCCGGTCTGGGTCATGCCGCCGAAGGCATCGTCGTCGAGGCCGCAATAGTTGGTCTTTCGCAGCATGGGTGCAGTCGCGGTGCTCCAGTTATTGATAAATTGACTGATAAACAGATTGTCGCGGATGGCGCGACTGCCGCCAACCCAGGATATCCCGAACAGCCGATGCAAGACACAGTCGTCGACCTGATCCGCCATGGTGAGCCGGAAGGCGGACCCATGATCCGCGGAAACGGCTGCAACCATCCACTGAGCGCGGACGGCTGGCGGCAAATGCGTGAAGCGCTCGGGCAACAGGCGCCCTGGAATCAGATCATCTCATCACCGCTGGCGCGCTGCCGGGAATTCGCCGCGGAGCTAGCCGCCCGGCATCGCCTGCCGCTGGCCGTCGAACCGCAGCTGCGCGAGGTCGGCATGGGCGCCTGGGAGGGACGGCGGCGGTCCGCGATCGCCAGGGAAGAGCCTGAAAGCTACCAGGCATTCCTGCGCGACCCGCTCACGAACCGACCACCCGGCGGCGAGCGACTGGAGACGCTGCAAGCGCGTATCGCGGCCGCATACGAACGCCAGCTCGCCGCCTTCCCGCGTCGTCATCTGCTGATCGTCTGCCATGCCGGCGTGACTCGCGCCGTGATCGGCCACGTATTGCAGGCGAATGCGGAACGCTGGTATCGGATGCGCATCGACTATGCAGGGATGACGCGCATCCGCCACGGCCCATTCGGGCCAAGTATCGAGTATGTCAATGCGCCCCACCCACGTTGAGGCGCGACCCTGGAGCCCGGCATGAGCGCGATCGCACGGCATCGATGCGGCGCGCATCAACAAGCGCGCTCCGGTAACATCGCCTATCAGAAGATCTAAAGCCAGATCATCAGCCGACCATGGGGAGTCCAGCATGGCCTTGTTCGCGTTCCTGACCGGCCTATCGTTGTTCATCGTCTTCAAGGTCTTCATCCGCGCCTTCTACACCGTTAAACCCAACGAGCGGGCGGTGTTGACATCCTTCGGCCGCGCCCAGCGCGTCGGCAATCAGCTGGTGCAGGATGGCAGCCTGAGCGAGGACGAGCGCGAGCGCTACCGCTATCCGCTGCTGCATACGGTCGGCCCCGGCGGGCCCTACTTCAAATGGCCCTGGCAGGAGGTCCACAAGGTGGACATCGCGACCCAGTCCATTGACATCACCTGGGACCCAACCAAGCGCCAGAACACCATAGAGGCGGTCACCAAAGACAACCTGACCACCGGCGTCGACGGCCAGATCCGCTATCGGGTGGCAACGAACAATCTGTACGCCTATTGCTTCGGCGTCGACAGCCCGCTAGAGCATGTCATGGGCTACTTCATCTCGGTGCTGCGCGAGCGCGTCGCAAACTTCGTCGACCCAAAGGGCCAGAGCCTAGTGGAGGGCACCGGGCTCGAGGAGGCGAGCGGCAGTGCGGCCGCCGAGCTGTCCGAGGGTGTGTCCATCAACGACCTCCGCAAGAACCTGCCACTGCTCAACGACTACATGGAGCAGCAATGCCGCTCCACCGGCGCCCGTTACGGCATCGAACTGGACGCCGCGCTGATCACGCAGATCGACCCGCCGCCGGCCGTGGATCGCGCCTTGTCGGCCATCAACAGCACCCGCAATCAGGTGGCCGCCGACATTAGTACCGCGCGTGCCGACGCCGAGCAGCAAATCACGATGAGCAAGCGCGCGGTCGACATTGCCAGCAACAATGCCCAGGCCGAGGTCGCACCATTGCGCGAGCTTGCCGAGACACTGGCCAAGATCAAGGCGACCGGCGGCGCGGGCGCACTCGATGCCTACGTGCGCAACATGCGTATCCCGTTGTTGAAGCGCGCAAGGCGCATCGTGCAGAGCACCGGGGCCGCGCCCGCGCCTTCCGGCGTGCATAGCCAGCCATAACGGATGCTGAAGACAAGCCGGAGCCATCCGCCCGACTTGCGCCGGGCACCCTGGCCAAGCGCCGCCATTGATCTGGCCCTTCGAACCTCCAACCCGAATCTTTCCGGTAAACCGCCATGCCAGTCGACGCCGCACCTCCCATCATCGCATTCGTGCTCGGCATCCTCGCCATCCCGATCCTGCTCGGCATCGCCCGCACCTTTGGTCTGTACGCCATCGTGCGCGAGCGCGAGGCGCACGTGTTTACGCTGTTCGGCAAGGTCATCGGTACGCTCGAGGACCCAGGCCTGCGGGTACCACTGCTGAACTTCGGACCCAAGGCGCTGCTGCTGCCCTTCTTCGGCAAGCGGCAAGTGGTCAGCAGCATGCTGCGCCAGCGCTATTTGCGCGATCAGATGGTCAATTCCGAGGAAGGCACGCCGATGGGCGTCGGCATCTGGTACGAGATGCAGGTCAGCAATCCGGTTGCCTATCTGTTCAACAACGCCGACCCGGAGGGCTCGCTGCAGGCCAACGTGGCCAGTGCAACCATCTCGACCCTGAGCAACCTGGAGATGGACAAGCTCCTCGAAGACCGCCACCAGCTGAGCCGGAAGGTTCGCGCTACGGTCTCGCCGCAGTCCGAGAAGTGGGGATACAAGCTCGGATCGGTGTATATCCGCAAGGTCTCCTTCACCGATCGGCAGATGGTCGACAACATCACTGAGAAGGTGGTCAAGCGGCTGGTGCAGGTGACCAGCGCGATGAAACAGGACGGCGAGAACCGGGTCGGCCTGATCAAGAGTCAGACCGCGTTCAAGGTGTCGCAACAGATGGCCGAGGCCGCCGCGACACGGCCGTCGGTAGTCGGCGACGCGCTGAACGAGATCGCCAGCAAGGATGCCGAGGTGCTGAACGCGGTGATGGAGGTCATGGAGGCCGAGCAGTTGATCGAGTCCGGCGCCGACGTCGACGTGCTCGGCACCAACGCGCAGGTCCTGGTGTCACTCGGCCCGGCCGAGCCGCGCGGCGAACCGCCGCAGGGCGACGTCAAGCAACGAACGCCGTTCTCGCTCGACCCAAGCGCCTTCTCCTAACGCCGCTCGCCACCACCGCGGCGCGACGCCCGGGTTCAAACGGGTACGGAGACGCCCTTCCGGCAAAAACGTCACGAGCCCCATCCCTGCTCTTGAACCCACTCAAACGCCTCGCCTCCCAAACCGCCGTCTACGGCGTCAGCAGTATCGTCGGCCGCTTCCTGAACTACCTGCTGGTGCCCCTGTATACCTATACATTCGCGCCAGGCGACTACGGCGTGGTGGCGGAGTTCTATGCCTATATGGGCTTTCTCGCCGTGCTGATGGTGTTCGGGCTGGAGACCGGCTACTTCCGATTCAGCTCGGCCGGCGACCGCCCGGCCGAGCTGGTGTTCGCGACCGCACTGCGTTTTCTGATCGTCATCAACGGCGGCTTCCTGCTCGCGGCCGTGCTGCTGCAGCAGCCGGTCGCCGAGCTGCTGCGTCACGCCGACCACCCCGAATACATCTGGTGGACGGCGGCCATCCTGGCGCTCGATTCCGTCGGTGCCATCGCCTTCGCACGGCTGAGGGCGGAGAATAAGGCGCTGCGCTTCGCCGGCATCAAGCTGATCGAGATCGGCGCCAATATCGGCCTCAACCTGTTCTTCATCCTGCTCTGCCGACAGGCGTTCGAGGCCGATCCTCAATCGACATTTGGGCGGCTGTGGGACCCGCAGATCGGCATCGGCTACGTCTTCCTGGCCAACCTGGCCGCCAGCGCGCTCAAGCTGGTGCTGCTGACGCCTCAGCTGTTGCCCGGCCTATGGCAACTGCGCTCGGGCGCAGTGGCCTTTTTCGACGGTCCGCTGTTCCGGCAAATGATCCGCTACTCGCTGCCAATGGTCGTGATCGGTCTTGCCGGCATCGTCAACGAGATGCTCGACCGCGCCGCGCTGAAGTACCTGCTGCCCTACGACGACGCCACCAACATGGCCCAGCTCGGTATCTACAGCGCCTGCTACAAGCTGTCGATACTGATGATGCTGTTCATCCAGGCGTTTCGCTACGCGGGTGAGCCGTTCTTCTTTGCCTATGCCAAGGAGCGCGATGCGAAACAGCTCTACTCGCTGGTACTGACCTGGTTCGTGATCTTCTGCGTGTTCATTTTTTTGCTGGTGACCCTGTTCCTTGATGTGTTCCAGTACTTCGTCGGCGCCGCCTATCGGGATGGGCTGTCGGTGGTGCCTGTGCTGCTGGTCGCCAACCTGCTGCTCGGCGTCTACGTCAATCTGTCGGTCTGGTACAAGCTCACCGACCGCACATTGCTCGGCGCCTGGGTCGCGCTGACCGGCGCCGCCATCACCGTCGTGATGCTCTGGGTACTGGTGCCGATCTATGGATTCGTTGGCGCCGCCTGGGCACACCTGGCCTGCTACTCGGCCATGGTCGCCCTCTCTTACGGCCTCGGCCGGCGCTACTATCCGGTGCCCTATGATGTGCCCCGCGTGCTCGGTTACATCCTGTTCGGCCTCGTGCTCTACGGCACCGGGCACTGGCTGAGCGATAGCCTGGGCTGGAACGCGCTGGCCGTCGGCGCCCTGCTGTTGCTGGTCTATCTGGCGGCGGTGGCGCTGCTGGACCTGCGCCGCCTGCGCGCCAAACCGGCCTGACACAGCACGCCGGAGGCGATATGCCCGACTGTCAGCCGCGCTTGCGCAACAGATCGATGCGATGCGGCTTCATGAAGTGCGCACCCGTGGGGGTCAGATGGCGCTCGAAGGCGGTGCGGATGCGCCCACGGCGTTGCTCGTCGATATCGAGCACGGTATGCGTCACATCGAGAAAGCGTGCCGAAAAGGCGTCCCAGCCGTCGTAGCTGCCCGGCACTTGGATAAATGCCTCCTGTTCGCTCGCGAACAAACCGCTGTCGACGGCCCGACAGAGCGCGGCGAAGGCCGCCTCGCGTACCCTGCGTTCATCATGGATCAAGGACATCAGCGCATTGAAATCGCCCCAGTAGACCGGCTCCGAGAACAAGGCCGCTCCGCCCGGCTTGAGCACACGGTGAATCTCGGCCAAGGACTGATCCATGAGCCCGATCGGCACATGGTGCAGTGACTTGAACATGAAAACGGCATCAAAGCTGGCGTCTGCGGCCTCGATGGCCTCCGCCCCACCGAGCCGGAAGCGGACGCACGGCAGGTCATCGACAGTCAGATTCTTCTGGTGCTGGACCTGGTCTACCTCGGTGGCGATCACCTCCGCGGCGTGCAGCCGATCGACCAGCGCGCGCGTGGTCCGAGCGTCGCCGCAGCCAAGTTCGAGGACGCGGGCGTCACGGATGTCCAACAAGGCGGCGACGGCATCGAGTTCGGTGCTGGTGTGGTACTGATCCGGGGCATTCAATTGCATGCGCTTCACCCATTTGCAAACAGCCGGCAATCGGCGCCGGCCGCGACGGCAGCCAAACAGGTGCCCGAAAGCAAGCTGCAATGACATAGTATAGACAAAGCCACAGACTCATTCGCTCGCCCCCACAGGAGCCTCCGATGAACGTCCGCCGCGACATCCGCTGCAAGCGGGAAACCTTGAACATTCGAATCCGACCCGAGGAGCGGGGACTGATCGACCGCGCCGCTAAACTGGCCGGCATGAACCGCACCCAGTTCATACTGGACGCCAGCCGGCGCGCCGCTGAAGAAGCATTGTTAGATCAAGCCCTTCTCCGGGTCGATGCAGAGGCCTATGCGGCCTTTCTAGAACGGCTCGAAGCGCCCGCGGCCCCAAGCGCGCGACTGCGCAAGACCATGGAGACGCAGCCCCCCTGGGAACAGCAATGACCCTGAGCGCGCCGGTGCCACTCAGAGAGGGGCACGTCGTCGGACACTTTGACTGCGGTAGGCGCGCGCTGAACACTTGGCTCACGACGCGCGCATGGCGTAATCAGCAAAGCGGCGCAAGCAGAACTTTCGCAGTATCCGCTGATGACAGCGTTATCGCCTACTATTCGCTTGCGTCAGGCGCCATCACCACCAAGCAAGCGACCGGGCGACTGCGCAGAAATATGCCAGACCCAATCCCAATAGTGCTGCTGGCAAGGCTCGCGGTTGACCAGCGATGGCAAGGTCGAGGACTCGGACGGGCGCTCCTGCGTGACGCCGGGATTAGGGTCGTTCGGGCCTCCGAGAGCATCGGCATCCGTGGCCTGTTGACGCAGGCGATCGATGAATCGGCGAAGACCTTCTACCAGCGCATCGGCTTCAACGCATCCCCACTCGACGCGATGACTTTGATGATCACGCTTGCCGACCTTCGGGCGAGCATCTTGAACGACTCAAGCGATTGACGGAGACTTTCCTAGCAGACGACGCGGGATCGATGTCTAGGCTGGAGGCAGGAGAGAGGACAAAGGTCTGATGACCTGCTCGCGCCGCTCATGACAGCTCCGGGACTGGGCTCGGCTCAGGCCGCCGCACCAGCCGCAACACCAGGGCCAGCATGGCCGGCATGAAGGTCAGCGTGACCAGGGTGCTGAACAGCAGACCGAAGAGCACGATGGCGCCGAGGCCGCGGTAGAGTTCGGTGCCGGCACCGGGATTGAACACCAAGGGCGAGAGGCCGGCCACGGTCGTGATGGTGGACATCATGATGGGCCGCAGGCGGATGCGCACGGCGTCGGTCACGGCATCGATCACGGCCAGACCCTGCTCGCGGAAGTTGGCGACGGCACGCTCGACGATCAGGATCGGATTGTTCACGACGGTGCCGATGAGCACCAGAAAGCCCAGCATGGTAATCATGTCGAACGGCTGGCTGATGGGATAGAGCCCGATCTTGTCCAGATGCGCGCCGCCAAGGTTGAGCAGCGCAAGGCCGACAATACCGCCGCTGATGCCGATCGGCACGCTGGTCATGATCAGCAGCGGCCAACCCCAATGGCTGAACACGGCCACCATCAATAGATAGGCGATGAGCAGGGCCACGGCGAAGTTGCCGGCCAGTGCGTCGCGGGTCGCTTCAAGCCGGTCGCTGGCGCCACTGAGCGTCAGGTCGATGTCCTCCGGCAGCTCGCCGCTGGACTTCATGCCGACGATGATTTGGTCGCGCACCCGTTGCACACCCTCCTCCAGCGGAACCTCCTTGGGCGGGATGATACTGAGCGTGACGGTGCGGTCGGCGTCGACACGGCGGATGGTTTCGGTGTTGACCGTTTCCGCCAGCCGCGCCACCGCGGACAACGGCACGATGCCGCCGCTCGGCGAATACAGCATCAGCCGCTCCAGGTCCTGCGGCCGCTCGATATTGCCGGCCGTGCTGTACAGAAAGATGTCGATCTCGTCGTCGTCGAGAAAGAACTCATCGACGAAGGCACCGTCGGAATAGGCCCAGACGGCATAACCGAGCTCGCCGGGGTCGATGCCGAGTTCGGCGGCGCGCTCCCAGTTCGGCCGCACTTCCAGCATCGGCTGACCCAGGGTCAGACTCGACGGCTCGGATTTGACCCGCGGGTTGTCGAAGATCGTCTTGGCCTTGGCCTGCACCCTGGAGGCCGCATCGAACAAGGTCGCCAGATCGGGACCGCTGATCTCGATGTTGATGGAGCGGGTGCCGCCGAAGTTACTGGAAAAGATCGAGCCGCGGCTGGAGAAGCTGAACAGGCCCGGTAAACCGCTGGTCTTCTCGGTCGCGACCGCCATCAGGTCTTCGGTCTGCCGGCGGTCGGTGGCCTCGCGGACGACGAACACCCGGCTCTGGCTGGCGAAGCCGATGGTGAAGTTCAAGGCGGGCACATTGGTCTCGCCAGCCGCGAACAGCGCTGGATCCTGGCCCACGGCTGGATAGAAGGCCGCGTCCACGTCCTGAAAGGCCTCGCGCATCATGTCGATGTTGTAGCCGGGCGGCGCAAACATCAGCGTAAAGATCTTCGACTCCTCGCCCTCCGGCAGATACTCGGCGTCCGGCGTCAACCACCAAATGATGGCTCCGGCGCCGGCCAGCACCAGCACGATGACCAGTAGCGGACGCATCAGGCCCTGGGCGATCCAGTGCACGACGGCCAACAGCACGCGGCCGAAGCCGGCGCCGACGCGGCTCAGCAACGGCTGCCGCCGACCCGCAGGCGGCAGCGTCAGAAAGCGTCCTGCGGCCGCTGGGACCAGGGTGATCGCGATCAGCATCGACATCAGGATAGATGCGGCGATGGCGACCGCGATGTCCGAGTAAAGCTGCCCAGCCTCCTGCTCGATGAAGACCACCGGCAGGAATACCGCCACCGTGGTCAGCGTCGACGCCAGTACCGCGGGCCAGACCTCGCTGACCCCGTCGAGTGCGGCCTGCATCCTAGCCTTGCCCTGCGCCATGTGCCGGTAGATGTTCTCCAGCACGACGATGTTGTTGTCGAGCGTCATACCGATGGCAAAGGCGACACCGGCCAATGAGATGACGTTGATGGTGCGCCCGGTGAGCAGCAGCCCGAGGAACGCGGCGATGGTGCAGATGGGTATGCCGATGGCGCCGATCAGCGTCGCCGGCAGCGAACGCAGGAACAGAAACAGCACCAACACCGCCAACAGGGCGCCGATCGCGAGATTGCGCTGCACCACCTGTACGGCGTCGGTCACGTAGACGACATCATCCGCGGTACGAACCAGCCTCAGGCCCTTGGGGACGAGAACGTCACGATTGAGCTCGGCGACCTTCTCGAGCATGTCGCGCTTGATTTGGATGACGTTGCTGCCGATCTGACGGCCGACGGCGAAGGCCAGGATCGGCTTGCCCTCGGAATAGGCGTAGCTGCGTACCTCGGCGAATCCGAGTTCCACGTGGCCGACATCCCGCAACCGGATGAAGGCGCCATCGCGTTCCGCAATAACGAGATCCTCGAGTTCCTGCGGGCTGTCGAACCGACCGATAGTGCGTAACAGGTAGCGCCGTTTGCCGCTGTCGAGATCGCCGCCGGAGACATCTTGGTTGCGCGCGCGGATCGCATCGCGCAGCTCACCGAGTCGGATGCCGCGCTCGGCCAAACGCACCGGGTCGACATAGACCCGCAGCTGCCGCTCGGCGCCGCCGCGCATGCCGACGCTGGCGACGCCGGGCACTCGCTCCATCGGCGTCTGCACATACTCCTCGACCCAGTCGCGCAGCGCCACGATCTCGTCCTCGGTGAAGGCGCCGGACTCGGGCATGAGCCGAAAGTACATGAAGGCGTTGGACGAAAACGCCTCGGCGCGGATGCTGGGCTGATCGACGTTGATCGGATAGCCAGGGACCTGTGAGAGCGCATTGTTGACGTTCAGCAGGGCCTCTTGCAGCGGCACCGAAAACGGAAACTCCAGTTCGATGTCGGCGCTGCCGGTCTGCGCCGTGGCAACCATCCGTTCGAGGCCGGGGATGCGGCCGAGATACTTCTCCTGCTCGACGACGATTTCTTTTTCGACATCCTGCGGTGCGGCGCCCGGCCATTGGGTGCTAACAGTGACGATGCGTGCATCCAGGTCCGGGATCATCTGCACCGGGACCTGAAAAATGGACACCAGCCCGAACAGGGTCAGGATGAGGACTGCGACGGTCAGGATGACCGGACGTTCGATGGCGAAACGGAACATGGGCGGATAGGGACGAGTTGCTCGGAGCTGGTGGCTCGGCAGAGGATGCTCAGGGCTCAGGCGCGGAGCAACAGGGAAGCGCTAAGCGGCGGCTCGCCGGTCGTCGGCACTCTGTTTGGACCTACTCGCGCCTGGTCACGCGGCCATCGTCGGCGGTCTGCATGGGCGCAACCGTTTGGCCCGGCCGCAGCCTTTCATTGCCGAGCAGGACCACCTGATCGCCGGCCTCGAGATCACCACGCAGGATCTCCAAGCGCTCGCCGCTGGCGCGGCCGGTCTCGATTGGCACCGGATAGGCCTTGGTGACGCCGTCGTCAAGACGCACTCGCCAGACTTCACGGCTGCCATCGCTTTTCGCGATCACCGCGTCGCGCGGCACGGTCAGGGACGTTTCGCGCTCGCCGTCGGGGCTCTCTCCGGCAAGCTCCACTCGCACGCGGGCAGACATACCCGGCGCCAGCAGCCCATCAGGGTTCGGCACGTCGATCAGCAGCGGGAAGGCGCGGGTGCGCACATCGCCGCTGGCGATCCGCGCCAGCACCTCGCCAAGGATCTCGCGGTTGGGCAAGGCGTCCAGATGAACCGTGACCGGATTACCCGGGGCAACGCGGGCATAGTCGCGCTGCGGCAATGTCGCGCGAATACGCAGCCGGTCCAGCGAAACTAGCTCCAGCGCGACCTCGTCGCGCTTGGCCCATTCCCCCACCTCGACCTGCTTGGCGACCACCATGCCGGCGAACGGCGCCGACAACGCGTGGCGCTCGACCAGTTCGCGCGCCCGGGCCAGCGCCGCGCGCTCGCCGCTCAGGGCCGCGACGGCCATGTCCACCCTGGCGATCGCGGACTGGATCTCGGTCTCGGATGCGTGACGACCCTTCTTCAGCGACAACAGCTCGTCGCGGATGCGGATCGCATCGCGATGACGTGCATCGGCTTCTTCAACGCGCGCTGCCGCAGCATCCGCCTCGAGTTCGGCCAGCCGCGCATCCAGCCGCAACAGGGGTTGTCCGGCGGCGACCGCGTCGCCCTCGTCGACCGATAGCTCGGTCACCAGGCCGTCGACCCAGGGAGACAAGGCGGCCCGGCGCGGCGCCTCTGTGGTACCAGACAGCACCGCCTGATCGCGAAGTGTCTCGGTGGTGATTTCGGCCAGAGTGACCGGGCTAGCCGGCTCCTCGGCGAGCGCTGCCGAGGCGCAGAGCAGCACCAGGGCAGCAATCATGCGGAACGGTGGAAGAGCATCTTGGCCTCATGACGAAAACGGCAGCCCTGGCAGAGAGTGGTCTATTTCACCTATCAACCACTATGGTGCCTACTGAGCCGAATCGCCAGAGCCAAGAGGGAGGGGCCGGCGCCGCGCCGCGGCCGGCCCCTCCGCGTCTAATGACGCGCGTACCCGGCGACGTTCAGCGCCTGCTCGATTTCATCGAGGATCGCCGGGTCGTCGATGGTGGCCGGCATGCGGTATTCGGTTCCGTCGGCAATGCACTTCATGGTACCGCGCAAGATCTTGCCTGAGCGTGTCTTCGGCAGGCGGTCGACGACCAGCACGGTCTTGAACGCGGCGACCGGGCCAATCTGTTCGCGGACCAGCTTGACCAGCTCGCCGTTGATGTCTTGGGCATCGCGGTCGACCCCGGACTTCAGCACTACGAGCCCGAGCGGCAGCTCACCCTTGAGTTTGTCGGCAACGCCGATGACGGCGCATTCGGCGACGTCCGCATGGCCGGCCAGTACCGCCTCCATGCCACCGGTGGACAGACGATGACCGGCGACGTTGATGATGTCGTCGATGCGGCTCATGACGAACACATAGCCGTCGTCGTCCAGATAGCCCGCGTCGCCGCTCAAATAGTAACCGGGCTGAGTCGCCAGGTAAGATTGAACGAAACGCTCGTCGTTGCCCCAGAGCGTCGGCAGGCAGCCCGGCGGCATCGGCAGCTTGATCATGATGCGGCCGATGTCACCAGGCGCGATCGGCTCGCCCTCGTCATCGAGCACCTGCACGTCGTAGCCGGGCACCGGCTTGGTTGGCGAACCGGGCTTGATCGGCAGTTGCTCGATTCCGAGGCAATTGGCGGCGATCGCCCAGCCGGTCTCTGTCTGCCACCAATGGTCGACCACCGGCACACCAAGGATGTTGCCGGCCCAGTCGAGCGTATCCGGGTCGCAGCGCTCGCCGGCCAGGAACAGGGCCCGCAGGCTGCTGGTGTCGTAGCGTTTTAGGTGCTCGGCATGCGGGTCGTCGCGCTTGATCGCGCGAAACGCGGTCGGCGCAGTGAACAACACCGAGACGCGGTGCTCCTCGACGACCCGCCAGAAGGCGCCGGCGTCGGGCGTGCCCACCGGCTTGCCCTCGTAGACAATGGTTGTGCAGCCGGCCAGCAAGGGCGCGTAGACGATATAGGAGTGCCCGACCACCCAGCCGACATCGGACGCCGCCCAGTAGACCTCGCCCGGCGCCACGCCGTAGACGTTCTGCATGCTCCATGCCATGGCTACGGCATGGCCGCCGTTGTCACGCACGACGCCCTTGGGCGTGCCGGTCGTGCCCGAGGTGTAGAGGATGTAAAGCGGATCGGTGGCCTCTACCGGCACGCAGTCGGCCGGCGCGGCCGCTGCCTCGGCCTCGGCCCAGTCGAGGTCGCGTCCGGCGATCAGCTCGGCGGGACCCTGCTCGCGCTGCATGATTACACAATTCGTTGGCTTGTGCGCGGCGACCTCGATGGCGGCGTCGAGCAGCGGCTTGTAGAGCACGGTGCGGCTAGGTTCGATTCCACAGGAGCCGGCGACCATGACCTTCGGTTTGGCATCGTCGATGCGGGTCGCGAGTTCGCGCGCGGAGAAGCCGCCGAACACCACCGAATGGATCGCGCCGATGCGCGCGCACGCGAGCATCGCGATGGCCGCCTCGGGCACCATCGGCATATACACGATGACGCGATCACCCTTGCCCACACCCAGGTCGCGCAGCACGCCGGCGAAGCGTGAGACCCGCTCCTGGAGTTGACGATAGGTAATGACGGTCTTGCTGCCCGTTACCGGGCTGTCGTGGATGATCGCGGCCTGATCGCCACGGCCGTTTTCGACATGTCGGTCGACGGCGTTGTAACAGGTGTTGATCTGCCCGCCGCTGAACCATCGATAGAAGGTGGCCCCGTACTTGACCTCGGAGTCGTCCAGTACTCGGTCCCAGCGCCGGTCCCAGTGCAGCGCCTCCGCTGCCTCCCCCCAGAAGCCCTCTGGGTCCTTCATCGAACGGTCGTACACCGCCTGATAGCCACCCTGATTCTTCGCCTGCTCGCCCATCATTCCGCCTCCGCTCTTGGTGTGTATTACGGTCGCTCAATGGCGCCGTGAGTCATTGTTGGTGTGGGCCGGAACGTTAACGCAGCGCAGCACCGCAGACAACGCCCGGAACCAATTCAATACGTCGGATCTGCAACAATGCGGCGCCCTGTCAGCGCTGGGTTCCTGGAACGGCCGGCGCTTGCGGTGGCCGGGCACGGATACCCATCGCGTCGCGAACGTAGTCCGGGAAGTCCGGATTGGTCCAGCCGTCGGTCGCCAGCCGCTCGGCCGGCGGGCGCAGACGCGATGTATAGTCCAGCACGGCCAGCTCCTGCGCCTGCGTGAAGCCCTCGATTTGCTTCACCATCTCTGGATCGGAGTTCTTGCGCTTGCCGGTCCGAATATTATCGAATTGTCTAACCAAGTAAGGGTAGTGCTGCCCGGCGATCGCCGGAATGTGCTCGTTCACGTCGCCCTCGCCAGCGCTGCCATGACAATCGGCGCAATTGGTTTCGTAGAGCTGTTTGCCGAACTCCAGGTCCGTGCCGGGCCCAACGGCGTTGTGCGGCGTCATCGGCAGCTGGGCGACATAGGCCGCCACGTCGGCCATCTCCTGCGGGCCACCCAGGATTCCCGGCACCGAGAACGGATACATCAGCGGGTTGTCTCGATTGCCGGCACGGAAATCGGCCAGCTGTTTGATGATGACGGTGCGCAGCTGACCGGCGATCTGCGGATAACTGCCGTCGACGCTGCCCCAGCCCTCAGGCAAATGACAGACCGCACAGGTGAGATAGACGCGGCGGCCGTTGTCGACGCTGGGCTCCTTGGTCATGACCTCGTCGTATTCGGCCTGCGCGACCTCCACCGGCGTCAACGCCATCGCCGTTGCCGTGGCAAGCCCGAGCGCCAATGCGAGCGCGGTTAAACTGATTGCGGTGTTGGCGTTCATTCTGATCCCCGTCGGTTCAACGCACCTTCAGCTCCCCGGTGATATTGGCATGGAAGATCGCTTTGTGGACGTCGCCCAGCGTCAGCATCCCAACCAGCCTGCCCTCGTCCGCGACCGGAATCCGCCGGAAATTGTGGCGCACCATGACCGTTGCCGCCCGCAGCAGGTGCATTTCCGGGTCGACGGCCACCGGATTTGGCGTCATCAGTTCACTCACCGGCAGCTCCAGCACCTCGCCGTAGCGGCCCATCTCGCGGTCGAGATCCACCGTAGCCATACCGTGCGCGATCATGTCCTCGATCTTCGGAAACAGGCTGTGCAGCACGTCCTTCTCGGCGATCACACCCACCAAGCGGCCTTCGTCATCGACCACCGGCAAACCGTGGAAGCGGTATAGGCACATCAGTGAAGCAACGTCCATCACCTTGGTATCCGGCCTCACCGCCCGTGGCGACCTGCTCATGACGTCTTTGACTTGCATACTGTCCTCCAACCTCTGTGGTGCTTTAAATCTTTTACGGCCAGTTGCTTGGCCGCTAGCTCTTTATGCTTGACCGTTTCGAGCGCCTCACGGCAACCAGCCATAGGGCCTCGTGCAGCCAGACCGGACCGAGCCTTCGCTCGCTGATATCCTCGCCGCGAGCCGGGTTTCCGCCGGGCCGGCCCTCCCGGCCGGAGTATGCCAAAGGGCTCGCGGCCTGTCTCTCCCGCAGATTCCTTCCCGATCACGCCCTAGATTGACTGACTGCGCACGATTTCGACGAGTTGGCGGCAGGGAGCGCCGACTCGCGGGCGGATACTACGTCGATACCATGGGATTTACGCGCCCACGGGCGGGCACTATCATTTAAGGTCTAGGCCCGCTGGGCGCCCCCGCTGGGCACGAAGACCCCGACAACCCTGATGCCCCAATGCCTTCCATGACTGACGAGCGCGACAGAGACTGGTCCGACGCCGGAACGCCCGGCCCGCTGACGCCGCCTTCGGACGAACGCAATGCGGTAGAACCGGCACAGGCGTCGAGACTGGGCACTGGAAAATCCGGTGATCGCGCCTGTCTGGGACACGAAGCGCTCCCGGTGGGAAGCCGCCGCTGGCACGGCCATTGGCGCCGCCGATGGGCTCTAGGCGCTACAGTTCTCGGCAACACGGCTCGAGCAGGCACTCCGGCAGCCGGCGCAAGCTCCGCGGCTACAAGATCGCCGTCGGCGCACTGGCGGGCTTGCTGGTCGCGAGCGTCGTCCTGTCGGTCGTGCTGTTCTTTCGCATGCAACACTTCCGTTCCGAGTCGTTACGGCTGGACGTTGCACTGCAGCGCACCGAGGGTGAGCTGACAAAGTCGCGCGAGGACATCACGGAGATGAACAACGATCTGCGCATACTGCTCGCCAACCGTATTCCCGGTATCTCGGAGCTGGCATTCGACCGCCAGATCGAACTGAACGACCGCTATGTGAAGAACATCACCTTCGTCCAATCCGGCGTCGGCGAGGAGGCCAGCATCGAATTCAGCGCCGTGCTTCAGAATGCGCGCTCCGGTCCGATCTTGCCCCAGGTGGACGTGGTGCTGTTCGACGAGGCAGGCCTGCAGACCGGGATCGTCCAGCTCGACAAGGCGCAGACCGTGTCCCCAGTCGAGGTAGCGGAGCTGAAGCCCGGCGAATCCCGTACCTACTCGGCACAGATCCCGATGAACCGCGACGCGCCATCGAGGTACTTCGTTGTCGATGTGAACTAAGGCGCAAGGCCTTAGGCGATTTCTGTCAATCGCCTTAGCCGGACGCCGCCGTTCGTCGGAAGGACGGCACAAAGCCTCCGTTTCCGCCACAACCCGTGGCGCCATCAGACGCATTCCGCCATCACCGGTCTATCCACAGGTCATCGCTTTAACGGCGCGCCCTGAGCCGCCCTGCGCCCCAAATTATCCACAGCTAATGCACGGCTGATGCACCGGGTTGCACCCAGGCTTAGCCACAACATGTTGTGGTTGACAGCCCTAGCTGAGCATATATATTCCAATTCCAGCGCCTTGCCCTAGCTGTCCACACGGTCTTGTGGGCGGCACCGGGAATCTGACCATCCGCCCCACATCCAGAGGAGTGACCTATGTCCGCCACGCCGCGCGAGGAGACCCCAAGCAGCCCGCCAGACGCCGCAGCGACCGCCGCCCAGGACGCAGACAGCGCCGCGGGTTCGACCAAGCCTGCAACCGGTTCCTCCGCGATGCCGGCCCCCGCTCTACGGTCGGAATCGCCTGCAGCGGCGGCCGATGCCGAGCGAGGTTCGAATCTCGACATCGCCGCACATGCGCCCGGCAAGGTCCAGGTCATCCGCCGCAACGGCAAGGTCACCCACTTCGACCCAAACAAGATCAAGGTCGCGATGACCAAGGCCTTCCTCGCCGTCGAGGGCGGCAACGCCGCTGCCTCGAGCCGCATCCATCACACCGTGGAGGCGCTCGCCGAGCAGGTCAGCTCGGCACTGACCCGGCGGCTGCCGGGCGGCGGTACCGTGCATATCGAAGACATCCAGGACCAGGTCGAGCTGGCCCTGATGCGTGCCGGCGAGCACAAGGTGGCGCGCGACTATGTGCTCTATCGCGAGGCGCGCGCCAGGGAGCGCGCGGAACGGGCCGCCGAGGCCACACCGGTCGACCAGGAGCACGGTCTCAACGTGACCCTCGCCGACGGCAGCACCCGCCCGCTGGATACCGAGCGTCTGGCCCGGCTGGTCGAGGAGGCGGCGCGGGGACTCGACGGCGTCGACGCCCAGGCGGTGCTGAAGGACACGCTGCGAAACCTGTTCGACGGCGTCAAGGAGGCCGATGTCGGTCAGGCACTGGTGATGTCAGCGCGCGCCATGATCGAGCGCGAGCCCGCCTACAGCCAGGCAGCCGCCAGGCTGCTGCTCGATGTGCTTCGGCGCGAGGCGCTCGGCTTCCTCGACATGGCGGTCGGCGTCGAGACCCAGGCCGACATGAGCGACCGCTATGCCGACTATTTCAGCGCCTACATCAAGCGCGCCGGTGACCTGGAGCTGCTGGACAAGCAACTCGGCCGCTTCGACTTGGCACGTCTCGGCGCCGCGCTGCGCCCCGAGCGCGACCTGGCGTTCAACTATCTCGGCCTGCAGACCCTGTACGACCGCTACTTCATCCACAGCAATCGCGGCATCCGCTTCGAGCTGCCGCAGGCCTTTTTCATGCGCGTCGCGATGGGCCTGGCGATCAACGAGATCGACCGCGAAGAGCGCGCCATCGAGTTCTACGAGCTGCTGTCGTCCTTCGACTTCATGAGCAGCACGCCGACCCTGTTCAACTCCGGCACGCTCCGCCCGCAGCTCAGCTCCTGCTATCTGACCACGGTGCCGGACGACCTCGACGGTATCTACGGCGCGGTCAAGGACAACGCCCTGCTGAGCAAGTTCGCCGGCGGGCTGGGCAACGACTGGTCGCGGGTGCGCGGCATGGGCGCGCACATCAAGGGCACGAACGGCAAGTCTCAAGGCGTGGTGCCCTTTCTCAAGGTGGCCAACGATACGGCCGTCGCGGTCAATCAGTGCTTCGCACCGGACACCACCGTGTTCACGGCCGACGGCCCGAAACCCATCGCCGAAGTCAAGACCGGCGATCTGGTTCTGGGCCAGCGCGGCCGCTACCGCGAAGTCACTGAGCACTTCGTCTACGAGCAAAAAGACGCGCCGATGGTGCGGGTGCGCATCAAACACGCGATCAACGACCTGAAGGTGACGGCCGGGCATCCGTTCTGGGCCATCAAGGGGGTGCCAAGCGAGCAGTCCATCGAGCGCACGCTGAAGCAGATCGACAGCGGCCGTTCTTATCCGGATTGGGTCGAGGCCGGCGCACTGAGCCGTGGCGACTACGTCGCCCAGGTCATCCCCGGTGAGGTCCTACCGGTGCCCGGAATCACCGCCGAGGACGCACGCTTCTACGGCATCCTGCTCGGTGACGGCCATCTGACGCGCGGTTACGAGTTCGGCATCTCCGGCAACCCCGCGCGGGATGACGGCCATCTGCAGTTCGTCCGCGACTATCTGACCGCGCGCGGCATCCACTATTGGGAAAACGCCCGCGGCACCAGCTACCTGCAAATCAAGTGGTCTATCGGCAAGGGAGTCGCACGCTGCGCAACCACCGGGCAATGGATCGGCGAGGATCAGGCCAACCTGCCCTTTACCGAGGCAGACCTCTACGACGCCAACCGCAACAAACGCATCGCCCGGCGCTTCAGCCACCTGCCCCATGACCAGGCCTTGGCCCTCATTCAAGGGCTCTTGGAGACCGACGGCGGCATCAGTCGGCCTGATGCAGAACGGCCTGAGATCTATTTCACCAGCACGTCGGCAGCGCTGGCGGAGGGGTTGCGGTATCAGTTGCTGCGCCTTGGCGTCCCCTGCGCTGGCCAGTACCGCGAGCGCGACAATGCCCACGAGGGCACCCGCTCCGACGGCAGCGTCGTCTCCTTCACCGGCACCACGCGCGCCTTCGACCTGCGCATCCCGGCCGCGGTGCCGATCGCGGACCTGGTCGGCGTCCCGGCACTGACCAAGCAGAACTGGTTCCGCCTCGGCAACTGGATCTTCACCCGCGTCAAGGCGGTCGAGTCGATCATGCCGATCGACACCGTCCACGACCTGAAGGTGGACGGCGACGAGAGCTACATGACCGCTTGCGCGCTGGTGCATAACGGCGGCAAGCGCAAGGGAGCCGTCTGCGCCTACCTGGAGACCTGGCACATCGACATCGAGGAGTTCCTCGACCTGCGCAAGAACACCGGCGACGACCGCCGCCGCACCCACGACATGAACACCGCCAACTGGGTGCCGGACCTGTTCATGAAGCGCGTCGCCGAGGATCAGCACTGGACACTGTTCTCACCGGACGAGACGCCCGACCTGCACGACCTGATGGGACAGGCATTCGAGGATGCCTATCAGGCCTACGAGGAACGCGCCGCACGCGGCGAGCTGCGCGTCAGCAAGCGCGTCAAGGCAGTCGACCTCTGGCGCAAGATGCTGGCGATGCTGTTCGAGACCGGCCATCCCTGGATCACCTTCAAGGACCCCTGCAACCTGCGCTACACCAATCAGCATGTCGGCCAGGTGCACAGCAGCAATCTCTGCACCGAGATTACCTTGCACACCAATGATCAGGAGATCGCCGTCTGCAACCTGGGCAGCGTCAACCTGGCCAACCACGTCGGCGAGCAGGGGCTGGACACCGGCAAGCTCAAGCGCACCATCGGCACCGCGATGCGCATGCTCGACAACGTCATCGACTACAACTTCTACAACGTGCCCCAGGCGCGCAAGTCCAACCTGCGCCACCGCCCGGTCGGTCTCGGCATCATGGGCTTCCAGGACGCCCTGTACAAATTGCGCGTCGCCTACGCCAGCCCGGAAGCGGTGCAGTTCGCCGATCAGAGCATGGAGATGCTGAGCTATTACGCGATCGAGGCCAGCACCGATCTGGCCGAGGAGCGCGGCCGCTACCAGAGCTTCGACGGCAGCCTGTGGAGTCAGGGCATCCTGCCGGTGGACAGCATCCGTTTGCTGGCCGAGGGCCGCGGCGGCTACCTCGAGATGGATACCAGCACCACGCTCGACTGGGAGCGGCTGCGCGCGCGCGTCACCAGCGTCGGCATGCGCAACTCCAACTGCATGGCCATCGCCCCGACCGCCACCATCAGCAACATCGTCGGCGTCAGCCAGTCCATCGAACCGACTTATCAGAACCTGTTCGTCAAGTCGAACCTGTCCGGCGAGTTCACCGTCGTCAACCCTTACCTGGTCGCCGACCTGAAGGAGCACGGCATCTGGGACAGCGTCATGGTCAATGATCTGAAGTACTACGACGGCAGCGTGCAGGAGATCGACCGAATCCCGGACGATATCAAGCAGACCTACGCCACCGCGTTCGAGATCGACGCCCGCTGGCTGGTCGAGGCCGGCAGCCGCCGCCAGAAGTGGCTCGATCAAGCCCAGAGTTTGAACCTGTACATGAGCGAGCCCAACGGCAAGAAGCTCGACAATCTGTACAAGCTCGCCTGGGTGCGCGGTCTCAAGACCACCTATTACCTGCGATCCATGGGTGCTACCCATGTCGAGAAGTCGACCATGGACGATGCGAGTAAGGCGAATCGCCTGTCGGCGGTTGGGGGGAGTTACGTCGCTCTGGATAAGGGGAAGTCCAATGGCGCGAGCGCGCCGGCGGCTTGTTCGATCTTGGATCCCGAGTGTGAGAGTTGCCAATAAGGAAAAGTTTGAAGGGTGAAGGGCGAAGTTCGAAAGGAAGAAGGCCGCACTCCTGGGACCGCCGACTTTCCAGTCAGCCCGCGCCGCGAAGCGGCGCCGCTCCTAGGCCGACCCAACGAGCTTCGACCCCAATGCAACTGAGCCAAAGCCGCGACGACGCTACATCACCGTCGACTACGCACCGCGAGATCCACTGACATGCCAACAATATGCATGTTCTACGGCATCATCATCCGGATGTACTACGCTCCGAGCGAGCATCCGCCGCCGCATTTCCATGCCTACTACGCAGAACACAAGGCGCGCATCTCGATCGAAACCTGCGAATTGATGGACGGCGACTTACCCAAGAAGCAGTTGAAGCTTGCCTTAGCCTGGGCCGCATTGCACCAAGACGACCTGTTGGCGGATTGGCAACTTGTCATGAACGGCGAAGAACCTTTTCGGATTCAACCACTCCAGTGAGCAACCGACCCATGCATCCCGCCGTCACGAGAGTCGAACCACGTGAACACTACACCCTGTACCTGGAGTTTGATGACGGCAGCAAGGGGATGCTTGATGTTGCCCCATATCTCAACTTTGGCGTTTTTAAGAGACTACGGGAGCCCGCGGCCTTCTCTCGCGTCAGCGTTTCTTTCGACACGATCGAATGGGCGGCAGGGGTCGACCTCGACCCCGAGTTTGTTTATCGGCACACACGGAAGCTTTAACCCTAGGTCATGGGTCAGGGGTCAGGTCTTCCCTTTCAGGGTCAGGGGTCAGGTCTTCCCTTTTGCCTTCCCATTGAGCCAGAGAACGCATATACCCAACGCAAATAGAAAAACGCACAAAAGCCAGACCGCCAATCTCACTGAGAGCCACTTGCCGCAGGTCAAGGTGTCAGGCGGAAATATCATCCTGCGTTAGCCGCAACGAGTCGAAGAGAATCCGCGTCATGCATCTCCATCCCCGTCAACTCAGCGACAGCGATCTGGTTCGGGCGATCAAGGACCTCCTTCCCTTTCCTGTCTACCTGACAAAGCGGGCCGGCGAGTTGCGCAGTCGAGACGGTAAGCGCTTAGCGAAAACGGGCCAAAAGGTGTTAGCGACAGAGGTGCTTGATGGAGCGTCGGTTTCGGGAATTACGCTCGTCATTCCTTTGGACCAAGGCAAGGAAGTGCTTGCGATCTCGCTGACGGCGGTTCGTCCCGAGCCTCGGCACCCGCTGTACAAGGAGATCAAAGCCTATCAGTTGAATCGGATTGCATCACTCGCCGCTGAGCGGCTACGGAACGCACCATCCGCTGATGACTTCCCAGCAACCTCCCAGTTTTGATTTTTCGTTTGCGCGTCCAAACCAGCAATGAGCACAGACAAGACGAGAGTTCCCGAGGCCATGGCCGAGCGCTACGCGGCCATCACAGCGTTGACCGACGGAAATAGAGGTCAGATCCCTATTCTCACGCGGCGGCCCCTATTCGCAATGAAAATCACCGCCTGACCCGGACTTCGCTAGACGCATGCAAATCACTATTCAAATGCAAGCTTTTCCCACAAGAACGTCCAGCTTGCTGCTGGGACTGATGATCCTCATCAATGCTCCCCTCGTGCGGGCCGAGAAACCAGATGATCAGGCCGCGCTTGAGGGCGTTACGACCGGCAAGGTCGTCTGGGACATCAACATGGGCGACCCGAAGAAACTCAGCTTATACCTTCAGGTTATCCGGGAAACCTACGACGATCTCGTTCGCCAGGATGTCGAGCCGGACATGGTCTTTGCTTTTCGTGGGCGGTCGGTGCTCTTGATATCGGAGGATCGCGAAGCGATCCCTCTTGAACAGCACGATGACCTCGATGCGGTAGCCGGGTTGCTGGCCGATCTCAACAAGCGCGCTGGTGTTCGGATGGAGGCCTGCTCGGTGGCATGCCGATTGTTTGGAGTATCGGCCGAGAATCTGTTACCAGACATCGAGGCCGTCGGAAACACCTTTGTTTCGCTGATCGGATATCAAACCAAGGGGTACGCGATCATTCCGATCTACTGACAATGGACGTCGACACGCGACTAATAGCAAAGGTCTGCGGCCACGATGAAATCGAGAATACTTCAGTCATGATTCAGATCCCCCGCTATCTTGAAATCTATATCGCGACGCTCAATTCCGAACTGGATCGGTTTTGGTCGCGCTTCAATGTCTTTTCGGCGATTCAGATTCTCGCGGTCGTCGCGATGATGTTGGCGTTCGATAAGTTGCAGATCCACCCGCATACGGCACGGGCGGCGAACATGCTGTTGTTTCTCTGGTCAGTCGCCGGGGCCTTGATCATTTGGCGGTCCATAGAGATTCATCAGCGGTTGGTCACTGCCATCGTCGCTGCAGAGGTGAGCCTGCCGGACGATGTCGGGCTTTTTCGCGTCGCGCTTCAGGCCACGGTCCCGGCGCAGCTCTTTATCGTGCATGTGTGCTTTTCCTTTTCTCTCGCTTGTTCGGTGTTTTGGGGCGGCATGATCTTCTTGGGCCCCTATGATTGAACCTGTGTTGGCTGGCACGCCGTCCGGCGAAAGCCAGCCCCCACTGAAACAATGCTTAAGCCAGCGGCACCGCCCGGCAGATGAAACAAAGGCCATCGCCAGACGGGCAGAACGCTCCGCGAATGCGGAGTCGGATAAGCCGAAATGTCCAGCACAACGAGGCAACGAACACATGGCAAAGTGCCCAATCTGCAATTCAAGGAAAGGCAAACGGCCCTGTTTGATCATGGATGCACCGATCTGCAGTCAGTGTTGCGGGACGACGAGAACGGCGGACACCTGCTCGGGCTGCGGCTTCTACCAGCCGCCGAAGCGGAACTACAACGAGGTTCCGGCCTATACCCCCGCTGAGATGGACGGCAACCCGCAGCTCGAGAGCATCGGAAATTCGATCGAGGGTGCATTGGTGGCTTACGACGTCGATATTGGCCAATCGCTGACCGACAAGGACGCGATCACGATCGTGGAGCGACTGATTGATCGATACCATTTTCAGGTCCAAGACATGAGCCAGGACAGCCAATTGATTCAGGACGGCGTCGAGCGAGTCGACCTGGCGATGAACGATGACCTGGGCGGAGTCAACCAAGAGACGCTGGTGAAGGTGTTGGGGGTGATCCGCTTCGTCGCACGGCGCAGGACGCGGCTGGGCCGTGAATACATGCAGGTAATCCACCAATTCGTCGGACATCGCGTGGCGCCGGGAATCCGCGCCTTGAGTCTCTAGCATGCACTCCCGGGCGTTACCGACGACGAGGTCTGCTGGTGGATTTCGCTGCGCGCGTCCAGCCGGCGATGCTCAGGTCGTTTGCGCGGCGGCATCGAGCGCCTTACGACGGGGAGACCAGCCATGAACACCGACACGAACAAAGCCCCGACGGCGATGGCCGAGCGGTTTGCGGCCATCACCGAGCTGACCGCTGCCTTCTGCCGAGAGCGTCTAAACGACGAGTATGCGCAGATGAGCTATGCGAGGGCGGCCCTGTGCCGATGAACTACAACGCTGTCTTGGAGGCCCTGAACCAGGCCAGCCTGTTCGAGCTGCATCGGCTGAACGCCGCGATCCGCAACCAGCTCGATGATCCGGCCCGTATTCAGGCGGCAAAGCAGGCCTTGCGCGTCGGACAGATACTGAGCTGGTTCGATGCCCAGGAGAACCGTCTGGTCGATGCGCGGCTGCTCAAGATGAACCGAACCCGCGCGCTGGTCGAGAACCTGAGCGACGGTAAGCGCTGGACCATCCCATTCTATCTGATCAACCTGGAAGGACAGGACGTCGAGATCGCCGCGCAGAAGCGACGCACCCTCGATCGCAACAGTCTGAAGGTTGGAGACCGGGTCGCATTTAAGGACCGCCGGGGTCAAGAGCTGTTCGGACAGGTGCTGAAGCTGAATCCGAAGACCGCGGCCGTGCAGGTCGGCCGAGCCCGATGGCGGGTGGCCTACAGTCTGCTGGCGCCGGTGATCGACGGCGCTCTCGGCAGCGACAACGACCTGTTGCCCGGACACTGGGAGAGGGTCGACGACGACCCGCCACAACTGCCGGCAACAGCACCATGACCGCTGTGCTCAGCGGTCAGGCCCGAGAGGAGGCATCCGCCCGACAGGAGGCATCCAATGGACGCAGTCGCTGCAATACCCTGGGGAGACCTGCCGGATTACGGGCGCGTGGCCTTGGTGTTGGCGGCGGTCATCGCCGTCGCATTCGTGGGCACACTGCTGTTCCGGCGTCGGGCTCGCAAGGCACCGGTCAGGCGCAGGCGCTTCAGCCTCGGCGGCAGAGCGCTCAGAACCCTCAGCCGCGGCCCGGATCAAGCCCGGACCGGGCAATCACCCGTGGAGACGGCGATGGCCGATAGCACCGGTGGGCACGAGGAACTGCCGCTGCGCGAGCCGGACCCGGTACTGCGGGCGCTGCACTGGGTCATGCGCATCGCCACCTACGTGCTCGCGGTGGCGATGGTCATCGTCATCGTCGAGGGTGTCGTCAGCGTCATCTATACCCTCTACCAGAACATGATACGGCCGCCCTACCTGATGGTGCCGAACATCGTGGCAACATTCGGCGCCTTCCTGGCGGTGCTGATCGCCTACGAGATCTTCGCCAACATCACGCTCTATATCCGCTCCGACGTATTCCCGGTCAAGCTGGTGGTGGCGACCGCGCTGATGGCCATCGCGCGAAAGGTCATCATCATGGACATGGACGAATACAGCGCGCTGGATCTGATCGGTATCGGCGCCATCGTGATCGGCCTGGGCGTGACCTACTGGCTGGTGGCGCTTGCCGAGAGTTGCAGCGGCCCAGCGCGCGGCGGCTCGCTCTCCAGCATGGCACGCAAACAATGATCAAGCGCTGCCGTATCTGGCTGTTCGGTGCCGCGGTCATCACCATGGGCGCACTGACCAGCGGCTTCATGGCTGCGCAGGCCACCGCCAAGGGCGCGGCCGACTCCTTCCTGTCGGCGCTGTTCACGCCGCCGCAGCAGCAAGTTGCGCCGCCGGCATGGCTATCTAACTCGCGCGATGGATCAGGAATCGACAGCGCTGTCTTCGCCGCCCGCTCGGCCGCTCCCTTCAGCGACGGTGAGCGCGGCCAAACCGCGATGCCATCCGAGACACAGCCGCGCCGGTGACCTCGGCACCGGCAGCATCGACAACCCGTTACACCATAGGAGACAACAGCATGCTGAATTGGGACGACCCGCTCGCAACCGCCAAGCAATCGCCGCATGAGAGCGCGCGGCGCCTGCAGCCCGCCGGCATCGACGCGGCGCAGGGGCACGACCAGGACTTCGATCTGCCCGGTGCCACCCAGCTGCGTGCGCACGACACGGCCGCGCATGTGCGCCCCGGCCAAGGCGTGGTCGCCAACGCGGTATTGATGTCCACCGCCGGCAGCGCGCCGGTGGTCGACCCGAACCCGATGCCGAGGCAGACCCCATTGCTGGACGACGAAATGCCTGGCATGCGGGGTACCGCGTCGCATCCGTCGTCCCACGCGCTCGCATCAGGGCAGGCCGCCCGGGAACAGACCGGGGCAGCTGCCCGACCCGCCGATCCCGGTTACGACCAGCGCGCCGAGGGCGGCAACACCGGCCTGGAGACGCTCGAGATCGGTGCCGGGCGCGTGCGCGTCGACGACAAGAAGATCATCAACTGCCACGCCGACCTCAACCAGCTGGTGCCCTTCAAGTACGATTGGGCCTGGCAGAAATACCTCGACGCCTGCGCCAACCACTGGATGCCGCAGGAGATCAACATGAACGCGGACATCGCGCTCTGGAAGGACCCGAACGGCCTCAGCGACGACGAGCGCACCATCATCAAGCGCAACCTGGGCTTCTTCTCGACCGCCGATTCGCTAGTCGCCAACAATCTGGTGCTGGCTGTCTACCGCCACATCACCAACCCCGAGTGCCGCCAGTACCTGCTGCGCCAGGCCTTCGAGGAGGCGCTGCATACGCACGCCTACCAGTACGTGGTCGAGAGCCTCGGCCTGGACGAGGGCGAGATCTTCAACATGTACCGCGAGGTACCGACGGTGGCGCGCAAGGCCGAATGGGCGCTGCCCTATACCCAATATTTGGCCGACCCGCACTTCCATACCGGCACGCGCGAGAACGACCAGAAGCTGCTGCGCGAGCTGGTCGCCTTCTACATCATCTTCGAGGGCATCTTCTTCTACGTCGGCTTCGTGCAGGTGCTGAGCATGGGCCGGCGCAACAAGATGACGGGCACCGCCGAGCAGTTCCAGTACATCCTGCGCGACGAGTCCATGCATATGAACTTCGGCATCGACGTGATCAACCAGATCAAGATCGAGAACCCGCACCTGTGGACCGAGACCTTCAAGCAGGAACTGGTTCAGATGATCCGCGATGCGGTCGATCTGGAGGCCCGATACGCACACGAGACCATGCCGCGCGGCGTGCTCGGCCTGAACGCGCCCATGTTCGAGGAATACCTGCACTTCATCGCCAACCGCCGCTGCGCGCAGATCGGCCTGCCGGAGCAGTACCCCGGCGCCAGCAACCCCTTCCCCTGGATGTCCGAGGTGCTGGACCTGCAGAAGGAGAAGAACTTCTTCGAGACCCGCGTCACCGAGTACCAGACCGGCGGCAGCCTAAGCTGGGATTGACCCGGCGGCGCGGCGAGCGGGAGCGCCGCCCTAGGCGCGACGACCACCGCACTCCCGGCCCCGGGGCCGGCGCGCGGCGAGGGCGCCGCTTTCCACACTCGCTCTCCCATGCTGGCTCCCACGGCTCCGCCAGTCGAGTTCAGCGGTGCTTGAAGTAGTACTCGAGCAGCGCACTGGTGGATGCATCGTGCTCGGCGCTCAGCTTGCGCGCGCTGAGCTCGCCAAGGATCACACCGGCGAGCTGCTTGCCGAGCTCGACGCCCCATTGGTCGAATGAGTTGACGCCCCAGACGATGCCCTGGGTGAAGATCTTGTGCTCGTAGAGGGCGATCAGCGCGCCTAAGGTGCGCGGCGTGACCTGATCCATCAGGATGGTGTTGGTCGGGCGGTTGCCGTCGAATTGGCGGTGCGGCGCCAGACGCTCGGCCTCGGCCGGCGACAGGCCGGCGGCCAGCATCTCGGCGCGCGCCTCGTCGAGCGTGCGTCCGCGCATCAGCGCTTCGGTCTGCGCGAAGCAGTTCGCCAACAACTTGGCGTGGTGGTCGCCGAGCGGATTGTGGCTACGGATGGGCGCGATGAAGTCGCACGGGATCAGCTCGGTGCCCTGGTGAATCAGCTGGTAGAAGGCGTGCTGGCCGTCGGTGCCGGGCTGCCCCCAGACCACCGGGCCGGTGGCATAGTCCACGCGCTGGCCGTCGCGGGTGACGTGCTTGCCATTGCTCTCCATGTCGCCCTGCTGCAGATAGGCCGAGAAGTATTCCAGGTACTGGTCGTAGGGCAGGATGGCCTGGCTCCTGGCGCCGGCGAAGTCGACGTACCAGACACCGAGCAGGGCCAGGATGACGGGCAGATTCTGCTCCAGCGGCGCGCTGCGGAAGTGCTCGTCCATCTCGTGCGCGCCGGCCAGCAGCTCGACGAAGTTGTCGTAGCCGATGGCGAGCGCGATCGGCAGGCCGATCGCCGACCAGAGCGAATAGCGCCCGCCAACCCAGTCCCAGAAGCCGAACATGTTGTCGGTGTCGATGCCGAACGCGGACACCTTCTCTGCGTTGGTCGAGACGGCGACGAAGTGATTGCGCACCGCCGCCTCAGTGCCCAGCGCCGCGGCCAGCCATTGCCGCGCGCTGTGCGCGTTGGTCATGGTCTCCTGCGTGGTGAAGGTCTTGGAGGCAACGATGAAGAGCGTCGTCTCCGGGTCCAGACCCTTCAGTGTCTCCATCAGGTGACTCGCGTCGACGTTGGAGACGAAGTGCGGTCGCGGCGTCTTCACCTGATAGGGCTGGAGCGCCGCGCAGACCATCTTCGGCCCAAGGTTGGAACCGCCGATGCCGATGTTGACGACATCGGTGATCGGCTTGCCGGTGAAGCCCTTCCAGTCGCCCGAACGCACCCGCTTGCTGAACGACTCGACGCGCTCGAGCACGGCATTGACCTCGGGCATGACATCGGCGCCGTCGACCAGGATCGGGCGATTGGACCGGTTGCGCAGCGCCACGTGCAGCACGGCGCGCCCCTCGGTCCCGTTGATGGGCTCGCCGGCGAACATGCGCGCCCGCCAGCCATCCAGGTCGACGGCACGCGCGAGCTCGAATAGCAGCGCCATGGTCTCCTCTGTGGCGATGTTCTTGGCGTAATCCAGGTGCAGTCCTGCGGCGTCGAGCGTCATAGCCGCGGCACGGTCTGGGTCGACGGCGAACAGGTCGCGCAGGTGCACCCTGGACATCTGCTGCCAATGCTGCGTGAGTGCTTGCCATTGGGGGGTGGTGGTGACGAGTGCCATGGCGCGAAGACTCCTGATCTGATAGCAAAGGGACAGCGTGCGACGCAGGCGCCCAAAACGGCGAGCTAGATCGCCGCGCGCCCAGCCGCGAGCGTGGTCGAAGCGCAAGTCTACCCTGTCGGGCGTCAGCGCAAAGGCCGCGACCCAAATTGTGAAGCGCGTTACAACGAACCGGCCTCAGGGGATCTAGATTATGAACACGCAGAGGTGACGTGAGTACAGCAACATGAGACAGCGAGTTGACGCGGCAGCACTGTTGCCATTGATCACCGACGGCATCAGCGACCGGGGAGCATTGACGAGTCTTCGAGTACCTGGCCGAAGGCCCAACACCAGCGAGACGCATCGTCGCGGTATCGACGACCGGCCGCCCGCCAAACGACTCGACAAAGAACGCCTGCTGGCGATCCTAGAAGCCATCAGCGGCACCGTCTCGGCCCGACTTCGGTCAACGCTGTAACCCGAGTCCCGGCAGATGATGAGTCAACACGGTTGATCTGCGCACCCTGCGCGCCCCCGAAACCCCAAGCACTAGCGAGCGAGACAAGCCGGATCTGAGCAGATATCACCGGACAATGCTCATCGACCGCACAAAAAAAGCCGCTCGTCAGCGGCTTTTGAGTCTCTATTGTGGTGGCTACGCCTAGATTCGAACTAGGGACATCGGCATTATGAGTGCCGCGCTCTAACCAACTGAGCTACGTAGCCTGGAAAGACGCCGAAATATAGCCTTTGACTGCTGGAGCGTCAAGCCGGGGCGGTGGCGTTTCGGCAGCGGGGTCGCGCTCAGACGTTGAACCGAAAGTGCACGACATCGCCGTCCTGGACGATGTAGTCCTTGCCTTCGCTCCTCAGCTTGCCGGCCTCTTTCGCGCCCTGCTCGCCTTTACAGGCGATGAAGTCGTCATAGGCGATGACCTCGGCGCGGATGAAGCCGCGCTCGAAGTCGGTATGGATGACGGCGGCCGCGCGCGGCGCGGTGGCGCCCTTGGCGATGGTCCAGGCACGGCACTCCTTGGGGCCGGCGGTGAAGTAGGTCTCCAGCCCGAGCAGGCTGTAGCCGGCGCGCACGACGCGGTTCAGGCCCGGTTCCTCGAGTCCGAGATCGGCGAGGAATTCACCGCGCTCGGCCTCGTCAAGCTCGACGATCTCGGCCTCGATGGCGGCGCAAATCGGCACCACCAAGGCGCCCTCGGCTTGCGCACGGTCGCGAATGGCGTCCAGCAGCGGATTGTTGTCGAAGCCGTCCTCGGCGACGTTGGCGACGTACATGGTGGGCTTGGCGGTGAGCAGGAAGAGTTCACGCAGCGCCGCACGCTCGTCGTCGTCAAGTGCCATTGCTCGTACCGGCCGGCCCTCATCGAGGTGGGCAGCGACCCGCTCCAGCAGCGACTTGCGGGCGAGCTGGGTCTTGTCGCCGGTCTTCGACTGCTTGACGGCGCGATCGAGCGCCTTGCCGACGCTCTCCATGTCGGCCAGCGCGAGCTCGGTGTCGATGACCTCGATGTCGCCGATCGGGTCGACCTTGCCGGACACGTGCACCACGTCGTCGTTTTCGAAACAGCGCACGACATGAGCGATGGCATCGGTCTCGCGGATATTGGCGAGGAACTTGTTGCCGAGCCCCTCGCCTTTGGACGCGCCCGCGACCAGCCCGGCGATGTCGACGAACTGCATGGTGGTTGGGATGACCTTGGCCGGCTTAACGATGCCGGCGATGCGGTCGAGGCGCGCGTCCGGCAGCGGAACGACGCCGACGTTCGGGTCGATGGTGCAGAACGGATAGTTCTCGGCCGCGATGCCTGACTTGGTAAGCGCGTTGAACAGGGTGGACTTGCCGACATTGGGCAGCCCGACGATACCGCATTTAAATCCCATGGTCGGGTCAACAGCCCTCGGTGTTGTCGCGATTGTAGACATCCTGGAAACGCACGATGTCATCCTCGCCCAGATAGCCGCCCGACTGCACCTCGATGATCTCGAGCGGGATCATGCCTGGGTTCTCCAGCCGGTGCTGGGCGCCGACCGGGATGTACGTGGATTGGTTCTCGGCGAGCAGGAAACTGCTGTCGTCGCAGGTGACCCTGGCGGTGCCCGAGACGACGATCCAGTGCTCGGCACGGTGATGGTGCATCTGCAGCGACAGCGATTCACCGGGGCTCACCGTCAGTCGCTTGACCTGATAACGCTCGCCCTGCCCGATGGACTCAAACGCGCCCCAGGGCCGGTGCACGCGCTGATGGTGGCGATGCTCGTCGCGCTGCGCCTCATTCAGGAAGTTAGTGACGGCCTTGACATCTTGGGCGCGATCCTTGCGGACCACCAGCACCGCGTCGGGTGTCTCGACGATGATCAGGTCGTCGACGCCGACCGCGGCCACCATGCGCTGCTGCGCGATGACCAGGTTATTTTTGCTGTCGTGCACGAAGGCGTCGCCGTCGAGCACGTTGCCGGCCTCGTCCTGCTCGCGCACGTCCCAGAGGGCCGACCAGGCGCCGACGTCCGACCAGCCGACGTCCAGCGGCAGCACCAGTGCCGGATGCGCCGCGGACTGCGCGGGGTTGGCGGCATCGGCCGACAAGCGCTCCATCACCGCGTAGTCGATCGAGTCGCTCGGGCAGGCACGAAAGCGCTCGGCGTCGAGCCGCACGAAGTCGCCGTCGCCCTTGCCGCTGGCGATGGCGGCCTGCGCCGCGTCGAGGATGTCGGCGCGAAAACGCTCGATCAGCGTCAGCCAGACGGACGCACGCAGCATGAAGATGCCGGCGTTCCACAGATACTCGCCACTGGCCAGATAGCGCCCGGCCGTCTCCAGGTCGGGCTTCTCGACAAAGGCGTGCAACTGGTAGGCGCGGCCCTGGAGATTGCTGCCGGTGAACGCATGGCCTTGCTGGATGTAGCCGTAACCGGTCTCCGGCTTGTTCGGAACCACGCCGAAGGTGATCACTGCGCCCTGCTCGGCCAGCAGACAGCCGTCGGCGACCGCTGTGCGGAAGCCGCGCTCGTTGGCGATGGTGTGATCCGCCGGCATCACCAAGAGCACCGGATCGGCACCGCCGGCCGATGCCCCGAGCGCCGCCAGCGTCAGCGCCGGTGCCGTATTGCGCCCAACCGGCTCGAGGACGATGGAGGCCGCCTCGCGTTGCAGCAAACGTAACTGCTCGGCCACCAGAAAGCGATGCGCCTCGTTACAGACGACGATCGGATCGAGCAGATGCAGGCCCTGGCGCGGATGCTCATCGACCAGGCCGTCGAGCCTGCGCACGGTCTCCTGGAGCATGGTGTGCTCACTGGTGAGCGGCAAAAACTGCTTTGGGTAGGCCTCTCTGGACAAGGGCCACAGGCGCGTACCGGAACCGCCGGACAGGATCACGGGTTGCAGCGGCATCAAGGAACCTCAGGAGCGGATTGGCGTTATCGGCCACGTCGATCAAGGTAGCGGCAGGACGGGCCGACCGAGACGATGATGGCGTGAGAAGGGCGTGCGATGGCCGCGATTAGATCAATTGCCCGCTGTGCGGTCAATTCAAACCACAGCGGCAGAGCCTCGACGCCATGGGCCTTGAGCAGCACTTGCGGGCGCTTGGCGACTGTCGCTGATTTGCGGACCGCTCAGTATTACAGGATCATAGGGTGCTGATATTGACTTGGTGAAGCTCGGTATGAAGATCCTGATCGTCGGTGGCGGAGGACGCGAGCATGCGCTCGCCTGGAAGCTTGCGCAGTCCCCGCGGGCGGAACGCGTTTATGTCGCACCCGGTAACGGCGGCACCGCCACCGAGCCTGGGGTCGAAAACGTTGCGATCGACGCGACCGATATCGACGGCTTGTGTGCCTTCGCCCTGCGCAGCGGCATTGACCTGACGATCGTCGGCCCGGAGGCGCCGCTGGTCGCCGGCATCACCGACGCGTTCAACACCGCCGGGCTGCGCTGTTTCGGTCCGAGCAAGGCGGCCGCGCGGCTGGAGGGTTCGAAGGCGTTCGCGAAGGACTTCATGATCCGTCATGGCATCCCGACCGCCGCTTATCGCGCCTTCGAGGAGCTCGACGCGGCACTGGACTATCTGCGCGAGATAGGCGCGCCGGTCGTGGTCAAGGCGGACGGACTGGCCGCAGGCAAGGGCGTCATCCTGGCCGAGGATCTGCCGACCGCCGAAGCCGCGGTGCGCGACATGCTCGGCGGCGGCCGTTTCGGCAGCGCCGGCAGCCGTGTCGTGATCGAGGAGCTGCTGCGCGGCGAAGAGGCCAGCTTCATCGCGATGGTCGACGGCCAGCACATCCTGCCGCTGGCCACGTCACAGGACCACAAGGCCCGCGACGACGGCGACCGCGGACCCAACACCGGCGGCATGGGGGCCTATTCGCCGGCTCCTGTGGTGACGGCCGAGCTGCATCGGCGCATCATGGCAGAGGTGATGCAGCCTACCGTCGCCGGACTGGCTGCCGACGGCATCCCATACGTCGGCTTTCTGTATGCCGGGCTGATGATCGGTGCAGATGGCTCGCCGCGCGTGCTGGAGTACAACTGCCGCCTCGGTGATCCGGAGACCCAGCCGATCCTGATGCGCCTGGAGTCGGACCTGCTCGAGACCTGTCTCGCCGCCCTCGACGGCGGTCTCGCAGCGGCGAACACACGCTGGGACGCACGCCCCGCGCTGGGTGTCGTGATCGCCGCCGGCGGCTATCCGGGCGGCTATGCCAAGGGCAACCCAATCAGCGGACTTGAGAGCGCTGTCAGCGCCGACACCAAGGTATTCCATGCGGGCACGGCAACCGCCGGCGAGACCGTGGTGACCAATGGCGGCAGGGTGCTCTGCGTTACGGCGCTGGGCGACGGCGTGCGCGCGGCCCAACAGCGGGCCTATGACGCGGTTAGCGGAATCAGCTTCGACGACGCCTACTTTCGCCGCGACATCGGTTATCGCGCTCTGGAACGAGTCGCAACGGAGGCCTAAGAAACGCAATCCGTCGCACTGCATTGCCATTTCGACAACCGCCATCGGGTCGAGAAGCGAAACTGATCAGGCCTTCAGCCTCGGACTGACCCGCCTCACTCAGCTCGATTACGACAACGACAACGAACCGCCTAGGGATTTCCGCAATGCAGCACGAGCGGAACGAACAAAGGGCCAAACGCCGACATCATGCAGGCGTCACTCGTCTCGGCCCTCGACCCTCGCTACTCGTCACTTCCCCAACCGACACAGCTCCGGCAGGACGCGGGCCGTCAGAAAATCGCTCAACGGCTCCAGGCTCGAATAGTCCGCGCCCAGCTCCGTGACATAGCCGAGCGTGCGCGGCAGATAGCGCAGATAGTCATGCCTGCCGTCGCGCCGCGACAAGCGTGCAAAGATGCCGGCCGCCTTAAGGTGACGCTGCGCCCCCATCAGATCGAACCAGCGCAGAAACTGCGCATCCTGTGATTGCGTCAGCACGCCTGATTGGACGGCAAGATCGAAGTAACCCGCGGCCCATTCCAGCACCAATTCGCGCGGCCAGTCGATATAGCAATCCTTTAACAGCGAGACGAGGTCGTAGGTGACGGGTCCGATGACGGCGTCCTGAAAGTCGAGGATGCCTGGGTTGGCGCTGTCGCAGAGCATCAGGTTGCGGCTGTGGAAGTCGCGGTGCACGCAGACACGCGGCTGTTCCAGCGCACTGTCGACCAGGCAGCGATAGGTCTGCTCAAGCATGACGCTCTCTTCATCAGAACAGGCCAGCCCTAGCAGCGCGCCCAGCAGCCATTCGTCGAAGATGCCGAGTTCGCGGCGCAAGAAGGCGGCATCATAGTCGGGCAGCCCATCGGTCGGCCCCACCGCCTGCAGCCTGATCAGCGCGTCGATGGCATCGCCGTATAGACGATGGACGGTATCGGCGTCGAGGTGATCCAGATACTGGCGCTGCCCCAGATCACCGACCAGCAGGAAACCGCGCTCGATGTCCTCGGCAAGGATCTCGGGGACGTTCAGACCGGTTGCCCGCAACGCCTTCGCGATGCGCACGAAACCAGCGCTGTTCTCGGTCTGTGGCGGGGCATCGACGGCGATCAGCGATCGCCCGCGATGCGACAACCGCCAATAGCGGCGAAAGCTGGCATCCGCAGAGGCCGGCACAAGCCCAGGCTCGGCGCCGCCGAGAAGGGATCGCAGCCACTCCAGCAGCAACCTATGACGTTCCAACAAGATGAGTCCTCCACTCGGGTATGACCCGCACCGATGACCAAAATGAACGCCAGAGCCCAACGGACCGACCGACGCGATTGATGCCCGGAGACAAATGTGCGAACTTGTGGCGATTTTACGCGGCGCCCGCGCTGGGCATCGACATCGCGCGCCGACCTGCCGACAGTGTCGCTCCGGTCTATGCCTTCACCGGTCTCCGTCTTTTTCGGGCTTGTATGCCGGACCGCGCTGGTCGGCATCCTCGCTGGCCGGCTCTTGGTTGGCGGACTCGTCGTTGGCGGCTTCGTTCTGGCCAAGTCGGCATACGCCGACAGCGACCCGCTCCAAGACAGCTCGTCGGCGGGTGAAGCGCCCAGCTTGGCTGCACCGGCGCCGCCAGTCCCAGCGCCCGCGGTCTCACCGGCCGTCCTGCCGCCGGCGCCGAACATGCTGGACGACCGCCGGCTGAGCACGCCGATCTCGCCCTACCTGATCGATCACATCGGCTCGCGTTTCGCGCTTGATGAGACCGTGGCGGCGGCATCCGCGCCAGAGTCGAGCGATGAGCCGCTCTGGGTTCTGCCCGCGCATCTGATTCCACCGGCGACGAGCGGCATCCCAGGCGCGCAGATGACCCGCGACCGAGGCTATCTTGACCAACCCGAGACCATCGCCGGCGTTACGCGCGAACCGCTGGAGGCGGATTCCGGCAAGCTCGATGCCGGCCTCGACTGGGCGTACTGCGGCCCACGGCCGGCCCGTCTCGGGGCAGCGCCCACCGCCGGCCAGCCCGCCGAGGATACACCCATGGACCTCGACGCGGCCGGCGTCAGCTATCGGCAAGACACGCAGATGATCGAGGCAACCGGCGGCGTCAGACTGGCACGCGGCGGCCAGCGGGTCGAGGCCGACAGGATCGGCTACAACCGTTCGACGGGCGACATCGTCACGCGCGGCCGCACCTATGTCGAATACCCCGGCCTGCGTATCCTAGGCCGGGACGCGACGCTTAATCTCGAACAGAACCAGGGGCGCATCGACGATGCCCATTATCGGTTCAGCGGCGCGGCAAACCTGCGCGGGCGAGCCGGCGTGATGTATATCGACGACTCGCAGCGAACCCGCTACGACAACATCGTCTACACCACCTGCCCGCCGGGAAGCAACGCCTGGTCTCTGGCCGCGAACAAGCTGAGACTCGACCAAGAGAGCGGCCGCGGCGTTGCGCGCGACGCCCGTCTGCGGATTCGCGGGCTGCCGGTGCTCTACACGCCCTATATCAACTTCCCGATCGACGACCGCCGCCAGAGCGGTTTCCTGATCCCGTCCATCGGCTCGTCCGAGGACAACGGATTCGAGCTGTTGACGCCCTATTACTGGAATATCGCGCCGAATCTCGACGCAACCTTCTTCCCGCGCTATATGAGCCGACGCGGACTGATGCTCGGCGGAGAGTTCCGCTGGCTGACAAGCGCCGATCGCGGCACATTGACGGCAGAGATCCTGCCGGACGATGCGAAATTCGAGAACGACGATACCCGCGGGGCATTCAGCATCCAGGAACAGGGCCGCTTCTTCGAGCGCTGGGCGACCAACATCGACTACAGCATGGTCAGTGATGACCAATACCTGCAGGACCTCGGCAGCAATATCGAGGTCACCAGCACCCGGCGCTTGCTACAGCGCGGCGCTCTTACCTACCTGGGTACCGGCTGGTCGCTGCTGACGAGCGCAGAGGCCTACCAGAACGTCGACGAGATGCTGGCGCCGGGCTCACGGCCATACGGACGTCTGCCACAGCTGCTGCTCACGCTCAATCGACGCGCGTTCGGCCCCGGTCTATTGGCTGGGATGGACACCGAATACACCTACTTCGATCACAACCATCTCGTCAACGGTCAGCGGCTGGCGCTCAACCCAGGCATCAGCTGGCCGTTGCGGCGCAGCTATGGGCACATCATCCCGAGCCTGAACCTGAATCTGGCATCCTATGCGCTTAGCGACGAGGAGCCCGGACAGCCGTCCGATCCGGACCACGCCATACCGACCGTCGACCTCGACGGCCGCTTGGTGTTCGAGCGCGACATCGACTGGCTCGGCGACGCCTCGCTGCAAACGCTGGAGCCGCGCCTGTACTATCTGTACACGCCCTATGTCGATCAGAACGACACGCCGGTGTTCGACAGCTCCGAACTCACCTTCAGCTTCTCTAACCTGTTTCGCAGCAACCGCTTCACCGGGCGCGATCGCATCGGCGACGCCAACCAGATTACGGCCGCACTGACCTCGCGCACGCTGCGCGCGCGCTCCGGCGAGGAGCTCTTTCGCTTCAGCCTGGGTCAGATATTCTACTTTGCCAATCGGCGTGTGCAGATCGACGGGCCGGAAGAGACGGCTCAACGTTCGCCATATACTGGCGAGCTGTCCGCGCAGCTATTCGAGAACTGGCGGGGCCGTTTCAGCTTCGAATGGGAAACGGAGCCGCAAATCGACCAGGAACAGCTTCAGCGCCGAACCCTGATGCTCGAATATCGTCATCCGGACAACAACCGTATGCTGAACATGGCCTACCGTGCAGACTATACGGCCACCGAGCCCAACCGCTACGAGGATACCGACCTGTCCTTCCGGCTGCCGCTGGGCCAACGGGTCGAGGTGGTCGGGCGCTGGCTCTACTCCGTCCTGCACGGAGAGACCATGGATGCCTTTGCCGGCATCGAATACGGAAAGTGCTGCTGGCGCGTTCGCATCCTCGGTCGTCATTTCAAGCGGCAGCCGGATGATGCCGCCAGCAATTCGGTCATGCTGCAGCTCGAACTCGCCGGGCTCGGCGCGCTCGGCAACCCCATAGGCAAGTTTCTGGAGAAGGAGATCTATGGCTATCAGCTCGACTAGCCCGAGACCCGTGACACCCCCGACCGGGCTCATACGCTGCACATTGCTGGCATTGCTATTACCGCTCACCGCGGCCGTTGGCCAAATCCAGCCGCTCGACTCCATCGTTGCGGTGGTCAATGACGACGTGATCGTGCAGAGCGAGCTCAACGCGGAGATCGACCTGGTACTGCCGGAGCTGCAGGCGCGCGGCACCGCGATCCCGTCGCAGGCCGTGCTGGAAAAGCAGGTACTCGAGCGCCTGATCCTTAAGCGCGTGCAGCTGCAGCAGGCGCAGCGTCTCGGTATCGAGGTCGACGACGCCACCTTGAACGAGGCCATGAACAGCATCGCCGGCCGCAACGGCATGAGTCTGGAACAACTGCGCGATACGCTCGAGTCCGGTGGCGTGTCGTTCGACGACTTTCGCGAAGATACGCGCATGCAGATCCTGACCTCGCGACTGCAACAGCAGGAGGTCTTTCAGAACATCCGCGTCAGCGATGGAGAGGTCGACCGCTTCCTGCAACAGGAGGGCGACAGCCTGATCGAGCGCCGCGAGGTGCGTCTGCAGCACATCCTGGTCGCGCTGCCGGACAATCCGAGCAGCGCCCAGGTGGATGCCGCCAAGCGTAAGATCGACGGCCTGCTGCGGCGCATCCGCGGCGGCGAGCGGTTCGCCGACCTAGCCGCCTCCAATTCCGACGGCCGCCGTGCGCTGGAAGGCGGCGACCTGGGTTGGTTCCCGATGGCCGAGGTACCGTCATTAGCTGTCGAGCCGGCGCAGACGCTGTCAAAGGGCGAGGTCTCGGCACCCATCCGCAGTCCGAGCGGCTTCCATCTGATCGGCATCAGCGACATCAAGGGCGATCAACCGGAACCGATCTCGCAGACCAACGCCCGCCATATCCTGATCCGCACCAGCGAGGTCGTCTCGGACGACGACGCCAAACGCCGTCTCGAGCAATTGCGGCTGCGTCTGGTCGGCGGCGACGACTTTGCCACGCTGGCACGTGCACACTCGGACGATACCGGATCAGCATTGAAGGGAGGCGACCTCGGCTGGGTCAACCCAGGCGACACGGTGCCCGACTTCGAGGAACAGATGGACAAACTGGCGCCGAACGAGATCAGCCAGCCGTTCCAGAGTCCGTTCGGTTGGCATCTGGTGCAGGTGCTGGAGCGGCGCAAGCAGGACACCACCGATGAATTGATGCGCATGAAGGCCGAGGAGGCCCTGCGCCAGCGCAAGGGCGAAGAGGCGACCGACGTCTGGCTGCGTCAACTGCGCGACGATGCCTATGTCGAGCTGCGCATGGACGACGGCTCGGCGTATTGAACGGCTGGCAACAAGTCAAAAACAAGCGGACCGGCGAACACAATCGTGCATGACAAGATTCCGCGTATCGCGCTGACACCGGGCGAGCCGGCCGGCGTCGGGCCTGATCTGTGCGTGATGCTGGCGCAGCAGCCGCATGCGGCAGAGATCGTAGCCATCTGCGATCCGTTGTTGCTCGGCGAGCGCGCCGAGCAGCTTGGGCTGCCGCTGGACCTGCTGCCCTTCGACGACAGGCGTCCGCCAGTGCCGCAGGCAGCCGGGACCCTAACCGTCGATGCGACCGCACGGCTGATGCGGCCGGTGGAGGTCGGCCGACTGAACACGGGAAATGCGGCCTACGTCCTCGACACCTTGGCGCTTGCCTGCAACGGCTGTCTCGACAAGCACTTCGACGCCATGGTCACCGCGCCTGTCCACAAGGGCGTCATTAACGACGCCGGACTGGCCTTCACCGGTCATACCGAGTTTCTAGCCGAGCGCTGCGATGCGCGTCCGGTCATGCTGCTGACGGCGCCACCGCTGCGGGTGGCGCTCGCCACCACGCATCTGCCGCTGCGCGCCGTGCCCGATGCCTTGACCGCCGAACGACTGACCCACGTCATCGCCACGCTGGAACGCGAGCTGCGCGGTCGCTTCAATATCGAGCGCCCATGCATCCTGGTCTGTGGACTGAACCCGCATGCCGGCGAAGGCGGCCACCTGGGCCGCGAGGAGATCGAGGTCATAGAGCCTGTGCTGGCGGCATTCCGCCGACGCGGCGTCGACCTGCGCGGACCCTTGCCGGCCGACACCCTGTTCGTGCCGCGCCAGCTCGAGCACGCCGACGCGGTGCTCGCGATGTACCACGACCAGGGCCTGCCGGTGCTGAAGCATCTCGGCTTCGGCCGGGCCGTGAACCTGACCTTGGGGCTGCCCATCATCCGCACATCGGTCGACCACGGCACCGCGCTGGACCTCGCCGGCAGCGGCAACGCCGACAGCGGCAGTCTCGAGGCGGCACTCAGGCTCGCAATCGAGATGGTGAACTCGCCTCAGCCGGCGATTCGATCTCGGACCTGAAGCGCAACGTCTAGCGCCTTCAGGCCAACGGCGCCGTCCACGAGCGGGCGCTCGCGACGGCGGACGCTGTCGACGAAGGCGGCAATCTCCAGATCGAGCGGCCGCACCGGTTCGACCTGGATGCGCTCGCGTGTAATCTCCGGCCGCACGGCATCGCGCCGCGGCACCGGCGCCGCAATGTCCAGCGTCTGGGCGACAAAGTCCAGCGACAAGTAGCCGCGTGGCTGGAAGACACGAATACGGCGCGTGGTCTTTTCCGAGACACGGCTTGCAACCACGTTGGCCACGGTGCCGTTGACGAACTCCAAGCGCGCATTGGCGATATCGACATGCTCGGTCAGCACCGGTGTGCCGACCGCGCGCACCTCGGCAAGGTCAGCGTCCACGAGCGCGAGGATGATATCGATATCATGGATCATCAGATCCGAGACCACATCGACATCGGTGGCGCGCTCGGTGAAACCGCCCATGCGCTGCGCCTCGATGAAGCGCGGTGTATCGATGCGCCTCGCGAGTTCCATGATGCCGGCGTTGAAGCGCTCCAGGTGTCCGATCTGCAGGATCGCCCCGGATGCCGCTGCCAGCCGGACGATCTCAGCGCCCTGGGCCAGATCCGGCGCAATCGGCTTCTCCAGCAGCATATGCACACCGCGCTGCAGAAAAGGCCGCGCCACCTCCAGATGCGCCGTGGTCGGCACGACGATGCTCACCGCATCGACCGCGTCGAGCAACGCCGCCGGATCGCCGTAAGCGACGCAGCCCGCCTCTGACGCGACTAACTTAGCGCGCGCCGCATCCAGATCCGCAACACCGGCTAACTCCACACCCTGTAGGCGCGAGTAGATCAAGGCATGGAAGCGGCCTAGATAACCGACCCCAACGACACCCACCTTCAGCGTCTCTGTCATATCTCTTACCGAGTCCGTCGCCACGCCGAACGGCTGTCGACCACAGAATGATGACGCGCGGTCACCAGTGGCATGCTGAGGAGCCTATCGAACAATCGAGTGGTGAGCTGTCTGAACAGGACATCGGGGCAGCGGTGGTGCGATGGCCGTCCCGACGAGCGCGTCGGGTCAGCCGCCAACAACGCCCCGCGACGGCGATTCTTTCGCCATCGGCAGCCGGGTATCGCCATAGTAGAGGCTGATCTGATAGGCCAATGTTAGGGTCATACCGATCGACAGCGCCACGACCAAGACAGCAAAGAGATCGAAACGGCGGCGTGCGCGCTTTCTGAACATGGACAGGGGCGGCGGGTTTCCTGGTCTGCGGTGAATTCTAAAGAAAAGACTACAACACAATGATTAAAATGCAAACCGCGAGACACCTTAAATCAGCCCAGCGGTCAACCGGCGGCCCCTCGGTCCGCCTCCATTATCCATGCCACGGACCTCAGTGTCTTGTCCCGAGGCAGTGTTCGACAGGCGCCGATAGAGAAGACGCCCCAGCGCCGCGAATCGGCCTCGCAGCAGATGGGCCGCGCGCTCTTTGCTCGATGATCGCGCGCGTCGACAATCGCCGCCAACGAGCATGCACCAACCGCAACAGCCGCGGGGCGGCGCGGAACGGGCTTCGTCGATGATCACCGGCGTCTCCGTCTGGTCTATCCGCCACCCGATCGGCGTCATCATGCTGACGCTCGCGGTGATGGTGCTGGGCGGCTTCGCACTCGGCGGGCTGAACGTCGACCTGCTGCCCCGCATCGTTTATCCGGATGTCCGCGTCAGGGTGCTCGACCCGGGCGTGCCCGCCAAGGTGATGGAAGACGAGGTCACGCGCCAGTTGGAGGAACAGCTCGCCATTACCGAGGGCGCGGCGGCAATCCAATCGCGCAGCAGCGAGGGCCGCAGCGCCATCGATCTGTCGTTCCGCTACGGCGAGGACATCGATCAGGCCATGCGTGACGCCAGCTCGCGGCTGGACCGCGCCAAGCGTTTCCTGCCCGATAGCATCGAGCCGCCGATCATCTACAAGCGCGATCCCTTCCAGCTGCCTGTGGCCGAGTACGTGGTCAGCTCGCAACGCCTGGACCCGATCGAGCTGCGCGGCTGGGTCGACTATCGGCTGGGTCCGTCGCTGCTGACACTGCCCGGCGTCGCCGCCGCCGAGGTTGGCGGCGGACTTGAGCGGGAGGTGCGCGTCAGCGCCGATCAGTACCGCTTGGCCGGGCTCGGTCTGGACGTGCTGGACATCGAGGCGGCACTGCAGGAAGCCAATCGCGACGTGCCGGCGGGCCGGCTGCTGATGCCCTACGGCGAGATCAGCGGACGCACCGGCGGGCGCTTCGACTCGGTGCAGCAGATCGTCGAGCTGCCGCTGCCGGCCGAAGGTCGCGATGATCCGCTCGGCATCCTGCGCCTGGGCGAGATCGCCAAGGTCATCGACGGCGCCGCCGAAGAGCGGCTGCGCATCCGGCTCGACGACGCCCCCGGAATCAAGCTGTCGATCCAGAAACAACCGCTCGCCAACACCATGGCGGTCGTCAACAGCGTCGACGAGGAACTGGAACGGCTCACCAGTCAGGGACAGATCCCGGACACTATCCGCATCAGCAAGGTCGACGACCAGGCGCGCTACATCCGCCATTCGCTGAGCAATGCGGTCAGCGCGGCAGTGGGCGGCGCGGTACTCGCCATGTTCATCGTCTATCTGTTTCTAGGCAGCCTGCCGCGCACCCTGATCATCGGCAGCGCCATCCCGATTGCGATACTGGTGACCTTCATCCTGATGGCGGCCTTCGGACTGACCTTCAACATCATGACCCTGGGCGGCCTGGCGCTCGGCATCGGCATGTTGGTGGACAGCACCATCGTCATGCTCGAAAACGTCTACCGACACCAACGCCGCGGTGAATCGATGACCGCGTCCGCGACCAACGCCGCCCGCGAGGTCACCAGCGCAATCGTCGCGTCCACATCCACCAACCTGGCCGCGGTGCTGCCGTTTCTGTTCGTCGGTGGCCTGGTCGGCCTGCTCTTCCGCGAGCTGATCTTCACCATCTCGGCTGCCATCCTGGCGTCGATGGTGGTCGCGCTGACGCTGGTGCCGGCGCTGGCGGGACGCGTACCGGTCGGCCGCGACGGCCCGCTGCGCCGGGGCATCGACCGCGCGATCGGCGCCCTGCAGGACGGCTATGCCTGGCTGCTCGGCAAGCTTCTGCGGGCGCACTGGCTGATCATCGTCGGCTTCATCGCGGCACTGGTGCTGACCGTGCCGGGCTTCTTCGGCGGCAAGCAGGAATTCCTGCCCGAACTGGACGAGGGCGACGTGCGTATTAGCCTGACGTCCGACACCGGCATCAACATCGATCAGATGGACGCGCTCACCCGGCGCGTCGAGGCAATCGTCGCCGCTCAACCCGAGGTACGCTCGATCTTCACCACCGTCGGCGGCTTCGTGTTCGGCCGCTCGACCTTCGAGAACAGCCACCGCGCCAGCCTTCAGGTGCGGCTCGCGCCGCTCGAGCAGCGAGACGGCGTCGGCTCCAACGCCTGGATCGAGCGCGTCAATGATCAGATCAAGGCAGCGTCAATCCCCGGACTAAAGGTCTATCTGTACACCAGAGGCATACGCGGCATCCGCTTCAACCGAGGTGACGACGATCTCGCGCTGCGCATCAAGGGGCCGGATCTGGACAGGCTGGTCGGGCTTGCCGACCTGGTCGTCGAGCGCCTGAAACAAGTGGACGGTCTGCGCAATGTCCAACACTCGAACGAGGACGTGACCCAGGAGCTGTCGATACGACTCGACCGCCGTCGCGCGGCCAGCTACGGGCTCGACGTGGAGGATGTCGGCAGCGTGCTGCGCTTCGCGCTGGAAGGCCGCGCCGTGACCGAGTACATCGACGACGACCGCCGCATCGACGTGCGCCTGCGACTGGACCGCGACGACATCGGCACCCCGGGCGACCTGGAATCCATCATCCTGTTCAGCAAGACAGAACCGCGCACGCCGATACGCCTCGGCGACCTGGCCGAGGTGCAGATCTTGCCGCAACCGACCGAAATCCTGCGCGACCGCCAACAGCGGGTGGTCGAGATCTCGGCCTCGATCGGCGACGGGCTGACCCTGGAGCAGGCCATCGAGGTCGGACTGGAGGCCGCCGCCGAGATCGTGCTGCCAGACGGTTACGTACTCTACGAGGCCGGCAGCCTGGAGACTCTCCAGCAGGGCCGCGACCTCGGCCGTCTGCTGCTGGCGCTGGCACTGTTCCTGGTGCTGGTGGTCATGGCGGTGCAGTACGAGTCGTTGCGCAACCCGCTGATCATCCTACTGTCGGTGCCGTTCGCGCTGATCGGCGTCGTGCTCGGACTGCAATGGACGCAGACGCCATTGTCGATGCCGGTCTGGCTCGGTCTGATCATGCTTGCCGGCATCGTTGTCAACAACGCCATCGTGCTGGTCGAGTTCATCGAGCTGCAGAAGCGCCAGGGTCGATCCCGACTTGCCGCCATCATCGAGGCGGCACGCCTGCGTCTGCGCCCGATCCTAATGACGACCTTGACCACGGTCTTCGGCATGCTGCCGCTGGCGCTGGCCGTCGGCGAGGGATCGGAGATGCTGCAGCCGCTCGCCATCGTTATCGTCGCTGGCCTGAGCTTCTCGACACTGGTGTCGTTGATACTGGTACCGATGATCTACCGCGTGCTCGGTGCTGCAGGCCCAAACGCACCGAAACAGAGCGCCGCCGTCGGGGCCATGCCGACCGGCAGATAGGCCTCATGACCGATGAGCCGTTCGATCACCGAGCCGCGAGCGCGGTCAGCGGGTTCGGTCAATGCCGCAAACAGCATCATCGCAGCGGCGGCGGAAGCGCCAGTCCGCAAAGTGCCGGTAGCCCCACTCGAGCGGACCCAAGAGGCGCAGCGCCCGCACCGCTCGCGCGAGAAAGCGGTAGAGCGGCAGCTCGTCCCAGAGCGCAACAAAGGCCGGAACGCCCGAGATCAGGCGCCCGTCCGGGGCCTGCAGATGGATTCGCCGCATCGCCGTCTCGGTATCGAGCCCAAGGCCGCGCAGCTCGTCGGCGGCCTGGTGCAAGTCGATCCAGCGCACCCGGTTGGACCGGTCCAGCCGCTGGTAGTGAGCGATCTCGCGGCGACACAAGGGGCAGCCACCGTCGAAATAGAGAGTTGGTCTAGTCATGGTGTCGATCGTCGATTCGGTCGTTGATTCGGTTTTTTGTTCAGTCGTCTCCCGATTCAGGGCTCGGCATCGGCGACGAAGCTCACCGCATCGCCGATGCAGATCGGCCCGCCTTCGAGCACCTGTGCCGTTAAACCGCCGTGGCCGCGCATGGCGTTGTATCCGCCGGCGCCCAGCTCCTCTTCCATGCGTGAGCACGGATGCGCTAGACCAGAGCCCTCGAACAGCGCACCGCCGACGCGAAAGCGTCGGCCGTTCAAGGCAAGCAGATTGATACCCTCGACCACCAGGTTTCGCCGCAGCCGTGCCGGATCGATTGCGGCCTCCCGCATCAGGGCACCGATGGGTGCCAAGTGCTCCGCCTGGATCAAGGTGACCTGGCGTTTGCCGTTGCGCCGGCCACCATAGTGATCCCCATCGAGACCGATCCCGGCCTGCGCCGTCACCTGGTCAACGGCGATCATCGGTGCGCGCCGCCCCGGCCGCAGACCGATCCAGCAGACGCGGCCGTCTCGCGGGAAGCAGTTCAGCAATGCCTCCAGCGGACGCTCGGCCCGTCTGGGCGGATTTAGTTGGTCGCGAACCAGTAGGCCGGACTGCGATCGAATAAGCTTGGATGCGTTGCTAGAAGGCATATGATCGCGACCGCCAAGGTGGGAGTGTCGGCATGCGGGCAACATCGCTCGTGATGGAGTAGATGGCCTGCTGCGCTCCGGGAGTGCGTTAAGATTGCGCCGGCTGGCGCCCTGTCAAGCCATGGACAGCAGAAGCGTTCGGCTTGACCCAGCGGCAAGCGCGTCGTCTCGGCGTCGCGACTATGCCGCCAGAATCTTCTTGTTCCGGGCTCGTTTGACGCCACGCCGCCGATCACTGCATCCACCTCGGCCCTTAGCTCTCGATACTCGGCACTTCCCGCACGACCATGCTCATCAAACTCCTGAAGACCGTCGCAGTCGCTTTGGCCACGGCGGGGCTGCTCGTCGGTTGCTCCAGCATGCAGCTCGCCTACAACACGGCGGACTTTTTCATCGAGCGCTACGCCGATGACTACCTTGGACTCGACAGCGCCCAGATGCAGCGCTGGTCGCCGCAGCTCGATGCGGCCTTGGCACGCCATCGAGAGCAGGAGTTGCCCTACCTGGCCAGCTTTTTCGACACCGCGCAGAACGAGGCACGCAAGGGCTTCAGCCGTGCCGGTATCGAGTGCATGATGGATCAGTTCGAGGTCATCTACCGACGCCACTTCTCCCTGGCATCGGAACTCGCCGCGCCGCTGCTGGCGAACCTGGACAAGCGTCAGATCGACGCCCTCGAGCGCGGCTTTCGCGAAGAGGCGCAGGAAGACGCCGAGGACAATGCGCCTAGGAACGCGGCCAAGCGCAAACGCAAGCGCGCGGAGCGCTACGAGAAGAACATGAACTGGTGGATCGGCGATCTGGATGAGCGCCAGCGCGGCATCCTGCGCGAGGTGACCGCCGCCATGCCCGAAACCGCCGGCTGGTACGGCTATCGCGACCGCAAACGCCGCGAGCTGATCGACCTGCTGCGCGGAGGGGCGTCGGCGGAGCGCATCCAACGCTTCCTGGTCGACTGGCTGGTGGACTACCGCGACATGCCGCCGGCGCTGAACGCCGCCGGCGACCAGCTGCGTGACGGCTTCGCAGAGCTGCTGCTGGGTCTGGACCCGACGCTCAGCGACGACCAGCGCCGCCAGCTCATCGACCGTCTGACCAAGCTGCGCGGAGACTTCACGCGCTTACAGAAACAACCGCGCATGGCGCCCGCGCGCTGCTGACCACGTCATCGAGACCTAACCCCAAAAGGAGATCGCAGATGCTGCCGAAAACCCTTATGAATACTGCCGCCGTCCTAATGACGCTGCTACTGCCGGTCGTCGCCTGCGCAGCGCAAGAGGAGCCGGCCGCATCGGCGGCCACCGGCTCCGACCTGGCAAAGGAACAGCGCTGGCGCGACCAGATCGTCGACAGCCTGATGGACGGCGACGCGGTGGACCTCAGCGCCGGCGATCTGAGCTTCCTCGGTCTCTACACCGAGGCCTACGAGGACACCGGCCGCGGCGCGGTCATCGTGCACGGTATCGGCGTGCACCCGAACTGGCCGCAGGTGGTCTACCCGCTGCGGACCGGTTTGCCTTCGCGCGGCTGGAGCACGCTGTCCATCCAGATGCCGGTGCTCGCGAATGAGGCGAGCGACGCCGACTACGCGCCGCTGATGGAAGATGCCGGCCCCCGTCTGCAAGCGGCCATCGCCTATCTGCACGAACAAGGCGCGGAGCAGGTCGTCATCATCGCCCACAGCCTCGGCGCGACCATGGCCAACGTCTACCTCGCGAGCCACCCGGATGCGGCCGACGCCTTCGTCGCAGTGGGCATGTCGAGCGGCGGCAGCCATGCCGGCCGCGACAACGCCGAACTGCTGCGCAAGGTGAACATCCCGGTGCTCGACCTTTACGGCGAGAGCGATCTGGAGGCCGTGGTCTCCGGCGCTGGCGCGCGCGCCGCGGCGGCCGCCGACAATCCAAGCTACCACCAGGCCCAGGTGCCAGGCGCCGATCACTTTTTCGACGGCCAGGAGGACGCATTGGTCGAGCTGGTTGGGCAATGGCTCGATGAGGCGGTGCAGGCCCGGTAGTCCTTTAGTCTCGCCACGGGATGCTGGGGGCCGCATGGCGCGCAGCGCCAGCCACGTCAACTTACAGCAATTTTTTTTAATCTGAAACCGAACCTGTCAGTCCGCTGACGGCAGCGCATGGGCACTTTCGTCGCTGCTCAGCGTTGCACGAAGAGTGTAGAAGACCTGCCCCAAGAACTCATGAATTGCGTAGTAGCTCAGGCTCAATGCAGACGCCTGCGGCAGCCAATCGGTATAGCGGTCCTGCCAGGTCTCATCGTCATCCTCATTCTGCCGATAGGCGAAATAGGTTGGCGCCGGCACCACATCGACGCCCGCCCGGCGGAAGGAATCCACCGCGCGCGGCATATGCCAGGCATGCGTCACCAGCAGCACCCGATCAATACCGGCCGCCCGCAGCATGGGCGCGGCGAGTTCGGCATTCTCTCGCGTTGAGCGGCTTTCCTGCTCCAGACCTGCGACCGGCACGCCAAACTCCTGTTCCAGCACCCGCACCATCTGCGGTCCGGGTGCCTGCCGGCCGCCACCGCCGACGACGTAGATCGGCAGGCCGGTACGCCGATGCAGCCAGGCGGCATAGCGGGCCCGCTCGAGGCTCCTGGCATCGACCGTATCACCGCCATACTCCGACGCTGAGCTGTAAATGCCGGCGCCCAGGACGACGATGGCCTCGGCGCCGTTCACCGCGCCCTGAACTGTCTTCGAATCGAGCTCCAGCGCCGGATAAGGCTCCAGCTTGCCGATCAGCGGCAGCGCAAGGCCGGGCAGGCTCATGAGCAACAGCAGCGACCACGACAGGAACAACAGCAGCCGGCCCAGCGTGCCGCGCACCATGAAGAACGCCATCGCCAGCAACACCAGGATGATGCCCGGCGGCAACAGCAGCTGTTTCAGTATCGTGTAGGCTTCAGACATCCTGAGCTTCTTTCACCTATCAAGCCCTAGCAAGAGCTCATCAAGAATTTAAACAAGTCCAGTAGAAGATACGCTTGGCACCATCGCCGTTGCCGTTGTCCGACTTGTTCTTGACTCGTCACTTATCGCCGCCGACAACAGCAGCAGATTCACGACCAGCATCAGCGCCGCGTTGGGCAGCGAGAAGGGCTGGTAACCGTAGCGCGCCTGTCCGAGCCGATTGACGGCGTACACCGACCAGATCGCGGCCATGAACAGCGCGAAGGCCGCAACCAGCCAGAGGTAGACCATCAGTTCCGTATCGCCGCGCGCAGGCCGCCGCGTCAGCCCTCGACCAGCCTGGTGGCTTGCTGGTCGGCGTGATACGACGAGCGCACCATCGGACCGCTCGCGACGTTGGCAAAGCCCATGGCCTCGCCGTCGCGGCGCAACTCGTCAAACTCCTCCGGCGTCCAGAAGCGGCGCACCGGCAGGTGCTCCCGGCTCGGCTGGAGATATTGGCCGAGGGTCAGCATGTCGCAACCGTGCGCGCGCAGGTCCCGCATCACCGACAGCACCTCGTCGCGCGTCTCACCGAGGCCGAGCATGATGCCGGACTTGGTAAGCACCCCCGGATGCAATGCCTTGAAACGCGCCAACAGGCGCAGCGAGCCGGCATAGTCGGCCCCGGGGCGTGCCTCGCGGTAGAGCCGAGGCACCGTCTCCAGGTTGTGGTTAAAGACGTCCGGCGCGGCCTCGCCGTTGAACGCGGACAGCGCCAACGCCTCGCGGCCGCGGAAGTCCGGCACCAATACCTCCAGCCGTATACCCGGGGAGCGCGCACGCACGGCGCGCAGACAGGCGGCGAAGTGCTCTGCGCCGCCATCGCGCAGATCGTCACGATCCACCGATGTGATCACCACGTAGCTGAGCCCCATGCGCTCGATCGAGCGGGCCAGATGCTCGGGCTCCGCCTCGTCGAGGGGCCGTGGGCGACCATGGGCAACGTCGCAAAAGGGACACCGTCGCGTGCAGATATCGCCAAGGATCATGAAGGTGGCCGTGCCGTGATTGAAGCACTCGCCGAGGTTCGGGCACTGCGCCTCCTCGCACACGGTGGCCAGCCCGGTCTCGCGCAACAACCGCTTGACACGCGCCACGCCCTGCCCGGCGGGCGCCTTGGCGCGGATCCAGCTCGGCTTGCGCGGTATCTCGAGCGACGCCTCCACCTTGACCGGGATGCGGGAGAGCTTTTCGCGTCCGCGTTGATGGGTGTCTGGGGTCAGACGGGACGGTGCCGTCAAAGGCTGCGTGTCATTCATCGGGTTCTCGCGGCTTCGAAGCGAGCGCCGCCGGCTGCGAGCGCCATCGCCGTAGCAGTGTAACATCAGGGCATCAGGTTCTCGGCCGTCGGCCGCGCATCGCCCTCGGCATGCGCGGCATGCCTTGGCAGACGACCCAGGCTGTGCTTGCATGAGGACATGAACATTCCAAAGCCTGAGCGCGCGACCAATCCTCACCGGCGGCGCGCGATGTCCGCCACCGCCCGATTGGGGCTGTTTCCGTTGCTCGGTTGCCTTGGGCTCGCGCTGCTTGGTATGGCAGGGGATGCAACCGCACGCGAGTTCGAAGGACACGCAATCGTTCGCGACGACGGTTCTCTGCTGATCAAGAACCGCGTCGTACATCTGTACGGCATCTACTTGCCCGCGACAAACCGTCAATGCCGCGACTGGATCAGCCCGGTGCGCTGCGACGAGCGTGGCGTGCTCGCGTTGGATTTCTTCGTCAAGGGCTTCATCCGCTGCGTCGAGCGCGCCGACAACGCCGACGGCAGCATTCAGGCCAGGTGCTGGCGTGACCGCAGCAGCTTCGACCCGGGCACCGACCTCGCCGCCTATTTGATAGAGCGTGGCTGGGCCTTGGCCCTCCCGAACGCGCCCTTCGAATACCATGCCATGGAACGTATTGCCCGCAGCCGCGGGCTTGGCGTCTGGGGTTGGCCAGTAGACTCGGTCACGAGCCCGGTCGACTAGCTCGGCTCAGTCGCCATCCTTCTCCTCCGGCTCGAAGGCCAAGGACACCGAGTTGATGCAGTAGCGCTGCCCGGTGGGCTGCGGTCCGTCAGCGAATACATGGCCTAGGTGGGAGCCACAACGGTTGCAGTGCACCTCGGTGCGCAACATACCGTGACTGCGGTCCTGCTCGGTGGCGACCATCTCTTCATCGAACGGCTGCCAGAAGCTCGGCCAACCGGACCCGGAGTCGTACTTGTGCTCTGCGCTGAACAGCTCACTACCGCAAGCCGCGCAGAGGTAGCGGCCCGGCGCCTTATTGTCATGGTAAGCACCGGAGAAGGCGGGTTCGGTACCCTGCTGCCGGCAGACGCGGTATTGCTCCGGCGTCAGCTGAGCGCGCCAGTCGGCGTCAGTCTTTTCGATCTTTTTGCTCATTAACTGGATATCCGAGTGAGTTGTGTCGGTTGAGCAGGGTTGTGAATCTCGCGGCGCCTGCGACGGCTAGGGCGGTCGGATTCATCTCGCACGATCAATAACAGACGAGACCTTGGTTGCCGGTTCGCTTCACCTGGTCGGGAGTGTTCCGCCAGCCGCTGCTCCTTGAGCCGCCCGGCCAGGCACCGGTATACTGGGCGGCTAGTTGTAGATCCGCAAAAACGCCTGAATCGCAAGCAAAATCATCATGACTGCCAGTTCCTTTCAGCCTCCCGTCCGAACCCTAATGGGGCCTGGCCCCGCCGATGTCCACCCGCGGGTACTCTCCGCTATGGCACGACCAACCATCGGCCATCTGGACCCGGCGTTCGGCGGAATGATGGAGGAGTTGAAGGAGCTGCTGCGGACCGCATTCCGCACCAAGAACGCCCTGACTATGCCGGTCTCGGCGCCTGGGTCGGCCGGCATGGAGACTTGTTTCGTGAACCTGGTCGAGCCCGGCGACAAGGTCGTCGTCTGCATCAATGGCGTCTTCGGCGGACGCATGAAGGAGAACGTGGTCCGCACAGGTGGCACGGCCGTGTGTATCGAAGACGCATGGGGACGCGCGGTCGACCCGAATAAGCTCGAGGACACACTGAAGGCTCATCCGGACGCACGGCTGGTCGCCTTCGTGCAGGCCGAGACCTCGACCGGCGCCAGCTCCGACACCAGGACGCTGGTTGACATCGCCCATCGCCACAACTGCCTGACAATCGTCGATGCGGTGACGGCGCTGGGCGGATCGCCGTTGGAGGTGGATGCGTGGGGCGTCGACGCGGTCTATGCGGGCAGCCAGAAGTGCCTATCCTGCACCCCCGGACTGTCGCCGGTCAGCTTCAGTGACCATGCGCTGGCCAAGGTCACCGGACGCGCGACACCGGTGCAGAGCTGGTTCCTCGACTTGAATTTGGTACTCGGCTACTGGGGCGGCGGCGATGCGGGCAGCGGTAAGACCAAACGCAACTATCACCATACCGCGCCGGTCAATGCGTTGTATGCGCTGCACGAGTCGCTGCTGATGCTGGCCGAAGAAGGCATCGAGCAGGCATGGGCTCGCCACCAACGCAATCATCGCGCGCTGCGCGCCGGGCTGGAGGCGCTGGGCCTGGAATTGGTGGTGCCGGAATCCGAGCGGCTGCCGCAGCTGAACGCGGTCTCCATCCCTGGTGGCGTCGACGACGCCAGCGTGCGGGCGCGGCTGCTGAGCGACTACAACCTGGAGATTGGCGCCGGCCTGGGCCCGCTGGCGGGAAAGATCTGGCGCATCGGCCTGATGGGCTGGTCCAGCAGGCGCGAAAACATCCTGCTCTGCGTCGGTGCGCTCGGCAGCGTCTTGAACGACCTCGGCACGGGCGTCGATACGGGCGCGGCGTTGAACGCGGTTCAGCGGTCGTTGGGCGCGGCCGGCGATGGCTGACAGGGACTCGACCAAGACGACCGAGACCGAGACCGACGCAGCACCGATGACGGACGATCATTCTGGGCGGCAACCCAGCAACCAATCGCGCACTGCTGGCGCCACGGGCCGCCGCGGCCGACCGTTGCTGCCAAAGCTGATCATGGCCGTGGCCGCGGTCGGCTTGTTCCTTTTCGGCTACCAGTGGGGGAATCAGTTCAAGCGCGGCGGCACGGAGCCGCCACAGATCTCCGGCGTCATGCTGCGACCGCCGCAGCCGCTGCCGGACTTCGTGTTGAAAGACAGCGCGGGTGGGGACGTCGGGCGCACCGACCTGCTCGATGGCTGGGCGCTACTGGACTTCGCGCCGCTCGCCGATGCGCGGGGCCATCGCAGCATCGCCCGACTGGTGGAGGTCTACAATCGCCTGGCGGCGGAACCGGAGCTGCGCAAGCGCCTGCGACTGTTACTGGTCAGTGCCGACTCGTCACCGCGCTTGGCACGCGACTTCGAGCGTTTATCGCCGGCCATCGGCATCCTCGGTGCCGAGCGCGGCGTCATCGATGAGCTGCGCAATGCGCTTGGCGCCAGCGAGCAGCCGGCGTCGGACGAATTGTCGGCGTTATTCCTGATCGGCCCCGACGCCACGCTTGTGGCGCTGTTCCCAACTGCACAGCCGGCGGCCGAGATCGCAGCCGATGTGGCGGCACTCGCACAATGGCCCGGCTCCGTCGAGAGTTCGGCGGACAGGCTTACAAATGACTGAAGGCTCGAACACCGATTCTTCCGAGGATGCGCCGCTTGATCTGGGCCAGCGCCTGTTCATCGCGATGCAGCACGCACTGCCGCAGCATGCACTATCCAACGCCATGTTCAGATTGACACGGCTGCGGTTTGGCGTCCTGACGACAGTTGCCATCCGCGCCTTCGTGCGCGCCTTCAAGGTCGATCTGAGCGAGGCGGCTGATCCAACACCGAGCGCCTACCCGAGCTTCAATGCCTTCTTCACCCGGGCCCTGCGCGACGACGCGCGGCCGGCCGATCCGCGGCAGACGGCGCTGCTGTCGCCGGTCGACGGCACCATCAGTCAAATGGGCCGGATCGAGGGCGGTCGGATAGTGCAGGCGAAGGGGCGCGATTACAGCGCGCTCGAGCTGCTGGGCGGTGGCCCTGGCCTGATGCGGCAATTCGACGGCGGCGCCTTTGCGACGCTTTATCTGTCGCCACGCGACTACCATCGCGTGCATATGCCGCTGACGGGCAGCCTGCGGGAGACCATCCAGGTGCCTGGGCGCCTATTCAGCGTCAACCCGACGACGACGGCAGGCGTGAAACGACTGTTCGCACGCAACGAACGGCTCGTGTGCATCTTCGACACCGCGCTCGGGCCGATGGCGATGGTGCTGGTCGGCGCCATCTTCGTCGGCAGCATCGAGACCGTCTGGGGTGGACCCGTCACACCGCCGCACGGACGGCAGGTCATATGCACGCCGGCCGGCGAGAACCGAATACGATTGAACCGCGGCGACGAGATGGGCCGCTTCAATATGGGATCGACTGTGATTCTATTGCTACCGAAAGACAGCATCGTCTGGCATCCGGCGTTGACGTCCGGAAGCAAGCTCCATTGCGGTCAGGCGCTTGGCCTTTGGCGGGCACCGAAGGGGGCCTAACTGACAGCATAGGCGCCGGGCGCGGGCGCAGCCGCGCCCGCTTACTGCTCGGTCGATCCGGATCAACGATAGTACGGGGGCATTGGCGAGAATTGCGGCGCCCAATTCGGGATGGGACGGGTCGGCATCATCGGCCGCGGCGCGACCGGTAGCGTAAAGGTGGTCGCGTCGGGCCCAACCCCCCAAGCGCGCATCGGCATAGCGGGTTGCGGGGGCACATCAGCCTGCGGGCTAACCTTGGCCTGAGCGGCAGCCGTCGCTTCGGCGGGCGCCGCCGCTGGCTCCGGCACCTTCGCCGGCTCGACCGCGGCCATCTCGGGCGCCGGCTCGGGCACTGGTTCGGCAGCCGGCGCGGCCTTAGCGGCGATCGGCTCAGCCGGCGCATCGTCGGGCTCGGCGACAGACTCGGCAACTGCCGTCTGCGGCTCGGGCGCGGCTGCCGGCTCTGCGGCAACGGTTGCAGAATCATCAGCCGCGGGCACCGCGGCCGCCGTCTCAGGCTCTACCGCCGGCTCGGTGACGCTGGTGTCGGCCTCTGGCTCTGCGGCGGCCACCTCTGTCTCCGGCACCGATGCCGGCTCCGGCTCTGAGGCGACGGTTTCGGCCTCAGCAGCCGCGGTCTCCGGTGCTAGCTCAGGCTCTGTGGCGGCGGATTCGGGCGCGGGCTCGGCGGCCGCCGTTTCCGGTGCCGGCTCCGCCGCGATCGCAGGCGCCGCCTCGGAAGCAGGCTCGGGTGCAGCAGGCGCCGGAGCGAGGGCAACCTGGCCAATCGGCTTGAGGTTGGCGGCCACAGCCGCGGGCGCCGGTGATGCTGGGCCGCCACGTTCGCCGAGAACCAGGTAGCCGGTGCCGATGACAAGGAACACGACCGTCCCCTTAACCATCGTTTTTCCAATGTCGTCGGACACGAGCGATGACACCTGCTCGCCAAGCCAGGACAATACGTTACTCACAATCTCAATCCTCTGTTGCGCGGACTCGGGTATGTTTCAAACCTTGAAATCTATGCGTGCAGGGTAGAGTGGCGACAACGATGCACAGCGTCTGAACACAGCGACTGGCGCTGCGTTGATGTGCTACCTCGCTCATACACCCTGCCTTTGCGTTCTTGAGCAATGGGGCCGCGACATGTTCGATCGGGCGGCGCTCGCCGCAGTTGAGGCATGGCTTGCTAGCGGCAGAGCCGAGTAAACTGCCCTAAACCGCGCGGTGTTTCAAGTCGGATCGCCATTGACGGCAACGACAATCCGCGGAGGCGCTGATCGAGCCAAGCTCGTGGCTTAGCGCCAGACTATTGTACTGTGGGCTGCGCCTGGTTTCCGAGAGTCGCTAGTCGGCGCTCCCCTGTCCGCTGCACTGGTCACCTGCGGCTGAAGCCGAACCTAAGTCACCTTCGAAACCAAGGTGATTGGCCGTGCGACGATCCGCCCGTCAAGCCATCGTCGGCTACCCTTTCGGACCCGAACGAGTCTAGAAAAGACGCCCCAGTCATCGCGTCAACGCGCCGCTTTTGGGCGCATGCACACCGTGATCCGCAAGCCATTTTACATCCAACTCCCAGTCGACGCGCCGCACATCCGGCTGCGCGAGCATTAATCCCTGGGCGCGTTTCTGATGATCGATCAGGTCCTGCTGGGCCGCGACCATGGCGGGATCATCCTGCGCCTTGTCAGCAAGCGCCGGATTCACGAGTTCCAGGAAGCGTATCGCCGGGAAGTTGAAGGCCCTCGGCGTCGACAAGACTGCGACGCCATCGTCGAATCGGAGCAGGCGGAACTGATAGGGATAGCCCGCGAGTTCTGTGTCGGACTCAAGCAGCCGATTCAGCTCCCAAACCCGCGGCTGCCAGGCGGAAGCACCCCACCAGGTCAATAGCCCAATGACGATCATTCCCAACGCGATGCTGTAGTTGCGCGTAAAGCTGTCCACCGTCCGATACCTCCAGTGAAGATGGCGCACCTGGCCCCAATGGCCATTGCATTGCATCATCATCCCTTCCGCGGAGGAGGGTCGACCATGAAAATGGTCAACTATTGAAGATCGCGAGTACGGCTGCCGCCAGCGCAACCTCGAAGGCGGTGGTCAAGACCAGTTCGTTGGTATGGCAGTAAACAACCATCGGGAAAGGCTTCTTCGCTGCCGCGGCGCGAACCGCGCCGCGGCAGCGCGCGTCAGCCCTTCGACGTGAACTTCGCGCGCGCATCCTCAAAGGCGTCGAGCCAGGCGGTCCAGGCCTTCTCGGTTCCTTGCACCATCGTCTCCCAGGCGTCCGCGGCGGCGTTCTGCATCTCGTTGTAGCGCTTCAGGGCGATGTCACGCTGTTCGCGCATGGTGTCCAACTGTTTGTGGTATTGCAGCCGGGCATCGGCCTGGGCTTCGTCCGCCTTCGCCTCGAACTTATCGATCTCGGCATCCCATTGATCGAGCTTCGCCTTGAACTTGTTGAGATACTCATCACGATTGGTCATTTCGATCCTCCGAGAGGTGGGTGGTAGGTGGTCGTGGGCTTTCTTCGATTAAACCGCCAGAGCGGCGCCCAGTGACGACGGATAAACCATCGCTTCCGGCATCGGTTACGGCTACAGACGCATTCGCCTATCCGTCATCAGCGTTGCATTGTAGGCTATCTCATGAGGGACATGCCGGGTTCGGATGGTGGTTGTTTTCCCGAGCGGGGAGCTTAACAAATCCGCTGGCGCGGCTGTTGTTCGGATGCGCCGGATCGGCCGCACTCGCCACCCACCACTGATTTTACGTCCAGGAGCCAGATCATGAGGAAGGAGACAATCAACAAGACCGTGCTACTGCTGCTGGTCTTGGGTATCTCGTTGCTGTTCTTGGTCATGATCAAGCAGTTTCTGCTGGCCATCTTCATGGCCGCGCTCTTTGCCGCCATGACACACCCAATGTACCTGCGTCTGACGGAAGGGCTCGGCGGCAACCGTTATCTCGCGTCCTTCGTTACCCTGCTGCTGCTTTTGTTCATGGTGCTGATTCCGCTGCTGGTGTTGACCGGGATCTTCGTCGGCCAAGCCGTTAACGTGGGACAGTCGTTCGTACCACTGGTGGCCAAGTTCGTCAAGGAGCCGAGCGAGCTTAGCACCTGGCTGCACGGCCTGCCCTTCTGGGACGAGCTGATGCCCTACGAGGATCAGTTGCGGCAGAGGGCAGCGGAGTCCATCGAGGCCGCTGGCGCGCTGCTAGTAGGCGGCCTGTCCAGCCTCGCGGTTGGCACAGCGAACTTCCTGTTCATGTCACTCGTGTTCAGCTACACGCTGTTTTTCTTTTTGCTCGACGGCAACAGGGTAGTACACGCCATTCTCTACTACCTGCCGTTGGAGGATCGCGACGAACGCCTGATGCTGGACAAGTTCACAACCGTGACTCAGGCCATGGTGAAGGGAACACTGCTGATCGGCCTACTGCAGGGCACGCTCGCGGGCATCGCCTTCGGCGTCGCCGGGGTCGGCAATGCGGTGTTCTGGGGCACGGTCATGGCGGTGTTGTCCATCGTCCCAGGCATCGGATCAGCCGTCATCTGGGTGCCGGCGTCACTGCTGCTGATGTTCCAGGGCAGCGTCGCGGCCGGTGTCGGGCTGCTGCTGTTTTGCGCTATCGTCGTCGGCAGCGTCGACAACCTGCTGCGGCCGGTGCTGGTGGGCAAGGACACCAACATGCACGAGTTGATGATCTTTTTTGGCACGCTGGGCGGGCTGTTCACCTTCGGCATGAGCGGGCTCTTGATTGGACCACTGATCGCGTCCCTGTTCCTGACCCTATGGGAACTCTACGGTGTCGCATTCAAGGATCTGCTGCCGGCGGTCGGGCCGAGGGCCGCCAGCGCCGCACAGACGGATGACGCAGAGGATGCGATTATTCTCGCGGATGTGATAGAGACGGCGGCTTCGGATGGGGAGATCCACACCCACCCTGCACCGGAAGTAAACAAGGCGCCAGAGCGGACGACAGGCGCGGATGAGCGCAAACTAAGCTAGTGCCCGCGGGAGCCGCGGGCGGCATGCTGAACAGTTTAAAGCATGCCGAGAGACAACAGGGCCTCGTCAGACATTTTCTCCTGGCTCCAAGGCGGATCCCAGACGAGATCGACAGCGACCTCTCCAACACCCTCAACGGTGCGGACAGCATCCTTGACCATCACCGGCATCATGCCGGCCACCGGACAGGCCGGCGCGGTCAGTGTCATGTCGATATGAACGTCGCCAGTGTCGCCGATGTCAATCGTGTAGATGAGGCCCAGATCGTAGATATTGACCGGAATCTCGGGGTCGTGCACTTGGCGCAAGGCGGCGACGATGGGCTCACGCAGCTCCTCGGCGTTCATCTGCTCGACCTCGGCCGAGCCGACCGCATCATGCAGATCGTCACGATCGACACCCTCTTCATGGCCAGCCCCAAAGCCGGCGAAACGCGCAAGTCTGTTCATTTGACAACCACCTTAGACTGCGATCGGGCCGCGGCGGCCCGGGGTTGCGGACGCTAGAGCGGCGCCCGCTCGAGGCGCTCACCCACCTGCTCGGCCACGTGCTGCTCGAGCACCTCGTTGCCGAGTGCATCGATGATCTCTCCGGCGAATCCAAGACAAAGCATGCGCCGGGCAAGCCCCGCCGAAATGCCGCGTGAGCGCAGATAGAAGAGCATTTCGGGGTCAATTTGACCAACCGTGGTCCCGTGGCTGCACTTGACGTCGTCGGCGTAGATTTCGAGCTGCGGCTTGGTGTCGACCTCGGCATTCTGCGACAACATTAGGTTGCGGTTGGACATGGCCGCGTCGGTCTTCTGCGCGTCTGGCGCCACATAAACCAAGCCATCAAAGACGGCCCTGCCCTTGCCGTAGACGATACCCTTGAAGTTTTCGTGGCTGACGCAGTTCGGCAGATCATGGCGGACATCGACGTGATAATCGGTCAGCTGCTTGTCGCCGGCCAGATACAGGCCCCTGAGGTCGCACTCGGCATGCTCACCCTGGAAGCGCACGACCAGGTCGGTGCGCGCCCAGGCCGCGCCCAAGCCCAGATTCACACCGTCGTAATGACTGTTGTCGCCTTGGTTCAGATACAGACCGGCTATGTGGAAAGCGTTCGGGCTTTCCAGTTGGATGCGCCTGTGCTTTAGCACCGCATCGCGCCCAAGGCTGATTTCGAGCAGCGAGTTGGTGCAGTAGAGGGAGTCTCCCAGACTCACATAGCGCTCGATCAGCTCTGCCTGAGCGCCATCGGCAAGGCTCACCACATGGCGCGGCTGCGCGATCCGCGGTTCATCCATGCCAACCGAGAGATGGATCAGTTCGATCGGCCGCTCGACCACGGCGCCGCGCTCCAGCAACAAGATCAGGCCGTCGTCCATCGCGGCGGTATTCAGGGACGCGAAGACGTGACGCCCGTCGCCGGCGATCTGCGTCAGAAGACCTTCCAAGGCGTCGGGGTCGTTCTCCAGCGTCTCGCGCAGGCTGCCAGCCCGAACACCCGGCGGCAATTCTCCGGGATCGGACAGCTGCGGCGCATAGCGTCCGTTGACCACCACCACCCGGTGCGCATCGAGCGCTGGGATCAGCACTTCTTCGATGTCCTCGGCCAGCAAGGCCGTCACCGGCTCATCGACCGGCAGGAACCCCTGCTCGAGCAGCGTGCGCAGTCCGGTATAGCGCCATCCCTCGGACTTGGTCGTTGGCACTCCCTGCGACTCGACACGCGCGCGTGCGCTGCTCCGCTCGGCGCTCAACCACGCAGGACCCGTGGCGTCGGCATCCGTAGGCTTGAGCCAGCCCTCGAACACGCCGATCATGCCCTTATCCGCTGAGCCACTCATGCTGCCGCCTCGTCTTCGACCCAGCCGTATCCCTTCGCCTCCAGTTCCAAGGCCAGCTCCTTGCCGCCGGAGCGGATGATGCGACCCTTGGCCAATACGTGAACATAATCGGGCTCGATGTAATCCAGCAGGCGTTGGTAGTGGGTGACGACGATCATCGATCGCTCGGGGCTGCGAAGTGCATTGACGCCGTCGGCGACAATTCGCAGCGCGTCGATGTCGAGGCCGGAATCGGTTTCGTCCAGAATGGCCAACTTTGGCTCCAACAGCGCCATCTGGAAGATCTCGTTACGTTTCTTCTCACCGCCGGAGAAACCGAAGTTGACGGGCCGTTTCAGAAGACTGTCGTCCAGGTGCAGAACCTTCAGCGTCTCCTTCATCAGCCGCAGGAAGGACACGGCGTCCAGCTCATCTTCGCCGCGAGACCGACGAATGGCGTTCAGCGCCGACTTTAGAAAGTAGGTGTTGTTGACGCCTGGCAGCTCGACCGGGTATTGGAAGGCCAGGAACAGGCCGAGGCAAGCGCGCTCCTCGGGCTCCAGACCCAGCAGATCTTTGCCGTCGAAGGTCACGCTTCCGCCTGTGACCTGGTAGCCCTCGCGACCGGCAAGGACGTGGGCAAAGGTACTCTTGCCAGAACCGTTCGGCCCCATCACCGCGTGTATTTCTCCGGGAAGCACCTCCAAGTCGAGTCCCTTTAGGATCTCTTGATCTCCAACGTTGGCCTTCAGGCCTTTGACAGACAGCATGTTAAGACTCCGATCGTTAAACCTGACGCGAATAGCGCCAACGTTATTTGTCGCGGCTCCGAGTGGTCGCGGGCGGCACGTCCGCGTCTTGCCAGCCAGCGCGCCATCCTCGATTGCGGCGAGGGCGTCAGATCCGCGGCCCGAGGGGCCTGGGGCCTGGTCGAGTTTTGCGCTGACCTCGACCGGTGGCAGGATCAGCCCACCGCACCCTCGAGGCTGATGCTGAGCAGTTTTTGCGCCTCCACGGCAAACTCCATCGGCAGCTCGTTGAAGACCTCCTTGCAGAAGCCGTTCACGATCATGGATACCGCATCCTCTTCGGAGAGTCCGCGCGCGCGGCAGTAAAAGAGCTGATCGTCACTGATCTTTGACGTGGTGGCCTCGTGCTCCATCTTCGCGCTTGGATTCTTGACCTCGATATACGGGAAGGTATTGGCGGCGCACTTGTCACCAATCAGCAACGAGTCGCATTGGGTATGGTTGCGAGCGCCCTCCGCTTTGCCGGCGATACGAACCAGCCCACGATAGGACTGCTGACCATGCTGGGCGGAGATGCCTTTGCTGACGATGGTCGACCGCGTGTTCTTGCCCAGATGGATCATCTTGGTACCGGTGTCCGCCTGTTGTCGGCCCTTGGTTACGGCAACCGAGTAGAACTCGCCCACCGAATCGTCGCCGCGCAGGATACAGCTCGGGTACTTCCAGGTGATGGCCGAGCCGGTCTCGACCTGCGTCCAGGAGATCTTTGAGCGTGCGCCGCGGCAGTCGCCGCGCTTGGTCACGAAGTTATATATGCCTCCACGACCATTCTCGTCGCCCGGATACCAGTTTTGCACCGTCGAATACTTGATTTCGGCGTCATCCATGGCGATCAACTCTACTACCGCCGCGTGCAGCTGGTTCTCGTCTCGCTGAGGCGCGGTGCAGCCCTCCAAGTAGCTGACGTAACTGCCTTCTTCGGCGATGATCAGCGTTCGCTCGAACTGACCTGTCTTGGCCTCGTTGATCCGGAAATAGGTGCTGAGCTCCATTGGGCAGCGGGTGTGCTTCGGCACGTAGACGAAGGTGCCGTCGGTAAATACCGCCGAATTCAACCCGGCATAGAAGTTATCGGTGGGCGGCACGACCGTTCCGATGTAACGCTGGACCAGCTCGGGATATTCGCGCATCGCCTCCGAAATGGAGCAGAAGATGACTCCGGCCTCGGACAGCTTTTCGCGGAAGGTCGTAGCCACCGAGACACTGTCGAACACAGCGTCCACGGCAACGCCGGCGAGCGCCTTTTGCTCCTCGATCGGAATACCAAGCTTCTCGTAAGTCTCGAGCAAGATCGGATCGACCTCGTCGAGGCTCTCGAGCAACTTTTTCTTCGGTGCCGAGAAATAAGAAATCGCCTGGTAGTCGATCGCCGGATAATGCACTGATGCCCACTTCGGCGTCGGCATTTCGAGCCATTTCCGATAGGCCTTGAGACGCCAGTCCAGCATCCACGCCGGCTCGTCCTTGCGTTGCGAAATGACCCGAATCACGCCCTCGTCGAGACCGGGCGGCAGGGTGTCGGACTCGATGTCGGTGATGAAGCCGTGCTCGTACTCCGAGCGAACGAGGTGGTCGTAGGTCTCGTTCGGGCTCGAAGGTGCGGCAGTCCCGGCGGCTGTCGCCGCGTTCGGGACTTCGCGCTCGGCGGTCACCTCATCTCGTGTAATGCTCATGGCTTGCTCCAACGCTGTCTGGCTCGCTTGCCGACCTCAGGATGCCCTGTAGGTTGGCCGGGTCGTACCCCGAAAATCGGCTTGATAGCTCACTGTCACCGATAAACTTAGTACTTTACTTGGTTATTGTAATGAAGCAACCCCCGGATTCAAGACGCTATGTTTAAGGAATCCCGCCGCTTCGCTGCTCCAATACGCGTTAGATCATTCCCTCGGCAGATACTTTCAAGCCTCCGACGGACAAGACCACTGACCGCGAAAGGTTGACGAAATATCTTGCTAATACGAATTGTTCGCATTATCTTTAACTCCGCATACGCGATTTCGCGCCCCAGCTCCGGCGCCGTTCCGCCGCAGGGCTCAGCGGAGCCGGGCACATCTTCAACACATTGCCATGTCCTTGCGAGGAGTGAGATTCAATGAGAAGCATCCCCAAACGACCCGCTTTCCTATCCCGACCCTTGGTCGCGCTGACCCTGGCCGGGGGCATCGTCTCCCTGCTGCTGCCGTCCATCAGTGTTGCCGCGGACGACGAGGTGAACCTGTACTCGGCAAGGAAAGAAGACCTTATCAAACCGCTGCTGGACAGATTCACAGAGTCCACCGGCATCCGTGTCAACATGGTCACGGGCAAGGCAGACGCGCTGCTGCAGCGACTCCAGAGCGAGGGCGTCAACAGCCCCGCGGACGTCCTACTGACGGTAGACGCGGGCAACCTGCACCGCGCGAAACAGGCCGGCATCACCCAAGCCATCGAGTCCGACGCGATACTCTCGGCCGTTCCCGCCACTTACCGCGATCCGGACGGCCATTGGACGGGCTTGTCGCTGCGCGCGCGACCGATTCTATACGTCACCGCCAAGGTCGACCCCGCCGACCTCTCTACCTACGAGGCACTGACGGACCCGCAGTGGAAAGGACGCATCTGCATCCGCTCCTCGAGCAACGTCTACAACCAGTCCCTGGTCGCCTCCATGATCGCGGCGGAGCAGGCGTCGGCCGCGGAAGACTGGGCTCGCGGTATCGTCGCCAACATGGCGCGGCCTCCCAAGGGCGGAGACCGTGACCAAATCAAAGCCGCCGCGGCAGGTCAATGCGATATCGCAATCGCGAACACTTACTACCTTGCCGGAATGCTCAAGTCGCAAGGATCGCGCCGAACGCGAGCCGGCGGAAAAAGTGGCCGTATTCTGGCCGAATCAATCGGGTCAAGGGGATGGTCGCGGAACCCATGTCAATGTCAGCGGCGCCGCGGTCACCAAGGCGGCCAAGAACCGCGACGCGGCGATAAAGCTGATCGAGTTTCTGCTCAGCCCGGAGTCGCAGGCGTGGTATGCCGAAACGAACGGTGAGTACCCGGTTGTCGAAGGCGTCGAGATCAGTCCGGTACTCGCGGACTGGGGTGCCTTCGAGGCCGACGACCTGAGCCTGGCCAAGCTCGGCGAGTTGAACGCTGAGGCCGTTCGCGTGATGGACCGCGCGGGCTGGAAATAGCTCGCGCCAGCGACCGACTGGAGGCTACTAAAGCCTAGATCATCACGGGCCGAGATCATAAGGGGCGAAAGCGAAAAAGACAGCGCACTGCTGTCTTTTTCATTACTTGCGGCGACCTGGGGGCCGACATTGCGCCGGCCCCCAGGTGCTACCGAGTCCGGCGTGACCGGATTCGGTCGATCGACCTCGAACGCGGCTCAGACGCCACCGAGCCAGTTGAAGTCGGCGCTGCTCAACAGGATGAAGTGGATCAACAGCGCGAGCACGAACAGGAAACCAAACAAGGCGACCAAGGCCCGGCGTGGATCGAAGATCTGCCAGATTTTATGCATCAGTATTCTCCTATGCCTTTGACGGGTTGATGCCGCTCTCAGAGGGCGTCCCGTCGAATAGAGTCAGTAGTTCAGCCAGGCTGTCGATTACAGCCACGGGCGCCAGAGCCACGCCAGAATGTGCGCCAGCACGGCGACTCCGACGAAGCCGGTGAAGCTCGACATGAAGATCTGATGGAACTCCTGAGCCTCTTCTTCGGACAAGCCGGTCATCGATTTGTCGTCAGCCATGGAATCAACCTCCGGTTTTTGGGATAGGCCATTTGGCCGTCACCGCGGTAAGTCCCCCGCGGCAGGGTTGCCCAATGAGGGCGTTACGACGCCAGATGCCGGGTCCGACGCCGACTGGTCACCGATCCGCCTGCCGCAGCCCGCGTCGCCGAAACAACGCTTAGTTGGGCGCGCAGCATCACGCGAATCTCAGTTCATCGTCCGCGCCGGCGGCATTGCCGACATCTGCGCCGCCGGCGCGACAGCCTTGGACGTGCTGATCCAGTTGTAGCCCGGGGACATCAACAGGATGAAGTGAATGACCAGCGCCAGCGCGAACAGGAAGCTGAACAGCGCCATCAGGCTTCTGCGCGGGTCAAAGATTTGCCAGATTCGATGCATGGATTGTCTCCTAGTAGCGATCTCGGAGTGGGCGGCCGGTCCAGCCGCCCAACTCCAGATTCGGGCGTAAAGCAGCGATCAGTGCCCTGCCTACAGCCAGGGACGCCACAGCCAGGCCAATACATGCGCGAGCACCGCGACACCGACGAACCCGGTGAAGCTCGACATGAATATCTGGTGGAATTCCTGGGCCTCTTCTTCACTGAGCCCGGTCATGCTTTTCTCGTTAGCCATGGGTTTTACCTCTGTTTATCAAGTTTGACCTTGCGGCCGTTACTGCCGGCAGTCGACCGGCAGGGTGATCCTTCACCCATTGCCGTCCTAGCGACTCACCGGGGGCGGCGGATACTGCAACGGTGCCGGCGGATACTGCATCATTCCCGGGGGCGGATAGCGCAGTTGCGGCGGCGGTGCCGTCGGCTGCGCGGCGGGTTCCGCCTGTGCAGGAGCAGGCGCTGCTGCCGCCGCCTCTGCGGCCGCTTGCGGCTGGTCGGCCGGGGGAGCAGCCGCTGGTGCCGGTGCGGGGACCTCGGCCGGCTCTGCCATTGCCTGTGCCGGCGGCGCCTGCTCTGGCGCGGCTTCCGCCTTCAGCGCCTCCAAGCCCCCCTCCGGCAACGGCTGCGCCAGTGACGGATAGTCCTTCAGCATTTGTGCACCATAGAGCGGCTTATAAGCACCTTGATGGCAGGTCGAGCAGTAGATCTTGTAGGGATCGCCCAGCGGCCCCTTGCGCGAGGCCGGCAACACGTCTGCCAAGGGTGTCACGTAGTCGTTGTTCATCTCACGCACGTGACGGATCGCATACCAAGCCGTGGTCCGTTGCGGCGTGCTCTGATCCCAAGAGTAGAACGACCGCGAGTTGTGGCAGTAGGTGCAGTTGACGCCGAGCGCGTCGGACATGTGCATCATCAGTCCGTAGGTCCATTCCGCCTGCTTGATGGACTGCCTGTTGCCTTGCGGCAGCACCGTATCACCGATCACCCGAATCTCGTTGTCTGCCTCGAGGAAAGGCGTAAACGGGTCATAGGGCAAGGAGGCGTAGGCCACGCTCTTGGCAGCGATGTTCTGGCCAGTGGGCGCAATCGCCGACGGCTGACCGGGACCTGGATCGCTGGTCCACACATACTCCGGAACCGGCTTGCCACGATGGCAGGTATAGCAGGTGACGCCGGTATCGGCCACGTGATCCTTCCAGTTGGCATTGGTGTCCTGGGTCATCTGCAGCATGCGGCGAGACACCACCTTGGTGTAGATGCCGTCGTACTCGAAGCCCTCGTTCACGTGACAGTAATAGCAGCCTTGCTCCGGCGCGACCCAGGTGGTCAGCGCAACCATCAGACGATTGAACTCCGTCACCTTCAGCTCGCCCAGCACCTGTACGTTCTTGTACATGTCCTTTGCCAAGGGCCCGACAGACACGGCGGCGGGAATCGGCTCTGGAGGCACATTCGCGTCCAGCGATGCCTGAAGCAGACGCGGGTTGTAGTTGGTCTGCATCTGCAGACCGCGGTAGCCGTTCTGCACGCTCTCGGGCGGCGGCATCTCGCAGCCGGCCAAGAACGCGGTCACGCCCAGGGCCGCGATCGTCAGGGTTTGACTCCTAAGTTTCTTCATTGCGAAGCCCCCTGCAACAGAGTCGGATCCTGGATCGTCAACTCGGACGGGTATGGCGCCACGATGCCGTGCTTGAGCCCCCACAGATACCAGTTCTCGACGACGGTTCCAGTCAGCAGAATACCGATGCCGGCGGTGATCACGGTCAGGACCGCAAACCACCAGGCCCAACGGTGGATCGACTCCATCGTGGCGTTGAAGCCCATGGTCCAGCGCCACAGCAGGGCCGCACGCTCGGCCGCGGTGCCGCGGTCTGTGATCTGATCGATCTCACGGTCTGCGCCGTAGCGGGAGGCCGCCAGAATCGTACCGCCGTGCATCGCGAACAGCACTGCCGAGCCATACAGGAAGGCGATGGAGAGCGCGTGGAACGGGTTGTAGTAGAAGTTGCCGTATCGGATTGAGATGGCAGCAGTCCAGTCGAGGTGCGGGAAGATCCCGAACGGCACCGCCTCACCCCAGCTTCCCATCAATACCGGGCGGATGAAGCCCAGCGTCAGATAGAAGAAGATCGCGGCTGCGAAGGCCCACGCGACATGCGTACCGGTCCCGAGCGCAATCGCCCGCTGGTAGGTACGCACCCACCATAGGATGATGGACACGGTCAGGAAGAAACCGGCCATCAACCACCAGCCGCCGTCACCGAGCGGAGGAATGCTCAGACCATAGGCGGGCGGCGGCGGCTCCAGCGCCAACCAGAAGAAGTTCTTGACGAACTCGATTGGGCTCCAGTTCACCGATGCAAGCATGTTGAAGCCGATAATCTCGATGGCGACGAAGCCGAACAAGATTGAGGCAACACCGGTGAAGCCGAGGTAGATCGGGCCGATCTGCGCATCGCCGATCTTGCCGATCCAATAGTTGAAGATCGGCTTGCCGAGCCTGGGTAGCTCGCCTTTCGGCAGCGGGACACCCGGGTACGCCGGCTCGCGGACCTGCACCCGCGTAAAGATGTTTTGATATTCAGGCATGTTGGTGTCCTCTCGTTACCAAAGCGGAAGCTCGAGCCACCAGTTCCACCATTCTGGCCAACCGCGGGTCCAGAACGGGCCGCTCAGCACGATGCAGACGGCGCTCCAGAATGCGGCGTTGATGGCCAGGAACAGACCCAGGCGATGGATGCCCAGGGCGCCGATGGAGTAGCCGATGAAATCACGGAAGAAGGTATTCTCATGCTCACCGGTCTTGACCGGCTCGCCCTTCTGCGGATTCGTCATCGACAGGATCAGCGACCCATGCAACGCCAGCGCCAGCGCGTTCGTGAAGAAGAACGTGATCGCCAGCATGTGCGCCGGGTTGTAGTGGAAGTGTAGATACTGGTAGCCGACGTTCGAGACCCAGTCAAGATGGCTGAAGATCCCGTAGGGGAAGCCGTGACCCCAAGCACCCATGAGCACCGGGCGGATGACCACCAGGGTGACGTAGGCCAGGATCGCGAAGCCGAACGCGAATGGGACATGCAGTCCCATGCCCAACTTGCGCGAGATCTCGACCTGGCGTAGGGCCCAGGACACGAACGCACCGATGGCGCAGATGGTGATGATCTGCCACAGACCACCCTCTGTCAGCGGGGCCATCCCAAGCCCGTAGCTCAGATCCGGCGGCGCGATATTGATCCGCCAGATGTTCCAGGTCGGCCCCATGGCCGCACCCCAGATGATTAGCAAGGTACCGAGTGTCGCGAAGAAGACCGTCGAGACCCCGAAGAAGCCGACATAGAACGGCCCCACCCAGAAGTCGAACAGGTCCCCGCCGACCAAGGTACCGCCGCGAACGCGGTATTTTTTCTCAAAACTCAGCATGGCCATTGATAATTCCTCTGCTGGGAGGCACGCCGGCCGGCGACCCCCTCTGAGCAAACTCGACGGCGGGCGGCGCGGGGGCACCGCGACCGCCGTCACACGGACAGGCCGTTACATCTGCTGCGGCGCGACTGCTGCCGCCTCGACCTCGACCGCCGGAATTCCGTCCTCGAGCCAGTTGAAATCGTTGGTGCTGAGCAAGATCAAATGGATTACCACAGCGAGAACCGCCAATCCGGCCATCAACGCGATCAGAGCCTTGCCCGGATCGACCAGCATCCAGATTTTGTACAACGATTCGTTCATCTCTTGATCTCCCGTTTCATGTTAGTGGGTCGCATCGACCTCGGCAGTTGGCGCCGGCGATGCTGATTAAGCGCATCTCGGGTCAACGGCCTAGAGCCACGGACGCCATAGCCAGGCAAGGATGTGGGCGAGGATGACGACACCGAAAAAGCCGGTCATGCTCGACATGAAGATGCCGTGGAATTCCATTGCCTCTTCTTCGCTCATTCCGGTCAAGCTCTTGTTTTCCGCCATGGGATTACCCTCCAGTCAGGTTGATAGAGCCAAGAGGCTCCGATAGCAGCAGCCGTGCAACGCCGGCTGCGAAAGGCGAATCACCGCCCCCGTCACCGTCGCGGACGACCGCCTAACCACTAAAGCCTCGGATTGCGGTCGGCGCATCGGATGGCCTGGTGCGAACAGGCTCACGCGGCACGCCCCCCGCTCAGCGCGTCCCGTGCCAGGGACACGCGTGATTCTGTGATCCGCTCCTCTCCCGCGGCGCGCGCGGCACGCTCGGCTGCGTCGCGGAGACGCTTCGCGGCCGAGATACGGGTGAGCACCGGCGAGGATTCCAGCAGCCGATCGAGCAGGCGCTTGGCGTCATCGTCCCATGGGAGTTCCCGATGCAGACGTGACGGCGTGGCCTCGACCTGGTCCAGCTCGGTGCCGAGCGGAAGTATGTTGAACAAGGCATCAAACAGGGCGTTACAGACCTCCTGGATCAGGTAGGTCGCGCCCGAATAGCCCATGAACGGCGTACCGGTATGACGGCGAATGATGGTCCCCGGTAACGATGCCGGTATATAAGCCGCGCGGCCGCCGATCTCGGCTAGGTACATGCGCTCGTTGTAGCCGCCGAACAGAATCAGCGGCGTCTTTTCATGGATAGCGGCGCGCACCGCGTCGTTGTCAGGCTTGCTGCCAGGGCGACGCGCGAAGGCGAAATTGCATGGCAGGCCCAGTTCCTGTTCCAGGAAGTGGCGAACCCCGCGCGCGTAGGTCTCGGTAGCCGCGATCCCGAAGCTGGCCGTGCCGAAGAAGTCTTGCGTCACCGAGCGCCACAGATCCCAAACCGGCTTGATCGTGGTGTGCTTCTCGCGCTCGATGAACGGCTCCGGGTCGAGCCCCAACAGCTCGCCCAATACGCGCAGGAACCGGGTCGTGCTGTGGAGACCGATGGGCGCCTGCAGATAGGGCTTCTCCAGCGCCTCGCACAGCTTGCGGCCAAACTCCCGGTATAGGCAGACATTGACCTCGGCATCCACCAGGCGCGGAATCTCGTCGAGATGCGTGCCAAGCGGGAAGGTCATGTTGACCTCGGCGCCAATACCCTCGATCAGACGGCGCACCTCGGCCAGGTCGGACCAGGTATTGAACACGCCGTAGGTCGGACCGACGATGTTGACGCGCGGCTTGTCGCTGGCGGTCCTCTGCTTGGCCTTAGGCATCTTGCCGGCCTTGCGTCCATACTGGCTCCACAGCCAGACCATGGCGCGGTCTGCACTCTGCCACTGATCCTCGTCGATGGTGCGCGGCAGAAACCGCTGAATCGTCGTGCCGGACGGGGTGACGCCGCCGCCGATCATCTCGGCGATGGAACCGGTCACCACCACCGCGGGCTTGCTCTGATCGAGCGTCGCGAACGCGCGGCGCATAGCGCCTTCGGTTCCGTCCTGGCCGAGCTCTTGCTCGCCCAGCCCGGTCACGACCACCGGCAGCTCGTGCGGCGGCAGCGCATCGGTGTAGTGCAGCACCGCGGTCACCGGCAGATTCTCGCAGCCCACAGGACCATCGATAATGACCTGCATACCCTTCACCGCCGTGAAGACGTAGACAGCGCCCCAGTAGCCGCCCGCGCGATCGAGGTCTTGGATCAGCATCAGACTGTGCCTCCCCCGGTCGCCTCTTTGCGGCCCTTGGCCCGCGGCTGAATCGCAGCGGTGCGCGGCTGCGGCATCTGATCCCAAATACCGGCCGTATCGCCGTCGCCGACACCCTCGAAGAAGGCGTTCATGCGATCGAAGCGCTGCTTGCCGGCCACTGCGGCATTGACGACCTGCGCCAAGGAGCCGGCACCGGCGGCGCCCATCAGCGGACGCGCAGAGATCAGGTTGGTGAAGTAAAGCGCCGGGATCGACTGTTGCTTAGCATGCTGCACGACCGGCGTGGTGCCGATGGCGAGATCAGGCTTGACCGCATCCACGGCCGCCTTGTCCTGCTCCAGCGAGGCACGGAATTGGATGGTCACGCCGCGCGACTCGAGCCATTCGCGATCGGGATCAGACCATTGCGTCTTGGGCGTTGCGGTGCCGACATAAGGAACGCGGGCGCCGCTTTCGATCAACAAACGCGCGACCAGCAACTCCGAACCCTCGTATCCAGACACCGTGATGGTGCCGTCGATGCGCGCCTTCGCCAGCGCCGCCTCGATCGTCGGAAGGAAGGCATTCTTGGCCGCGGCGATCTTGTCCTCGGCGACATGACAGGCCTTGCCGATGGCGTCGAGCCAGGCCGCGGTGCCATCACGACCGACCGGGGCGGAGCCCACCACGGTGCGGCCGGCACCCTGGAATTCGCGGATAGAGGCGGCGTAGTACGGGTGGATGGCGGCCACGGCCGCGCAGTCCAGCGCCGCGTAGAGCTCGCGCCACTCGCGCGTGGGCACCACCGGGCCGGCGGCGAGTCCGAGCGGCTCAAGCAGCATGCCGATGCCGACCGGATCGACCGGGAACATCTCGCCCAGAAGCGTTACCGTAGGCCGCTCGCTGCGGCCGCCGCGCGGCGCCTGCACCGGGCCGGTCTCGGCCTCGCCGCGGGCATACTTGAGCATGGCGCCGGACAGCACGTCTTTGGCCTCGGCATGTGTCGGCACGCCGAATCCGGGAACGTCGATGCCGATGATGCGCACGCCGTCGATCTCCTTCGGCAACAGCCGCAACGGCACGCCGGAGGCACTGGGCACGCACAGGTTGGTAACGACGACCGCGTCGTACTTGTCGGGATCGGCCAACAGATGGACCGCTTCGCGGACATCCTCGAACAGCTTGCCGGTGACCAGCGTCTCGGAGTCGAACGGCACGTAGCCGACACTGCGCTTGGCACCGTAGAAGTGCGACGTGAAGGTCAGACCATAAACGCAGCACGCCGAGCCGCAGAGAACGGTGGCGGTGCGGCGCATGCGCAACCCGACTCGGAGAGAACCAAATGCCGGACACATGCTCTGGGGCTGATCATGTGGACCGGTCGGATAGTCGGTTGCAAGACGCTGCAACAGCTCGCTCTGACCCGCATTCTCTGCGGCTCGACGTAACTCGTTTGTGCCGGCATGACAGCCGACCCCTTCGCCGGCAGCAGACGCCGACTTTGGTTCCGGCGCGGACTCAGCGGCCGGCTGCTGCTGGCCGAGGGGCGCGCTGGCGGTATCGTCGTAGACGACTTCCGACGGCTCCCGGCGCCCCGCATCTGGTGCGGAACCGGTCATGTAGAGGACCTTGGCCTGCATGTGATCCGGCTCATCAGACATCGTCGTAGACGACTTCGAGGGACGGCTTGTCGAGGCTCGACTTGCCGCACATGTCTTCGACGGTGGCCGGCTCCAACACCACGTTACGGCCAACCGCATCACCGGAGAACAGACCCAGCAGCTCGTCCGCGGACAACGGTATCGGACGCATCGGCGGCGCTTCGGCGACGTTGACACCGAGCTGCTCGAACAATGCGCCCCAACGGCCGCCGGGCATGCCGACGATCTGGTAGGCAGCGCTCTTGCGACGGATGTCTTCATCGGCGGGGATCGCCGCGAGCACCGGAACGCCGGCCTTCTCCGCCCAAGCCTGAGCCTCGCCGGTGCCGTCATCCTTGTTGATGACGATACCTGCAACACCGACGTTGCCGCCCAAACCGCGGAAGTACTCGACCGCGGAACAGACGTTATTGGCCACGTATAGCGATTGCAGGTCGTTGGAACCGACGACGATGACCTTCTGGCACATGTCGCGGGCGATCGGCAGACCGAAGCCGCCGCAGACCACGTCGCCGAGGAAGTCGAGCAAGACGTAGTCGAAGTCCCATTCCTGGAAGCCCAGGCTCTCCAGCAGCTCGAAGCCATGGATGATGCCGCGACCGCCGCAGCCGCGTCCGACCTCAGGCCCACCAAGCTCCATCGCAAACACGCCGTCGCGCTTGAAGCAGACGTCGCCGATGCCGACGGCATCGCCAGCGGCCTTCTTCTTCGCCGAGGTCTCGATGATGGTCGGGCAGGCCTTGCCGCCGAACAGCAAGGTGGTGGTGTCGCTCTTCGGGTCACAACCGATCAGCAGGACCTTCTTGCCGAGCTGCGCCATCATGTAGGACAGGTTCGCGAGGGTAAAGCTCTTGCCGATGCCGCCCTTGCCATAGATCGCGATGACCTGCGTCTGCTTGGGAGCGGCAGACGGCAGCGCATCCGAACGCGGAGTCGATGCCTGGGGCAGACCCACATTCATGGCAGTCGCGGCCGAGTTACCCATTCGCTCCCCTCCAATCGATAATCATTTTTAGACAGGACGGCTCATTGAAGGCCGTCTCATACGCGTCCGCGGCGTCCGCGGCTTGGCTTCGATGCGTAATCAGCCCATCGAACGACAACCGCCCTGCCTCGACCAGCGCTTTCACCGCGGCAAGGTCGGCGTCACGGAACTCGGCGGCAATGCGCAGCCGCAGCTCGCGCATGAAGGCAGGCGGAAACGCGAACGACAGCGGCGCCTCGTAAAAGCCGGCCAACACGATCTCGCCACCGGGCGCAAGGCGGCCGATCAGCGAATCCAGCAGCCTGCTGTCGCCGCTGACGTCATAGATCGCGCGATAGTCTCGGCGCGCGTCCTCGGCAGGGTCGATCACGTCGTAACCCAGCGCACCGCTCGCGCGCTGCGGGTTGGTCTCCCAAACCACCGGCGGCGGTGCACCGACAGCGATGGTCACACGCGCCAGCAGCCGGCCCAGTACGCCGTGGCCGACGATCAGGTCGGGCGCGGTCTTGCTTGAACCATCGGCGTTGCTGCCGGCGGCGGCGTGATAAGCGGTGGCGGCCAAGGCCATTAGAACGCCCTGCTCGGCCAACTCTTCGGGTATCGGCAACGCCCGCGCGCCCGGCAACACCGTGCGCGCGGAGGCGCCGCCAAACAGACCATTCACTTCGCCGTAACAGCGTGCGCCCGGCACAAACACGAGTTCACCGACGTTGCGGCCACTCTCGGCGCCCGCTTCGACCACGCGGCCGACGGACTCATAACCGGGCACCAATGGATAACCCATGCCCGGGAAGCTCGGCATCTGACCGCTCCAAAGCAGACGCTCGGTGCCGGTACTGATGCCGCTCCAAGCGATGTCGACCACGCAGTCCACGGCCGCTGGAGGCGTCAACTGCAGACGCTTCAGTGCCAGTCGCTTGGGCTGCTCGAGCACCACTGCGAGGGTGGACATGTCTGACATCGGGCTCACGGGCAATTGGGTCTCTACTTGAATCGCTATTGACGCTGTCGGCGGAAATGAATGATCTGGTTCTCCCCAGAACGTAGTGTCAGTCTAGCCTGACCAAGTTAGATGTCAAGAAAAATTTACACATACACTGTCAAGTCTCATTGTCGCTTTCCAGCCCCGACCGGAAGCGGCCGCGCGGCTTCAGCGAAGGCCACGGATCAGGCCGCGCGCGCCAGCATCAAGCGCGTCTGCATCGGGCGCCGCGTACGCCGCAGACGGATGCGATCGAAGCCGGCCTCGTGCAGCATGGCCTTGAGTTCGCGCGGCGGACGCGGCCGGCCGCTGCCCATCGCGAACAGGTAGAGACCGAAGTAGGCATCACCGACCGGCTCGGAGCCGGGCGTCTCGGACATCGGCTCGGCGAGCATCAAGGTTCCGCCGGGCGGAAGCGCGGCGCGCGCCGCGCGCAGAATGACCATGGCCCTGTCGTCGTCGTGGTCGTGAATGACCCGCACGAGCGAGACGATGTCGGCTCCTCCCGGTAACGGCGTCGACATCAGATCGCCGCCCTGAGCCTCGGCGCGGTCGCCGATCCCGAGCGCGTTGAATCTGTCCTGCGCTCTGGCGGCAACCGCGGGCAGATCGAACAGCTTTCCCTGCAGATCAGGCCAGCGTTTCAGCGCAGCGAGCAGGAAATTACCCTCGCCACCGCCGACATCGAGCAGGCAGCGATGCTGTTTGAGCGGATAGGCGTCCAGCACATCACCCGCGACGAAGGCGTTCGAGGCGGTCATCAGCTGGCTGTAATCCGAGACCGCGGCGTCGACCGACTGCGCCGGATCGGCAGCGCCCGCGTAGGCCCAATAGCGGCCGAGTTCGGTCGGCCCGCTCTCGCCGCGCAGCAGGGCCAGCGGGTCGGTCAGGTCGCGATACAGCATGCGGTGATGGCGGACCATGGCCGCGATACCGGGGTTACCGAGCATGGCCGCCCCATGTGCACCCAAACCGAAGCGCGGCGAACCGTCACCATCGGTTCCACGCCGCTCCAGCAGGTCCAGCGCAACGGCGGCGCGCAGTAGGCGATCGGCCGAGGCGGTCGGCATGCGCATCTTGGGCACCAGCGCGTCCAGACTCATCGGCCCGTCGGCGAGCAGATCGAACAGTTCGAGCTCGACGCAGGCGTATAGGATCTGCGAGTAGATGAAACCGGCCGTGATATCGAATAGGGCACGCGCGCGCCGCTTGGCGACAGGGCGTGTGAACGGCATGTCGGCGGCCCAGCGTTGGAAATCCGGGTTCGCCACGATGCGGTCGCGCAGATCGCGCCAGGAACCGATAAGAGGCATAGCGATACTGATTAAATTAATTCGATAGACGGACTGGCCCGCCCCAGGGTCGCGCGGGGCGCGTCAATCCAGTCGCGCGGCCAGCGCGGCTGGCAGCAGCCGCTTCATCTCGGCGCGCACCATTGCCTTCAGCTTGTCACCGCCGCTGCACTCGGGAATGGAATCCACCGCCGTCCGGACCAAGGCGCGCAGTCGATCGAGCGCGCCATCCAGACCCAGCTCAGCGACCGCGCTCGGGCGCTCGTGTGCGGCGTCCTGGCCGACCGGCTTCCCCAACTCCTCGGCGCTTGCGGCGACGTCGCGGATGTCATCGGCAACCTGGTAGGCCTCACCGAGGCTGACACCCAGGGTGCGCCAGTCGGCCGGGTCACGGCCGGCCGCAGCAGCCCCCGCCTCGGCGGCGGCGGCGAACAGCGCGGCGGTCTTTCCGCGGTGGTACTGCGCCAATTCGACGCGCGGCTCGCATTCCCATGCCTGACCCGCCACGATGCCGTCGGACATTCCCACGGCACGGCCGATGATCATGATCAAGGGAGCAAGCCGTTCCGGGTGACGCAGGGTGTGCCAGGCGATATTCTCGAACGCCAGCACAATCAGCCCATCCCCGGCGAGCACGGCGAGGCGCTCGCCATAGGCGCGGTGAACACTGGGCGCCCCGCGACGCATGTCGGCATCATCGAAACAGGGGAGATCGTCGTGCACCAACGACGCACAATGCAGCAACTCGAGCGATGCTGCGGCGGCATCAGTTACCGACGGGACGCTGTCGCCACAGGCAGCGGCGACAGCCAAACACAGCCGAGGACGCACCCGCGAGCCCGGCGTGAACACGGCATGCCGCACCGCTTCGGCCAACAATGGCGGGCTGCCGTCATCGGCCCCACCCTCGCCGAGCCCTTTGGCAACGGCCGTCTCAAGGGCCTGCTCGATTCGCTGCAAGGCATCCATCGGTCGTCTCCCACGGAGTTTGGCCAGTCTTCGGGACCGCTGGAGGGCCTCGAATGTCATGATCGGTTGTCATCGACGAGTGTCATGTAAGATAGACACTCGCTCAGGTACAGTCAAACCATGGAACCTGGGTTTACAAGACCTGGATCAACTAGACGCGGAGAGCCTGGCGTGCGCAGAAAGCGGGTAGTCATTATCGGCGCCGGTATCGGTGGATTGGCGGCAGCGGTCGAGCTCAGTGCGCGCGGCTTCGACGTTACCCTGCTGGAACGTGCCCAGACGCCGGGCGGCAAGATGCGCGAGGTGGAAGCCGGCGGCCTGCACATCGACGCCGGCCCAACGGTGTTCACGATGCGCTGGGTGTTCGAGGACATCCTGGCCACCGCAGGCACCTCGCTCGACGCCGAGCTGGAGCTGGAGCAGGCCGAGATCATCGCACGCCACGCCTGGGACGAGGACCAACGCTTGGATCTGTTCGCCGATCTGCAACGCTCGGCAGACGCCGTGGCGGCCTTCGCCGGACCGGAAGAAGGCCGACGCTTCCTCGCCTTCAGCGACGACGCCAGGGCCATCTATCGCACCCTGAAGGGGCCATTCATCAGCGGCAGCAGAACCAATCCAATCGGCCTCACGCGCCGCGTCGGCCCGGGGGGGATCGGCGGCCTGTTCAACATCAAGCCCTTCTCGACCATGTGGAAGGCGCTGGCGGGCCACTTCCACGACCCGCGACTGCGGCAGCTGTTCGGCCGCTACGCGACCTATGCCGGTTCGTCACCCTATCTTGCACCGGCCACACTAATGCTGATCGCGCATGTCGAGCAGGAAGGCGTCTGGCTGGTCAGGGGCGGCATGCATCAATTGGCGGTCGCATTGGCGCGGGTCGCAGAACGCAGTGGCGCCACGATTCGCTATGGCGCGGAAGTCGCTGAGGTGCTGACCGAGCGCGGTCGGGCGCGCGCTGTGCGCCTCGCGGGCAGCGGCGAGCGCATCGATGCCGACGCCATCGTCCTGAACGCCGACATCAGCGCGCCCGGCACTGGACTGCTTGGCTCGCAGGTCCAGCGTGCGGTGCCGCCAACCGCGCCGGCCGACCGTTCGCTGTCGGCGATGACTTGGAACCTGGCGGCGAAGACCTCCGGCTTTCCGCTGCTGCGCCACTCGGTGTTCTTCTCATCGAACTATCCGGCAGAGTTCGACGACATCTTCGTTCACCGCCGGCTGCCCCGGGAGCCGACCGTCTACATCTGCGCCCAGGACCGCGGAGCCCGCTGCGGAAGCGACGCGGGCGGCCCCGCGCCGCAACCCGAGGGCTTGGAACGCCTGCTGTTGCTGGTCAATGCACCCGCCATCGGCGACACCCACCAATTTCATCAACACGAGATCGAGCAATGCGAGGCGCGCACATTTTCCCTGCTGAAACGCTGTGGACTCCATCTGGAGTACCGGCCGGAGGCCATGCGGATCACGACACCGAACGAGTTCGAGCGGCTGTTTCCGGCCACGGGCGGGGCGCTGTACGGCCGCGCGTCCCATGGTTGGAAAGCATCGTTCAGCCGACCGGGATCACGCAGCAAGGTGCCGGGTCTGTATCTGGCGGGCGGCAGCACGCATCCGGGCGCGGGGGTGCCGATGGCGGCGTTGTCCGGCCGCCAGGCGGCGGCGAGCCTGGTCGCGGACCTCGCTTCGACAAGGTCTTAACCAACAACGGCTACGTCTGGTGGTATGTCGACGCGCTGAGCGACGACGGACGCTACGGCATCACCATCATTGCACTGATCGGCAGTGTCTTCTCGCCCTACTACGCCTGGGCGCGCCGCCGCGGTCGCGGTGATCCACAGAATTTTTGCGCGCTGAACGTCGCGCTCTACGGCGCCGACCGAAATCGCTGGGCCATGACAGAGCGCGGCCGAGATGCCCTGCGTCGCAGCGACAGCGAACTCGTCATCGGCCCAAGCAGCGTCAGCTGGGACAAGGACACGCTGACCATCCGCATCGACGAGCTGGGCGCGCCGCTGCCGCAACGCGTGCGCGGCCTGGTACGGGTGCATCCGAGCGCAATCACCAATCATCCGGTGCAGCTCGATGCGGCGGGCAAACATCAATGGTGGCCAATCGCACCGGACGCGCGCGTCGAGGTGGAGTTGGACTCTCCAGGCCTGAGCTGGTCGGGCAACGGCTATCTCGACACGAACAGCGGCGACGAGCCGCTGGAGGCCGGGTTCAAGTATTGGGACTGGTCACGGGCAAGACTGCGGCAAGGCTCGGCGGTGCTGTACGACGTCACACGCCGCGACGGCGAGCGCATGTCCCTGGCACTGCGCTTCGACGGACAGGGCGGCGCCGAGCCGTTCGAGCCGCCGCCGCCCATCCCACTACCGAGCACATTTTGGTGGCGAATTCCACGCGCCACGCAGACCGACGCCGACAGCACGGCGGAGCTGCTCGAGACCTTGGAGGACACGCCTTTCTACGCACGCTCGACCATCCGCGCACAGTGGCTGGGAGAAAAGGTGACGGCATTCCACGAAAGCCTGTCGCTGGAGCGCTTCGACAGTGGTTGGGTGCAGATGCTGCTGCCGTTCCGAATGCCGCGCCTAGCGGGCTCGCGACCTCGCTCCTGATCTGGCTCGGCATCATCGCATCGCAGTCGCGGCAAAGCTGACACATGCCATTGTGACCGGCTTTCCAAGCTGATTTCATTACGCGCCGGCCGGCGCCGCGGCGGCGGCCGGCGCGACATCTCCAACGCCCGCGCCGAGCCAACGCGCCCAGCCCGGGACCGCAACAGCAGAAACGACAAGGTGATAAGCAATGGCTTTGATCGATTGCCCCGAATGCGGCGCCAAGATCTCGGACAAGGCGCCCACCTGCCCGCATTGTGGCGTGCCGGTTGCCGCCACGCTCGTGCAACCCGCCGGCGCGCCCACCAACACCACCAATGACGCGTCGGCACCCGCGCAAACCAACGAAAGCGCACAGACCACCGTCGCCGAAGCGAAGCCACTCGCCACGGAACGCAGTGCCGAACCCTTTAGTCTCCGCGGCCGCCGCATCCCCATCGCGGCAATCCTGTTCTGGGGCGGTATGACACTGGGCCTGATCCTGAAAGCCGTTGCCGGCGAAGGCGAAGAAACCCCGTTTCGCTATGTGCCGATCACCATGATCTTCGCCGGCGTACTCTGGTTCGCGGTGACCGAGTTCCTGATGCTGATGCGCAACCGCGTGCGCCGCTGACGGCATTCAACCGCCGCAAGCTGCCAGCCCGCCGTGCTTGAACCGGATCAATCGTCGAGCAGCAACGACTTGGCGGCGTTGATCTGGGCGGCGAGATAGTCAGATCCGCCGCGATCAGGATGCAGTTTCTGCATCAAGCGCCGGTGTGCGGCGCGGATGGCAGCGGCGTCGGCCCCGCGCTCGAGGCCGAGGATGGATAAGGCGTCGTCCCTGTTCATCGCCCTGTTCATCTCCGGGCCGATGGCGCCACCCGCTTGCCGATCAGCGCCGGCGCTGGCCCGGGCATTGGCGTCATCCCGCCAGCCCTCGCCGTGTTCGCGATCCAGATAGGCCGTCAGCACCGCGGCCGAACGCTGGTCGGCGTCTTGATAGAGTTCAAGCATGCGCAACAGCTGCTCCAGATTCAGCTCGGAGAGCCGGCGCCCGACAAACGGGCCCTCGCGCACCGTCCCGTCCATGCGTCCGCTGTCATGTTCCAGGGTCACGTCGAGATAGCCTGTGCGGATCGACGAGGTGCGGCCCCCGCCAGCCACTCCACTCGAGGCTGGCGCGCCGAGGCCGCCGAGCCCGAGCGACCGCAGCGCCTGCTGGATCATCGGCAACATCCGCAGCAGGTTCAGCGCCCGCATCCCGACCGGAATGGCAGCCGCCAGTGCGGCAAAGATCGGGTTCAGACGTCCCGTCAGCGTCGCCAGTAACAAGAGCGCGATCCCCCCCCAGAGCAGCCCCTTGCGCAGCACCGCGCTCACCTGGTGCGGCGGCGTCTTGCGGAACCAGTTCAGGAACAATAGCAGGCCGACAACGATGGCCAGCAGGATGATCAGACGCCCCATTGCTCAGCACTCCGTCTCCAGGCACGACAAAGATTCATATTAGGAGACCGGCGCTCGGGACGCCGGCACAGGGCGCAGCATACAAGGCCGAGGCATCAACCCTTGGGCAGCTGTTGCGTCAGCCGCAACACCGCGCCGCCGCGACTGCGACCGAAGTCGCTCAACGCCTTGCGGCCACCGGCGGCGAACACCGCGACCGCGCTGAGCAGATCCTTCAACAACCGCGGGCTGTTGGCATCGAACGGACACCAGGCGCCGCCGGACAGGCGGGCGATTTCACGCAACGCCCGCTCGGCGACCGGATCCCGGCCCTCCTGGAAGACGAAGGCCGGCACGCCGAGCAGTCCTAGCTTGCCGGCACGCGCGGCGAGACCGTCGAGATCCTCTTCGACACAGTCGCCAACGAACACCAGCGCATTGACCGGACCCCGCTGGACCTCGGCCGCCACATGATCCAATACCCGACCGACCTGGGTGAGACCGGCGGCACAGCGCACCGCGGTCATGCGCGGCAGCAACTCGTCGGCGCTCGCGCACCATGGAGAGGCGTGAAACCCGTGCAAGCCGCCGTAGTGGCAGAGCTGGACCTCGAGTCCACCCAAGTCCTTGGTCTCGTGAAACATCGTCGCCTGTATGTGTTCGGCCCGATCCCAACTGGGTTCACGGCTGGCGGTTGCGTCCATCGCGAACACCAAGCGGCCACGCTTCCCGCGCGGCGTCCGAAGCGGTGTGGCCGTCACCTGCTCCAGAAAAGCGTTCACCTCGTCAGTACTGGCGGGGGATTGCAGTGATTTTCCGGTTCTCGACATCTCAACAGCTCGATCGGTTAGGTTGACTGCATCGGCGCCGGCGGCGGACCCAGAAGGCTTTGACAAGGGAAAGTCAAAGGCTGACGTCATCCCGCTTCTATAATCTGGGCGGGGTCTCGATCCGGCAAGCCGTTGTAGTCCTTTTGCGCTGCCCCGACCTCCGCCAAATAGGCTAGCCTTGCCAGCCGCTTCCCGTCACCGTCAAACCGAGGATTACCGCCATGGCCTTCAAACAGATGCTGGATCAAATGCTCGCCGCCGGCCGCGATCTTGCCGCCCAGGGCCAGCAACTCGCCGAGGACAAGCTCAAGATTCCGGCGGAGGGGGCCGAGCGCGACGCGACTCTGTCGAACCTGGGCAAGGGCGCCCTGGCAGGCGGTGCGCTGACGCTGCTGCTCGGCACCAGCGCCGGGCGCAAGCTGGCCGGCACGGCAGCGGCGCTTGGCGGCATCGGCGCGCTGGGCAAGGTCGCGCACGACGCGTATCAGACATGGAAGGGGCAACAGGGCGGCCCGGAGGGCACGCCGGTGGCTGAACTCACCGACGACGCCGGCGAGCGGCGCAGTGAGGCGCTGTTCAAGGCCATGATCGCCGCGGCCAAGGCCGACGGCCACATCGACGAGGCCGAGCGCGCGGCCATCTCGCAGTCCATCGGCGGCATCGGGCTGGACGAGCAGAGCCGCCGGATGATCGAAGCCGAACTGGATCGGCCGCTCAGTGCGACTGAGGTCGCGGCCGGCGCAGACAGCCCGGAGGCCGCGGCCGAGATCTACCTGGCATCCTTGTTCGTGATTGACACGGCCAATCCCGCCGAGCGTGGCTATCTGTCGGAGCTGGCCGCGGCGCTGAATATTCAGCCAGCGCTCGCCGCCGAACTGGAGTCCAAGGCGTCGGCCGCCTGAAAAAGCGCCGCCGCCGGGCTTCATCACCCCGGGTGTCCGCCCGTGCTTGAACCGGACGCCCGTGCGGAGTCCGGTTCATCGCGCGAGCCAGGATCTTGGCCATGATCTCGGCCGGGATCCGGTTTGGCCTCATCCAACTCGGTCACAATTCGCGGACCAGCCTCAAGCGTGCGATGAACCGGGCAGCGGTCCGCGATCTGCAACAGCCGCGCCCGCTCGGCATCGGACAGATCTCCGGTGAGCGCGATACGCCGAATAATGCGCTCGAGCTTGCCCGGCGCCGCGTCGGGATCACCACAGTCGGCCCCGCAGTCCTCGGAATGCACGCGCTCGTGGCACAGGCGCACCTCGATGTCATCGAGCGCAAGCCCCTTGCGGCCGGCATACATGCGCAAGGTCATCGATGTGCAGGCACCCAGGGCCATCAGCAGCAGGTCATAGGGCCCCGGCCCAAGATCCGAGCCGCCGACTGAGCGGGGCTCGTCTGCCAACAGCTGGTGGCGTTCGCTGTAGAGACCCCGCAAAAACCGTTCATCGCGCTCGGTGACCACCACTTCGCCGGGCCCGACGGGGGGCGCCGTCCCCGTGCCGGCCTCCTCGACATGTCCACGCAGACCCAGATAGCGGCTCGCCCAGGCGACCAGCGTCTCGGCGACATACTCGGAGTCCTCACGGTTGGTGAGCAGATGATCGGCGTCGCACAGCGAGATGAAGCTCTTGGGATGCAGCGCGGCCCGGTAGATCTTTGCCGCCTCGTCGATCGAGACGATCTCGTCCACCGGCGAATGGAAGATCAGCAACGCCCGCTTCAGCCGGCGGATATGCTCGGCATCGGCGTAATGCCGCAGATCCTCGAGAAACTGTCGGCGGATACGGAAGCGCCGGCGCCCGACCTGCACCTCTGCCTCGCCGACCGCCTCCATCTCGCCCTGGGCACCGCTGAAAAGGTGTTCGATATGCCCGGGCGTTGCCGGCGCGGCGATGGTCACCACCGCCTCGACCGAGTCGAGCTGCGATGCCGCCGCCAGCACGGCGGCGCCGCCGAGACTGTGGCCGATTAGCAGCGACGGCGGCCGGAAATCCGCCGCGAGTGCGCGCGCGGCGGCAATCAAGTCTTGAACATTCGAGGTGAAGCTGGTGTTGGCAAAATCGCCGTCGCTGTTGCCCAGACCGGTGAAGTCGAACCGCAGCACGGCGATGCCGCGCGCCGCCAGGGCTCGGCTGATGCGTGACGCCGCCGCAATGTCCTTGCCGCAGGTGAAACAGTGGGCAAAGAGCGCGTAGCGCTGCGTCTCAACGCCCGGCGGCGGCGTCTCGAGCAATCCTGCCAGGGTGTGCCCGTCGGGGTTCTGGAAGTCCAGCTTGATGCGCGCCATGAAAATCTCCGGCAATCTTTCACGGTCAACATGAGGCCGGCGATCGGTCCGCTTCAATGCCCAGACCGGGTCGATCGGCGAGCCCGCAACGAGAATCGGGTGGCGCGCCCCGTGTTCAGGTCTTTCGCGCACAAACGAAAACGGACCGAGCCGTTGACGACTCAGTCCGTTTCCTATGGGTTGGCGTCCCCACGGGGATTCGAACCCCGGTTGCCGCCGTGAAAGGGCGATGTCCTAGGCCTCTAGACGATGGGGACGGAGAGCATGATCTGTGCCTTTTACAAGGAACAAAGGAAATCCGGTCGGCTCGTAAAGAGGCGGAGCGGACCGGATCCTGTGATCTGGTGGAGCCAGGCGGGATCGAACCGCCGACCTCAACACTGCCAGTGTTGCGCTCTCCCAGCTGAGCTATGGCCCCAATAAGAAGCCCGAAACTATAAGGCCCATTCGGCGTACTGTCCAGCCTTTTTTGGCCAGCCGTTCTTAGATGGCGCCACCTCCCTCAGCCAGCGCGCGGAAGAGCCTAAAGCCGGGAGCCAGCCAGCACCGGTCGCCGCAACCGATCTCGCCGAGCCGCTCGAGACGGGCTGCTCGACCCAATCGCGACAGCCGCCGACCAGGCGTTTCTCAATGGCCGGCGATGACCGGCAAGGGCCGCTTTGGCACTTGCTTAAACCCGCGCCAGCGTCCATGTTATCGCGGCAGAAATCAAGCCTATTTGGAGTGTGCTCGACATGTTGAGAGTCCTGCTTTACGTCGCCACCAACTTCGCGATCCTGACCGTCCTCTATGTCGTCCTGACCTTGCTCGGTATCGGGCAAACGACCCAGGGCAGCGGATTGTTGATCATGGCGCTGCTGTTCGGTTTCGGCGGTTCGATGATCTCGCTGTTCATTTCCAAGTGGATGGCGAAGCGCTCGATGGGCGTACAGATCATCGAGCAGCCGGCTACCCCGTTCGAGCAATGGCTGTTCGAGATCGTGCGCCGCCAATCCGAGCAGAGCGGCATTCGCATGCCGGAGATCGGTATCTTCGACTCACCGGAACCGAATGCCTTCGCGACCGGCTGGAACCGCAACGACGCGCTGGTGGCAGTCAGCACCGGTCTGCTTCAAAAAATGAACAAGGACGAGGTCGAAGCCGTTGTGGGTCACGAGATCAGCCACGTCGCCAACGGCGACATGGTCACGCTGGCGCTGGTACAGGGCGTGTTGAACACCTTCGTTATCGTCCTCGCGCGGGTCATCGGCGGCTTCGTCGACTCGGCCATGCGCGGCCAGGATAATCAGGGCGGCGTCGGCATTGGCTATTTCGTGGTCTCGATCATTGCCGAGATCGTGCTCGGCTTCCTCGCCTCCATCGTCGTCATGTGGTTCTCGCGCTACCGCGAGTTCCGTGCCGATGCCGGCGGCGCCAAGCTTGCCGGGCGGGAGAACATGATCAATGCGCTGCGCGCATTGCAGCGGGTGCATGAGCCGCACGACCTGCCGGCCGGCGAGTTCGCCGCCTTCGGCATCTCCGGCAATATTGGCGACGGCATCAAGAAGCTCTTCGCGAGCCATCCGCCTCTGGAAGAGCGCATCGCCGCGCTGCAGGGCCAACGCGGCTGACGGCACTCCCCGCCACGCCATTGGCCGTGTCGGGGAGACACCCATCCACGCCGGCCAGATGCCGACGTGATCGCCTTCGTATGCGAGTCTCCGATCCCTCATCCACTCCCTGCTGCCCAAAGATGTCGCTGATGAATCGAATCGTTTTCGGCATCCATGGCCGCCTTCGGCATGCGCTCTTGGGCTGCACTCTCGCTGGCGATCGCTCTGCCCGGCTGGGCGACCGATATCGACCAGGCCGATGCCGATTGGGCCGCCGGCAAGACGGCCAGCGCGGTCATCCGCCTCAAGAGTCTGCTGCAAAAACAACCGGATGACGCGGACGCGCGCCTTCTGCTTGGCCGAATCTACCTCGACAGTGGTGATCCGGCGGCCGCCGATCAGGAATTGACACGCGCCCGCGCCTACGGTGCGACGGACGCTGACACTCTACCGCCACTGGTCGAGGCGCTGATCGCGCAAAGGCGGCTCTCCGATGCCGTGGAGCTGACCGAGATCGGCAATGAGGCACCGCCCAACCTGCGCGGCGAACTGCTCGCTCTGCGCGGCGCCGCGCTGCTAGCCTCCGACAACCCGGACGAGGCCAGCTCGCTATTCGAGCAAGCGGCCTCCGCCGACCCGACGGCCGCGCGACCGCTGCTCGGAATGGCCAGCCTCGCGCTGCGCACCGGCGACGCGGAACGCGCGAAAGAGTTGATTCGAACGGCAATCGAGCTGGAGCCCGAATCAATATCGGCATGGACCGCATTGGGCAATGTCGAGTACGCGGCGCGGAATTTCGAACAGGCCATCGCCGCCTACACGCGCGCAATGGAGCATGCCCGCAGCCGCTGGGGCCTGCACTACCAACGCGCATTGGCGCGAGTCGATAGCGGCGACATCGAGGGAGCGCAAGCGGACCTCGAGGCCGTTCGGGAATCCAACCCGACGTTTTTCGGTCTCTACTACCTGGACGGTCGCCTGGCGCTGCTCACCAAGGATCCGCAGAAGGCGATCGATGACCTCGATGCCTACCTAAGTGGGGTTCCGGATGACTCGCGGGCGACTTACTTCGCTGCGTTGGCGCTGCTCCAACTCGGCCGCCAAGAGCAGGCGGAAGAGTATCTATCCCGCCTGACGGCTCGCTACCCCAATAACCCTCAACCGGCGCTACTGCTGGCGCAAACACGGCTCAACAATGGCGACGCGGCAGGCGCCGAGGACATCATCCGGCCCTTTACCGCCGGCACCGACGCGACTCCGGCGATGTTCGAGTTTCTCCGCCAATCGCTGATGGCGCAAGGGCGCCGTTCAGAGGCGCAGGAACTGATCGCACGGGCGGCCGAACGCTTCCCGGAGCTCGTTTCGGCGCGCCTGGCACTGGCGCAGCAGCTTCAGAACGACGGAAACCCGACCGACTCGGTAGCAATCATCGAAGACGTGCTCGCCGACCAACCCGAGCATGAGCCCGCCAACTTGCTTCTGATGCGCGCCAAGCTGTTGGTCGGCGATCTTGATGGCGCTATGGCGCTTTCCGATGCCTTCCTCGAGCAGCATCCAGACTCCGCCATGGCGCATACCACGCGCGCGGCCCTGCTGGCCCAGGCCGGTGATATCGAGGGGGCAGGTGTCGCATTCGAACGTGCTCGGGAGATCGACCCGACCAGCCCGCGCTCCGGGTTGGGACTGGCCGCGCTCGAGCTGAGCAACGACCGGCCCGACGCCGCACGCGCGGCACTGCAGGACCTGCTGGCCGCCGACCCGAACAGTGCGCAGGCCGAGCTCGCGCTTGCCGCCCTCGCGCGACGCGAGGGCGGCAAGGCGGCGTTCGAACAGCAGCTGCGGCAGGCTCTGCAACGCAACCCCAACAACCTGGTACTGCGCTTCGCGCTGGTCCGCCACCTCATTGGCGAAAAGCAAGGCGATGCGGCGCTGGAACTGCTGGGGCAAGCAACGCCGGATCCGGCCAACCGCATGGAGATGCTGACGCTGCAAGGCCAGGCACACCTGGCCGCGGAACGCCCGCGGCAGGCGATCTCGGCCTTCACGGAGCTGGCCGAGGCCAACCCGAGGTCCGCTCAGGTACGCTTCCTGTTGGCCCAACTGGCCGCCGCGAATGGCGATCCGGTCGCCGCGGCCATTCACGTAACGAAAGGTCTGTCGCTGGACCGCGACCTGGAGCTCCAACCCAGGTTCCTTATGTCCGTCCTAAAACAGCTTCCGAGCGCGGCGGAGCGTGAAGGACTGATGCAGCAACTGCTGCGGACGGAGCCCGATCACCCGGCGGTGATCTCGGTCGATGCCGCTTTGTTGCTCGAACGGCGGGAGTTCGAGCCTGCAATCGCCGCATTCGAGCGGCTCCACCGCGACTATCCTGACAACCTCGGGTATCTGTTGGATCTGGCCGGCGCGCTGCAACAGGCCGGGCGTGCGGAGCAGGCGATCGCCGTGCTGAACGCCTGGATTGACACACATCCGCGAGACATCCCGCCGCGCATGCTGCTCGCGCAGATGAGGCTGACCCAGGGAGAGCTTCCGCTCGCCGCCGAGCAATACCGCAAGGTCATTGCCGAAGACGACGGCCATGCGGTGGCACTGAACAATCTGGCGATGCTCAGCATCGACGATGCACCGCGCCAAGCGCTGGCGCTGGCCGAGCGCGCGTACCGGCAGCAACCCGAAGACCCGGCATTCATCGATACCCTGGGAGCCGCGCTGCTTGCCGTCGGTGAGAACGAGCGTGCACGCGACCTGCTGTCCAAGGCGCATGCCGGCACGCCCGACCCGAGCATCGCCTTCCGCTACGCCAGGGCCTTGGCCGCCACTGGCGATACCGATGCCGCGCGGCGTGTCCTGCTGCAGAACCAGAACCATTCATTCCCGGAAAAGGACGAGGCCGATGCGCTCTTATCGGAGCTTACAACGGAAAACTGAGCCTTGATGGACAGCATCCGCATCCGCGGGGCGCGCACCCACAACCTCAAGCACATCGATCTCGATCTCCCGCGTGAGCGGCTGGTGGTCGTGACCGGGCTGTCCGGTTCCGGCAAGTCGTCGCTGGCCTTCGACACCATCTATGCCGAGGGCCAGCGGCGCTATGTCGAGTCGCTGTCGTCCTATGCGCGGCAGTTTCTGTCGATGATGGACAAGCCGGATGTCGACCACATCGAGGGCCTGTCTCCGGCCATCGCCATCGAGCAGAAGACCACCTCGCACAATCCGCGCTCGACCGTTGGCACCATCACCGAGATACACGACTACCTACGCCTGCTGTTCGCCAGGGTCGGCACGCCGCACTGCCCCGAGCATGGCGCGCCGCTATCGGCGCAGACCATCAGCCAGATGGTGGACCAGATACTGGCCCGGCCGGAGGGCGAAAAGCTGATGCTACTCGCGCCCGTGGTGTCGGCGCGCAAGGGTGAATACCATCAGCTGTTCGGCGAGCTGAATGCCCAGGGATTCGTTCGCGCACGGATCGACGGCCAGCTCTGCGAGCTGGACGCTCCGCCGGTGCTGGACGTCAGAAAGAAGCACGACATCGAGGTCGTGGTCGATCGCTTCCGCGTCCGCGCCGACCTGCAGTTGCGCCTGGCCGAATCCATCGAAACGGCGCTGAAGCTCTCCGGCGGCATCCTGCGCGTGGCACGGATGGACGCCGACGCAGAGGCGCCCGAGACCTACTCCGCCTCCTTCGCCTGCCCGATCTGCGGCTACAGCATCGCGGAGCTGGAACCGCGGCTGTTCTCATTCAACAACCCGGCCGGCGCCTGCCCGACCTGCGACGGCCTAGGCGTCGAGCAGTTCTTCGACCCGAACAAACTGCTGACGCAGCCGCATCTGAGCCTAGCGGACGGCGCCGTGCGCGGTTGGGACCAGCGCAACGGCTATTACTTTCAAATGCTTCGCGCGCTGGCAGCGCACGACGGCTTCGATCTTGAGAGCCCCTGGCAGGCGCTCACCGAGCATGCCAGGCAGCGGGTGCTCTACGGCAGCGGCAGCGACCAATTCAAGCTGAAGCTGCCGCACGAGCGCGGCGGCGGCAAGCAGCGCAGCTTCGAGGGCATACTGCCCAACATGGAGCGGCGCTACCGCGACACCGACTCCGCCGCCGTGCGCGAGGAGCTGGCACGTTACATCTCCACCCGCCCCTGCCCCAGCTGCGACGGAGCCAGGCTGAATCCAGCAGCACGGAACGTGATGGTTGGGGACAAGGCCCTGCCCGCCATCTCGGCCATGCCGGTCGGCGACAGCCTGCGCTGGTTCGATGCGCTTGCGCTGAGCGGGCAGCGCGCCGAGATCGGCGCCAAGGTCATTAACGAGATCGCTCAGCGGCTCAAATTCCTGGTCGACGTGGGCCTGGACTATCTGACGCTGACGCGCAGCGCCGAGACCCTATCCGGCGGCGAGGCCCAGCGCATTCGGCTCGCCAGCCAGATCGGCGCCGGGCTGGTGGGGGTCATGTACATTCTCGATGAACCCTCGATCGGTCTGCACCAGCGCGACAACGAGCGCCTGCTTGGCACACTGACGCATCTGCGCGACATCGGCAACACGGTGATCGTGGTCGAGCACGACGAGGAGGCCATCCGCGCCGCCGATCAGGTGGTCGACATGGGTCCCGGCGCCGGCGCTCATGGCGGCGAGATCGTCGCCCAGGGCAGCGCCGAGCAGATCGAGGCCAATCCCGCCTCGCTGACCGGGCAGTACCTGTCCGGCCGGCTGCGCATCGCCATTCCAAGCGAGCGCAAGGCCGCCGCTCAAGGCCGCCAGCTGCAGATCATTGGGGCCAGCGGCAACAACCTGCGCGGCATCGACGCGGCGATTCCGGTCGGCACCTTCTGCTGTATCACCGGCGTGTCCGGCTCCGGCAAGTCGACCCTGATCAACGACACCCTGTATCCGGCGGCAGCGCATCGTCTCAACAACGCCAGCCTGAGGCCGGCGGCACATGCGGGAATCGAGGGACTGGAGCACTTCGACAAGGTGGTGGACATTGACCAAAGCCCCATCGGCCGGACGCCGCGCTCGAACCCCGCGACCTATACCGGCCTGTTCAACCTGATCCGTGAGCTGTTCGCGAACGTGCCCGAGGCGCGTTCACGCGGCTACAGCGGCGGACGCTTCAGCTTCAACGTCAAGGGCGGGCGCTGCGAGGCGTGCAAGGGCGACGGACTGATCCGGGTCGAGATGCACTTCCTGCCCGATGTCTACGTGCAGTGCGATGTTTGCCAAGGGCGCCGCTACAACCGCGAGACGCTGGAGATCCGCTATAAGGGCAAGACCATCGACGAGGTCCTGAACCTGACCGTTGAGGACGCGCTGGCGTTCTTCTCCCCGGTGCAGGTGCTGAAACGCAAGCTGCAGACCCTGATGGATGTCGGCCTGAGCTATGTACGCCTTGGCCAGAACGCCGTCACGCTCTCCGGGGGCGAGGCGCAGCGCGTCAAGCTCAGCCGCGAACTCAGCAAGCGCGACACCGGCCGCACCCTCTACATCCTCGACGAGCCGACCACCGGCCTGCACTTTCACGACGTCAAGCATCTGCTCGCGGTACTGCACCGTCTGCGCGACGCCGGCAACACCGTGGTCGTCATCGAGCACAACCTTGACGTCATCAAGACCGCCGACTGGATCATCGACCTGGGACCCGAGGGCGGCGACAAGGGCGGCCAGGTGGTCGCCGCCGGCACACCGGAGCACATCGCCGCCTGCGCGGAGTCGCATACCGGGCGCTTTCTCAGCGCCATCCTCGCGCGCGGTTGGTGACGCGCAAGACAGCCCCAAGACGACGACGCCAGTCAGCTATAGAGCCTGAAGGGCATTCATTGCCCGGTGAATTGCCGATAGTCATCGGGATAGACCATCTGTACATCGAACGGCAAGGCACTGTCGGTATCGACCGTCACCCAGACCCCGGCCACGAACGGCGACCCAGGAACTTCCAGACGCTGCACGCGTGCGATAGGCGCCCCGTCCGCATCCCGCAGCGGGCGATCGAACCTGAAGCGGTGGGTGTCGCCGTGCACCAGCAGCACCGGTCCAGCGTAGGCCGCAAGCAGTTGACGCAGGTCCTGCTTGAGGGACAGGAACCCCTGGCGTGGCCCCTGCTCCTCGAACAGCGGGTTGGCGTGAAACGCGAGCACAATCGCACGCGCCTTGATACCGTTTGCGGCCCGCGCGGCCTGATCGAGCAGACGCCGATTGGCGGCGTTGCGCGCCGCCATCTCCTTCATCGCCCGCGCGTTCTTCGGCCGCAGATTGTTGTTGCTGCCGACCAGGTGCACCAGCGCAAACAGCACCCCGTCGAGGGCGAAATAGAGGTTCTCGGGATAGGCCGGATCAGGCACCACGGGCCGCAGCGGATCGCGGTGCAGCACCGCCGGATCGTCGAAGAAGGCCGCACGCAGCGCAACCAGCCGCTCCAGCGGGTCATGCGCACCGGCCCGCTCACGATGACAGTCGGTCCACTCGTTGTCGCCCGGTGTATACAGGACCGGCGCCGGTTGTTCGCGGAATAGCTCCGCCACCCGCTGAATGCGGGCATCGGTGCAGGGCTGACTGCCGCCTTTGATGTCTCCGATATGCAGCACGAAAGGCGCGCGCCGACGCTTCGCGGTCTCGAGTAAATCCCGCAGAGAGACCAGCTCGGCATCCGAATAAGGCAGGTCGCCGACCGCGAAGAAAGCGATCGGCGCCGATTGCGCGGGGGCGCCCGCGACCAGGAGCAACAAGAAGAGCACCCCGGCTCGCAGCGTTGACAGAGTCATGGGTTTCGCTCGGGGCTAAAGAGGCCCGGCTGGGCAGTTCGCAGGACCAGCATTCACCCCGCGACCGATGGTACCGGACTCGAACACCGGCCCAGAGTCAACGCGGCGGCCCGCTGGAGAAGCGGCCGGAAGGATAGGCCCGCCGCACAGCACCCCCATCACTGCCTCGGCGTTCGATGATCACCGGGCCTCGCCGGCCGCTCGGCCAGCGGCGTTCGTGGCGGCGATAGCGGTCCCTGCCGTCGCGCCGGGCATTGCCGCCCGTGTAGGCCGGGCTGTCACAATCACCCGTCTGCCCCCACCCGCGGGCACGCTGCTGCACGCATCTGTCCGACCAGTACTGACGAACGGCGGGGTCGACCCGCTCGAGACGCGTCTGGCCGTCGCCGTCGGACCTCAGGGCCTTGGGCGGATGCCGGTCCGTCAGCGTCCGCGACGCCTTGCTCGGGTGACGTTGCGTATCGGTACCGCCCTTGCGGCGTTCGTCGGCTACCGTTACGCTAGAGACAAGCAGCACCAGGCCGACCAGAAAACAGATTCGCACGCTTCGCATCACCCTAGGCTCGTCGTCTATCACGCCACGGACGCAGCCAAAGCGAGATCAGCGGGATCGCGCTGCCATCGCGAACAACGCTTCGATTCCATGGAATCAGCGCGACGGTCAGGAGATCGTGCAGTCGCTCGCGCGCACTGGCGTCGAGGTCGAGTTCAAGCGAACAACGGCAACAACAGAGACCGTATCCATCATCATGGCTGCATGCGAGCCGAGAGCGCGCGCCGGCCGGCAGCAAGTCTTCGTCACTGCATTGAACGAGCAGCCGTTCGAGCAGTCGCTCAACCGAGCGCGGATCGGGAATGCCGGTATGGCGCGATCCGCTCCAGGCCAACGCCTGTTCCGCCAAGGCCCGCTCGGGTGACGCCAGCAAGGCGTGGCGGCGCTCGCCGATCCAATCGCTGGCGACCAGACTGACCGCCACCGACGCCACCTGTTCAGACGGGAAACGACGCCCGGCCATATCGATGATGGCACGCGGCACGCACAGGCCGTGCATCCTCATGGTGCGCGTCATCTCGACCGGTGAGACCGACCGCCGCTCCCTGCCGCGACCATTGCGCTCGGCCACTGCGTGCCATCGCCGCGCCTCCGCCATGGCATGCGTATCACGCACCCGAACGCCGCCATCGGGTTCCAACAACCAACCATCGGGCCAAAGCGCGACCTGATACGCCGGCAGGCGCGCCACCCGCATCCGCGCCATCGCGCTGGACGCGCGCCGCGACGGATCGAACAAGGCGAAAATTCCGCCGGCTAGGACCGTCGGATGCAAGGGCGTGGGTCCGAGTCGGTTTCGCACGATCGCTAATGCAGCTTGACCGGCTGCTGGGAGAGCGAATCGATGATCGGCGTCACGGCGGCGATCTGCTCGGCATCGTCGGAGACCTCGACGAATCGGCGCAGGTCCGCGAGCGCGGCCGGCGCATAGCCGAGGTCTTGATAGAGCTGCGCGCGTTGAAGCAGTTCCTCTGGAAGATCCGGCATCAGGTTCAGCACCGCGGTCAGCGCCTCCAGCAGATTGGCGCTGTCACCGCGCGCACGGTAGGCGCCGATGAGGTTACGCAGCATACGCACCAGAATCTCGCGCTTGCCGGCCGGCCGCAGCAGCGACGGATGCGAGCGGATGGTCACCACGCCCTCGCCGTAGACATCGGCCAGACGGTGATCGAGTTCTTGCTCGGACAAGGCGACGCCGCCGGCATAGACATCGAGCATCAGCGCGGTCGCACCACGGCCGACGCGCACCAGGAAGTGCGCCGGGAAGCTGACGCCATAGGCCGGCAGGCCGATGCGGCCAGCGACCTCGCAGTAGACCACGGAGAGCGTGATCGGGATGCCGAGCCGGCGCTCGAGAACGCGGTCAAGGAAGCTGTTACGGGGGTCATGAAAATCGGCATGATTACCGGCGAAGCCGAGTTCGTCGAACAGGAAGGCATTCAGCGCGGCGACGCGGTTGAGCAGCTGGCCATCCTCCGGCACCCGCGCCCGCGCCGCCGCGGTGAGCAACTCGAGCTCGCGCAAACCGCCGTCGGCGACGTGCCCCTGCTGGAACAGGCAGCTGAGATCCAGCGCCGCGGCGCAGACATCGATCGCATCGTCCGGCTGCCCTGCGAGCGCCGCGAGCTGGTCCTGGATCGAGACCATGCCCGACCGCGCCTCTGTCGCCATCTTCGTCTCCCGTCGTCGTCGGCGTTCAGCACGCAAAGATCTGGTTTCCCCACATCCCGGTATAATGCGGCGCAACCTGGAGCAACCAAGGGCGACGCCGCCATGCCTTCTAACCCGGCCAAGGGTGCCGCCTTCATGCTGCAGGGCATCCGCCTCATCGTCAAACCCGGACTGAAGCGCTTCGTCTTGATCCCGCTGCTGGTCAACATCGCCGTGTTCACAGCGGCCATCTGGTGGGGCGCGGCCCGGTTCGATGGCCTGATGGCGCGCATGCAGGCCAATATCCCCGGCTGGCTCAGCTGGCTGGAATGGATACTCTGGCCGTTGTTCGCCCTGGCGCTGCTGATCGTCGTCTTCTACAGCTTCACGCTGCTCGCCAACCTAATCGCGGCGCCCTTCAATGGTCTGTTGGCCGAGAAGACCGAGGCGCTGCTGAGGGGCCGTCCCGCCGCCGGCAATGCGACAGACGGCGGCGATCTCAAAAGGCTGCTGCGCGCGCTGCCCAGCACGCTGCTCGATGAGATACGGAAGATCATCTACGCGCTGGTCTGGAGCATCCCGTTTCTGCTGCTCGCATTCGTCGTCCCAGTCGTCGGCCCGCTGATCTGGTTCCTGTTCACGGCCTGGATGCTTGCCGTGCAGTACAGCGACTTTCCGATGGGCAACCACGGGCTCAAGTTCCGCGACATGCGCAGCATCCTGCGCCGCCGGCGCTTCCTCAGCATTGGGTTTGGCGCCGCCGCTGCTGGACTGACCATGATCCCGGTGGTGAACTTTGTCGTCATGCCAGCAGCCGTCGCCGGCGCCACGGCCATGTGGGTTCGCGAGCTGAGCGGTGCCCTGTCGAATTCAGCCTGAGCACGAAAAAAGAATGAGCGAGCATTTCATACAAGACAGCGCCTCATCGGCGAAGCCGGCGGCGTTCGACCCGCTGCTGCTCGATAACGAGCAGATCGAGGCATTGGCCGACGCGGCCTTGATCCGCGCCGCGCTGCGCCACAGCACCGACAACCGCGTGACCGCTCTGGACCGCGGCGACGACGGTCTCTGGGCCGAGGTCGAAGACGCCGACAGCGAGGAAAAGCTGCAGGTCGAGATCCTGCTGGATGCGGACGGCCGGCTGCTCAGCGGTTGCGAATGCCGCGCCGATGTGGTCGGCGGCAGCGCCGATCCGACCCACTGCGTGCATGCCGTCGCAGCACTGTTCAGCTACGCCAGACGCCAGACGGAGGGACGTCCGGACGACAAGGCCAAGCTCGCCGACGCGGTGCAGACGGCACTGGCCGAGCGCATCGCCAAGGCACGCGCCGAGGTGCACGTCGAGCCGCAGTCAGACGGCGCGGAGACTGCCGGTTTCGGGCGCTGGCGCGCCCGTTCCGTGCAGTCCAGCACCCACTATCCGGTGGACTACCGGGTGCACATCCGTTCTCTCGGCCAGCGCGCCAACTATTGCACCTGCCCGGACTTCGCCACCAACGAACTCGGCACCTGTAAGCACATCGAGGCGGTGCTGCACCGGCTGCGCAAGCGCCGCGATTACAAGCGCCTCGCGCAGCAGCCGTCGCCGCGCGCCTGCATCTTCCTGGACTGGGGTGCGGACCAGGCGCCGGTGATCAGGCTGCACCGCGGCGCAGAGACCGATGTCGCGCTGGCCCCGCTGTTGACCGAGCACTTCGACTCGACCGGCCGCTTTCGCCAGCGCATCCCGGACGACTTCCTGCGCTTCGCCGATCAGCTCGGCGAACGCGACGACATCGACATCGGCGACGATGCACTCGGCTATGCGCGGCGGCTCGCCGAGGACGCCGCCCGCGCCGTGCGGGCGGCCGGGATCGGCACCCGGATTCGCGCCGGCGACGGCCGATTGCCCGGCATTCGCGCCAAGCTCTACCCCTATCAGGTCGACGGCGTCGCCTTCCTCGCCGGACGCGGGCGCGCGCTTCTGGCAGACGACATGGGCCTGGGCAAGACGCTGCAGGCAATTGCAGCGGCCTACTGGCTGCACCAGCACGACGGTGTCGAGCGCGTGCTGGTGGTCTGTCCGGCCTCACTGAAGCTGCAATGGGCGCGCGAGATCGAGAAGTTCACCGGCGCCGAGGCGCAGATAATCCAGGGGCCGACCGAGACACGCGGCGTGCAGTACCGCAAGGGCCGCGGCTTCTATGTCGTCAACTATGAGCTGGCGATGCGCGATCTCTCCGTCATCAACTCTGACCTGTGCCCGGACCTGCTGATCCTCGACGAGGCCCAGCGCATCAAGAACTGGCGCACCAAAATCGCCAGCACCATCAAGCGCATCGGCTCACGCTACGCCTTCGTGCTCACCGGCACGCCGCTGGAGAATCGGCTGGAAGACCTCTACAGCCTGATGCAGGTGATCGACCCCCGTGTGCTCGGCCCACTGTGGCGCTACATGGTCGACTTCCATATCACCGACGAGCGCGGCAAGGTGCTCGGCTACCGCAATCTGTCGGAACTGCGCCAGCGACTGGCACCGGTGATGCTGCGCCGCGACCGCTCACTGGTCCGCGACCAGTTGCCGGAGCGCATCGTCACGCGCGTCGACGTGCCGATGTCCGCGGCCCAGCAGGATATCCATGACGACGCGGTCCAGGCAGCCAGCATGCTCGCTCAGATCATGAAGCGTCGGCCGCTGACGCCGAGCGAACAGAACCGCATGATGGCGTCACTGCAGCGCGCGCGCATGGCCTGCAACGCCGCCGGTCTGGTCGACCCCGAGCTGCGCGAGCGACAGGGCGACAGCGCGCCGAAGCTCGATGAGCTGGAGACCATTCTCGAAGAGCTCTGCCGCATGGCCGGCCTCAAGGCGGTGGTGTTCTCGCAATGGGCGCAGATGACCGAAATGGTCGAGGAGCGCGTGCGCCGCATGGGTCTCGGCAGCGTCCGCCTGCACGGCGGCGTTCCGTCGGCGAAACGCGGCGCACTGATGGACCGCTTCCGGGACGACGACGCGGTACAGGTATTCATCTCCACCGATGCCGGCGGCGTTGGCCTGAACCTGCAAAACGCCGCGGTGCTGATCAACCTCGACATCCCGTGGAACCCGGCCGTGCTCGACCAGCGCATCGCCCGCGTGCACCGGCTCGGTCAGCGGCAGCGGGTGCAGGCAATCCTGCTGGTGGCACCGGAATCCTACGAAGCGCATGTCCTGAACCTGGTCCAGGGCAAGCGGCATTTGTTCGACAATGTCGTCGACCCCGAGGCCACCGAAGACGTGGTCAGCGTCTCCAAGCGTCTCGCCGAGGTGCTGGCGGAGGACCTCGCCGCGGACGATTCGCAGGCCAGCAGCACCGCCGCAGCCGGCATCCCGCAACCCGAAACCGATCTCGACCCGCCGCATCAGCAAGCGCCGGAACCGTGGCAGCCGTCGGCTGCGGCAACCTTGTCATCGACGCTCGACGAGACCGTGCGCGACTGCGTCATCGCACTGCAAGAGCAGTTCGGCTCACGCATCGCCCGCATCTTCGGGCAGCGCCGCGGAACCGACGGCGGCCCTGATGGCCAACCAGGCGGCGGCCTTTTGGTGGTGCTCGATCAGGTCTCGGATCAGGACGATACGGCCGCCGAGGCGCTATCCGACCAAGTGCCCATCGCCCTGATCGACCGTCGTACCCTGGCCAGCCTGAGCCGGCTCGGCAGCGCATCGCCGCTTGCCGGCGCCGATCCGATCGTCTCGCCAGAGGCCGCGGCCGAAGACGAGCCGGCGGTTCATCCCCTGGCCTTGAAGGCGCGCGAGAACCTGACGGCTGCACGCCTGCTGATCCAGCAAGCCTGCCCGGGTGCCGCGCTGGACCTGCTGCTCGGCGCGCTGCTCGCCAGCGCCGCGCTGCGCGCCGGGCGCGACACGGCGCCCGCAATCAACGAGGCGGGCATCTGGCTCTACGGTGAGGCGCTGCCGTCGCAAGCGCTCGATCAAGCCGACGCGGCGCTGCTGATGCGGGCCATCGCGCTGGCCCAGGCCGGCAGCGGCGTGCCAGAGCCACTGCTCACCGCGCTCGAGGAAGACACCGCGACCTTCGTCGAACAGGCCGAGCCGGGCGTGGCGCAGCGCCGATGACCGAACAGCTGCTTGCCACCGCTGAACGGGCCATTGCATCCAGCGCGGCGCAGACCAGCTCGACGGTTTCCTTAAGCTCCCGGCTTCGAAGCTCCCCGGGTCAATAGGTGAACACCGCGGCGTCCTGCGCAAGGTCCACGAGAAAGGCCGCACCACCGGGCTCGGCGCCCTCGATCAGCTCATCCACCTCCACCGAGTGCGCCTTCATGCACGGCGCGCAGACATAGATCTTGCCGCCGTTTTCAACAAACGCCTTCTGCAAGGTCTCCAGCGAGGGAAATGGAGGGAAGCGCAATCCCTTGGTGCCATCGCGCTTTGCTTCCCTGACCGCGAGCCCCTGAAGAAACAGGGTTACCTCCTTATCCTGGGCCAGTGCGGCATTTCCGACCGCCCACGGCATGGTCGCAATTTCGAGGTTGTCGTCGAAATGCGTTGAGATCAGCAGAACCTTTGACATCGTACTGCCCTCCCTATCGGTTTCCGAGCATCCTTCGTGTATTCGTATCTCCTAAATTAATTATAGTTGCACAGGAGACGGTCGCCGGTCCGGCCTGGAAAGCATGCCGCAAGTGGCGATAGTGGTGGCGGGAGATCAGCCACGGCCGCATCGGTTCGACTATGACCAGCCGACGAGGCCTTACCTGTTTCAGTACCCGCATCCGCTTCGACGCGCGGGCGGCAATCAGAAGGAAGCCGAGCGACCCAGAAAAAAGGGCGGACGAAGGACACGCTGCGACGTCAGCCGAGGGCTCGGGCGCCGCGTCACTCAGTGCGCGTCGGCTCCAGCGCATCCCCATCCGGCCCTGCATCCGCGTCGCCGACCGTACCGCCGTTCAGCAAGGCATCCGGCGGCAGACCGCTGTCACCGCGAACGCGCAGATGCAGCGCGGCCTTGGCCATCAGGTGGGCGCCGACTGGGGCCGTGATGAACAGAAACACCGCGACCAGGATCTCGTGCAGCGAGATACCGGGCTCCTGCCAGCTGAAGAAGAGCGTCGACGCGACCAGCAGACTGCCGACGCCGAGCGTCGTTGCCTTGGTTGGGCCGTGCAGGCGGCTGTAGAAATCGCGCAGACGCAGCAGTGCAAAGGATCCCAGGCAGGTGAATGCGGCGCCGATCACGATCAGCAGCGCGATGCCGATCTCGATCAGCAGGTCTGCACCAACTGCGCTCATTCGATGATGTCCCCGCGCGTCAGAAACTTTGCCAGGGCCACGGTACCGACGAAACCGAACAAGGCAATCAGCAGCGCGGCCTCGAAGTAGAGGTTGCTCGCGAGCTTTACGCCGAGCAGCACCAGCAGCGCGACCGTGTTGACGTACAGGGTATCCAGCGCCAGGATGCGGTCGGGTTTGTCCGGGCCGATAATCAGTCGCCACAGCGACATCAACAGGGCGGCGCTCACCAGCACGAAGGCGATGACCAGCGCCCCGTTCAGAATGGCTCCGCCGCCGGTCGGGTCGTTCACGCTTGCTCCAGTGCCTCCAGCAGAGGCTGTTCGTAACGTTCGCGGATCTCGGCGATGATCGCCTCTGGATCATCGACCTGCAGCGCATGCACGACCAGTTCGGTCCGGTCCGCGCTCAGATAGGCCGAGAGCGTGCCCGGCGTCAGCGAGATAATGTTCGCCAACAGGCTGACCGGGACATTGCCGCGCAATCGCAACGGCATACACAGAAAGCCCGGCCGCACCCGCTCGATCGGCCCCACCACCAGCCAGGCCACCGAGACATTCGCGACCACGATGTCATACAGCACCGTGGCGAAGAAGCGCATCAGCAACAGAGGCTTGCGCACTTGCACCTGGGCTTCCCAAAAGCGCGCGGTGTAGAGCGGGATCAGCACCGCGAGCAGTCCGCCGAGCAGCCACTGGCCGATGCTGATCGAATTGACCAACAGCAGCCACAGGCCGAGCAGCATCAGGGACAGGATCGGGTGCGGCAGCAAGCGTTTCATGGCACTGACGGCTCCGCGGCATTGCCGAGCACGGCGGCGATATACGCGGCCGGGTCGAGCAGCTGCGCGGCCGTGGCCGCGGTAAAGCTATAGATTGGTCCGGCATAGACCATCAGCACGACACTTGCCCCGGCGAGCGCGATGACGGGTATCAGATCGGCCATGTTCGGCAGCGTCGCATTGCCAGCCCTTGGATCGGTCTTGAAAAACAGCGTGCTGCCGGCGCGCACCAGGGCGACCAAGGTAAGCAGACTGGTGACCAGGACCACGCCATAGATCAAGGGCATCCATGGGCTGCCCAGGGCCGCCTTAAGCACCATCAGCTTGCCGAGGAATCCCGACAACGGAGGCAGACCGGCAACCGCCACCGTCAGCACCAAGAACAGCCCGCCAAGCAGATTCGCCGCCGGCAACTGCGGTCCGGCCACCAGCCGGTCGCGATAGATGCCGCGGGTGTTTGAGACATTATCGGTCAGCAGGAACAGTGCCGCCGCCACCAGCGTCGAGTGCAGCATATAGAATAGCCCCGCGGTCAGCGCCGCACCGCCGCCGATACCGAAGGCAGTCAACAGCGTACCGGCCGAGACCACGACCAAGTGCGCCGCAACCAGCGACAGGCGTCGGCCCGCCAGCACGCCGATACTGCCGACGACGATGGTCACCAGCCCCAGAATCAGCAGCCAGGGCTGCACCAAACCGGCAAGTGCACCCGCCTCGGGTCCGAAGATCAAGGTGTAGATACGCGCGATGGAATAGGCGCCGACCTTGGTCATGATGGCGAAGATGGCGGCAGACGCTGGGCCGGCCGCGGCGTAGGCACCCGGCAGCCACAGATGCAGCGGCGCCAGCGCGGCCTTGAGCGCGAACACCAGACAGAGCAGCAGGCCGGCGGCACGCACCAACTCCAGATCGGCCGCGGGCAGCGCGGCCACGCGCAGAGACAGGTCCGCCATGTTCAGCGTGCCGAGGACGCCATACAGGGTGCCGACCGCGAACAGGAACAGGCTCGACCCAACCAGGTTGACGATCACATAGTGCAGCCCGGCGCGGCTGCGCTCGGCACCATGGCCGTGCAGCAGCAGCCCATAGGAGGCGATCAGCAAGACCTCGAAGAAGACGAACAGGTTGAACAGATCACCGGTCAGGAAGGCGCCGTTCAGCCCTAGCAGCTGAAACTGGAACAGGACATGGAACTGCCGGCCGCTGCGATCGCTGCCTTGCACCGCGTGCAGCATCGTGAACAGCGCCAACAACGAGGTCAAAAACACCATGGCCGCTGAGAGGCGGTCCGCCACCAGCACGATGCCGAATGGCGCCGGCCAGTTTCCGGCCTCGTAGACCAGGATATCGCCGTTCCAGACCATCAGCAGCAGGAACAGCGAGACACCGAACAGCGCCTGGATCGCGATCATGCTGACGGTGCGGCGCTGGGGAGTGGCGCTGCCGCCGAGCAGCACCAAAAGGATGCCGCCGATCAGCGGCACCAGCAGCGGGGCAATGACGGCATGCTGCAGCAGCACGTTCATTGTTTGCTGCCATCCACATGGTCATTGCCGAGATCGGCACGGGCGCGCAGCGCCAACACGACCACGAAGGCGGTCATGCCGAAGCCGATGACGATGGCCGTGAGCACCAACGCCTGTGGCAACGGGTCGGCATAGAGGGTGCGGCCCGGCGCGATGATGGCCGGCGCACCTATGGTGATGCGGCCCATGGCGAACAGGAACAAATTGACCGCGTAGGACAACAGGGTCAGCCCGAGTACGACCGGAAAGGTGCGCGCGCGCAGCACCAGATAGACACCACAGCTGGTCATGACACCAACGGCGATCGCGAGCAGAGCTTCCATCAGCGCCGGGCCTCTTTGTTCACTGGCGTCTTCACCTGCTTGTGGAGGGGGCGCGCTCGGTCTAGGGCGTCCAGCTCGCCGAGCCGGACCAGGATGACCAGCGTAATGCCAACCACGACCATCAGCACCCCGAGATCGAACAGCATCGCGGACGCCAGCTCCAGATCACCAATCAGCGGTAGATGGAAATGGCCATGGGTAGAGGTCAGGAACGGATAGCCGAAGTACCAGCTCGCCAGACCGGTCAGGGTCGCGAGCGCCAGACCGATACCGATCAGCGGATGCAGCTGCCCGGAGATGCGTGGCCGCGTCCAGGCGATGCCATTCGCCAGATATTGCATCACCAGTGCCACCGCCGTGATCAGACCGGCGATGAAGCCGCCGCCCGGAAGATTGTGTCCGCGCAGCAGAACGAATACCGCCACCAAGAGCGCCAACGGCAGCAGTAGCCGCGAGAAGGTCGAGAGAATCAGCGGGTGGGCGTCCCAGCTCCAAGGCCTGCCGTCCTGGTCCTGCGGCGGCGCGCGCAGCTTGAGGCCGTCGAGCATCATATAGATGCCGATGGCGGCGATGGCGAGCACGGTGATCTCACCGAGGGTATCGAAACCGCGGAAGTCGACCAGGATGACATTGACGACATTGGTGCCGCCGCCGCCCGGCACGCTGTTGTCGATGAACCAGCCGGAGATGCTGTCGTAGGGACGGATCAGCACCGCCCAGGTGAGACCCGCGCTCAACGCGCCGGCCGCCAGGGCCAGCAGCAGGTCACGGCCGCGCCGCAGCAGGGACGACTCCTTCGGCGTGGTGTCGGGCAGAAAGAACAGTGCCAGCAGCAGCAGCACGATGGTGACCATTTCCACCGACAACTGCGTCAGCGCCAGATCCGGCGCCGACAGCTTGACGAAGGCCAAGGCTACAATCAGCCCGACCACGCTCAGCATCACCAACGCCGTCCAACGCTGCCGGTGCAGCACGGCGGTACCGACGGCACCAGCCACCAGGCACAGCGTCGCGGTCAGGGCGACCGGGTCGAGCGGCGTCAACGCCACCGCGCCGCGCAGATCGATTCCCCAGAGGCCGAACAGGGTCACCGCCGCCGCCGCGCTCAAGGTGACCGCCAGCATGCGCTGCAACGAAGGGCGGTGCAGCAGCCGATCCAACCAACCGGCCACGGCCAGCAGACCGGCCTCGAGCACGATGAAGGCGCGGCGGGCATCAAGCCGGCCCAGCAGTCGATCGTGCAGCCGGAACAGAGGCCGACGGATCAGATAGATGCCGACGCCGCTTGCCAGGGCCAGCGCGCTCATGCCCAAGGCCGGCGTGAAGCCGTGCCAGACCTTGAGGCTGTAGTAAGGCAACGGGCCTTGCAAGGTCGCGCCCGCGGCCACCGCTAGCAGCGGCCCAAAGGTCAGGCCAGGAAAGATGCCGACCGCGACACAGATGACCACCAGCACCTCGACCGGCACCTTCATCCAGCGCGTCGGCTCATGCGGCGTGCGCGGCAAGTCGGTCGGCGTGCCGTTGAAGAACACGTCATGGATGAACCGCAGCGAGTAGGCGACCGCGAATGCGCCGGCGATGGTCGCGACGATGGGCAAGACCAGATTGCTGTCCGCCACCTGCGCCATGTAGACCGTCTTTTCGAAGAACATCTCCTTGGACAGGAAACCGTTAAGCAGCGGCACCCCGGCCATAGCGGCGGCCGCGACCATGGCGAGCAGGCCGGTGTAGGGCATGAACTTCCATAGACCCGCCAGCCGGCGCATGTCGCGCGTGCCCGCCTCGTGGTCGATGATGCCGGCCGCCATGAACAACGACGCCTTGAAGGTCGCGTGGTTCATGATATGGAAGACGCCGGCGACGGCGGCCAGCGGCGTACCGATGCCGAACAGCAAGGTGATCAGACCAAGATGGCTGATGGTGGAATAGGCCAACAGCCCCTTGAGGTCATGCTTGAACAGGGCCGTGTAGGCGCCGAACAGCATGGTCGCCAGACCGACCGGAGCGACGATCCAGGTCCAGAGCGCCGAATCCGACAGCGCCGGAAACAGCCGCGCGAGCAGAAACACGCCGGCCTTGACCATGGTCGCCGAATGCAGATACGCGCTCACCGGGGTCGGCGCGGACATCGCATGCGGCAGCCAGAAATGAAATGGGAACTGCGCCGACTTGGTGAAGACGCCGAGCAGAATCAGCACCAGCGTCGGCGCATAGAGCGGCGACTGACGAATCAGATCGCCGGAGGCCAGAATCACGCTTAGCTCATAGCTGCCGGTGATCTCGCCGAGCAGCAGGATGCCGCCGAGCAGCGCCAGACCGCCGCCGCCGGTGATGGCGAGCGCCATCCGCGCGCCTTGACGTGCCTCGCCCAGATGTCGCCAGTAGCTGATGAGTAGGAAGGAGCTGATGCTGGTGAGCTCCCAGAACATCAGCATCTGCAGCAGATTCTCGGACATCACCAGCCCGAGCATCGCGCCCATGAACAACAGCAGATAGGCGTAGAAGCGGCCCATCGGGTCCCGCTCCGCCAAGTAATAGCGGGCGTACAGGATCACCAGCAGGCCGATGCCGAGGATCATCAGCACGAACAGCAGCGACAGCCCATCGAGGCGCAACGCGAGCGCAAGCCCCAGTGCCGGAACCCAGTCCATGCGCCAGAAAAAGACCTCGCCTTGCATGACGCCGAGGGCGGGCATCAGCAACAGCGACAGCGCGACAAGGGTGATGCCGCCGGCCACCCAGGCGGACCACAGACGCCCGTGGGTGCCGGCCCAGGATGCCAGCAGTGCACCGGCGAATGGGATCAGTACGATCGCTGGCAGGCTCGTCATGATGTCGTTGGTGCCAACAAAAACAGGCGCGGCGAAAAGACCGCTCTTCCAAGGGAAACGCACGTTACCGTTTTTGAGCCGCTTTGGGTACTCCCAGCAGCCGCATTCCGTGATGACCCCAATGGCCCCTCGGCAGCCCCGAGCGTCATTGCGCGATTGCGGCCCGGCGTGTCCAATGCACGCGGCTGCTGCTTGCATACCTGTTTTTCAACGGAGCGCCCGATGCGCGAAATCGTCTTGATCGACATCTCCGGCCGCGATCGTGCCGGTATCACCATGGCGCTGACCGATGTACTGGCCCGCTATGACGTAACCGTTCTCGATATCGGCCAGTCCGTGATCCACAACACGCTGGCCCTGGGGCTATTGGTGGAACTGCCCGAGGGCGCGGCCGGCTGCCCAGTGTTCAGAGAGCTGCTGTTCAAGGCGCACGAACTTGGACTCGACCTGCGCTTCACGCCCATCGGCGCTGAGGCCTACGAGGCTTGGGTGCGCGGCCAAGGCCAGCCGCGGCATATCGTGACCCTGCTCGGGCGCGAGATCAGCGCCGCGCACATCGCACGCGTGGCGGGCGTGGTGACCCGCTTTGGGCTGAACATCGAACAGATCACCCGACTGTCCGGCCGCATCTCCCGCCGCGGTGAGCCCGAGTCAGACGACAGGTCAGGGTACAGGCCAGAGGACCGGCCAGAGCAGAGGCCAAGTCACAACTGGGCTCAACACGCCAGCATCCAGCTCTGGCTGAAGGGACCAGTGCCGGACATCAGCGCCCTGCACGCGAGTTTCCTGACCCTTGGGCAGGACATGGACCTGGATATCGCCATCCAAGAGGACGACATCTTCCGCCGCAACCGCCGGCTGGTGTGCTTCGACATGGATTCGACGCTGATTCAAACCGAGGTGATCGACGAACTAGCCGCCGCCGCTGGCGTCGGCACAGAGGTCGCAGCCATTACCGAGGCGGCCATGCGCGGCGAGCTCGACTTCGCCGAGAGCTTCCGCCGCCGCATGGCGCTGCTGAAGGGACTCGATGAATCCGTCCTCGCCGGCATCGCCGAACGGCTGCCGATCACCGACGGCGCCGAGCGGCTGATCCGCAGCCTAAAACAGCTTGGCTACAAGATCGCCATCCTGTCCGGCGGCTTCACCTACTTCGCCGAGCGCCTGCAGCAGCGCCTGGGCATCGACTACGTCTACGCCAATCGACTGACGTTCGAGGATGGTCGGCTGACCGGCGAGGTCAGTGGCCCCATCGTCGACGGCGCGCGCAAGGCGGAACTGCTGGGCGAGATTGCCGCCCGCGAGGGCATCCGACTGGAACAGGTGATCGCGGTCGGCGACGGCGCCAACGACCTGCCCATGCTCTCGATTGCCGGCCTCGGCATCGCCTTCCACGCCAAACCGGTGGTGAAGGAGCAGGCGCGCCACTCGATCGCAACCGTCGGCCTGGACGGCATCCTTTACCTTCTCGGCATGCGCGATCGGGACATGCAGACGCTGGGGGCGAACACGCCCGAGTAACCAGCGCGACCGCAAGGCATCTAGCCGAGACCGGGTCGAGGACCGGGGACCAGAGCGAAAGCTTGCCGGTAACTCCCTCGCTGCCGCGCAGCGCCGAAAACGGGTATCCGAAAAGGGACTTTGGCGTCTCGACTCGCCTTTCGGACGAGCAAAATGGCCCAGTGCGGAAAAACGCAGCTTGGGAACGCGGAGAGTTGCGCCGCAGCCCGTGGACAAGGCCAGATAGCGCACAGCTCCCCACCCGCCACGCCTCTGCCTGATAGGGGAAGATATCGGTGGCTGGCACTGAGCGATGCAAGAGCCCGACGCGCGGCGCAGCAGTGAGCGGACACTCGGCATGCCCTTCCCCATGATCACAAACTACGTCAAATCGCGTCGAGTGCCTTGGGCGGCAATCGGCCACTATGTGTAGTCCGCAACTATGTGAAACTTCGGGCGGCTGTCATCGCAAGTCACTGTTGTTAAATGCTTGATGCGGACCGAGCGGCGTTGCAGCTTCACATAGTTCTTCGAGTTTCTGGAAGGTGGCTGCCACGTCAGGAGATCGCGATGAAGCCTGCCGGCGAAGACCCCGACTCAGGCAAAGGCAAAGACCCCAGTGCCCCGGCGGACAGCCGCTGGCCCTGATGTGCGGGGACCCAACGACCTCCCACTCTCGACCTGTGGGCCGCGGTGCCAGCGTTCCGCGACGGCTTAAAACTATGTGAAGAAACGTCTGGCCCCAACGCAGGCCAGCTCTGGAGTCGGCATGAGAACTTCACATCGTTGCGAACTACACATAGTGGCCGCTATGTGAAGCTTCACATAGCGGCCATAAGCGGACAGTAACCGCTTCGGTGGTCAGCGGCCAACATCACGGCTTCACAGCTACGCCGCACACCCAAGAAACGGAACAACTCCGCCCGGACGCGCCTTCCTTAAGTTGTGGAGGTAGGATACCCTTTACCAGGCTGTATCCGCCCTCCTAGTCGCCTAATCCTTAGAGCACCTCCTGCGCCCTCCGGGTGTTCGGCTGAGTTGTCGCAGCGGTATTCGTAGCACGAAGATCAACAGCATGTACGACTTCCCCAAAACTGAGAAGGCACTAAAGAAGCGAATCTCAAGCTACAAGGCATCGCTTATTAAGGAACAAAGGGAGTTCGGTCATATTAACGACGGCGCCGGGAAAAGATACTTGCTCTTCCCTATGTACTTGGCATTGAATAATGCTGAAGAAGCGCAAGACTATATCGCATGGTACGAAAATGAGTTTTCAGACGATGTAGGGGAGCCGATCCAAAAGCTATGCTGGGCTGTAATCTTGAAAAGGATTGGGAAAGAGGCAGAAGCTAGGCGGATGCTGGCGGAAACAATGCTAGCCAATCTCTACCTCATCCCGAAAGTTTTGGGCGCACAACTGGCGCCATATGATATTTGGCATCCCTCCAGCGATGCCAAAATGCATTACGTCGACTATATGCCAAAGGAGATCCTGGCCTCCTTAATACAAGCAGAAACTCAGTGGATCTCCGATGAGTACGAGTCAACGGATTTCCGGCGCATTAGAAACCGATACATCGAGATCTACCGAGAGCTAAAGGACATCAAAAATATCAACGAGCGGAAGCAGCTATTAAACGAGTCTTATTCCCTCCTGAATGCTCTCGGCCAGAAGCGGACGCGTATCGGTGAGGAAAGACTGTGAGCCACAAGGAAAACAAAGTATATAAGAAGGACGGCGAGCTGGTGGTGGAGTTCACATTCACGAAAGACTCGACCATGCTTGAAATGGAGGATCAGATCGATGCCCTAATCAGCTCCATAGATGATACTGTTTCAGAGTCAGACAAGCACAGAGTGAAAGCTCAATTATTGGATGCAATAAAAGACGAGTCTTGTGAAAGATGACCTCTGAGAAAGCGGATGACATTAGGAAAGAATGACGTAAGAAGCAGACCCGCATCGGCGGGGAGCCCGTCGGCAGCTCTGCTCGCAAGTTGCCTCTGGCGGACCGCCGCTGCTACGTCCGCAATGTGGGACTAAGGAGCCATTCGCGGTACAACGACCGATAGACAGCCGCCGGCCAGAAGGGAGCACTTGGGGATGGTTGTGCTAAGAGGTCAAGCAACCCACGGAGCCAGGCTCACAGTGCTGGGACTGTTTGAACACGCGCCTGTTGCTTCCGGGTATTATGCTACTTCGGCATGATATCCGCAAAACCTGATGGTCACTTGTCGCCTCTCAATAAAAGAAGTGCAACACTATGGACGATTACAAGCTCTTGATCGAACTACACAAGGAAGGCTATCGGCAGGGGCCGGGCGGGGATGCTGAGACAGAACTTGCTCTAAAGCTAGCCATGATCAACCGGGAAGCGCCGTTAAAGGTTGCCGATATTGGGTGCGGCACGGGAGCTGCCACCATCCTACTTGCCCGACTCTTGAATGCCAAGGTAACGGCAATAGACCTGCTTCAGGATTTTCTGGACGTTCTGAATCTAAGAGCGGAAAGCGCAGGTGTGGCCGATAAGATATCGGCCCTTGCTCGGTCCATGGATGACTTGCCTTTTGCCGATGAGGAGTTGGACGTCATCTGGTCCGAGGGAGCAATCTATAATATTGGATTTGACAAGGGCGTAGAGCAGTGGCGTCGCTTTCTTAAAGCGGGCGGGCTATTGGTTGCCTCCGAGATCACATGGCTCACGGACTCCCGACCAGCCGAACTCGAGAGACACTGGGATAGCGAGTATCCCGAGATCGATGTGGCTTCAGCCAAAATCAGGGTTTTGGAGAAACACGGATATTCGCCAGTCGGTTACTTCGTTTTGCCCGAGCATTGTTGGCTGGAAGAATATTACCGGCCTCTGCAAGCCAGGTTCAGAGACTTTCTAGATCGAAACGGGAACAGCGAAGAAGCACGCGAGATTGTGAACGCAGAGCAATACGAAATTGACCTCTACGAAAGGTACAAGTCTCATCTTAGTTATGGAGTGTATATTGCAAGAAAGCTGGGCTAGAAGGGCGAACAAGGCGCCACCCTCGACGGAAATTCCGCTGCGCTTCATTACCGCCGGTAGGCTTGTTCCTTGAGATTCCTGCTGATGTCCGCTGTGGGTCGTGAGCCGCCAGTCGCGGGTGAATCGTCATGACCGGATTTGGCTGAGAGCGGGCGATCGAGCGTCTGATCTGGGCTTTCCGGCTCGCGGTGAGCTTGAGGGCATCGCTACTCCAGCTCGGTGAAGGCATAGCTTGCAGCCTTGTAGGTCAGTCGTTTCCCGGGCGCCTGATCCCGATTGCGCTAGAGCCGCTTGCACGGCGTCTCGTCAAGCGCAGCGCGCAGAATCTCCTGCTCCAGCGCCGTGGATGGATGCCAGGACCCGCCGCGCGCGACGAAGCGGTTGCCGGCGTCAACCACTGCCTTATTCTCTTCAGCCACTCGAGGTATCACTGGATCGATGGCCAGTGCCGCCAGCGCCACGTTCTGGCGCATGAACGCGGCGCTGTCCAAACGCCCGTCAGCATCGAATCCGAGCATCTCGTAGACGAGGCGGACGACGGCACAAGGTGCCCGATCACGCACCTCCACGGTGACCTCAGCCATCCGCACGCGTTGGCCTGCGAAGCGCTCAAGTCGTTGGCTCTCAGGGTCATCGACCATGCGGGAGAACTTCGCGCTCGCCAGCCTGTATATGGTGTCGTCCGGGCCGAGGATGTATGTGCGGATTGAGTAGCTCATGCTGACCGTCGTTTCAGACCCAGGGGTTCGGACGTAGGGTAACGCGCCGGTCACCAGGCATCCGTAGGCCGTCGGATGGGTAGGTCCGACAGTCGTGCCCCCGCCCGCGGCCGACTCGATCCTGGTCCGACTCGGGAGGACTCCGTTGACTGCGCCCGGAGCTTCAGAACACCTGCAGGCGCGGATAGTCTCGCGCCATGCGCTCCCAGAACCCGCCGCTCCAATCCATGGGGACGGCGAGGAGCCAGTCGGCCGGGGTCACGCCGACGACCGCTTCCACGATCTGCCGCCCGACGCCCTTCTCGGCGGAGGTGATCGCGTAGAATTGCATGATTTGGCTCTCGGTATCCACGAGCAGCTCGACGCCTGTGATCCCCTCGGCACCGACCGCGACGACGGGATTCTTCTTCCCGTCAGTGGACAGCCGGTTCGATGCGCTCAGTCTGCCGGGGAGGAGCTTGACGAAGCGCAGCGCCGGTATCGCCGCCAAGGCGACCGCGAGGTGCTCGTAGACAGGCTCGACACGGCGCAGCGTCCGCGCCTTGCGGATACGCTCGCCGTCGATCAAGCTCCGTGGTCGCGGCATAGCCGTCTCTGCTCTTGAATTGGGTGGCGTGCAGGCCCGAGAAACCGCCGAAGGCCAGCGCCCAACCAGCCGCAGCTGCGTGCGCACCGTCCAGATCTCCGCCACCTTCAGCGGTGGCTTCTGACCGATCAGCTTGCCCTTGTTCCAAGGAACGCGCGCGTTGCCGTGAAGGGTTGCAGAACTCTGCATCTTCCTGTTTCCTCTCGTTGTGTAGGGGAAACAGAAGGATGATCGACCCCCATCACTTAATCGCCCAGGGTTCGGCGATCTGGAGAAAGACCGCGAATTGGTCAGCCGGTCACAAGAGCCGACCTTAACTGACTTGCTCGGGATCGGAAATGCTTGGCAAGGAGACGGCTGACGGGCATTAACGAAGTCAGCAACTGCAAGCGAGTCCCAAGCAGACGTCCGTCGGCGTTCCGACCGACAGCAGTCGGTCATAGCCGGAGCTGACAGGACCTGCGCTAAGGTCGCGCCGGACGCAGCGACGTGCGACCGGATAGGCGATGTTCATCGGTGGCCGAGGGTCTCGTACTCCTGGATAACCTGCGGTTCGGGGAAGTCATCCGGAAACAGGATAATCACTTGGTGGGCACACAGATCGAAATGACAGCAGAGAGCTTCCGGAGGTACCTACGGTATTCCCTTGGGGCGTTGGCGTTCTTCCCGCTGACTGAGTTTCTGTCGGTCGCCCCGATCGGTACCTGGTTCTTGCTGAACGCTCAGCTTATTTACCTCCTTCCGGCTATTGTGGCCATTCTTGCGCTCCCCGTACTTCCCGTAGTCGCTGTTTTCCGGAAGTACCGGGCATCGGCGCTGCGCCTTCTTGTCTTGTCTGCGGTGCTGGTGGCGTCGACGTTCGGGGGAGCTACAGTCGGGCAACACGTTCGAATGCGCGGTATGGGAGCGATGGCTGATCGAAGCGCCATTCTCACCTCGGCCATCGAGCGGTACGAACGCGATAATGGGGTCGCACCGGCGGCTCTAGAGGACTTGGTGCCCGGATACCTGGCAGAAGTACCGAGCACCGGAATGATGGCGTACTCTCAGTACAGATACCTTGCCGGGGATGAGACAGAGAAGCAGTATCAAGGTAATCCTTGGATACTTCGTGTCTATACTCCGAGTGGCGGTATCAACTTCGATGAGATGCTGTACTTTCCGAACCAGAACTATCCCAAGCAGGGCTACGGTGGCACGCTTGAATTGGTCGGTGACTGGGCGTATCTGCATGAATGAAATGGACAACAAGAGCATGCAATGGACAGCGACACGTGGCCGGGTTTCCGTGGCGACTTAGCGCTTCCGACGAAAGCCTCGCAATCAGTGTGGCAGGGCCATTCGTCGCTGCCGCTGATGTAAGCGTTATGCGCGCCGCTAGTGTCTCCCTTGGGTCGGTAGCTGCCGGCAGACGTCAGTCGGCGCACGTCAGCAGAGGGCTAGGAAGCGGACCTACGGCGCTCCGAAGGCGACTGGCAGGTGTCGGCCAGTTGGGGACATTGGCGCGCCGTGGCGAGCCGGCTGCGAAGGAATTATAAGCGGACGCCGAAATTGCCGACCGACCCATACGCCAGATGTTTTTCTCTGGGTCTGGGTGAAGACCAGAGCGGGCCGATCTAAAGTGAGCGAATGATGGTATGCCCCGTATTTCTCGTTTTTCTCTATAGCTGCGCCATCCGTCGGGTCTCCTGCCGTCGGCCCGACCTGCGCCACTGCGGAGTAGCGTCGCGAGCGCGAACGGGGAGTCAATGCGTTGCTGATGCCGCAGGCGGGACTCCGGGCAGATAGATGCGGTGCTCGCGCAGTGCATCGATCACCGCCGTACAGGACGAAATGATTTGGCGCTGCTCCGCAAGGCGCAATACATCGGTGGTAAATGCACATGTCATGCGGTGCCGTGCCGCTTCGTTTCTGGCCTTGCGGTCGTCCATCAGCACCAAGTCGGCGCCACGCTCAAGCGCGAGCTGCAAAACGCCCTGCTCGCCGACGCCGAGATTACCTGTGAAGCGCGCCATGCCTTCCGGGTGGGCGACGTCGATGAACTCTGAGAGTGCTACGAGAATACGTCGGCGCTGCTCGTCGATTCGGCATTGATCGACAATCTCGACTCGGACCGATTCCGGAATCAGCAGGCGACCGAACAATGCCTTGAGTATGAACAGCGTGTCTGCCTGGGCGAGCGCGATGAGTGGACGCGCGTCGGAGACGACGATCATCGCCCTTGCATGAGCGCCGAAAAACGTTGCCAACTCTCGTTGAGCTCTTCGGCGCGAGCGTTGATCGGGCTGAGGCCCTTTTCGGCGATGAGCGCAAGGAACGCCGGGTAAGTCAATGCGAGTAGTTCGGCGGCCTTCCCAAGGCTGATAACGCCACGCTGGCGCTGCTCGATCACGAAGTCCTCGAACAAGGCTCGCCGGATTGCCTCATCGGTATCGAAGTGCGCGGCGAGTTCCTCGGGAATCTCGACAGTGATGGAAGCCATGGGGATGTCCCTGGACGGTTTGGCAGAATGAGATTGCCGCACAAAATAAGCCCCTGGATGCGGGCCCTGTAGTCTAACAGACCGGTGCCGGCCAGCGGTGCGGCTACTTCGCCGCAATCTGCTGCTGGAAGCGGTTGCTTCCGAGGGCAAAGCCGCCGTTAGTCAGCCGCGCAAAGTGGCGTGTAAGGGGAAGGCAGCGGCGAGACTAAGCGAGCGTGTAGGGGCATCGCAACACGCGGGTTTTAGGACGCCGATCCCGGCACTGGACCACAAAACCGTGGTCCGTCCCTGAGGCATTCCCACAACTTTGCTGGCAAAATCAGTGAGATTGGCGAGCACTCGCCCAGCCGGATCATGACTGAGTGTATCAGTTGCTGCAGGCGATTGACTTAGTTGAAAATTTTGAGGGGATACCTCAGGGTCCGTCCTCGGTTTCGAAATCCAAATGATAAAGCGCCACCGTAATCTAATCTGGTGTGCTTCGACATGGATTCGACGCTGATCCAAACCGAGGTGATCGACGAACTAGCCGCCGCCGCTGGCGTCGGCACAGAGGTCGCAGCCATTACCGAGGCGGCCATGCGCGGCGAGCTCGACTTCGCCGAGAGCTTCCGCCGCCGCATGGCGCTGCTGAAGGGACTCGATGAATCCGTCCTCGCCGGCATCGCCGAACGGCTGCCGATCACCGACGGCGCCGAGCGGCTGATCCGCAGCCTAAAACAGCTTGGCTACAAGATCGCCATCCTTTCCGGCGGCTTCACCTAGTTCGCCGAGCGCCTGCAGCAGCGCCTGGGCATCGACTACGTCTACGCCAATCGACTGACGTTCGAGGATGGTCGGCTGACCGGCGAGGTCAGTGGCCCCATCGTCGACGGCGCGCGCAAGGCGGAACTGCTGGGCGAGATTGCCGCCCGCGAGGGCATCGGACTGGAACTGGGCACTGGCGTACCTGCTGTTCTTGCCGGGCGATCACCTGGCGACCTTCGATAAGGCGACCTACTTCTCCGTGGTGACCTTCACCACCCTGGGATACGGCGACTTTACGCGGCTGGAGCACGATTGGCGGCTGCTGAGCGGGATCGAGGCGCTGATCGGGGTAGTGCTGATCGGTTGGACAACGGCGCTGTTGTTCCTGATCGTGCAACGGAGTTGGAGGGGCATCGCCCATTGTCGTTAGAAGGACATCGAGGCATGGATTAGGACAAGCCCATGTGGGCGGGCTTCGCGGTTGACTTCATTAGCCTGGCGACCGTGGGGCAACACCGATATCGACTTTCGCCTGAGTATTGCCCGAGGATGCACCGGAGCCCCTTGCGGCCCTGAGCTCAAAAATCGTAGCGGAAGGTCCCACCGACAATCGCCAAGAAATTGGTGTCGTAGTCGCCGCTCACGGTCACGCGTTGAGCCGTCTGCTCCAACGGGGCATCGCCCACGAACGTCAGCGTGGCGCCGACGGCGAAGGACATGTTGTCACTCGGTCTCCAGCCATAGGCGCCGGAGAGCTTCCACTGTTCGTCCACCGGGAAGTCGAGGGTCCGGTATTGGTCTTTGACAGGCGAACTCTCGTAGGCGAGGCCGAACGAAACGGCCGATGTGGCGCTGACTGCCCGGATCGCCGCGATGCCCGCGTGCCAGGTGTCGTCCCAGTTCCTGTCAGAGACCACGACCCGATCGTCCCGGAAGCTGAGCTCGTTCTTGCTGAACTTGGACCATTCCTGCCAGCCGGCATTGGCGTACAGCTGGGTCTTGTCGTCGAGCCTGTGGCGCAGACCTGCCTCGATCCACTGCGGGTTGGTCCAGCTGATCTTGACGCTGTTGGGCAGAAAGGCCGCCAACTGCGGGTTGCGCAGGCCCTCGAACTTGACATCGCCATCCAGATCCGTGTCGGCCTCACTGCGGTAGACGACGCCGAGAAGTCGGTGAAGGCATAGGTCAGGCCCAGGATGCCCTGAACGCCCCAACCGTCGAGGTCCTCGAACTTGACGCGTCCATCGAGCGCCGGATCAGGGACACCCTGTCGGATCGCAATGCTTTGCTCCAACGTCGTGTAGATGACCGAGATCCCGGCGCCGACGGAGAGCTTGTCGGTCACCCGATAGGCGAGCGACGGTGTCATGGCGAGCCCGGCGAGGGTCACGTCACGAAGTGCGTAGCGGCCGACGAAATCCGAGCCATAATCCACGCCGCCGCCCAGCGGCGCGGTCGAGGAGAAGCCGAAGCGGACGCGATCCGACAAGGGCCTGACTTAGAAGAAGCTCGGAATCGGGGCGACCTCCGCCGCGTTGCCGCCATTGTTACCCTGAACTGGCCCTTGGAATCTGGGGAGTACGGAGAGGTTCTCCACGCCCTTTGCCTTGAACTTGAGGCTGGGCACGATGATCTGGAAGCCAGAGAGAACGTGCTGCTCGTCGATGCCGGTCATCCCCACCGGGTTGGTCCAGGCGGCGTCAGCACCTCGGGTGTTCGTTGGGTTGGCGACACCGGCCGTGCCAAGACTGCCGGGGGTGCCGATCGACGGGCTGTAGAAGCCCGCACCATGGACCGCGTTCGCAGCCCCCAGCAGTGCTGCCAAGGAACAAACGGACAGCGTTTCGAGAATTCGGTTGGTCATTGGCAGGAAGTCCTCATGTCGGACGGGCTAACCGAGGTCAGGGGCGAGGCGCAGTGTCCGTGTCCCCTTCAACCTTGATGGTGCCATCCTGGATCTTGTCGTTGATCGCCCGCAGCGCCATGCCGGTGCCGGCGCTCTGCTTTCCAGGCGTACTCGCGGTGCAGCCCGCGTTCAGGCTGCCGAACGCCATCAAGGCGACCAGCAGCCACTGGAAACCCAAGGTCTTACTCATCGCGTTCTCTTTCCTCCCCAGGCCAAGAGCCTGTGCAAGTATTCCTGAAATCCCCGGAAAGGCCACCGACCGAGGATGGGTAGAGCGAAACGAAACCGATCAATCATTTCCCCAGCTTTTCAAATGCTGCCAGCGCGTTGGCATCCGGGTTGTCGAGACAGAAGTCGATGAACCGATCGGTCAGATCCGACAGGGTTTCGATGTCGTACTTGGTCGTATCCATCTTTCCGAGCCGATAGCCGTGAACCAGCGCCAGGGCGCTCTCCCGCTCGCTGCCGGACAAGCGCATGATGTCCTTACAGACGAACACGCTCAGGTCCTTTTGGGACGGCGCATCCTCGGCGAGGGCGATCGTTCCAGCGAAGATTAAGACGGAAGACACGGCGGCAGTCATTAGGCTGCGAATTGAATGAGACATGGCGATCTCCCGCGTTGATGGGCACCGCCAGAGCGAGGGAAATACCCATTCCGGCGATGGCCAGCAGGTTTCGATTCGGCCTTCGTTTCAGCATTTGTGTTCTCCGGTCTTTCTCTTCACTTCGGTCTGGTTCCCGCCGCCGCGCGGTGCTGCGGGTGCAGTCCCTGTCGACTCGGACAGCCTGTCTGCCTTGAGCGCGCGCCAACTCTTCACCCGCTCGCCATCGGCGGTAGCCACCCGTGGATGAACCGCCCGCCCCGCATCGAGGGCGGCTCGGCTATCCGTCCTGTCCGTCAATAAAGCCTTGCGAGCCCCAGGACTCCGACGACGATCAAGTAGATTGCGACGATGTAGTTGAGGAGCTTGGGTTGGACCAGAATGAGGATGCCCGCAATCAAGGCGACGATCGGCTGAATGTAAGCAGGCATGACTGGGTCACTTACTGAGCTGCCGGCCCAACGCGCCACCGGCGCCCGCTCCCAGCGCGGCGCCGCCGGTGCCGCCGGTCGCGGCGCCTGCCGCACCTCCTAGGGCGCCACCCACAACCGCCCCTGTCTTGTCTTTCTTGGTGGAGACAGCCGCGCCCGCACCGCCGCCGACTGCGCCACCCACGACACCGCTTCCGCCCATGCTCTTGCCGATCGCCGTCCCAGCAGCGGCCCCGAGGGCGCTGCCGGCACCGGACTTGAGGTTGCTGTCACCGGCCATCGCTGTTGTCGTCAGCAGCGCGCTGCACAAACCGGCCAGAATTACCTGTTGATATTTCATTGGTTTAACCTCCACTCATTCGATCAATGTCGAAATCAGCGATGTCTGAGCGCCGACTGCGTCGCTGGTCATATTGGCCCCGCCGGCGCCTGGCGAGGCATGGATGTGGTCACTGTTCAGTCCCCGAGCTTCTCGGCCTTGGGCGCCTCCCAGGTCTTCATCTTGTCCAGGTCCGCCTCGTAGATCCGCAGCACGATGTCCATGTCCTCGTCCTTGCGGTTGATCGGCAGCCAGTTCTCCTCGGGCACGCCCTCGGGCTTCTCGGCGGCGACATAGACCTCGATGCCGCCGTTCTCGTCGAGCTGCATGCCGGCGTTCTCGCCCACGCTGTACTTCTTGCGGTCGTTGGGGATGAAGAAACCGTTGTTGAGGTCGTACAGCGTCATGGACCAGAACACCTCCGTGGGCGGCATCTCGTCCGCCGACATGCGGATCACATAGTCGTTCATGGCGTTGATCGGCGAGCCGTCGGCGGTGGTGACGCCGGGATAGACCGCCTCGACCGCGGGCAGACCGATCGGACCGAGCACCGACTGGAACAGCAACAGTTCCAGGGGCATCTCCCCCTTGGGCTTGAACTTGCCGAAGCGCTCTTTCTGGTGAAACGCCGCGTCCGAGGCCTTGGCCATCTCTTCGTTGAAGACCCGTTCGGAGACGGCGCGGACCTTCGCGCCGTCGATCTTGGCTACCTTGGCGGCGTCGTAGGGCTGGCCCGGCACAACACCCAGCGGCTCGTAGGCGGCCAACAGTTCGCGATCGAGCGCGTCGTTCGGGTCGAAGGTGGTGTGATTGAACACGAATTGCATCACTTCGAGCAGATTGTTCCCGAAGACGTCGGCGTCCTTCTCGCCGACCGGCGGGAACGCGATGTCGTCGATCGGCTTGGCCGCTTGCCCGCGGAATTCGGACAGGGTGACCGCCTTCACCTGCTCCATCTGGCCGACGATGCGCTCGAACCGCGCCTCATCCTTGGCGTGGGGCATGATGCGCAGGACCGCGGAGATGAAGTCGCCGGAGGCCTCGAAGATCTGATCGACGCCTTCCACCGGCTCGCCGTCGTAACCCTCGGTGCGCGCGCTGTAGAACAGCATCTTCTCCGGCTTTTCGAAGTCGTCGAGCCGGGTCGACATCGGCACGTTCACGTAGTGGTCGTAGCCGGTGACCATCAGCGAGACGTAGTCCGAGTCGAAGGCCGGCATCTCGAGGATGACGGGGTCCTTGCGCAGGTCCAGCAGGCAGCTGATATAGAGCGTGTCGTTGTTGGGCCGCGCGATCTCGCGCATGGTGTGATCTTTGAGCTGGGTGTCGGCATCGCAGGTATTCCACCCGCCATGCTTCAGCGCGAACTTGTTGTTCACGTTGTACATGGCGACGTACTGGTACGAACGCTTGACGAGGTTCTCCATGTCCGCCTCGCTCAGATCGACGGCAGAGGCCGGCGCCGTTGCGGCCAGTAAGGCGATTGCAGGCAAAACAGACATCGTTGCTGTTAGTTTCATTGCTTTCTCCTTCAGGGTTAGTCGGCGATTTCTGTCATCGCCTTTCCGCGGGCGCCGCTCGGATACTTCACTCCCAGGTAGGCGGCGATCGTGGGCGCAACGTCTACCGTCTCGACCCGCCGCGCGATGCGGCCGGGCTCGATTCCCGGACCCATCCAGATCACCGGCACGTGGGTGTCGTAGGCCCAAGGCGACCCATGGGAGGCAGCCACCGATTTTCCGTCAAACTCCGCCACGAACCATTGCGGCTCGAAAACGACATAGATGTCGCCAGACCGATCCTCATTGAAGTTCGCCAATATTGCATCGGTGACCGGCGTCTGCACGACGGCTCCCGTCCGCAGGTCGTGACTCGAGACGGCGTAAGCGATGCCAGGGAGCTCCCGAAGCTCCTCGGCGACCCGCCTTGACACCATGGAAAAGTCGAGGCCGCGTGCGGCGATCTCGTCACGGTTCAAGTAGAGATAGGGCTGGAAGAACTGATCGATAAGCTCCTTGGCCACGCCGAACTCCGCCTTCAAGGCCGCAATGCCTTCGGTCGTATCGATGGCGTCGAAGTCAAAGTAGCTGCCGCCGATACCCAAAGCGTTGAGGTATCCTGGCGCTTCGGCAGCACCGTGGTCGGCCGAAAGGACAACCAGCGTTCGGTCGAGGCCCACCGTCTTGTCGACAAAGGCAAAGAGATCGGCCAGCGTGCGATCGAGCCGATGCAGGTTGTCCTCGCTTTCGAGGCTCGAAGGCCCGAAGAAATGACCGACATAGTCGGTTGAGGAAAAGCTGATCGACAGGTAGTCCGTGACATCGTCGGCACCGATGTTCTCCGAGATCATCAGGTCCTTGGCGAAATCGAGCACGATTTCGTCGCCGGCGGGGGACAGCGTAAAGAGCGTGGTGAAATAATCACCCTCGGCCTTGCCGTAAGGATGCGGAAAGATCCGGCCATAGCCCGGGAAGTCGACCTCCCATGCTTGATCGTCGGCGTCGCCGAACAGGTAGGCGTCCGGTTTCGCAAGCAGCTCCCATGACTTGCTGACCGTCAGTCGGGCGGTGAAGCATCACGAAGATGCTGCCGCGGAGCCTGATGTTACCTGTGAGACCTGACCCTGAACGCACCTGACCCTGGACGCACCATGCATGCAGCGCGCCCCACCGATACCAGCATCACCTTCCACTATGCGCAGGCACTGGCCGCCGCCGGCGACAACGGCCAGGCACGGCGCCTGCTGCTTGGTCTCGTAGACCGACGCTTCGAGCAGCAGGCCGAGGCGAAGGCGCTGTTAGAACGCCTAGTGCAGTGACGCCGAGGTCTGACTAACGCGAGACGGTGGATGGACTGGTCCGAACGGCCTATTGCCTCGCCAATCATTGCATAAATTGTAAGTTCAACTGACAGATCATGCATGAGCCGCTAGACTGATGCGCTATGATCGATCGCAACATCACCCCCCAACTCCGCGCCTTGGCTGGTCACTACCCGGTGGTGGCCCTGACCGGACCGCGCCAGTCCGGCAAGACCACGCTGTGCCGGGCCGTTTTTCCGGATCGACCCTATGTGTCGTTGGAGGCGTTGGACCTGCGCGCCTTCGCGCAGGAAGACCCGCGCGGTTTCCTGGCCGAATACCAGGACGGCGCCGTGCTCGACGAGATCCAGCGGGTACCTGGGTTGTTGAGCTATCTGCAAACCGAGGTCGACGAGCGCCCCGAGCCGGGCCGTTTTATCCTGACCGGCTCGCAGCACCTGGGGCTGAGTGAATCCATCGCGCAATCCCTGGCCGGGCGTTGCGGCCTGCTGACGCTGCTGCCGCCGAGCCTGGATGAGTTGACCCGGTTCCCGAATGCCCCGGACGACCTCTATACCCTCTTGTGGCAAGGCGCCTATCCACGCATCTACGACCGTGGCATCCCGGCGCACCAATGGCTGGCGGACTACCTCGCGACCTATGTCCAACGCGATGTGCGCCAGATCGTCAATGTCGGCGACTTGCAGACCTTTAGCGGCTTTCTGCGCCTATGCGCGGGCCGCAGCGCCCAAGAAGTCAATCTGAGCGCGTTGGGGGCCGATGCCGGTGTCTCCCACAATACCGCCCGCGCCTGGCTGTCGGTGCTGGAGACGAGTTTCGTTCTCCACCGGTTGCCGGCCTGGCATGCCAATCTGCGCAAGCAACTGGTGAAGGCGCCGAAGCTGCATCTGTTCGACAGCGGGCTCTTGTGCTACCTGCTCGGCATCCAGGAGCCGGCACAATTGCGCCTGCATCCGCTGCGTGGCGCGGTGTTCGAGAGTTGGGCGGTGGCGGAGGTCTATAAGGCCCAGACCAATCAAGGGCCGGCAGCCTGCGCTGTTCCATTATCGCGAGAGCCGCGGCATAGAGATCGACCTGCTCGTCGAATACGGGTTGGCACTCGACGCCTTGGAGATCAAGTCGGGGGCAACCGTGGTCGCGGACTTCTTCAAGCATCTGCCAGGCTTCGCCGAGCGACTGGCGTCGCTGACGCCCAAGCGCAGCATGCGTGCCCTGGTGGTTTATGGCGGCGATGCGTCGCAGCGTCGCACCCAGGCGCAGGTGGTGTCCTGGCGCGATCTGCCGAGCGTGGCGGCTGGTCCGGATAGGGCGGGCAATGAATCGAACGAATTGTAGTAATGATCAGATCTACCTGGGCTCCGAGCAATTCGTCGAACGCATGCAGGCGCGGGTCGACCCAGGACGCCCCTTGCGAGAGATCCCGAAACGCCAGCGCCGGGCCTTGGCCAAGCCTCTGGCCGACTATGCCGCGCGCTACGCCGAGCGCGACCGCGCGATGGCCGAGGCGTACCGCTCGGGCGCCTACAGTATGCAGGCCATCGCCGAGCACTTCGGCGTCAGCCGCATGACCGTCAGTCGGGCAGTGAAGCGTCACGAAGGGGCTGCCGCGGAGCCTGATGTTACGTGTGAGACCTGACCCTGGACGCTCCTGGACGCTCGATTGGGTGGTATCGATATCGTCGACGGCCTCCATCGCCACCTCTCTAACTCCTCAGAATCTGGAGAAACACCACGCCGCGCAATGCTTCTGGCCGAACCTTTTCCTGGGACGGTGCCTCAAGGGGTTAGCCCGCAAATCTCACCGGGGGATTGAAGAAGGGTGGCTCTCTCTGGCATAAGGGTTGTGCGATCAACTGCTTAAGCCAACAAGAGAGAACCACCCTCGAATGACAGAGTGTACCTGCGAACAGCTTGAGTTTCACGGCCTGGGTCGACGCGCGGTGGTGGCGCGTTTCGACGGGGGCGCAATCAGCACCGACGGCGGTGCGCTGTTGTTGCGTGAGGTCGAGGCGAAGACCGGATTGCTGGCGGCAGTTGCCCAGCAGTTCACTGATCACCGCGACCCGGAGCTGATCGAGCACGGCGTCGGCGAACTGGTGTCGCAGCGGATCATGGGCCTGGCGCTCGGCTATGCGGACCTGAACGATCATGACCGACTGCGTTTCGACCCACTACTGGCGGTGGCGGCGGGCAAGGGCGACCCGACGGGCCGAGAGCGCCGCCGCGAGCAGGACCGGGGCAAGGCGTTAGCCAGTTCCAGCACGTTGAACCGCTTGGAGCTGACGCCGGCGCACGCCAACAGCGATGCGCGTTACAAGAAGATCGTCGCCGATCAGGCGGGCCTGGACCGGGTGCTTGTGGAGCACTTCATCCAGTCCCACGACGCGCCACCCGCCCAGATCTGGCTCGATCTCGACGCCACTGATGACCCGCTGCACGGCCACCAGGAAGGGCGCTTCTTCCATGGCTATTATGGCCACTACTGCTACCTGCCGCTGTACATCACCAGCGCCGAGCATGTGCTCTGCGCGCGGCTGCGCAAATCCGACATCGACGCCGCGGCAGGCAGTGTGGAAGAACTCACGCGCATCCTCGCCCAACTGCGCGCGGCTTGGCCGACGGTGCGCATCGTCATCCGCGGCGATAGCGGCTTTTGCCGCGAGGACATCATGGCCTGGTGCGAGGCCGAAGGCGTCGATTTCGTGCTCGGCTTGGCCAAGAACAAGCGGCTCAACGCACTGAGCCTGCGTTGGAGGATCGACGCACAGCAGGCCTTCCTGGACACCGGCGAGTCGAGCCGGGTGTTCGGTGAGCTGAAGTATCGGACCCTTAAGACTTGGAGCCGCGCGCGCCGCGTCGTGGTCAAGGCTGAGCATCTGGCCAAAGGCGCCAACCCGCGCTACGTGGTCACCTCTCTGAGCGCCGAGGAGGCCGATGCCCGCACCCTCTACGAGGACCTGTACTGCGCGCGCGGCGACATGGAAAATCGGATCAAGGAACAACAGCTGGAGCTGTTCGCCGACCGGCTCAGCACGCAGACCATGCGCGCCAACCAGCTGCGGCTCACCCTCTCCACCGTCGCCTATACGCTGCTCGTCGCGCTGCGTCGCCTCGGGCTCAAGGACACCGAACTTGAGCGCGCCACACCGGGCAACATCCGCACGCGGCTGCTGAAGGTCGGCGCGCAAGTGCGCGTGAGCGTGCGCCGGGTCGTGGTGGCGCTCTCCGAAGCCTTCCCAGCCCAGGATATCTTCATGCAGGCCGCGCGCAACCTCGCTGCGCTTCCGGCGCACGCCCGCCCCGGCTGATCATCTCGCCGGCCCGCGGGAACCACCGCGGCGTCGAACATCGCTTGCAGATTCAGTGCCGCGCCACGGTGCTGACGGGCGGCTTTGGCCTGCGGCTGCCGACCGTTCGCCAAAATGCCGAAAAATGCTGCTCTGAGCGCCGCGGCGCCGACCTGGTGACGCCACCGCGGCGCCCGATGCCGCTGTTGTGTGGAGATTCGGGCCAGCATGGCCCAAAGGACTACTCTAGCCCCATTGGTCTGCCGGGCTGGTGAGCGATGCGGGTTAGGAATTGTGAACTTGAGATAGCCAATCTGCCTTGCCGTCGTTCCCAAGAGTGGTCCTTTGCTCGGCCCCATGCGTTCATGCCGCCCGGTTGCCCAACTCGCTGAGTTTCTCCAGCGTATCGGGAAACTTCCTCACCATCAGTATCAATGCCGCGGCCTGGGCATTGGGCCGCGCTCGACCTTGCTCCCAATTCTCCAGGGTACGCGTCGATACGCGGAGGCGGCGGGCAAATACGGCACGGGAGACGTGCATACGTTCGCGCGTGTCGCGGATGAGATCCGCGTCCACGTCGAGCGGGGGTAGGTCCTCGACCTCATGCGAACGCAGGGTGATCTTTCCCTCGCGCTGCTGCTGCATGGCATCGACACCTTCCATCAGTTCATCGAACAACTTGCGCTTCTGCCTCATGACCTTCGTCTCCTGGCCTCCAATTCGGCCTGGATAGCCTTCTTCAATACCTTCTTCGCTTCCGCCGTCAGATCGGCGGCTTCATCCTTGTCATAAAGAGTGAAGAACCAGATCTGGCGATCGGCCGTCAGATAGTAGTAGATGACCCTCAATCCACCTCGCTTGCCTTTGCCGCGACGGGCGTCTTCCCAACGAACCTTGCGAAACCCACCGGTGCCGGGCATCACATCACCCAGTTCTGGATTCTCCATCAACGCGCGCTGCAATTCGCGGTAGCTCTCTTCGCTCAGATAGTCTCCGAGGAGGCGCGTGAACAAAGGGGTTTCCAGGAAAACCAGTTTCATTGGCTAAGTATACGCAAGTTGCGTATACTTTCAAGCCGAGGGTTCCGCGATGCGGTATCCCATCGCGCGGCAGCCGCGCTGGCGTTTCTCCCACATTCGGAGCAATGCGGGATGGCTGGTGTCGATGAAATCGATGATCCGAACGTCGGTCTTGTTGTCGGCGTGTTCCCGATGCAAGCGGCCGGCGTACTGCTGCAATGTGCCTTTCCAGGATACCGGCATGGCCAGGACCAAAGTGTCGAGCGGGGGATGGTCAAAGCCTTCCCCGACGAGTCTCCCGGTTGCGAGTAGGATCCGCGGCGAGTCGGGCGGCAGTGCATCGAGTTCGGCGATCAGGTTCGCACGCTGCTTTTTCGACATGCGCCCGTGCAGCACGAAGGGGTCAAGATTGTGTTCCTCCATCGAGCGCTTGATGCTGTCGAGATGATCGGTGCGTTCGGTCAGCACCAGTACCTTGCGACCGTCTTCGACGGCACGTCTCGTCTCGTTGGCGATTGCGGCCGTACGTTCTTGGTCATCAGCCAAGGTTCGAAATATTTCCTGGATTCCGATGTCGTCCGGTATCGGCGTTCGCTGAGGAAGGGTTCGCGAAACAACTTCGAGATCATGCGGCGCGCTGGCCGGAGATGAGGCGGCGTGTCGAATCGGGCCACACTGCATGAAGATTATCGGCTGTTGACCGTCCCTGCGGATCGGTGTTGCGGTGAGTCCAAGGATGCCACAGCCATCGGTCCGGCGTCCTACCAAGAAGTACCCTGGTACTGGGCGCAACGAGCGCTGCCCCTGCGGTAGTGGAAAAAAGTACAAGATCTGCTGCGGGCGATGAGTCGATCGGCATGTAGGCAGATGGTGCTGCGCCGCGCGAACCGCGCACTACGTGCCTGCGTCCAAGGCCAACTGTCAGTGATCCGAACAAGGGAGCGTCGGTAGCTCGTTGCCTCAGCTGCCCATAGCCGGTCGGGAGGTGATGAAGGCTCTGGAGGAGGTGACGACTCGGCGCTGAGATTAGTCGCTACGGTGGCAGGTCAACGCCCCGAGGGCATCATCTGTTGAATCGGACCCATGGGGTTGATCTGCTCAAGCTGCTTGCCGCCGCTCTGGATGACAGCCGACATTCGGTCCACGCTCGCTCGCATTCCCTGCATATCTGACGCCATCACGTCTACTCCAACCCGAATTGCCGCCACCTGTTCGGATAGACCGCTGATGTCGCCCCCCATCCGGTGCATGTCCACGGCCATGCTGCTGATGTCTACAGTCATGCGCTCCATGCTTTTAGACATGTTGTACATGAGCTGTAGCAGAAACGCGAAGGCGGCAGCGACAAGTAGCCCGCCCAAGGCAATCAAAACGGTACGGAGCGCGGATGGCATGGAATGCTCTCAAATGGCTACGGGCGGATAACGGATAACGGATAACGGATAACGGATAACGGAGAGGAAATCCGAGCGCCGCTGCGACGCCAAGGCGCCCTTGACCACGATGGTAGAGAGGGCGGTAGGGTCGATCAAGCGTCAACGACGGGGCTGATGGGCCTCGCCAGCGGTGCAAGCGTGCTCTGCAGCGAGATTTCGGTGCGCCGCCAGCGGGCGCGAGTTGGCGACGGCGGCACCCTCTCGCGCAGGAAACGGCGACTACCAGGCGATGCGCTGATCGAATTTGAAGTCGGGCTCTGGCCGGCCGAGGACGTCCCGATCCGGCACGGGGACGGAGCCTCCGCTCAGGCGGGTGGTCCGCGGGCGGGGCGACCAGGGGTCACAGGGATGCAGAAGAAGAATCACGTAATGTCTGCTAGTGGAAGCATTGCCGCCGCCGTTGTTCGGATAGGCGATGTCTCCTTCGGGTCGTTTGCTATCGCTGGACGTCAGCCGAGGCAGCGACCGCAGCCAGTCACATAGCCGACAAAGGTAGGCTGGCTGCCGACCGGCAGCAGTCGGCCATTAAGGGACATTCAAGGAGCCCACGATGGCGCACAACTGCAAAGTTACTTTTCACCTGTTTGGTTGCCGGCGGACGACAGTCGCATGGCGAGAATTACGGTGCCAGGAAATCCCCCCCAACGACTCCTAGACGCCGGAAGCGGTCAATTGTGACGCTGAGAACGAGTTGTCACACCTTGCTCCATTACTGAAAGCGCCTTTCGACCGACCGCCGTCGGCAATCGGCAAGACGATCGGGCGTTCGCCAGAGAATAGGCGTCCGACTGGTAAGACGACGTAAGTGACGCGTGAGAAGGGCCTGGAACCGAGGGTCGATACACTGTCGCCCCTTATCGCGTCGGCCTCAGGCGGTTCTGCGGTTATCATGTCGCTTCCATGCACCTCCTCCTTACCAAACTGCATCGCCCGCCGGTCTTTGCAGACGTCGTCTGCCGCGACCGCCTGCACGCGCTCATGGATCGCGGCCTGGAGACGACGGTGACCTTGGTCTCGGCACCAGCCGGCTATGGCAAGAGCGTGCTGGTGAGCCATTGGGCAGACACTGTCCAACACCCCGTTTCCTGGATCTCGCTGGATGAGTCGGACAGCGATCCGGCGCAGTTTCTCGACTATCTGGCCGCGGCCCTCGACGATGCACTGCCAGGCGCCTGTCCAGAGTTGAAGGATCTGGTCGGGGCAGGACAACTGCCACCCATTGAGCATCTGGCGGGCCTGCTGATCAACGAGCTCGACGGGCTGGATCGGCCGTTCGTCCTTTGCCTGGACGACTACCACCGCATCAATCCCACCTCGAAGGTCCACGAGCTAGTCTCGCTGCTGTTGGCGCATCCGCCGCGACCGCTGCACCTGGTCCTGATCGGACGGCGTGATCCCCCGCTCCCCATTTGGACGCTGCGCGCTGCCTCCATGGTCAACGAGGTCAGGCTACGGGATCTGTGTTTCCTTGATGAAGAGGTCTCCGAACTCCTGGTCAAGGGCGCCCCGACCGCGGTTGGCGCGGAGCTGATCCGGCAGCTGCAACGCGAGGCGGAAGGCTGGGCCGCGGGACTGCGTCTCGCGTCGCTCGCCATGCGCCAGACCTGGGATCCAGACCGCTGTCTCGCCCATCTCGGAGGCGGTATTCAACAGGCCCAAGGCTATCTCCTGCACGAGGTGCTTTCCCAACAGCCCGACGCACTGCGACAGTGTCTGCTGCGCGCGTCGATCTTCAAACGCTTCTGTCCGGCACTCATCGAGGCGGTTTGCCTACCCAAGCCAACCCCCGAGCCAACCCCAGCCGAAGCCCGAACCAGTGGCGGCGAGATCGTTGCTTCCCTGTTGCGCAGCGAGCTGTTCACCATCGGTTTGGACGCGCGTGGCGATTGGTTCCGTTTCCACCACCTGTTTCAGGCGCTTCTCCAAGCGGAATTGGCGCAAACGACGACGGATCGGGAGCTCGCCGACCTCCACCTGCGGGCCAGCGCCTGGTTCGAGGCCCAGGATTTCATTTCGGAGTCCATCGAGCACGCGCTGGCAGCCAAGGACACGACCCGAGCAGCGGAGCTGGTCGAGCGCCACGCGCAAACCGAGTTCTCCGCCGACCGTTGGTATGTCATCGAGCGTTGGCTTGCCATGCTGCCGACCGCGATCCGCCGCAGCCGCCCGCAGTTGCTCCTCATCGAAGCTTGTGTACGGAACCTCCAACATCAGCTGATTCGCGTTTTGCCCCTGATCGACGAGGCGGAGGCCCTGTTGGCTGCCGACGGGGCGGCGGCGCAGCCGGATCCCACGGCAACTGCGCTGATCGCCTATCTGCGCGGCTTCCTCGCCTACTACGAGGGCGCGGGAGAAAGCAGCCTGCGGTACCTCGAAGCCGCCGTTGGAAGCCTTGCCGGGACGGGGACCTGGTTTGCCTGCGATGCGCAGATGTTCCTGGGACTGGCGCGGTGCATGGTCGGTCAACACGACGCAGCGGTGGCGTCGCTGAGAGCGGGACTCAAGGCGGCGGATGCGTCCGAGGCCTTCCTGCAATCGCGTTTGCTCGGTGGTCTGACATTCGTGCACCTGCTTCGCGGCGAACTCCGCGCGGCCCGGATGCAGGCGCAACGGGTGGCACATCTGGCAGACACGCACGACATGCGCTTGAACAGGGCTTGGAGCCACTATCTGCTCGGCTGCACGCACCTACAGACCGCCGAGCTGGAGAACGCCGCGGCGCAGTTTGAGCGCGCGGTGGGGATGCGCTATCTCCTGGAGCCGCGGGCGGCCGTCGACGCGATGGCCGGACTTGCCCTGACCAGAGCGCTGATGGGACACCAGGCGAGTGCAACGATGGCCTCCGACCAACTGTTGGACTTCGCGCAGGAGCTCAACACGGAGGAGTGTCTTGCCGTTGCCCACTCCAGCCGGGCGAGGATCGCGCTGCTCCGTGGAGGGACCGCCACCGGCCAAGATGCGGTGCTTGCCCTGGACGCGCCGCCGGCGCCGCTGGACCTATTCTTCTGGTTGGAGGTTCCGCCAATGACTGCGGCGCGCGTACTGATCGGGGAAGGCGCTCCGGCAGGGATCGAGCGGGCGCTGGAGCTGCTCGCCGCGGTCCGCAAGCTGAGCACCGAGTGCCGGTTTCAGTGTCAGCTGATCGAGGTCGCGGTGCTCGAAGCCGTCGCCTTGGAACGGCAAGGAAACCCTGATGGAGCCGCCGCGGCCCTGGACGAGGCGATCTCGCTTGCACGTCCAGGCGGTTGGTTGCGGCCCTTCCTCGAATCGGGCGCACCGCTCAGAGGCCATCTCGCGCGGTTGCGCGAAAACGGCACCGAGCAGGGTTTTCTCGACGAAATCCTCCGCCGGCTGAGTCCTGAACAGCCAAGCGCGACCCCGCAGCCGCAGACGCCAGCCAACACCTGCGAGCCTCCTGTCGGCATCGATGCGCTGCAGATCGAGCCCCTGACCAACCGCGAACTCGACATCATCGAGCTCCTCGCACAGAGACTGCAGAGCAAGGAAATTGCCGACAGCCTCTTCATCTCCACCCACACCGTCAACGCCCATCTCAAGCGTATCTACCGCAAGCTCGGTGTCAGCAGCCGCCGCGAGGCCGTGGAGCGTGCCGTCGGGGCGGGACTGATCGAGCGTCGGTAGATTACCGTTGGCGTCCGCCCAGCGCAGGCGACAACGAAGACCGATCCGCGCCTGCTCCCCTTCGACCACCCTCGCCCGCGTTGCGGGGTCCACCATCACGTGCCAATCGAATCGAGAGCGCTATCTGCCCGAGAAGACCCCGATGACGTTGAGCTGATCTGCAGTTCGACTCGGTGCCGATCGAGGTAGCGCCGCCGGGTGGGTCCGGCGACCCTCTGGTTGGTCGGTTGGTCACCCCACGATTACCCAGTTTTTACCCAATTTTTGGGGACGCTTCGACCGCCACGTCGAGCCAGACTTCTAGTCGTGGCTCGGAGCCATGCACCGCATCCCGAATGTCCCGAACCGGACGTGTTTGCATCCTGCCGATAGGCCACCCGCTCCAGCCGGTGCATCGCGCGCCTGCGGCCCGCGGCGTTCGGGATGAACTTCTGCAAACGTCGATGGGTAACGCGCTGAGATGACGACTCCTCCCCGCAAGAAGCATGTCGAGTTCGGCGGACCCGCGCGCTACCGCGTCGTGGTGGAAGGGACGTTGTACGCGCATTGGAAGGACCGCCTGGGCGACCTGAGGATCGCGACGGCAATCGACGGGGACGGCGTAGCGCATACCACGTTGGCGGGACTGTTCGCCGACCAAGCGGCGTTGAACGGGCTGCTCGACACCCTGTACGGCTTGCACCTTCCCATCATCCGAGTCGAGCAGATCGACGAGGACAACGAGCTCGACGTCCCCTTGTTTGACACGGTCGAGACGGGCTCGGCCAACCTGAAGCCAAACCAAGAGAGGAAAGACAGATGAGCCTACCAGGCAAGACCATGAAGATCGGCGGTTACAACTACCACGTCAGCGACCAGGGCGAAGGCGACAAGGTCGCGTTCCTGGTCCACGGCATGCCGGACGACGGCAGCTGCTGGAAGTACCAGGCCCCGGCGTTGCTGAAGGCCGGCTATCGGGTCGTCGTTCCCGACACCCTCGGCTACGGCGGGACCGACCGGCCGCTGGAGGTCGAGGCCTACGAGGTCGACAAGATCATCGGGCACATGTACGAGATCATCGACACCCTCGGGCTCAAGAACATTCACTTGATGGGCCACGACTGGGGCTCGGCCATCGCCTGGCCCATGGTTCTGGAGCGCCCGGAACTATTCCGCAAGTTTATCTCCATGTCCGTCGGCCATCTGAAGTGCTTCGCTGGACAGGCGTTTGAGAACTACAAGCGCGCGGTCCCCGCGGTGGTGCGACAACTGGTACATGTACATCCACACCCAGGCGGCGTGCGAAGAACTCTATCTGATGAACGACATGGACTTCCTGCGCCGGATCATCCTCTGTCAGCACCCGGAAGCGGACGTCATCTGCAACGCCATCAAGGAAACCGGTCGCATCGAATGGCTCAATTACGATAAGGCGAACCCGGTCGCGAGTTGGTATTTGGCCTACGCGAAGAACCCCGAGATGCACCCGAGATGCAAGGTCCCGACCATGGTGATCTATCCGGAACAGGATATGTTCCTGTGGAAAGAGCAGGCCATCGAGACGCCGAAATTCATGGACGCCGAATGCCGTATCGAAATCACTCAGGGCGGCCACTGGGGCATGCTCGATCACCCGGACGACGTCAACAAGCTGATGCTGGAGTGGTTCGAGTCCGAGGCTAGCACCGCACGGGCGGATGTGAAGGAGGCCTAAGGGCCAGGGGACACCCCGGCCGTCGTTGCAGATGCAACGGCGGCCGGCTTGCCGTTGGAGGTGGACTGCCCTGTGCGTGTCCACCCAACGCCGACGCTGCTGATGCCGAGGCCTGTGATGAGAGATCGCATAACGATGCAGCAGGGAATCCTGTCGATCATAGAGCGGCGCTGGGTTCCCCTCGCACTGTTGCTGTGTCTGGCCTGCCCAGGTCCAGCGGTTTTCGCGCAATCCGCTGCGCCGCCGACCGGCACGAGTCAACCGGATTTCGGTGGACCGGATGCGACCGCGAACCGGCTCGCAACCGATCAGGCGTTCAGCGATACCCCCATCACGCTCGATTTCCTCAAACCCTGGTATGCACTGGAAAGACCAGCTGCGGGCGGAGCACGGCCTGGACTTCGGCTTGGAGTACAACTCCGTGTACCTGAACGGCGGCAATCGCCTGCCCAACGCCGACAGCAACGCGGCGGGGGGCATCTTCCGGTTCCGCGGGGTCTGGGAAGCCTTCGCGCGGGGCACCGACCACCCCGGCTCGCTGATGTTCCTGGTCGAGCAGACCCACGGCTACACCAACACCCTGCCGAACAGCTTCGTCAGCGCCAGCCTCGGTTACGCCGGGATCTCCAACATCCCCTACAACGACGAGGGCTGGCGGCTGAACACCCTCTATTGGGATCAAAAGTTCCAGGGTGGCAAGTACGAGTTCGTGATCGGTTACCTCGACATCAGCGATTACGTGGATGTCTACCCCCTCACCAGCCCCTGGACCGACTTCTTCAACTACGCCTTCAGCATCGGCGCCGGGGCGCTCGACCTGGCCAACGACGGTGCCCTGGGGTTTGCGGCCGCCGCCTGGCTGACGGACTCGGTGTACGCGATGGCCGGGCTCGTGGATCAGAACTCCGACGCCACTGATCCCCTGGAAGGATTCAACACCTTCCTCAATGATCGCGAGTTCCTCAAGCACCTCGAGATCGGCTGGACCGGCGCCTCCCAGGAGGCCTACTTCCTCAACAACCTGCATCTGACCCTGTGGCAAGCGGACGCGCGTGATGCGATCGGGGTGGACAATGGCTGGGGCGGCGTCCTGTCCTTCAACCACGCCATCGGCGAGAAGTGGCTCGGATTCGTCCGCGCCGGCTGGTCGGAGAAAGGCGGCAGCCTGTTGGAGCGCTCGGTCAGCATCGGCGGCGGCTATACGCCGGGCGGGCTCGAGCAGCTCGGGGTGGGGAGCCAGCTCGGATTTGGTCTGAACTGGGGGCGACCGAACCGCGCCTTGTTCGGCACCCAGCTGAACGATCAGTACGCGGCGGAGCTGTACTACCGCTGGCAGGTGGCGGACGAGATCGCCATCACCCCGAGCGTGCAGCTACTCATCAACCCACCCCTCAATCCGGACCAGGACCAAGTGTGGGTCGCCGGCGTGCGGGCGCGGGTTGCCTTCTAATGAGACGCCGATGATTTGCCTTCCCAGGCCAAAAATCCGCACGGGAAGCACCGAACAATCGGTGCTTTCCTAATCACGCTCAAGAACCCCTCACTCGGAGCAATCGAACGATGAACCGATCCCTTTCGACCTTAGTGACTGCCGCCGGCTGTGTCGCGCTGGCCCTGACCACTGGAGCCCGGGCACAACCGCCCAAGATGCAGATGACCACCGAGATCCCGCCGGGGATTGCGACCCCCGACCGGCTCGAGACCCGGCTTGGCACCCTCACCCTGAAGGACGGCGTGCCGGACCAAGAGACCGCCCGGAAGGTCTACGACAACCTCGACTTCCAGCGCGCCGTGCAGGCCTACCTGGACAGCATCCAGATCGCGTCCATGCACGGCATGCGCAAGGGTATCCTGGAGTTTGGTCCGCCCAACACCACGGTGCTGTTGTTCGAGACCCTGATGGACTCCAAGGCGCTCTGGCTGACGCCGAATACCACCAGCATCTACATGACCGCCTGGCTGGAGCTCGGGGACGAGCCCATGGTCATCGAGACGCCGCCCAACGTGCTCGGCATCATCGATGACCACTGGTTCAACTACGTGGCCGACTTCGGCAACGCCGGGCCGGATCAGGGCAAGGGCGGCAAATTCCTGATCCTGCCGCCCGGCTACGACGGCGACGTGCCCGACGGCTATCACGTCGCGCGCACGACCACCTACGGCAACTGGGTCATCTGGCGCGGCTTCCAGGAGGACGGCGACCCGGCCCCGGCCGTCGCGACGACGAAGGAACTGTTCCGAATCTACCCGCTGTCGCAGGCGGACAACCCGCCGGAGATGCAGTTCGTCAACCTCTCCGGCGTGTTCAACAACACCATCCACCGCATGGACGCCGGCATCTTCGAGGAGATCAACGCGGTGGTTCAGGCCGAGCCCAGCGACGGCCAGGACCCGGAGCTGCTCGGCCTGCTGGCGTCCATCGGCATCAAGCGGGGTCAGCCCTTCGAGCCCGATGCCCGTATGACCGAGATCCTGACCGAGGCCGCCGATGTCGGCGCCGCCACGGTGCGCACCCTGGCCGCCCGCCCACGCGACGACATGTTCTATTTCTACCCCGGCGAGGGCGTCTGGAGCACGCCGTTTCCCGGCGGCAGCCATGAGTTCCTCGACGCCGGCGCCCGGTTGCTCGATGCCCGCGCCTACTTCCACTTCTACGCCACCGGCATCACGCCGGCGATGACCGCCAAGATGGTCGGCAAGGGCTCGCAGTATGCCGTGGCCTACCTGGACGCCGCGGGCAACCCCCTCGACGGCGGCAAGACCTACCGCGTGCATCTGCCCAAGGACGTGCCGGCCAAGGACTTCTGGTCCTTCACGCTGTACGACAACCAGACCCGCGCCATGCTGCAGACCGACCAGCGCTTCCCCGGGCTCGACAACAACAAGGCGGACCTGCGGCAGAACGCCGACGGCACCTACGACATCTACTTCGGCCCCGAGGCCCCCGCCGGCCACGCGGGCAACTGGATCCAGACCGTCCCCGGCAAGGGCTGGAACATGCTGTTGCGCCTCTACGGCCCGCTGGAGCCCTGGTTCGACAAGACCTGGCGTCCCAGTGATCCGCAGCTCGCCCAATGACAGGCATCGATAGGAGCAATGAAATGAAACCGAGACCAATCGCCGCCCTGGCCGCGACCGCCATCCTGCTCACCGGCGCCCCGGCCTTCGCCGCCGAGCCGCCCAAGTTGAAGATGACGACGGACATCCCCGCGTCCATCACCGCCCCGGACCGCGTGGAGACCTCCATCGGCACCCTCGACTACTTCGACGGCGTACCGAGCGCGAAGACCATCGAGACCGCGTACAACTATCTCGACCGCTCGCGGGCGGTGAATGTCTTCATCAATTCGATACCGATGCTGTCCATGGACGCGCTGCGCGAAGGGCAGGCGGACGCCGGCTGCGCCAAGCTCAACCAGATCTGCATCTGGGACGGGCTGATGGATTCCACCACGCTGCTGCTCACCGGCAACACCTCGACCATGTACGCGGTGGGCTTTCTCGATCTGGATCAGGACGGTCCGACGGTCATCGATCTGCCCACCGGCATGCTCGGGGTGCTCGACGACATGGCCTTCCGCTACATGACCGACCTGGGCGTGGCGGGGCCCGACAAGGGCAAGGGCGGCAAGTATCTGGTGCTGCCGCCGGACTACCAAGGCGAGGTACCGGAGGGCTATTTCGCGGTGCCCTCGAAGACCAACGGCGTCTGGGTGTTCATGCGCGGCTACCTGGACAAGACCCTGCCGCTGGACCAGGCGATCCCGGCGGCATCCGCCAATATTCGCGACAAGCTCAAGGTCTACTCGCTGGCCGACCAAGACAACCCGCCGGCAACCGAGTTCATCGACGTCTCGGGCAAGGCGATGAACACCATCCTCCCCAACGACGCCAGCGCCTTCGAGAAACTGCATGCGCTCATCCAAGGTGAGCCGGACGACTACCTCGGCCCCGAGGCCAAGGGCATGATGGCGGCCATCGGCATCGAGAAGGGCAAGCCCTTCGAACCCGATGCGCGCATGCAGCAAATCCTCACCGACGCAGCGGCCATCGGCAACGCCGCCGCCCGTGCCATCAGCTTCTTCCCGCGGGACCCGGGCAATCTCATCTACGGCGAGGACAGTGCCTGGATGATGGCCTATGCCAACAAGGACACCGCCTTCGAGCAGGCCGGCGCCTACAACCTGGATGCGCGCGTCCTGTTCCATTTCGGCTACATCGTGGTCTCGCCCGCCATGGCGGTGACGGTGCCCGGCAAGGGCTCCGACTACGGCCTGATCGCGCTGGACGCCAACAAGCAACCCTTGGACGGCGCCAAGACCTACCGGCTGCACCTGCCGGCGAATGTGCCGGTGAAGGATTTCTGGGCCCTGACCCTGTACGACACCCAGACCCGCTCGCAGCTGCAGACCGACCAACAGTTCCCGACCCTGGGCAGCCAGACCGACGGCATCGTGACCAATGCCGACGGCTCCTACGACATCTACTTCGCGCCGAGCGCCCCAGAGGGCAAGGCAGGCAACTGGCTGCAGACCGTCCCCGGCAAGAGCTGGTGGCTGGCCCTGCGCATGTACGGACCGGAAGAGGCGTGGATCAAGCAGACCTGGCGGCCGGGCGAGATCGAGCTGGTCGAATGAGGAAATCGTTGTGAGCGTTTTTCAATCACCCATCCTAGCGATTACTGGTCTGTCCTTGGCCTGCCTCGCCGTCCCCGGATTGGCGGACTCGCCGCCGATAGCGGCGACGGGCTCCGGCAGCAGCGTCCAGCCGCAAGCCGCTTTGCCGGAGCTCGGCAGCGCTGAAAGCGCGAAGTCAGATTCGCAGGCGGCCCCGGAGGGTCAGTACACCCAGGCTCAGATCAACGAGATGATCAACAATCCCCTCGGAGAGCTGTGGATACTATTCGGGCAGAACGACACGACGTGGTACGACGGTGATGCCTTGGATTTTCTTGGTGAAGGCGACAAGGTCTTCAACACCACGACACTACAACCGGTGATGCCTTTCCAGCTCACAGAGAATTGGAAGTATATCTTTCGACCTGTGTTTACGATTAACAGTTGGGATCTGCCCAGTGTGTCGGAAGGAACGCCGACTTTTTATCCTGGCGGGGAATTGCCTGGCAGTGTGGATTGGAAACGAGAGTGGGCGTTGGGTGACACCGTACTATGGAACGCCTTCGCCACCAACGAAATGGCGAAGCCACCAAACATTTTTGGCTTTGGCGCTACCGTCATGGTGCCCACCGCCACCGAGGAATCTTTTGGCACGGGCAAGTTGGGTGTTGGCCCCATGGCCTTGGCTGTGCACGTCGGCCCGCCGAAGGGGTGGATTGCCGGTGTCGTTGCTCAGCATTGGTGGGATGTTGCGGGCCCAAGCAACAGGGATTCGGTCAGCTTATCGAATATCCAGTACCTTTTGTATTACCGTTATAGTGATTCGATCAATATCGGATTTGGCCCGAATATCACCGCCGACTGGACGGCAGAGAGCGACCAGCGGTGGACCGTACCTGTTGGACTTGGGTTTAACACGACGACCAAAATCGGCAAATTGCCGGTAAAAATAGGTCTAGAAGCCTACTACTACGTGGAAAGACCGGACAATTTCGGACCCCAGTGGAACCTCCGACTGATCTTTTCTCCCGTGGTTCCCAAACCCGCCTTTAGCAAACGGCCACTGTTCGGCGGTTGATTGCCGCAGGCCCTATTACCCCAGCCCGTATCAATTGTTTTCCAAGCATCCCGCCATTCGGAGTAACCAGACCATGAGAAGACACGCACTGCCAGCCCTGATTTGCTCAACCTACCTCATACTGGGCCTGGCGTCAGCGGTTTGGGCGACGCCGCCCAAGATGAAGATGACCACGGCGATCCCGGAATCCATCACCACGCCAGCCGAGGTCGAGACATCGATCGGCAAGCTCGGATACTTCGACGGCGTGCCGACGAAAGAGACCGTCGACACCCTCAACGACTACATCGACCGAGCCCGCGCGGTACAGGTCTTCATCAACATGATCCCCGCGGTCTCCAGCTACCAGCTACGCCAGGGCCAGCGGGATATCGGCGCCAAACAGAGCAATCAGATCCTCATCTGGGAAAATCTGATGGACTCCAAGTCGCTGGTGCTCACTGGCAACAACACCTCGCTCTACACCTGGGGCTTCCTGGACCTGAAAAAGGACGGCCCCACCGTCATCGAGCTGCCCGCGGACGTGCTGGGCATCCTCGACAACATGTACATGCGCTATCTCGGCGACATGGGCGCGGCCGGCCCCGACAAGGGCAAGGGCGGCAAGTACCTGGTGCTGCCGCCCGGGTACGACGGCGAGGTGCCAGACGGCTACTACGTGGTCCAGTCCGACACCTATGGGGTTTGGAACATGATGCGCGGCTATGTCCGCGGCAGCGTCAAGGAGGCGGCCGACGCCATCAAGGCCAAGCTGAAGGTCTACCCGCTGGCGCAGCGGGACAATCCGCCGCGGATGGAGTTCATCAACGTGTCCGGCAAGGACGGCTACAACACGGTACCGCCCAGCGATTTCAGCTTCTACGAGCAGCTCGACACCCTGGTCCAGGAGGAGCCAATCGCGTTCATCGATCCCGAGAACCGGGGGCTGATGGCGGCCATCGGCATCGTCAAGGGCAAGCCCTTCGCGCCGGACGAGCGCATGAAGAAGATCCTCACCGACGCGGCAGCCATCGCCAGCGGCTATGCCCGCGCCAACACCGTCTTCCCCCGCGATCCCGGCCAGCGCATCTACGGACCGGACAGCGAGTGGGTGATGGCCTTCGCCGACAAACAGACCGACTTCATCACCGACGGCATCCGCCGCATGGATTCACGCCTGTGGATGCATTTCAACGCCATCGCCGTCACCCCCGCCATGGCCCTGACCAAGCCCGGGGCCGGCTCGGACTATGCCATCGCGGGTCTGGACTCCAGGCATCAGACACTGGACGGCGCCAAGACCTACAGGCTGCATCTGCCGCCCAATGTCCCGGTCAAGGACAACTGGTCGGTGACCATCTATGACACCCAGACGCGCTGCATGCTCCAGACCGATCAGCAGTACGCCGGCATCAACAGCAGCGCCGAGGGGCTGCAGCAGAACGCGGACGGCTCGGTGGACATCTACTTCGCGCCGAAGGCACCGGAGGGGAAAGAGAGCAACTGGATCCAGAGCATCCCCGAGAAGAGCTGGTTCATCATCCTGCGTGCCTACGGGCCGCTGCAGCCGTGGATCGACAAGACTTGGCGGCCGAGTGAGATTGAGCTGGTGGAGTAGTGTCCTGGCCGCGGGGCGTTGTCCGCCCCGCTTCGCAAGGTATTGAGACTGCGAAAGTATTCGACTGTAGGGTGGAACAAGCGCAGCGGTTCCACCTCTTGGCTGGTGGTGGGTCCGCTTCGCTTGACCCACCCTACGAGGCCACCGTTTCCCAGGCGATCCGCCCAGAGAGACAACTCAGCAGGATAGACCTATGAAGAACAAACACATGCTCCTCGCCCTTGCCGGGCTGATGGCGCTCAGCGCTGCGACCTTGGTGCGGGCCGGCAACCCGGCAGGAAGCGATGAACCTGTTCGACATCACCGATCAGAAACAGACATCCAAGGATTTCAAACCGGCACCGGCGCGGATCGACACCAATTTCGGTGCACTCGAATTCTCCGGTGGCGCCTTTCCCACGCAAGCATCCGTGCAGAAGATCTACGACGAGATGGATCTGACAGCGCGCCACCCAGGCCTACATGGACTTCTATCCGGCCCTTTCGCTCTATGCGATCGTCAAGTCGCAGGTGCGCGACTTCGGCTTGAAGAGCGCCTCGGTCGCCGGGGTAGAGGCCGATTTCATGTTCCCCAGCGAGAACTACCTGACCGGTAACGATATTACCGTCTACGCATTCGCCTCCATCGACCTCGGGATCGACGGCCCGACCGTCGTCGAGATCCCGCCGGGCATGTACGGCACCGCGAACGATGCCGTCTTCAAGTACATCACCGACATGGGGACCACCGGGCCCGACAAGGGCAAGGGAGGCAAGTACCTGTTTCTGCCGCCCGGGTACCAGGGTGAGGTGCCGGACGGCTACTTCGTCATGCGCTCATCGGGCTATCGCATCTGGGCCATGATGCGTGGGTTCGATGTCGGCTCGGGTGACGAGGCCGTACAGTGGTTCGAGGATCGCCTGAAGGTCTACCCGCTGGCGACCGGACCGCGCAAGACCGATTTCGTCAACGCATCCCGCATGGGGGCCAATACCCTGGTGCCGGAGGATGGCTCGGCCTTCGAGATGCTCAACGAGATCATCCAATACGAACCCGCCGATCTGTTCAGCATGGAGCAACGGGGTCGTTTGGCGACACTGGGCATCGAAAAGGGCAAGCCTTTCGCGCCGGATGCGCGGATGCAGACAGATCTTCGACCAGGCGGCGAAACAGGGCGTTGCCATGTCGCGCGCGATTCTCTACGCCTCCCGCGCACCGGACATCAAATACTGGCCCGAGCGGCAGTGGGAGAAGATGTTCCTGCACAACACGGAGTTCACACGCAACGGCTACACGGAGATCGATGCCCGGACGCTCTGGCACTATCAGGCCATCGTGGTCTCCCCGAACCTGCTCTCGACCACCCCGGGGGTCGGGACCGCCTATCTGACCGCGTTTCGGGACAAAGAAGGGGCCTATCTGATGGGGGACCGTGACTATCGGCTGCGCGTCCCTGCAAACCCGCCGGTGAAACGCTTCTGGGCCGTGACGGCCTATGACCCGACCAGCCGCAGTCTGCTGGACTCGGGAGGCAAGATCACCGTCGGCAGCATGAGTGCCCCCCAGGCCAATGCGGATGGCTCGGTGGACGTCTACTTCGGCCGCCAGGCTCCCGCCGGGAAAGAGAGCAACTGGATCAAGACCGACCCGGCCAAGGGCTTCTTCGTCGTCTTCCGTTTCTACGGCCCCCTTGAGGGCTACATCGACAAGACCTGGGTGCTTAACGACTTTGAACTCGTGGAGTAGTCGAACAGTGCGCGCGGTCGAGATCACGCCCGGTCCATGATCGGAATGGCTGTGCCCGTGGTGAGCCAGACCCCAATGCCATTAAGTTAGCGAGCGATGGGCACGCTTTGTGGGAGCGGCTTCCAGCCGCGACTCGGCTCGTGCGACGACAGTCGCGGCTGGAAGCCGCTCCCACGGCTTAACTTAACGGCATTGAGCCAGACCCTGGTCCACAATCGAGGCACAGCAGAACAATGTCACACGAAGAGGTACGTATGAAATCCAGGTCTTAGGCCAATATCGCGATAGGCAGCCTGCTGTCTGTGGCGATCACGACACCGGCGCCAGCAACCGAGGCGCAAGACACCTACCTGGGCAAGCTCGAGTATCAGGATCAGACCATCACCAAAAGGATTCCGGCTGGGAAGATGCGATGGCGGGCATGGACCCGAAGATCGACCTGGCGACCTACTCCGAGTTCGACCAGCGGGCGTCCTACGGGTTCGAGGCCACCACCACGTCGGCCGGCATGGTGTCACGTATTCCGGGCAAGGGCTCTGCCTATCTGGGCTCCTACTACGATGGCGACGGCGACGCGCTGATGGGCGGCAATAACTACAGCCTGCGCATCGAGCCCAACCCGCCGGCGGCCAACTTCTGGTCCATCACGGTCTACGACATCGAGAACCGGTTGATCATCCGCAACGAAACGGAACGCTCGGACCGTTCATCCCGTGCCGAAAATCTCATCAAGAACGCGGACGGATCGGTCGACCTGTACTTCGGACCAGAGGCGCCCGAGGGCAAGGAACCGAACTGGATCCAGACCAATGACGGAGAGTCGTTCTTTGTCTACCTGAGGCTCTACGGGCCGGAGCAGGCCTATTTCGACCAAAGCTTCCCGATGAACAAGATACAGAAGGTGAAGTAGGGGTCCAGCAGCCATTGCACGGTACCGGCAGACGGACCTGCCGAGGTCTCCGGAGCCGGATGCCGATTGAACTTGGCGCCCGCATTTGAACCTGGCGCGGTAGGCTGGGTTGACGCAAGGAACCCCAGCTCACGCCGTTGCTGGGTTTCGTTCCTCAACCCAGCCTACGCGCTAGCTCGCGTGAGGGCGTTAACACGGAAAGAAGGAATGGGCTCGCGCAGACGCGACGGCGCAGAGCAGAGAAGAGAGGTTTTTTGGAGGCGTTTATGCCCGATCCTTCTTCCCTTTGCGCCTCTGCGGCTCTGCGCGAGGTCTCTTTTCCGGCTCGTTGAGATCATGGGTTCAGGTCGCATACCATCGGGATGAAGTGCCGCGCTGATTCGATTCGTTGCGTTTGGCGATTGCCGGATTTGACAGAGATCGCCTTAGGCAACCGGCAACATCCGGTCAGCCAATAAAGGGTACGGATTAAATGACCACAGCGCTCTTGAAACAGGTGCTCCGGCGCCTGTCGACGCTCCGCACCGCAGCGTCTAACGCGGCCCGCGGAGCACCGGGCTCTATGGCCGCCACCCGTCGCGCTGCCGCGCAGCGAGCGCAGAGTCCGTGGTCCATCGCCGCCTTCGTATTGCTGCTCACGATGCAGCCCGTCCTGTGCGAGGTTTCGCCAGCCGCGGCCGCCCCTCCCGGTTCCGTCGCACTGGAGACCCTGGAGGCCAAGATCGCCGAGGTCGAGGCCGCGACGGGCATCGAGGAGGAGGCAAGAACCAAGCTGGTGGAGCTCTATCGCAAGGCGCTGAGCAACCTGCAGACGGCGAGCTCGAACGCGCGGGCGGCGGAGGACTTCCGGCGAGCGGCGCAGACCGCCCCCGCCGAGGTGCACGCGCTGCGCGAGGCGCAGGACGTGGCAGACGCTACGCCCCCGGAAGACACCCTGGACCTCGACCCATCGACCCCTCTGCGCCAGATCGAGCAGCTGCTGGCGAAGGAGAAGGCCGATCTCGCGGCGGTGGACGCCAGACGCGCGGACTTCGAGCAGCGGCTCGAGGAGGAGGCAGCCCGCCCGGCGCTGATCCGGCAACGCCTCACCGAGGCCAAGCTGCAACAGGAGGAGGTCGCGACCCAGCTGCAGCTGCCACCCCCCGCCGACGAGGGCCCGGCCACGTCTGAGGCCAGGCGCTGGGCGCTGGAGACCGGTTCCGATGCGTTGAGCACCGAGATCAAACAGCTCGACCAGGAGCTGCTGAGTCAGCCCGCGCGGGTCGACCTGCTCAAGGCCAAGCGGGACAAGGCGACCGCCAGCGTCGAGTGGGTGGGTGCCCGCGTGAAGCTGCTTGAGGCGCTGGTCGGGCGCAAGCGCCAGCAGGAGGCGGAGCAGGCGCTGGCCGCGGCCGAGGCGACCCGGCGCGAGGCGCAGGGCAAGCACCCCTTGGTGCTGGGTCTCGCCGAGCGCAATGCGGCGCTGTCCGAGGCGCTGGTACAGGCGGCGCCAGGGCAGAATGCGCTGGCCGAACAGACGGAGCAGGCCGACAAGCTGGCGCGCCGCATCGAGACCCAGTTCAAGAGCGCCAGGGACACCGTCGCGATCGGCGGCCTGAGCCAGGAGCTGGGGCGGCTGCTCCAACAGCAGCGCCATGCCCTGCCGGACTTGGTCGACTACCGCCGCGCCGCCCGGGCACGGGAGGACACAGCCGCCGAGATCGGCGTGCGGCGCCTGCGCCATTGGGAAGAGGAGAGCCGACTGCTGGAGCTGGACGACTACCTCGCCGAGCTGATGTCCGGGGCGGACGCCGGGACGACAGAGGGACCCACGCCACTGTTGCGCCAGCAGCTGCGCGAGCTCGCGGTCGATCGCCGGGAGTTGTTGGAGAAGGCCGTCGCGGCCGACGACGACCACCTGCGCCGGCTCGGCGAGCTGGAAGCGGCCCAGCAGCGGCTGCTGGATGCGGTCGCGGACTACGACGCCTTCCTCGACGAGCACCTGCTGTGGGTGCGTAATACCTCGCTGTTCCAGCTCGACCAGGCCAGTGCCATGTCGGTGCAAATGGGGCGCGTCCTGTCACCCACAGGTTGGCGCCAGGTGGCGCGGACGATCGGCTATGAGGCGACGCATTCCCCCCTCGTTGCCCTGCTCGTGGCGCTGCTCGCCCTGGCGCTGTGGGGCCGCGGACGCCTGATTGCGATGATTCGGGGCCTGAACCACAAGCTCGGCAAGCCGACGACAGACCACTTCGGCTACACGCTCTTGGCCCTCGGGCTGACGGTGATCGCGGTCGCGCCCTGGCCGCTGCTGGCGGCGGCGACCGGCTGGCAGCTTCAGGTCTCGGCCGAGGCAACGGACTTCACGACCGCGGTGGGCGGGGCGCTGATCGCGATCGCCATTCAGTTCTTCTGGCTGCGCCTGTTCCGCCTGATCTGCATGAAAGACGGGCTCGCCGCCGCGCACTTGCGCTGGCCCGAGGCCAGTCTGCGGCTGCTGCGCTCGCAGCTCCAGCAGCTGAGCTGGATCTTTCTGCCTGCCGCGCTCGCGGCCATGGTCGCCGCGAGACTAGACCCTCTCGACGCCGGCTGGGCGCTCGGGTTGATCCCCTTCCTGATCGCGATGGGGTCCCTAGCCGTCGCCTTCGCGCGGCTGCTGCACCCGCGGCGAGGGGTCCTGGCGGAGTACGCGCATCAACGGCAGCGGCGGACCTTCAGGCAACTGCAACGGCTCTGGTATCCGCTGCTGGTGGTCTATCCCATCGCGCTGGGGGTGCTGGCCCTGTTGGGTTATCTCTACACCGCGGGCACGTTGAGCGTTGTGCTGCTGGATACCGCCTGGTTCCTGGTGGAGTTGATCCTGTGGGCGGCGCTGGGGCAGCGCTGGCTGCTGGTCGCGCGCCGGCGACTCGCATTCGATGCGGCGATGCAGCGGCGCCGGGCCGAGAAGGCGGAGCGGCGCTCCGAAACCGCACCGCACGTCGGCGAGGAAGGCAGCTCCTTCGACGCCGAAGAGGCGGAGGTCGACCTGGTGGCCCTCAGCGACACGAGCCGCAAGCTGATCAACACCGCCGTCCTGTTGTACGGGTTCTTCGGTCTGTGGCTGCTCTGGTCGGACCTGTTTCCGGCCCTGCGCATCCTGGACCAGATCACCCTGTGGCATCACACCGTCACGGTCGACGGCGCGGCGCAGGTTCTGCCCGTCACCCTGGCCAGTATCGGGCTGGCCCTGTTCTATGCCGCCATCACCATGGTGCTCGCCAAGCAGCTGCCGGCGGTGCTGGAGATCATCCTGCTCAAGCTCTCCGAGCTGTCGGCGGGCAGCCGCTACACCGTCACCACCCTGACCAACTACGTCATCGTCACCGTTGGCGCCGCGCTGGTGTTTAAGACCCTCGGCACCGACTGGTCGCAGCTGCAGTGGCTGGTCGCCGCCCTGGGCGTGGGGATCGGCTTCGGCCTGCAGGAGATCGTCGCCAACTTCATCAGCGGCATCATCGTCCTGTTCGAGCGCCCCATCCGCATCGGCGACGTGATCACCATCGGCGATACCGACGGTGTGGTGACGCGCATCCGCGGCCGCGCGACCACCATCCGCAACTGGGACGGCAAGGAGCTGCTGGTGCCGAACAAGGAGTTCATCACCGGTCGCCTGCTCAACTGGTCCCTGTCGGACCAAACGACGCGGGTCATCCTCTCGGTCGGCATCGCCTACGGCTCGGACGTGCGCCAGGCCATGCGCCTGCTCGAAGAGGCCGCCCGTCAGAACGAGAACGTGCTGGACAACCCAGCCCCATCGGTCATCTTCGAGACCTTCGGCGACAACGCCCTGGGGCTGCTGCTGCGCTGTTTCGTCGACTCGGCCGATCTGCGCTACCCGACCATCAGCGCGCTGAACCAGGCCATCAACGACAAGTTCAACGCCAACGGTATCGTCATCGCCTTCCCCCAGCGGGACCTGCATCTGGATACGACCCGGCCGCTGCAGGTGGAGCTGCGGCGTGTCATGCAAGACCTCCCGGACGGGGAAGCGCGGAACCCTCGGGGAGAGTAGATTGCTTGGTGGCGCCGAATGCTTGCAGATGCGTCAAGTTTGCCTTCGTCGTTATCTTTGTCGTTGTCGACTATCCGACTGCGATTACGACAACGACTACGATGATCGCTGCCCAGGTTGCCAAAGCGGCAATCACGACTCGACGGTCTTAGGCAAAGCCTGGTTGAAGGGAGAGGTATGACGGATGCTCTGGGGCGCTTCCCATCGGCGACGGAACCACGGGGTCCGCTGTGTGGACGCGACCGAGGCCTTCCGGGCCCAACTTTGACATCACCGAGGCTCCATCAAGAACCGCACGATGAAACGATTTGCCCCCGGTCACGGTCTTAGGGCCGATGCAAACAATCGAAGGGCAGATACGCACAATGCAGACGATACTCCGTTCCATTCTTTCCGTTTTCCTACTCGCTGCGCCCCTTCAGGCCATCGCCGCGGTCGACTCCATTGTCCTCGGCATGGGCTGTTTCTGGGGCGCCGAGAAGCGCATGGCGGCCGTCCCCGGTGTGATCGACGTCGAGTCCGGCTATGCCGGCGGTGACGCCAAGCGGGCCGGCTACCGGGATGTGCTGAAGCTGGAGAAGGCCATCCGGCGCGGACGCACGGACGAGCGCAATCATGCCGAGGTGATCAAGGTGACCTTCGACACCGACCAGGTTTCGCTGGAACAGGTGCTCATCGCCTTCTGGCAGAACCACAATCCAACCCAGGGTGACCGCCAAGGCAACGACATCGGTAGCAACTACCGCAGTGCCATCTACACCAACAGTGCGGCGCAGCGCACAGTTGCGCTCAGGACACGCAGCGCCTATCAGCGGGCCCTTACGGAGGCGCGCTATGGGTCGATTACCACCGAGATCGCTCCGCTCAAGAACTACAACCGCGCCGAGGGCTACCACCAGGATTACCTGGTCAAGAACCCGAACGGCTACTGCGGTCTCGCCGGTACCAAGGTGGCCTATCCGGGACAGCTCGAGCAGGCGCAGCCGAAGCCGCTGCTGGCGAAGGATCTGAATCGAGCCCGGCAGTTGGTCGTTTTCGAAGCCGAGGACTGCCCCTTCTGCACGCTGTTCCGCGCCGAGGTATTGGACGACTGGTCGTCCGAGGTGCCGGTGATAGCTACCTACGCAACAGAGCCGCCAACGGGCTGGAAGTTAAAGCAGTCCTTGGTCGCGACCCCGACGATGGTGCTATTCGAAAAAGGAAAGGAGGTCTCGCGCTTTACCGGCTACCAGGGCAACAAAGAGCGCTTTCGGACCTGGCTGGACGAACGCATTGCGACACGGAAGCAGCGATGGTTCGCCTTCTAGCAGGGCACCGAGCGTCCCTTCACCGGCTCGCGCCTGGAAAAGAAGCGCGCCCGCTGGTACGTGGATACCATCACCGGCGCACGGCTGTTCCGCAGTAAGACCAAGTTCGAAAGTAGCACCGGCTGGCCCAGCTTCTTCGGTACGTTGGAGGGTGCCATCATCCTGCAAGAGGATCAGTCCCACGGCATGCGCGGGGTAGAGGTGCGCAGCGCCAGCTCAGGTATCCACCTGGGCCATGTCTTCGACGACGGGCTGCGGCGCACAAGCAAGCGCTGCTGCATCAACGGGAAGCTGATGGCATTCGTGCCGGACCCAGGGTAGGTCAGGTCCTAGAAAAATCCTGCGCGCCGTCCAGGCGGGCGGGTCCATCGGCGTCGTCCCGGCAGTTCAAGATGCCCCAGCCGGCGTCGCTTAGCCAGTGAGCCAACCGTTGGCACGTCTAGGTGCGGCTACAACGGCTGGAAGGTGGCCCTATCGTTTAAGCAAACCGAGTGACCTGGGGTGTCTTGAGCGACTGGCCTCAGTCCGATTTTTCCATGCTGCCGACTTCCGCCGTATAGGCGTCGAAATCCTAGCCCATGCCGTTGTTGCGGTTCCTGGTTGGCTCCTCCGCGAGACGGGGTTGATCCAGGAACCTTGTCTTGCGTGCTCGGACCGGACCGGCGGTGAGTTCAATGTGGCAGGGCCTGCTCGCTTCGGATGATTGGGGCAGCGCATGTTCGCAAGATAGCGCTATCCTCAAAGCTGAATACCGACGGCATGCCGTTGTTCATACGAAGAAAAATTGCTCTCATGAAAATACTCTATTTATCAGCTATTTTGCTCTTTGCGAGGCTACGCATTTGACAGAGCTCACCCTGATCGCGGCCGAGCCGTTCAATGTCGCCGGCTATCGCGTCGAGCCGTCGACGCTGCGCGTGTGCCACGAGGGCGAGGAGGCACGGCTCGAAGCCAAGGCGATGCAGGTGCTGGTTTACCTTGCGGGGCGTGCCGGGCAGGTGGTGAGTCGGGCCGAACTCGAACAGCAGCTCTGGCCCGGCCGATTCGTGACCGAGGACTCGGTCACTAGTGCGATCGCTAAGCTTCGGCGGGTGTTCGGCGACGATGCACACAATCCCAGGGTCATCGAAACGGTACCCAAAAGCGGCTACCGTCTGATCGCCGATGTCCGGCCGATTCAGCAGACCGAAGCGGACCCTATTGCCGTGAAGGGTTTCGCGACACCGGTGAGACCTCCGCGTCGCGAACCCGGCGCCGCCTGGCTGATCGTCATCGTGTTGGCGTTGGGGATCGGCTTCGTTGGATGGGCGCTGCTGAGCCCGGAAGGAATCGCACCGCCGCCGATTCGACCGCTTGGCCGTCAGCCGGCCGTGGCGGTGCTTCCGTTTGAGAATCTGGGGTCTGATCCGGAGCAGGACTATTTCGCCAACGGCATCACCGCCGACTTGATCACGGATCTTGCGAGGCTCAAAGCCTTGTTGGTGATTGCGCCGGGCTCGGTGTTCGCATACGACGGCGACATCGGGGGCGCACGGCAGATCGCCAAGGACATGCAGCTGGATTATGTCGTCGTTGGCAGGGTGCAGCGCTTGGAGCATCGTCTGCGTATCAATGTTCAACTGATTGAAGCCCGCAGCGAACGCGCCTTGTGGGCCGAGCGTTACGCGGGTCTGATGACGGATTTGTTCGACGTCCAGGACCGCATCACGTCCGATGTCATCGCGGCGCTCAAGGTGAAGTTGTCGGCTGCCGAGCAGGCGCTACTCGCGGATCGACCGACCGCCAACGTGGTCGCCTATGGCCATTACCTGCGTGGTGTGCAGGATCACGGCAGTCGCACGGCCCTGCAGAATCTGAGTGCGAGAGATCATTTCCGACAGGCAATCGAGTTGGACCCCACATTCGCGAGCGCCTACGCGGGCCTCGCCATGACCTATGCGCGGGAGGCCATCGACGGCTGGACGGCGCATCCGTTGCGGGCGCTCGAGTTAGCGGCGGAGCTTGCGGAACAGGCGGGGGCCATGGCCCCGCACGCGCCGCAGGTGTATTTCGCCAAGGGTCAGGTCGAACTCTTCCGCGGCAGGCATGCGCGGGCCATTGCCGCGGCGGAACGCGCCATCGAGGTGGAACCGAACTATGCCGATGCCTACGCCCTGATGGCCTGGACCTTGAACTATGCGGGCCGGCCCGACGAGGCGCTCGCGGCACTGAAGCAGGCCAGCCGGCTGAGTCCGCGTCCCCCGGCCTCCTATCTCGAAATCCTCGGTGAGATCCGATTCACACAAGGACTGTATCGTGAGTCGGCAGCGACGTTCCAGCGCGTGCTGGGGATCAATCCTGGCTACGCACGGGCGCGCATGTGGAATGCGGCGGCGCTCGCCGCCGACGGACTGATCGAAAGCGCGGAGTGGGAGGTCGACGAACTAATGGTGTCGAGCCCGGGCGTGACCCTGACGCGGCTGGCATTTGCATTTCCATTCAGCGATTCCAGCGAGCTTAGTATCGCGATGAAGGGCACGGTGCTGAGCGCGCTCCGGAGTGCGGGATTGCCGGATTGATCGAGCGGTGCGGATTTTTAACTTGGTTCCGGCAGGCGGGAACACGCTTAATCGTCGATCTTGCGACCGACAAAGCCTGAGTACCGCAGCCGTTCCTCGCCATCAACCCGGATCGCGCGCAATGTCTCGCCACGCGTGCGGCCCAGCCCGAGGATGATTGCCTCGGTGTCCGAAATCGGGCGCAATGGGACCTGGGTGGTCGCGGTCGACAATTTCGGCAGCTTGTAGCTCATGCACAGGTGTCCGTCATTGAGCTTAAGCCTCGGCTCCGTCAGCGGGAAATCGACGTCCGGATTCATGAGTTCATAGCGGCCCACCCGTTGGAGCCAGGCCTCCGGTATCGGCGCATCAGGCACCTTTTCGCCCATCACGATCCGCTGCGCACCTCGCTTGGCGACGACCACTTCGCGACCGTCGATGGTCTGGGTTTGAAATTGCATCGCCGCCAGCGGCCTAAGCGCGCCCGGCAGCGAGCCGACGGATTTGGGGCCAAGGCCGAACCAACCTTTGGGATAGGGGATCAGGTCGAAGGTTTCCTCGACGATGCAGGCGCATAACTCGGAGTCCTTTGGCCGAATCGAAATGAGACCGAAGTCCGTAGCGTAACTGCCCGCGAGTTCCGTTACTTCGTGCTGTGCGTGTTCCTTTTCCAATCCCGCCAAGAGCAGGTCCGTGGAAGGCGGATCGGGAATCGCCTTGAGGGTTCGAGCAAGGACCTCCTCGGCAAGTCTGGAGATGACTGGCGCGGCCCCGTCGGCATTCGCCAGCACCGCGACGCCGAGCCCTTGTTCCGGGAGCAGAATCAGCTCACTGGCAAACACCAGGGTGCTACCGCTATGGCGTAAGACCTTACCGCTGCCCGGTATGGTCTGGTCTTCCAGGAACCAACCGAGCCCGTTGACGCTATCCAGGTCCAGCGGGACGTCGAGGTTTTGCGGCTCGATCATCTCTTCCAGCGTCGCCTTTTGGACCAAGGTCGGCCCGTTTGGTGATGCAATGAGCAACAGGTCGCTCATGAAACGTCCGAGATCGGCCACGGATGTATATAGGCCGTAAGCGGGGACGTCTCGAATGGGTAGCAGCGCAAACGGCGCTCCGTCCCGATAACCCCGTGCGGTGAGCGGTTGCAGGCTCCGTGGCGGCTCGCCCATGCCGCTGTGCTCCATGCCGAGGGGCCGAAACAGCCTTTGTTGCATGTAGTCACTGTAAGGCAGACCGGAGATCTCCTGAATCATGTGTCCGAGTAGCGTGTAACCGACATTGGAATAGGAGAACACGAGCTTCGGCGGAAAGGCCGCATACTCCTCCTGCAGTCGCTCGGCGACGGTTGAGAAGGGTACGTCGCTCCACATGCCCTTGTTCAGATCTGTCGGTAGGCCAGCATGGTGGCTCAGCACATCACGGACGGTCATGGGCATTGCCACCGTGTCGAAACGGCTGCGGATCGAGAATTGGGGCAGATAGGCATTCAGCGGTTGGTCGATATCGATTGCGTCGCGCTCGGCAAGTTGCATCACGGCAATGGCGGTGAAGGGCTTGGCGAGCGACCCGGCCCGGTAGATGGTGGCCGGGGTTGCGGGAATCTCCCGTGCCTGATCGGCGTGGCCGAAACCCTCCGCCCAAAGCGTGCGGTCCCGACGCACCAACACCAGGCTGATCGCCGGGATCTGGAATTTCCGTTGAGCGTCGACAATCAGCGGCGCGAGGTCGTCGCGAAGCGCCTGGAGTGCGTCTGCAATAACGGCGTTGGGCGGGACATCCGCGGTCGAGCCGTCAACAAGCTTGCCGGGGGCCGCCGTCACGGGTGCCCCGAGGCATATCAGCAGGGTCATAGCGCGGCGTATGCGCGTTGTGAAGTCGAACATCGCAGTTCCCCCATGCATATCCGCAAGTCGGGCAGCCGTCGCGGCCGCAGGATTGCTGGAGGGACGGGATGAATAACGCTGCTCGAATGGCAGCGTCATTAAGATGAGCATTGGGACAAAAGGGGGGAACGCCATGTTGCGCGGCACGGCTGATGACCAACGGTGCGGCCATAGCGGGTACATGGACCGGGCCTTTCGCCCGGTCGGTTATGCGGCGTCGGTCTCATAGGTCTGGGTTATCGTTGAAGTTGCGGTAAACATCGGGCAACTGATGGTCGCTCATGTGCGGGTCGCTGATCCCAACATCGGAGCTCCTGAACAGATCCCCATTGCCATCCGCCCAGCCCTGATAACGATCGACGCTCGCTCCAACACCGCGCTGGGTTGTGCCCATGTACTCATTTGGTTGGGCGCGCAGGTCTGGGTTGCCTTCCGAAAACTGCTGGTAGATATCGGTGGCGCCAGCCGCGGTTGCGAACGACGCGAGTGCGATGAGTGATGCAATTTTCTTCATTGCGTTGTTCCTCGTCAGCTTGTTGTTGCGAGACGACTTGCGATATCGGTGCTAGGCGTCTCGCTAAGGATCGGCACGAGGTGCGTCCGTGGCGGCCGACTCCTGCGTCCCTGTGGGCTGACTTGAACACTAGCAGCCGCCCCACAACAACTTCTGACGAAAGTCCGACCGTTTTACGATGTTTTTCCGTAACGACTCCCCCCCTCTCACCGCTGCTCCTTTGGCGGGTGGCTGAGCACCCGAACAAGTCGCTGTCGGCGAGCGAGTACAAGCACCTGCGCAAGCGCGACCGCAATATCCTCACCCGCGTGGTGAGCAAGAACTTCAGCCTATCCCCCCACGCCAGAACGGTAAGCGCGGCCGCGTGGGCCGCATCTCTAGCTACCTCCAGACCATGACCTATCGCGGCTGCAACCCCCTCCTCGCCATCCAGATGGCTCTCTCCGGCGAACTCTGCACGCTCGGGGGCGAGTAGCTACCATTCAAGGTCGTCACCTCCCACCGCCAGGAGCCAGCAAGTGGAACAAGATCGAGCATCGGATGTTCTGCCACATCACTCAAAACTGGCGCGGTCGTCCCTCGGTCAGTTGCGAGACTGTCGTGAATTTGATCGGAAACACGGCAACGGACGAAGGGCTGCGGATCCAAGCACAACTTGACGAAAATACTTATGAGGCTGGAATCAAGGTCTCCGACCGCGAACTCGCCGAATTGGCGATCCGGATGGCTGTCAGCTCAAGGCTCAACCTGCCGGGGCGGCACTGGGCCAAGCACCTCAGCGCAACCGCAGCAGCAGATCCTTGGCCTCCACCGTGGCGTCTCCATCCACGTCGATGCTGTGCACGACGCCTGCCATCGGGGCGCTCACGGTGGTGAACATCTTCATCGCCTCGAGGGTGAGCAGGGCATCGCCCTTGACCACCTTGTCGCCGACCGCCACCGAGATGTCCGAGATCTTGCCGGGGATCGGTGCGCCGACCTCGCGCGGGTCGTCCGGGTTGGCCTTGGGATGCGAGGCGACATCCACCACCAGGCCGCGGTCTTGGATCTCGACATGGCGGGAGTCGCCGTTGAGCTCGAAGATCGCCATACGCTTGCCGTGCTTGTCCGCCTCGCCGAGGTGCAGCAGCTTGATGAACAGGGTCTTGCCCGGCTGGATCTCCACCGCGATCTCTTCGTTGATGCTAAGGCCATAGAAGTAGGCCGGCGTCGGCAGCGCCGAGAGGTCGCCGTACTGCTGGCGCCGATTGTCGAAGGTCTCGAACACCTTCGGATACATCAGGTGGCTCAGCAGGTCCTCGTCGCTCGGCTCGCGGCCGAGCTGCTCCGCCAGCTCGGACTTCAAGGCCTGGAAGTCCACCGGCGCGGCATGCAGCCCGGGACGGTCCTTGATGGCCGGGCGGTCGCCCAGCACGACGCGCTGCAACGCCTCGGGCCAGCCGCCCTTGGGCTGGCCGAGACCACCGGCCAGCATGTCGATGACGGATTCCGGGAAGGGCACCGAGCCGGGGGCCAGGTTCAGCACGTCCTGGGCCTTGATGCCGCGGGTGACCAGGAAGATGGCCATGTCGCCGACCACCTTGGAGCTGGGGGTGACCTTGACGATGTCGCCGAACAGCTGGTTGACCTCGGCGTAGGTGCGCGCGACCTCGGGCCAGCGCGGACCCAGGCCCATGGCGCTGGCCTGCTCCTTCAGGTTGGTGAACTGACCGCCGGGCAGCTCGTGCAGGTAGACCTCGGCGGTACCGTGGGGGGCGCTGGTGTCGAAGGGCTTGTAGAAGGTCCGCACGTGCTCCCAGTAGTGGGAGAGCTCGTCCAGCGCGTCGCGGTCGATGCCGGAAGCGCGCTCGGTGTTCTCCAGGGCCGCGATCATGGCGTTGAGATTGGGCTGGGAGGTGCAGCCGGACAGACCGGCGATGGCGCCATCCACCACATCCACCCCGGCATCCACGGCGCGCAGCACCGAGGCGGCGTTGAGCCCCGAGGTGTCGTGGGTGTGGAAGTGGATCGGGATGCCGATCTCGTCCTTCAGGGCACGGAACAGCTTGTCCGCCGCATACGGTCGCAGCAGGCCCGCCATGTCCTTGATGGCCAGGATATGGGCGCCGCGGGCCTCGAGGTCCTTGGCCATGTCGACGTAGTAGGCGAGGTCGTACTTGTCGCGCTTCGGGTCCAGGATGTTGCCGGTGTAGCAGATCGCCGCCTCGCAGACGGCGCGCCCGTCGTCGAGCACCGCCGCCATGGCCGGGTAAAGATTCTCGGCATAATTCAGGCTGTCGAAGATGCGGAAGATGTCCATGCCGTTCTCGACCGCACGGCGCACGAAGGCGTTGACCACGTTGTCGGGATAATTGGAGTAGCCGACCGCGTTGGCACCACGCAACAGCATCTGAAAGCAGATATTGGGGATGCGCTCGCGCAGCTTGGCCAGACGCTCCCAGGGGTCCTCGTCCAGGAAGCGCATGCAGGTGTCGAAGGTGGCGCCGCCCCACATCTCCAGCGAGAACAGGTTCGGCGCCCGGTGGGCGATGATCTCGGCGACGCGCAGCATGTCGTCGCCGCGCATGCGGGTGGCGAGCAGGGACTGGTGGGCATCGCGCAGGGTGGTGTCGGTGAACAGCGCCTGCGGCTGGGCCAGGGTCCAGTCCGCGAAGCCCTTGGGGCCGAGCTCGCGCAGCAGATCGCGGGTGCCCGGTTGCAGCGGCTGGCCGTGGTCGTAGTGGGGCAGCGGCGCGGGGGTGAAGTCCGCATCCGGCTTCCAGCCCTTGGCCGTGGGGTTGCCGTTGACGATGACGTCGCCGAGATAGGCCAAGAGCTTGCTGGCCCGGTCGCGCCGGGGCTTGAAGTCGAACAGGGTCGGGTTGGTATCGATCAGCCGGGTGGTGGCCTTGCCGGCGCGGAAGGTCTCGTCCTTGATCACGTTCTCCAGGAACGGGATGTTGGTCTTCACGCCGCGGACGCGGAACTCATGCAACGCGCGCTGCATGCGCTCCAGGGCGTTCTCCCAGCGCGGCGAGCGGACCGTGAGCTTGACCAGCAGGGAGTCGTAGTAGGGCGTGACCACGGCGCCGGTGGTGGCGATGGCCGCATCCAGGCGGATGCCGCAAGCCGGCCGGCGAGCGGTAGGTGAGGATGCGCCCGATGTCCGGCGCGAAGCCGTTCTCCGGGTCCTCGGTGGTGATGCGGCCCTGCACGGCAAACCCGTTGCGGGGAATGGCGTCCTGGGCAGGGATGCCGATGTCCGCATCGTGCAGCTTGCGGCCGGCGGCGATCAGGATCTGCGAGCGCACCAGGTCGACGTCGGTGATCTCCTCGGTGATGGTGTGCTCCACCTGGATGCGCGGGTTCATCTCGATGAAGAACCACTCGCCGCTGTCGGCGTCGACCAGGAATTCCACGGTGCCGGCGTTGTCGTAGCCGATCTCCCGCGCCAGTCGCACCGCCGCGTCGCACAGGGCATGCCGCGTGGCGTCGGCCAGGTCCACCGCGGGGGCGACCTCGATGACCTTCTGATGCCGGCGCTGCACGGAGCAGTCACGCTCGTGCAGGTGCACCACGTTGCCGTGCCGGTCGCCGAGAATCTGCACCTCGATGTGCTTGGCGTGCTGGATGAAGCGCTCCAGGAACACCGCGCCGTTGCCGAAGGCGTTCAATGCCTCGGTGCGCGCCTCATCCAACAGCTTGCCGAGGTCCTCGGGCGCCCGCACCACGCGCATGCCGCGGCCGCCGCCGCCATGGGCGGCCTTGATGATCAGCGGGAAGCCGATCTGCTCGGCCACCTGCATCGCCGCCGCGCGGTCCTCGACCGCCTCTTCGGTGCCGGGCAGGGTCGGCACTTGGGCGCGCTGCGCCAGCTCCCGGGCCGCGGTCTTGTCGCCCATCTGTGCCAACAGCTCCGCCCGCGGACCGATGAATGCGATGCCGTTGTCGGTACAGGCGCGGGCGAGCCCCGGATTCTCCGACAAAAAGCCATAGCCGGGATGGATCGCGTCGACCCCCTTGTCCAGCGCGATATCGATGATGCCCTGAATATCCAAATAGGCCCCCACCGGGCCCTTGTCCGTATTCAGCGGATAGGCCTCGTCGGCCTTGGAGCGATGGATGGACAGGCGGTCTTCCTGCGCATAGATCGCGACGGTGCGGATGCCGAGCTCGTTGGCCGCGCGAAAGACACGGATGGCGATCTCGCTGCGGTTGGCGACCAACAATTTGTTGAAGGGTCTGAGCGACATGGGGGGTCTCCAGTGGTTTGCTGCAGTGCAACAATCGGCAGACTATACGCGTGGAATCGCGAATGTCCAACCGACCCCGACCTCGGCCACGCGGAAGACGACATCGGTCTTGACGGATGGGTGCATGACACCGTCGGGGGCAGGACGCCCGATCTCGCGCGTTCCAGTTCGGGACGCCTAGCAGCCCGGCCTCCGGGATCTCGTCGGCGAACAGACTGCGGTAGCGTGCGGACGGGGTCTGAGCGGACGGGGTCTCCAGGTCTTGCCTTTTGCTAGTAATGCGGACCGGGCCTAGTTTTTTGGGCTAGAGGACGGAGGCCGGTGACGCATCCATCGCGTCGACGGCCAGCGCGCGGTCACGATGCAGGGTGACGTAGATCGTGAACTTGCCGACACCCAGGGGCTTACGATAATAGTCTACAAAATGTACTTTTATCCGGCTCCTGGGGGCGGGCGACTTTAGTCGCCCGTGTTGCGTCTTCACGGCGGACTGAAGTCCGCCTCCCCAGGTGCCGACTTTAGTCGGCCCCGGGCAGGGGGCTTCAGTCCGCCGTGCTGGCCCTCAAGGGCGACCGTAGTCGCCCGTCCCTGGGGACCGGATAACCCCGCTGCACCCAGACGGGCAGATCGCAGCGCTAGCCGGCATCGGCGGCAACCGCGTCTTGGTCGGACCCGCTGCCGCGTTGGGCTGTCTTTGCGGTGCCAAAGTCTGAGTAGCAAACAATGCAGATCGAACGCGTAATGCGGTTGCGCAGCGAGTTGGAGGCCCGCTTGTTATGGCTCTCCGTCGCCGCGACCCTCGTCATCGCCGGACTCGGCATCCAGTTGGGACTCGCGGCGCGTTCGCCCGCAATCATCTTCGATGGCCTCTTCTCCCTGATCGATGCCGCTATTTCGTTGCTGACCCTGAAGGTTGCCCGCTTGGTCGCAACGCAATGCGATCATCGTCGGTTCCAATACGGCTTCTGGCATCTGGAGCCCTTGGTCATCGCACTAAAGGCATCAACGCTGATGGTGCTGGTCGCTTATGCCTTCCTGAGCGCGGTGAACAGCCTCCTCAAGGGTGGCTACGAGCCCGAATTCGGCATTGCGCTCAGCTATGCAGCGCTGGTCACGCTGATCTCATTCGGGATCTGGTGGTGGCTGAGGCGCCAGGCCGAGCGCATCGACTCCGGCCTGGTGCGGCTGGATGTGAAGGCCTGGCTGCTCTCGGCGCTGATGGGCAGCGCGCTGTTGATCGCCTTTGCGGCCGCGCTGCTGATCCGCGGGACAGCCGCCGAGGGACTGATCCGCTTCATGGACCCGCTCGCGCTGGCCCTGATCACGTTGGTGCTCATGCCGCTGCCGCTGCGTGAAGCACGCGAGTCCTTCGCCGAGATCCTGCTCATCAGCCCATCCGACACCGATGCGCGGGTGCGCGCGGTGACGGCGGAGTTCATCAAACGCCACGGCTTCCTGGACTACCGCAGCTACCTCTCCAAGACCGGACGCGCGCGCTTCATCGAGATCTCGGTCTTGGTGCCGCCCGACCTCTGTCTGCCGGTGACCGCGATCGACGCCATGCGCAGTTGGCAGACCACTTAACAGGTGCTACTGTCGGCGCCAAGCAAGAAGAGAGGTTGGTATCGATGAGTGTGAAATTCTCCGAAGACGTGATCCCGTTAGCTGACCTTAAGGTCAACCCCGGCCGCGTGGTCAAACACGCTGCCGAGGCTCATAGGCCGGTGCTGCTCACCAGTAGAGGGCGCGGAGTCGCCGTCATGCAATCCGTGTCCGACTACGAGCAGGGCGCGGAGGAACGCGCCTTCATGCGCGCCGTGGTCGCGGGATTGGCTGACTTGGACGCTGGCCGCGAGGTCTCCCTCTCTGATGCCAAGGCCAGATTCGGCTTGGCATAGGGACATGACCGTCGCCAGGGTCAGCTTCGCCGAGTCCGCGCTCAGCGACTTGACTGGCATCCAGGAATGGTACGGCGAACAAGGGGGGCCGGAGGTCGGCGACCGGCTTGTCGCCGAGATCTTCCAACGCGTGGAGGCGCTTGCCGACCACCCGGAGATCGGACGGATCGTTCCGGAGTTTGACCAACCCTTCCTGCGTGAGTTGATCCATCCGCCCTTCCGGGTCGTCTACCGCCGGGACCCGTCGCGCGTGCGCATCGTTCGTGTCTGGCGCAGCGAACGGTTGTTGCGGCTGCCAGCATCGGCCAAGTCCCAGGACCCTGAAGGATGAGCATTTCTAGTTCGCTTTGCGAACGGTGGGCAGCGCACTGTTGGTCGCCTTCGCGGCCGCGCTGCTGATCCGCGGGACAGCCGCCGAGGGACTGATCCGCTTCATGGACCCGCTCGCGCTGGCCCTGATTACGTTGGTGCTCATGCCGCTGCCGCTGCGTGACGCACGCGAGTCCTTCGCCGAGATCCTGCTCATCAGCCCGCCAGAGACCGATACGCAGGTGCGCGCGGTGATGGCGGAGTTCATCAAACGCCACGGCTTCCTGGACTACCGCAGCTATCTCTCTAAGACGGGACGCGCACGCTTCATCGAGATCTCGATCTTCGTGCCGCCCGACCTCTGTCTGCCGGTCACCGCTATCGACGCCCTGCGCACCGAGATCGGTGAAGCGATCGGCGGCGCCGGGCCGGACCGCTGGCTCACCATCACCTTCACCGCCGATCCGGCACAGATCTAGCCCAGAGCCGTGGTCCGCGGCTTCTCGGTCCAGAGACCGCAACCCACCTCATACCGAACCTCACGCATGTAAGCCCCGGCATCACGCGCTACGGCCAAGGTCACGGATTTGGCGGGTGCCCCCCGAGGAAACGGTTGTCACTGCGGTGCCCATAAGACTTCCTCCCTTTGGCTCTCTTCCCGTTGTCAGCTATGTTGGCAGACCACTTAACAGGTGCTACTGTCCTCGCCAAGCAAGCTCAGATGAGCATTGCCTGCATCGCCCCGCCCCCGCCCGACCGCGGTCTGCCGTAATTCGGTTCTAGCAACCATGACCGCCGACCAGCCGAGCCCACGCGGCGTCGTCACCGAGACGTGCGAGGAAACTCTCAACGCGTATTCGGCGAACCCATCCCTGGTTCGCAGTGACGGCAACGGCGAGGAAAAGGGGGCCAAGGCGGCGGTATCGGATCAGACGGCGGTCGATCAGGCGCAGTTCAGTCGCTGCGCGCCATGGAGCAAAGCGAAGGTGCGGTCTGGGGACCAAGTGCCCGACCGATGATGCTGAGACCAGGCGGGATCCTGTTGAAGCGGGTCGGGCGGGGACACCAAAAAGCCTGCCTTTTGCGGCTGGTTGCTCCTGTCGCGAGCCTATGGGATGCTTTGCCCTGATACTCTCTGGCACGATACGCTCTGGCTTTTCACTTATCCACAGATCCCGATATGGACCGTTCATCGCAACCCTTGATCCTGGCTGGTCTTCTGTCGGGCCTGCTATCGCTATTCGTCGTCGCCGCGCCGTGCCTCGCCGCGGACGATAAACCTGTCAAACTGACTGGTGCCGGCGCCAGTTTTGCCGCTCCTTTGTATTACCGTTGGTTCCGCGACTTCTCCCGCGAGCAGGAGAATGTGAGGGTGGACTACCAGAGCACGAGCACGAGCGGCGGCGTTCGGGATCTGATCGAGGGACGGATCGATTTTGCCGGGTCTGACCTACGCCTTAGCGAAGAACAGGTGGCGCGCGTACCAGATGGTGTCTACCAGGTCCCCTTCGCCGCTGGTGGCATCGCCGTGATCTACAGCCTGGACGACATGCCGGGGCTGAGGCTGAGTCGCGAGGCGCTGGTGGGTATCTACCTAGGCACCATTCAGCGCTGGAATGATCCGAAGATTGCAAAGGACAACCCGGATATCATGCTGCCGGATCTACCCATTACCGTCATCGCCCGAAGTGATTCCAGCGGCACCACGTACAAATTTACCCGCTATTTGACTGCGATCAGCCCAGCCTTTGCCGATGAGATTGGCACCACGATGACGCCGAATTGGCCCGATCGGCTGAAGAGTTCGGGGCACCTGGTGCGCGGCCGGGGCAATGCCGGTGTGGCGGCCAACGTGCGGCTGATTCCGGCCAGTATCGGGTACGTACAGTATGCCTATGGGTTCTTGCCGGGCATCCACATGGCCGCGTTGGAAAATCAGGCCGGTGGCTTCGTTGCGCCAGGCAAGGTTGGCTTCGAGGCTGCGCTGGACTCGCCCGTCCCGGAACGCCCTTTGGCGGCTGCGACCGACCCTTCGGGTGAAGCGGCCTATCCGATCATCGCCCTATCCTGGCTGATATTGCGCAAATCCTATGACGACCCCGCGAAGTTGCCGACGCTGCTGTCGATGATCGAATACGGCTTGGGCCCAGGGCAGGAGGTCACCGAACGGCTGGGATACGTTCGGTTGCCGCAGCGCATCCTCGACTATGTGAAGGCCGAGCTGCGTTAGGCGGGTCGGGCCGCGGTCAACTGAACTCGCCGGCCACGTATTCCTTGGTTAGACGTTCGCGCGGCGCTTCGAAGATCTGCCTAGTCGGCCCCATCTCGACCAAATAGCCTGTGCGGCCAGCATGGGAAATGTCCACCGAGAAAAAGGCCGTGGTATCACCAACGCGGGTCGCCTGCTGCATGTTGTGGGTCACTAGCGCCACGGTGAAACGGCTTCGCAGTTCGAGCATCAATTCCTCGACCTGACGCGTCGCGATGGGGTCGAGCGCGGAGCAGGGTTCATCCATCAGCAACACGTCCGGCTCGGTGGCAATGGCGCGCGCGATGCACAGACGTTGCTGCTGGCCACCAGACAACGACAGGCCGCTGTTCTTCAGTTTGTCCTTGACCTCCTTCCAGAGCGCCGCGCGCTCCAATGCCTTTTGCACCTTTTCGTCGTAGTCGCCCTTGAATCGGTTCAGGCGTAGTCCGAAGGCGACATTGTCATAAATGCTCATCGAGAATGGGTTCGGTTGCTGGAACACCATGCCGATGTAGCGGCGCACAACCACGGGGTCTACGTTCTTGGCGTAGATGTCCTGACCGTGATACATCACGGTGCCTTCGAAGCGGAATACGTTGATGAGGTCGTTCATGCGGTTGAGGCTGCGCAGCACGGTCGACTTACCGCAGCCAGAGGGGCCGATAAAGGCCGTGATCTTGTTCTTCTCGATCGGTACATGGCTATCGCGCACGGCAAGGAAATCGCCGTAGAAGATCTTGTCGACGTGGCAGTCGATCAGGGGACTGCCCTCGGGCGTGAAGCGCTCGGCCACGAAGGGCATTTCGGTTAGAGCATTCAATGTCGCGACCTCGATTCGATTGGGGGTAAGGCGCCACCCGACGGGCGGACCCGCGAGCGAGCGCCATAGCCAGTGTAGTGTCGAAGGCTATCGACTAGACCTTTGGCGATTAGACCTTTGGCGACTAGACCTTTGGCGATTAGACCTTTGGCTGGCCGAACAGCCGTGCCAGGATATTAAACACGAGCACGATCAGCACCAACACGAGGGACGCGGTCCAGGCCAGTTCGATCTGGTTCTCGAAGGGCATGCCCGCGAAGTTGTAGATCAGGATCGATAGCGACGCGGTCGGCTCCATCAGCTCGCTAATGTAGTAATTGCTGAACAGGGCCGTGAACAACAACGGCGCCGACTCACCCGCGGCGCCAGCGATGGCCAATAGGATGCCGGTGAGGATACCTGGCAGACCGGTGGGCAACACGACCTTGGTGATCACCTGGGTGCGGGTGCAGCCCATGCCATAGGCAGCGTCTTTCATACGCTGCGGCACCTGCTTGATCGCCTCTTCGGCAGCCAACACGACCGTTGGCAGCATCAACACCGCAAGCGCGACGCCACCGGCCAAGGCCGAATAGCCGAAGTTGATCACGAGCACCGAGTAGATGAACACACCCGCCAGGATGGAAGGGAAGCCGGTCAGCACCTTGGCCAAGAAGCGCGCTGTGGTGGCGATCTTGCCGTCCGGTTCGAGCATGGCCAGATAGATTGCCGCAAACAGGCCGAACGGGACGCTGATCAGGGCCGCGATACCAACCATCAGCAAGGTGCCGACAATGGCCGGACCGATGCCACCGCCCATCTCGAAACCAGCTGGCGGCAGCTCGGTGAGCACTTCGACGAAGTCGGCGCCAAACAGCCGCGTGCCACCCTGCGCCAGTAGCATATAGATCACCGACAGTAGCGGGATCGAGGCAAGCATCGCGGCAACCCAGGTGAGCACGGTCAGGAGATTGTTCATGATCGCGCGTCGCTCTAACGGTCGCCGCTCGAGGTTTGGGCGACGGATTTCTTGATCGGTTGCCATGGTGAGATCGCTATCCGTCATCACTTCCCCTCGAACTTGCGCGTGGTAAT
>CAVPHF010000029.1:0-119610 GCA_963704155.1 uncultured Gammaproteobacteria bacterium
GCGCCGTGAACGACCCGAAGACCAGCGGGGAAAACCCTGCTCTTATTGTGGTAGTGCAGGAAGCTCCGATTCGCCCGCAGGGTTGGGCGACTCGACACAGCTCGACAGTGCGAGGTTTCCGTAGTTGGCTGCTGCGGAGCATTGAGTGGCGATTGCGATTGGCGATTGGCTATCGGCCGCAACACCGCCCACCGCCGCTCGGGCGATTGGACGACTGATGCGGAGGAAAGGGCGCTTATCATTGCATTCCGCGTTTTAGCTGCAGTTGATGACCGACGTCATAAGACCCTGAGATGGACACGGGCTTGATCAGTATTTGGGCATATCTTTCTAAATGAGAGATTGCTCAATACGACACGGAGGCAGGAGGTTCGCCATGAAATATTGCGTTTTGTTGATGGCCGGGCTGGCTTCGCTGGTCAGTCTTGGTGCCGCCGCCAGCGGGTACGATGCCGCACTGGCAGCGAGCTACGCGGAACTGTTCGCGCCGGCTGTTGCCGCGCAGACAGGCAAAGCACTGCACTTGGTCAAACCTGAGCAACTGGTCAAGGACCTTCAGGCTGGCGAGGAGATCATCGCTCTGGACGTGCGAACGCCAAATGAGTCTGATCTGTTGCGGGTGACCCTGCCCGGAAGCATGCAGGTGCCGATCAATGAGGTGTTCCTCGCCGAAAACCTGGATCGGATTCCGCACGACAAGACAGTGCTCGTTGTCTGCAAATCCGGAACCCGTGCCACAGTCGTCGGCACCGCGTTACGGCACGTCGGCTTCAGTAACGTGTACGTCTTGAAGGGTGGGATGATGGCATTGTCGGCACATCTCAACGCCAATAACGCCAACCCACCGATGCCGAAGGTATCGGCTCGCTAGCGCTTGAGCCTGTGCGCCCGTCAGCCGGGGCGCAAGCTCCGGTGGATGAGTTCTGGTGGATGAAGCGCCAACCTATTTACAGCTGAGTTCGAGATGAACAGGCTCGCGTGGATGTCTCGGTCAATAGCGGCGCTATTGCTATGCGCGGCCACCAGTGTGCAGTCCCTCGAAGTCAGCTGTTCCGACAGCGTCCTGGTCACCGTCGATCGCCGCTGCGACTGGGTGCAGATCATCTGCGAGGCGGCGGCGGATGCGCGTGATTTCTTGCGCGATGCAGGCTTCGATACGAGCGCATTTGTCAGAATCAAAGTCGTCGATAGGCTTCCTCACGGCATCGATCCGCATGCGGTGGCCTGCTACGTGCATCCGCAACGCTGCGTTTATCTGCTGCCGCCCTCTCGCGGCGCTGCATCGGCACACCCAGGCGTTGCTCCAATGCCGCGGATTCCCTACCGCAGCTGGGTTTCGCATGAGGTGGCGCATGCCATTGCCGCGGCCAACTTCCATCTTTCGGAACCGACGATCCAGGCCCATGAGTACATCGCGTATGTCACCATGTTCGCAACGATGCCGCCGGCTGAGAGAGATCGCTTGCTTGGCGCCTTTCCCGGAGATGGATTCGATAGCCAGGGGCAAATCACCACGACGCTTTTTCTTTTGGCACCACACTGGTTCGGAGCTGAAGCCTACAGGCATTATCGTGCGTTGGAAGCTGGCGGGCCTGCGTTCTTGAGGAAGGTGCTTTCTGGACAGGCCCTCGATGAGCCCAATGGCTGGTAATCGACTGGAAATCGACCAGGCGCGGGTTGACGAAGGCGCGATTCGACGCCGTTGGGCCTGTTCATCTGGCGGTGTCGGCCATCGGGTGCAGTGTGAAGACGGTGGCCGGAGGAGCCGAGCGCCGCGGTCAAAGCAGGCCGGCGCCCTTGATCGCGAAGTACTGATTGATCAGCGCTGCCGGCAGTTGCCGCGGCAGCAGGTCCAGTACATAGGCGCCCATGTGTTGGAGCCGCTCGTGCTGGCGGCGGCGGTCGGCGAGGTAGGATTGCACGCCGTGGAAGCGCAGCGCGCCAGCACGGTCGCTGACGGGGCTGCCCAGGGTCTCGTCGAGCATGGACTCGCGCAGATCGGCCACCAGCACCAGGTGACGCCGGCGCAGGACCTGCACCGCCCGCAGCAGCTCGTCGTGGTCCTCGTCGCGGCTATTGGTCACGAATACCACCATGGCGCGACGGGGCTGCCGCTGCAGCAGCTCGCGTGCGGCGGCCAAGGGGTCGGCGGCGCCCAGACCGGCCTGGACATCGTATAGCTCGGCAAGCAATCGGTTGACGGTATTCGGGTCTTTGCGCGGCGCGAACCAGCGCTTGGGTCCGCCATAGGTCATCAGGCCGACCGCGTCGCCCTGCTGCACCGCCACATAGGCGAGCAGCAGCAGCGCGTTGAGCGCCTCATCCAGATGGCCGCGGCCCTGAGCGTCGATGTGGCGCATGCGGCGTCCGCAGTCGAGCAGGAACAGCAGGCGCTGATCGCGCTCGTCCTGATACTCGCGGGCGATCAACCTGCGCATCCGTGATGTCGCCTTCCAGTCGATCTGGCGCAGGCTGTCGCCGCGGCGGTATTGACGCAGTTGATGGAATTCTCCGCCGCCGCCGCGACGCTGCAGGCGGCGCACGCCGATCTGTGCCAGCCGGTCGTTGGCCGCGAGCAGTGTGTAGCGGCTGATCTCGGCGAAATTCGGATAGACCCGGACGTCGAGCACGGGCCCAACACGCCGGGTGCGGCTCCAGAGGCCGGCCGGTGAGTGCAGCCGCAGGTCGCAGCCGGCGAAGCGCCGCGGCCCGCGCCGAGGTGGTCGGACCGAGTAGTTGAGGCGCAGCCGCTCGAGCGGCGCCAGTGTCAGGTTTTGCGGGAGGTCGCGCGTCTCGAACTCCGCGGGATGCAGGTCGTAACAGTCAAGGCGCAGCGTGCGCCGATGGCGATTGGACAGACTGAGCTCGACCGGGCGCCAGACGCCCTGAGGCAGTATGGCGTCGACCCGGCGCCGGAGAGCGGGCGGGCGGGTGCCGAGCAAGAGCAGTAGATCCGCCGCGGCCACAGCCGCAAGCAGTACAGCGAACCCCTGCCATAGCTGGTGTGCGATCGGCCAGATGACCGCCGCCAGGCCGAGCCCGGTCCAGAGTCCGAGCATCAAGATCAGCGGGCGGCGCGGCCTCATCGCTCGGGTCGGTGCATCAGCTGACCAGGTCGGAGCGGATTTGCGTGCCGCCGCCGGTCAGGCACGAGGCGCTCTGACACTGGTCATCAGTTCCGACAGCACTCCGTCTGCCTCATAACCTTCGATCTCGAGGTCGGCGCCGAGCTTGATGCGATGGCGCAGCACGGGGCGTGCGACCGCCTTGACGTCGTCCGGCGTCACGAAGCCGTTGCCGCTGGCCAACGCATGAGCGCGCGCCGCGCGCACCATGGCGATGCTCGCGCGCGGACCGGCGCCGATCTCGATGCCCTGCCATTCGCGGGTGGCGCGCACCATGCTTAGGGCGTAGTCGAGGATGCTGTCGTCGATGACCAGCGTCGCTGCCGTCAACTGGATTTGCAAAAGATCCGTCGTACTCAGCACCTGCGAGACGCGCGACAGATCGAGCTGGTCGCCGACCGAGCCGGTAGTCACCTGGCGCACCATCTGCAGCTCGTCCGCGGCACTCGGGTTGGGCATGAATGCCTTGATCAGAAATCGGTCGAGCTGCGCCTGCGGCAGCGGATAGGTGCCCTCGTGCTCGATCGGGTTCTGTGTGGCAAGTACCAGGAAGGGTCGCTCGAGTGCAAGCGACTGGCCCTCGACCGTTACCTGCTGCTCCTGCATGGCCTCGAGCATGGCCGACTGTGTCTTGGCGGGTGCGCGGTTGATCTCGTCGCCGAGCAGCAGATTGCAGAAGATGGGTCCGCGGCGGATCTCGAACTGCTGGCTCTTGCTGTCGAAGATGGCGTGACCGGTGACGTCGCTCGGCATCAGGTCCGGGGTGAACTGGATACGCGCAAAGCGCCCGCCGACGGCCTGGGCCAGCGCGCGGACCAGCAATGTCTTGCCGGTTCCCGGCAGGCCTTCGAGCAACACATGGCCGGCCGCCGCCACGGCGACGATCAGCTCGCGCACCACCTGCTGTTGGCCGATCACGGCCCGGTTGATCTGCTGCTCCAGCGCTTGCAGCATGGCGCTGGCGCCGGCAATGGGTTCCGGCGCCGACTGCGTTGTCGAGGCTGTTTTGGATTGCTGGGACTCTGTCATTTTTGGGCCGTCTGTCGATGTCGAATGCGGAAATCTTCTTAGAGTGCGTTCCAGATCCGCTGGAGCAGGCCGGTCTGGCGGACCAGGTCATCGTCGTCGCGCGGTCGGCTGTAGAGCGCTTGCTGGACCTCCGCCTGGACGAGCCCCGTTTGTTCGCCGATCCAGCCGGCGCGCTCGCTGCTGTCCATCTCGCGCAGCAACGGGTGGCGGCGCATCCAAGCCTGTTCGACACGCTTTCGGGTCGCCGCCAGTTGTAGGCTGCCGCGTCCATGCCGCCAGAGGAAGTCGGCGGCCGCTTCCATGTGGTCGAGCAGGTCGCGCCGGTCGCGCGGCGGGTTTGGCAGCAGCGGCCCGATCCGTCCGCCCAGATACCAGAGCAGGCCTGCCGACAGCAGGGCCGCGGCGATGACCACCTGGGGCGCGGCCTGCCAGAGCAGGGTAGTCAGGCCCGGCATGCTTTGGTCGTAGAGGAGCCATACCTTGCCCGCTTGCGCGCTCATCAAGGCCAGAAACAGCGCATGATCGTGGTTGCCGATGTCGCCATTGGTCAGGAAGACGTTGTCGCTGGTCACGCTCAACAGACCGTCGCCGATGCGGTACTGCAGCAGACGGGCGCGGCCGTCGGCCGAGACGCTGCCGATCGAATCGCCGGATAGATCCTGCAGGAAGAACTCCGGCACGAAGCCGACCCTGATCGCCTTGGGGTAACCGTCCATCGAGATCTCGGCGATCACCTCAGCGCGCTCGTCCGCCTCGTCGATCGAGCGCAGCGCGACGCCCTGATTGGCCAGAAAGTTATCCGTGCGCGGTCGCTCATCGGGCGCCAGCACTTGGCGCGCCTCGACTAGGACGGCCCCGCCCGCCGTCAGCCAGGCATGCAACTGCCGCCGGCGCTCGGCATTCAGGGGCCCCAATCCGTTTAACACCAGCATGTCGGTTGGCGGCGGCAGCTCGCGCAAGAGATTGCGGCCCGCGACACTCTCGGTGGCGATGCCGACCTCCGTTAGAAAGCGCTCCGCGGCGAGAAACGGATTGCGCATGGCGGCCGCGGAGTAGCCGCTAGGGAACTCGCGGGTTTGTTGCTCGAAGTTGCGGTCGAACCAGAGCGCGCCGGCCACGGCGATGACCATAGCGAGCAGTCCGAGGAGCCATGCGACGGGGTTGCCTAACTGCCGCTTCATCGTTGCGCGTCCGCTGCTGTTTCGCTCCGGACCGCCGGCCGCGTGGCCAGCAACCGCGCGATGTCTTTGGCATCCACTGTCCGGTGCGCATAGGCCACCGCCTGCCAGAGCTGCAACAGGTGTCGCAGCCAGTCGAGCTGCTGCGTCGGCGCTCTGCGTGCCGCGGCGCTTATGCAGTCGCCCTCCGTGGCGCTGTCCGGGATGTCGAGTCCGAGCGTGCGCAAGTGGGCAATCTGCGCTCGATACAGCAGGCCGAGGGCGCCGCGGGCATCACCGGCTGCAAGCAGCGCATGCACGGCGCTCGGGATATCCGCCGGCAGCAGATCCTGCCGCGGGACACCGTCACGGACCAAGGTTGCCGATGCGCCGGAGCGGCCACGGTGGCGCGGCCAAGCGGGCGTCAGGCCGCGCAGTTCCAGCCAGAGTCGGTAGAGGATCAGTGCAAGTGCGGCCAAGGCGAGTGCCGCAATGATCCACTTGGCTGCCTCGGCGATGGCGATGATCAGCCGCATCGGCAGCCAGTCGGGTGGATTGGCATCTTCGGAATCCGCGTTGCCGTCGCCGACATAGACCCATACCCGCTCCTCGCGGGTGGAGCCGAAATCATCGTCGGCTAGCACGGTCTCGATCAGGGTCTTCGCCTCATCCGGCGTTGGCATGGTTGCGCCGATCCCCGCCGATGGCTGCGCTGAAGGCTGGGCTGGAGGCTGTGTTTGGGGCTGTGTTAGGGGCTGTGCCGTTACCGGCTGCACCAAGGCGGTAGCCAAGAGCAGGAACAACCCGAAGGTCGGCGGTGCCATGGTGATTGGCCTGTCTGGGTTCGGTCCCCTGATGTCGCGCGCTGCGGACTGGGAAACGGCTTGACGGAAGATCAGTTCGAGGTCCCATGCCTCGATCTCGGTGCGGCGGCCGAGGTAGAGCGCAAAGCCGGCCGCGACGTAAAAGGGCGCGATAAGCGACATGGTGGCGACGGCACAAAGGGTGCCGATCCAGTAGACCAGCGACTGTTCATCGAACAGCACGGCGAGCAGGTCCAGATCCGGAAGACCCTCAGGGATCAGAAAGGCGAGCAGCAGCAGTGCGGAGAGCCAGAGGATGGCCTCGAGATGCACGCAAACGATGGTGAGCCAGGATGCGGCACTGGTTCGTTTGCCGAGTATACGGAGTCGTTCGCGCCGGGTGCGTCCGCTCAGCCCCTCGAGGAGCGTCGCCGGCATCGTGAAGCTGCGCGCGAGCGTGAGGCGCCGCCAGAACAGATAAGGCCAGAGTCGGCGCGGAAAGGCCCGCGGCAGCTGACGAGCCGTGCTTGCAACGCTTGCGTGATCGCCGAACAGGGCGCGGCTGAGCCAGAACAGCAGCGGGGCCTCGAACAAGGGTTTGAACCACCAGAAGGCGAGCGCCCAGAGACTGGGCCGGTCATGCAGCGGCAGCAGAAGCAGCATGGCCATCGGCAGCGCAGTGATCCACCAGAGCAGCCATAGCGGCAGAAACCAGCGTCGTGCCAGCGCGAATCCCAGGTCGATACTCTCCCACGGCCTGCGTGGGCGGATCGCGGCGCTGAGTCGGTCAGGCCGCATCGTCGCGTCGGCGTCCCGCCAGCCCGAAATAGCATGCCACCAACAGCCAGCCGGCGATGCCGGCCGTGTATTTGACCTCCGGCGCGATGCCGCGGCTGGATGACCAGAAGGCCTCCACAACGGCGGCCAGAAACAACATCAGCATGGCGCCTGTGATCAGCAGCACGGCCTCCGAGGCATTGGCGTGCAGCGCTGCCGCGCGTGTGCGCCGGCCAGGTGCCAGCAGCGCCTTTGCGAGCAGCAATCCGGCGGCGCCCGAGACGGCGATGGCCGTGAGTTCCAGGCTGCTATGGCCGCTGACGAAGGACCAGAACGGCGTGCCGGAGCCCAGTTGCGTCAGGTATCCGGCCACGGCACCGGTGTAGAGGCCGTTGGTGGCGAGCACGAACAGACTGCCGATGCCGAACAGCAGGCCCCAGGCGAAGGTGCGGAAGGCGACGCCAATGTTATTCCAGACGTAGAAGCCAAACATCATGAAGTCATCGTCCGCCTGGCGTTCCGCGCTGCGTCCGAGCCGGCGATTGGTGGGGTCGTACATCGACTCGAACTCGGCCACCTGCTCTGCTTCGAGCAGCGCGTAGATGAGGCTCCCGTCGTTGTGGCAGGCGATGCCCATGGCCGTCATTGAGCCGAAGAACAGCAGGCAGGAGATCAGGAAAAGACCGCCGTTTCGCCGCAGCGCGCGTGGAAAGCCAGCGACCGCGAATGCGAGTATCTGTTGCGGCCAGCGCGGGCGTGGACGATAGAGCTGGCGGTAGCCTCGGCGGACCAGTCGCTGCAACTCATCCACCAGACCGGGGCTGTAACCGCGGCCGCGGGCAAGTGCGTAATGCCCGCTGACCATGCGCAGCAGACGCGGCAGACGCTGGACGGGCACCGCCGCGCCCGCGCGGCCCTCGCGATGCTCCAGCTGTGCCAACAGCGCGCGGAATCGGTCCCAGGTGTCGCGGTGTGTCTGCTCGAACTGCTGCTGTCTCATCGATGCCCGGCGATCCAGTTGGCGATGCCGAGCAGACGCTCGACGGCGGCCTCATCAGATGGCTGGTCCGCGGCCTTGTCGAGCGGCGCGAGCGCCAGCTCGGCCAGCTCCGCGCAGCGGGCTGGCGACAGGTGCGGGCTGCGCTCGGCGAAGTCGAGGATCGCCTGTTGCAGCTCCACCGAGAGTGGCGCCGCCGGTGCCCTCGGGTCGCGTTCTGGCATCTTGACGGGGATGCGCTTGTCGTCGGTGTAGACCACCAGGGTGCCGGCGGCAAGGTCGCCGAGACGGCGGAAATCATTGTCCAGCAGCATGCTGACGAGCCCGGCCGCGTAGAACAGCGGCAGAAAATCCACCGCACGCAGCAGATTGCGCAGCAGCGATGCCGCCGGCCCCACCGGTGTGCCGTCATTGTGCACGACCGTGAGCCCGATCGCGCGCTTGCCGGGCGTGGCGCCGCCACGCAGCTCGAACCAGACCGGGTAGAACCACTCTATAAGGAACAGGCCGAGCAGGACCAGCCCGACACCTAGGCCGGAAAGCGCCATCAGTGGCATCAGCACCGCATAGAGCGCCAGGCGAATCAGCCAGTCGATGGTCAACGCCATCGCGCGAGGCACCGGACCCGCAAGGCGTATGGACAGGTCGACGCCTTCCGGTGTCTCGAAGGCCCGCAGCGTATCCACAGGCATTCCGGCCTCCGCCACCGCCTCGGGCGGTTCAGTTGCATGTTTCGGCGGCAAGACCCTGTGCGGATACGTCAAGTTTCAGACCGCTAATGCAGTTGGCAAAAAAAGGGGCGGAGGGCCAAGGGCTGGCGTCGGGTCATCTTCAACGATCGAGGCATCGGCGCGTCGCCCGCTTGCAGCAGTTCAGCGATTCAGCAGCCAGTTTGCGTGCCTCTCCTTAGCGGTAGAGCGCTAGCGGCAAGGTCTCGGTGATCAGGATGACCGGCTCGCCGGCGATGATGATTCGGTAGGTCCGCGAGACGCCCGCCGATGCCTCGTCGCCCGTGGCCGCGGGCTCGACACCGACCTCCAGCACCTCGCGGTAGCTCTCCAGGCCGCTGTCCCGAATGAGGGCGCCGATGCCGATCTCGCGGTCGATCAAGCGCTGGCGGAAGTGCGCGGGGATCAGTTCGGTACGAATCACCGAGAACGCGTGCGCGTAATGCTTGCCGCTGTCGGCACCGCGCAATCGTGCCCGACGGATCATGATGCGGTCGTCGGCGGCCACGTCGATCCAGGGAATCCGTGCCTCAGCGGCGATGAACTCCTGGCGCAGCGTGTCGACGACTACGGGTTCCCAAAAATAGGCCTCGATGATCTTGGTCACTGTGCCGTCGGTGACGAGCAGCGCGCGCAAGAATGGCGGCAGCGTGTCGATCGGTATCGGCTCTTCGCCGACGCCGGCAATGGTGCCGTTGCGAACGAAACCCTCGCAGCGGAACGGATTCGGTCCGCCGTTGCTGCTGGTCTTGCCGTAAAACCTGTCTACCATGTTCCTTATCGAATGTGTTGCCGGGTGTTGAGGGAGCGCCGCGTATTTCAGCTTCGCCCTAGCGGATCCTCATGATGAAGAGGACGCGCATGCTGGGCGGAAGGTGCTTGGAACGGTCGGAGGTGATGTCGATGCCGTGCCGGTGCTGATCGTTCGGGATCTGTTTGAGTTTCTGACGTCCGATTGGTGTGCTGCGGTTGCGGCGAACCGGCGCGTCTGAGTCTCCACGAACACGGTGGTCGTGCTCCCATTCGCCTAGACGTTGCCCGACCACCTCGAGTTGCGTGGTCCCTAGCAGCATGCGGTTGCGAAGGTCGGGTGTGCCCTTGGAGCCGTCGCAGATGGCCCATCCCTGTCGGTCGAGCCAACGCCGCAGGCTCGCCATGTCGCTGTAGTCGCCGCTGCCCATGCGCGGCATGAAGGCGACGATGCTGCCGGTCGGGAGCATTGGGGGTGCCGCCGTCAGGGTCGGCAAAGGTGCTCGCGACTGATCGTTAGCGCCTTGCTCGGCGCCTGCAAGCGGCGACATCAACGCCAGTGCCACAAGCATCGGCCGGACGACGGCCGCCGCGGCGCGTCGGCGTGGTAGGGCGGCGGGACTACTCAATGTTTAGCCCGACGCGACTGTGCCCAGCGTTGGTGGAGACTGGCCTTGAAGGTCGCGATCTTGGTCTCCGTGTAAGCATAAGCCGTACGCCCTATTGAGGTGATCACGTAGCTGCGTTGCATTATAGCAACCGCCGCTGTGGCGTATGTCCCACCTCGCGGCCGCTCAGAGCCACATGTCAGCCCTTGAAATTGCGCCTCCAGCCCGCTACAACTATGTTTGACGGATGATTGGCTAATAAACGTTGTTACAACACGACGCTGTCAGATTCTGCTAACATTCGTGCCCGGGGGTTCGGAAAAACCCTGATTGTGTGTTATAAACCTGTTGCCGATCGGCAAACCCAAACGGAGAAAACCGCTATGACCAAGACTGTAAAGCTCGCTTCCCTGTCCGCCGCTGCTCTGCTGAGCGCTTCCCTGCTCGGCGGCTGCGCCACCGATCAGGAAGCCCGTGACATGGCTCAAGCCGCCATGGACGCCGCCAACGGCGCCCAGGCTTGCTGTGAGGCCAACGAGGAGCGCATCAACCGCATGTATCAGAAGATCATGTCCAAGTGATGCCAGCTCTTTGAGCCCTGCCGGCCTCCCACCAAACGCGGTAGGCCGGCATTTTCCCCGATCGCCTTCTGCACCTCGTCCCAATCAATCGTCACGCCGTCCGCACTCGCGATAGACGCTGGCACGATCTCCCTCGCCGATTTCCCCTTCGCCGCGTCGCTGTGCGCGTTCACCTCCAAATAGAGACCATCGCCGAGCCAGCCGATCTTGAATGGCTGATCGACCACTTTTACCGGTGTTCCGACCTCGACCTTGCCGAACAGATGGTCGATATCCTCCGGGAACATACGCATGCAGCCTGAACTGACCGGCATGCCGACGCCCCATGGCTTGTTTGTGCCGTGGATCAGGTAGCTCGGATTGCTGAGCCGCAGTCGATAGGCGCCGAGCGGGTTGTCCGGGCCGGCCGGCACCACCGCGGGTAGGGTTTTACCCTCTTCGGCGTACTTCTTGCGAATCGACGCCGGCGGCGTCCAGGTTGGGTTCTCAGTCTTCTCGATGATGCTATAGCTGCCGACAGGCGTCTCCCAGCCATCGCGGCCGACGCCGATCGGGAAGGTCTCGATTTCAGTCGGTGAGCGGTAATAGAACATCCGTTTCTCGGCCAGGTTGACCACGATCCCTTCGCGGGGGCCGTTCGGCAGCACATGTTGGGCGGGCACCATGACCTCCGCGCCGTCTCCCGGCACCCACATGTCGACGCTCGGATTGGCCTGCTCCATCTCATCGAAGCCTGCGCCATGGTGGCGGCCGATATCGAGCAGGGTATGCTTGGCGCTGGCCTTTACATAGAAGGGCGTGCCGATGACACTGTCGCTCGTGCTGGCCAATCTGTAGATGTCCGCGCCGGTGGCCGGCGCGCACAGCAGGCAGCCGGCCAGCGCGGCGGTCACCGAGAGGCTCGGTCTTTTGTTGGCGCGACGCGCACGCCGCGATTGATCGTTCATCTGCAGGTCTCCGCAAGTTCGAGATTCGACGAGTTCTAGATTCGATGAGTCACAGCCACAAATCGACGTCCGCGCAGGGCTATGCCCGGCTTTCTCAGGTTCGCAACATCGGTGTCGCGGCCCATGTCGATGCCGGCAAGACCACGCTCACCGAGCGCATCCTGTTCTATACCGGTGCCTCGCACAAGATCGGCGAGGTCCACGACGGTGCCGCGCACATGGATTGGATGGCCGAGGAGCAGCAGCACGGCATCACGATCACGGCGGCGGTCACGCGCGCGCCATGGCGGGACCATCTCCTCCAAGTGGTCGACACGCCTGGCCACGTGGACTTTACCATCGAGGTGGAACGCTCTATGCGTGTTCTCGATGGGGTCATTTTGGTCCTCGATGGCGTGCGCGGGGTCGAGCCGCAGACCGAAACCGTCTGGCGCCAGCGCTGCCGCTTTGGTCTGCCAGTGCTGTTCTTCATCAATAAGCTAGACCGCCCTGGCGCCGATTTTCTTCGCTGTCTGGCGCATATCCACGAAAAGTTCGGGGTACAGCCGGTGGCGGTCACGGTACCGCTGATGGAGCAGGGTGTGGTCGTCGACCTGTTACACAAGACCCTGCTGCGATTTGGTGGGGAACAGGGCGAAGAGATGTCGGTGGAGCCCTGTCCCCCGGCCATTTGGGAGCCGCTTGCTGCGCAGCGAGAGACCCTGCTGCTTGCGGCAGCCGAGGCCGATGAAGACTTGGCGGATCGCGTGCTGAGCGGCGAAGAGCCTGCTGCCGCAGAGCTGATCGCCGCGTTGCGCAAGGGCACCCTGGCCGGCAGGCTGTTTCCGTGCTTCGGCGGCAGCGCGCTGCGTAATCTGGGCGTGCAGCCGCTGATGGATGCCGCAATCGACCTGTTGCCGGCGCCCTTGGATCGCCCGCCGGCGCTGGCTCGGCTGCCGGACGGCGGCAGCGAGGAGGTCGTGCTCGGCAACAAGGGGCCGCTGGTAGCGCTGGTGTTCAAGGTGCAGCTGTGGGACGGACGCCGACATTGCTTCACCCGCGTCTACCGCAACCGACTACTGCCCGGGGACAAGGTTTCCTTTGTCACCAGCGACGGCCGCACCCTGACCGAGCAGGTCGCGCGCATCTTTGATACCGACGCCGGACGCAAATCGCGGCTCGAGCAGGCCGATCCGGGTCAGATCGTGCTGCTGGCCGGACTGCGCCATGCCTCCACCGGCGATACCCTGTGCGCGCCGGACCACCTGCTGACGCTCGAACGTATCGACCTGCGTCAGCCGGTGCTCAGCCTCGCGATCGAGCCCGCCGCCGGCACCGATGAAGACAAGCTGCTGGAAGCGCTGGACAAGCTCGAACAGGAAGACCCGACCCTGCAGGTCGCAGAAGACCCGGAGACCGGCCAGCGCCTGTTGAAGGGCATGGGCGAGCTGCACCTGCAGATCATTTTGGAGCGTCTTCAGCGCGAGTTCCATCAGCAAGTGCGTAGCGGCCGTCCGTCGGTGGCCGTGCGCGAGACCATCAGGGTGGCGGCCGAGTTGGACACGCTCTATTCGCGCCCGGCGAGTCCGGATGGAAAGCAGCCCGAGGCGACTGCCTGGGTGCAGGTGCGCGTCGCGCCCAGGCGCCGAGGGCAAGGCAATCGTGTCGACTGCGCCCCGCTGGTGCGTCCGGAAGGCGCCGAGCTGTCACCGGCACAGGTGGACGTGCTGCGCGACGGTCTGCGTCTGGGGCTCAGCGCGGGTCCGGACTATGGCGCCCCGATTGAGGACGTCGCCGTCGAGCTGAGGCAAGTGGAGCTGTTCGGCGCCGCGACCACCGCCGAGGCGCTGCATGCCGCCGCCGCGCGTTGTGTCGGCAAGGCGCTGGCGGCGGCTCGGCCCGCGGCGCTGCACCCGGTCATGCAGGTGGAGGTCGTCGTACCAGAGGAGAATCTCGGCAGCGTGCTCGGCGATCTGCAGCAGCGCCGCGGCGAGATCCAGTCCACCAGCATGCAGGACGGCGGCGCCGTGATCCGCTGCAAAGTCGCGCTGGAGGCGCTGCTCGGCTACACCACCGATCTGCGCAGTCTGACCCAGGGGCGTGGTCTGTTTACCATGCAGTTCCTACGATTCGACATCGTATGATCTGCCGGGCGCTGGTGATGGCCGGTCCGCGTTGATCTCGCCTAGCCTTGGCGGCGGCCTGGGGGTCGTCTGTGGTCGACAGGGCTGTCCTTCCCTTATGATACCCAGGTGATGCGCCATCACATCGGACGGCTCCGCATGGGGCCACGGCGCCCGCGTCTGCCCGCTTCGGAGTGCCCCCAGTGAAGTTCACGGTCGATGAGTTCCGTCGTTGGACGAACCGCAACGTTACGCTGCTCGGTATGTCCGGGGTGGGTAAGACTTACCTGTCCGCGCTGCTGCGCCGCAACGACTGGTTCCATTATTCCGGCGACTACCGCATCGGTACGCGCTATCTTGACGAGCCCATCCTCGACTTGATCAAGTCCGAGGCCATGGAGGTGCCCTTTCTGCGCAATCTGTTGCGCCGTGACTGGATCTCGATCCAGAACCAGATTCGTGTAGATGATCTAGGGCCAGTGATGAGCTTTGTCGGTCAGTTGGGTGATCCGGATAGCAACGGGCTGTCGCTGCCGGAGTTCAACCGGCGTCAGCAGATGTATCGCCAGGCCGAGATTCAGGCCATGCTCGATGTGCCCGAGTTCATCGATAAGGCAAGGCGCATCTACGGCTATCAGCACTTCGTAAACGATGTTGGCGGCAGCCTGTGTGAGCTCGACGAGCCTGCCGTGATCGATCTGTTGGCGAAACATACCTTGATTCTTTACATCCGCGTGCCCGAGGCGGACGAGATTAAGCTCATCGAGCGCGCCCAGTCGGATCCAAAGCCGCTGTACTTCCGTCCGGCGTTTCTCAAGTCTGCGGTCAAGGACTATCTTGCAGAGACGGGCCTCGATTATGTCGCGGATATCGAGCCCAATGACTTTACCCGCTGGGTCTTTCCGCGGCTGTTTCATTCGCGGGTGCCCCGCTACGAGGCGATTGCTCGTCCCTTCGGATACACCGTGGAGTCGACCGAGGTGGCCGCCGTGCGCGATGAGAGTGACTTTCTGGCACTGGTGGAGGCGGCCATCGCGCGACAGAGCGCGAGGACGGAGCCTTTCGAAGCGGATCCGGCACCTGGCCGGGCCGCCGAGTAGCCGCGAGCCGAGCAGCCATGCCTATTGTCGCCCACAACGAGCTGCCCGCCTTCGCGCGCCTGCGCGCCGAGGGACAGAACATCCTGGCGTCTGATCGCGCGCTGCATCAGGACATCCGCGAGCTGCATATCGGCTTGTTGAATATGATGCCGGACGCCGCCCTCGCGGCGACCGAGCGCCAGTTCTTTCGCCTGGTCGGGCAGAGCAACCAGATTGCGCAGTTCTATGTACATCCGTTCAGCCTTGACGGGCTGCCGCGCTCGGATAGGGCGCGCGCGCACATCGAGCGCTTCTACGAGCCGTTCGAGCAGGTGCGTGAGCAGGGCCTGGATGCGCTGATCATCACCGGTGCAAACGTTACCGGACGTGATCTGGCCGACGAGCCGTTCTGGAGGCCGTTGATCGAGGTGGTGGACTGGGCCTTCGAGCATGTGACCTCGACACTATGCTCCTGTCTCGCGACGCATGCCGTCATGCAGTTCCGCTACGGTCAGCAGCGTCGTCCGCTGCCGTCGAAGCGCTGGGGCGTCTACGCACACGGGGTCGTCGAACGCAGCCACCCCCTGGTGAGCAGTGTCAATACGCTGTTCGATGTTCCGCATTCGCGCTTCAACGAGATCGCCCGCGAGCAATTCGAGGCCGCTGGCGCGCGCATACTTGTGGAGAGCGACAGCGCCGGCGTGCACTTGGCCGTCAGCCCGGACGGTTTGCGGCTGGTCATGTTCCAGGGCCACCCCGAATACGACATCGTCTCCCTCCTCAAGGAGTTCAAGCGCGAGGTGCGCCGTTACGCTACCGGCGAGCGCGTGGACTATCCTCCCTTTCCGGACAACATCTTCACTCGAAAGACCCGCGCCGTGCTCGACGAGTATCGCAACCTGCTCGAGCACGACCTCGATCGAGGCCGCGCACCGGCGGATCTGCCGGAGGCGCGCGTGGCCGCCGGTCTCCATAACACCTGGCGCGACAGTGCCGAAGGGGTTGTGGGGAACTGGATGGGCCTGGTCTATCGGCTCACCCACAACGATCGCCGCATCCCGTTCATGGACGGCGTCGACCCGCGGGACCCGCTGCAATTCGGTCTGGGCTGAGCAGCCTCGCCGTTCCATCCATGCCGTCTTCTGTCTCGCTCCGTTCACGGGGCGCGATCTCGTCAGCCCCTCGATTCGTTTTGTCGCTTTTAAGCAACGAGCTGGCGTTCGACGTCTTAAAATACCTCACTCGCCCGACCTGTCGAATAACGCCAGCCGTGACATGGTTTGCAATCTCAAACAAACGTTCGAATCGGCCTTGTCAACCGCTATTGGAGGACCTACACTCTCTCCCAAGAGATCGGCATGTAACAGTTTGGCCACATGCGCGGTTTTGATCTCCGGGAAAACCCGAGTCGGGACCGGCGCCTGCCCTAAGCGTCGGCTACGGCACCCGGCGAGGTCGACACGGGCACACGAGAACAGCACCACTTTTGAGACGAAGACCATGTTCGACGAGACCGAGAACGTTATTCGATACAAATGGGACCCGTGGACGGGTTCCGGTTATAGGTTGCGCTACGACGCGGCCGACCGCATGCACAGTTTCCGCGTTGAGGATTGGAACAATCACGTTGTTGTGGACGATTATGGCTGCGCCGATATCGACGAGGCACTGCTGGTCCTGAACCGCTTCTTCGATATCGACACCGCCCAAGAGCGCAACCGTATCGCTGGTTGGCTGCCCGCACGTGCGCACTGACCGACAGCTTAATCAGACGTTAGCGCCTTGAGCTTGGCGCCTACGGCTGATCTGGTCGTTTTAGCCGGATAGCCCGGAACTCCCGGGCGAACGCCGCACCTCCAAAGGGCCGCATCCGCGGCCCTTGCCTTATCTGGCATCGGTCCCTAATCGGCCTTTAGGGGACCGAGTTTCGTTTGAATCTTGAACCTCGGAACGACGGTCGCTGACCAGCGCTCTACTCGGGCTGTTTCCCAACGCCGCCACCATCGTTCATGCGCCGAGCAGTGCGGTGAAGCCGAGGTCGTCGGCGGCCCGGCAGCCATCGCAGAAAACAATCGTTTCGATATAAACAATCCATTTTAAACATGATCCATGAGTCGCCATGCTTTAACCAGTACAGAGCGGCACGCGCCTCGAGGTGGCGGCGGCCTGGCAACGTTTCTCAACTCAACACAACAGAGGTCTAGTTATCATGCTGCAAGATCGCACAGGACAGCAGGTCCCGAAAGTCACCTTTCATACCCGTCAGGGCCACGAGTGGGTCGATGTAACGACCGACGATATCTTCAAGGGGAAGACGGTCGTCGTCTTCTCTCTGCCCGGCGCCTTCACGCCGACCTGCTCTTCGTCGCACGTGCCGCGCTACAACCAACTGTCGTCGTTGTTCAGGCAGCATGGAGTCGACGAGATCGTCTGCATGTCCGTCAATGACACCTTTGTCATGAATGCCTGGCAGGACGAGCAGAAGGCGGACGACATCCGTTTCATCCCCGACGGCAACGGCGAGTTCACCGAGGGCATGGGCCTGCTGGTGGACAAGGACGACCTCGGCTTCGGCAAGCGCTCCTGGCGCTACTCGATGTTGGTCAAAGACGGCGTCGTGGATAAGATGTTTATCGAACCGGAGGAAGACGGCGATCCCTACGGCGCTTCCGATGCCGACACCATGTTGGCCTATGTCGCGCCCGATGCGCCGAAGCCGGTCGACGTGACCGTCTTCACGCGTCCGGGCTGCCCGTTCTGCGCGAAGGCCAAAGGAATGCTGAAAGAGGCCGGCATGGACTTCGAGGAGCTTGTGCTGAACCGGGATTACACAGAGCAGACGCTGCGCGCGGTCGCGGACGCAACCAGTGTTCCGCAGGTCTTCATCGCCGGTAGTAAGATCGGTGGCGCCGATGACCTCGAGGCCTGGTTCGGCAGCCGCAGCGGCTGATCGAGGTTCAGGCCGCGTTCGGGACGTTCCGATCTCGCGCGACGCAGGCGAAAGAGAGCGCCTGCGTCCTTTCGGCTTGGTCGATCGAGGGCCTGCAAAATGATTAGCGTTGCTTGGTTGCACGACTCCGAACCTAGCAGCGCATCGCTACCGTGCCGACAATCCGCGATCTAGAATTATCTTGGTTTTGATTAGGGCATTGGTGCCCGGGAAATCAGATGGAAAATCACTTTGACCTAATTGCTGTCGGCGGCGGCAGCGGCGGTCTTGCGGTTGCCGAGAAGGCGGCCGAGCATGGCAAGCGTGTGGCCATTATCGAGTCTGCCAAACTCGGCGGCACCTGCGTCAACGTCGGCTGCGTTCCGAAAAAGGTCATGTGGTACGCCGCCAATCTCGCCCAAGATGTTAGAGATGCACCTGATTTCGGCGTTCGCGCGACACTGGAGGGAATCGATTGGCAGGCGCTTGTGAACGGCCGGGAAGGTTTCATCGCCGGCATTCTCGACTACTGGAATGGTTACGTGGCCGGCGAGGGCATCACGCACATTCGGGGCGCGGCAAGATTCGTCGATGCACATACGGTTGAGGTCGATGGCGTGCGTTACGGTGCTGAACATATCGTCATCGCTACGGGTGGACGGCCGATCGTGCCGCCGGTACCAGGAGCCGAACTGGGTATCACGTCCGACGGGTTCTTCGAGCTGCAGGAACAGCCCAAGCGCGTGTGTGTGGTCGGTGGCGGCTATATTGGCGTCGAGTTGGCCGGCGTACTGCGCTCGCTCGGTTCGGCGGTCACCGTGGTGGCGCTGGAGAGTCGCGTGCTCGAGACCTTCGACTCGTACGTCAGTGATGCCGTCGCGCACAACATGGCCGAAGACGGTATTGAGATGCGTCTGCCGTTCGCGGTTGCATCGCTGGAACGCCAAGACGACGGCATCGCCGTCTACGCAAAGGACGGCAGCGTGCTGAGGGGCTTTGATACGGTGCTGTGGGCGGTGGGCCGCGCACCGAATACGGCTGCGCTCAACCTCAAGGCTGCCGGAATCGAGGCCCTGCCCAACGGTATCATCCCAACAGATGCCTTTCAGAACACCACCGCCGCCGGCGTCTACGCCCTCGGCGATGTCACCGGCCGCGCGCCGCTGACGCCCGTGGCCATTGCGGCCGGCAGGCGGCTCGCCGACCGCTTGTTCAATGACCAGCCGGGGCGCCGTCTGGACTACGAGAACATCCCGACCGTCGTGTTTGCGCACCCGCCCGTCGGCAGTGTCGGTATGACCGAGTCCGAGGCACGCGACAGCGGCCGCGCGGTGACCGTCTACCAGACCAGCTTCAAACCAATGCGCTACGCGCTAAACCGGAAGGGGCCGCGTACGGCGATGAAGTTGGTTTGTATTGGGGACGAGGAGCGCGTGGTGGGCATCCATATGGTCGGAGACGGCGTCGACGAGATGCTGCAAGGCTTTGCCGTCGCGGTGAAGATGGGCGCGACCAAGGCCGACTTCGACAACACCGTGGCGATTCATCCGGTCAGCGCCGAGGAGCTGGTGACGCTGAAAGAGCCCCACCCAGACGAATAGTCCCGGCTCCGGATGATTCCGGGGCCATATCTGTTCGATCCGAGGCGCGTGCTTGCCTCAACCGACAGCGCCGCTAGCGGCCCAGCTGGCGAAACTCGGTAAAGGCGACTCCGATCGGTATCGCCAGACCGAAGCCGCGATCGGTCGGGTCCTTGTGCTCCGTGGCCTTTAGCGTGTTTACGCCCAGCGCCTTGCCGTCGGCGTCGACCATTGGCCCGCCACTGTTGCCAGGCATGATGCGCGCGTCTGTGACCAATAAGCCGCCCCGGTGACCCGTGTAGGTTCCGGCGGTGATGGTATCGGCGATGCCGAGCGGACTGCCGATGGCATAGACGGTCTCTGTCTGCCGTAGCTGTCGGTCCCCCACCGGCAGGATATAGGGGGTGCGGTAGCCCTTCAGCTGCAGCAAGGCCAGATCATGGTTGGAGCTCACGTCAACCAGATCGGCTGCCAAGAGCGTGCCGTCCTTCAGTTCAATCTCGAAGGCACTCTGCAGCTGGGCGGCATGTCGCTTGATTTCCAGTTCGCGCTTTGCTTTCCGATAGTCGAGATTTCGCTCGCGCAGGATTCTCTGCCCGCGCTGATACTCGGGCGTGGCGGCATAGCGCTCCGGCAGCTCGGCTAACTTTCGCTCCAGATCCTCTATCTGCGCTTTCGCAAGCTCCAGGTTCTGCTCATGCTTCCGTGCCCAGTCTTGCGCCGGCTTCACGACGTGGCGGTTGGTCAGCAAGAGCCCATCGGCACTGACGAAGAAGCCTGAGCCGCTGCCTACCTCCGAGCTTACCTTGACCACCGCCAGGCTGCTGGCCTCAACCGCGCTCGCTGGTCGATAGCTAAGCTGCAGCCGTTCGGCGAGGTCGCGTTCGGGCGTGACCGGTTCTGCCGCCGGCGGCGGATCGGTCCTTTGCTGCGCGCCCTTCTGCTCGAGCCGCGGTCGGTCGCTGAACACCCAGCGGCCGTCGGCGTCCTGATAGCGATAGATCTCGGCATACAGCGGGCCGCTGAGTGCCGCGAACGCCAAGGCCATGCCGGCGGCCGCGGACAGCAGGCCCTTGGTCGGTCGTGCGATCGAGCGATCTCTGCCCCAATGGCTCGAATCACAGGTTGAATCGTCGGTGGGCGCCATCGCGCATGGACTGTTCGACTTGCGCATCATCCTGCCGTCACGAGAGATTTCCGCCTATTGTCAGCTTTGGCGCCCGCCGTCGTCCAGCCGCTCCGATGCCGGGGCTGGATTCGAGTGACCAGACTCCCTGACCAGACCCCCTGACCAGACTCAGGGAACAGCGCCTCGAGTTCCGCTGGTCGCGTCAACGGCAAGCTCCGTCGGCGATCGACTAGCCACGCTGCTCGCGTCGTCTAGATTCAGGGTCGTCGGCGACCCTCGGTATCGCTCGGCGCGCCAAATCATCATCGAGCACGACAGACAAGGATGAGGACACCATGGACATCGCTGTCAGCACCGATCGACCAGGCAAGGCACTCTCTGTTGGCGCCGCGCCGAGCACCGATGTGACTCGGGTGCGAACGCATGCAAAGGCATTCGCAACGGGTTCAGATCACTCCTGTCATGGCTTCGGCGGTGCCCGCAGGCCGCGGCGTCGCCAGCGTGGATTTACCTTGGTCGAGGTACTGGTCACCATCATCGTCATGGCCATTGGTATCCTCGGCGTCGCCGGCCTGCAGCTCGCGGGAATGCGCAGCAACCACAGCGCCTATCTGCGTACCCAGGCGACCATCGCCGCGTCCGACCTCATCGACCGGATGCGCGCCGACCCGGCGGCGTTCGCCGGGAAACGGTTCGATTCCTCGACCCCGAGCGGGAACCCTGTCTTCGACGATTGGCGGCGTCAATTGCCGCTGCTTGGACTCATGGCACCGGCCCGCGGCGCTCAGGGGGAACTCGACTGCGGAGCGGGCAACGCCTGCACCTCGGGTCATTGCCGCGTGGTCGTGCGTTGGGATGATTCCCGCGCCGATTATGACCCCGCGGGACAGCGGGCGCGTCGAGGCGACGCCTTGACCTTTGCTGTCTGCACTCGGCTGGCGGAATAAGCAATGATCTGGCTGTCGCCGCCCAAGCGCGAGCGCATGCAGAGGTGTCCTGCGCATGGCGTCGCCCCACGCACTGCCCAAGGCTCTGCCCGGCGAATCACGTTGCGGCCGGCTCATGACGGCGATCTTTCCGCCGCGGGCGCGGCGGGCTTCTCGCTGGTCGAATTGATGGTCGCGTTGGCGATCGGAGTGGTGATCCTGATGGGCATCACCGACCTCTTGGTCGACAGTAAGACGACCTTCGTCCGCGAGGAGCAGTTCGCTCGACTGCAGGAGAATGGGCGCATTGCCGCGATGGTCGTCTCCCGGCATCTGCGCAACAATCGATCGCTCGATTGTCGCAGTATCGGCGTCCAGCAACTCGACGACTCGCTGACCGTAAAGAGCTGTGACCTGCTCGACATCCCGGCCGGCAGTGCCTGCAACCAGGCCGGCTGGCGCGCTTTCGATCACCTGCTGTCGACCGATCGTGCGCTGGGTTACGACGGTGCGCAGGACCTTGGCAACCCCGACAACCTGCCTGACCTGCCGCTTGCTGCACGTACGAACCTGGCCGCGCGCTGGTTGCGTGGCGATGTATTGGTGACCTGGGGTGCTGGTGCGGAAGGCGTTTGGGTGGACGGTGCGCTGTTGGCCGCTGACGGCGGCAGCGATCATGCCAACCGCATCAAGGTCGATGGGAGCCCGGATGCCTTTTCCGTCCGCACGCTCGCATTGCTCTCCGACTGCGTCGCGTCCGATCTGTTCGAGATCAGCGGTCCGACGCCTGGCGATGATGTCCAGTCTGGCGAGGGGGGCGACAGGGCGGGCAGCGTCGGCTACCTGTACCATGCTGAGTTCAACCGCAAGACCGGCGAGCTGGTCAATGCAAGCGGCGGGCTGAGTCGCGCATACAACTGGCGCGCGGCCGACGACGACGCTCGCCAGGTGCCATCACCGGCTTTCGGCGCGCGCATCTTTCCGTTCTCATACAAGGTGTTCTACCTGTGCTGCGTGGATATCGACGCCGGAGAGCTGCAGACCGGCTCCGGCGTCGGAGGTTGTGTGTCAAGCGACAGCCGCTATGATCCCGATCGCTATCGCCCCTCGTTCTGTGTGTGGGATGCCGCTAGGGCAAACAGCCAGCCCTTGGTCAGCGGCATTGCCGATATGCGCGTCGCCTTCTCCGGCGATGCCGACAATGACGGCGCCATGGATTTCTTTGCGTCGCAACAGAAACCCATCCCCAGCGCCGCCTGGGTGACACAGCAGAAGGCCTGGTCCGGGGTCCGGTCCGCGTCCGTGGAGTTGCTGATCGCGACCGGCGGCGGCGTCCGCTCGAGTGCCGCCGCGCCGGCTAGTGCCGACTGGCCGCCCAACGGTGGCAGCGGGATCGACAGCGACACACTCGGCTACGGCTTGCCCAAGGACAGGCGCCGCTATCAGCGCTTCCAGGTCAACGTCGCGATGCGCTCGCGAACGCCCTGGTACATCGCTCCCTAGCATCAGACCATGAACGAGCGGGCCGACATGGACTACGTCCCTCATCAGCGCCGCCGCGGTGCAGCCGATTGGCCTGATGGCCAGCGTGGTGCCGTCCTGATCGTCGGTCTGCTGGTGCTGCTGGTGATGACCATCATTGCTGCCGCTCAGCTCCAGAGCACGGTGCTGCAAGAGCGAATGGCAGGCAACATGCGCCAGAAAGATCTCGCCTTGCAGGCGGCGGAGGCGGCGTTGCAGGCCGGATTGTCATTCATCGAGCAGCAGCACACACCGCCTGCCGAGGACGATGTCGGGAGCAATCTGGTCTGGACCAGTTGCACACCGGGCGACTCCAGCGTCGGCGCGACGACCGGCGATGGCCCATGTGGGCGTTTTGAGCGTCTTATCTTGCCGCGCTGGCGCGGTGATCTTGATCAGGCGGAAGCCGCCGGTGCGAGCTATGCCGAGGTCGCCGCGCTGACCGCGGCGGCTTCCGCAGACCAACTCCCCGGCCTGATCGCCCAACCGCGCATCTACATTGAGGTCCGCTACCTGCCGCCGCTGGACGTGGAACAGGCGGCGCTGGGCACCGGAGTTCACTACTACAGCGTCTCTGCAGTCGGCTTCGGCGCCAGCGACCAGGCACGCGCTATCCTGCAGTCGACGATCGCCAAGGTGTACCAGCTATAGGAGGCACACAACATGGGCGATACCGGCAAGCGCATGGCGGCACCTCGGTGGAGGTGCCAGCATGGGACGCGCACAGTGCGTCTGGGCGGGTGCTCTGCTGCTTTGGCTTTTCTGCTCGCCTGCTCGGCGACTCGGGCCGACGACATCGGCGTCGACAAGGCGGGGCTATGCCAGGATGAAGATCCGCCGACCGCGGCCTGTGTCGATGCCTCCAACGTCCCGGTCGCGATCGGCAGGCCGAGCCTCGACGCCGACAGTCGCGTCTTCCAGGCGGTCACCGATGCCGCCGCTTGGCGGGGTGAGCTGCGCGCCTACCGTGTCTCGCAGGGCTATGGTCGCGAGCCCTGCGCGACCAAGCCACGCGGCGACTTGTGCGAGCGCCCCGCGGCGCCGTTCTGGCGCAGTTCCATTGGCGACAGCGACGAGCGCGTGATCCTGACCCAGGTCGACGGCACCCCGGGTGCGTTCGAGCGGGCCATGTTCGATGATCTTTCCGACGCGCAGCAGCGCGGCTTGCTCGGCTGTCCAGCGGAGTCGGCCGCCTGGGTTGGCGACTTTGCGTTTTGCGCCCTGGATGGCGAAGACGCGATTGACGACGAGCGACGCGCAAGGGCCTTGGAGCGCATCGAGTGGCTTCGCGGCGACAGCAGCAGGGAGACCGGGGAGGAGGATGGTTTTCGTCAGCGCGACGGCCATCTTCTCGGGGATATACTTGGCAGCAACCTGGTTGTCGTCGGTGCGCCCAGTGGTCGGTTCAAGGATGCCGACTATGTCGCCTTCCGCGGAGATGAAGGTTCGCGGAAGCGCCCGACCGTTGTCTATGTCGGCGCCAACGACGGCATGCTGCACGCCTTCGATGCGGCCGATGGCGAAGAACTCTTCGCCTTCGTTCCGGAGTCGGTGTATCCGCATCTCGCCGCTCTTACTGCGCCGGACTATGGTCGAGCCGGCGGCGAGGCACCGAAACAGGCGTTCGTCGACGGACGCATGAACACGGCCGACGCCCGCTTTACCGATAAGCGGGGGCGTGATAACTGGCATACGGTGCTGGTCGGCGCGCTCGGACTCGGTGCGCAAGGCATCTACGCCCTGGATGTGACCGACCCGCTTGGCGTCACCGAGCGCTCGGCGCGCGATCTGGTGCTCTGGGAGTTCACCGACGCCAGCGGCAGCGACGCTGCCGATGGCGCGCTGGACGGCCGCGACCTGGGCTACGGCCGGGCCGAGCCGGCGATCGTGCGCATCGATGACAATCTACACGACGACGGCGCGCCGCTCTGGGTGGCCCTGGTCAGCAATGGCTACAACAACACCGCAACCGCGGGCGAGACCGAAGCGCATTGCAGCGACGGCGACGCGGACACCAACTGTACCGTCAGTCAGACCGGCAACGCAGTGCTCTATGTGCTGAATCTGGGCGGCGACGACGGCACGCGGATCAGGGCCAAGCTGGATACCGGCCGCGGCGTAGAGGATGATCCGCGCGGGGCCGCCGCGCGCGCCAATGCCCTGGCGCAGGTGTCCGCGGTGGATGTCGATGGCGATCTGATCGCGGACCTCGCCTATGCCGGAGACCTGTTCGGCAACCTGTGGCGCTTCGATCTGGTCGACCTCTCCCGGCCGCCGCGACTCCTGTTTAGTGCGACCGACGCCGCCGGTGATCCGCAGCCTATCACCACCAAAGTGGTCTACCAGCGCCATCCCTATGGCATCGGTACCCTGATCCTGTTCGGCACCGGGCAATATCTGAAGGCGGAGGACAACTTGGATAGGCAGCTCCAGAGCTTCTATGCCATTTGGGACGATGGTGGTGCCATGGTGCACGACTCCTCGGGGGCTGGAGTCGCAACGCGCACTGATTTGTTGGCACAGTGGTTCGAGCCAGCGGCCTCGGTGCGGAAGCCTGGCGTCGGGGCAGAGGTCGGCCTCGGTCGCGTCAGTAGCGATCATGCAATCGACTGGTCGGTGCACCGCGGCTGGTACATCGACCTGATCGCGCGCGCCGGTGATGCACCCGGTGACGCACAGGGAGAGCGTGTCGTCGTCGCGCCGCAGGTGCGCGACAATCGGGTGGTCTTCGTCTCCATGATTCCCGGCGATTGTTGCAGCGGCGGCACGAGCTGGGTCAATGCACTGGACGCGAAAGACGGCTCTAGACTGACCTTCACGCCCTTCGATTACGATCTGGACGGCCGCTTCGACGGCAATGACCTGCTATCGAGCGAGGATGGTCGATCGATGGCCGGCAGCAGCATCCGACTCGGCAGCGAAGCCAGCGGTGGCGTCTACTCCTCGCCGAGCGTGATGGGGCTGGGCGGCGGCCGCTTTCAGGGCATCATCTCCAATTCGCAGGGCGACATGCTCCGCCTGCGGGAGTCTGCCGCACTCGATTGGCGCACTTGGCACCAGCTCGATTGAAGACCGATCCGCGAAGCGCGTAATCAGCAGCCAGCAGCCGAGGATGCCACAATGCCCCTCGATCGAACCCATGTTGCAGGTGCACAGCAAGGCTTTAATCTGATCGAGTTGCTGGTCACCGTGGCCATCGTCGCGATTCTGGCAGCGATCGCATACCCAAGCTACGAAGAGCAGGTGCGCGCCGCGCGCCGCTCCGAAATGCAGGCTGAGTTGATGGCCCTGGCACAACAGATGGAACGACTGTACACCGAGGCCGGCTGTTACAACCCCGGCGATGAGGACGACTGCGGTTCGCCACGGAGTCCATCCATCGCCACCGCGAACGACTACTACGACCTTGGCTTCAACAGTCTCGACGCCGGCGCTTTCAGCATTCAGGCAACGCCGAGGGCCGATGGCCCGCAGGCCGCCGACGGCATCATGCGGATCGATCATATCGGCCGGCGCTTCTGGGATGAGAACGGTGATGGCGACGTCGCCGACCCCGGCGAGGATGACTGGACGCGAGGTTGATTGATGCGTGCAGCGAAGCTCCAGTCTCTGACCGTCTACGACGTCTCCACCCGCGCGCCGATCCGAAACGAGCAGGCGGTGGCGGGCAAGATTGGACGTAATTGGGTGTATTTCTGGGTTGCGAAACGGGTGTTTGTGGGTGTAAGAACGGGTGATGAGCAGGAAGTCGCCGGCTACGCGGAGGCCATGGAGACCGTCTTCGCGTCCTGGGGGCAGATCAGGGTCACCGAGAACCACATCAAGCAACTCCACCGCGACCTGCTGCGATTCAGCGACAAGGATGAGCGCCACCGTGGTGAGTACAAGACAGCCAGCAACAGCGTGGCGGCCTTCGATGCCAACGGCAATCAGGTCGGTGTTGTCTTCGAGACCGCGAGCCCTTTCGAGACCCCGCGGCTGATGGCCGAGCTGGTGGACTGGTTCGATCAGTCTCAGAAGGGTGAACTGCATCCCCTGATCGCCGTTGGCATCTTCGTTGTGGTATTCCTGGCGATCCATCCATTCCAAGACGGCAACGGTCGCCTGAGTCGGGTGCTGACTACCCTGCTCCTGCTGCGGGCCGGCTATGCCTATGTCCCCTACAGCTCTCTGGAGAGCGTTATCGAGCAGAGCAAGGAAGGCTACTACCTGGCGCTGCGCCGGACCCAGGGAACCATCGGCACCGACACGCCGGATTGGGCGCCATGGCTGATGTTCTTCCTGAATGCCTTGCAACGCCAGATGCGATGCCTGCGCGAGAAGGTCGAGCGCGAGCGGCTGCTGCTCGCCAAGCTGCCGGACTTGGCGATCCAGATCCTGGACCACGCCCGCGATCACGGTCGCGTCACCATTGCCGATGCTGTCACCATCACCGGCACCAGCCGCAACACGCTGAAGCTGCAATTCAAGCTTTTGCGAGAGCGGGGCCTCCTGGTGCTGCATGGACAGGGCAGGGGGGCTTGGTACAGCCTGCCGTAGCCCAGGCGAACGCCAGCGACGCGGGCACGCATCGACCTGTGTTGCCTGGTCCTTGGTTGATGCCCCCATAAGCTGGTCTGGGGCTTGCCTAAACCCCGGAAAGGCTGCAGGATAAAGTCCGCTCTGAGGAGGACATGCGCGCAATGCCAGAGGCTTGGTAATCGGGCGGCGCGTCAATAAACAATTACCAAGGACGTCCAGCAGTACCCGATCATGACCCCAGCAGACCTCAGTCTCGTTCGCGAGCACATCGCGTCGCGCATCATTGGCCAGCAGAAGTTCGTCGACAGCATGCTGGTCTGCCTGCTCAGCGATGGCCATCTGTTGATCGAAGGCATGCCCGGCCTCGCCAAGACCACGGCCGTCAAGGCCCTTGCCGAGGCCATCGAGGGCGACTTTCACCGCATTCAGTTCACGCCCGACCTGCTGCCGTCCGACCTGATCGGCACCGACATCTATCGCCACGAGAAGGGCGAGTTCGAGTTCCGGCAGGGCCCGCTGTTCCACAACCTGCTCTTGGCCGATGAGGTCAACCGCGCGCCGGCCAAGGTGCAGTCGGCGCTGCTGGAGGCCATGGCCGAGCAACAGATCACTGTCGGTCAGCGCACCTATCCGCTGCCGAAGCTGTTCATGGTGCTGGCAACGCAGAACCCGGTCGAGCAGGAGGGCACCTACCATCTGCCCGAGGCGCAGTTGGACCGCTTCCTGATGCAGGCGGTGGTGACCTATCCGACGCGTGATGAAGAGCTGAAGATCCTCGAGCTCGACGGGCAGCAACAGCAGCAAAGCTTTATGCCGCCGGCCAGACCGCTATCGCAGGCGGAACTGTTTGCGATGCGCCGTGCCGTCGCCGCCCTGTATCTGGACCCGAAGCTGCACAGCTACATCGTCGATCTGGTGCAGGCCACGCGTAACCCGAAGCTCTATGACGCCGATCTTGCACGCTGGTGCCGCTTCGGCGCCTCGCCTCGCGCCAGTATCGCGCTCGCGCGCTGCGCCCGCGCGCGTGCCTGGCTCGATGGCGACGACTTTGTTGCGCCACATCATATCCAGTTGGTCGCGCCGGAGATCCTAAGGCACCGGCTGCTGCTGACCTTCGAGGCCGAGGCGGAAGGCATCACTACCGACGAGTTCGTCAATCGCCTGCTGAATCTGGTCGCGATTCCGTGACTGGAGGCTCGTCTTGAGTCTCTACCCGCGCCTCGACGACCTGCTGGAGCTTCGCCATCAGGCGCATACGCTGGGTGTGCCTTCGCACCACCTGGTCAACTCGACCTTCGCCGGCCTCTACGCGTCGGTCTTCCGCGGCGCCGGGGTCAACTTCGAAGAGGTGCGCGAGTATCGCGAGGGCGACGACATCCGCTACATGGACTGGAAGGTGACGGCGCGCACCAACGAGCCGCATCTGAAAGTCTTCCGCGAGGAGCGCGAGCGTAGCGTCGTGCTCTGCGTCGACCGCGGACCGCACATGACCTTCGGCACGCGCGGCACCTTCAAGACAGTGCAGGCGGCCCGCGCCGCGGCGCTGATCGGTTGGGCCGCGAGCCGGCTCAACGACCGCGTCGGCGGTATGGCCTTCGGTGATCCGCAGGCCGGCCTCAAGCACTTCCGCCCGGCCCGAGGCCGACGCGCGCTCTGGCAGTTGCTGCGCACCCTGACCGAACCGGCATCGGAGCAGCTCGCGTCGATCGACTGTCTGGCCGGTGCACTGCAGCGGGCGACACGCGGGCTGCCCACCGGTTCCTTGGTGTTCATCATCGCCGACCTGAACCGCGAGGTGCGCGATCTCGAACGCGTGCTCGGTGACTTGGTACAGCGCAATTCGGTCGTCCTGCTGCCAGTGGACGACCCGGCGGACTGGGAGATCCCGGCCATGGGCAGCGTGACATTCAGCGGCAGCGACGGGACGCTGGTCGAGATCGACACCGATGACGTCGGCGCGCAGCGCGCCTACCGTACCGCCTGGCAGCGGCGTCGCGAGACCCTGAAGTCCATCGCGCATCGGCTGAATATTATCGTCATGCCGATTCGCACTGACCATGAGATCCATCTCAGCCTGATCCACAGTCTCGAGCAACGCGCGCGTTCCCGGGCCGTCTGAGCGGCTTGGGGCCAGGGGCAGGGTGGGGCAGCCTTGGTCCGTCGGCGACGGTTTCGTCGAGGATCAGGCAACTAGACTCGGTCAATTTTTTGAGCCAACGGCAATGCTGAATGTTTCCTGAAGCACAACAACTCCGCGACATCCATGCGGCGATGGGCAACCCCTGGTGGCCGCCGGCGCCCGGATGGTGGCTGCTGCTCGCCTTGCTGGTGCTGCTGGCGCTGCTCGCCTGGCGCTTCGACGCCTCATGGCGGCTGCGGGTGCCGATTCCCATGGTGACGCTCGGCAGTTGGCGCTGGGATGCCGCCGGCGCGCTGCGGCGGTTGCGCCGCGATGCGGACAGCGCTGAGGTCAAGGAGACGGCCTCTGCCCTGTCCGAATTGTTGCGGCGCATCGCAATGGCACGCCACGGGCGTGCCGCTTGCGCCGGACTGCATGGTGACGACTGGCTCGACTGGCTCGCTCTGCATGACCCGAAGGGCTTCGATTGGCGCACCCAGGGCCGACTGCTGCTGGACGCGCCCTATGCGCCGCCATCTGATGTCGTTGCTGATGAGCGGGTCGCGCTCCGACGTCTCATCGATGCGGCCATGGACTGGGTTGGCGCCAGCGACCCGAAGCCGGCCCGATCGCCGGGCCGTTTTTCTGCCTGGTCCGGACGCTGGTCTCGCGTCTGGTCCAAAATCGCGCCTGGTCGCCGTGCGTCGGGCCAATCTCGCGCCGATTCGGCCGCGGCCTGATGGATTTCCTCGACGGCATCACCTGACTCCATGAGCATCGCCCTATTCGAGTTCCACTGGCCTTGGTTCGGCCTGTTGTTGCCACTGCCGCTGCTGCTGCCGCTGCTGTGGCGGGAGCATGGCGACGGCCCCGAGCATGAGACGCTCCTGGAGGGCCAGCGCTTGACGTTGCTGCACCCGCACCTCGACGAGCTGCGCAACGCCTACCAGGCGCGTGGTCCCCGGCGCCAGCTCGCCGGCTGGTTGCACAAGTCATTGTTGTTGTTGCTTTGGGTCGCTTTGGTGCTGGCCCTGATGCGACCGCAATGGCTGGTGCCGCATACCGAGGTGTCCAGCCCGGGATATGACCTGATGCTCGCGATGGATGCATCGCACTCCATGGAGGCGCTCGACTTTACCGTCGAGGGTCGCCAGGTGAGCCGTATGCAGGTGGTAAAGGGGGTTATGGGCAGATTCATCGACGAGCGTGCCGGCGATCGTATCGGCCTCACGGTATTCGGCACCGGTGCCTTCGTGCTGTCGCCGCTGACCGTCGACCGCCATGCGGTCCACCAACTGCTCGAGGGCGTCGTGCCAAGCATTGCCGGCAGCAGCACCGCCTTGGGTGATGGCATCGCGCTCGGTGTCAAGCGGCTGCGCGAGCGCCCGAAGGGTTCACGCGTCATGATCCTGATCGCGGACGGCGACAGCACGGCGGGGAACTTCCAGCCCATGGAGGCGGCGTCGCTGGCGCGCTTGGCTGGCGTGCGCATCTATGTCATCGGTGTCGGCAGCAAGCAGAAGCGAATTCCGATCCTGCATGAGGGCAAGATCGAATACTGGGACGACCTCACCATGGACGAGGATGTGCTGCAAAGGATTGCCGACATGACCGGCGGTGCCTACTTTCGTGCCACCGATACCCGCGCCTTGGAAGAGATCTCTCGGCGCATCGGCGAACTCGAGAAGACCGAGACCGAGACCCGTACCGCCTATTTGCCTGAGCCCCTGTACCGTTGGCCGCTCGGCCTTGCGATGCTCGCGTTGTTGGCGCTGGGGCTTTTCCCTGAAGGCCGTCGACGTTTTCTGGGGAGGCAGGCCAATGCCTGACCGCCATGCCTGAGAGCGGTCTTCATTTCGCCCAGCCGGCCTGGTTCTGGGGCCTGCTCGCGCTGCCGCCGGTCGCCTGGTGGCTGTGGCGAACCGCCGCGCGCGCCGCACGAGGACCGGTGCACCGCTATGCCGATGCCCATTTGCTGCCGCATCTGAGTGGGACACGGGCGCTGAAATCGTCCGAGCGCTGGGGCCGCTTCTTCGGCTGGTCGGCGCTCTGGCTGCTGCTGCTGACAGCCATGGCCGGTCCGCGCTGGGACTATGAAGACGTGCGCCTGTTCCATCCCGGCGACAATCTGTTGATCCTGCTCGATGTCTCGCGTTCCATGGAGGTGGCCGACGTATCGCCCAGCCGGCTCGCTCGGGCGCGCCAGGAGATCCAGGACCTGATCGTACAGAATCGCCGGCTCAGGCTCGGTCTGGTCGCCTTCGCGTCCGTCCCGCATGTGATCTCGCCGGTGACCGAAGACACCCGCACCATCCTGCTGGCACTGCCGGCGCTTTCTACCGACATGGGCCGCTTGCAGGGCAGCCGGCTGCTCGATGCGCTCGATCGCGCGGCGATCCTGCTCGACGCCCTGCCCGAGGAGAGCGCCCGCTCCATCCTGCTGATCAGCGACGGCGATTTCGACGAGCCCGATTTGGCCGAGTCGGTGCGTGCCCTGGCCGAGCGCGGCATCCGGCTGCACGTGCTCGGAATCGGCACGCCGGGCGGCGGCGACGTGCCGGGTCCGCGCGGCGCTCCATTGATGACACCGGCCGGACAATCCGTGCGCTCGGCGCTCGATGAGACGGCCCTAGCCTCGCTTGCCGAGGCCGGCGGCGGCATTTATCGCCTCGCAAGCTATCGCGACGACGACAGCGCCGATGTCCTGGAGGCCGCCGCGATCAGCCGCCTGCCGCCGTCCGCGGGCGACGAGCGAACTCGGGTATGGAACGACCGCTTCTATCTGCCGGTGTTGCTTCTCCTGCTGCTATTGTTGCCGCGATTTAAGGGCCGACCCCGAGCGGCAGCGGGCCTGGGGCGAGCGGCTTCGTCTGCTCCGGCGGATGCCGCAAGCCGGGAGCGGACATGATCGCCCGAGTCGCACTCATCGCCCTTGTGCTGGCGCTGATCGCCGCCGCGACCGCCAACGCGGGCTGGTTCCGAAACGACGAGCAACAGGCGCTGGACGCCTTTGAGGCGGGTGACTTCGACGCTGCCGCGGACGGCTTTGACGACAGCTTTCGCCGCGGCGTCGCGCTCTATCGGGCCGAGCGTTTTGCCGAGGCAGAGGCCGCCTTCAGCCGTGTCGAACGCGCTTCGGTGCAGACGACGGCCAATTACAATCTCGGCAACGCGCGTTTCATGCAAGGCGATTTCACCGGCGCGATCGCAGCCTACGAACAGGTGCTGAGCGCGGCGCCCGAGCACGACGATGCCCACCGAAACCTTGCCCTGGCGCGCGGCCTGCTCGCGAAGCTGGAACAAGCGTCGTTCGAACAAGAGGAAGAGCAAACCGCCGAGCAGGAAGACGAGCAGCAGGATCAGGACGACGAGACCCAGGATCGCGAACAAGAAGAGCAATCCGACAGCGAGGACGCCAGCGAACAGACGCCGGCTGAGCAAGAGGCGCAGCAGCAGACCGAGCAGGAACAGCAGCAGCAAGAACAGCAGGAAGGCGACGAGGCACAGCAGCAAGGGGAGCAGGAAGGCGAGGAGGAGCAGGAGCAAGAGCAGCAAGGGGACCAGGAAGGCGAGGAGGAGCAAGAGCAGCAAGGGGAGCAGGAGCAGGAGCAACAGGGCGACCAAGGCCAGGAACAGCAGGAGCAGCAGGGCGAGCAGGGCGAGCAGCAAGGAGAGCAACAGCAGCAGGGCGATCAGGGGCAGGAGCAGCAGGACCAACAAGGCCAGCAACAGGAGCAGCAGGAGTCCGGTGAGGGCTCTGAGCAGCAGCAGGAAGCGAGCGATCAGGGCGGCGAGCAGGGCGAAGAGGGCGAAGAAGGCAACGAACAGAGCGACAGTCGCGGCAGGTCCGGCGACGAGGACGAAGCCGAGCGCGGCGGCGAGTCTGAGTCAGACGATGGCGAGGGCGAGGGCGATGACGAGCAGCGCGACAGCGAACAGGATGCACGCGGGTCCGATACCGATACCGACAGCGAATCGGGCGACGAGACCGATCGCGAACAGAAAGAGGACGAGGGCGCTGGCGGTGAAACTGAGCAGCGGGATGATGCCGGCCAGGCGGAAGACGATGCCCGGCGCGAGACCGATGACCGCGGCGGCGACCAGCCTGAAGAGGATCGGGAGGGAGAGGGCAAGGCGCCGGAGCCCGAACAGCAACGCGATCGCGCCGGCGCCGGCGGCGAAGAGCCCGACGAGGACAAGGCCGGCGATCGCGAGACGGAAGAGCAACAGGCCGAAGGCGGCCCAAGAGAGTCCGAGGACGCGGACGCCGAAGGCCAGGATCGCAGGCGCGCCGGCGGCCGTGAGTCGAGTCCTGATCAGGAACCGCGCGACCTCAGCGATGCCGGGGGGCAGTCCGATGCGGTCGACCGTTTCGATCAGCTCGGCGAGCAACCCTGGCTGGATGCCGACCCGTCGCTCGGTTTGGGAGAGAGTCCCGCCCTTGGAGGCGAAATGGTGCTTGGGCGCGGCATGGCGATCATGGAGCAGCGTCTCCAGCAGGTCGAGGGCGATCCGTCTCTGTTGATGCGAAACCAGTTCATGCTCGAGGAGATGCGCGTAATGCGTGAGTCTGGGCGCGGACTTCAGGAGAGCAGGCCATGGTGACGGCGGCCGCACTCGCCGCCTGGCGCGTAGCCCGCAAGCCGGATGGCCGCGGGCCGACGGCCGGGGCCGGGCAACAGGCGTTGTTGGGCGATCGTCGGTCGGCCGACCGGCGAGGCCGCCGAGTCATGCAATGGGCATCGAGGCTGGTGGTGCTGGTCTGGATCGCCTCGACCGGCGCCGTACTGGCGCAGCCACCCTACCAACCCTGGCAGTTCCGGCCCATGGAGCCGAATAATGCCCGCGGTGTGCCGCCGCAGCAGCCGGTCCAGCCGCTTGCGCCCGCTGCCGCGGCACCATCGGTGCCGGGTCAGACACCGATTCCGGTGACGCCTCCGGGCGGACCGCAGGGGCAGATGCCGGCGCAGTTTCCGCCGCAGGCCTATTCACCACAGCAGCCGGCCCAGACGCGGTTGCAGCAGGCCGGACAAGGCCCGCAGCCATTCCCGCGGGGCGCCTATCCGGGGCAGTATCAGGCGCAGGGTCAGCGCCCCTATCCGGCCCAATACCCGGCCCAATACCCGGCTCAGTATCCGCAGCAGCCCTACGCGCCGGCTGCCGTTCCGGGCCAGATGCCGGGCCAGATGCCGAGTCAGTTCCCGGGGCAGGGCCTGCCCGGCCAGTATTCACCGCCGCGGTTCCAGTCTTACGGGGCACGAGTCGGCGCGGCGCGGGCTCCCCGGCTCGAGGTCGAGTTGGCCGACGACAGGCCCTATGTGCAGGAGAACGTGCTGGTGCGGCTTCGCGTCGTCAGCAGTGGCAACCTGGCCACCGCATCGCCGGACCTCGCCGCCATCGATCAGGTGCTGTTCGAGAAGATCGATGGGCCAAAGGTCAGCACCCGTGCCATCGGCAACGAGCGCGAGATCGTCAACGAGTTCGTCATGGCCATGACGCCGTTACGCGACGGCGCCATCGAGGTGGGTCCGCTCAAGGTCACCGGGACGCTGGCCGGGGGCGTACCCTTCGAGGCGGTCGCCCCGGATCCACTGAGGCTTCAGGTGCGCGAACCGATGGCCGTCGTGCGGCCCTGGCTGCCGCTGCAGACCTTGCGTATCAGCGCCGAGCTTGACGAGGCGGGCAAGGTCGAGAAGGGCCAGCCTGTGACCCTGGCGGTCGAGTTGGAGGCGCAAGGTGCCACCGGCGAACAGCTGCCTTCGTTGGAGCCCATGCTGCGCTCGCCTGATTTTCGCGTCTATCGCGAGCAGACCATGACCGACACCAGGCTGGCCGCGAACGGCGAAACCCTGATCGGCAAACGTATAGAGACCTATACGCTGGTGCCGCATGCCGGGGGACGTCTGCAACTGCCCGAACTACGGCTCGGCTGGTGGAATGTCGAAACCGCGAGCCGAGAAGCGTCTTCGGTGCCGATTCGGACCTTCGCCGTGACCGGCAATTCCGGCCCCTTTGGTTTTGCAGGCTCTCGGCAGTCTGGGGATGGCGGTAGCTGGGCCGTTTTCTGGATGCCGTTGGCCGGCGTGCTGCTGCTGCTGATCGGCTACTGGGGAGGCGTCTGGTGGCGCACTCGGCCCTCGGCCGAAGGCTCGAGCACAGGAGCGCGACTAGGCGGTGTCGCAAGCGCGGGGCTGAGTGCCGCTCGACGAGCGATCACGACCGGCGTACGCTGGCTCGATCCCAGCCCGCTCCGGCAATGGCTGCGCCGATCGCTTGAGCGGTTGACGCCGATGAGCACGCGTGTCTACCAGTGCGCCAAGGCGGCTGATACCGCCGATGATCCTGCCGCCTGGTGCCTGGCGTTTCAGGGTCAGGCCTCTCGCCATCTACAGGCGCGGGCGCTGGAGCCCCTGCCGCGGATGGCCGACCGCATCGTCAGGCTGCGCCCAGGCGCCGATCGAGAACGCGTGCTGCGCCTAATGCAACAGCTCGACACGGCCCTCTACAACCGACAGACGATCGACTTCGAGCGCTGGAAGCAGGACTTCCGACGCGCGCTGCGCCCCGGCACAGGTGCGATTACCAGCATCTTCGCGAGCCGTGTGCGCCATGGCCGGCTGCCGGAACTGAATCCACGGCTCGCGCACTGACGCCGCAAGCGACGCCTTAGGGGCACCAGAGGGGCGCTGCCTCAGCTGCCCGCGGAACTGTATTCCGTTTGGGAGCCGGTCAGGTCCCAGGCGAAGGTACAGTCGAGGTGTGAGAGCACCGAGATCAGACCACTCTCGCCGTCCTCCACCATCACCGCGATGGGTGCCCGCTTACCGAATTGCTTGTTGCCGCGCTTGACCCACATGTCGCGCATTTCAGGGTTGCGCGGAAAATAGGTCCCCAGCGCCTCGTCGATACGCAGCAGATAGGTTACGCGGCGATTGACGCTGGCGTCGTCTGGAAACGCCTCGTCTTCGCGGAAGCGGGCGATGTTGCGCGCCTTGACGCTTGACGGCAGCTGCAGCAGAACAATCATGTCCTGGGCGCTCAGGTTCCAACTCTCCATCAGTCCCATGACGCGGCGGGTCAGGGAAAGGCGTTCGTCTGCGGTCAAATCTGACATGTCGAAAAAATCCTTGGGTTGCGCCGTTGCCGCATGGCGACCTGGCTCCGACCACTGAGAGTGCAGGCAAATAACCCAGTATTCAACCAGGGATAAGACTGGCCAAGCCCTGACTGGACGCTCAATCCAGATGAGCCGTTGCTTGGGCTGCCGGTTCGAGCGAAGCGGTCAATCGGCTTTTCGAGGCTGACGAGTCTGCCGTCAGCTGCGCGGGTCCACCCTGGTCGCGTCCAGACCGATGCCAATCGGGCCGCGCGGCAGCCATAACTCGACTTGCTGATTGCCTCGGCGCACGTTGACCGGAACCAGTTCGCCGCGCTCGCCGTCGCTGGTGGCGCTGCGCAGGTCGCCGAAACCAAGCACCGGCTGATCGCCATAGCGCTCGATGACATCGCCGGGCTGAATGCCGCTTTCCTCGCCCGCGGAGCCGGGGATGACCGAATCGACCAAGACGCGATTCTGCTGGCCGGTCTCGAACAGATAGCGGTCGTATGCATCTACGCCGATCTCGTCCCTGATGGAGACGCGCTGCTCGTCGATTCGCGCCAATTCTTCCCGATAGCGGCCGTCGTTGAGCCAGCCGTCGCGAGTCGCCTCGTCGCGCAGCTCAAGGCGGGCCAGAGAAACTTGAGCGCGTCGCCAGACGATGTCGTCGGCGAGGTCGGCGGCGACACCAGCGCGCAGCAGCGCGCCACGCTGTTCATCGGGTGTCGTGGGGCGCCTCGGCTGCGCTGCGACAGGCGCCGGTTCGGGCGGCTGCGGGTCGGCGCGCTGCTCGACGGCGGCAAGCCTGGCCCTCAGCTGGGCAAGTTCGGCCTGCATCCGGCCCCAGCCGGCGGCCAGATCCTCGATCCTGGCCACCACTTCGACCGAGGAGGCTGCTTCGTCCAGGTCCGGTTCGATTGGCTGCTCGGGCTCCGCGAGCGGCTTGACCATGGCGATCCCCGGGGTGATCCGGGACGCGATCTTCGGCTCGCGATCGCCTTGTTCGTCGATCGCCGCCGGCGTGTCGCCGGCGGAAACGGATGCGGACATCGCCGATGGCTCAGGGCTGCTGCCGCGATGGAACACCAGCGCGCCGGCAAGCAGACCAACGGCGAAGGTGGACAGCGACAGCAAGGCGATTTTTTGCGTCATCTTCATGGGCGGGCAGGGGGACTCAGTCATCTGGCTTACGGCTGTCAGTGTGCATCGATTAGTCCGCCGAACGCCCAATCTGTTCCGCTGCTCGGCCTACGAGGGGCGTGCGGACGATCTGCTGGCGTCTGCGTCTGCGTCTCGTTGCGTGCGGGCGGCGAGCTCGCTTGCATGTCAGGATGCCCGTGCCTGGACGCTTGGGCCTATCCGGAGGACAGGATCTCCTGGTGCCGGAAACAGTCGATGAGATGGTCATTGACCATGCCGGTGGCTTGCATGAGCGCATAGCAGATGGTGGAGCCGACGAACTTGAAGCCGAGCTGCTTCAGCTCCCGGGCCATGGCGTCAGATTCGACAGTCGTCGTCGGCACCTGCTCCATGCGCACCCAGTCGTTCTGGCGCGGTGCGCCGTCGACATGCCTCCACAGCGTCGCCTCGAGGGTCGTGCCGCTCTGGTACAGGTCGAGCAGTGCGCGCGCGTTGACGACGACGGACTCCAGCTTGAGGCGGTTGCGGACGATGCCGGTGTCGCTCAGCAGGCGGGCGATGTCGGTCTTGTCGTAGCGAGCGATCCGATGCGGGTCGAAATCGCTGAACGCGCGCCGGTAGCCGTCGCGTTTGCGCAAGATGGTCAGCCAGCTCAGCCCGGCTTGTGCGCCCTCGAGCAGCAGAAACTCGAACAGCCGCTGTTCGTCGCGGACCGGCACGCCCCACTCCTGGTCGTGATAGGCGACATAGAGGTCGTCGGTGCCGCACCAAGGGCATCGCCTGAAGCTGCGTTCGGTCATTCGGTGTAAGGACTCGGTTGCAGAGGTCGAGCCGCGGCCTGGAAACGCGATTGACTATTCCGACCAGTTGTGGCTTTCCACACAATGTGCGGGACGCACCCTCGGAGGCGTTCGACCGCCGTTTACAGGTTGAAGCCAGCGCCAAGGTCAGATTCGCACAAGTCCCTAGTACTCGGTCGTCGACCCTTCCTCGCGCGCGGCCAAGCTTATGACTTTTGCCCCAAGGCTGATCTACGCCCCAAGGCCAAATGCACCACCAGAGCCGCAATGTTGCCTCCGCGCAACGCATGTGGGATTTGTCTCTTTTTTCTGAAAAACATGTTGCGCGATGTTGCTTCCTGGTCTACTATTCTCTTCGCAAGACATGATTGCGTAGATTTCTCAAGCAGTCCTTCACTATTTTCACAACAGCGGAGAACACGATGAACAAAAAGCTCATCACTCTAGCGGTCGCCGCGGCAATCGCCGCGCCGGCAGTCGCCATGGCAGAAGCGACCCTGTACGGCCGTTTGGGCGCGTCCCTCGATTACGAGGACATCACCAATGCAATTTCGCCGGAGTTCACTTTTGTTCCGACGGGTGCATCGCGTCTCCAAGACGTAGAGATCGTCGACAATGGCAACGGTACCACCACGATCACTGGCGCATACGGTGATGCCGGAACCCCGTGGAACCTAACGTCTACCCCCGCACTGCTCCAGACATACGGGCTGATCGACGAAAATGGGGACCCAACGGCGGCCATTGCAACGACCCCGATCATCATCCTGGACGAAAACGGCAAGCCGATCACGACGGGCGGTCAGGACTTCACCGGCTGGGGTGCGAACCAGCAGGGCCTCCTTCAGGGAGCGGGCCCGTCCAACCGTGTCGGCGTCAAGGGCTCGGAAGACCTGGGTAACGGTCTGAAGGCCATCTACCAACTCGAGTTGGGCGTCAACTTCGGCGACAACAACATTCCGGGTGGCGCCAACGGCGGCATCAGCATCCGTAACAGCTTTGTCGGCTTGGCCGGCGGCTTCGGTACCGTGCTGTTGGGCCGTCATGACACCCCGCTGAAGATCTCGACCGGCAAGCTGGATCTGTTCTCCGACACCATGGCCGACTACAACGGCACCGTCGGCTTCCAGGACCTCCGCACAGACAACACCGTTGCCTACATCAGCCCAAGCTTCTCCGGCTTCTCGTTCATGGGTGCGGTCGTCAGCTCTGGTGGTGGTACCGCCGGTTTTGGCGACAACATCAACTCCGACCAGATCGCCGGCGCCTACTCCTTGGCCGCGATCTACAACAACGGTCCGTTCTACGCCTCCGCCGCCTATGAATCGCTGAACAGCGATATGTTCATGGACTCGGAAACCAGCAACGCCGGATCTGGTGCGTGCATCGACGAGTTCACGGGCCTTGAGACGTTTAACTGCGATTACGTCGGCGACGACTTCAACAAGTGGCGCTTCGGCCTGGGTCTGCTCGACTGGAATGGCTTCACACTGACCGCGATCTATGAGAACCAGGACAACATCGCGGCCGGCCAGCAGCGCACCCAGCTTGCCGTTATCGATGCGGATGGCAACATCAGCCTCGGCGCCACCCCGAACGGCCCCGATGAGCAGCAGTTGTGGCAGGTTCAGGCCGGCTATGCCTTCGGCAACAACATGATCAAGGCCATGTACGGTTCGGTCGATCGTGGCGATACGCGTGCACTGGACGCGACTCGTGCAGAAACGCTCGCGCTCGACAACGTCGGTGGCATCCGAGACGCGCTCAGCACCGATCTCGCGGGCGACAAGAGCACTTGGGCCATCGGCTTTGACCACAACTTCAGCAAGCGCACACAGGCCTATGTGCTGTACACCGATGTCGACGACGACAACGATGACAACATCCTTGGCACCACCGCAAGCTGGAGCGGCTTCTCGATCGGTATGGTCCACAAGTTCTAATCTCGGTTAGATCTTGGATCAAAAAACGGGGCCTTCGGGCCCCGTTTTTTTTGCCTGGCGGCCGCCAGCCTGGACTCCGCCAGGCTTCACCCGGGCTACATGAACTTGATCGCTCCGATCACCAGGCCGGCGCTGGTGGTGATGAAACCGATGAGCCACAGAAAGTGGCGGTCGTGGCGCCTGAGCATCTCATCGAAGCGCCGATCCATTTGCTCGAATCGCTTGTCGACCTGCTCGAAGCGCTTGTCGACCTGCTCGAACCGCTTGTCGACCTGCTCGAACCGCCTATCGACTTGCTCGAATCGCTTATCGACCTGCTCGAAGCGCTTGTCGCTGCTGGTCTGCATTGCTTCGAAGCGCCGATCGATCTGATCGAAGCCCTCGCGCATCAGTTCCCGCTGATGCTTCAGCTCCTCCTCCACGCGCACCATGCGTTCACGCAGCTCGATCTCGTAGACGGCCGGGGGCTTGCCCAATGACTGCTCCGCCAGCCACTCACCGAGGTGGCGCTTGATAAACTCGATGTCTTCCTGCGCCAATGCCATGGCTTTCTCCCGGATTCGTTCTCAGCTCAATGCATCGCGTCTGTGCACCGCGGCGACTAGGCCGTGACGGTTCTCGGCCCCGAGACCGAGCCGAGGATGAGCACATCGGCGGGGCGCAGCGCAAAGATGCCGACGGTGACGACCCCGGCGAGGTTGTTGATCTGCTGCTCCAGCTTGATCGGCTCCATGATCTGCAGGCCGTGCACATCGAGGATCAGGTTGCCGTTGTCGGTGACGAAGCCCTCTCGCCACACCGGCGTGCCGCCGAGCTTGACGAGTTCGCGCGCGACATAGCTGCGCGCCATCGGGATCACCTCCACCGGCAGCGGGAAGGCGCCGAGCACCTTGACCAGCTTGCTCTCGTCGGCGATGCAGACGAACCGGTCGCTGGCCGCGGCAACGATCTTTTCACGCGTCAGCGCACCGCCGCCGCCCTTGATCAGCTGCAGTTGCTGGTTCGACTCGTCGGCGCCGTCGACATACAGCGATAGACCGCCGACCGCGTTCAGGTCATACACCTGAATGCCGTGCGCCTTCATGCGCTCGGTGGAAACCTCCGAGCTGGACACCGCGCCGTCGATACGGCCCTTGGCCGTGGCGAGAAAGTCGATGAAATGATTGACGGTCGAGCCGGTGCCAACACCGACGATACCGCCCTCGACGTAGTCCAGCGCGGCCTCGGCGGCCTGTTTCTTCAGTGCATCCTGATCCATGACGGGTCCTCAGTGGGGTTACTGCAACAGATGCGATGATAGGCCGGAAACTGGCGCGTTGCGAGGGCGCAGGTTTCACGGCCGCGAGCCTCTTGTAGCCTGGGTCTTCGCGGACCCCAGATCTGCCGAGGTGGGCACCGCTCTGATGGCCCGATCTATCCGGCGAGTCCGCCGCACCCGCTCGACCACGCTGACGCGGCAGCCGCAGTTCGCCGATAATGCGCTTTCTTGAACGCCGGATGTGGCAAGCTGGAGAAAGCCGATCGGCTCGAGATCTCGGCCGCGACACGGCAATTCTCGCAACTTGAACCTCGCCACCCGATACTTCCTCGCCCAATGCCCCAGTCCTACATCGAGCGCATCCTCAAGGCCAGAGTCTATGATGTCGCGTCCGAGTCCCCGCTGACTCTCGCCAAGCTGTTGTCGCGCCGTCTCGGCAACCAGGTCTTTCTGAAGCGCGAGGACCTGCAGCCGGTGTTTTCGTTCAAGTTGCGCGGCGCCTACAACAAGCTGCGTCACCTCAGCACCGAGGCGCGGGCCCGCGGTGTCATTGCCGCCTCGGCCGGCAATCATGCCCAGGGCGTGTCGATGGGCGCGTCACGGCTCGGTATCGAGGCCGTGATCGTGATGCCGCGAACGACACCGGGCATCAAGGTCGACGCGGTGCGCGGCTGGGGCGCAAAGGCGGTGCTGCACGGCGATTCGTTCGACGAGGCCTGTCTTTATGCCACCGAACTGGCCGAGCAGCGCGGCCTGACCTTCATCCATCCGTTCGATGACCCGGACGTCATCGCCGGCCAGGGCACCATCGGTATGGAGATCCTGCGTCAACACCCCGACCCGCCTGAGGCCATCTTCGTGCCGGTCGGCGGCGGCGGACTGATCGCCGGCATCGCCGCCTACGTCAAGTATCTGCGGCCCGAGGTGCGGGTGATCGGGGTCGAGCCGGAGGAGGCGCCGACGCTGCACGCGGCCATGGCCGCCGGCAAGCGCGTGACCCTGTCCGAGGTCGGGCTGTTCGCGGACGGTGTGGCGGTAAAGCAGATCGGCAAGGAGACCTTCCGCATCGCGCGCGAACACGTCGATGAGGTGGTGCTGGTCGGCACCGACGAGATCTGCGCCGCGATCAAGGACATCTACGACGATACCCGCGGCATCGCAGAGCCCGCCGGCGCGCTGGCGGTGGCGGGGCTAAAGCGCTGGGTCGAGCGCGACGACGTGCGCGACAAGCATCTGATCGCGATCGAGAGCGGCGCCAATATCAACTTCGACCGCCTGCGCCATGTCGCCGAGCGTGCGGAACTGGGCGAAGGCCGCGAGGCCTTGTTCGCGGTTGGCATCCCGGAGCGCCCTGGCAGCTTCCTCGCCTTCTGTCGAGCGCTCGGCAAGCGCCAGATCACCGAATTCAACTATCGCTACGCCGACCAGCAGGACGCGAGGGTGTTCGTCGGCATCGAGACCGGCGGCCGCCCCATGGAGCGTCAAGAGCTGACCGAACGACTGGAGAAGAAGGGCTTCTCGGTGCTGGACATGAGCGATAACGAGACGGCCAAGCTGCACATCCGCTTCATGGTCGGCGGGCGCGCGGTCGGCGTCGAAGACGAACGCCTGATCCGCTTCGAGTTTCCGGAACGCCCGGGGGCGCTGCTCAACTTCTTGTCGGGCCTCGGCCGACGCTGGAACATCAGCCTGTTCCACTACCGCAATCACGGCGCGGCCTACGGCCGCGTGCTGATGGGCATCCAGGTGCCGGGGCCGGAACTGGCCGAGTGCTGGCAACTGCTCACCGCACTCGGCTATCCGTTTTGGGACGAGAGCGACAATCCGGCCTACCGTCTGTTTGCGAAGGGAGTGGCGAAAGACGAGTAACGAGGGACGAAGGACTGCATTTCACTGGAACAGGTCCTTTCTGACCAGGAATCGACGCTTTTTGGTCCAGTCAGGTCCGCGGCCGTGCCACGCACTCCAGGACCTAAGGTGACTTGACAGAAATCGCCTTACCCCTCCGATAAATCCTCTGCTCGCTGACGACGGCGTCAAGCGGGATGTCCCAAGGGCGCTGCTCGATGCGCTCGACCCGCTGGCACTCATGGGCGAGGCCGATCAGGGTGGGTTTGCGCCAGTGCCCGCGCCGGCTAAGGAAGGCGAGGCTGCGGTCATAGTAGCCGGCGCCCATGCCGATGCGGTTGCACTCGGCATCGAACCCCACCAATGGCATCAGCACCAGATCCAGCGATCGGGCGCCGCGGATGCGCCGGCCGCGGCGGCCGGGCTCCAGGATGCCGAAGCGGTTGGGGCGCAGCCTCTCGCCAGGTTGCCAGCGCACGAACCAGAGCCGGCCCGGCGTGTGCCGGCGCAGCACCGGCAGATACCAGCTTCGCCGCCGCTGCGGCAAACGCCGCAGCAGCGGCCAGGGATCAAGCTCGCCATCGGCCGCGCAATAGAAGGCAATGCGTTCGGCATGCAGCAGCATGGGCTCGCATACGAGCAACCGCGCCGCGGCCGCGGCGTGGGCGAGTTGCTCGGCTGGCGTCAGCGCCCGTCTAGCGGCGCGAAGCCGCCGCCTGAGCGCGCGCAGCTGATCAGCCGAAGCAGAACTCAAGACACTGACCGGAAGATGTCAGCTTGGCCCTTGGCCCTTGCAACACAGGAAAACATGCACGATCCGGCCAGCGGACGTAACAGTGAAAACGAGAGTCGAGGGGGGAGATAAGGAAGGGACATCCCCCGCGAATGCCGATGCGGACCTTTGTTCTTGAACCAAGCGGCTCAAGTGGGGATGCTTGATCGGGCATCAGGCTTTCCGCTCGGGGCGGACGTGCACAACTGCCTCTTCGCTGCATCCCCGGGGTACGGATTAGGCTCAAGAAAATACCCAGGCCGCTGTCCAACACCGCAGGAGATGTCTTGAGGTCAGGCTATACCGATTCCTCCGGCACGTCTACCCCGGTTGTCGGCCCGCTCTTAAGCGCCGCCTTGTGCCCCTCATTGTGCCCAGGCGCCGCGCCGCCCGCGGCTGCTTCCCCGCTGCCTTGGACTGCGGCGGACACACGCTGCTGAAGTTGCCCGAGCCGCTCGACGTCAACGCTGCCGTTGTCGCGCTGCCGCATCAATTCGTACACGAGGTTGAGCGCGGCCATCACGGCGATGCGGTCGGCACCGATCACGCGACCGTTCTGGCGGACCTCGCGCATGCGCTGATCGAGCATGCGGGCGCAATCCATCAACCCGTGCTGCTCCTCGGCCGAGCAGGCGATGCGGTAGTCTTTATCAAGGATCTGAACCGTGACTGCCATCTTGTCGTCGCTCATAGCTGCTCCTCCATCGACTTGAGGCGTGCCACCATGGCCTCAACCTTGCTTCGGGCCAACTCGGTCTTCTCGATCAGGTCCGCGCGCTCGCCGACCAAATGCTCTTGGCTGGCGCGCAGGGAGACATTCTCCTCCTGCAGCCGATCGCATAGGCGGATCAATTCATCCACCTGCCGCTCTAATAGATCTAAGTCGAAAACACCCATAATGCAGCCATCGCGGGAGATCATCTCTACAGTGACGCCGAACTATAGAAGGGCACAACCCAGCGGTCAATTGGCGAGGCGGCATTGGGTGCCTTATAGCATGCTCGGGAGGCCCAATCGCCCGATCACCGGGCCGCCGCTGCCGACATGTTATGATCCCTCGCCTTTGCCGGAAGCGCACTCCATGCAACCCCCCACCACCCAGCAACCGATGGCCGAGGCTGCGGCGCATTACGACGAACTCGACCAACTCTTGCAGCTCAGCCCGCTGTCACCGACTGCTGCAGAGGCCCAGGGTATCTTTCTAGGCCTGGTGAGCGGCGCACGCATCGCCGGCGTGCACGCCGAAGCCCAGTCAGCCGAGGATCGCCTCCTCGCCGAGTTGTTCCCGGTTGCGGTGGCCAATGCCGAAACCGCGTCCGATGCGTCGCCAGAAGGCGCGACAGACGCCGACAAGATCGCGCTGTGCCGGGCGCTGTTGGCCGATGTCGCCGCGCAGGCACGGGATCAGGCGGAAGGCACGGGAATGGCATTCCAGTTGCTGCTGCCATCGGAGGAGCGTCCGTTGCGGGAGCGCGCAATCGCCGTGCATGGCTGGACGCGCGGATTCTTGTTCGGGCTCGGCCTCACCGGCATCGACACGACAGTTCTCTCGGACCCCGCGCGCGAGGCCTTCGGCGACTTGCTTGAGATCACGCGCATGGACCTCGAGGATCTCGATGACGACCAGACCAACGAGGAGGCACTGACCGAGATCGTTGAATTCATCCGCGTCGCCGCGCTGCTGATGCTCGAAGAACAGACGTCCGGGCCGTCCGCGACAGCATCCGGCGCTGCCCGACAGGACTTGCACTGATGAGCGCCGACGCGTCTGCAACACCCTTCGAGCCCAGCAGCCGTAGCACATCGGCGAAGGTGCTCAGCCGACGCCGACGCGCGGCGGCGAGCGCAGTCGGTGCTGACGGCGTTCTCATCCTGGTCGCGGCCACCGAGGTGACCCGCAATCGCGACGTGCACTACCCGTTCCGCCAGGACAGCGATTTCAGCTATCTGACCGGATTCCCGGAACCGGATGCCGTCGCCGTGATCGTGCCGCGGCGCAAGGAAGGCGAGTTCGTACTCTTCTGCCGGCCGCGCGATAAGGAGCGCGAAATCTGGAACGGCTATCGGCATGGTGTCGAAGGCGCACTCGAGCAGTTCGGTGCCGACCAGGCCTACTCGCTCGACGAGCTGGACGAGAAGCTCCCGGAGCTGCTTTCGGACCGCAGACGCGTCTACTACCCGCTCGGCACCGACGCAGAACTCGACCTTAAGATAATGGACTGGCTGCGCGCGGTGCGCGCTCGCGCACGCGCCGGCGTGTCGGCACCCGACGAGCTGGTCGCGTCGGACCGTATCGTGCACGAACAACGGCTGATCAAGTCGAAGGCCGAGCGCGACACCATGCGTCGCGCGGCGCGCATCTCGGCCGCCGCGCATCGCCGACTGATGCAAGACTGCCGGCCGGGCATGCACGAGCAGCAATTGGAGGCGCTCTTCATCAGCGCCTGCGCCGAGCGCGGCGCCCGCTTCCAGGCCTATCCGCCCATTGTCGGCGGCGGCGCCAACGCCTGTGTGCTGCACTACATCGACAACGCGGCGCCGCTTGGCGACGGCGACCTGGTGCTGATCGACGCCGGCTGCGAGCTGGACGGTTACGCCTCGGACATCACCCGCACCTTCCCGGTCAACGGACGCTTCAGTGAGCCGCAGCGCCGCCTATACGCGCTGGTGCTGGCCGCCCAGAAGGCCGCCATCAACGCCGTCAAGCCAGGCAGCCGCTGGGATGCGCCGCACAAGGCGGCGCTGCGTACACTGACGCTCGGCCTGATCGAGCTGGGACTGATCGAGGGCAGCCGCGAGGATTTATCGCGCTTGATCAAGGAGGAAAAGTACAAGCCCTTCTACATGCACCGCACCGGCCACTGGCTGGGAATGGACGTACACGATGTCGGAAGCTATAAGCAGGACGGCAAGTGGCGGCAGCTCGAGCCCGGCATGGTGCTGACGGTCGAGCCCGGCCTCTATGTCGCGGCCGACGCCGAGGCGCCTGCCGAGTACCGCGGCATCGGCATCCGCATCGAGGACGACGTACTGGTCACGGAGGGCGGTCACGAAATCCTCTCGCGCGGGGCGCCGAAGGAGATAGACGACATCGAGCGCCTGATGCGCTCTGCGCCGGGCTCGGGTGGGCACGCCGAAGCCGCAGCGGATGACGCGTCTAGCGCCGAGACAGGCGCCCCAGAACGGGGCAAGCGCCGGTCCAATGCAAGATCCAACGCGAGGCGCCTTGCGCCGGAGAGCCACTGATGCTCGACTTCGATCTGGTCATTATCGGCGGTGGACTGGTCGGCGGCAGCCTCGCCTGCGCGCTGCGCGGCAGCGGTCTCCGGGTCGGGGTCGTCGAGGCCGTCGCACCCAACGCCGCATCGCATCCGAGCTACGACGAGCGCGTCATTGCGCTGTCCCTGGGCAGTCGCCGCATCTTCGGCGGCCTCGGCATCTGGGATGACCTCAGCGCCGACGCCGAGCCGATTCGGCATGTGCATGTCTCCGACCGCGGCCACTTCGGCTTCGCGCACCTGGAGGCCGACGACGAGGGCGTCGAGGCGCTCGGTTACGTGGCGCCGGCACGCGCGATTGGGCAAGCCCTGGAAGCCTGTCTGAGCGCGGGCGACGACATCGAGCTGATGCGCCCGGCGCGCCTGGTGGGCATGCGCCAGCAGCCGGATGCCTGGAACATCGAGGTCACGGTCGACGGCAGCTCGCGCCTGCTACGCAGCGCGCTGCTGGTGGCGGCGGACGGCGGCGATTCCGCCATACGACGGCGACTGGGTCTGCCGGTGCGCGAGCACAGCTACGGCTACGACGCGATCATCTCCACCGTGACACCCGAGCGCCCGCGGCCGCAGACCGCCTTCGAGCGCTTCACCGACAGCGGGCCGCTGGCCATGCTGCCGATGACCGAGGGCCGCTGGTCGGTGGTCTGGACCGCCCGCGACAGCGACACCGCCGGCATCCTGGCGCTCGATGACAAAGGCTTTCTGGCAGAGCTGCAACGGCGCTTCGGCCACCGCCTGGGCCGTCTGACCAGGCCCGGCCGGCGCATTGCCTATCCGCTGCGTCTGGTGCTGGCCAAGCAGCTCACGCGCCCGCGCCTGGCGCTGATCGGCAACGCCGCCCACACGCTGCACCCGGTCGCCGGCCAGGGCTTCAACCTGGGACTGCGCGACGTCGCAGAACTGGCGGACCTGCTCGCCGAGGCCCAGCAGACCGGTCGTGACCCAGGTGGCCACGCGGTGCTCAACGGCTACCGCGAGCGCCGCGGTCGCGACCAAGCCGGTGTCGCACTGCTCACCGACGGCCTGGCGCGCCTGTTCACCAATCCATGGACGCCGGTGCGCCTTGGCCGCAACCTCGGTATGCTGGGTCTGGACCTGCTGCCGCCGGCGCGACATCTGCTTGCTCGGCGCTTCATGGGCACCGGCGGACGCCTGCCACGGCTGGCCAGAGGATTGAGCGTCGGTGGCTCCGACCCAGCGGCCGGGGGCTCCTAGGTCACGACGGCCGTTTGCCGCTTACTCGCTTGTCAGCCCTTCACTCTCGCGACTCGTCCCTCGTAACGCGCCACTTTTTCATGATGCAGCAAGCTCCCGAAACCTTCGACATCCTCATCGTCGGCGGCGGCATGGTCGGCGCGGCGATGGCCTGTGCCTGCCGCGACAAGGGTTGGCGCATCGGCGTCATCGACGGCCAACCGCCCCAACGCAAATGGCCCGCGGGCGAGCTGGACCTGCGCGTCTCCGCCCTGAGCCGCGCCAGCCAGCGCATCCTCGAACGTCTGGGCGCCTGGCCGCGCATCACCGAACTCGGCGCCAGCGTTTATCGCGAGATGCAGGTCTGGGACGCGGTGGGCGGCGCCAGCATCCACTTCGACAGCGCCGACATCGGCCAGCCGGACCTGGGACACATCGTCGAGAACCGGGTAACCCGTTTGGCACTCTGGGAGCTGCTCGAGCAGGCAACGGACGTCAGCCTCTTCTGCCCGGCCGCTGTTGAGCAACTGCAGGTCGAGGACAGGGCCGCGGTGTTGAAACTGACCGATGGCCGCAGCCTGCAAGCCGGGCTGGTCATCGGTGCCGACGGCCGCGCTTCGTTGGTGCGCGAGTCGCTCGGCATCGACACCGGCGGCTGGGCCTATGATCAGCGCGCCGTCGTGGCCAATGTGGAGGTCGCGCATTGGCACCGCGAGACCGCCTGGCAGCGTTTCCTGCCGACCGGACCGCTGGCCTTCCTGCCGCTGGCGGACGGGCGCTGCTCCATTGTCTGGTCGGCCGACGAGCAGCGCGCGGACGAGCTCTTGGCGCTCGACGACGCCGGCTTCATCGCGGCGCTGGACGAGGCGTTCCAGCAGCGGCTCGGCGCTGTACTGTCGGTCGGTCCAAGGGCGGCCTTCCCGCTTCGGCTGCAGCATGCCCTGCGTTATGTGCAGCCGCGCGCAGCCTTGATCGGCGATGCGGCGCACGCCATCCACCCGCTCGCCGGCCAGGGGGTCAATCTGGGTTTTCTGGATGTCGGCGCGCTGACCGATGCGCTCGAGCACGCGCGCAGCAGAGGCCGCGACATCGGCAGCCTGGCCACGCTGCGCCGCTACGAACGTGCGCGCCGAGGTGAGAATCTGATCATGCTCGGCGCCATGGATGCCTTCAAGCGCCTCTTCGGCAATCGAATCGCGCCCTTGGTGGCTGGCCGCAATCTGGGTCTGGCCACGGCCGAGCGCATCGTGCCGCTGAAGCGCGCCTTCATGTCCCGGGCGCTCGGCCTCGGCAGCGACCTACCGTCGCTGGCGCGCTAGACCGCCGAAGGATGAGTTCAGCTCGCCCCAGCCACTCGCCACTCGCACCTTCCAATGTCGACCCTCGTGCTCGCGCTAAAGAGCCTGCTGAACCGCCGCTTCACCGCGCTCTTGACGCTGCTGTCGATCGCGCTCAGCGTCGCGCTGCTGATCGGTGTCGAGCGCGTGCGCACCGAGACCCGGGCGAGCTTCGCCAGCACCATCTCCGGCACCGACCTGATCGTCGGCGCGCGCAGTGGGCCGGTCCAGTTGCTGCTGTACTCGGTGTTTCGCATCGGCAGCCCCACCAACAACATCTCCTGGCAGAGCTATCAGGACATTGCCGCACACCCCAAGGTGGCCTGGACGGTGCCGCTGTCGCTCGGCGATTCTCACCGGGGCTTTCGTGTGCTCGGCACCACCGCGGCCTATTTCGACCACTACCGTTACGCGCGTGAGCGCGGCCTGGTGCTGGCGGAGGGTCAGCGCTTTGCCGACCTATTCGATGCCGTGCTCGGCGCCGAGGTGGCGGATGCGCTGGGCTACCAGCTGGGCGATCAGATCATCGTCGCGCACGGCGCCGGTGACGTCAGCTTTGCCCGGCATGATGACAAGCCGTTTCGCGTGGCCGGCATCCTCGCGCGCACCGGCACGCCGGTGGATCGCACCGTGCATGTCAGCCTGGAAGCGATCGAGGCGATCCATGCCGGCTGGCAGGGCGGCGCGCCGGTACCCGGGCTCAGGGCCGACGCGCGGCGGATACGCGCGATGGACCTGACGCCGGACGCGATCACGGCGGTGCTGGTGGGGCTGGACTCGAAGATCGCGGCCTTCTCGGTGCAGCGCTTCATCAACACCTATCGCCACGAGCCGCTGCTGGCGGTGCTGCCCGGCGTCGCGCTCGGGGAGCTGTGGGGGCTGATCGGTGTCGCGGAGAATGCCTTGTTGATCGTCTCCGGCTTCGTCGTGCTGGTCGGGCTGATCGGTATGCTGACGGCGCTGCTGATCGGGCTGAACGAACGCCGCCGCGAGATGGCCATCCTGCGCTCGGTCGGCGCCAGACCCGCCCATGTGCTGGCGCTGATCATCGGCGAGGCGGCGGCGCTGACGCTGCTCGGCATTCTGCTCGGGGTGGGGCTCTTGTATGGCCTGCTCGCCGCCGCCCAGCCGTTGATCGAGGCCCAACTCGGCCTGTTCATCGGCATCGGCGCATTATCGGCGCACGAATGGCTGCTGCTGGGCGCCGTGATGGTGTCCGGACTGCTGGTCGGGCTGCTGCCCGGCTGGCGCGCCTATCGGATGTCGCTGGCGGATGGACTATCGATTCGAATCTAGACACCTCGGTCCTCGGCCCTAAACTCAAGAGATCATTCGATGAATACGAGAACGTATCTGTTGGCACTGCCGGCTTGTCTGCTGGCCATTTTAGTCGCTGGTTGCGGCGATGACGCCGGGACCGATACGAACACCGCGGCGCCCCCGGCAACCGAAGACGGCAGCGTGGCCGCGCCTGGCGAGGTCAATCTCGGGCCCGAGCTGGAATGGGACGACCTGATCCCGGCCGACTGGCAGCCGGAGAAGTTGATGGCGGACTATGATGCCGACAACCTCACCGACGATGATCCGCGCGCCGACGAACTGATGGACAAGCTCAAGGCGCTGTGGGCGGAGGCGCCGGTTGTCGAAGCACTGGATGGCCGGGAGGTGCGGCTGCCGGGCTTCGTCGTGCCGCTGGAGACCGACGCAACCGAGATCGCCGAGTTCCTGCTCGTGCCCTACTTCGGTGCCTGCATCCATGTGCCGCCGCCGCCGGCCAATCAGACCGTCTATGTGATCACGGCCGACGGCGCCCCATACAAGGGCGAGCTGTTCGACACCGTGTGGGTGGAGGGACGCATGCGCATCGAGCATTTCAGCGATGATCTCGGCGACGCCGGCTACCGCATCGAGAACGCGCGTGTCAGCGCCTACGAGGAAGAGATCTGAGGGCGTGCCGACCTGCGCCTTGGCTACGCTCTCATCGGCGGCGCCGTCGTGGCTGCGGTCTTCACTGGGGCTGCTGCAACGATCGGCACTGTTGTCGGCGCTGTGCCTGTCCGCCGGAGCCGCGTCCGCGGCGCCGCGGGGAAACTGCCACATCCATGCGCCGGCCGAGGCCGCGTCCGGTCAAACGCCCACGGTCGAAGCAGTCCCAGCAACCATCGGTCCATTCGATGGCGTCGGTGCCTGTGAACGCGCCAGGCGCGGCTTGTTCGGCGAGCTTGGCCGCTGCCATTGCAGCGCCGGTTTCACGCCTGGCTGGGTTGGCCGCGAGACCGGCTTCGGGGCGGGCAGCCGGGTGGGCGGTGGGATCGGCAGCGAATCGGCAGGCGGCGTCGCCTTGCCCTGAGCTAGTCGAGGCTCGGTCGCGTTAGAGCAGCGACCCGCGGATGATGATGGCGACGATCAACAACGCCAGCAGCACGGCCCAGAGACCGATGTAGAGCACCATGGATTGCTGAGCCTTGGTGCGCTCGAGCCAGGTGCGCGGCCGTACGCCCTTGGTCCAGAATACGATCTTGGCCGACAGCAGCACGCAGACGACGTTGACCGCGAGCAGCAATGCGGCACCGGACGCCAGCTCCCAGCGCGCGCTGCCGAGCAGCATCCCGAGCACGGAGGTCGGCGGCAGCAGCGCCACCGCAACCATGACTCCGACCAGCGCCGTGGACAGCCCCGATGCCAGCGACAGCACCGCGGCCGCGCCGGACGCGAGCGCCAAGGCCACGCTGGCGAGGTTGACGTCGGTGCGCGCCAGTATCTCGTGGCTGTCCAGATTCAGCGGCAAGAGCAGGCCGAATCCGAGTGACAGCAGCAACGCGAGGCCCAAACCCGCCGCAGCCGTGCCGAGCGCACGCGTCGCCAGCGCCCGATCGCCCAGCGAGGCGGCGAAGGCAAAGGCGATGATCGGCCCGAGCAGCGGCGCGATCACCATGGCGCCGATGACTACGGCAACGTTGTTCTCGGCCAAGCCGATGGCGGCGACGATGGTCGACAGAATCACCAAGAGCGTATAGTTCAGATCGAGCCGGGCGCCCTTCGCGATCTCGGTATAGAGCTCCTCGCGGGTGGCACTGACGCTGCCGTCATTACCGTTGCCGTTGCGCTCCTTGTCGCCATCCTTTTCCGATTCCTCCTGCAGCCTCGGTACAACCGCATCGACCGGCAGCACCAGAACACGTGCCCCATGCTCGGATTCGAGCAGACTCTCCAGTGCATCCATCAGCGGCTGCCGCGCCGCATCCGGCACCAGCATGCGAAATGCCTGACGGCCGTCCTCTGTTGGCTGTCCCCACCAGGTATCGACGGCGCCGTAGAATCCGCCCATGCCGATGACTTCCTTGGCATGGCGCGCCGGCGCAATGACTTCGACCACGCGCATCTCGGCGCCGCTCAGAGCTGCGCCCGCGCGTTGCGGGCGATCTGATACACGCGCTCGATGAAGTGCTGCATCCCCACCCGGCGGTTCGGACTCAAGTGCTCCTCGAGCCCAAGTTTGGCGATATAGCGGCGGGCGTCGGTCTCCAGCACCGCCTGCGGCGTCTTGCGCTGGAAGGGCACCAACAGCAGTGCGACCAGTCCGCGGACCAGCGGCGTCTCCGCGTCGGCGCGAAATTCGATCACCGACGGGTCTTCATGGGTCAGGCTCCCGGTGAGCCAGGTCTCGGTATTGCAGCCTTGGACCAGGTTGGCCTCGTTCTTCTCGCTGTCCGCCAGCGGCAGCAGCTCTCGGCTGAGATCGCCGATCAGCTCGTAGCGTGCCTCCCAGGTGTCGAGCAGCTCGAAGGCATCGAGAACATCTTTGGCATCCATCATGGGCTGGCTCCTGCGTTATCTGTGTGTCTGCACCCAATCGATCCGCCGTGCAGTGGGGCATCGTTGCCGGGGCCGTCGGCTGGCGTCGCGAGTCAGCGTGCGGCGGTGCGGCGCTCCTCCACGCCGTGCGCGGCGGATGCCGAGTCGAAACTCTCAGCGGTGGACGCTTCGGCCGCCTGGAGAGGTCCGCCGCGTTCCGCGAGCACCCGATGATAGAACTCCAGCAAGCGCTGGACCAGGACAGGCGCAGACCAGTGTTGTGCGTAGCGCACCGCGCGCGCACTCAGCGCGCGGCGCAGGGCGCGGTCCGACAACAGACGCACACAATGGGCCGCGAAGGCGGCCTCGTCATACGGGGCGATCAGGCAGCCGTCGCCCTGACTCAGCACCTCGCGCGTGCCCATCTCGGCAATAGAGACGACGGGGGTGCCAAGGGCCATGGACTCCAACAAGACCAGACCCTGAGTCTCGGTCAGCGAGGCGAAGACGAAGGCGTTGCCGGCGGCATAGCAGTCTTCCAACGACCCATCGCGATTCAGATAGCCAATGAAGCGGACATGCGCCTGAAGATCGAGGCGGCGCGTCAGCAGTTCCAGTTGCCTGCGCGCCGGACCGCCGCCCGCGATGACCAGCAACACGTCCGGCAGCTCGGCCTTCACATGCACAAGCATCCGCAGCAGGAAATCGCAGTTCTTTTCGAACGCGAGCCGCCCGACGTGCACCAGCAGCGGCCGATCTGGCGCGATGCCATGGGCGCGACGGAAACGCGCCCCGTCGCCCTCGGCAAACTGCTCAAGCTCGATGCCGGTCGGCACGACCTCCGCTGGCGTGCGGATACCGTATCGCTCCAGCACCTCGAGCATGGCGCGCGACGGCACCACCAGTGCGTCGACATCGTTGCACTGGGCCGCGGAAAAACTGCGCGCGGCATAGCGCATCCAGGCGCCAGGCAGAAAGGTGACGTATTTGTCGAGGTATTGTTCGAAAAAGGTATGATAACTCTCGATCACGGGCGCCGAGAGCCAACGCGCGATGGCAAGTCCGGCATAGTGGGCGACAAAGGGTGTATGGATGTGTACAAGGTCGAAGCCGCGCTCCGTCAATTGCGGGCGCAAGGCGCGGATGCGCCGCCAGCGCATCATGCGGTCCTCGGGATCGAAGAACAGATAGCGCGCCGGGATGCGAATCACCTCGAACGGGTCGGCGACCGGCGCGGCACGCTCGTCAGCATTTGACTCAGCACCGACCACCGCGTCGCCTTGGCCATAGTCCGGCGCCAGCAGCGTGACCGCATGGCCCAGGGCCACGAGTTCTCGTGCCACGGTCTGGATGGACGTCGAGACGCCGTTGACCCGCGGGAAATAGACGTCTGAGATCATCAACACGCGCATGACTGGTTCCAAACCTGATTCCAAAAGGGGAGTCGGTGTCGGTTCGTCCGAGCGCCGTCTAAATCGTTCAATGGTACCAGCATGCCGAGCGGCACAAGCCCCGCGCATTCAATGGAGAGGGTGACACCATGAACCCAAGCCTGGCAGCAGGTGCGCTGGCCTGCACGATGCTGTTTCAGCCGCAGCTTGCCAAGGCCGCCGAGCAAACCCTTTGGGGCTATGGCGTGCGCAGCTGCGACAGCTATCTGGAGGCCGATACCGCGCGTGAGGCCGGCGATGCGTCGGAGTTTCAGCGCTACGAAGACTGGCTCACCGGCTTCATCTCCGGACTCAACCTGGCAACCGGTGAAGACGTGTTGCGCGGCTCCGGCATCGAGTCCGCGATGCGTCGGGCAGGAGCCTATTGCAAGGGCAATCCGGACTCGGACTTCTTCAACGCGACCATGGACTTCGTGCGCATGCTGACCAGTATCCAGTAGTGCGCCCATTGCCGCCGGAGACGCTTGTCTTGTTGGCCCGGCTGGCGACCACTCAGGCGATTTCTGTCAAATCGCATACCAGCTGACTTGTCTTGACGCCCGCCTTCCGTGTCGCACCGCCAGTCACATAGCTCGGCTATGCTCCTGGCGGTGCTCCTTGAAGGCGAACCTCAATCCGGCGTCATCTGGTGCGAGATTTTCCGGCAATCGCCTAAACACGGCGGAATGAACAAGGCCGCGGTTCCGGACTTGGCCATCCGGCCAAGGCTACAATCGTCGGATGAACGATGAGCGCTTCGCTTGGCTTCGACTAACGCTGCTCGGGCTGCTGAGCGGTCTGCTGGCCGGGCTGGTCGTGGTCGCCTTCCAAGCGGGGGTGGAGGTCGGCCAGCGGCTGCTGCTGCCCGGTGGGCAGAGCGGGAACTTCGAGGCACTGGCGGGCTGGATGCGCGTCGCGCTGCCGGTGCTGGTCGGACTGCTGCTCGGGCTGGTGTTCGACTGGCTGCCGCCGGCGCGCCGCGAGGTCGGCGTCACGCACGTGCTCAAGCGGCTGCAAGCGCCTGGCCACGAACGTCTGCCGCCAGCCAACATGCTGACCCAGTTCTTCGGTGCCGTCGTCTCGATCGTCGGCGGCCATTCGGTCGACCGGGAAGGACCCTCGGTGCATCTTGGCGCGGCCAGCGCCAGTCTGGTTGGGCAGCGCCTGCGTCTGAGCGCCGAGGACGACATCACGCTGGCGGCATGCGGCGCTGCCGCCGCCATCGCCGCGGCCTTCGAGACGCCGCTGGCCGGCGTCGTCTTCGCGATCGAGGTGTTGCGTGTCCGCTATCAGGTCAGTCGCTACCTGCCGGTCATCGTTGCCGCCGTGGTCGGCGCAATGGTCAGCCGAAGTCTGGCCATCAACGACTCCGCGCTGGCAGTGCAGGCGGTCTATTCTGCGACCGAGTGGCGACTGCCGACCCTGCTCGCGCTCGGCGTCATCACCGGGCTGCTGGCGGTCGCGTTTATTGGTTTGTGCGCGGGCGTCGCATCACGCGCCAGCCGATGGCGCTGCACGCTGAGCTTTCCGCTGGCCGGATTGATCACCGGACTGCTCGCGCTCTGGATGCCGGAGATCATGGGCACGAGCTACGACACCTTGCAGCGACTGTTGCAGGGGCAGGGCGAGTTGCTGCTCGCGCTGGGGCTAATGGCGACCAAGCTGGTCGCGACCGGTTGCGCCATTGGGCTGCGCGTTCCTGGCGGCCTAATCGGCCCGACCCTGTTCATCGGCGGTGCCGCAGGCTCCGCCGTCGGGCTTGCACTGCAGGAATTCGCGCCGCTGCAGGCAGGGTCCGCGGGTTTCTACGCCACCATCGGCATGGTGGCAATGATGGGCGCGACGCTGCGCGCGCCGCTTGCCGCGCTCACCGCGCTGCTCGAACTCACCGCCAATCCCAACATTATCCTCCCCGGTATGATCGCGGTTGCCTGTGCCGAGCTGGTCACGCGGCTGGTGCATGGACAGAAATCGGTGTTCGATGTCTTGCTGGACGTACAGAGCCGAGCTGCGCGAACGCAGCCGCAAAAGAAGGCGACCAGCGCTTGAGCACGCGTTGAATTCGGGCTATCGTTTTTGCCGTCGGCAGGCCAAACACGAGTCGTAGCCGACGTCATTTGTCAACGCAAGGTCAAGGAGGTTTTGGTATGAATCGAAGCAAGGCCTTAATCAACGGAGCCTTCGCCGCCGCGGCCATCGCGCTGGTTGCGATGCATGGCAACGCCACGGCGGCCGACTGCAAGGGACTCGAAAAGGCCAAGTGCGAAGGCAATAGCAGTTGTTCCTGGGTGGACAGCTACAAGCGCAAGGACGGCGTCCAGGTCAGTGGGCATTGCCGGAAAAAGGGCGGCAAGAAATCACTGTTGCCTTCCGACGACTAATCCACTTTTTCTGCTGATTCGATAGGGATACGCGGGACGGCCTGGCCGCAACAGCCGGGCCGTTCGGCGTTTTCTACCGCCGAGGCCGGACCGCCGGCCTGATTGCCCGACCGTCGAAACGACGAGGGGACAGAGTTCATGTTGATTGGCGGAACCACCGTCCTTGTCATCCTGCTCGCGGCGGCCGGCTACGCGATTGCCGTCTACAACGGACTCGTGCGCGCACGCCAAATGATGCAGGAGGCCTGGAGCGGGATCGACGTCCAGCTCAAACGGCGCGCTGATCTGATCCCGAATCTGGTGGAAACCGTCAAGGGCTATGCGGCCCACGAGAAGGAAGCGCTGGAACGGGTCACCGAGATGCGCGCCCGCGCACAGAGCGTGCCGTCGGGCGACATCGACGGACGCGCTGCCGCCGAGGGCATGCTGAGCCAGGCGCTCGGCCGACTGATGGCGGTCGCCGAGGCCTACCCGGATCTGAAGGCGAGTCAGAACTTCACCGAGCTGCAGCGCTCGCTGGAGACCACTGAGCGCGAGATCCAGATGGCACGCCGCTACTACAATGGTTCGGTACGCGAGCTGAACACAAAGGTCGAGAGCTTTCCGTCCAACCTCGTCGCGCGACAGTTCGGCTTCGACAAGGCGCAGTATTTCGAACTCGAGGACGCCGCCGACCGCCAGCTGCCCGAGGTCAAGTTCACTTGAGCAGCGGCATCGGCGCCGGGGTCCGCCGTGCGCTCATCGCCCTTCTCGTCCTCTACGCCTTTGCCGGATCGGCGCGCTCGGCCGAACAGATCCTGCTGTTCGAGAGCGACATCGCCATCGACCGCAACGGCGATCTGACGGTCACCGAGACGATTCGGGTCAATGCGGAGGGGCAGCAGATCCGGCGCGGCATCTACCGCGACTTCCCGAACACCTTCGAGGATGCCGACGGACGGGTGCGCAAGAACCGCCTCGATCTGATCTCGGTGACGCGCGACGGCGAGCCGGACGACCACCGGATCGAGCGCGGCGCCAGATTCCTGCGCATTTACATCGGCAGCGAGGACGTGCTGCTGCAGCCCGGCGTCCACAGCTATCGGATCGCCTATCGCACCGACCGCCAGATCCGTCGGTTCGACGGCCACGACGAGCTGTTCTGGAATGTGACCGGCACCGAGTGGCTGTTTCCCATCCGTCAGGCGCGTGTCGAGGTGAGCCTGCCGGGGGACGCAACCGCCGAGGACACGACCTACTTCACCGGGGCATTCGGCGCGCGCGGTAAGGACGCGCGCGCCGCCCTGATCGACGGCGGCCGGCGGGTCTTGTTCGAGACCACCCGTGAGCTCGCTCCGCGTGAGGGACTGACCATTGGCGTCAAGTTCCAGAAGGGCGTCATCGCCGCCCCGACCGATTCGCGCCGGCTCGGCTGGTTCCTGCGCGATCATGCCGCCGCGCTGCTGTCCACGGTCGGGCTGGCGATCGTGCTGGTCTACTACCTTTGGGCCTGGAGCAAGGTGGGGCGCGATCCACCCAAGGGGATCGCGGTGCCGCGCTGGGATCCGCCGGATGGAGTCTCTCCCGGCCTCACCCACTATATCTGGAACAAGGGTCTGAAGGACAACGGCTTCCCGGCGATCTCGGCGGCCGCGGTCAGCCTTGCGGTCAAGGGCCATCTGACCCTTGATCGAACGGCAAAGGAACTGTCGATCCAGCAGACCGGCAAGCCTTGGAGCGCAGCCGAACTGCCCGCCGGCGAAGCCGCGCTGATGCGCAAGATCGCTGGCTACGGCGGCAACCTGGCGGTTGCCAAGGCGAATGGCAAAAAGGTGCAGTCGCTGGCCGCACGCTTTCGTGCGGCGATGGAGGGCGAGCACCGATCGGTCTACTACAGGTCCAATACTGCCTACGTCGCCGTTGGCATCGGGCTGTCGATCCTGACGGCTGTCGCCGTCGTGCTCTGGGGCGGCGTGCCCGATGAGGCGCTCGCAATCTTGATGCCGGGATTGTTCATGGGTGCGGTCGTCACCGCCATGGCAGTCGGCGTCGGCAAACGCGCCCGCCGAGGGCTCGCCGGCAAACTGCAGCTCGTGTTTCTCGCCTTCATCGCCGGGGCGGCCATTATCAACTCGGGCATCGTGACAGCGTCCGGAATCCTCGCCGGCGGATCGCCGCCGGTGCCGCTGATGGCGTTGGCGACGCTGCTGATGCTGAACGTCCTGTTCTTTTTCCTGATGGGCGCGCCGACACCGCTCGGCCGGCGGCGGATGGACGAGATTGAAGGGCTCAAGACCTATCTGAAGGTCGCCGAGCAGGACCGCATGAACCTGTCGGCTGCCCCGCCGATGTCGCCCCAACACTATGAGACGCTGCTACCCTACGCGGTTGCACTCGGTGTCGAGAAACCCTGGTCGAGGTCATTTCAGAAGTGGCTCGCCGCGGCCATGGCCGCCGGCGCCGCGAGTGCGGCCGCCTACCACGGGCCGGACTGGTATCGGGGCCGCCGCGGTTTCGCGGTCAATGACATCGGCTCGACCATGGGCAGCCTGGCGGGCGACATGTCCAAGAGCCTCACCGCCTCGCTCCCAGCGCCAAAGAGTTCGTCGTCCGGGTTCTCCGGCGGCGGCGGATTCTCTGGTGGCGGCGGCGGTGGTGGCGGAGGCGGCGGCTGGTAGCGGGGCGGCCAGTGTTTGACGGACTCCGTTAGCGCCGCCGCGTTTATCGGGGCAGTTCGCCGAAATCGGCGCAATTCAGGACGCGTGGCGAGGTGTGCAGCTCCTCCATCAGCCGCGCGAGATCGATCTCGGCAAACGACGGATAGGAAATCAAGCCGCCCTGCGGGTCCAGCGGTGAGGGCAGCGACATGGGGCCGGCGCCGTCCATGACAGGCGGCGGTTACCAGGAGAGACCTTGGTCACCTCGAAGCCGGGGCCCGGTTGGGCGAGGAGGTCCCAGTCCGGCGTCGGCTGGTCCACGGGGAAGGGGCGATCGGGGGCGGGCGTGGCGTCTCACCGATTTCGTTGAGACTCCGCTCGCGCCGACAAGGAGGGCAGTGCTATGTCACCCTGAAGGCGGTTCGCGCATTGGGCTTGTAGTCCGCCTTCACGCCGGCGTTTCCCTCAGCGGCAATGCCGTCGTATCGGATACCGACCGATACGCCGGCGGTCTGTCGGACCGGCAAGACCGGCGATCTGGCACTACAGGGCAGCACATTGAACACGCCGAGAACCGACACGCGGATGGCAACACAGGCCTGCTTGCTGGAGCGACTGCTGGAAGAACTCGTCAAACAGATCTGGCGGAACCGGCTCCAACCCTGCCGCCCGTTGCCGGTATTTGCGGCGCGATCATGCTAATTGCGCCCGGTAACGCGGAACTTCTGTGGATCGATGCCGTGCCTTTTTAGCTTCTGGTGGACGGCGCGCGGGCTGATGCCCATCTGACGCGCCACGGCACTGACGTTGCCGCGAAGGTTTTCGAGTGCCAGCACGATCAGCTGTCCTTCGGTCCGCATGGCCGCTTGCCGCGTCAGGTCCTTCAGCTTCACGACATCCGCGAGTGCATGCCTGCCGCCGGCATGGGTCTCCTCGCCACCGAGCGCGAGCGACTCGATCAGGGTACCGCGCGAGAATAGGAAGCTGCGCTCCAAGACGTTCTCGAGTTCGCGCACATTGCCGGGCCACGGATAGCTCATCATCTGGCTCCATGCGTGATCACCTAGCACCTTGCGCAGTCCGCCATAGCGCGCGGCGATACGATGCAGGATGCTCTGGGCCAATGCGTTGAGATCTTCACGCCGTTCGCGCAGGGGCGGAATCGGGATCGGCACGACGTTGAGACGATAGTAGAGATCGTCGCGAAACTCACCAGCGGCGACACAGTCCTCGATGCGGCGGTTCGACGCGGCCAGGATGCGCACGTCCGTGTGCATGGTCTGGCGACCGCCGACCCGCTCGAACTCGTTCTCCTGCAGCACGCGCAGCAGCTTGGCCTGTGCCGAGATCGGCAGATTGTCGATCTCATCGAGAAACAGGGTGCCGCCCTCCGCCCTTTCAAACAGCCCATGGTGGACATCATAGGCGCCGGTAAAGGCGCCTTTCTCGTGACCGAACAAGGCGTTTTCAACGAGGTCCTGAGGGATGGCACCGCAGTTGACGGCAACGAACTCTGCTTCGCTTCGGTCGCTCAGTGCATGCACCAGGCGCGCGATGACCTCCTTGCCGACACCAGTCTCGCCACTGATCAGCACCGTCGCCAGCGTTGGTGCCACCAGTTTGGCCGCATCGATGGCGCGCAGCATCGATGCACTCTCGGCGATGATGTTGAGCTGCTTCGGCGTCTCTTGCCGCGCGCCGCGACGACTGCCCGCGCACCAGGCCTCTTCGATCTCGGTCGAGGCTTCGACACGGTGCGCACCGGCCGCCGGCCGACTGACCAGCATCCCCTGTTGATAGCGGTACTCATCACCCTCGGTTTCGCCACATTTGCTCTCGTCAACACTGATGCAGACTTCGCATCGGGAGTCACCGACGGCGATACGCTGGCGCAGCGCTACCTTGGCGTAACCGAAGTTGCGTGCCGCGATGCCACCGAAGACGCTGGATGTCATCCGACACAACTCCGGCGCCTCGCGCACGGCGTCGCCGAACGGGCAGCGTGAATTGACGACTCGGATCAGGCCAGGCTCACTCGAGGCGCGCGAAAAGTTGCCGCCGATCTGATTCTTGATGCGCACGATGATGTCGGCATACTGATCGTGATCGATCTCGCCCTGCAGCCCGAGCTGCTCGCGGCAGATGCGTTCGAAGCACGGGCCAGCCGTCAATCCAATCGACTCGACATAGCCGACGCTGCTCTCGCACTGGGTACAGCCCATCTGTCCCGCCGTCCGCAGACTCTGGACCACGAACATCTGCAGGAACTTGATGGGGCTCATCGCTGGTGCCGCGGGTTTTGACATGGCCGTTTGCTCCGCATCGCGTTGCGCACCGGGCGCAGCCGCGGCGACTGATTGCCTGTGCAAAATGCTCGCAGGCGGCGTCATCGCCGTTCGAACTCGACCTCGCGTATCGCACAGTCCCGATCGGCGCACATTCGGCACCGCCGGCAAAAGTGCGCATTGCGCAGGTGAGCGACGACCAAGACCAGGCCGCCCAGCACCGTGGCGGAGGCCTCGGACGATTCGCTCAACAAGCCTTCGGGGGCCGTTACCCCGAGTGAAATCAGCCCGAAACCGATGATGGCCGCTGTTGCTATCTGCCATTGCCGATGGTTTAGGCAGCCGGGCAAAAAGGCCAGCAGGCCGATCGCCAGGATCGCCAGCGCGAACGCGGCATGGGTCTGCCTTTCAACCGCCTCAAGGATCGGCAAAAAGACCACGAGCAGCGGGACCATCAGGCAATGCGCTACACAAAGCGTCGAAGCGCCTATGCCGGCCAGATCCCAAAATGACCTTGTTATCGTGTTTGGGGCAAGTGTAGTCACTAAAGCATCCTCCTGTTTTTTATCCGGCCAGGCCGTTCGATCAAGGGCAGCATCTGCAACCCTTGCCGCACTGCGGCAGCGATCGCGCGGCGGCGTCGCGGCCACGAGCCATGGCGCCATGGACCGCTGGCGCCGATAGAATCTGGCGCTCCGCTAGACCACCGCAGCGCGGGCATGGTGGAGCGGCGGCCGAGATCGCATGCATGGCGTCGAAGCGGCTTCGGCAGTGCACGCACTTGTAGTCATACACAGGCATAGGGCGTTCTCCTAGGGGGCCTAAGCGATGTCCGGCCGGGGCCTTTGCGGCCGGGTCGAACAAATCGTCGGGCGCTTGGCGGCAGTTTGCCGGGCTTGGCCATGGCGGCTATCCGGCACGACGGCGGACAGACCGAGCAACTATTTCCAGCGTTGCGGTTGCGCGCCGGCGACGCCCATGGACGAGGTCGAGTACTGGGTTCTGGCGCGCGCGGCGTTGTCGGTGGTAGGCGCACGCAGGCGCCGGAACTCGGTCTCCCAGACCCAGCCGCTGATGGTGATGTCATCGGGTATCAGGGGGTGATTCTTGAGGTACTCGACTGTCTTCAGACAGGTTTCGTCGACGTCGTCCATCATGCCGATCCACTTGCCGAATGCACCAGCGGAGAGAGTCAGCTCCGGCAGCGACGGGTCGATCGGTACCTTGTCCAGGTCCACGCCCTTGGCTTGGAGCGCGGCCACCAAGTCGTTGCCGTTGGCGGACAACATGCCGCAACCCGTGTGCTGCAGCACCACGATCTCTTTGGTGCCGAAGAAATTGATGGTCAACATCGCGGAGCGGATCGCATCGTCGGTGACGATACCGCCGGCGTTGCGGAACAGGTGGGCATCTCCGCCGCCGACAGGTGAATCCGCGCGGATGCCCAGTGCTTCATCGACGGGCAAACGCTCATCCATGCACGCGAGCACCCATAGGCGTCGCATATTTGGCCCATTGGCGCCGGCCTGACGGCGATTCTCCCACTGGGTGTATTCGTTGGTCCGCGCGATGAGCTGGTCTTTTAACGTCGTCATCTTTGAAGTCTCCTGGCCTCGGTTAGCGCGACGCGAAAGGATAGTGCGCGTCGTGACCAGCAGAACAGCATAGACCGTGCCAGCTCAATAAGAATAATGAAAACAAACAGATAATGATTTTCGTCACCACCACTCAGGGATGTTTCGTTTCCGCCGGATCAGGTCAATGGACATCTAAGTGACTATAAAAAAACGGAAAAGCTTGCCAGTGCAGTGCCTTTTCCCGGTACGAAGCGCTGCTTCCCGGTTTCGGCAGCCGAAGATCGACATCAATGAAAAAGAAGCGGCATGCGGCCAACGATCCGATTGACGAGACACGAGGGGCAACGCTCGCTGGGGCCCGCGGCAGGCAGTCAATGACCGAAGGTCGACAGAGAAGGGCGGCGGACAACCGGCAACTCGCCGGTCAAGGGGAGCAAGACTGAAGACGTAAGACGCAAGCGCCTTGAGCCACTTCGGCGCGTGGCGACAGCGGCGCAATCCGTAACGCGCAGAGGGGATCGGCTGGGCGATCCCATTGATTCAGCTGCATCTATTGGGGCCGGGGCGCTGACTTGCCTGGAACCCCGAGAGGGAAGCGATTCGATGGCCGACCGTAGAGACGGCTGCAATTGGCCGCGTACAGAAAAAAGCGCCGGTCCCCGAAAAGGGGCCGGCGCTGGAAGCGGCCGCGTTACTTGCGATCAAGTCGCGAGATTACGCGGCCTGCGCGCTCTTGCGGCGACCGAGCCCAACCAGTCCGACCAGCGCCGAGCCGAACAGCCATACGGCCGCGGGGGTCAGAGCATCCGTGGAGCGTCTCGGTGTCGGTACCTAGGTTGCCGCCTTCGTCTATTGCCAAGGTTGAAAAATCAGCGAACCTGTCTGCGGCCAACCGTCTGAGCCGCCGGGACGAGAAGCCCCACAGCGACGACAAAGAAGGCGTTGTTCTAAGTTCTAAGAAAGTCGTCCTGAGCTCCGAATCTTTAGTCGCCGAGCCTGCGGTTACGGGTCCTGCAACAACCCCTGCGCATTTTAAGCATTATCGATGCCAACATAGAGAAACGTCGGAAAGCCGCTTGTTTGCTGGGCTTGTGGCGCGCCGCGTCGGGGTCCAACGAGGCTCGATTGTCTCAACACTGAGACAAGCATCCGCCCGCCCGGCACGCGGACCTTGTCCGGCCTGCTCTCAGTCGCCGCGCACTGGTCTTAGTGAGCCTCTAAATAAATGAATTAATTGAGTTTTATATCGATCATCGCAGGCAGAGAAAGGGCTTCACCACGCCCACGCGCACGTTTATCGACTGTAAACATTCTTGACAGGCCGGCCCAGGCGCAGGCTCGAAGCCGATCCGCCTGCTTGTAGCCGCACGTGATTTGCTGCACGATCCAGCACGGATCCGATCTCGCCGAAGGAGCTTCGTCAATGCTTTTGAGCAATCTTGAAATCGTGCCCGGCCGCCAGGTATGCCGTCATTTGGGCCTGGTCCAGGGCAGTACCGTCCGCGCCAAGCATGTCGGCAGGGATTTGCTGGCCGGGGTGAAGAACGTCTTCGGCGGCGAGCTTGCGTGCCTACACCGAGCTGCTGCAGGAGTCCCGCGACGAGGCCGTCGCGCGGATGGTCGAGCAGGCGCAGGCGGCCGGCGCCAACGCGGTGCTGAATGTGCGCTTCTCGACCTCCTCGGTCGCCGCCGGCGCGGCCGAGATCTTCGCCTACGGGACCGCGGTCGAGCTGGAGGGGGATGCGTGATCGAGGTCCTAACCCTGCTAACCCTGTTGGCGCTCGGCTTCGGCTTCGGCCGGCTCGCAGAGCGCAGGCACTACGCATCGATCCGCGAGCGCGAGGCCCGCTACGCCGGTTTGCTGGTGTTCAGCGCCAGGGTTCCGCCCGAGCCCGGGCGTCTGCGCGACAGCCGGCTTGTCGTGGGCAGCGTCGTCATCTCGGTGGACTATTTCAAGCGCTTCGTGGCCGGTCTCAGGGCACTGGTTGGCGGGCGCGTGACCAGCTACGAGGGGTTGTTGGACCGCGCGCGGCGCGAGGCCGTGCTGCGCATGAAGGAGGACGCGGCGCGCGCCGGTGCACGGCTGATCTTCTGCGTCAGAATCGAGACCGCGTCGATCTCCCAGGGTGCCGGCAACGCGATCGGCTCGGTTGAGGTGCTGGCCTATGGCACCGCGTTGGCCGACTGAGCCTGATGCCGGCAATACGCCAATGACCGAGTACAGCAACCCGCGCCTGCCGGAGCACATCAACAACAGCGAGCGCCGTCCGCTGAAGCAGTTCCTGTGGTTAACGGGCGGCGTGCTCGGCGCGGTGGTCACCGGGGTGCTCGCACTTGGCCTCGCGGCGCAATGGCTTGCGCCGAAGATCCCGTTCGCCTACGAGAGCGGTTTGTCGCAGCCGCTGGTCGCGGCCTTGGGCGGCAACGCGCAGTCCGATGATGCCCGCATACAGCCCTACCTGCAGGATCTCGCTGAGCGCATCGCCGCCGCGCAGGGCCTGCCCGCGGACATGTCCATTCAGGTGCACTATGTTGATGACGACACCGTGAATGCGGTAGCGACGCTCGGCGGCCATGTGCTGATCTACCGCGGGCTGTTGGAGCAACTGCCGCACGAGAACGCGCTGACGATGGTGCTGAGCCACGAGATCGCGCATGTCGCTCATCGCGATCCGATGGTCTCGCTTGGACGCGGCGTCGTGGTCGCCGTCGCAATCGCCTCGGTGGCCGGCGTCTCCAGCAACGGTCTTGCGGACAAGCTGGTCGGCGAGACGGGCATGTTGACGCAGTTCGGTTTCTCGCGCGGCCAGGAACGCGCCGCCGATAGCACCGGTCTTGCCGCGGTCGCCGCACTCTATGGCCACACTGGCGGCGCCGCAGACCTCTATGTCGTGCTGCGCGAGGCGGCGGGCGGCAGCGCCGGTGCCGGCGCCTTTTTCGATACCCATCCAGACCTGGATGGGCGCATCGCGTCGATCGGCGAGTTGTCAGGCCGCAACGGTTGGCCGGAGCGCGGCCGCATCACGCCGCTGCCGGCGTGGTTCGGCGCCGCCCTGAAGCCTGAGAACGGACCTTGAGCGCGGCTCGCCAGGCTCGCCCCTGACCGACTGCCGTTCCTTGCGTGCGCTCTCCATGGCCGGCGGCGCAACGCCGCTGACGTCGATCTGCTGGGCGTCTTAGAGCGTATCGAGCAGCTCGCGCTCGCTCGGCTGGGGCATGTTGCCGAAATCTGCCCAGCTTATTCATCGTCACTCTCCCGACATGCTCAACAAAAATCCCGCGACCTGACTGCCAGCTTGCCGAGCAGCTCGGAATAGTCCGTCAGCCCCTTGGCCACCAGATGCGTGACGCCGTTCTCGCGCTGGATCTCGCCGCTGACGCCCATCAGCCGGGCACCGAGCAAGGCCGCGCGGCGGCGCTCCGCGAGGTGCTTCCAGATCACCAGATTGACATGGCCGGTCTCGTCTTCCAGGGTCACGAAGGTGACGTCGTTGGCCGATGCCGGCCGCTGACGGTTAATGACCAGCCCGGCGGTGCGCACGCAAGCGCCGGGCTCGGCTTGCTGCACCTGCTCGGCTGTGATCAGCTCGAGCGCGGACAGCCGCGGGCGCAGCAACGCCAGCGGGTGGCGCCGCAGGCTTAGACCCAGGCTCGCATAGTCGGCGATGATCTCCTCGCCCTCGCTCGGTCTCGGCAACAGCGGCACGGCGGCATCCGTCGCAACAGGCGCCAGCGGCAAGGGCCCATGGCGGGCGGCGACCTGCCAGCCGGCCAGGTGGCGGTTGCCGACTAGCCCGGCCAGGGCATCGGCGCCGGCCAGTGCCTTGAGGTCGCGGCGGTCGAGTGATGCTCGCGCCTTCAGGTCGTCGACCGCACGCCAATCCCCGTCGGCGCGGGCCTGTACGAGCCGTTTACCACCGTGCTTCGAGAGCCCCTTGACCAACCGCAGGCCGAGGCGCAGCGCAGGATCGCCGCGCCGCGTCGGCTCCAGCGTGCAGTCCCAGTCGCTGTGGCGCACGTCCACCGGGCGCACCTCGACACCCTGACGGCGCGCCTCGCGGAGCAGCTGCGCCGGGGCATAGAAGCCCATTGGCTGGCTGTTGATCAGCGCGGCGAAGAAGGCGGCCGGCTCGTGATGCTTGAGCCAGGCGGACACATACACCAGCAGCGCGAAGCTGGCGGCATGCGACTCGGGAAAGCCGTACTCGCCGAAGCCGAGGATCTGCTTGTAGATCTGCTCGGCGAAACCGCGCTGGTAGCCGCGCGCAAGCATGCCGTCGATGAGCCGCCCGCGAATCGCCTCCAGCCCGCCGCGCCGGCGCCAGGCGGCCATCGAACGGCGCACCTGATCGGCCTCGCCGGGGTCGAAGCCGGCGGCGACGGTGGCGACCTTGATCACCTGCTCCTGGAAGATCGGCACACCCAGCGTGCGTCCAAGCACCGCTTCCACCTCCGGTGACGGATAGGTGACCGGCTCCAATCGCTGACGCCGGCGCAGATAGGGATGCACCATGTCGCCCTGGATCGGCCCCGGCCGCACGATGGCAACCTCGATGACCAGGTCGTAGAAACAGGCTGGCTTGAGCCTGGGCAGCATGGCCATCTGCGCGCGCGACTCGATCTGGAACACGCCGGTGGTCTCGCCGCGCTGGATCATGCGATAGACATCCGCGTCTTCGGCCGGGATGTCGGCGACCTTGAGCCTGCTGCCGCGAAAGGCGTTCACCAGGTCGAGCGCGCGGCGGATGGCGCTGAGCATGCCCAGGGCAAGGCAGTCCACCTTCAGCAGGCCCAGCGCGCCGAGATCGTCCTTGTCCCATTGAATGACACTGCGCCCGTCCATGGCGGCATTTTCGATCGGCACCAGCTCGGCCAGGTTGTCGCGGGCGATGACGAATCCGCCCACGTGCTGCGACAGGTGGCGCGGAAAGCCCACCAACTCGTGCACCAGCCGCATCAGGCGCAGGATCTGCCGGTTGAACGGGTCCAGGCCGACCTCGCGCAAGCGCTCCGGCGGCACTGACTGACCGTCCCACCAGTTGATGTTGCGCGCCAGGCGGTCGACCTGGTCCGCCGGCATCCCCAACGCCTTGCCGACGTCGCGCACCGCGCTCTTGGGCCGGTAGCGGATCACGCTGGCCGCCAGCGCGGCGCGCTCGCGGCCATACTTGCGGTAGATGTACTGGATCACCTCCTCGCGCCGCTGGTGCTCGAAATCGACATCGATATCCGGCGGCTCGCCGCGCTCGCGCGACATGAAGCGCTCGAACAACATCTCCATACGCGCTGGGTCCACCTCGGTGATCCCAAGGCAATAGCAGACCGCCGAGTTGGCCGCGGAGCCGCGCCCCTGACAGAGGATGCCGCGGCCACGCGCGAAGCGGACGACATCATGTACGGTAAGAAAGAACGGCGCGTAGCGCAGCTCGGCGATCAGCGCCAGCTCATGCGCGAGCAGCCTCTGCACCTTGTCCGGCACAGCGCGCGGGAAGCGTCGCTCGGCGCCGTCCCGGGTCAGCCGACTCAGGTGGCTATCGGGCGTCTCACCGGCGGGGACCAATTCTTCGGGGTATTCGTAGCGAAGCTCATCCAGACTGAATTGGCAGCGCTCGGCGATCCGCACGGTCGCGTCGAGCAGCTCGCGCGGATAGAAGCGGCACAGCGCCGCGTAGGCGCGCAGGTGCTGTTCGCGGTTCTGGCGTTGGGCACCGCCCTCGGCCACGGGCACGCCGTCGCGGATGGCCGCCATCACATCCAGCAGCGGACGGCGCTCGGGCAGGTGCATCAAGACCCCGCCGACCGCGGTCAGCGGCAGGTCCAACGACTCGCCAAGCCGGCGCAGATGCCGCAGCCGATAGCTGTCGTCGCCGCTGCGATGCAGCGCGGCGCCAATCCAGCAGCGACCGGCGAAGCGTTGCCGGAGCCAGGCGCCCCAATGGTCGTCACCCCGGTATCCTTGATCGCCCTGCCCACCCAAACCCGACCCCGGTAGCCAGAGGACCAGACAGCCAGCGAGACCGTCGTCGAGATCCCCGGACTCGAGACGCCATTGCCCCTTAGGTGCGCGGCGCCGAGCGCTGGAGATGAGCCGCGACAGGTTCCGATAGCCGGACAGCTCCGTCGCCAGCGCAACCAGGCGCGGCCCGCCGTCGATCTTCAACTCACTGCCGATCAGCAGTTGCAGGCCGGACTGACGCGCTGCCTCATGGGCACGCACGACCCCGGCCAGCGAACATTCATCGGTGATGGCCAGCGCCCGATAACCGAGGCACGCCGCCGTTTGCACCAATTCCTCGGGGTGCGAGGCCGCGGACAGAAACGAGAAACAGCTACGGCAATACAGCTCCGCGTAGCCGACGGAGGTACGCTGATACAATGCAGGCGCTCGACGTTAACTGTATTTAAATACAGTTTAGCACCTAAGGCGATTGCCGGAAAATCTCCTACCAGATGACGCCGGATTCAGGTTCGCCTTCAAGGAGCACCGCCAGGAGCATAGCCGAGCTATGTGACTGGCGGGGCGACACGGAAGGCGGGCGTCAAGACAAGTCAGCTGGTATGAGATTTGACAAAAATCGCCTAAGCAACACTAGCCGGAGGCATTGCGCGCGGCGTCGCAGGGAGGGGAACCGCGGGTCAGACGAGGCTGACCTGAAGCATTACGAGCGGTGTCGGCCGAGAAAGCACAGGCTGAGAAGACCGGCCAGCATCAATAGAGGGGTTGCAGGCGAAGGGATGGCGCTAGTGCCACCGGCCCCTTGGCCGGCCGCCTCTCGCTCGAGCTGGCTAAAGGTCAAATTCGACACTGATCCAGCGCTACTGTGCTGGCCCAGCCAGTCGACCACGTCCAGACCCGAAACCACGGAATAGAGACCGAAAGAGCGGAACTCGTTGGCCAGCGCGCCCGTCGCGCTGCTGTCCGGGACGAGAAAAGATAGCGAATCCTCGCCTCCATCGATCTGCATGGAGTCCAAGACGCCCCTCATCAACTCAAGCGTATCGCTATCTTCGGCGGGGGGAATGCTGCCGAAGGTCATGACACCGCCCGCTCCAAGCCGTTGCGAGGCATCCGGGGACAGTCCCACCCTCAGCCGAGGATTGAACCGCGCCAGGTCGGTGCTGGAGCTGCCCCCGACCGCAGACGGCCCGAGGACACTATCGCTGGCCAGACCACGCTGAAGCTCGGCCACGGACGGCAGGGTATAGACGACCTGACCTCGTTCAAAGGTGAAATCGCCGACCGCGGCCTCGGTTGCGAACATACCCGCGAACGCCTCGCCGACGCATGCAGCGGCAAGGACGGCCAGCGCACAGGCGAGGCTCCGACGGTGGCTCGTTTGATACATCCTGTTTATGATCAAGAATCCTGCAACCTTGGAATGGGACTCACTACTGCTCGGGCGTATCGTCCCAGAGCAATTCCTCGTCGCCTTCGAGTGGCGGCGGATCGCCGTCGAAGACCAGACTGCGCCGGCGCTGCAGATAGGCATCTCTAACGAAGGCGTAGGGGTCGAGCGCCGCCTCGTCCAGAATTTCGCCCGCGGTCAGCAGATCGGCGCGGCGGTCGATGACCCTGAGCACGACAAAGCCCCAGTAGATCTCGTCCGTGCTGATGCTGAAGAATGGATCCACGACAATGTCGCCGGCAAAGCCGAAGGTGTCGCGGACGCTGCTCGGACCCAGGATCGGCATGACGAAATAGGGCCCTGGCGCGAACCCCCAATAGCCGAGCGTTTGGCCGAAGTCCTCCTTGTAGCTCGGGAGTCCCAGATTAGACGCAACGTCGAACAGCCCAACCAAGCCGACGGTGCTGTTGACCAACACGCGCCCGACATCAGTACCGGCACGCGACAGCTTGAATTGTAGGCCGTTGTTCACGGCCGAGGTCACATCGGCGATATTGTCGAAGAAGTTGGTCACGCCGCGATCGACCGGTTCCGGCGTCACTACCTGATAGGCCTTGGCCGTGGGTTTGACGAACGCGTTGTCGAAATCGGTGTTGAACTTATACACGGCTCGGTTGAAGCCCTGCCATGGATCCCTGGGATCGCGATATTCCTTCGGTACCGAACTACAGCCGGCCATGAAGGCTATCGCCATCACAATGCCGGCGCGGCGGCTCATCGTGATCTGCATGTGTTTGCTCTAGATCGCTGGCGGTTCCTTGACGTACGCACCGCCGATGGTAACACAAGCCGCAACATGGTCAGCCAACCCTCTGACGGGGTTCGTTCAATACAACCGCTCGACCTCGAAACCGGCCGCCCGCAGCCGTTCCAACAGCCCGCCCGGGCCAGGCAGGTGCAGCGCACCGACGGCGATGAAGCAGCCTCCGTGTTCGATCAGCGGCCGCACGCGATCGGCCATACGCTGGTTACGCGCATGCAGCAACAGGTGCTCGAAGCGAGCCCTCTGGGACGGATCGGCCCCTTGCAGGTAGCTGTTACCGAGCCCCATCAACGCCGTCAGATCCCGCGCGATATAGGCATCGATTAGCGCATCGAAGAGATCGGGCAGCCGCGCCCGCACCGCCAGCGTCTGACTCAGCAAGGCCGTCTGGTCGGCATGACTCAGCTGCTCGAAGACCGCCAGTTGCTCATCAATGGTCTCCAGACCAATCACCCGCATTCCCGCGGCTATGGCCAGTTGATACAGGCGCATGTCCAGAAATTGCCCGGTCTTGGGCTCTGGCATGCTGAGCAACAGCATGACCGCCCAGGGCTTGAACGAGCGCGCCGCCGCTTCCGGCAGCCCGCGCTCGGCCAGCGCCGTGAGGCTCTCGGCATAGAGTTCAGCGGAGAGCACATCCACAAGGCTGCGTCCGTCGTCGTAGCGCATGGCGGCGACGGACTTCGCCAGCGCGTCGGCATCGGGCACGACCTCCATCGCGAGCGCGCTGGACCGCGCAAGGCCTTGCTTGACCGGCTCGGGCAGGTCGACCACCCTCGCATCCTCGCTGTGAATGGTTCCAAACAACCAGCTCGGTGCCGCGCCACCCGCGGCCTGGACACGAAAAAACAATCCGTTGTCGAGGTCCTCATCGGCGGCGCCATGGCCGATCAGTGGCGCTAGAAGAAGCAGCAAGCCGAGCCAGCAGCGCGAGCATAGAGCACAGGCGACGCGTGACCTAGGCATCGGGTGTCGTCCATCAACGTGCGAGTTTGGCATTTCGGGGCGCGGCTCTTATGCTGCACTGATGCAAACAGAAAATGACAGGCCGCACCCGATGGCCGCGCGCTTTCGCGGCTTTCTGCCCGTGGTGGTCGACGTCGAGACCGCCGGCTTCGATCCGCAGCGCCACGCCTTGTTGGAGATCGCCGCGGTCGTGGTGCGGCTGGACAGCGATGGTTGGCTGACGCCAGGAGCGACCCTGTCTTGCCACGTACTGCCGTTTATCGGTGCCGAGATCGATCCGCGCGCGCTCGCCTTCAACAAGATCGACCCGGATCATCCCTTTCGCGACGCAATCTCGGAGAAGGATGCGCTCAACCGTGTGCTGACCCCGATCCGAAAGGCAGTCAGTGCGCAAGGGTGCAATCGCGCCATCCTAGTCGGACACAACGCGCATTTCGACCTTGGCTTTGTCAAGGCAGCGGTCGAGCGTACCAACTATAAGCGAACGCCGTTTCATGCCTTCAGCGTCTTCGACACCGTGTCCTTGGCTGGACTCGCCTATGGCCAAACCGTGCTTGCGAAGGCGGCGAGGGCGGCCGGGTTGAGCTGGGACGAAAAAGAGGCGCACTCGGCCGTCTATGATGCGGAGAAGACGGCCGAGCTTTTCTGTGCCGTCGTCAATCGCTGGCGGACGCTGGAGATTGGCCAGGCGTATCCCGCTTCCGTGGGCTGAGAGGGGTCGGAATGTGGGCATTGGCGGCTCGCTTGGTCGAGCGTGGGCGGCCGCCAAGCGCACAGTGATCAGCCGGCCTCGGTCTTGGCCGCGGCGGCTTCCATCATCGACTTGAGTTCACCGCTGGCCTGCAGCTCGAGCGTGATGTCGCAGCCGCCGACGAGATCCCCGTCGATATAGATCTGCGGAAAGGTTGGCCAATCGGCATAACGCGGCAAATTCTCGAAGATTTCCGGATCTTGCAACACGTTGACGTAGGCGAAAGGCACGCCGGCCTCGCCGAGCGCCTGCGAGGCGCGCATCGAGAAGCCGCACTGCGGCATCTGCGGGGTGCCCTTCATGTAGATGACGACTGCGTTGTTCTTGACCTGCTGGTCGATACGCTCGAGCACGTCCATCGAAGTACCTCGGGATGGCTGTCTGGTTTTTCCGGTGCCCGAAGAGGTCGGGCTGACGCTGGCGCTTATCAAGTGGCGATTGCGATCGCTCATTGACGGAGAGCTCGTCCGACGGCTCACCGACTGTCGTCGACGTGACGCTGCAGCCACAATTCCAACAGCGCCAAATGCCAGAGCTTGCTGCCCTGGATTCGAGTGTGGTGCATGTCCGGCGCGGCCAGCAGACGCTCGACATAGTCGCGACGATAAATGCCGCGATCGCGGCAGGCGCGGGAGTCGAGAATCGCGCGCATGAACTCGAGGAACTCACCGCGCACGTACTTGAGCGCCGGCATGGGGAAATAGCCCTTCGGCCGGTCGATGACAGAATCGGGCAATCGCCCGCGAGCGATGGCCTTGAGCGGATACTTGCCGCCGTCACGCAGCTTGAGGGCGGGCGGGCAGCGGGCAGCGACCTCGACGAGGTGGTGATCGAGGAAGGGCACCCGCGCCTCTAGGCCCCAGGCCATGGTCATGTTATCGACGCGCTTGACCGGGTCGTCGACGATCAGCGTCGTCACATCAAGGCGCATGACTGCATCGATCAGCTCATCGGCCAAGGGCTCGGTGAGCCGGGCCGCGATATAGTCCGCGGTATGATCCGAGCCGGCGAAGCCAGCCGTGACCATCCGCAGATACTCGTCGTGATCGCGATCGAAATAGTGCTTACGCAGCCGGTCCACCGGTTCGCCGCTGGTCTCGGCGGCGATACGCGGGTACCAGAAGTAGCCGCCGAACACCTCGTCCGCGCCCTGACCGGACTGCACCACCTTGATCTCGCGCGACACGCGCTCGCCGAGTAGATAGAAGGCCACCGCATCCTGGCCAAACATCGGCTCGGCCATGGCGTCGACCGCCTCCGGCAGGCGTTCGAGCACCTCGGCGTTGGGCACACGCAGCTGGTGATGGCGGGTCTGGTAGCGCTCGGCCACCGGTGTCGAGTATTCGAACTCGCTGCCGGCCTCCTCCGGCGTGTCCTCGAAGCCCACCGAGAAGGTATGCAGATCGCTGACGCCGTTCTCCGCCAGCAGCGCCACCAGTAGGCTCGAGTCGAGCCCTCCGGAGAGGAGCACACCGACCGGCACGTCGGCGATCTCTCGGCGCTTCGCGCACGGCGTTTTGCAAGGCATCCTGGATGGCGTCGATCCAGTCGCCGTCGGCCATGGGTTCCGCCGGCCGCCTGGCATCGAGCTGCCAGTAGGCGGTCTCGGTGCGTCGGCCGCCAGCATCGATACGCAGCCAATGTGCCGGCGGCAGCTTACGCACACCGGCCAGAACCGTGCGTGGCGCCGGCACCACGGCGTGTAGCGTGAACAGGTTATGCAGCGCAACCGGATCGATGGCGGTGTCGACACCGCCGGCCCCGAGCAGCGCTTGGGTGCTGGACGCGAAGCGCAGCCGCGAACCATCCTCGGTCCAGTACAGCGGCTTGATGCCGAAACGGTCACGCGCCATAAACAGCGACCGCTGGTTGGCGTCCCAGAGCGCGAACGCGAACATGCCGTGTAGGCGCGCGACACAGCCCTCGCGCCAGGCATGCCAGGCCTTCAGTATGACCTCGGTATCGCCGTCGGAGAAGAAGTGATAGCCGAGACCCTGCAGCTCGCGCCGCAACTCCGGGTAGTTGTAGATTGCGCCGTTGAAGACCAGCGCGAGACCGAGCTGCTGATCGACCATCGGCTGGTTGGAGCGCACCGACAGGTCGATGATCGACAGCCGCCGATGGCCGAAGCCGAGCGGCCCGTCGCTGTAACTGCCGCCATGGTCCGGGCCGCGCTGCACCAGCCGGCTCATCATTCGCGACACCGCATCCAGGTCGGCAGGCGCCCCGTCGAGACGCAGCTCGCCACAGATTCCGCACATGCCTCGCGCCCCCAAAAGTCTACGACTTGTTGATATCAAGGCGGACTAGCGTCCGCCGCCCAGCCTCTAGCCCCTCGCCTTTCCCCAGCCGCCTCCGCCGGGCGTCTCGATGCGCAGCCGATCACCAGCCGCCAGGTCCAAGGCCACCTTGCCGGGCAAGGGCCGGCCGTTGTGCCACTGGGCTCCGCGCTGGCCGGCAGAGCCGCCTTTCAGCCCCCAGGGGGCGTGCAGCCGACGCTCGCCGATCAAGGTCGCATGGGCGGGTTGGAGACATTCCAGCTCGCGCACCAAGCCATCGCCGCCGCGCCGTTGGCCGGCGCCGCCTGAGCCCCGTCGCAGTGCGTAGCGGGCTACCCGCAGCGGGAAGCGTGACTCGATCACCTCGACCGGCGTGTTCAGCGTGTTGGTCATATGCGTCTGCACGCCGGACAGGCCGCCGCCCTTGGCGCCGGCACCCATGCCGCCGCCGATGGTCTCGTAGTAGTCCCAGGCAGCCGGCCGCCCAGCGTCACCCATGAGGCCGCCGATCGCCAAATTGTTCATGCTGCCGTGACTGGCCGCCGGGATACGGTCTGGCATGATCTGCGCCAACGCGCCGAGCACGGCGTCGACGATGCGCGTGCTGGTCTCGACATTGCCGGCCGCCACAGCGGCAGGAGGCCGTGCATTGACCAGGCAGCCCGCCGGCGCATGCAGCTTGATCGGCCGCAGACTCCCGGCACAGGCCGGGGTCTGCGGCGGCATCAGACAGCGCAAGCAATAGAACACGGCCGCCGCCGCCACGGCCAGCGGACAGTTGATGTTGCCTGGCACCTGTGCGGCGGTGCCGTTGAAGTCGCAGTCGATGAGGCCGTCGCGGACCCGCAGGGTGACGCTTATCGCCAGATCGCGGCTACCCTGGCCGTCGTCGTCCATGAGATCGGTGAAGCTGTAGCAACCGTCAGGGATCTGCGCCAGCGCGGATCGGGCCAGCCGCTCGCCATAGTCGTTCAGCGCGACGAGCCCGGCGCGGAAGGCGTCGATGCCCGCCGCTCGTACCAGCTCCAACAGACGCGTCCTGCCGGCGCGATTGGCGCTGATCTGGGCAAAGAAGTCGCCGCGGGCATGGTCTGGGCTGCGCGTCGCGCCGGTGATCCGCGCCAAGACGTCCTCGTCCAACCGGCCAGCGCGCAGCAGGTGGCGCGGCTCGATGACGACGCCCTCCTCGTTAAGGCTTCGCGAGATGGGCATCGAGCCCGGCGTGCTGGCCCCGATATCCGCATGGTGGGCGCGATTGACGACGAAGGCGGCCAGCTCAGCGCCGACGAACACCGGCGCGATGATGGTGACATCGGGCAGATGGGTGCCGCCCCGATAAGGATCGTTGACGATAGCCATGTCGCCGTCGGCCCAGTCGAGCCCGCCGACCAGATCCGCCATCGCATAGGCCATGCTGCCGAGATGCACCGGGATATGCGCCGCCTGCGCGCATAGTGAACCCGTCGCATCGAATACGGCGCAGGAGAAGTCGAGCCGGTCGCGGATGTTCGGCGACAAGGCGGCATTGCGGAGCACGGCACCCATCTCGTCGCACACCGCCGTGAGACGGCTGACGAACAAGCTGAGCTCGACCGGGTTCAGGTGGGCGGAGGGCTGCATATCCGGGACGCGCCGATTGCATCGAAGACGGCCCTATCGTCGCACGGCCTCGGGCTGCCGGGCAAAGGGCGCGCGCCCAACGACGCAGCTCGGCGAACGACCGGTCGGATCGCGGGCAGACACCTTGAACTCAAGTGCGTCTGACACAAACTGCCTCAACCGAAAGGTAAATCCATTCCGACGACGACAGGAGATCGACAACTATGGCCCACGAACTCCCACCTCTCCCCTATGCAAACAACGCCCTGGAGCCGGTGATCTCTGCCGAGACCATCGAATACCACTACGGTAAGCACCACCAAACCTACGTCAACAATCTGAACAACCTGATCCCCGGCACCGAGTTCGAGAAGATGTCGCTTGAGGACATTGTTCAGAAGTCGTCCGGCGGCGTCTTCAACAACGCGGCCCAGGTGTGGAACCACAGCTTTTACTGGAACTGCCTGAGCCCGAATGGCGGCGGTGAGCCCAGAGGCGCGTTGGGCGATGCCATCACCGCCAAGTTCGGCTCGTTCGACGAATTCAAGAAGCAGTTTTCGCAGTCCGCCGCCACCAACTTCGGCTCCGGCTGGACCTGGCTGATCAAGAACAGCGACGGCAGCGTCGAAATCATGAACACGTCCAACGCCGGCACGCCGCTGGCCGAGGGCAAGACCGCGCTGCTGACCGTCGACGTCTGGGAGCACGCCTACTACGTCGACTATCGCAATGCCCGCCCGAAGTACCTCGAGGCCATCTGGGACAAGATCAACTGGGACTTCGTCGCCGCTAACTACGGCTAACTTCAAGCGGCCCGCTTCTTCAAAAACGAGTTCCGAAAAAAACTAAATCCCTGAGGTGCAGGGCTCTACGAAGAAACAGAATGCCGAAACGGCCCAGCGAAATGCTGGGTCGGCGACATAGCTTGTCGAAGTCCAACCTTTTACACTTTTGCACCGGCCTCGGCGCGCACCATCCGTCCGTGATGATGATTGCAAATTGATCATGCTCGGTGGGCTTTAGCCAGGTGCAGCAAAAAAAGTTCGATAACGTCTGGAAGGCAATGGACAGGCTTTACAAGATTGCTTCAGGATTAACAGGTTTTTTGGCAATGCTCCTAACCCTGTCTGATTCTCGAGAATCAATGACCGGGATTCGCCCGACGCCCTGGTCTTTTCTGGGGCGGTTTCGATAAAGGTATTCATCAAGAAAAACCTGCATCAATCCTTTCCAATCAATCAGCCTCCCGCCAACGGCTGGTGGCCGAAGCTGGCAACGATCTCCAACAACCGGTCGATCTGGTCCTTGGCGTCGAAGACGGTGTCGGGGTCGCCGAGCTTCGCGGCCCACCAATCTTATGCGCGGGCTTGGACGGAAGTGCTTGATGTCGCACCTGACTCCGCCCTTGGTGCCGCCGAAAGGCACGCGGCTCAGCGTGCACTGCCATGCCATCAAGGCCGCCAAGGCGCCTACCTTGGCCAACGGCGCATCGGAGTGTAACCGGATACGCCCCAGCCGAGCCCAAGCATCCGCCTCGGACGGCACCCCTTTATCGGGTCTACCTGGAACCGAAGGGGGCCGGCTCCACCGCATCCAGCTTCCAGATGTCACGGTTGTATTCGGCGATGGTGCGGTCCGATGAGAAAAAGCCGCTGTGCGCCGTGTTCAGGATACTCATGCGCAGCCAGCGATCGCGGTCCTCGTAGGTCTCGGCGGCGAGCAGCTGTGCGTGTCGGTAGCTGTCGAAGTCGGCGGCCGTGAGCCAAGGATCGTATGGGCTTCGAATGCCGTGGACGATCGGGTCGAAGATACCCTTCTCGAACTGGTTAAAGTGGCCGGACTCGAGCAGGCTCATGACCTCGCGCAGCGCCGGATCGTGCTCGATGATGCCGTTCGGGTCGTAGTTGGCGCGGGCCTGCTCGACTTCGGCGGCGGTAAGTCCGAACAGGAAGAAATTGTCCGCACCGACCTGATCCCTGATCTCGATATTGGCCCCATCGAGCGTGCCGATGGTCAAGGCACCGTTCATCATGAACTTCATGTTGCCAGTGCCGGACGCCTCTTTGCCGGCGGTCGAGATCTGCTCGGAGAGATCGGTGCCGGGCGCCAGCACCTCCATGACCGAGACGCGATAGTCAGGGATGAAGGCGACCCGGAGCAGCCGATTCACATCGGCATCGGCATTGACCACCCTGGCCACGTTGTTGACCAGCTTGATGATCATCTTGGCCATCTCGTAGCCGGGCGCAGCCTTGCCGCCAATCAGCACGCAGCGCGGCGAGCCGATGTCGGCGTCGCCTCGCTTGATACGCGTGTACAGATGGATCACATGCAGGATGTTCAGCAGCTGGCGCTTGTACTCGTGGATGCGCTTGACCTGCACGTCGAACATGAAGTGCGTCGGGAATTCGACCTGACAGGCGCCCGCGACCAGCTTCGCCAGACGTTCCTTGTTGGCCAACTTGATGGCATCCCAGCGCTGGCGAAACGCGGGGTCCTCGGCATGCGGCGCGATGCGCTCGAGCTGGGACAGATCGCGGATCCAGTCCGGACCGATGGTCTCGTCGAGCAGGTTGCGCAGGCCTTCGTTGCACATCGCGAGCCAGCGCCGCGGCGTGACCCCGTTGGTCTTGTTGTTGAACTTCTCCGGCCAGAGCTCGTACCAGTCGCGGAACAGCCCCTGCTTGAGCAGATCGGAATGCAGCGCAGCAACGCCGTTGACCGAGAAGCTGCCGACGATGGCCAGAAAGGCCATACGCACCTGCGGATCGTCGCTCTCCTCGATCAACGACATGCGCCGCTGCCGGTCCATGTCACCCGGCCAGCGAGCGGCGACCAGTGACAGGAAACGGGCGTTGATCTCGTAGATGATCTCCAGCGTACGCGGCAGCAGTTGCTGGAACAGCCGGACCGGCCAGCGCTCGAGCGCCTCCGGTAACAGCGTGTGGTTGGTATAGGCCATGGTTTGCGAGGTAATCGCCCAAGCCGCATCCCAGTCCAGGCCGTGCTCGTCGAGCAGCTGACGCATCAGTTCCGGCACCGATACCGCCGGATGGGTGTCGTTGAGCTGAAAGCTGTTCTGTTCGGCGAAGTCGCTGAAGTCGCGACCGTGCAGTCTGATCCACTCCCGAATCACGTCTTTGATACTCGCGCTGGCGAGGAAGAACTGTTGGCGCAGCCGCAGCTCTTTGCCGCACTCGTTGGCATCATTTGGATAGAGCACCATCGTAATGTGCTCGGCATCGTTTTTGGCGGCGACGGACTCCGGATAGCTGCCGGCGTTGAACTCGCCGAGGTTGAACTCGTCCGTCGCCGCGGCAGACCAGAGACGCAGTGTGTTGATGGTGTCGTTGCAGTAACCGGGGATAGGGATGTCGTAGGGAACGGCCAGCACATCGTGGGTGTCGACCCAGCGTCGACGCAAACGGCCCTCCTGATCCTTGTAGGTCTCGGTGCGGCCAAAGAACGGGATGCGCTGGGTATACTCCGGACGTTCCAGCTCCCAGGGGTTGCCGTCACGCAGCCAGTGGTCCGGCTCTTCCACTTGGCGGCCGTTCTCGATGAGCTGGCGGAACATGCCGAATTCGTAGCGCAGCCCGTAGCCTTTCACCGGCAGTTGCAGCGTTGCGCAACTATCGAGGAAGCAGGCGGCCAGCCGCCCGAGGCCCCCGTTCCCCAAACCGGCGTCCATCTCCGCCTCTTCGATCTCCTCATACAGCAGGCCCATGTCGTATAGGCTCTTGCGCGCGGCATCGGTCAGGCCGAGGTTCAATAGGGCATTGCTCAGAGTGCGCCCCATCAGGAATTCGAGCGAAAGATAGTAGGTGCGCTTGCAGTTGGCCTTGTCGTGTGCATGTCGGCTGCGCTTCCAGCGCTCCATCAACCGGTCGCGAAGCGTGATGGCGAGCGCCTTATAAGGGTAGTAGGCGGATCTACAGTCGCGATCGCGCCCCAGCGTGTGCGCGTAGTAGTGCTGGAAGTCCTTTGCCAGGCCCTCGGCATCCATGGCCAATGGGGCCAGCTTGAACAGGTTCTCGTTCGGCGAACTCTCACTTAGATCTTTGAACGGCGACATCGGCTCTACCTTTGAGTAAGAACGCAAAAAACCGGTGATGGGTCAAAGTCCGCTCCAGCCCGCCCGGATTTCGGCCATAACGACCTCCGAACTCGGCTCGAGCTCAGTCTGGACAGAAGTCGGTACGGAATGAGCGGTAACAGAACGAGACGCGCAGTGAAGACGTTGGCTTGGAGGTGGCCTAAGATAACGCGCAAGACAAGGCGGCGCGATAGGGTTTCTGGCCCTTTAGCGAGATTTTTTCAAAAGGGATGGATCGTGGCGCCCTAACCGCTCGCTTGTTTAGCCAATCTGCGCCCGACCCTCCAATCCGGAGAATTCCGCCGGCCCTCGGCGCATTCGAACCAACACCGGGTCCCCGCGGCCAGACACCGCACGCTCGTCGGGTGCGCGGGGGCCTCGCTAATAATAGGCCGCGGTGACGCGCCAACCGAGCAGTGCCGGCTGCATGCGCAGAAAGGTGGGGCTGTCGTCGGGCTTGCCAATACGGACCAAAAAACCGTCCGGCGGATCGAAGAACGCGTAGCTGACCGCGGGCAGGAAGCCCTGCTCCGACAGTGCGTGCCCCTGAAGCCGCGCGTGCAGCCAGGCCAGTGTTACCGCCTGTTCAAGCGTGTCGTCGCCCGAGCGGCGGATGCCCTGCTCGATCCAAGCGATGAACGGGTCGGACACCTCGCCGATACGGCTGTCCGCCTCCTTGTTCAGCCTGCGGCGAATCTCATCGCGCACGGCCTCGATGTTCACCATCGGCTCCAGCGCCGCGGGCGGCTCATTCATGACCCGCGCGTTGAGGCGCCACAGACTCAGGTAGGGCCATAGCAGCAGCAACGCGGCGACCAATACCAAGGGCAGCAACCAACGACGCCAGCGGGATGCTCGGATATTGTCCAGCAGGTGCAATCGGCGCATCGCCGTCATGCCGAGGTCTCCGCCCCAAGACCGAGCGCGCCATGACCCGGCACCCCGCCCTGCAGTTGCTCCAAGGCCTCGCCGTCCTCCAGCCACCGCGCCTCGACTTGTTCCAGCTCGGCATCGACACGCTGCTTGTCCGCCAACAGGACGAGCAGCCGCGGCTTGGCGGCGTCGGCATACAACGCCGGATCGGCCAAGGCGTGCTCGAGCTCGGTCCGCGCGGCGGTCAGCTTCTCCAGCCGCGCCTCGGTCGCGCGCAGACGCTTGCGCAGCGGCTGCAATTGCGCGCGCACCTCGGCATCGCGCCGGCGCTGGAGCTTGCGCGAGGCGGCGCTGTCGTCCGAGTTCGCCGCGGCCCCGCCGAGCGCCGGCTCGGATGAGCGCGCGGCAAGCCAGGCCGGATAGTCGTCGAGACTACCGTCGAAGGGCTCGACGCCGCCGCCATGCACCAGCAGCAGGCTGTCGCAGGTGATGCGTAGCAAGTGGCGATCATGCGACACCAGTACCATTGCACCCTCGAATTCCTGCAGTGCCTCACTCAGCGCATGGCGCATCTCGAGGTCGAGGTGATTGGTCGGCTCATCGAGCAACAGCAGGTTCGGGCGCTGGTAGATGATCAGCGCCAGCGCTAGACGCGCTTTTTCCCCGCCCGAGAAGGGCGCGACCGGCACAGTGCAACGCTCGCCGCCGAAGTCGAAGCCGCCGAGATAGTCGCGCAGCTGCTGCTCCGGGCGCTGCGGGTCGAGCCGCATCAAGTGGCCGAGCGGCGAGTCGTCCGGACGCAGCTGGTCCATCTGGTGCTGAGCGAAATAGCCGACGCGCAATCCCTGAGCCGGCGTGCGACTGCCCGCCAGCGGCGCCAGCTGACCTGCCATCAGCTTGATCAGGGTGGACTTGCCGGCGCCGTTCGGACCGAGCAGCGCGATGCGCTCACCCGGCGTCAGGCTCAGATTGAGCTTGCTCAGGACCGGCCTGTCGGCATAGCCGGCGCTCAGATTCTCCAGCCGCAGCAGCGGATGCGGCTGCGCGTCCGGCGGCGCGAAGCTGAATCTGAAAGGAGAGTCGACATGTGCCGGGGCGATAAGCTGCATACGCTCCAACGCCTTGAGCCGGCTCTGCGCCTGGCGCGCCTTGGTGGCCTTGGCGCGAAAGCGGTCGACGAACTGCTTGACGTGCGCGATCTCGCGCTGCTGTCGCTCGAAGGCGGCCTGTTGCTGCGCGAGCTGTTCGCCGCGCTGGCGCTCGAACGCCGAGTAGCCGCCAGCGTAGAGCTTCAGCCGGCCGCGTTCGATGTGACAGACCTGATTGACGACGGCGTCCAGGAAGTCGCGATCGTGCGAGATCAGCAGCAGCGTGCCGGCATAGTCGCGCAGCCAGCCCTCGAGCCAGATGACGGCATCCAGGTCGAGATGATTGGTCGGCTCATCGAGCAACAGCAGGTCCGACCGGCACATCAACGCCCGCGCCAGCGCCAGGCGCATGCGCCAACCGCCGGAGTAACTGGAGATGGCGCGCCGCTCGTCGCCGACGGCGAAACCGAGCCCATGCAGCAGCCGGCCGGCGCGGCTCTCGGCGTGATAGCCTCCGATGGCGTCGAGCCGACCGTGCAGCTCGGCCTGCAACAAGCCGTCATCGGCCTGCTCGGCGCGCACCAGCGCCGACTGCACGGCGCGCAGCTCGCTGTCGCCGTCGATCACGAACTCGATCGCCGGCCGATCACCGCCTGGCGTTTGCTGCGCGACCTGCGCGATCTGCCAGCCGGCCGGGATCGACAGCGACCCGGCATCCGCGCTCAGCTCGCCGAGCAGCAGCGCGAACAGACTCGATTTGCCGCAGCCATTGGCGCCGACCAACCCGACCTTCTGGCCGGCATGGATGCGCAGATCGGCGCCGTCGATCAGCAGTCTGCCGCCGCGGCGCAGGGCCAGTTCATTCAGTTGCAGCACCGTCAGTCGCCCCCGTTGCGCCCGCGTACTCCGGCGCCGTACTCGCGCCGAGATCCGGCGGGCAGGCCGCGGTCGAGCCGGCGGTAGCCGAGTGCCTCGCTGAGATGCGCGGCGCCGATCGCATCGCTCGCGGTCAGGTCGGCGATGGTCCGGGCCACCTTAAGAATGCGATGGTAGGCGCGTGCGGACAACGCCAGGCGCTCGAGCGCCCGCGTCAACAACGCGCGCTCGGCGTCGCCGAGCGCGCAGTCGCGCGCGATCTCGGCGGCGCCGAGGTGGGCATTTGGCTTCCCCGCACGCTGCTGCTGTCGCTGGCGGGCCTGTTCGACCCTGGCGCGCACCGAGGCGCTGCTCTCGCCAGCCTGATCGCTCGACGCCAGCCGCTCCGCCGGCAACCGTGGCACCTCGATCTGCATGTCGATGCGGTCGAGCAGCGGCCCGGAGATACGCGCCCGATAGCGGGCCACCTGTTCGGCGGTGCAGCGGCAGCGGCCGCTCGGATCGCCAAGATAGCCGCAGGGACAGGGATTCATCGCCGCCACCAATTGGAACCGCGCCGGGAATTCGGCCTGCCGCGCGGCGCGGGAGATATGGATGTGGCCGGATTCTAGCGGCTCGCGCAGCACCTCGAGCACGCGCCGGTCGAATTCGGGCAGTTCGTCGAGAAACAGCACGCCGAGGTGGGCGAGCGATATCTCGCCCGGGCGCGGATTGCTGCCGCCACCCACCAGCGCGACACCAGATGCCGTGTGATGCGGCGAGCGGAACGGCCGCTCGCGCCAGCGCGCCGAATCCAGCGGCTCGCGACCGCTGACCGAGCGAATGGCCGCGGTCTCCAGCGCCTCGTCCTCGGACAACGCCGGCAGGATGCCGGGCAGGCGGTTGGCCAGCATCGATTTGCCGGTGCCGGGCGGGCCGATGAACAGCAGGCTATGACCGCCGGCAGCGGCAATCTCGAGCGCTCGCTTGGCGTGCTCCTGGCCGCAGACCTCGGCCAGATCGGCATACTCGGGTCGGCGCTGGCGAAGCTGCGGCGCATCGAAGGACGCGAGCGGCGCCTGGCCGTTGAGATGGTCGCAGACCTGCAGCAGATGCTCCGCCGGCAGGATCTCCAGTCCGCCGACCAATGCCGCCTCGGCGGCGTTGGCCAGCGGCAGCACCAGCGCGCGACCGGCGCCACGCGCGGCTAGCGCCGCCGGCAATACGGCGGACACAGGACGCAGCGCGCCAGTCAAGGCCAGCTCGCCGACGAACTCGTGTCGCGGCAGGCCATCGCCGCGGACTTGTCCGGAGGCGCCGAGGATGCCGAGCGCGATCGGAAGATCGAAGCGACCACCCTCCTTGGGCAGATCCGCCGGCGCCAGATTGATGGTCACGCGTCCGGCCGGGAACTGGAAGCGGCCATTGACCATGGCGCCGCGCACGCGGTCCTTGCTCTCCTTCACCGCCATCTCCGGCAGACCCACGATCGACAAGGCCGGCAGCCCGCTCGCCGTATGTACCTCCACGGTCACCTCCGGCGCGCGGATACCGTCACGGGCGCGGCTGTGCAGGACGCAAAGACCCATGCTGCCGTCTCTAGCCGCTGTCTGATCCTGCCTGGCGGCCGGACTCGTCTGCCTAGGCGCTGGGGGCTTCGGCGTCCGAGACCTTGCCCGCACCTGATGAGCCGCTGTCACCGCCTTCCATGTCGGCGATACGCGCCTCCAGTGCCTCCAGCTTAGCGCGGGTGCGCGCGAGCACGGCGGCCTGGACATCGAACTCCTCGCGCGTAACCAAGTCGAGCTTGTTCAAGCCGGCCTCGAGCGTTGCTCGAAAACTGCGATTGATGTCTTCCTGCAACACCTGAACGCCCTTCGGCATGCTCGCGGCCAAGCGGCGCGCAAAGTCGTCCAATTGCTTCGGGTCCAACATAAGGCATCCCCCTCAATGTCTGCGATTTCTCGACGGCGATTATAGATGCTGCGGCTTTCCACCGTCGGCGGAATCCTTGCACCAATTCAGTGCGAACAGACCACGGAATCGGGCCGTTGGCGCGCGAATTCAGTGCGCGCAGCTGTTGCTTGATTGCAACAATTTGGCCTCAACCGTGGGTTTCAGGGCACATTCAGAAGTTGGCATGACGCATGCTTTCAGCATATCGCATCCCGCCCATTGCGGCGTAACCAAACGGGATCGCGGCGGCGGCAGCGCCGGCAACGCGGGGCCCGATCAAATCGACAGTGAGGTAAACCAGATGAAAAAGCACGACATCCGCATGGCTGCCGCCGCGGGCGCACTCGTATCTGTTTCGATGATCAGCATGGGCCAGGCGATGGCCGACGACCCTTGGTCGTTCAGCGCGAACATCGGTGCAGTCTCGAACTATGTGTGGCGCGGCGTTACCCAGACCGGCGACCAGGCAGCCATCCAGGGCGGCCTCGACGTCGCCCATGCGAGTGGCTTCTACGCCGGCACCTGGGCGTCGAATATCGACTGGGATGAGGGTGCATCTGAAGAGGTTGTCATCTCGCCGGCGTACAACGAAGACGGCTCGCTCATGGTCGTTGACGGCGTTCAAATGTACACGGGAGAAACCGTCGGCGCCGATCCCGCCTCGCCCAATTACGAGCTGGATCTCTACCTTGGCTATGGCGGCGCCATCAACGACGACTTCAGCTACGACATCAGCGGCATCTACTACGCCTATCCCGACGGCCGTGAATCCGACTTCGCCGAGATCGGCGGCAGCGCGACGTACAAGTGGTTCACGCTCGGCCTGGCTTACACCGTCTACGGCGAGAACGATGGCGGTCTGTTCGACGACGGCGACATGTACTACTACGGCGGCGCCGAGTTCGCGCTGCCCTATGAGTTTGGATTCAGCTTACGCGGCGGCTACTACGACTTCCGCAACGACGAGGTCGAGGTGGGCGTCGATGCCGACGGTTTCGCAATCAACGAGTCGGCCGACTACTGGAACTACGGCGCATCCATCAGCCGCGAGGCCGGCGATTTCGGCACCTTCAGTTTCAACTGGGACCAGAACAACGGCGACCAGGGAGTCGGCTATGACACCGATCCCAAATTCTGGGTCGGCTGGAACAAGGAGTTTTGATCCGGCGCGATCCCTGATCGCGACGCTCACCCGAAATTCATGCACCGGGCCACAAGGCCCGGTCGCCCATTCTCCAACGGAGCTAAATCAATGAAGCTGATTGCAGCCATTATCAAACCGTTCAAGCTCGACGACGTACGCGAGGCCCTGGCCGACATCGGCGTCTCGGGCATCACCGTCATCGAGGTGAAGGGGTTCGGCCGCCAGAAGGGCCATACCGAGCTCTATCGTGGCGCCGAGTACGTCGTCGATTTCCTGCCGAAGATCAAGGTCGAGATCGCCGTCGATGACCCGCTCGTCGACCAGGTCATCGAGGCCATCACCAACGCCGCGCGCACCGGCAAGATCGGCGACGGCAAGATCTTCGTCTTCGACGTCGGCCAAGTCATCCGCATCCGTACCGGCGAAACCGGTCCGGACGCACTTTAAAACGTATCCAAGAAGAGGTAACTCGCAGTGGAAGATCGCATTGTCCATCTCGCGTATTCGCTGGATACGTTTTATTTTTTGATGTCCGGCGCGCTGGTCATGTGGATGGCGGCCGGCTTCTCGATGCTCGAGGCCGGCCTTGTCCGCGCCAAGAACACCGCCGAGATCCTGACCAAGAACGTCGCGCTGTTCTCGATTGCCTGCATCATGTACATGGTGATCGGCTACGGGATCATGTACCCGGCCGGCGGCAACGGCATCATCCCGCAGATCAACTGGGCGTTCATGTTCGGCGGCGATCACACGGCCGTAGAGGTGCTCGCCAGCGGCGGCGACACCTACTACTCCGGCATGTCGGACTTCTTCTTCCAGGTGGTGTTCGTGGCCACCGCCATGTCCATCGTCTCCGGTGCCGTGGCCGAGCGCATGAAGCTCTGGGCCTTCCTGCTGTTCGCCGTGTTCATGACCGGCTTCATCTACCCGGTGCAGGGTTACTGGAAGTGGGGCGGCGGCTGGCTCGACGGCATCGGCTTCAATGACTTTGCCGGCTCCGGCATCGTGCATCTGGCGGGCGCGTCCGCCGCGCTGGCCGGCGTACTGCTGCTCGGCGCTCGCAAAGGCAAGTACGGCAAGGACGGCTCCATCAATGCCATTCCCGGCGCGAATCTGCCGCTGGCGACGCTGGGCACCTTCATCCTCTGGCTTGGCTGGTTCGGCTTCAACGGCGGCTCGCAGCTGGTCATCTCCAACATCGATGACGCCAACGCGGTCGCGGCGGTCTTCGTCAACACCAACATGGCCGCAGCCGGCGGTCTGGTGCTCGCGCTGATCACGGCCAGGCTGCTGTTCGGCAAGGCCGACCTCACCATGGCCCTGAACGGCGCGCTGGCCGGGCTGGTTGCTATAACCGCCGAGCCGCTGACGCCGACGCCGCTGGCGGCGACACTGATCGGAGGCGTTGGCGGCGTCATCGTCGTGTTCGCGATCCTGTCACTGGACAAGCTGCGTATCGATGACCCGGTCGGCGCCATCTCGGTGCACGGTGTGGTCGGCATGTGGGGCCTGATGGCGGTGCCCATCACCAACGGCGAGGCCACCTTCGTCGCCCAGGCTATCGGCCTCGGCACCATCCTTGCCTGGGTCTTCATCACGTCGATGATCGTCTGGCTGCTGATCAAGCTCGTGATGGGCATCCGCGTCAGCGAAGAGGAAGAGTACGAGGGAGTCGACGTCGGCGAGTGCGGCCTGGAGGCCTATCCCGAGTTCGTCGGGGCGCGCGGCGGCGGAAAATAGTGTAGGACCACGCATCATGCTTGCAGCGGGGCCTTCGGGCCCCGTTTTCGTTTGCGCGGCAGCCTGCCACATGATCAAGGAAATCCCTGCCGCGGCGACACCACCAAGACCGCGAAGAACCGGCAGGGCTTTGCCAGTCGCCAGTAGTGCATCGGTGCAGAAGTTCCGAGGCCGGGTCCCCTGGTTGTCGTTGTCGTCATCGGAGTCGTCATCGACTGTCCGCAGGGTCGAGACCGCAATCACGATGACGACAACGACAACCACCTGAGACGGTCTCGGGACTTTCGAACTGCTGCACTAGCCAGCTTCAGCATTTCCGCATATGCTGAAATCACAGCAGCAGCTGCATTCCGCGCCACGCTCGCCTTCCCTACCGGACCACGCCCGTGCCTGGCACTTCGCCCTTCCGCCGTCTCGATTGGTTGATGCCGTTCACGGCCTGGCTGCCGCGGGTGGGACGCGCCGACCTGAAGGCGGACCTGATCGCCGCGCTGACCGGAGCCATCGTCGTGCTGCCGCAGGGTGTGGCCTTCGCCACCATTGCCGGGATGCCGCCGCAATACGGCCTCTACGCCGGCATGGTGCCTGCGATGGTCGCGGCGCTGTTCGGCTCCTCACGGCATCTGGTGTCCGGTCCGACGACGGCGGCATCAGTCGTGCTGTTCTCGTCGTTGTCGCTGCTCGCGGTGCCGGGCACGCCGGACTACGTCACATTGGCGCTGACGCTGACCTTCATGGTCGGCGTGATGGAGCTGGCGCTCGGGCTGGCGCGCATGGGCGCACTGGTCAACTTCATCTCGCACTCGGTGGTGGTGGGCTTCACCGCCGGTGCCGCGCTGTTGATCGCGGCCAAGCAGCTCAAGCACTTCTTCGGCGTCGAGATGGACAGCGGCGGGCATTTCCATGACATCCTGCTGCAGTTCGGCATACACGCGGCCGAGATCAATCCCTACGCGACGGCGGTCGCGGTCTCGACGCTCGTCATCGGCGTTGCCGTCAAGCGCTGGCTGCCGCGCCTGCCCTACATGATCGCGGCCATGCTCGGCGGCAGTCTGGTGGCCGTGCTGCTCGACTGGCAGCTCGGCCCCGAGGTGACTCGGATCGTCACCGTCGGCGCGCTGCCGGCCAGTCTGCCGCCGCTGTCGGCGCCATCACTGACGCTCGACCACATCCGCCACCTGGCGCCCTCGGCCCTGGCGGTGACGCTGTTCGCATTGACCGAAGCGGTCTCGATCGGCCGCTCACTGGCCGCGCGCGGCGGCTACCGCATCGACGGCAACCAGGAGTTCATCGGCCAGGGGTTATCCAACATCGCCGGCTCCTTCTTCTCCGGCTATGTCGCCACCGGCTCCTTCAATCGCAGCGGCGTCAACTTCGACGCCGGCGCCCGCACGCCGCTGGCGGCGGTGTTCGCCGGTGCGCTGCTGATGCTGATCGTGCTGCTGGTCGCACCGCTCGCGGCCTACCTGCCCAAGGCCGCGATGGCCGGCGTGCTGTTCCTGGTCGCCTACGGTCTGATCGGCTTCAAAGAGATCCGCCATATCATCGGTGCATCACACCGCGAGACCGCGGTGCTCGCGGTCACCTTTCTGTCGGCGCTGTTCCTGGAGCTGGAATTCGCGATCTTTGCCGGCGTGCTGCTGTCGCTGGTGCTGTACCTGGAGCGCACCTCCAAACCGCGTCTGGTGACCATGGCGCCAGACCCGCGTCTGCCCGGGCGCGCGTTCTCCAGCGAGCCGGCCCCGCCACAGTGTCCGCAGCTGCGCTTCCTGCGCATCGACGGCTCGCTGTTCTTCGGTTCCGTCGCCCACGTCGAGCAGGCGTTCGACCGCTTGCGCGCGAGCAATCCAGACCAGAAACACCTGGCGATCCTGGCCGACGGCATCAATTTCGTCGACCTGCAGGGCGGCGAAACGCTGGTTCGTGAGGCCGAGCGGCGCCAGGCCGCCGGCGGCGGCTTCTACCTGATCAACGTCAAACAGGGACTCTGGGAGGCGCTGGAGCGCTGCCATTGCATGGAGGCCACTGGCGCACGAAACGTCTTCCAGTCCAAGGACGCCGCCATCCACGCCATCTTCCAAAAGCTGGACAAGGGCATCTGCGCAAACTGCGACAAGCGCATCTTCCGCGAGTGCGGGCCGCTGACCAAACCGAGCCCCAAGATGCCGGGATAGACGGGCCAATGTCGAGTTGCGAGTTTCGAGGGCCAGGGTTTGGCTGGCGATAGAGAGCGCTCGATGCCAGGACTTGCGAAAGACTGAAGTGCGTTCGGTCTAGCAGACGCCTCATGGTGGGGCGCTTGTGTCAGGCGTTTCAAGCGTTGGCACCGACGCCACCCAGGTTCAAGCGCCGAGAAGACGCCTTGGTGCACTTGGATTTCGGGTGTTATAGCGTTACATTGATGCGTCTGTCGTGCCTATTTCCGAACGCGCCGCGTGAAGAGCCAGATGCCATCCCTGCTACCTGTAAGCGCTGTCAGACCGCGTCGCCGCGGCCTGCCGCGTGCGGTCTCGGCCGGCGCGCTGCTGATGGCGCAGCTGGTGACGGCACAGTCGGCAATGGCGGCAGCCCTGTCGGTCTTCGTCAGCGTACTGCCGCTCGCGACCTTCGTCGAGCAGGTCGGCGGCGAGCGGGTGCGCGTGCAGACCATGGTGCTTCCAGGACAGAGTCCGGCCACCTATGACCCGTCGCCGAAGCAGATCGCCGCGCTGGCGGAGGCGGACCTGTATGTCCGCGTCGGCGTACCGTTCGAGGCGGCCTGGATGAAGCGCATCCGCGCGGCGAATCCGGACATGCCGGTGCTGGACCTGCGCGATGGTCTGCCGTTACGCGCGCAGGAGCTCCACAGCCACGATGAGCACGACATACATGACAATGCGCCCGGCGGCGACGCCGCAGAGGCGATGGACGCGCACGTCTGGACCAGCCCGGCGCTGGTCCGACGCATGGCGGCGGCGATTCGCGATACGCTGACCCGGCTCGACCCGGACGGCGCAGCCAGCTATGCAGAGCGCCAGGCGGCCTTCGACGCGGAGCTCGCGGCGCTGGACAGCGAATTGGCGGCGATGCTGGCCGATCTGGAGCAGCACAGCTTCCTGGTCTACCACCCAGCCTGGGGCTACTTCGCCGACCGCTACGGCCTGACCCAGATTCCGATCGAACGCCAGGGCAAGGAGCCCGGTGCGCGGCGCCTGACGGCACTGATCGAACAGGCCCAGGCGGCCGGCACGCGGGTGATCTTCGTGCAACCGCAGTTCGACCGGCGCGCAGCGCAGCGCGTGGCGAAGGCGATCGGCGGCCGGGTCGAGACACTCGACCCGCTGGCCGCGGACTATGCTGACAACCTGCGCCGGGTGGCCGGCGTGATCGCCGCCGCCAACGCCCCTCGCTCCGTGTCGGCACCAGCCCGCTGATCCGTAGGAGACGGGCGATGACAGCCGCGGCGGGCAGCACCGTCATCGACATCCAACACCTGCGCTTTGCCTACGGCGCGACGACCGTGCTCGAGGACGTCAATCTGAGCGTTCGCGAGGGCGAGTTCCTCGGCCTGGTGGGGCCGAACGCGGGCGGCAAGAGCACCCTGCTGAAGTTGATCCTCGGCCTGCTCGCTCCGCAGTCCGGGCATCTGCTGGTGCTGGGACGGACACCGCGCCGGGCACGGCGACAGATCGGCTACGTGGCGCAATACCCGGCATTTCCGCGGGATTTCCCGATCAGCGTCGCGGATGTCGTGCTGATGGGTAGGCTCGGCGTTGGACGCGGGCTGGCCAGCCATATCGGCCGCTATCGGGCCGAGGACCGTCGCGCGGCAGACCGTGCACTGCAGGAGGTGGAGGCGGCGGACCTGCGCAGCAGACAAATCGGCACGCTGTCCGGGGGCCAGCTGCAGCGCGTCCTGTTGGCGCGGGCACTGGTCGGAGAGCCCGCCATCTTGATCCTCGACGAACCCACCGCCAATATCGACCAACGCATGGAGGGCGAGATCTTCGAGCTGCTCGCGGTCCTGAACCGGCGCTTGACGATTGTCGTGGTCTCGCACGACATCGCCTTCATCTCCGGCTATGTCAGCCGCGTCGCCTGTCTGAACCGCACACTGGTCTGCCACACCACCGACGCGATCGACGGCCGCACGATCAACGCACTGTATGGCGAGCAGGTGCGCCACATCAGTCATGCCCATGGTCACGGGGCCGGCGGCGGCGCCGAGCACGGAACTGATCGCGCTCGGGCCCATCTGCACGCCCACGCCGATGTCTGAGTTCTTCGCGGCGGTCGCCGACCAGACGTTCCTGCAGCAGGCACTGCTGGCTGGCGTGCTTGCCAGTCTCGGCTGCGGACTGATCGGGCCTTTCGTCGTCGTCAAGCGTATCGCCTTCCTGGCCGGCGGCATCGCCCACTCGGTGCTGAGCGGCATGGGCGCGGCCGTCTACTTCGGCTTCGATCCGCTGCTCGGCGCGCTGGCCGCGGCGGTGCTGGCGGCACTGCTGATCGGCGCCGTGCGGCTCACCTGGCGTACCGGCGAGGACACCACCATCGGTGCCCTGTGGGCCATCGGCATGGCGGTCGGCATCCTGTTCATCTCACGTACACCGGGCTACACGACCGATCTGATGAGCTTCCTGTTCGGCAACATCCTGCTGGTACCGACCCGCGAGCTCTGGTTCATGGCCGCACTGGATCTACTGCTGCTTGTCACCGTCGCGGCCTTCTACCGCCAGTTCGTCGCGGTCGCCTTCGACGAAGAGTTTGCCCGCCTGCGCGGCGTGCCGGTCGGCCTGTTCTATCTGCTGCTGCTGGTGCTAGTGGCGGTGACCGTGGTGCTGATGATCCAGGTGGTCGGTCTGATCCTGGTCATTGCCCTGCTGACACTGCCGGCCGCCGTGGCGGGACAATGGACACACTCCCTCGCTGGCATGATGCTGACGGCCGCGCTGCTCGGAGCCGGACTCACCAGCACCGGTCTGGCGCTGTCCTACGCTCCGGATCTGCCCGCCGGGCCGACCATCATCCTACTCGCCGGCGCGCTGTACCTGGCCTCGGCGGTGGTGGCGGGCATCCGCGCCAAACAGCTGGCCAGACGCGCCGTGCTCGGCGCGGCACGGGCAGACGACCTGACCCGGGACGCCAGCGCATGACCGAGTCGATGCTGACAGCATTGGACGAGCGCGCGTTGAGCCAGGCCTTGGCCAGGGCCGAGGCGCTCTGCAGCGAACGCGGCGTGCGGCTGACGGCGCAGCGCCGGCGTGTGCTCGAGCTGGTCTGCCGCGCCGGTCGGCCGGTGGGCGCTTACGAGATCCTGGACCAGGTCCGCGGCGGCGGCCGGGCGGCGCCGCCAACGGTCTATCGGGCGTTGGACTTTCTGCTCGAGCAAGGGCTCGTGCACAAGCTCGAGACACTGCACGCCTATATCGGTTGCACTCACCCGGAGCACCCGCACAGCAGTCAGTTCCTGATCTGCGCGGATTGCGGCGGCGTCATGGAACTCGACGACGAGAGCATCGCAGGCAGCCTGCGCACGGTCGCCGCCGACACGGGTTTCCAGCCGCGGCGCCCTATCGTCGAGGTGATCGGCACCTGCGCAAGCTGTGCCGAAACACGCTACAAGGACGAACCCTGATCGCCTGATGCGGCCAGTCCGAAGCAAAGCGAACCGATGCGGGCAAGGGTCGCCCGCGTCTCACGGGCTTTTCCTGCCGATTGTTAGGCGCACCTGCGGCAAACGATCGACGTCCTTTCGGAGGTGATGATGAGTAATACAACGCAGACATTGATGCTCGCATTGATCGCGGCCGTCGCGATCCCGCCGCCGCTGCTGGCAGGTGAAGACCATGATCACCGGCCAGACAGTACCCACCGCGAGCATGGCGCGCATGTGCATGGCGTCGGCGAACTGAACGTCGCACTCGACGGCCGCATCCTGCTGATCGAGCTGCATGGGCCGGCTGCCAACATCCTCGGTTTCGAGCACTCGCCCACAAATGCCGCAGAGACCCAGGCCGTCAAGGACGCACGCGCCAAGCTCGCGGACCCGTCGCAGACCTTTCTGCCCAATGCAGAGGCGGCCTGTGAGCTGACCGAGGCCGAGATCTTCATGGAACTCGCGGGCGACGAACCGGGGCCCAATCACGATCACGATCACGATCACGATCACGATCACGACGGCGAGACCCATTCGGATGCCGGCGTTGCCTATCGCTTCGAGTGCGCCTCGCCGGGCGCACTGAAGAGCATTCAGGCACGCTTGTTCGAAGAGTTTCCAGGCAGCGAGCGGCTGCGCGTGCAGCTGATTACGCCCGACGCTCAGCACGCCGCCGAACTCACGGCCGACGCACCGACACTGTCCCTGTGAATCCGTTGCCGTCGCCCAGCCCTGGCGGGGATGCCGTCACCGGGGCGCCGGTCGTCCGCTTGGAGCAGGTGCGCTTTCGCTGGCAGGCCGGCGGGCCAGACGTATTGGCCATTGACCAGATGGGTATAGGTCGCGGCGAGCGGCTATTCATCGAAGGGCCGAGCGGCAGCGGCAAGAGTACTCTGCTCGGTCTACTGGCGGGTGTTACGGTGCCGCAGCAGGGATCGGTCCAGGTTCTCGGGCAGGCCATGGAAGGCTTGAGCGGCGCGCGGCGGGATCATTTTCGCGCCGATCACATCGGCTACATCTTTCAGATGTTCAACCTGATACCTTATTTGAGCATCATCGACAACGTCATCCTGCCCTGTCGCTTCTCAGAGCGGCGCCGGGCGCGGGCGGTCGTCAAATCCAGAACCCTGACAACCGAGGCGCACCGACTGCTTGGCCACCTGGACCTGGCCGCCCCGGCATTGCTCGCCCGGCCGGTTACCGAACTGAGCGTCGGCCAGCAACAACGGGTCGCGGCCGCACGCGCGCTGATGGGCGCACCCGAGATACTGATCGCGGACGAGCCGACCTCGTCGCTGGACGCGGACCGGCGCCAGTCGTTCGTGCGCCTGCTGTTCGACGAATGCGCCGAGGCCGGCTCGACGCTGATCTTCGTCAGCCACGATGCCAGCCTGGAGCCGTTGTTCGATCGCACGCTGCGGCTGGCGGAGGTGAATGCGGCGGTCAACTGCCGTTTCTAGGTCGCGACTCCTCGCGGGTTGTTTGCAATTGCTGCGACTATTCCGCCCGCAGGCCGGGCCTCGACTCTCGATATTCGTCATTTCCCAGCTAGACCGGCAAGCGGTCGAGCAGGGTTGTCAGCGTTCCGTCGATGCCGGCGTAGACCCCGGCATCGGCGGCCCGCATCTGTGCCGCCGTCTGTACGTGGCTGGCCGGCACGATCTCGTCCGCGCAATGCGTGCAGATGGCGTCGACGCTCTCGGGTGTCGCCTCCAGATGGAACTGCAGTGCCAGCACGCGGCCCTCGAACAGGAATGCCTGCTGCTCGCAGGCGGCGCTGCGGGCGAGCTGCACCGCGCCGTGCGGCAGCTCGAAGGTATCGCCGTGCCAGTGGAAGACCCTTTGTGCCGGCGGCAATTGCCGGCATAGCGGCTCGGCGCGGCCGGTGTCGGTCAACTGGATTGGCAGCCAGCCGATCTCCTTTTCCGCATTGCGGTAGACGCGTGCGCCGAGCACCTCCGCGATGAGCTGGGCGCCGAGGCAGATGCCGATCACCGACTTGCCGGCCAGGATCGCCTCCTCGATGCGTGCCTTCTCGTGGGCGAGCCAGCTGTGCTCGTCCTCGTCGCTGACGCTCATCGGGCCGCCCATCACGATCAGTCGTTCGAAGCGGTCCAGCGCGGGGAGCGGATCGCCGGCGTAGAGATGACTCACGGACAGCTCATGGCCGCGCGCCGCTGCCCAATGCGCGATGCGCGCCGGACCTTCGAAGGGGACGTGTTGCAGACAGTGGATACGCATTTCGAGGAGACGGACGAGATTGCTTGAGTCGCAGAATGTTCGCAGCTGCGTCAGGTTTCATAGCGGCGAGGTGCTTGGCCGGCGCACAGCAAGGCTGTGGCATAGCGCCACACCAATGTGAGCTCGTCGGTCTGACGCATTGCCTCGCTCGGACCTGATACAGCGCGGACTGAGCTTGCGCGCTGGCCTTGGGGTGTCAGACGGCGGCCAGTGCCTGATCCAGGTCGGCGATGATGTCGTCGACGTGCTCGATGCCGATGGACAGACGGACCAGGTCCTCGGATACGCCCGCGGTGGCCAACTCCTCGGGTGATAGCTGACGGTGCGTCGTTGTTGCCGGGTGACACGCGAGCGTCTTGGCGTCGCCGATGTTGACGAGCCGCACCGCGAGCTGCAGCGCGTCGATGAAGCGGGCGCCGGCTTCGCGGCCTTTACCGTTTGCGGAACCGATGCCGAATGACAGGATCGAGCTGGCCTTGCCTCGGTCCATGTACTTCTGCACCAAGGGGTAGTCCGGACTGTCCGGCAGACCGGCATAGCGGACCCATTCGACTTTGGCATGGTCCTTAAGATAGTTGGCGACTGCAATGGCGTTCTCGCAATGCCGGTCCATGCGCACCGGCAGTGTTTCGATACCTTGCAGTATAAGGAAGCTGTTAAAGGGCGAGATCGCGGCGCCCATGTTGCGCAGCGGCACGACCCGAGCGCGGCCGATATAGGCCGCCGGACCCAGCGCCTCGGTGTAGACGACACCGTGATAGGAGACGTCCGGTTCGTTCAGCATCGCGAAGCGCTCGGCGTGCTCGGCCCAGGGGAAGCTGCCCGAGTCCACCAGCACGCCGCCAATGCTGTTGCCATGGCCGCCCATGTACTTGGTCAAGGCGTGCAGGACGATGTCGCAGCCGTGCTCGAAGGGCCGGCACAGATACGGGCTCGGCACCGTGTTGTCGACGATGACCGGCACGCCATGGGCATGCGCCATGTCTGAGATGGCGCCGAGGTCGGCGACGTTGCCGGCCGGGTTGCCGATCGACTCGCAGAAGACCGCCTTGGTCTTGGCGTCGATGTTCGCGGCCATGGCGTCGATGTCGTTCGGCGCGACCAGGCGCACCTCGATGCCGAGCCGCGGCAGCGTGTGCGCGAACAGGTTGTAGGTGCCGCCGTAGAGCGTCGAGGTGGCGACGATGTTGTCGCCGGCCTGGGCTATGGTGAAGATTGCGTAGGTCACCGCCGACATGCCCGATGCCAGCGCCAGCGCGCCGACGCCGCCCTCCATGGCGGCGACGCGTTTCTCCAATACGTCGCTGGTCGGGTTCATGATCCTCGTATAGATGTTGCCGGGGACCTTCAGGTCGAAAAGATCGGCCCCGTGCTGCGTGTCGTCGAAGGCGTAGCTCGTGGTCTGGTAGATCGGCGTGGCCACCGACTTGGTGGTCGGGTCCGGTTGAAAACCGGCGTGTATCGCGAGAGTTTCAAGCTTCATTGTCTTGTTCCTCAGGTGGTTGACGCTCAATGCTGCGGACGGCGTCCCGATCTGGTGTTCTGACGATGCAGCGTCGAGCCGATAGCATAGCCGATCCCCCCGCCGCTGCCTCAGTGCAGTTTCATGGCTCTTGCCCCGCGCCTGAATCCGGGCCGCGGCCATACCTGTTTTCGCTGGCGATTGCGCTTTCTACCGGGCAGGAATTGTGCTTTCTGATAGATTTGAAGTAGCCGGATCAACCGGACGGGAGGAACCATGGTCGAGATCAAACACAAACAGACCGGTCAGGTGCTTGCGACGGTCGACGCAGACTCGCTCGTCGGTGCAGACCTGCGCGACATGCGCCTCAACGATGCCGATCTCTGCGGCGCGGACCTGACAGCGGCGAACCTGGAGTTCAGCGATCTGGTCGGGGCCGATCTCGGCGACGCGCTCTTGCGCGGCGCGGTGCTGATCAATGCGCACCTCAATGACGCGGACCTGTCAGGCGCCGACCTGTCGCGGGTGCGGGCCGGCTCTGACCGCCCGGCAATGGCGGTGGTGCTGAGCGGCGCCAATCTGAGCCGCGCGACCTTGGAGGGAGCGGATCTGCGCAACGCCGAGATCCGCGGTGCCGATCTCCAACGCGCCAATCTGCGAGCTGCCGACATGCGTGGCACCGACTTCACGGGCAGCAATCTTTGCTATGTGGTGGCGCCGAGGGCGCTGTTCATTCAGGCCCAGCTGCGCGACGCCAACCTGTCCGGCGCCGACCTGCGGGATTGCCATCTGAACGACGCCAACCTGGTCAACGCCAGCATGCACGATGCCGACCTGACCAGCGCCGAGTCCGACGGCTTCACGGTCGTCAACCTGGCCAACTTCGAGGGAGCGGACCTGCACAATGCCAGACTGCGCAATGTCTCGGCTCAGGACGCCAATTTCCGCAACGCGAATCTGAGCAATGTTGACTTCACGAATGCGGTGCTCGGGGGGGCGATCCTGCGCGGGGCCAATGTCGCCGGCGCCGATTTCAACGGCGTCGAGCTGGCCAGCGTGACCATGGAGTTTGCCAATTTCTCGAAGGCCTTGAACGCGAAGGTGCCGAGCTACAAGAAGAATCTGAGATAGCCCATTGTTGCCCTGAAAATGGGCCGCTTGGATGCAGTACGTGCAGCGTCGGTGTCGGTGGGGAGCTGGGCAGATTGGGCTCAGCCCTCCGCCTCCGCCTCCGGTTCCTGGCGTGTACGAGTGAATTCCTCGGCCGGGAAGCCCTTGGCGGCGAACTCGCCGAGCCACTGCTGCACCTTCTCCTCGCTCGGCAACGGATCGCGGCAGAGCACCCAGCCACGGCGTCGGGTTGGCTGGCCGACCAGTGCGTAATCGTAATCCTCGCCCAGGCCGAGGATCCAGTAGTCGTCCCAAAGTACGTGTACGCCGTAGAGGGTGCGGAAACTGATCTCGAGGCGCGCGTTGGTGCTCGCGTCGACGACCCGCGCGATGGCCTTAGCGGTGCCGATACCGCCGCCTTTATGGGTGCAGCGGTTGGTCACGTAGACCATGCCGTCCTCGCCCAGCTTGTAGTCCGCGATCACGTCTTTGACGCAGCGCCGCTCGGTGAAGTAGGGCAGTCGCGCGATCTCGTACCAGCGACCCATGTAACGCGCCAGCTCGACGCGCTGCGCCGTCGCTGGTGCCGTGAGATGCACCTTCGGCTTACGTAGGCGGGTGCTGACCGTGACCTGCGCGTCGACGTCACCGGAGACATCGCGCTCGGCTGGCGGGGCTGAATAGATCTCCTGCGCCCAGGAAGCAAGATCCCGCTCCCGCCGGACACCTTGGCGCTTGCCTTGAGGGGTTGCCGGGTCGGACTTGCCGCGCGGTCGCCCAGGGCCGGGCCTGCGTCCGGTCATTGTGTTCCGGCGATGGTCTGGACATGCCGAGGCGGCATAGGGGCGTCAGCCCGGGCAGCGGGTAGCGCAGCCAAGGCAGTTAAGTGGCGAACACTTGATCTGGTTGGCGAGCCGGCTCTGGGCAAGCGCGCTGTTCGCGGCCAGCGCAGAATCATGCAGTCTGTCATGTCGGGAGATTGCCTTAAGTAAAGTGCCGTAAGTGTAACCGGCCGGACTCACCGCCTGCCATGGGCACCGCCCCGATGCGGCCGGGGGAGCGGAGCCGTCAGCGATAGACGGCGGCCGTCGCGCTTGAGAATTCGTCGGCGGACTCGCCGAAACATTGTTTATACTGAGCAGCTTGCCATTGAAGGCCGTCCAAGGGGCCTTGCTGAACCATGACTTACGATACCGACGACATCCGCATCCGCGACATCAAGCAGGTGATCGCGCCCGAGGACCTTCACCGAAAATACCCCATCACGGATAAGGCGGCCGAGACCGTCTACCACGCCAGGCAAGAAATACAACGCATCCTGCATGGCGATGACGATCGGTTGCTGGTCGTGGTCGGTCCCTGCTCTGTACACGATCCAGTCGCGGCCATGGAGTACGCCGAGCGGCTTGCGGCGATGCGCCAGCAGCTGAGCGATCGGCTGATGATCGTGATGCGTGTCTACTTCGAGAAGCCGCGCACCACCGTTGGCTGGAAAGGCCTGATCAACGATCCGAACCTCGACGGCAGCTTCGAGATCAACAAGGGCCTGGGTCTGGCACGGCGCCTGCTTCTCGATCTGAACGAACTAGGCATACCCGCCGGTACCGAGTTCCTCGACTTGATCAGCCCGCAATACATCGCCGATTTGGTTAGTTGGGGCGCGATCGGTGCGCGCACGACCGAGAGCCAGGGACACCGTGAACTCGCCTCCGGCCTGTCCTGTCCGGTTGGTTTCAAGAACGCCACGGACGGCAGTGTCAAGGTTGCAATCGATGCCATCCACGCCGCTGCCAGACCGCACGTCTTTTTGTCGCTGACCAAAGAGGGACAGTCGGCAATCTTCAATACCAGCGGGAATGAGGATACCCATATCATCCTTCGCGGCGGCAGTCGCCCCAATTACGACACCGAGAGCGTGAGCATCGCCGCCGAACAGATCCAAAAGTCCGGTCTTGCGCCGAAGATCATGGTCGACTTCAGTCACGCCAACAGCCGCAAGCAACATGACAAACAGATCCGAGTCTGCGAGGACGTGGCCGGTCAGATCGGCCGCGGCGACACCGGCATCATCGGCGTCATGATCGAGAGCCATCTGGTTGCCGGGCGTCAAGACCTCACCGCCGCCGGCGATCTGATCTTCGGCCAGAGCATTACCGACGCCTGCGTTGCTTGGGACGATACGGTGCCGATGCTGCACGAGCTGGCCGACGCCGTGGTGCAGCGACGCCAGCCGAGGCGTCATCGCTGACATGGCCTTCGAGCGAGGGACCGAACGACTGACGTTTGCTGGACCCTAAAGGCTGATTGCGCTGTCTGGCGGCCTGCTCTAGACGGCATCCGCGAGTGACTACTTGTCGTCGAAACCCGCCAATCGGTACCACTTGCGTGCCTCCTCCATGTCCTGCGGCACGCCACGACCCTCTTCGTACATCATCGCAAGGGTGGTTTGTGAGCCGGCCAGTCCTTGTGCGGCGGCCTCTCTGAACCAGCGCACGGCGCGATCCGGATTCTTGTCGGTGCACTCGCCCTCCATATACATGAATCCGAGTCCGTGCTGGGCGACGTCAAGGCCGTCCTCGGCCGCGGCCTTCATGTAGCGGTAAGCCAGCAGCGGATTCTCGACCATGCCGAGCCCGTTCTGGGCCATGATGGCGATGCGGTACATGGCTTCGGGGTTGCCGGCCTCGGCCAGCGGCGACAAGAGCCCGGCGGCGCGGGAGAACTGTTTCGCCTCGAAGGCGGCAATGCCGCTGGTCAGGTCCATGTCCTGATCGCTGATTTGTTCGGTCATCATTTGGGCTCCTGGTCGTCTGTCTGTGCCTGTCGCGCGACCGCGGTCGCGCTCTCTACCATCGACGCCGCAGGTAAGGGTGCCAGCCGCAAATTGCCACCCTCGGGTACTCGGCTCGGCGCAAGTCCTTGCGGGCAAAGCATTGGGAAACCGCGTCGCGCCGTCAACGCCGGACCGGCAATCCGATGAACTCGACCCAACGCTCGAACAGGATCTGGTTGGCCGCGCCCACGGCGGCGCGCTTGTCCAGCCCAATGCCCTCGAGCGGCCTGTCTCCGTCCGGCGCATAGAGAGCGGAGACGACGCCGGCCTCCTCGGCGACCAGGCGTCCGGCGATGTGGTCCCAGAGCTTCTGGCCGCCGTGCAGGTAGAGCTGGAAGCGGCCCGCCCCGAGCCAGCACCACTCGAGCGCCACGGCGCCGAGATTGCGTTGGGAGCGAAACGAGCCCGGCCGGAACAGCGGTGCGATGCGCCCAGGGGGCAGGCGTTTGAAGTCGACCGCGGCCAGGCAGTCGCCGAGTGCGTCTCCGCAGATAAGTGGTGCGATGGGGTTGCCATTGAGCTCGGCGCCGCCGCCGCGTGCGGCCGTGAAGCACTCGTCGCGCACTGGGTCCAAGACGGCGGCCAATTCGGCCCTGCCATTGCGGACCAGTGCCAGCGAAATCGCAAAACCTGGATAGCCGCAGGCATAATTGCTGGTTCCGTCCAATGGGTCGAGGCACCAGAAGGTGCTGGTGCCATCACCGAGTAGGCTCTGCTGCAGTTCAGCGGCCATTTCTTCGCCCAAGAGCGCGATACCGGGCCAACGCTCGGCGAGCGATTTCTGCAGGCGTTTTTGTACCGCGATGTCGGTCTCGGTCACCAGACTGCCGTCGGCCTTGGCTTCCGATTTGACCTGCCGAAAGCGCGGCATGATCTCATCCCGGGCAGCCGCGCGCAGCAGCGCCGATAAGGTTTGCAGGTCGAGCGCGTTGGGCTCCGGCATCGGTCGGTCTCCAATGTGTTGCGTGTCGCGGGCATGATTGCGGAAAGCCGGCCCGGCCGCAAACTGCTGGTGTCGAGACGAGGCTATGGCTCCTGAGTCCCTTACCCTGCAAATCTTGAACAAACTGCCGAAGAAATTTCGAGATCCTTGTCCTTCGCTCTAGCTGTTGTCGTTGTCGTACTCGAGTATCCGTTATCCGTACGAATCCGACTGACGATTACGACAACGAGAACGAGCACAGCCCTCGGGCGGGTTCTTTGGTTCCGGCTGCGCCGGGTTAGGTTGGTCGCGCTAAGAGGACAGAGAAGACGATGCCGATCCGGATCGCTGGCCTAGGGCTGCTGCTGTTGCTCGTCGAGGCCGCCGCGGGGGAGCCGACGCTCGCGCAGCGCGCGGGTTTTCTGGCCGCCGATCGTGCCTTGGCGGCCGGTGATCGCGACCTCTACCAGAGACTCGCGCCAGGGTTGCGAGACTATCCGCTCTACCCCTACCTCCAGCTGACGGACCTGACCGCCCGCTTGGAGACTGCATCGATCGATGAGGTCATGGACTTTTTGACTGATCATCGTGGCAGCGCGCCTGGGGAACGGTTGCGGCTGCGGTGGCTGAAGCATCTGGCGCGCGAGGGTAAATGGCAGGCCTATGTCGATGCTTACGTCGACAATGGCTCGGAGACGCGCGAGTGTACCTATCGGCGCGCGTTGCTGGCCACCGGTCGCGCCAATGCGGCCTTCGATGGGCTCGCCGCGCTGTATCTGACCGGCAAGTCCCTGCCGGATGCATGTGATCCGCTGTTCGCCGCCTGGGCCGAGACCGGGGGCTTGACCACGGATCTGGTCTGGCAGCGGGTCGACCTGGCAATGGCGGGACGCAACCTCGGCACCGCCCGCTTCCAGCGACGTTATCTGCCGGCATTCCAGCAACCCTGGCTGGACCAACTGCTCGCCGTACACGCACGCCCGAGGGGGCTGGCCGCGCTTGCGTTGCCGCCCGACCCTTCGCGGCGAGCGGCGACGCTGGTGCATGGTCTAGAGCGCCTCGCCAGGCGAGATCCCGATCAGGCGGCCGAACTCTGGCGAGGCATGCAGCGCGCCGAGGCCTTGCCTGAACCTGCTCTGGATCGCATTCATGCCGCGATTGGCGCCGGATTCGCGCGCGCTGGCGACCAGCGCGCACTCGGCCACCTGCGCCGCATCCAGGCGCGGCCGGGCAACCGGGACATTCAGCTCGAACGCCTGCGCGCCGCGCTCGCGCTGCGTGCTTGGGCGGACCTCCCGGACTGGGTGGATCGGCTGCCCGCGGACGCCGATCCTGACGGAGAGTGGCAATACTGGCGCGCGCGTGCCCTCGCCCGTGGGGGCGATCTGGCGGGCGCCGCGCACGCGTTCGACCGTGCGGCGGGCGCTCGCAGTTTCTGGGGCTTTCGCGCCGCCGAGCTGCTCGGCAGGCCGCCTGCCCTCAATCACCATGCTGCCCCCATCGACCAAGCCTTGCTGGCATCGCTGCAGGCGTCGCCGACCAGCGGGCGCATTTCTGAGCTGCAGCGGCTCGGGCGTGAAGTCGATGTCGCGCGCGAGTGGCGCGAGCTGACCCGCACCATGGCGCCCGCCGAGTTGATAACGGCGGCCGCGTTGGCCGCACGGCTCGGGCTGATCACTGAATCCATCTTCACGCTGGCGCGCGCCGACTATTGGGACGACCTCGATCTGCGTTTTCCGATGCCGCATCGCCGATTGGCCAGCGTGGTCGCTGCCCAGCACGGGCTGCCCGAGGACTGGCTGTATGCGGTCATGCGCCAGGAGAGCGCCTTCGATGCCGACATCGCCTCGCACGCCGGTGCCGTTGGGCTGATGCAGCTGATGCCGGCGACTGCTGCCGAGGTCGCCCGTGACGCCGGCTTGCCGGCACCGTCTCGTCTGGACCTGACCGATCCTGCCTTGAACCTGGAACTGGGCAGCCGCTACCTGGCCGCGATGCGCCGGCGCTTCGGCGGCAATACGGTGCTGGCAACGGCTGCCTACAACGCTGGGCCGGGCGCGGTGAGCCGCTGGCTGCCCGAGGCGTCTTTGTCCGCCGACCTGTGGATGGCCAGTATCCCTTACCCCGAGACACGCGACTACGTGCGGCGCGTGCTCACCTATCGCGTCATCTACGCCCAGCGGCTCGGGCGTGATCGATTCAGGTTAGGCGGTTTGTTGCGGCCAGTCGCGGAGCCTGTCGCGCAGCCGGGCACCGACGCCGACGCCGAGCCGGCGCTGGCAGGTGCCGACGGTGAGCGCTGAATCTGCGCCGAAGCTGGGTTGAAACGCCCGCGGCCAGCGATTGGTTGGACCTTCGCGGCGGCTTGCTGGTGAGCGCTAGCCGTCGGCGGTTTCGCCGACGTCGAGCGTGCGCGCCTTTTGTTATGCTGATGCTGGCTCGCGGGTTGCGTTCGGCCTCAGGAAACACGGTCGAGCGGCATCCCGGTATCCGCCCAAGTCACTCGAAGAAGCAGTATTCGTATCCATGCATCTGCGCCGCCCCAGCTTTGCCGCCCGTCTCGCTCGGCTGTTGCTCGCCCTTGTGCTGCTCTCCTCTGCGCCCTGGCTGGCGGCCGCCGATGGCGGCAGCCGCGCCGCCATGGCCGATGCCATGGCGCGCATGATGGATGCGATGGGTTTCCTTGATGGCGATGGGCGCGACACCGGCGGCTCGATGCCCTTCGATCCGGGCAGCATGTCGATGCCGGGGATGATCCCGGGCATGGGACAATTCGGACAAAACCCGTTCGGCTTCAATCCATGGGCGCCGGGCATTGCCGACCCGACGCAAGGCTTCGATGTGGAGCGCATGTGGGAACAGATGCCGGGCGTCTCGTCCATGCCGGGACCGATGTCGCGCTTTAGGCCGCAGATCCCCGGCATACCGGGCTGGCAGGGCACGACGCTGGAGGGCGTCTGGGAGGGACGCGAAGGCGGTCTGCTGATCGTTCAGGGTCATCGCTTTCGGCTCTACTCGCCGCATGGCGGCTTTGTCGACGGCCTGATCCAACAGCGTGACGATCGCATCGCGCTCTACGATCAAGGCAGTGAAACCGCGCGGCCCTATGAGTTTGCCGAGCAACAGGGGCGGTTGGTTTTGCGCGATGCCGACGGACGCGTCTATCTCTATCGCCGGCTGTGGCTCGACGAGCGTGAAGGCAGCCTGGGATCAAGGCCGGAGCGCTGATGGAGGGCTGCGATTGCGATGCCCTGCGCGCGAGCGTGCCGATCAGGCCAGCAATAGGTTGAGTCCCGCCGCCAACAGCAGCACGGCGAATACGCGCTTGAGTGTCGCCGTCGGCAGGCTGTGAGCAAGCCGCGCGCCGACCGTGGCCAAGGGAACGCTCGCCGCGATGATCGCCAGCGCCGCCGGCCAATAGACGAAGCCGATGCTGTGCGGCGGCAGCCCATCCTTGCCGAGACCGCTGATGACGAAGCCGATGCTGCCCGCCACCGCCAGCGGAACGCCGCAGGCGCTGGACGTGGCCACCGCGTGCTGCATGCGCACGCCATACCTGGCGAGGAAGGGCACGGTCAGGATGCCGCCGCCGATGCCGAGCAGCGCCGACAGCGCGCCAATTCCGGTTGCGCCGGCCGTCATCCTGGTCGCGGACGGCAGCGGGCGCTCGCTGACGCGTTGCTTTCCGAGCAGCATGCGTGTGCCGTTGAACAGCAGAAACACTGCGAACAGCCGCTTGAGCCAGAGTGCAGGGAGCCAGCCGGCGGCGAAGGCGCCGAGCCAGGCGCCGACCAGGATGCCCGGCACGAGCCGCGCGAACAGCTCCCAGCGAACCGCGCCGCGCCTGTGATGGGTAAAGCTCGAGGCGGCGCCGCTGGCTATCACGGTCGCCAGCGAGGTGGCAACGGCCAGGTGCGGAATCCATGTCTCCGCCATGCCGTGCTGATCGCCCATGGCGCCGAACAGACAGGATCAGCGCCGGGACGATGACGGCGCCGCCGCCGATGCCGAGCAGTCCGGCAAGGACACCGGCCAGCGCGCCGACGCCGATAAAGGCGATCAGGTAGAGGTAGTCGAAATAGGGCATCCCAATCAGGCGATCGGCGCTTGCAGGTGAACCGTGCCCTTGCGTCGGTCGCGGCCTGAGCAAGATGACCGATAAAGACACGGGGGCGATGCGGCATAATACCGACCCCACGGCGCTCGGCATTGCGCCTCGGCAACCAAAGCCGAAACCCGGCACGCGGCCGGATTGCACAAGAATCCCATCTGACTGACGGCAACCATGAAGCAACAGCAAGTCTGCATCCTCGCCGGCACCGGTTTCCTCGGGCGACACCTGATCCAGCGGTTCGGTGACGCCGGCTACCACTGCATCGTCCCGACACGCCGACCGCACCGGCACCGTGACCTGAAGCTCTATTCAGGCGTTACCCTGCGCGCCGTCGATGCGCTCGACGTCGACACATTGGCCGAGTGCTTCGAGGGCTGCGCCCTGGTGGTCAATCTCGTCGGTATCCTCAACGAGGGCGGCGGCAGCAGCTTTCAGCAGGTGCACGTCGAGCTGGTGAAACGGATCCTTGCCGCGATCGAGCGTGCCGGCGTTCCGCGGTTGCTGCACATGAGCGCGCTGCACGCGGATGCCGTTGACGGTGGCAGCGCCTATCTGCGCTCCAAGGGCGAAGGTGAGGACATCGCGCACGCGGCTGGCAAGGGTGTCGGCGGCGCCCTTAGCGTGACCAGCTTTCGGCCGTCGGTCGTTTTCGGTCGCGGCGACAGCTTCTTCAACCGCTTTGCCACGCTATTGCAGATGGCGCCGGGCGTCTTTCCGCTGGCTTGTCCCGACGCGCGCTTCGCGCCGGTCTGGGTGGAGGATGTCGCCGACGCCATGCTGCGCAGCCTGCGAGATCCGCAGTCCGGCGGCCGCCGCTATGACCTTTGCGGCCCGCGCGTGCTAACCCTGGAGGAGCTGGTCGAATACACCGCGCGTTGCATTGGCAAGCGCGTGCTCTTGGCCGGTCTGAACGACTGGGGCTCGCGCACTCAGGCGCGCGTGTTCGAGCTGCTGCCAGGCAAGCCCTTCACCCGCGACAACTATCTGTCCATGCAAACGCCGAGTGTCTGCGGTGAGCACAATGGTCTGCTCGAGCTCGGCGTGCATCCGACCGACATCGAGACCGTGGTGCCCACCTACTTGGGGAAGTAACGACTAGCGAGCTTCGAGTGGCGGGAAAGAACAGCCTGTATGGCCGCGGCTGCCTGCCATAGGTCCCTATCGGCTGGCCCTTCGGCTGGGTATTGGCTACAGGCGGCCGCTGAGATCGCGCAGCGAGAAGCCGCACCAGTTGCCGCCTTGCGGTCGTGGAAGCTCGCGGGACAAGGCCATTGCCTGGAAACGCTCGCCCATGGCGGACGGCAGCACCAACTGCTTGACCCCGGCGGTCAGCTCCAGCATCGCCGCGGCATCGGCTGCAGACTCGGCGATCAGCCGATCGAGACCGCAGCCGAGCAGGAAGTTGGACTGGCTGCTGTAGCCCGCCAGGTCCAAACCGGCCGCGCTGCCGGCGAGCGCCAGCGCGGTGAAATCGACATGGGCGGTGATATCCTGCAGGCCGATATGTTGAAAGGGATCTGCGTGAGCCCGGTGGCGAAAGTGGCACATCAGGGTCCCATCGCGGCGTTCCGGCAGATAGTATTCTCGGCGCGGATAGCCGTAGTCGATCAACAGCGCCATGCCGGCATCCAACGTCTGCGACAGCATCGCTATCCAGGGATCGAGACGCAAATTGATTTCTGAGCAATAGCCAGGCTCCAGCGCGAGCCCTTCCTGGTGCAGTGCACGCACGGCGTTCGGCAGCAGTGGCGATATCGGTTCGGCGCTGCTGCTGCGGAATCCGTCGCCGTCGATCTCGACCACCAGTTCCTCTATGCCGCGGTCGGTGCCGATGCAAAAGCGGTGCACAGGCATCGCGTCCAATACCTCGTTGGCCAGGATCAGGCCGCGCAGCCGTGTCGGCGGCGCGGTGATCCAGTGAACTCGCTCGGCCAACCTCGGCGTGCGTTCCGCGAGCAGCGCCCGCTGGCGGGCCGCCAGGTCCGGACTCGGCTCCAGGATCAGGTAGCGCCCCGGCAGGGAATCGCGCCCTGCGAGCGCGGACAGCAGCTCGGCGGCCAGCGCGCCGGACCCGGCGCCGAACTCCAGCAGATCGCCGCCGCCCAGGGTCCTTAGGACTTCATGACATTGCTCGGCGATGCAGCGCCCAAACAGCGGCGATAGTTCAGGGGCGGTGACAAAGTCGCCTTCAGGCCCCAGCTTACGGGCTCCGGCGGCATAGTAGCCGAGTCCGGGCGCGTATAACGCCAGCTCCATGAAGCGGTCGAAGGGCAGGGCGCCGCCGGCGGCGGTGATCTCGGCGCGGATCAGGTCGGCCAGGCGCTGGCTGTGACGCAGCGCCTCGGCGTCGCGGGTTGCATTCATGGCAGTCGGCTCGTCGGCTCGGCGGGCCGGCAGTCTATACCGGGAACCAACGAGTTTCGAGCTGCGCAACAAGTCGCAACAAAGAGGAGGTGCACCGATGGGCGACGTTGATTTTGCTGAGCCTCGAGCCAGTCTTGAAGGCCAGATTGCATTGATCACCGGCGGTGCGCAGCGCATCGGCGCGCGGATCGCGCGGATGCTGCATGACGAAGGTCTGGACCTGATCCTGCACTATCGCAGCTCGGCCGATGCCGCGCATGAGCTGGCCTCGGAGCTGAATGCCGCACGCGCCGACAGCGTGCGCACCGTTGCGGCTGACCTGCTCGATGCGCAGGCCCCGGCGCGGTTGATGCAGGCGGTCGCGGCCTTTCGCGGCCGGCTTGATGTGCTGATCAATAACGCGTCCAGCTTCTATCCGACCCCACTTGGTGAGGCGACCGAGCGCCACTGGAACGAACTGATGGGCTCGAATCTGAAGGCGCCGTTTTTCCTGGCGCAGGCTGCGGCGCCGCTGCTGCGTGCCGCCCGCGGCTGTATCGTCAACCTGGTCGACATACACGCCGAAAGGCCGCTCGCGGACCATCCGATCTATTCCATGGCCAAGGCGGGCAACGCGATGATGGTGAAGTCGCTAGCGCGGGAACTCGGTCCGGAGGTGCGCGTGAACGGTATCGCGCCGGGCGTCATCCTTTGGCCGGAACAGGGGCTGTCGGGCGACGTCAAGCGCGAGATCCTGTCGCGCACCGCGCTGGAAAGACCGGGTACGCCGGCGGACATTGCCCGCACACTGTTGTTTCTGGTCCGCGACGCCCACTATGTCACGGGGCAGATCATTGCCGTCGACGGTGGCCGGACCATACAGCAGTGACAGGCCAGCAGTGACCGGTCAATGACGCCTGCGTCAGTACAACGAGGAGCCGACATGAGCGACGACGATAAGGCCGAGTTGCACCGCGGCGATGCCCGCAGCTCGCCCTATCCAACCAGCCGGCTAGCGCCCGCGTTTCATGCGCCACAACTGGCTGAGGAGGTCGAGCGAGCCGAATCCATGCTCAATGCCCGCACCTCGGCCAAGTTGCGCGTTATCGCGGACCAGATCAAATCGCTGCAGGCCGAGGCGCGCAAGGTGTTGGACGAGGCCCGTGATGAGCAGGCGCTGACCCGTGCTCAATGCGCCTTCAAGCGCATTCCAGGCAAGACCTACCACCTGTACCGCCGCACGGACGGCGGTACCTTCTTTTCGATGCTGTCTCCTCAGGACTGGAACGGCCAGCCGCCGGACGCGTTCGCCGGCTCCTTCCGGCTCGAGGCCGATTATTCCTGGACACCCGCGGACAGGCTCGATCAGCCCGACGACACCGGCCGCATCGTGCAGCAACTGCTACATATCGGCGGACTGGCCGCGGATGAAGACGCCGATGGCTGATCCGCTGCCCTTAATAGCCTCAGGCAGGTCAGTCGCTCGGCTGACCTTCGATGACCAGCGCTGCGCGCGACAGCGGTGCCTTAGAGCGGGCCATCTCCTGCCAAAGTTCGCCATAGCTGCGGCCGACGGTCGGATGATGCTCAGCCGAGGCGACGTCGGCTAAGGGCGCCAGGACGAACGCATACTTCAGGATCTCGTCGCGCGGTAATTCATAGTCGTCGATGAGGCCGACGCCATCGCCCCAGGTCAGCAGGTCGAGATCGAGTGTGCGCGGCGCGAACTTGTCCGGACCGCGCTCGCGCCCATGGGCGTCCTCGATTGACCTCAGCGTCTGATTGATCCGGCGGACCGGCCAATCGGTATTGATGCCGACGACCAGGTTAAGGAAGGGCTCGCCCTGAAAGCCGACCGCCGCGGTCTCGTAGACCGGTGAGATCACCAGCGAGCCGAATACGGCGCGCAGGTCCGCGATCGCGCCGCATATCGAGCGCTCGCGCTCGACATTGCTGCCGACGCTGATCCAGCAGCCTCTGGTCGGGCCGCGTTCGTCAGAGGCTTCCGGACTCAAGGTCGCTCGCCGCGCTCAATGATGACGCCGACGCCTTCGGCGTCGGTCACCGCCCCTGTCTTGTTCAGCGTCAAACGGACCCAGGGAACGCCGAACTCTTCACGGATGATGGCCGCGCAGCGCTCCGCCAGGGTCTCGACCAGCTCGAACCGGGACTCTCCGACGAACTGCTTCAGCCGCTTGGAAACCGCCTTGTAGTTCAGTGCGTCCTCGATCTGGTCGCTGGCCGCGCCGCGGGCGACGTCGCTGGCCATCTCGATGTCGAGGATGACCGGCTGCTTGATCTCCTTTTCCCAGTCGTAGATGCCGATGACGGTCTCGATGCGCAGGCCGCGCAAAAAAACGATATCCATGGTGTTTGGCTCCGGATTAGCCCGCGAACGCGCGGGACGTCAGGACGTGGCGGGTGCGGTTGGACGCCGGCCGGCAGCTCGCCGACGGACACGCCTAGTGCTGAGAACTAGTGCTGAGAAGTAGCGCCGGCACCTTGCTTTGCAACCCGCGCCGCAGACCTTGACCAGGATGCATGGAGGCAGTCCAATGGCGCCCATGAACATGCTGCCGCTTCTCGACATCGTTCTGGTGATCGCCGCCTATCTGCTTGGCTCGATCTCCAGTGCAATCATTGTCTGTCGGCTCATGGGCCTGCCCGACCCGCGCACCCTGGGCTCGAATAATCCCGGTGCCACCAATGTGTTGCGCATCGGCGGGGCCAAGGCCAAGCGCGCCGCCGGTATCACGCTGTTTGGTGACAGCATCAAGGGTCTGCTGCCGATGCTGGCGGCGCACGCGCTCGGCGTCGCGCCGCTGACTCTGGCCATGGTCGGGCTGGCGGCCTTCCTCGGACATCTCTATCCGGTCTTCTTCGGCTTCCGCGGCGGCAAGGGGGTCGCCACCGCGCTCGGCGTTCAGTTCGGCCTCTACTGGCCGGTGGGTCTCTGTGTTGCCGGTCTCTGGCTCTTCGTCGCCAAGGTGCTCAAGATCTCCTCGGCCTCGGCGCTTGTGTCCATGGGGCTTGCGCCAATCATCGTCTGGTGGTTCTGGCCCCTGCCAGAGCTGGTGCTCATGCAGGTCATCATCAGCGTGCTGCTGTTCGTGCGGCACCGCAGCAACATCAGCAATCTGTTGCGCGGTAAAGAGGACAAGATCGGTGTAGACGAGACGCCGCCCAGCCTCTGAGTTGCCATTATCACGAGCGGTGGCCGCGCGCGGCAGTTGGGCACCAGGTCGAGCACAGGCGTCATGGCCTGCCGTTTTGGGCCGTGGCCGGTGGCGCCTCGTCCAGCGGCGGCAGGCTCTCCATCGGCCAGCGTGGTCGTGCCGAGAATGCAAGCGGCTCGATCTGCCCGGCGGCGAGCCGCTGATGCCCGGCAAAGGCGATCATCGCGCCGTTGTCGGTGCACAAGGCCGGCCGCGGGTAGTAGGCGCGTCCGCCCTCGGCCTGCATGACCGCGTCGATACGCGCCCGCAAGCGCTGGTTGGCGCTCACGCCGCCGGCCAACACCAGCGTGCCGACGCCAAGCTCGCGCACCGCCCGCCGACACTTGATGACCAGTGTATCGACCACTGCCTCTTCGAAGGCGCGTGCGATGTCTGCTCGGGTCTGTTCGGGATCGTCGCGGGCGGCCAGCTCGTCGCGCAGCGCGTTCAGGGTATAGGTCTTCAGGCCGCTGAAGCTGAAGTCGAGCCCGGGGCGGTCTGTCATCGGCCGAGGAAAACGGTAGCGGTCCGCATCGCCATGTTCCGCTAGCCGCGCCAGGGCGGGGCCGCCCGGATACGGTAGTCCCAGGATCTTGGCTGTCTTGTCGAACGCCTCGCCAGCGGCATCGTCTACCGACTCGCCGAGCAGCCGGTAGGCGCCGACGGCGGTGACCTCGACCAATTGGGTATGGCCCCCGGAGACGAGCAGCGCGACGAACGGGAACCCGGGCGCCGGCTCCTCCAGCATCGGCGCCAGTAGGTGGCCTTCCATATGGTGCACGCCGATGGCCGGCACGCCCCAACCCCACGCCAGGCTGCGCCCGATGCCCGCGCCGACAAGCAGCGCGCCCACCAGGCCGGGGCCTGCGGTGTAGGCGACACCGTCGATCTGGCGCGGCAGCAGTTCGGCCTCGTCCAACACCTCGCGCATCAGCGGAAGCACCTTGCGGATGTGGTCCCGCGAGGCCAGCTCGGGCACCACCCCGCCATAGGCCGCATGCAGATCGACTTGACTGTAGACTGCCTGCGCGATCAACCCCTGCTGGCCGCTGTAGATGGCGATGCCGGTTTCGTCGCATGAGGTCTCGATGCCGATGACGCGCATTTCGGGATAATCTCCGTTTGACTCTCGCTTCTAGCCCGCTCTGCCGGCGCATGCCGCGTGCGTGCGCGGCGTTGCATCTCTCCGGTAGGCATCAGTATAATGCTCGATTAGCCGCAACCAAGCTCCCCAGCTGAGCACTAAACCGAGCCCGAAACGGGGCCCAGATTAAAGGATTTTTCATGCCAAGCGTTCGCATCAAAGAGAACGAGCCGTTCGAAGTCGCACTGCGTCGATTCAAGCGCTCCTGTGAGAAGGCCGGTGTGCTCGCCGAGGTTCGCCGCCGCGAGTTCTACGAGAAGCCCACCGCCGAGCGTAAGCGCAAGAAGGCGGCCGCGGTCAAGCGCCATCACAAGAAACTGTCACGCGAGTCGCGTCGCTGGGAACGTCCGTTCTAGTCGAGCGGCTGCTGACCCTGGGTCTGTTGCCCAGAAGGCATGCGTTGCTGCCTTGTACCCGGTCGCAATCGCGTTCCGGATGATGCCCCGCCCTTTCGCCCGATATCAAACCCGGTCCCTAGCTTGGCTGCCGACGCCGTGAGCATGCTGAAACAACGTCTGCAAGACGACATGAAGGCCGCGATGAAGGCCCGCGACAAGTCGCGTCTCGGCGTCATCCGGTTGATCAATGCCGCGATCAAGCAGCGCGAGGTGGATGAGCGGATCGAGCTCGACGATACCCAGGTATTGGCGGTGCTCGACAAGATGCTGAAGCAGCGGCGCGACTCGATCACCCAGTACGACGCGGCCGGACGGGCGGATTTGGCCGATACGGAGCGTTTCGAGGTTGAGGTTTGCCAGCATTATATGCCGGCGGCGCTGTCGGAGACCGAAATCGATACCATGGTTGGCGACGCCATTGCCGCTGTTGGCGCAGCCAGCATGCAGGACATGGGAAAGGTGATGGGTATCCTGAAGCCCAAGCTGCAGGGGCGCGCCGACATGGCGCACGTCAGCGGCCTGGTCAAGTCGCGCCTCTCCAGTTAGACCCTTGCCGTCTGCCAGTGCGCGACTGATCCTGCCCGCCCGTTTCGGCTGCCAAGGGCCGCCTGCTGTTGAGGCGTATCCTGATCCGCAGGGCTCGGCACAGGCGCCGCGCTAACCAAACCCCGTTTCGCACCAGATGCAGGTGCCCTGCCGATGATCGGCCGTATCACGCAGGAATACAAAGACCGACTGCTTGCGCGGGTCGACATCGTCGACGTCGTGGGACTGCGCGTGCAGTTGAAGAAAGCTGGCCCTCTGTTTAAGGCCTGCTGCCCGTTCCACACCGAAAAGACCCCGTCTTTCACCGTCACGCCGGCCCGGCAAACCTACCATTGCTTCGGCTGTGGCGCACACGGCAATGCGATCGATTTCCTGATTGAGTACGACCGCCTGAGCTTCCCCGAGGCGGTCGAAGAACTGGCCCAGCGCGCCGGCATGGATCTGCCCGCGGCCGATGAGGCGTTCGACAAGGGGCCGGACCTGTCCCCGCTCTATGCGCTGCTCGAGCGTGCCGCACTGCTCTACCGCCAGCAGTTGCGCGAGCATGCGGAGGCCGCGCGCGCGAGCGCCTACCTGAAGACACGCGGACTCAGCGGCGACATCGCCAATCGCTTCGGTATCGGTTTCGCGCCCCCCGGTTGGGATTTCTTGCTCGGGCGCCTTGGTGGATCTGCGCAAGCATGCGAGGAGCTGATTTCCGCCGGTCTGTTGGTCGATCGCGACGGCAAGCGCTACGACCGTTTCCGCGATCGAGTCGTGTTCCCGATCCGCGATCGACGCGGACGTGTCGTCGGTTTCGGAGGACGGGTGCTGGGCGAGGGCGAGCCCAAGTATCTGAACTCACCGGAGACGCCGGTGTTTCACAAGGGTCGCGAACTGTATGGGCTGTACGAGGCGCAGCAGGCGTCGCGCAGTCCGCCTCGGCTGCTCGTGGTCGAGGGCTATATGGACGTCATCGCGCTGGCGCAGTTCGACATCCCCTATGCAGTGGCTACCTTGGGGACGGCGACCACGCCCGAGCACGTCAAGCGCCTGCTGCGAGGTGCGCCTGAGCTGGTGTTCTGCTTCGACGGCGACCGCGCCGGCCGCGCTGCCGCCTGGAAGGCGTTGCAGACCGTGCTGCCCGTGGCGACAGGACAGCAGCCGATCCGTTTCCTGTTCCTGCCGGATGGCGAGGACCCCGATACCCTGGTCCGCAAAGAAGGGCGTACCGCCTTTGAGCAACGTTTGGCCGACGCGACGCTGCTGTCCGACTTTTTGTTCCAGCACCTTGGTGATCAGCGTGATCTCGGCTCTGCCGAGGGTTGTGCGGCGCTCGATGCGGAGGCGCGCGGCCTGATCCAGACCATGCCGGCCGGTACCTTCAAGGACTTGCTAGAAGACCGCCTTGCTGGCCTGGTCGGGGTCGATTCACGCCGGCGCGGTCCGGGGCGTTCTGGTCGCCCCGGCAGAGCCGGCGATGGCCCCCGGCCCCCGTTCCGCCAACCACCGATGCCGGGCCGGGGCGCGTCACTGACGCCGTTGCGGCGCGCCATTGCCTTGTTGCTCGATGATCCGCGCTTGGCCCGGTGCGCCTCATCGGTCGCCGCGGATTGGCAGGAACTCGACAGCACGGGTGTCGCGCTGCTGCGCGAGATCATCGAGATCATCGGCGCCTATCCGGACATCAGTCCCGCGGCGCTCTGTGAGCGTTGGCGCGACAGCGAGCAGGAAAAAATCGTCCGGCGACTATCGGATTCGAGCCTTATCGACCATATTCCTGAGGGTGGTCGGGAGGCTGAATTCATTGGGGCGCTGAAACGGATGAATCAGGATGCCGTCAGTACGCGGCGCTGGGTGGCGTTGCGTCGGCAGCGAGAAATCTCCGTGTCCGCTGAAGACAGCCGAGGGAGTGGTGTTGAAGAGGCTGCCGCAGATAGCCCTGTTGGGGTCTCCAGTGATCCGCCTCGGCACTCGTCTTAATAGACGAATTGGCTGTCATCTGCTATTTTGAAAAGTTACCTTGGCGCCTTTGTAGACTAATGCATACTCAAGCGGGCTTCGCGCGTCGGCGCCTGTGCAGTCGACCGAACTAGTTGCAGTTCGATTCGGCGCCGCCAAAGCCGAGGCCCCTTCTCTGTGCGGGCAGTCGCGTTCGTGCGGGGCCGGTACAAGTGACCGCCAGATTTGAGCTTTTTCTGATTTTTCGCTTCGCCCAGCAGGTATCCGCATGGATCAACAACAGCAACAAGCCTCGCAGCTCAAGCAACTGATCGCTAAAGGCAAGGAACAGGGATTTTTGACCTATACCGAGGTCAACGATCACCTGCCCGACGGCATCATCGAGCCTGAGCAGATCGAAGATATCGTGCGCATGATCAACGATATGGGGATCACTGTGCATGAGTCCGCGCCGGCGGAGATCGATTCGCTGAGCAACGACTCGGCCGTCGCCGATGACGAGGCCGCCGAGGCCGCCGCCGCTGCGCTCGCGTCGGTCGACAGCGAGTTCGGCCGCACCACCGACCCGGTACGCATGTACATGCGCGAGATGGGCACGGTCGAACTGCTCACCCGTGAGGGCGAGTTGCGTATCGCAAAACGCATCGAGGAGGGACTCAATCAGGTCCTGTCCGCACTGTCCGTCTATCCGCGGACAGTCGAGCACCTGCTCTCCATCTTCGAGCAGGTGTCGAAGGAAGAGCGCCGCTTGGGCGATGTCATGTCGGGCTTTACCGACGGCGACGACGAGGTGGCCATTCCGGAGCCCAAGACCGCGCCCAGCGTCGACGCATCCGCCGACTCCAGTGACGACGATGACGACGAGGCTGAGGCGATTGACACCGGTCCTGATCCGGAGGAAGTCGCGCGCCGCGTCGAGGGACTGCGGGCCGACTTCGATACCTTTGTTGCATTGTTAAAGGAACACGGGCGCGACGACGACCGCTCGCGCGCGTCCATGGCCAGGGTTTCCGAGCAGTTCTTGCAGTTCAAGCTGGTGGCCAACGTCTTCAATGAATTGGTCGAGATGCTTCGCGGCACCATCGAGCGTATCCGCACTCAAGAGCGCATCATCATGGCACTCTGTGTCGATGGCGCCGGCATGCCGCGCAAGGACTTCATCGACTCCTTTCCAGACAACGAGACCAACCCGGAATGGATGCGTGCGCAGATCGATATCGGCAAGCCCTACTCCGAGCGCTTGGCAGAGGTCGATTCGGATGTGCGCCGTGCCCAGCGGCGTTTGCAGGAGTTGGAGCGTGAGAACGTGCTCACCATCGGTGAGATCAAGGAGATCAACCGCAAGATGTCCATCGGCGAGGCCAAGGCCCGCCGTGCCAAGAAGGAGATGGTCGAGGCCAACTTGCGGCTGGTGATCTCGATTGCAAAGAAATACACCAACCGCGGTCTGCAGTTCCTCGACCTGATCCAGGAGGGCAACATCGGCCTGATGAAGGCAGTGGACAAGTTCGAATACCGCCGCGGCTACAAGTTTTCGACCTACGCCACCTGGTGGATCCGGCAGGCCATCACGCGCTCCATCGCCGACCAGGCGCGCACCATCCGCATCCCGGTGCACATGATCGAGACGATCAACAAGCTGAACCGCATCTCGCGGCAGATGATCCAAGAGATGGGCCGCGAGGCGACGCCGGAGGAGCTGGCCGAGCGCATGGACATGCCCGAGGAGAAGGTGCGCAAGGTGCTCAAGATCGCCAAGGAGCCGATCTCGATGGAAACGCCGATCGGCGACGACGAGGATTCGCATCTCGGCGACTTCATCGAGGATTCCGGCGTCATCTCGCCAGTCGATTCCGCCACCGCCTCCGGACTGCGCGAGTCGACGCAGAACATGCTCGCCAGCCTGACCTCGCGCGAGGCCAAGGTGCTGCGCATGCGTTTCGGCATCGACATGAATACCGACCACACCTTGGAAGAGGTCGGCAAGCAGTTCGACGTCACGCGGA
>CAVPHF010000030.1:0-47910 GCA_963704155.1 uncultured Gammaproteobacteria bacterium
GACTGCTGCCCATGAGGGCTTGACCGGCCAAGTCTGCTTGCCGCAGCGAACATCATGCCGTCTTCAACGTCACCCCGTTTCGCACCTTATCCGCCGCGTTAGGCGTGGTACCGGACTATACACACCACAGCCGGACGCATCTTCGAACAATGGTCTCCAATCCGGGCTGAACACCAGATAATTGGGTGGACTGGGCCTCTGGTGACATCACACCTCCTCGCCCCCTAGCCAACTTCAGCACAACGGACCCCACTTCGGTTTTCGTGAGCCTCAACAGCCGAAAAGGGACCCATGCCTGGCCTAGGCTCCAGGTGCTACGAAGCCGAGAAGGACTTCCGCAACACCATCGCTGGGAAAGCTGGACTGGGTCACAACTGCCGGCAGCCTAGCCACGTAGGCTTGTGCCCAACGATGGTGATCTCCGTGTGGTGGCGCAGACGGAACCTGCGACTTCAGCCCGCGCGACCCCTGTGGCTTCGGGTCGCGCGGGTTTCTGTTTTCTGCGCAGCAGACCCACCGCCACATTGGTATTGGTCGCTGGCGCGATCACCTGCATCCTCCTCGCATACACACAGTCATCCGCGACTCCGTCAGCGGGTGTCGGACAGTGGGTGCTGGCATTGGGGTGACGTCTGCTCTTGATCAGTTTGCGGCCGGCCTGCGGGCGGTGGTCGAACGGCGGCAGCCGACCCAAAACGAGACCTCCCTCCTGCTAGCACGCATCATGAGGTGTGCCCGCCACGCTGGTAAACCCTGAGCAGGGTGCGCTCCTTATCCTTACAACCAATTTAAGCGCCCCTTACGCGGGCTGGCGCGATTGGACTCCCGATCCGGTCTGAACGCGTTCTTGTCTTCGGCAAAAACTGTGAGCAGGATCAATTATTCCGTTTGTTTGTTTGCGAATTGTCGTGGTGAAGGCTAAAACAACACAGCAGCAAAGGTATCGCCACGCCTTGGGTGCCGACCGCCGCATCAAGCGGCGTCGGTGCAGTCCACGGACGAGCATAAAGATATCCAACGAGCATCCCTCCGCTGGGGGCGCAAAAAGTCTTCCTTGCTGCACTGCCAGCCTACGTCGTTGCCAGGATGCTTCCGGCCTCAGCGCTGAACCGACCCACCCCTGCCGCTATGGAGGCCGTATGAGAACTGCAATCGATCCCCGTCACCGCGGGATGCCCGCCCTTGTGGCTGGCATCATGCTGCTGGCGCCTGTTTCCGTGTTTGCCGCGAAGCCGCCGGATGCCGGCGGCGGTGGGCCAACCTGCACCATCACGACTCCACAGAACGACCCGGTTGCGGTGACCGAAGATGGATCTGAACTTTTTCAAGGCGTGGTCAGCGGCGGCACGGCACCCTACGATGTCACCTGGACCTTCCAGGGTGGCGACGACGGCATGTCGCCAACCCCAGACGGGACCACCGACAGCGCCACCGAAACGCTCCAGACTAGCGGCGATCAGACCCAGACCTATGATGTCGCCTTCTACACATCGGGCACCTTCACCGTTACCCTGTCGGCCAGCGACAGCAACGGCAAGCGAGCAAAGACCTGTGCCGCGACCCGCACAGTTGCGGTGACCGGGGGTGGTGGTAACAGCCGTCCGGTTGCGCAGAACGACGACTACAACACCACTGAAGGCGAGCCACTGGTCGTCGCCGCACCGGGCGTTTTGGGCAACGACAACGATCCGGATGGGGACCCGATGTCGGCTATCCTCCTCTTGGAAATGCCCGTAACCGAAGGAAGCTTGACGCTGTCCGCCGATGGCGGCTTTACCTACACCCCCAACGCGAGCTTTAGCGGCGCGACAGCATTCACCTACACGGCCTGGGATGCAGGCGGCGCGTCCAACGTCGCAACTGTAAGCATCGGCGTCGCGCCATCGGGCGCGGTCTCGATCAATTCCACCAGCGACGACGGTCCCATCCCGCTCGAAGCAGTGCCGGAGGCTGAGCCGGTATCGAACCCTGGCTATGCGCTGCTCGCGGTGAACGACCTCGGCATGCACTGCGGTGACTTGGACACCCGCATCTCCAGCATTCTGCCGCTGTTTAACGTACTTCACGCGCAGGTGGTGGCGCGCGGCGTCACCGGCTTGCCGCGCGTCATGGGCGAGGGTGAGGTGGAACTGTTCTATTCATCCGCCTCCAACCCCGATGACCCAGCCCTCGGTAAATCGGTGCCGGATCAGGCGTTGTCTTCGGTGGTGAACGGCGAGGTCTACAAGACCAACTTCTGGGACATCGCCTTCGAGGCCTACGACCCGTTCTATCCCGATAACGTTCTCGACCTGTTCTACAGTTCGACCGATCCGGCAAGTAACCTGGACATCGGCCTGCCGGTGCCGGACGTCGAGCGTTTCTATCTCGAGGACGGCGAACTGCACGCCAGCCAGCAGGCGATGCCCGGGCTCAGCACTCCTTATGGTCTCAATGACGCGCAGCCGTTCGAGGAGCATCTCGGCACGCTGCCGTTCTTTACCAGCTTCCCCTTCGGTTACACGGCGGAGGTGAATCTGTTCGAGGCGGCCGGTGTGCCAGTCGCCGCGTTTGACGACTTCGGCCGGGAGAATCCGTATCCGCTGGTGAGGGTCGAGGCGCACATCGGGCCAGACGCGGTTGCGTCGCTCGATACGGTGATGCCGATCTCCGGTGAGGCCGAATGCCAGTTGTGCCACGGCGCGGGCGGAATCGCTGCCGCGGATCTTGGTGAAGACGCCAGGGTGTCGATCGATGACCCTGATCATGGCAACGTGCCGGATGCGGTGAGCGAGGAATGGGCGAGCGACAAGAACATCCTCAAACTGCACGATCTAAAGCATCAAACCAACCTGATCGCCGGTACGACAGAGGACTTTCCAAGCCCTGGCGCGACGATCTTTAAGCCAGTCGTCTGCCAGACCTGCCATTACACGCCGGCGCTCGATCTGGCGCAGCTGGGGCCGTTGGGACCGGAGAACGACTTTGCGGCGGACTTCGTCAATAGCGACGTGCCCGGCGGCATCATCGAGTCACCTTCGGTCGCCAACGGTCGCGATCAGGTCAAGCACAAGTCCATGTCCAACGCCATGCATAGCCACCACGGCAAGCTGGACGTGAACGGCCTTTCCCCGGGTGAAGAAGGCTACACCTCAGGCAACCTGTTGTTCGCGTCCATGCCTCCGGCCATCAATAGCCAGGGCGTTCGGCGTGATCCCGGACTGACGCAGAACATCCTTGAGGCCACCTGTTACAGTTGCCACCCGGGTAAGCGCACCCAGTGCATGCGCGGTGCCATGGCCAACGGCGGGCTGGTCTGCCAGGACTGCCATGGCCAGATGGCGCAAGTTGGCGACGACTTCTCGCGGGACGTCCAGCCAACTGTCGACGGTGACAAGGGCCCCGGCAAGTTCCACCTCGCGGCGGACTTCTACACCAACCCGAATACACCCCGGGTCCCGTGGGCCAACGAGCCTGGCTGCGGCTCCTGCCACACCGGTTACGCCACGGACAATCTTGCCGCGGATGCGAATGTGCTGGTCAACCCGACCGACACCCTGGGCAACAGCGACGGCATCCGGCTGCTGGCCGCCTATCGCACCGACGACGGCAAGGCGACCCCCATCGTGCCCACGAACAAGGCCTTCGCCGAGACCGTGGTCGCCGAGGGCGCTGCCGCCGATGGCAATCCGAAGCTATACCGGGTCAGCACCGGCCATGGCGGGCTGTTCTGCGAGTCCTGCCACGGCAGCACGCACGCGGAATGGCCGACGGCCAACCCGAACGCTAACGACAACATTCCGGCAAGTCAGCTACAGGGGCACTCGGGCTATATCGCTGAATGCCAGACCTGCCACAACCCCACCGACGAGACGCTGCCACTCGGCAACAACGGGCCGCACGGAATGCACCCCGTCTCAGAGCTGGAGTTCAGCAATCCGGACTTCGCTGCTGACGATCGCTGGAACCTCCTGCACAGAAGTTATCGTAACGACGGACCGGGCTGCGGGTCCTGCCACGGCGAAGACCTGAAGGGCACCGTGCTCTCGCGCACTGCCGAGGACCGGACCGTACGCTGCAAGGACCGTAAGGGCAGCCTGCCCGGTTGTGCCGCCGGACAGCCGACCGCGGTCATTACCAAAGGCACGCCTGTAGGCTGTGGTCTCTGCCACCGGCAGAAATAGGCCCTAAGAAGTCCGCCAGGGATGGCAACAGGTGGAACGGGCCGCGTGCGGAGTCTTCCGCCCGCGGTTTTTTCGTTTGGAAGCCACGAAGATTGCCCCGCGGCCGTGGCGCTCGATAGCCACGTCTGGATTGGGGCCTTGCTGCCGTTCAGTCGGGCGTGGCGCCCAGTGATCCGATCATCTCGTGGATAACCCGGTCGAAATCCTTGGCGTCCCAATCCAGCTCGCCGACGACCCGCAGTCGAATGCGCCCGCGACCGTCGACGACGAAGCTAGTGGGCAGGACTTCGACATCCCAGGCGTCGAAAGCCATGCTATTTTTGTCCAGTAGCACGATGCCGCGGTAATCGAGACGCCGCAGCGTCTCACGCACGCGGCGGGCGTCTTCTCCGACATTCACGGCTAGAACCTGAAATGGCCGTCCCTCAAAGCGCTCCGCGAGCCGCTGCAGCGCGGGCATCTCGCGCAGGCATGGCGGGCACCATCCGGCCCAGAAGTTAATCAACAGCACATTCCCGGCAAAATCCGGCTGTCTGTGGTCGGGCGCATTGACGGAGGATGCTGGCAGCGGGGGTGCCGGCCGAATGTCCGGCACGGTTTCAAGCGCGCCCCCGTGCGCGCCCACTGCTGTAAGCAGCGAAACCACAGTCAGTGCGCGCGAGAGGGCGGTAAGCCGCACAGTCATCTGCTCGCTTCGCCGACTCGGCAACAAGCAATTGAAATGCGCATGAGTTTGGCCCGGTCCAGACGGTCATTGACCCGACTATCCGCGGCTAACAGCCGCAGCCTTGCCGTCCGTAAACGGGTGCGCGTCAACCTCTGCTGTCGCCGCCCGTCTTCGCACCCTCCGCGACCGGCTGATCCTCGAGTTCCTCGTAGCCGGTGATCATCGCCTTGAGGTACTCGTACCAGGGCGAGCCGGTGGTCACGGCCATGTAGACATGGCCGATGACGAAGATCATCAGCGCGAACGCCGCCACCAGATGCACCCAGGCTACGAAGCCCAGCGGCAGCACGTCGCCGAGGAAGCTCGTCTTCCAGCTCGCGTAAAACATCAGCAGCAGGCCGGAGATCCAGATCGCCGGGGCGATCGCGAGTTTGAAGCCCAGGTACGCGAGGCGCTGCAGCGGGTTGTGCTTCGCGCTCGGCAGCGTCCGGTAGGGCTTCGTCTCGCCGGAGAAGATGCCGTAGGCGTAGTACGTCACCATGGCCATCAGCCCTTTATGCGTCGGCACGTACTGACGCCAGGCCCCGGTCGTGAAGTGCCAGAAGATCGCAAGCACCCAGAGTCCGATCAGGGTCCAGGCGAGCACCAGGTGCGCCTGATAGGCCTGCTCGAACGGGAGCAACTGATGCGTGCCGTGGATTGCGAGCCCGGTGAACAACAGCGCGAAGATCAGCAACGCCTGCGCCCAGTGCCAGAAGCGCTCGAAGCCGGTGAACAGAAGTACCTTGCTCATCTCTCTTATCCCTCCTGCTCAGGCCTTGCGGCGTCCGAATACGAGGCGGCCCAGACCGTGGACGAGAACGCCCAGCAGCGTCGCCGCGACCAGGATCCAGCCGATCTTGTCGGTCAACGTGAAGCTCTCCCGACCGGGCATGTAGAAGCCGGTGAGGTTGGCCAAACGGCCGTTCTCCGCGTGACAGCTGTCGCAGGCGAGCGCCTCCTCGGCCGGTGCCACCATGTGAGTGATCGGCCAGTACATGCGCGTCTCGGTGAACCCATATTCGCCGCTGTAGTCTGCCGTGGTCTGGCCGACCCGCTTGGCCTCTTCCATGCCGGCCGCGACCGCCCTGTCCCAATCAAAACTCTTCCAGAAGGCCGCGTCGTCCTTTCCGAACAGGTGGGTCACGACGAGGAAGTCGTTGCCCTTGTCGTACGGCTGGCGGCCGGCCATGACCTTGAACGGCCAGATGCGGGCGTTGGCGTCATCCGGACCGCCCTCGAGCCGGTTCAGCTCGACCTTCCCGGTTGGATCGATGGCCTCGCCGAGCAGGGTGTAACGCACGGTGCCGTCAAACCAGTGGTACTCGGGCTCGACGTTCTCTCCCCAAGCGAAATCGCCCTTCTTGCCGTGGTAGACCACGACCCCGTTCTCCTTCTTGACCACCGGCTTGCCCTTCTCGTCGAGCTTGCCGGCCGTGGACCAGTCCCACCACAGCTTGGTCGCGTGACCACCGCGCGCGAACTCGGGGATGTGGCAGGTCTGGCAGGCGACCTTGTCGACGTGGTCGTTGAGCTTGTTGCCGGGTTCGACCGGATGCGGCGCGAGGCCGTGGCAGGACTCGCAGGCCGGCCGTTCGCTCTCGCGACCGGGCACGCTGACCCCGCCCTGGCTCTTCGCCTTCATCAGGTAGCGGCTTCCCTGTTGGTCGTGGTTCGTGAACTCGTGACACGTGGAGCAGGCGAAGTCCAATCCGTCCGGCGACATGTGCACGTCGACGGCCTTGGGGGGTGCCAGCAGCGAGCTGTCCATGTCGCCGTGCTTGACTGCCTCGCCGCCGCCGCCCTTGAAGTGACAGGTCCCGCAGGTCTGGCGGCTGGTCTTTCCGACGTTCTGCGCGACCTTGGTCAGATCGGGCGCCTTGATCAACTTCTTCTGGAATTTCGTGTCCTTATACGGCGGATGTCCGGCGTGAGTCGGGAACTTCACGTATGTGCCGGTGGTGTCGTGGCAGACCAGGCAGTCGATGTTCTCGTCCGAGGCGAAGTCGAAGTTACCGTCCTTCCAGCCGTAACCGATATGGCAGCTCGTACAGCGCGCGTAGTTAGCCGTCAGGCTTAGGCAGAAGTTGTTGACCACGAAGCGCTTGCCGAGGCGCTGCCCCGTGCTCGGCTGCTTGAAGTCCCAGGTCCAATGGATACTGCTGTGAATCTGATCGGCAGCCTCGGTATGACACTCCAGACAGGCACGCGTCACGGCAGGACCGTCCTCGAACGGCTGCTGCAGCGCCGCGAACTTACTGTGATCGGCCGTCGACGTCTCCTCTTTCGGAGCCGCCGAACAGGCCAGGGTCGCGACAAGCAGGACGAACCCCGCCAGCACACGCGGACGCAGATCTCTCATTCTTAACTCCTCCAAACTGGTCGAACAGCGACGACCGCCGAGGCAGTTGGATTCTGGCTCGACGGCTCGCGGACCGGGCGGACGATCCACTTTGTCTTATCGGCAGCTGGATCGGCGCCCGGCGCGCAGGGGAAATTCGCCCCGTCGGAGGCTAGACTAGCCCGGCTCAACGCCCCGAACCATAACGCGCGTCAAGTAGTCAAGGATTTTCGGCAATTTGTGCACCGCGCCCCGATGGACGGCTGCGCGGCCGCGGCCGAATCCACCCGAGGCCGGCCGCCGCGTGCCGCCGCGTTTAGCGGTTGGGCTTGAAGCGCAGACGCTGCCCGCGTACCTGGTCGCGCACCCGACCCTCGGCGAACGCGTTCTCGCCGTTGACCAGCGTCTGCACCATGCGCGAGCGGAGGCGCTGCCCCTCGAACGGCGACCAGCCGCATTTCGCTCTACCAAGTTGTCCAGCAGCACCTGGAGACTAAGGCGATTTCTGTCAAATCTCATACCAGCTGACTTGTCTCGACGCCCACCTTCCGTGTTGCACCGCCAGTCACATAGCCCGGCTATGCTCCTGACGGCGCTCCTTGAAGGCGAGCCTCAATCCGGCGTCATCTGGTACGAGATTTTCCGGCAATCGCCTAACCTCGTGCTAGCGGCTGAAGACGACTGGGACGGGCAGCGCGTGCCGGCCTATGTGGAACACGAATTTCAGGGAGAACTATGTTGTGGTCCTGGGACGATTCCGCTTCGTGCGCCGACATCCGGGCTACGATCCGCATCGGGGAATGCTACAAAGCGCCGTGTCATCGCTACGTGGACGGCCCGAATCGCGTGCCGGTGCAACTGGATCTTTCCTACCGCTAGCGGGCAAGCTTCACGCCCGGCCACCATTCGCCCTCAAACGGCTCAAACCGGAGAGCGACTCCACCCCTGTGGGGCAGGATGCCTCGCTATTCAGGAGCGCCCAAGCGTGTGAGCCCGAAGGAAAGGGGAAACCTCGCTTTCGCTTTCCGTGCTAAGTCTTGGTCAGGACGGCCGAACCGTCACCAGCTACCGAGGCGGTTCAGGGCCGACCCGCAACAGGTCAGGCGCCATTAGCAGAGATCAACGGGGCTGTCCCGAAATGCTGGGCCTGCAAGGCCTGACGGAGCGGCTACTCGGGCAACCCTGCCGCTCGCAGGTCGTCCAAGAAGGCCCGCTTGAGGCCCGGATCCGCGATCGGAATCGTCTTGTCGGTATGCGAAATCGTCTCTTCCGGATTGACCATTTGCAGCTCTTCCGCCTGCCACTCGGCATCGCCTTGGCGACCCACCCGCACGTAGCTGGTAATCAGATACAATTTGATCGGCGCGGCATTCTCGTTGCGTTCCACGGCCTGCTCCAACGCCGCAATCGCCTCCTCATAACGGCCCAAGGTGTAGTAGGCGCGCCCGAGATTATAGGGATAGTCCCAGGTGTAATAGGGGTTGAGCTGGACCCCCTTGTGGATCTGCTCGATCGCCTTGTCCGGGCGTCCGAGATTGTTGTTGATGAGCGCGAGCAACCCATAGCCGTCCGCGTAGTTTGGTGCCACAGCGATCGACCCCATCGCGGCCGACTCCGCCTGCTCAAGCTCCTTGCGCATTAGATAGACATAGCCGAGTGCCCAATGGGTCTGTGGGATCGAGCCGTCCAGGGCGACACCCCTCTTGGCCAGGTCCAGGGCCCGCGCCATGGTCTCAAGCGGGGTGTCTGTCCACCCACGGCGAAAGGCCACCGCCATCGTGAATGCCAGCGCGCCATAGGCCCGCCCGTAGCTGGGGTCGAGCTCGATCGCACGCAGGTAGGCACGCTGCGCCTGCTGATTGGATTCCATCGTGCCGAGCTTGGACAGGGCTTGTCCCTCCAGAAAGGCATCATAGGCCTTGAGGTTGTCGGTGCTGCGTTGCGCCAAGCGCTTTTTCTCCTTGTCTGATATCCGCAGCGCGAGTGCCTCCACGATGCTTTGGGTCACCTCGTCCTGGACCTCGAACACCTGACTGGTTGGCCGATCATAGCTCGCGGCCCACTTCTGAAATCCGCTCCCGGCATCGACGAGCCGTGCGTTGATCCTCATCACATCACCCTGTCGTCGGATACTGCCATCAAGGACGAGATCCACCGCGAGCTCTGCCCTCAGCTGCTGGGGTTGGACCTGCTTGTCCTTGTAGGTAAATGACGTATTCGCGGCGATGACCTGCAGCCCGGAGAGTCTGGAGAGGTCGGTGATCATGTCATCGGTCATGCCATCGGCGAACGACGACTGATCGGGATCACCGCTGAGGTTGGTGAACGGCAGTACCACGATCGACGGCGGCGACGAGGTTAAGGCGCTGCCGTCTTGTGCCTGCTTGTCCTGATAGAACAGGACCCCCAGACCGAGTAGCAGCATCAGTACCAGCGCCCCCAGCAGCCATCTCGATAGGCTGGGGCTTGATGCCGTTGGTCCAGAAGCCGGACCCGAGGCGCCAGCTGGCTTCTCGGCCTCGGCCTCGGCCTCTACAGCACACTCTTGCACCGCTGCGATCAGGCGATAGCCACGCTTGGGAATGGTGGCGATGTAGCGCGGTTGCCGGGCGTCGTCAGACAGCGCTTTCCGGAGCTTGATCACCGCGGTTGTGATCGAGTCATAACTGACCACGGCGCCCTTCCAGACATCGCGCTCTAGATCCTCTCGCGTGACCAATTCTCCCTGTCGTTCGGCCAGATAGCTGAGGACCTCCATGACCTTTGGTTCAAGCTTGAACGCGCGTCCGTCCCTGGCGATCTGTCCCGCCGCCGGGTCGACCAGCCAGTCACCAACCTGGAACGACCTGGAACTTGCTCTGGTTGCTGGGATTTCGGGTGAGTTCATGTGGGTACCCAGGGTTTCTGCGTCGTCGGAGATAACCACAAACCATGTCTTAAGCGTCTGAAAAAAATGGCTCTTAGGGTGTCCTTCTGGTTTCGTTCGTTGTTTGGTCGCCTTTCGTTCGAGACAGCCAACGCAGTATAGCCGAGGCTCCGCTCAAGGCCCCGGAACCCAGGCGGTGCTGATCCCGGGTCCTGAACGAAGACTGCGTAACAATTGACCGCGACGGAGGCCGTGATGGCGACCACACACTGCTACAGCAAATCATCCTATCTGCGACTGGTTCTACCCTTGTTGTGCCAAGATGCCGCTGACGAAGTCGTCCGCAATTCGTGAGAATCACAGTAACCGACGAGTCAATCGCCATGAACAAGCATCCAACAGCACTCAAGCGTGCGCTGACCGCATCGCTTCTCGCCCTCCTTGCGCTCGTTCCCGTCCTCGGGCGAGCGGCCGATGTGTCGCAGATCGAGCTGCGCCGACTGCTCGAGCCGACCCCGTCCGAATTGGCCCAAGAGCGAAACGGCCGGATCTACATCTACGATGGGCTGAGGGACACCGATATCGATGTCGCCCTGCGGGAGCAGTTTCAACGCATCGAGTACATGATGTTCATTCGGACGAAGAAGACCGACGCGGCAGGTGCCGTCAAGCGAGACGAAAAGACCGGCGAGGCCGAGGTGGAAGACGACGGCTGTTGATCCTCGGGCTCGTGACACAGTTGAAAAAGTGTCCAAGCGTTTGATAGAAAAAACGAGTATCTATTCGGCAAAGCCCTATAAACAGGCGACGATGCAACGTCGGCAAGCGCTGAAATCGGTCCTTTCGGCCACAACCTTGACGGCGCTCTGGTCCGCTGGAGTCTTGCCGAAGGTGTCGCGGGCCGCCTGGCCCGGTGACGCCTTTCAGGCAACGGACTTGCAGGCGGCTGAGGCCCTTCTGTTTGGCGAAGTCGTGGTCGAAGAGACTGACCAAATCTCAATTACAACACCGGATATCGCCGAAAACGGGCGGGTAGTGCCAGTCGAGGTGGTCATCGCGCTGCCCGAGCCCAGCACGCTGACACTGCTGTCGGACGGAAATCCGTCGCCGCTGTTGGCACGGGCATACTTTACCCCTGAGGTGGAGCCCCGGCTGGCGATACGTGTGAAGCTCGGCGAAAGTTCCAACCTGATCGCCTTGGTGGAGGCCGGCGGCAAGTTGTACCGCCAAACCAAAGCGGTCAAGGTCACCGCCGGGGGCTGCGGCGGTTAGACGATTTCTGTCACATCTCATACCAGCTGACTTGTCTTGATGCCCGCCTTCTGTGTCGCACCGGCAGTCACATAACCCGGCTATGCCCCTGCCGATGCTCCTTGAAGGCGAACCTCAATGATGACCAGCATTCAGGCCGCATGGGCGACAGAAGAAGTTGGCCTGGTAACGACAGATTACTTCCTCAGTCACGAGAGCAAGGAGCCCTTCTATCGGGTGCAGAATCTTGACCCCCATGTCGTCTTGCATGTACGGGAGGTCGTGGAGGCGGGCAACGCGCGGACGGCTGGCAAGGACAACAAGGTCTTGCTGTTCCTGCATGGCGGCACCTTCCCGGGCACCGTGGCCTTCGATTTGGACTATGAAAACGTCTCGATGATGCGTCACTTCGCCAAGCTCGGATGGGATACCTTCGCGCTGGATCTGGAAGGCTATGGTCAATCCACTCGGCCGCCGATCATGGATGAACCGGACCAATACCCAGACAGTAGCGCCCCCATCGGCCTGGAGGTCACTCTCGATGATGTCGGACGCACCGTCGACTTCATTCGCGACCTGCGCGCTGTGGACAAGGTGCATGTGCTGGGTTGGTCCAGTGGCGCGATGGCGGAAGCGCCGCTCTACGCCATTCAGCAGCCCGACAAGGTGGCCAAGCTGATTCTGTATGCGACCAATTACCTGGGCAAGCCCATCTGGCGTCCGATCCAAAATCTGCTGAGCTCGGCGGGCGGGTGCGCGCCCCCTGGGGACGCTTTATCGGCTGGCCGGAACCGCATTTCGACGCCGGCAGCATCAAGGTTCCGACGCTGGTGATCCGCGGCGAATCGGACACCCTTGCTACCCGAGAGGACAATCAACAACTGCTGCAGGACCTGGGCAGCGCGGAAAAACAGTACGTCGAGATCGAACAGGCCGGCCACATGATCCAGTTCGAAAAGAACAACAGGGAGTTCTACCGGTCCATCGCCGCCTTTCTTGAGCAGTAAGGACTTGAGCAGTCGAGAATAGTTGGGATTTTGCCGCCTAGGACCGGTCGCGGGAGACCCCAAGACGCCAGTGCGGCGCCTTGGCCAAGCCCTTGTAGGAAACGCGCGCCTTCCCGAGCGCGGCCGCGCCCTTGTCGGGCGCTCGCGTGCCGATTGCCTGCGGGCTGCAGGCAATCGGCACTGGCACGCGGACGTGCAATCCGAGGCAAGCGCCTGTCAGACGCGCTCGAATACCGCCGCGATGCCCTGGCCGCCGCCGATACACATGGTCACAAGCGCGTAGCGGCCACCGGTGCGGTGCAGTTCGTAGATGGCCTTGACCACGAGGAAGGCGCCGGAGCAGCCGATGGGGTGGCCAAGGGCGATGGCGCCGCCATTCGGGTTGGTCTTCTCCATGTCGAGTTCCAGGCCGCGCGCGACGGCGATGGCCTGCGCCGCGAAGGCCTCGTTGCTCTCGATCACGTCCATGGCATCGAGCGTGACGCCGCCCTTCTTCAGCGCCAGCTTCGAGGCCGGAATCGGGCCTTCACCCATGATCTCGTTGGGCACGCCGGCCACGGCATAGGACACCAGACGGGCCATCGGCTTGTAGCCATCCGCGGCGGCAACCGAGGCGTCGCCTAGCACGCAGAAGGCCGCGCCGTCGTTGATGCCGGAGGCGTTGCCGGCCGTCACGCTGCCGTCTTTCTTGAACACGGGCCGCATCTTCGCGAGGGTCTCGACCGTGGTCCCCGGGCGCACGTGCTCGTCGGTATCGAAGACGACCTCGCCCTTCCTCGTTTTCTTGACATACGGTTCGATCTGATCCTTGAAACGCCCGTCGGCGATCGCCGCGGCTGCGCGCCGATGTGATTCCGCCGCAACCGCGTCCTGCTCCTCGCGGCTGATGCCCCACTTCTCGACCAGGTTCTCCGCCGTCACGCCCATGTGACCGACGCCGAACGGGTCGGTCAGCGTGGCGACCGTGCCGTCGATCATGGTTGTGTCGCCCATGCGTGCGCCGCTGCGCATCGCGGTCGACAGATAGGCGCCACGGCTCATCACCTCGACACCGCCGCCGATGCCGTAGTCACAGTCGTTGAGCAGGATGTTCTGCGCTGTCGTCACTATGCCCTGCAGCCCCGAGGAGCACAGCCGATTCACCGACATGGCAACCGAGTCCATCGGCAGTCCGGCCTGTATCGAGGCGACGCGTGCGACATAGGCGAAGCGACTCTCGGTCGGAATGGTGTTGCCGACGGTGACATAATTGATCACCTTCGGGTCGACGCCGGAGCGCTCGATCGAGGCCTTCATGATGGCGCCGGCGAGATCGGCCGGCTCGACATCGGCCAAGGAACCGCCGAAGGTTCCGACTGCCGAGCGCGCCGCTCCCAGAACGACTACGTCGCGTTTGCTCATCTTATTTCTCCTGGTGGTTGGATGGTGGTTTTAGGCCCGAGCGGACGGACGAGGTTCGGACCTGCGAGCGATCTTCTGCGAATTTTTCGTCGATGATGCCTCGGCGGTGCACGGCCCGCAACCGCGATCCGGCGACTAACCGCCGACGCCGATGCCTGGTATACAGCAAACTCGCGTCGGTGCCTACCTGGCCCTGCGTGGGGTTCTGTTACTGGCGACACGGCCTCGGGAGACGCTGATTCATAGGCCATCCTGGCCAAGAACCCAGCACGGCGCCGGCCCATTTTCGTGCCTGGCGCGGCTTCCACGGTCCACTACCCTCGAAGCGCCAGCTAGACTGCCATTCAGGCGGGCGTAGAGCAGTGACGGGTCCTGCCCTTCGCCTTCCGAACGCTAATCCTGATGCTATCGCCCTGCCGCCCGATGGCGGTATCGGTGAGTCCTTAGGCGATTGCCGGAGAACCTCGTACCAGACGACGCCGGGTTGAGGTTCGCCTTCAAGGAGCACCGGCAGGAGCCTAGCCGAGCTATGTGACTGCCGGCGCGACACGGAAGGCGGGCGTCAAGACAAGTCAGCTGGTATGAGATTTGACAGAAATCGCCTTTGATCTTGCGCTGAGCGGCTTCATCCGTTCCGACGATTGGCCTGCGATTCTCGATGACTACCTCCTGCTCGATCTCGGAATTCCCGGCATGAACGGCTGCGAGGTCGCAGGGCAGGGGCGCGCAGGGCGTCCGGCAGCACAGCCGACGCGCTGGTCGCAGTCATCGACTGGGAATCGCTTGGAACGCGGAGCGCGACCGACAGCGCACCCAGAAAGCGGGCTCCGACTCCCGTGGACCACCACGGGGCGCGGCAACGGCCATGTGCCGAAGGACTATAATCATGGATCACATCCAGCCAGCAACAGCCGCGAGCACCATGAGCCGCACCAGCATCGCTCCCGCTTTCGTCCTCGGCGCCTTCGTGTGCGCCGGTCTGATCGGACTCGGCTACTGGGCTGCCCGCGGCGCGCTGGACGTCAAGGGGCTGGAGCGCAGCGTCACGGTCAAGGGCCTTGCCGAGCGCGAGCTACCCGCTGACATTGCCATCTGGCCCATCAGCTTCACGGATGTCGATAATGACCTCGTGCTGCTGTACGAGACAGTGCAGCGCCACAACGCGCTGGTGCTGAAGTTCCTCGACGAGCAGGGCTTCCCCGAGCAGGCGATCAGTACGGCGCCGCCGGCGATCATCGACCGCCAGGCCCAAGGTTACGCCAACGCCGCGCAGATGCCGTTCCGCTACACGGCCACCTCCACCATCACCGTCTACACGCACGACATCGAGCGGGTCCGGGACGCAATGACCAGGCTGGCGGACCTGGGCAAGCAGGGGCTTACCATAGGCGGCACGGGCGCCGCTGCGCAGTTCTTATTCACCGGGCTCAACGACCTCAAGCCGCAGATGATCGAGGCCGCCACCCGCAATGCGCGCGAGGTCGCCAACAAGTTCGCCGCCGACTCCGACAGCCGCCTCGGCAAGATCCGCCGCGCGAGCCAGGGCCTGTTCAGCATCTCGGACCGCGACAGCAACACACCCCACATCAAGAAGGTCCGGGTAGTCTCGACGGTGGAGTATTACCTGTCCGACTGAAATAGCGGAGATGGCGAAAGATTGCGTCTTTTGATTCAGCTCCGTTCGACATCACTCACTCGAACGCCACCATTGCCAGCGCCCGCTCGACCTTCGCCGGTCCCCAAACCTTGACCTGGGACAAACGTCCGTCGTCCCCAATCATGGTGCCCTCGCCCGGCCCGAGGCTGACTTGGCCGACATCGCTGGCGACCACCACCTCGCCGGTGATCACCAACACGCCAATGGCGCCATCGATCGGCCCCACCCAGAAATCGGTCCCGCGCACCCCGAGTATCGCCACCGGCGTGCGCACATGAATGCCGGATCGCGCACCCTCATCCAGCTTGCCGCTGATGAAGCGCAGCGCACCCTTGAGGACATCCAGCGTGAGGGAGCGCTGCTCGCCGGCGCGCTGGACGAATTCGTCCACCTCCAGCTCGGCGTTTTCGCCCATCCGCAGCTCGGAGCCATCCGCCAAACGCGCCCTCAAACGGGCCTCCGGTCCGGTGCGCATCAGATCGCGGTAAAGCACGGGCGCAGTTGGTGCAAGCGCCCGAACGTCGCCCCGATAAAGTGCCTCAGCACGATTGCGCACCTGCTCGACGGTGCCGACCTGGGTCCTGTCGTCGGCCTCCTGCCCAACGACCAGACTGGCCGGGAAGCAAAGCACTACAGCGACCAATACGACCCAGCCATCCCGCAACGCAAGCACTCTCATGAATACACCTCCTACTTCGTCATCACCCTGGAAGACTTTGTAATCGCCCTGGAAGATCCATTGCAAACCGTTGTCGCAGACCTCCACTGCCCGAGAAAGGCGACCAAGCGGCCATCGGGCAGTCGTAACGCACTCAAACAGCAAGGATCATGCCCGCGCACCACGCCAGGCCGATGCGTATGTCTCCGCCCTGACCACGAGGCATGCGCTGTAATGGCCGATCGATCAGGACCTGAATAGGACGCGATGCCCCCCGTCTCCAAGCTCCTGCCCGCGTTGGTCGCGCTGCTCGTCCTGGCGCTAGTGATCTTGGCCCAGATCCGTTACTCAGAGGCGTTCGAGCGGCAGCGCCACCTCGTCTTCGACAGCTACATGCGCCTATTCCCGGCGGATCGGCGGCAAGCGCCGGTCGCGCTGGTGCAGATCGACGAGGCGAGCCTGTCCCGGCACGGCAGCTGGCCCTGGCCCAATTCGCGCCTGGACGCGCTGGTCCGCGGCGCGGATGCGGCCGGCGCAAGCTTGGTCGGGCTCGTGTTGATCCCGCGGGATAGCGGGACCGGCGCCAGCACGACGGATGCCGCGACGAATTCGATATCGGCCGCCGACGGAACTCCCCGAGGCGCCGCGGCGCCGCTGGTGATCGGCTTCGCGCTCACCGACCGTGGCGGCTCTGTTGATTCGCCGCCGCAACTTGCCGGCCTCACCACCCTTGGCGATCCTTGGCCACTGCCCAGCGCGCTGCCCGCGAGCCTGCTGCCGAGTCCTGCCGCGGTTGAGCGAGCCGCTGGCATTGGCGCGCTGAATGTCTTTCCAGACGGCGACGGACGCCTGCGCCGGATGCCAATGCTGGTGCAGCACGAGACGATCCTATACCCGACGCTGCTGAGCGAGATGCTGCGGGTCAGCACCGGCCAAACGTCCTATCTGGTGCGGTTCGAGGGCGGAGAAACCGCGTCCGGCGGGATCTCGCTGAAGACGGGTGCAGCGGTGCTGCCGCTGAACACCAATGGCGAGCTTTGGCTGCGCGACGCGCCAAGCGCTGACCTGCCGCACCATAGCGCCGCGCGCCTGCTCGCCGGTGAACTCGCGCCAGGTGCGCTCGCAGGCAAGGTCGTCTTCGTCGGCGTGTCGGCGCCCGGCATCGGCACGCGCTTCAACTCCGCGCTCGGCGAGGCCCTGACCCCGGCGGAGATACATGCCCAGGCGTTCGCACAGCTGCTGGAGGGTAGGCATCCGCTCCGCCCCGACTGGGCGCTCGGCGCCGAAATTCTTGCCGGCGCGCTCGGCGCCCTGGTGCTGGTGCTGCTCGCGTACTGGCTTCGGGGACTAGGGTTGGTGCTGGTCGGCGCGCTGCTGTTGCTGGCAATAATCGCAGGCGCTCTGTTCGCCTTCTCCAAGGCCCTGGTCCTGCTCGACCCGATGCTGCCGGCGCTCAGCATCGGCAGCGTGCTCGCGACGCTGGTCGCGGGCGGCTACGCCATCGAGGTGCGGCAGCGGGCCTGGATTCAGCGTGCCTTCGCAAGCTACTTGTCGCCGAACCTGGTGCGTCACCTGATCCGTCACCCGAAGTCGCTTCGGCTCACCGGCGAGCGGCGCGTCTGCAGCTTCGTTATGACCGACCTGGCAAATTTCACGCCACTGGTGGAAGCTCTTCCGCCGGAAAAACTGGTCGACATATTGAACCGCTATCTCGCCGAGGTGGTCGCGCTCATCTTCCGCCACGAGGGCACGGTGGAGCGGATCGTGGGCGATGCCGTCTCGGTGCTGTTTTCCGCGCCGGTGACACAGCCCGATCATGCCCGCCGCGCCGTCGCATTGGCGCTGGATATCGACCGGTTTGCGACCGCCTTCGCCGACGACCTGCAGCGCCGTGGTGTCCCCTTCGGTCACACCCGTATCGGCGTGCACAGCGGCGAGGTCCTGGTCGGCAACTTTGGCGGCCGCGATCATCTCAACTACCGTGCGCTGGGAGACCCTATCAACACGGCCGCCCGTCTGGAATCCGCCAACCGCCATGTCGGCACCCGCATCGCCATCAGCGGCGACACCCTGGCTCAGTGCCCCAAGCTGCCGGCCCGGCCGATCGGCGCACTGCTGCTGAAGGGCAAGTCTCGGCCCGTGGACACCTATACCCCGCTGACACCGGCGGACAGTGAGAGCGGTCTCGCGGCAGCCTACCTGGAGGCCTATGCGCTGGCCGAACGCGACGACCCGGCGTCGACAGCCGCGTTCGTGGTCTGCGCGGAGCGATTTCCTGACGACGCGTTGAGCCGATTCCATGCCGCTCGGCTGCAAGCAGGCGAGCGCGGGATCAGGATCAGACTCGAAAAATGACGAGCGTTGGCGCCTGGAAGCAATCCATGCCCAGCCGAATGGTCATGTTGAGTCGCGCGGGCCGGCGGAGACCCCAGTCGCGACGCGTCCGCCACGGCATTGGACGCTTCTGCAAAGGGTTCACACGCTAGAGCCAGCTGCCGACACAGGCGGGCATCGGCACCGCTTGTGACTCCCGCACCGCGGTGATAGCGTGGCGAAACATCGAGCGGCGATCCGCCGGGCCCGGCATTTCCACTCTGTCACCATTGCGGTTACAGCAACCAGTTGATGGAATACGCACGCGCGGTGGCCGGCCGCACTGAGCAGTTCTGGTGCCCAATCAAGCACGCCCGGCGCACGCCGGACCCGCACCCGCGCGCCGACCGCTTCGTCGACTACGGCGACGCCCAGGCCTATAGCGCCCGCCTCGAAATACTGCGACAAGACTGGGGCCCGGACTCCGCGGGGATCAAGTCGCGGTCGGGCTGAACCCAGTGTTCTCGGAAACTGGCCAAGCGGTTCTTCGGCACGGTTCCGTCGCTTCACTTGCTGCTCTCCATTCCATAGAGCCTGAAGTCGGCGTCACTCAAGCCGCGCCCCTGTCCGCCCTTCGGGATCGCTGGACTGTGCCGAAAACAGGCTTCTCCGCGGACTTCTCGGCCTATCGTCTCTGATAGTGTGCTCTACTCGGTATGACGTTGCGAATACCGCCTCTTGGGTTTTCGACGTCTCCGCGATAGCGTGGCAAGAGAATCACGTGCAAATGGTCAATGCTTCTTCCTGCTTCTCTGCCATCGTTATTGCCAACGTTGTAGGCGTCGGCCTTTTGACCTAAGAACTCCAGTTGCAAGACTGTTTTAATGTGGTCCTTGGGCCTGTCTTGCAGGTAATCCCTGCCGAGCATCTCTCGATAGAGATCGGCTAAGTCGGTTGTCTCGATCACGCGCTTTAGTCCGCGAAGCGCATCGAAGTAATCCGCCTGCTCCTCCTCATTCAGCTCGAACACCGATTCAACATGCCTTCTTGGAACAACCAAGGCATGCCCGGGATTGACCGGATTGGTATCGAAGACCCCAACGAAAGACCTGTTCTCGAAGACAAAGGGGTCGGTTTCGCCTCGTGAAACTCTGCAGAAGTAACAATCTGGTTTTGATTCGGTCTTGCTCATAAACGAACCTGAGTCCTCTAGCTTTGAATGAAACGGGCCGGCCTGAGGCCTGTGGAAATCTGGACCCCTGAGGTGAGACCTCATGAAGCAACCCAGCGAGCGTTTCGCGAGCTATCGGATATTCTGGACCTGCCCGAGCACATGGTCGGAGAGATCATCCACGGTGCTCTGGTGACCCATCCGCGACCCGGGCCGAAGCACCTTCTGGCCAGCTCGTCGCTGGGTGACGAGCTGATCTGCCCTGTTCACAAAGGCCGGGGCGGCCCCGGCGGTTGGTGGATACTCGACGAGCGGGAGCTGCATCTGAAATCGCACATCCTGGTGCCGGACTTAGCCGGCTGGCGCCGGGAGCGATTCTAGGCTCAAGGCTTGTCACGGGCCTGGCGAGCGCACACCATGTGACAAAATGACGCCCGCCTCGGACTGATGAGAGCACCAAGTCTCGCCGCTCGACTGCCGCGTCAAGTCATCGGCTAGAAGACAGAAGATCGGCACTGCCTTGAACAAAACACCAACGCGACTGATCGTCGGCATCTCCGGCGCAAGCGGCGTCATCTATGGTATCCGTCTGTTGCAGGCATTGCAGCCTATAGCTGCGCTGGAAACCCATGTTGTCATCAGCCGGGGCGCCAAGATCAACATTGCGCTGGAGACCGACTGGCGGCTCGCCGATGTCGAGGCACTCGCGGATGTGGTCCACGGCGACAAGAACCTGGCGGCGTCCATCAGCAGCGGCTCTTTTCTCACCGATGGGATGGTCATCGCGCCTTGCTCGATGAAGACCTTGTCCGGTGTCGTCAATTCCTACGCCGATAATCTCATCGTACGCGCGGCCGATGTCGTGCTCAAGGAACGCCGGCGGCTGGTCCTGGTGCCGCGTGAATCGCCGCTGCATGTCGGCCACACGCGGCTGCTGCACGAGGCGGCGCAGCTCGGTGCGATCATCTGTCCGCCGATGCCGGCGTTCTATATCGCGCCGAGCAGTGTCGACGACATCATCGATCACAGCGTCGGCCGTATCCTCGATCTGTTCGGCATCGACAGCGGCCTGGTCCGGCGCTGGGGCGGTCCGAAAACGACGGCCGAAACCGATGACGATCGTGGCCGCTCGCCGGCCGCTGCCAAAGACGGGTCGGGCGCATGACCGAGGACGACCGCGATGCCGTCGATCGCCTGCTGGCGGCACACGGCACCGCCACCATAGCGACCAGCGGCGACGGCGGGCCCTGGGCGGCGGCCGTGTTTTATGCGCACGATGCTGACTTCAGCCTCTACTTTGTCTCCGACGAGGGCACCCGCCACGCGCGTGACATCGCCGTTCGACCCGGGGTCGTCGCTGCCATACACCCCGATTGCAGGGCCTGGAGCGAGGTACGCGGTGTCCAGATGAGCGGGCAGGTGCAGGCGCTCTCAGGCGTGCAGCGCGACGCGGGTCTGCACTGCTATCTCGCGAAGTTCCCCGAGATCAGGACGCTGTTGGAGGCACCGGCCGGTGATCAGGAGCGACTGATCGCCGCGCGCCTGCGGACCGCGACCCTGTATCGGTTGCGGCCTGACTGGATCAGGCTGATCGACAACCGCGATGGATTTGGCCGCAGGCGCGAGTTCACTCTGTAAGATTCACTCTATAACCGCTGACCGAGAAGCAAACGCGGCCGATCATACCCTAGCCGAGGCGTCCTCTAGCGGCCGGATCCGATCGCGATGCCGCGATGGTTGCGTAGATCGCCATGGACGCCGCGACCAGCGGCAGCGGCCAAAGCGCATCCCCCATCGCCGCCAGCGTCGCGGCGTCGATCAGGCACCAGCCGGCGGGTATCACCATCAGCGCGCCGATCAGCGGCGGCGGCAGGCGGCCGCGCAGCATCGCGGCAAGTCCCAGCGTAGCCATGGCGGTTGGCTCCGGCGCGCTGCCGAATAGCGCCAACCCTTGCCAGTCACGGCCTTGCAGCAAGCCGATCAGCGGCAGGCCCAGCACCGCAAACCAGACGATGCCGGAGCCGATCTGGTCAGATCGCGACGCCTGTCCGGTCCGATCCTTTGTATCGGCCTGCCGCTGGGTCCGGTTCGGTGTCCGAAGTCTCGCCCAGATGCCGCTTGCGACAAGTAACAGCCCTTGCAGCGCGAACGCGAGCGCAAAGTAGCCACCGATCCAGTTCAGCTGGGCATAGGTCTGCAATTGAAATGCCCAGGCGACCCATAGCCAACACAGGCCCCAGGCGAGGCTAACCCCGGGCAGGACCGCGCGCCGACGGCCGATCTCGGGCAGCAGCCGCAGTGCGACGATACCGATTGCGAGTCCGAGCAGGACGCCGGGCCAAAAGCGCGCGTTATAGAGTTCGTACAGCCTCAGCCAGGCGCCCCGGGAGAAGGGCAGAAAATCCGCCAGCGAATAGCCAAGCCAGTCGGCCACCTCTTCGAGCGCAGTGCAGGACAGCGCGCTACAGGGCGGCGAAATCCGCCGCCATGCGCCGACGAAGCTCGGCATCGGGCAGCGGACCGACGGCAGCCGCCATGTTCTCGCGCATATGCTCCACCTGGCTGGTAGCCGGTATCGCGCAGGTTACGGCAGGATGCGAGACGATGAATTTCAGCAGCACCTGAGGCCAGTTGTCGCAGCCGATCTCGGCCGCCCAGCCGGGCAGCGGATGTCGCTCTGCCAGCTGAACCAGGGCTCCGCGGCGGAACGGACGGTTGGCGATGACCGCGATACCGCGCTCCTCGGCAACCGGCAGCAGCCGTTGTTCGGCATCGCGATCGGCGATGTTATAGGTGAGCTGAACGAAGTCGATCGGCTGGCTCGACAGAATCTGCTCCAGTTCGGCATGCCGGCGCCCATGCGATGTGGTCACGCCAAGATAGCGCAGGCGTCCGTCCGCCTTCATCGCCTGCAGGGTCTCCAGGTGTCCGCGCCACGAGAGCAGATTGTGCACTTGCAGCAAGTCCATGCGCGGCAGCCCCCAGAGCGCCTGCGACTCGGCAATCTCGGCCGGACCGTCGGTGGCCGAGCGCGTCCAGACCTTGGTGGCCGAGAAGAGGCCGTCGGGATAGTCGAGCCCTGCGAGCGCCTTGCCCAATACCGCCTCGGCGGAGCCGTACATCGGCGATGAGTCGATCATGCCGCCGCCGGCGGCGAAGAAGGCGCGCAGGATGTCGGTGCGCGTGCCGAGCGCGCGCGGATCATTGCCGACGTTGAAGGTGATCCAGGTCCCCATGCCGATAACCGGCAGCGCCTCGCCGGTCGACGGTATGGGCTTGGTCAGCGGCGCGGCCGCGGCCTGCAGCAGCTCGGGAAACGGCGTCGCCAGGCTGGCGCCGGCAGCGGCCGTGAGCTTAAGGAATCGGCGGCGGCTATAGAGCGGCCTGGACATCGGCAACATCCTCCCGTGGTCTGATCATGATTGATTCAGACAACCAGGGCCCGAAGAGTTGCGCGGCCGATGGCATCTCCGCGACCGCGGTCCGCCTTAGTACACAAGTGCAGAGACTCAGCTAAGGTTTTCAATCGTTGTCGTAATCGTAATCGACGCGACGAACGCCGACTCAGGTCGAGTGGGCACCCAAGCTGGATCGACGACTTCTGCAAGCAGGAACTCGTTCAGGTCTGCAGTCGAGAGTCCCTCAGCTCGACAACGATAACGACCAAGAACCGCCTCGCGACCTGTGCCCCGCTGCACTAGTCCTTAGCTACTCGCTCGTCGCCACTGGCATTTCCTCAACCATGCACCACCAAACGCAGTGAATCCAGCCTCAGGTGGATACGCCCTAGCGCCTCGTTGAGCCGATCACGGCGGCTGCTCAGCTGCTCGATCTCATCAGCACGAATGCCGGGGTTGATCCGCGTGAGGGCGCCGAGGCGTTCGATCTCGGCGTCGAGCAGCCCCTGCATGCGCGTGGTTGCCTCGCGCTTGAGCTTGGGCGTGGCGCGCCTGGAGCGCGCCTCGCCTTTGTCGATTAGGTCGCCGATGCTCTCGCCCTTGGTTTGCAACAGCGCAGCGGCGAGCTTTCGATTACCGGTTAGACACTTCCCCCGCAATGTATCGGAGGCGATCGCGTCGGCATGGTCGCGGCCGCGCTCGTCGAGCAACAGGCGCAGGCCGAGTCTCGGCAGGAAGCGTCCGACCTGAAGTGCCGGCGGCGCTGGGCACTCGGCCACGTAGAGCATCTCGAGCAGCAGAGCGCCTGGCTTGAAGTCCGGATTTCGAGTCAGCAGTATGGCGGCGCTGCCGAGATCGGAGTTGCTCAGCAGCTCCATGGCCGAGCGCACCATCGGATGTTCCCAGGTCAGGAAGGCTCGGTCCTCGTGCGCCAGCGCGTGGGTGCGCTCGAAGCTGACCGTGAGCCCGTCCGCGGGCAGCTCGGGAAAGCTTTCTTGGAGCATGTGCCGGCCCGGACTCAGCACAAGTGCACCGGCCGCGGCGGGCTCGTGCTCAACGCCGAAGGCGTCCCAATAGGCGCGTAGATATTCGAACAACGCCGGATCGCGATCCTGTTCCAGCAATGCGTCGACCAGTTCCGCGGAGACGCTTGGGCGATGGGAGCTCAACTCCAGCAGCCGATCGCGACCGGCGCTGAGTTCGACGTTCAGCCGCTCACGCAACGCCGCGGTCGCGGCGATCAAGTCCTTGACAGAGCTCGGTTGGGATTCAGGCTCGGCCAGTGCGGCTAGAAGCCGATCACTCATCTGCTCATAGACCGCCGGCGCGGCCGGGCAATGCGCGCTGAAGGCCTCCAGTCCATCGGAATACCAGCGAAACAATGTTTCGCCCTCGGTAGCGGCCAAATAGGGTACATGGATCTCGACGGTGCGGGTCTGGCCGATGCGATCGAGCCGGCCGATGCGTTGTTCCAGCAACTCCGGTTCCAGCGGCAGGTCGTACAGCACCAGGTGATGCACGAACTGGAAGTTTCTGCCTTCGCTGCCGATCTCCGAGCACAGCAGTGCCTGAGCACCGCCCTCGGGGTCGGAAAAATATGCCGCCGCGCGGTCGCGCTCGACGATTTCCATACCCTCGTGAAATACCGCGGCATGGATGCCCGTGCGCTCTTGCAGATAACGGCGCAGCGCCAGCACGGTTTCGCCGTGCCTGGCGATGACCAGCAGCTTTTCCGGATGCAGGCGGCGCAGCGTATCCACCAACCAGGTGACACGCGGGTCGACCGGCGTCCAGCCGTCGGCCAGCATGCGCTTTGGATAGAGCGGGTCGGCAGCGTCGCCCGCTGCATAGCCGTCGGGCGCCGGCAGCGAATAGGCGTGGACACGCCGCTGCGGGAAGCCGGGTATGGCCGCGCGCGTGTTGCGGAACAGGATGCGGCCAGTGCCATGGCGATCGAGCAGGCGGGAGATGATCTGCCCACGGCCGAGGCCTTCGGTGTCGCCGAGCAGGTCTTGCAGGTGCTTCCGCTGAGCTTCGTTTAGTCTGTCGCCCGAGCGTTCGTCGTTGTCTTCGGGCGCATTTCCGCTGGGAGGGTTGGTCTGGTCGTCGTCGAGCAGCCGAGCCGCGATCTCGGCCACTGGCGCATAGTCAGCTTCTTCTGCCAGAAACCGCTCATAGTCGGCAAACCGCTGCGGGTCCAGCAGCCGCATCCGGCCGAAGTGTCCGCTGCGGCCGAGCTGCTCTGGTGTTGCGGTCAGCAGCAGCACGCCTGGGGTCTGATCTGCCAGGGCTTGGACCAGTTGGTAGTCGAGTCCGCTGTCCTCCGGCGTCCAGTGCAGATGATGCGCCTCATCGACGATCAGCAGGTCCCAGTCGGCGGCGAGCGCTGCGCCGGCCGCGCTCGGCGCCGCGGTCAGCAGCTCGAGGCTGCACAGCACGCGCTGCTCGGTCTCGAACGGATTCTGCTCGTCGCCGGCCGCGTCCAGCCGCTCCTGGTCGAAGAGCGCGAATTTCAGATTGAAGCGGCGCAGCAGTTCCACCAGCCATTGGTGCAGCAGCGGCTCCGGCACTAGGATCAGGACCCGCCGGACTCGGCCCTCGAGCAGCATCCTGTGCAGGATCAGGCCGGCCTCGATGGTCTTACCCAAGCCCACCTCGTCGGCCAGCAACACGCGAGGCGCATCGCGCGCGGCCACCTCGGCGGCAATGTAGAGCTGATGCGGGATCGGGCTGATGCGCGCGCCGACCAACCCGCGCACAGCGGAGCTTGCCCAGTCGCCGCCGTGCTGCCAGGTGCGCTCGCGCAGCCGAAACCAGGTGTCCTGATCGAGTCGCCCGGCCAGCAGCTTCTGCTGCGGGCGGTTCAGGTGCAGGTGGGGGTCGAGCTTGGGCTCGGCCAGACGATGTTCCTGTCCGTCGGCATCCTGTGCCTGGTAGGTGACGATGCCGTTCTGTTCCTCAACGCCCGTGACGCCTAGTTCACGGCCTTCGATGTCGCGGATGCGGTCGCCGATGCCGAACACCGCCCGCCATAGCGGTGCGTTGCGTTGGGCATAGGTCCGCTCCTCGCCAGTGGCCGGGAACAGCAGCCGCACCAGGCGCTCGTCCGCCTCCACCACCAGACCGAGACCAAGTTCGCCTTGGGTCTCGGACAGCCAGCGTTGACCTGGCGTAAAGAGTTGGCTTTGCATAGTGCGCACTCGATCAGCGCCCGACCTCGACCAAGTGCGCGATGACCGCTTCCGCCTCGGCCGGCGTGACGGCCGCGCAGCGCTCGCTCTCGGCATGGGTACGCCCGCCGCCGGCGAAGTCGCCGATTTGCTTACGCAGATAAGCCGGATACTGATCGATCAACGGCGGTGCATCCGCCTTGGCGTCACCCTCGCCGGCGGCGCCGTGGCAACCGCTGCATCGTTCGGCGTAGGTGCTCGCACCCGCCTCGGAGAATGCGGTGCGCGTGTCGAAAGCGGCGAGTGCCTCTGCGCTCGCCTCGTAAGGCCAGAGCGATAGGCCCGGCGGGCGCATGCTGGCGATGTGGGCCGACACGCTGGCGATCACCTGCTCATTGAAGCGATGATGTTTGAAGACCGGGATCATCGGCTTGTTGACGCGCTGCTGCGACTTGAAGGCGTGCAGTTGCCTGTCGACATAGTCCCGCGGCAGGCCGGCGATGCGCGGATACTTGCCGCCTTCGCCGCCGGCCCCGTGCTTGCCATGACAGGATGTGCAGAATTTATAGATCGCTTCACCGCTGACCTCCTCCGCGTCGGATGCGCTGGGCGTCACCGCCAGCACGACCATCAGCAGGGACGTGACGACGGCCATCATTGCCGAAGGTGCGGGGCGCGAGGGGTTCGGAGACATGTCGTCGATACCTGGTCGAGCTGACGTGAGCGCCTGCGCGAACGCGGGCGGTCCGGACCAGCGATTGTTCAGAGACCGGCATGGTAGCAGTGCCGGCGCCGTCCTTCACGGCCACCGATCCAGGACCTAAGGCGATTTCTGTCAAATCTCATACCAGCTGACTTGTCTTGACGCCCGCCTTCCGCGTCGCACCGGCGGTCACATAGCTCGGCTATGCTCCTGGCGCATCGTCACCGCGCGCTTCGTGGATACGGCCTTTTCCGGCGAGGGCGCGAGGCGCTATGGCGGTCGCTGGAACCGCAAGGGCATCCCGCTGGTGTACACGGCTAGCAGCCAATCGCTGGCCATGTTGGAGATGCTGGTTCAAGACGAGCCCTTGCGTGCGCCCTACACCATGATCCCGGCGGACATTCCGGCCGACCTGGCCATCGGGCGCATCGGGCCTGAGAAGCTTCCGGCCGACTGGCGCGACCCCAGTGCGTTGGAAACCCTGCGTGCCCTCGGCACCGACTGGGCCGCCGGTATGACCTCGCCCGTGCTTGCTGTGCCCAGCGCGGTCGTCCCCTCCGAAACCAACTATTTGTTCAACCCGCGACATCCGGCATTCGCACGCCTCAACACTGGCGAGCCCGAAGCGCTGGTCACCGATCTGCGTCTACGTAAGATCAAGGCGTCAGAGGCGGTTAGCGGGGATGGAAGCCGAATTCCAGCGCGGCTGGACGTAATTCGGGCAAGTCTTAGACCATAGACCAGTCGGCGCAGATCATAAGCTTGATCATCGACAACGCGGCCGCCCCATCATGCATGCTTGAATATGTCGGCCGTCACGGGCCTGATTCGCCGAGCACCGCACCGCACGCCATCCGCCAATGAAGAGAAACTATCTGTTCCTTGCCGCCGCGCTGATACCGCTCGTGTTCGTTGCCATGGCGCTGCTCACCATCGATGAACCGCGCTATCAGGTTGTCGAGGAGGCCGACGGATTCGAGCTGCGTGAATACCTGCCGTTCCTGGTTGCCGAGACACGCGTGGAGGGCAGTTTCAGCGGCTCCGCCGACGACGCCTTCGATCTGCTCGTCGACTATGTGCAGGGCAACAACGTCGGCGGTCGCGTGATCCCAATGACGGCGCCGGTGCGCCAACAGCCCGCGAACGCCAGCAACGGTGGCGCAGTGCCCGTATCGGCAGCCGACGCCGAATCGGACAGCTGGCTGTTCCAGTTCGCGCTGCCGAAGGAGTATCAGATGTCGATGCTGCCGAGGCCCTTGGACGAGCGCGTCGATCTGCGCCGATTGGAGCCGGGGCTGGTCGCGGCGCTGCGCTACGGGGGCGATTGGAGCGAAACGCGCTATCGCGCCAAGGAGCGCGAGCTGCTCGACGCGGTGCGCAGCGCAGGACTGACGACGGTCGGCACACCGAGCTTCGCGCGCTACAATGCCGTGTTGATACCATGGTTTCTGCGCCGCAACGAGGTGCTGGTGGGCGTCGATCGACGCTAGGCCCGCGCCTGCGCAGGTGTCGGACTGTATAGTGAGACGCAGATGCTCGGCGCTCCATGGCCAGCGGTCGCTCCGCCAGCAAGCCTTGGCCGATGTTGCCTGCTCGCGCGCCTAGCGCTGAGCAGGTCCGCCCAAAAGTTCCGCCTAGCCGGTCCGCCGTTTAGGCACCCATAGGTTTCCAGTCTCGCCGGCCAGCCGCCGGCCATGAAGAGGACACGAAAATGCATTTGCAACCCGCGGCAGCCGCCGCCAATATCGCCGCCATCACAGCAGGCACCGAGTCCGTCCGCGGTCGCTCGGCCATGCCGAGCAGGGCCCAGGCCATGCAGAGCCTGGTCGAGCTGCCGCCGGCCGTCGATGCGCCGCGCGACACCTTCTCGACGACGCACCTAAAGGAAATCAGTTACTACGCGGACGGTCCGCAGGAGAGCAGGCCCTTGGTGCTGCTGCACAGCATCAATGCCGCACCGAGTGCCTTCGAGATGAAGCCGCTGTTCGAGCACTACCGGGCGACGCGCCGGGTCTACGCCCCAGAACTTCCCGGTTTCGGCTTCTCCGACCGCAGTGATCGTGCATACACACCGGAACTCTACGCCAACGCCATCGCCGCCTTTCTAACCAATATCGTCAAGGAACCGGCGGACGTCATCGCCTTCTCGCTGAGCTCGGAGTTCGCCGGACGCGCGGCCTTGGCGGCCGCCGAGCGCTTCAATACGCTGACGCTGCTGTCGCCGACCGGTTTCAGCAAGCGCCGCTTGCCATCGGGCGGTGTTGGCGATGCAGTGCACCGCGTCGTCACACTGCCCGGACTCGGCCAAGGGCTCTACAAGCTGCTCACCAAGCGTGGCGGCATCCGCTACTTTTTGCGCCAGAGCTATGTCGGTGAGCCGCCCGAGGAACTGATCGACTACGCCTACGCGACCTCACATCAGCCAGGCGCCCGACATGCACCCTACTGTTTTCTGTCTGGTAAGCTGTTCACACGCAATGCCGTGGATGTCATCTACGAGAAGCTCAAGCTGCCCGTGTTGGTGATCTACGACCGCGACGCCAATGTCACCTTCGATCTGCTGCCGGACTTCGTCGCGCAGCATGCCAACTGGCAGACGGCGCGTGTCGAGCCGACCTTGGGCATCCCGCAGTGGGAGCGGCCGACACAGTGCATCGCTGCCATCGATGCCTTCTGGAGTTCCGCGAGCGCGGGAACCGCCAGCGGGACGCCCGCCTAGGCGTTCCGTCCGCTGACGTCATCGCCGACGCATCCGCCGCCGCGAACGCACAAGCCGTCTGACTATGCAGGCTTCGCTGAAGATCTTGGAGCATCTGGAGGCGCGTCTCGTCGAACGGCTTGGCAGTCTGCCCTTGTCGGCTGACGAATTGCCGCGGCGCTCGACCGACGCCGAATTCGATGGCGCCGGGCCATTGGTCTCGCTGCTTTTGCCGCTGCCGCGCGCACCTCTCAATGCGCCGCAGCTGGACGGCCAGCAGTTTCAGTTCCAACACGCACAGCGCGGTGAACTGCATGCCGGTTACGGCTGTGCCGCCGAGTGGCACGCCGAGGGATCTCAGCGCCTGCGGCGACTCGCGGATCTTGGCGTCTCGCTCGGACAGCGCTGGCATCGGCTCGACCCGGACGACACCGGCTTCGACGCCTTCGCGATGCTCGGCTTTGCGGCTAGCGCCGATGCGGTGCCGCAGATTGAGGACCATCTGCCCAACGCCATACTCTGGGTGCCGGAGATCGGCATCCGCAGCCGCGACGGCGAGGCCGCGCTGATCCTCTCGGCGGCATTGCCGGCAACGCGCGATCAACTCGCCGACGCTTGGCGCACCGCGCTGCGCCGGCTGGTGCCGAAGCTCTACGAGCCCGCCGTCGGTCCCCTGATGCCGGCACCGCTGACACGCGATTTCGCCGAACCGGACTTCACCGGTTGGTCTGCCATGGTCGCAGACGTGCTCGAGCAGATCGCTGCTTCCGGGCTCGACAAGGTGGTCTTGTCGCGGCGGCTCGATGTCAGTGGACCGCGCTGCTTCGACGTCGGACGGCTGCTCGGCGCGCTCGGCTGCCTGTTTCCGTCATGCCAGATCATCAATCTGCGGCGCAACGGCAAGAGCTTCGTCGCCGCGACGCCTGAGCGCCTGCTGAGCCAGCAAGGCGCGCGGCTGACGGTGGACGCCATCGCCGGCACCGCGTCGCGCGCCGAGACCACCGAGCGCGATGCCGAGTTGGCGCGGGCGCTGCTCCGCTGCGACAAGAACCTGCGTGAGCACCGCTTCGTCATCGATGCCATCCATGGCGCCCTGGCCGATTGTTGCGATGGCATCGCCTCGGCGCCGACGCCCAGCGTGATGCAGCTCAGCAATGCCCAGCATCTGTGGAGCACCATCGAGGCGATCCCTCGCTTCGGTACCAATGTCTTCGACATCGCCGAGCGTCTGCATCCGACGCCAGCCACCAACGGGCAGCCGAGGGACAAGGCGCGGGCCTGGCTGCACGCCGGCGAGCCGTTCGAGCGCGGCTGGTACACCGGCGCGGCCGGCATCGTCGAGCCCGACCTGAGTGGCGAGCTGTGGGTCCTGCTGCGCTGCGCGCGGGTCTGCGGCGAGCGCGCCGAGCTCTACGCCGGCGCCGGCATCGTCGCCGGCTCCGATGCCATCTCGGAGTGGGATGAGACCGAGGACAAGCTGAAGGCGATGTTGAGCGCGCTGCAGTACGCGTGACTAGCGCCGGCGACCAGCAAGGCCTCGGCGCCAGCGACACCGGTTGCCGCAACCTGCGTTGGAGTGCTGCGCTGCTGAACGGCCTCGTTGCGGCCGGCCTGCGCACGCTGGTCATGTCGCCGGGCTCGCGCTCGACGCCAATGGTGCTGGCGGCCCAGCGCCACGCCGGTCTCGCCATGGTTCCCATTCTGGACGAGCGCAGCGCCGCCTTTTACGCGCTCGGCGCCGCGCGCGCGTCCGCTTGTCCGGTCGCGCTGCTCGCGACCTCCGGCAGCGCGCCCTCGCATTGGTATCCGGCCGTGATCGAAGCGCACGAGTCCGGTGTGCCCATGATCCTCATCAGTGCCGACCGTCCGCCACTGCTGCGCAACTGGGGTGCCAATCAGACCATCGATCAGACCCGGCTGTTCGGCGCCTTCGTGCGCGAGAGCCATGATCCCGGCCTGCCGCGGGATGATCCGTCGGCACTCAAGGCGGTACGCGCCCTTGGTCTGCGCGCGGGCTCGATCAGCCTGGCTCCCAGACCGGGTCCGGTGCATCTGAACCTGCCGTTCGACGAGCCGCTGGTGCCGGCCGGCCCATGTGAGCCGCCGGCCGAGCCCCCGGCGATGCCGTCTGTCGCGCCCGGACGCGACGCTGAAGTCGAGATCGGTGCCAGCAGCGGCCAACCCGATCGCCTCCAACAGCCGCCGGCGTTGCCATCCGGCGGCGGCATCATTGTCTGCGGCCCCGGACGCTTCACCGGCGCATTCGCGGGCGCGCTGCGGGAGTGCGCCGAGCACCTTGGGCTGCCGGTGCTGGCCGACCCGCTGTCTGGCCTGCGCTTCGGGCCGGATTCCTGCGATATCGTCAGCGGCTACGACGCGTTGCTGCGCAACCAGGATGCCGCCAAACAACTGCGCCCGGACTGGGTGCTGCGTTTCGGCGGCGCGCCTGTCTCCAAGCGCCTCGGCCAATGGCTGAGCGGCATCCCGACCCTGTTGGTCGATGCGAGCGGCGGTTGGTCCGATCCAACCCATGATGTCGTGCGTCTGCTGCGCGCTGAGCCGGAGGCGATGTGCCGCTCTTTGCTCCGCGCTCCGGCGGGTTTTGCCGACCGGCATTGGAGAAACCGCTGGCTCGCGGCGGATCGGCGGGTCGCCGCGCTTGCTGAGCGTCACCTGATCGAATCCGGCTGGTGCGAGGGCCAGATCCTGGGTTTGCTGATGCGTGGCCTACCCGCGGGCGAGGCGCTGCTCTGCGCCAACTCGATGCCCATCCGTCAGCTCGACACCTGGTCTGGCACCCGTGCAGAACCATTGTTGCTGCACGGCAATCGCGGCGTCAGCGGTATCGATGGCCAAGTCTCGACGCTGGCCGGCCTCAATCATGCCGGCCCAGCCTGTTGGGCGCTGCTCGGTGATCTCTCGCTGGCGCATGACCTGAGCGGGTTGCTGCTGAGCGCGCGCCTGGCGCGACCGCTCCTGGTCATCAACAACGGCGGCGGACGCATATTCGACTACCTGCCGCAGCACGGCCTGCCCGACTTCGAGGCGTTTTGGCGTACGCCGGTCGATCTGGACCTTAAGGCACTGGCCGCGACCTTTCGGCTCGCGCATCGGCTGGTCGAGGACGCCGGCGCCCTCGGCGCGGTGTTGCGGGATGCGTCACGCCAGCCACCTCGCCCGGCATTGATCGAGATGCCGATTGATGCGGATCGGAGCCGCGACATACACCTGGCTTACTGGCGGCGCGCTGAACGCGAGCGCCTGATCGACTAAGGCGATTTCCGTCGGCCTTCTCCCGCAATCGCCTAGGCTGCGATTCACGCCAGCCTGTCGACGTCCACCGAGACCTTGAGTTCGTGCTCGCCGCCGCCGTAAAAGACGCCGCGTACCGGGGTCACGTCCTGATAGTCGCGGCCGACGGCGGTGGTGATGTGCTGTTCGTGGATCAGGCAATCGTTGGTCGGGTCGAAGTCGATCCAGCCACCGGTCGCTTGGCCGTCGGCGTCCTCTGCCAACCCGGGTACGAACACCGAGAACCAGGCGTGCGAGGCATCGGCGCCGCGCAGCTTGGGCTCGCCCGGCGGCGGCAGGGTCTCCAGATAGCCGCTGACATAGCGCGCTGCCAACCCGAGACCGCGCAGACAGGCGATGCCGACATGCGCAAAGTCCTGGCAAACCCCGCGCCGGTGCTCGAGCACGGAGGCGAGCGGTGTCGCGACCTCGGTGAAGGCCGGGTCGTACTCGAACTCGGCATAGATACGGCTCATCAGGTCGTGCGCTGCCTCGAGCACGGGTCGGCCCGGCGTGAATGACTCCCTGGCATAGCCGATGGCGGCGGCGTCCAACGGGATGGCCGGAGATGGCAGCGCGAAGATGCGCGCGCCGATGGCGACCGCATCCCGATCCTCGTTCAGTTGATCGCGCACCCGCTCCCAGGCCGGCGTTTCGGCCAGCGGCGGCGCGGCTGGCGTCTGCACCTCGACCTCGCTGTTGGCCGTGATCTCCAACGCCAGATGCGATTGCTGGATCGAGAAGTAGTTGATGCGGTTGCCGAACATGTCGCGGTGCTCGCGCGACACCGAGGGCCAGGGGGAAACGCGCACCTGGCTGCTGAGGCAGCGCTGGAAGCTGGTTTCGCGGGGCTTCAGGTGCGTGATGCTGTGGCACAGCGAGACCGGATCGCCATAGGCGTACTGGGTGATGTGCTGGATGCGGTAACGCATGTCGCCGTCACCCCTTCCCGCGCGCCGCCGGCAGGCGATGCTCGATCATATGATGCGGCTGCTCCTCATGGCGGAAGTATTGCGCGGTCAGTGCATCCGACAGCGCCGTCATCCCCTTCGCGAGCGAGTTCAGCAGTTCACTGAGCGCGGTACGCGCCAGGCCGCCTGCGTCGATCTGGACCAGCTGGTCGATCTCGGCCAGGCGCAGTTCGGTCAACAAGCGCAGCACGCCCTTTTGCGCCGTGCTGCGGGTCGGCGTCATGGAGTCCCGAGGCATCTGATCGATCAGCCGCTGCAGCTGCACCAACTGATAGGCCAGCGAGCGCGGGTTGGTTTCGTCCTGAAACACCAGATCGAGCAAGGCGCCGACACGGGTGCCGGCCTGGTAGCGGCGGCGGTACGTAATCAGGCTGTCGGTGACGCCGAGCACGGCCTCCACCACGCTGCTCTCCTCGCTATCGGGTCCAGCTGGCGCCAAGGTCGATGCCAGCAGCGTGGCGATGTTGACCCCGCGCTCCAGCCGCCGGCCGGCCTCGAGAAAATGCCAGCCCTCGTTGTGCGTCATGTTCTCGTGCGTCAGCGCGGAGAAGGCCACCAAGGATGTGACGAGCGGATCCAGCACGTCGAGTGCCCCGCCGAGGGCCTGCGGCGGCTGCTTGGTCAGCGAGTGCAGATGGCGCTCGATGTCGTTAACCACGCGCCAGGTGTCGTTGGAGAGGCGATCGCGCACGGACCAGGCGGCTTGGCCGAGCGCCTGAAGGGTCTGCGGCAGCCCGCCGATACGCTCGATGTCGGTGATCAGCGACAGCATCTCCGGTGTCGGCGTCAACAGCATCTCAGCGCTGCCCTCGCCGACGAAGCCGGGATAGGTCTGGCTCTGATGCGTCAGCGCCTCAAGCAGCGACTGCATGCAGCCGCCGCCGTCGTCCTCGACGGTGAAGCTGGCATGCTCGGTGAGTTTGATTACGGCCACCCGCAGCAGGCGCACCAGGCCCTCCGCGCGCTCGGCATAGCGGCCGATCCAGAACAGGTTGTCCGCCACGCGCGAGGACACCTCGCTCTCGTGCACTACCGCCGGCGATTGCTGGTCCGTGCTGACCAGCAGGGTCTCCTGCCGCTCCGGCTCGCTGGCCAGCACCCAGGTGTCTTTGCCCAGTCCGCCGAGCTGGCTGGAGACCATCGGCGTGTCTTGCTCCAGCGCGACCCGGCTCAGGCCGCCCGGCATGACCGCGTAGCCCTCCTCCTCGCTGACCAGGAAGCTGCGCAGCACGAAGGGGTGGGGCTCCAAATGGCCGTCGAGGTAGACGGGCGCGGTGGACGGGGCGACCTCTTCCTGTGCGACGAACTTGTACGGCTCGGCGCGAATCGCGGCGACCAGACGGTCGCGCTCGTCGGGCGAGAGCTTGCGGCCGAACAGCACCCGCGGGCCGCCGCTCATGTCCCCGCGCGTGCCGGCGGGCTTGATCACCAGGTTGCCAAGGTTGGTGATGACGAAGTCGCGGTCTTCGCGCCGCCCGCACCATAAGGTGCGTAGGTGCGGCAGCAGCAGGTCTTCGCCGAGCAACTGCTGGCACAGCTGTGGCAGGAAGGCCATCAGGCCCGGATGCTCCAATACACCGCTACCCAGCGCATTGGCGACGGTCAGATTACCTGCGCGCACCGCCTGCACCAGACCGGGCACGCCGAGCAGTGAATCCTCGCGCAGTTCCAGCGGGTCGCACCAGCAGTCGCCGACGCGCCGCAGCACGGCATCGATGCGCTCGAGCCGGCCCAGGGTGCGCAGCCAGAGCGCGCCGTCGCGCACCGACAGGTCGCCGCCCTGCACCAGTGTGTAGCCCAGGTAGTTGGCCAGATAGGCGTGCTCGAAGTAGGCCGAATTGCTTGGCCCAGGCGTCAACAGGGCCACCCGCGCATGGTCCTCGCTGCGCGGCGCCAGCCGGGCCATCGCGCGGCGCACGGAGCGGAAGAAGCCCGCCAGCCGGTGTACGTGCGAGTCGCGGAACAGACTCGGCAGCACGCGTGAGAGCACCACCCGGTTCTCCAGGGCGTAGCCGGCGCCCGACGGTGTTTGAGTGCGGTCGCCGATGACCCGCCATTGACCGGTGATGTCGCGTGTGAGATCGGCGCTGTAGAGGATCAGCGGACGGTTGTCCGAGACGTCGACGCCGTGGCAGGGGAGCAGATAGCCGCCGTAGCCGTCCACGAGTTCCGCCGGCAGACTGCCTTTGCTGATCAGCGTGCGCGGGCCGTAAAGATCCAGCAGCACCGCGTTCAGCAGTTCGGCGCGCTGGATCAGCCCGCGCTCCAATTCGGCCCATTCCTCGCCGCGAATCAGCAGCGGCATCGGGTCAAGCTCCCAGGGCCGCGACATGCCGCGCGGGTCGCCATGCAGGTTGTAGGTGACGCCGTTGTCGCGCACCAGCCGACGCGCCTCTCGCCAGCGCGCGTCGACGCCGCGCGGGCCGAGCTGGCGCAGCGTATCCAACAGATACTGCCAATGCGGCCGCAGCGAGCCGTCCGCCGCGCGCATCTCGTCGAAGCTGCCAGGCGCCGGCAGATAGGCGTCGTCGAGACGCGCGTCGGCGATTGCGGCGACCTTGGGCGAGGCAGGCATGATGGCGAGTACCGAAGCGGCGGGATGGCTAACGATTACACACGTGCCGGTCGGTTAGCGCAACGGGTTATCGGCATCGGGCTGCCGTCGGTGTCGAACCCCTTGAGTCAATACACCCAAGGCACGAACTTTCTCACCCGACGCGCGTAGTCGCTGTATTCGGGGTGCCGCTCGGTTAGCCATGCCTCCTCCTTGCCGGCCTTGTAGTTGAAGAAGAAAAAACACAGGATCAGCATCAACAGGTGCGACAGGCTCAGGTTGTAGAGGGTCCAGGCCAGCCCCGCGAACAGCAGGCTAGAATACAGCGGATGCCGGACAATGCCGTAGACGCCGTGCTGCACCAACTGGCTGTGGTCGACCGGATAGGGCAGCGGGGTCAGATAATCACGGATGTGATGCGAGCCCAGCCCGCCGAACACCAGCGCCGCGAGCGCAAGCGCCACGGCCCCGATCAGGCGCGGCGTCGCGCTTGCGTCGAGCGTATCGGCGCCGATGCCGGGGTGCCAAACTGGCAGCAGCGCGAAGCCGATCATCAGCAGGAATTGCATCGCCACCAGCAGTTCGCCGCGGCCGCCCAGGCCGGGCCGCTTGTTCTGTTCTGAAGTCATTTCTTGTCACGCCCAAGGTGGTCTAATTCCGTTTCAAATTGGGGTTGATTCGACCGCGGCAAGCGGCGTTTGGCGCCTTGGCTTCCGGCAATCGCCTGAGACTCGTAGATGACCACCGTTATCGTTGCCGAAAAACCCAGCGTCGCCCGCGACATCGCCCGTGTCCTCGGTGCGCGGACCAAGGGCGAGGGCTGTCTGCGCGGTAACGGCTGGTGTGTGACCTGGGCATTGGGACACCTGGTGCATTTCGCCGAGCCGGATGACTATGGTCCCGCCTGGGCGGGCAGCTGGGCCATGGCCCAGCTGCCGATGATCCCGGACCGATGGCGGTTGCGCACCGACAAGCGCACCGCCGCCCAGTTCAAGGTGATCAAGGCGCTGCTCGCCGACGCCGCCACCAAGCGCGTCGTCTGCGCGACCGATGCCGGGCGCGAGGGCGAGCTTATCTTCCGTCTGATCGCCGAGCATGCCCGTTGCCGAAAGCCGGTGCAGCGTCTGTGGATCTCTAGCCTCACCGACGAGGCGATCCGTGCCGGCCTCGAGCGGCTGCGTCCTGGCGCGGATTACGACGCCCTGGCGGCAGCGGCGCGCGCCCGCGCCCAGGCCGACTGGTTGGTCGGTATGAACCTCACCCGTGCCTATACGGTGCACAATCGCCTGCTCTGCACCATAGGTCGGGTGCAGACGCCGACCCTGGCGATGATCGTCGGGCGCGACGCGCTGATTGCGAACTTCACCAAGGCCGTTTTCTACGAACTGGTCGCGCACCTCGCGGAGGGCTTTGATGCCCGCTACGAACGGAACGGCGAGGCGCGCATCGACAAGAAAGAGCAGGCCGAACGGTTGCGGCAGGCTATCGGCCAGGCCGTCGAGCCGCATCGCACCGGCGTCGTGACCGCGGTGGACAAGCGAGTCCGCAGCAATCGCCCGCCGCCGCTGTATGACTTGACCAACCTGCAACGCGACGCCAATCGACGCTTCGGTTTCACCGCCGCCAAGGTGCTGGAGCTGGCCCAGGCGCTCTATGAAACGCACAAGCTGATCAGTTATCCGCGCACCGAGAGCCGCCACATCGGCGAGGACATGCTGCCGCAACTCCCCGCCATACTCGAGGCCGTCGACCACCCGCTGGCCGGTGAGGCGCTTACGCGCCTGTCGGCCGGCCACAAGCTGAGCAAGATGTACGTCGACAAGACCAAGCTGACCGACCACCACGCCATCCTGCCCACCGCGAAAGCTCCGTCGGCTGGACTGCCCGAGCCCTTGCGCCGCATCTATGATCTGGTCGCGGCGCGCTTCGTTGGCGTCTTCCTGCCAGACCAGCGGGTGGAGGAGACGCGCGTCACTCTGAGCATTGGTGGAGAGACCTTCATCGCCAAGGGCTCATTGGAGCTGGAGCCGGGTTGGAAGCGGGTCGAGCCGCGGCGGCGCCTGCCCAGGGGCGATGGCTCCGAGCGCCAAGCCGAAGCGACCGTCGAGCATCGCGTACTGCCGCCGTTGCAAAAGGGCCAGATTGTGCACCTGGACGCGCTGGAGGTAGTCGAGAAGGAGACGCAGCCGCCACGTCCGTTCGATGACGCGACCCTGCTCAACGCGATGAAGCACGCCGGCCGCGAGATTGACGACGATGCCCTGGCCGCAGCCATGAAGGCATCCGGACTCGGCACCCCGGCGACGCGGGCGGAGATCATCGAAAAGTTGATCCGCACCGGCTACATCGAGCGCCAGCGCAAACAGCTGCGGGCGACCGACAAGGGCAAGGCCCTGATCGAGCTGGTGGCCGAGCCCTTGCGCAGCGTCGAGTTGACGGCCGCCTGGGAACAGCGGCTGAAGGACATCGAGCAGGGAAGCGCCGACGCCGATGCCTTCTACCGCGATATCGTCGCGCTGCTTGGCGAGCTGATTCCGAGGATCGCGGGCGGACCGGCCATGAGCGCGGAGCAGCTTGCGGCGGCCAAGGGCGCTCGCGCAGGGAGTGGCGTAGCAGCCAAGGGCCGCAAGCGCGCCGGTAAAGGCACCAGAACGGGCGTTGCCGGTGGCCAGGCGCCGGGCCAGATGCCCGGCCAGACAGGTGGAGGGGGAGCGGCACAGGCGACCGGCCTCGGCCGCTGTCCGATATGCGAACAAGGCGAGGTCGTCGAAAGCCGAAAGGCATTTGGCTGCAGCCGCTGGCGCGACGGCTGTGGCTTGACGATCTGGAAGCACCTGTCCGGACACCGGGTGACGGGGCAGGAGATCAAGCAGTTGCTGGCCGGCGGCCGCAGCGACCTCATCGACGACTTCAAGTCGAAGGCCGGCAAGCCCTTCAGTGCCAAGCTGCGCCTGGATGAAAGCGGAAAGATCGGCTTCGAGTTCGAGCGCGAGCCGGCCCGCGCTTCGGAGCCGGCTCCGGCGCTGGCTTCGGTAAGGGCTCCGGCTCAGGAGCGGGCACAGGGCCGCGGCGCGTCTGGCGTGCCGGCGGCCCAGCTGCCGAGTCTCGGGTCAGGGCGTGCTGATCGGCTGCCATGCCCCAGATGCCGGCAGGGCGAGGTCATCGAGGGTCATCACGCATACGGCTGCAACCGCTGGCGCGAGGGCTGCGACTTCAGGGTCCCGAAATTGATCGACGAGCACCGTCTGAGCGAGACGGAACTGCGTACGCTGATTCAACAGGGGCAGGCCGAGCTGACCACAGCCAGGGTGCAACTGCGGCTGGACGATCGTCAGCAGCTCGTTGTCGTCACCCGCGAGTGAGTCTGGCCGGGCTCGAACCTCAGAACGAGCCGAACACCGTGCCCAACACGATCACCGCAGCCAGCGCGACTATCGCGCCGACGATGGCGACCATGACTATGTCGAAGTAGCTCTCTTTGTGGGTTGCACCGCAGACCGCTAGCAGCGTGACCACGGCGCCGTTGTGCGGCAGGCTGTCCAGGGTTCCGGCCGCGATCACGGCCACGCGGTGCATCAGCGCCGGGTCGATGCCCAACTCAGCAGCGAGCTGCACGTAGGTGGAGCCGAGCGCCTCCAGCGCGATGGTGAGTCCGCCGGATGCCGAGCCGGTCAGTGCGGCCAGGACGTTGGTGGACACCGCCAGCGAGACCAGCGGTCCGCCCTCGATCCCCAGCACCCACTCGCGCACCAGTTCGAAGGCCGGCAAGGCCGCCACGACGCTGCCGAATCCGACCAGGCTGGCGACGCTGACGACCGGCAGCACCGAGGCGTTCAGCCCGGCATCGACGCTGTCGCGCAGCCTGGGCAGGCGTTTCCAGTTGAGCGCGAGCAGCACCAGGATGGCCACGAGCAGCGCCACCACCACGGACCAGATGCCGCTGACCGCCGCCGGCGATGTCTGCCCCCAACGGTCTTCGGCGAGAAAGGCCAGGTCCAACCGCGGCAAGACCACCAGGCTCATGACGAGATTGACCGCGACCACCACCAGCAGCGGCAGGAAGGCGATGAACACCGGCGGTCGGTCCGCGCTGACCTGACCCTGGTGGACCTCCGGTGGGTCAAAGCTGCCGGCCGTGGTCGCGCGCTCGCGCACCAGCAGATCGTCGGCCGCCTGGTCAGCGGTCATCACTGGCACGCCCTCGTAGCCGATACCGCGACGCCGCGCGGACGCCTCGGCGCGGGCCAGCCACCAGAGGCCGAAGAGCAACATGATGGCCGCGGCGATCAGGCCCAAACCGGGTGCTGCAAAGGGTGTGGTGCCAAAGAACGGCATCGGGATGGCGTTCTGAACCGCGGGCGTGCCTGGCAGTGCCGTCATGGTGAAGGTCGAGGTGCCGAGCGCGACCGCCGCCGGCATCAGGTAACGCGGGATCTTGGCATCCCGGAAAAGCGGCTGGGCCATCGGCACCAAAACGAAGATGGCAACGAACAGACTCACACCCCCGTAGGTGACCAGCGCGCCAGCAAGCACCACGGCCAGGATGGCACGACGCGGCCCCAGTCGATCACCGATGAAGCCGGCCACCGATTGCACCGATCCAGAGTCCTCCATCAGCTTGCCGAACAGCGCGCCCAGCAGAAAGATGGGGAAGAACTGCGCGAAGAACCCTGCCGCGCCGCTCATAAAGGTCTGGGTCCAGTGCGCCAGCAGCGGTTCGCCAGACAAGCCGGCCGCGACCAAGGCAGCGACCGGTGTCAGCAAGAGCACGCTCCACCCGCGATACGCAAAGCCGATGAGGAGCGCGAGCCCGAGCAGGATACCGATCAGCCCCATGACTCACATGCCCTCCAGTAGGTCATCGATCTCATAGGTTGGGCGCTGGCCAATATCATGGCCATGCCGGTCCAAGAATGCCTCCGCCGTGCGCCGACCCTCGTCTCGCAGCATGCACAGGAAGGCCCATTCGGCGTTCAGCTTGGACGAGTAGCCGAGATCGATCATGGCCGGGCTGCTGATCCGATGCAGCCGCATGGCCGCCCAGAGCGCGCCCTCCGTACGGCCCGGGTCGACCACCTGCCGCAGCAGCGCGATCATGCGCAATTCCTTCAGCAGCGGGGCATTGAAGGCGATCTCGTTCTCGCGATTGCGGATGTCGCGGGCCGAGCGCGGCGTGCTCGCGCGCTCGACCGGGTTGATCTGAATCAGAATGGTATCGTGCGCGCTGCACTCCCGGACCAGCGGCGAGATGGTCGGGTTACCGGAGAAGCCGCCGTCCCAGTAGGCCTCTCCGTCGATCTCCACGGCCTGGAACATCATCGGCAGACAGGCCGAGGCGAGCAACGAATCCGGCGTCATCTCGGCATTGCGAAAGATACGCGGGCGTCCGGTGTGCACGTTGGTGGCGGTGACGAAGACCTTGATCTCGGAACGCGCCAGTCGGGAAAAGTCGATCGCCTCGGCGAGGATATCTCGCAACGGATTTAGATCGGCTGGGTTCAGGTCATAGGGGGAAAACAGGCGCGATGCCAGGTCCATTGTGATGAAGGCCGGCGAGTTGTCCATGGTCCATCGACCAAGGAGGATATCCAGCGGAGCGCGCTGCAGCGGGCTCAAGCGCGCGGCCTGAGAGACTTGGCGCCAAAAGCGTTCCAGCGCGGCACGCGCCCCGTCCGGCCCCCCCTCGGCGAATCCGTCGCTCAGGACCGCTGCATTCATGGCGCCGGCGGAGGTGCCCGAAACACCGTCGATGTGCAGCCAGGGCTCTTGCAGCAGTCGATCGAGAACGCCCCAGGAAAAGGCGCCGTGGGCGCCGCCGCCCTGAAGGGCGAAGTCGACCTGCACTGGGTCGCGTTCATCGCCGCGTCTAGGGTCGGACATTGAACTTCCAGCCATGCTGAGTCCTCGCTGCGCTTAGGGTTGCGGTTGGGTTGATGAGTGCTGGAGACGCCCCCGAGAAAGCCGCCTCAGCAGCACCGAAACGGCGCCGCGAAGGGCGGTCCTGCCACAGGATACGGTAGAGCAGATGAGCTCAAGCGCCAACAACCGCCCCCTCGAGCTTCGGCGCACTTGCCCCTGAACCAGGTGACATAGAGCGTCGGCAGGAACACCAGCGTCAGCAGCGAGGCGACCGCGAGGCCGCCCATGATGGCGTAGGCCATCGAGCCCCAGAACACCGTCGGGGCGATCGGGATCATGCCGAGGATGGTGGACAGCGCGGTGAGCATGATCGGGCGGAAGCGCGAGACGCTGGCCTCGACCACCGCGTCCCAGACCGTCTTGCCGGCGTTGCGCTCGGCCTCGATCTGGTCGATCAGGATGACCGCGTTCTTGGCGATCATGCCGACCAGCGCCAGGATGCCGAGGATGGCGACGAAGCCGAGCGGCTTGCCGGCGGCCAGCAGCGCGCCGACCACGCCGATCAGCCCCAGCGGCACCAGGCTCAGGACCATGAACAGGCGCGCGAAGCTCTTGAGCTGGAAGATCAGCAAGCTGAGCATGATCAGCAGCATGATCGGCACCACGGCGAACACCGAGGCCTGCGAGTAGGCGCTCTCCTCCACCGCGCCGCCGAGCTCGATGCGGTAGCCCGCGGGCAGGCTCGCGTTCAGCTCGGCGATGGGCGCGTCCAGCTCGGCGACCACGGTCTCCGGCAGCGTGCCGGGCGCGACGTCCGCCTGCACCGTCAGGGTCGGCACCCGGTCGCGCCGCCAGACCAGCGGGTAGTCCTGGCCGTACTCGAAGGTCGCGAACTGGCTCAGCGGGACGGTGCGGCCATTGGGCAGCGACACCGGCAGCGTGCGCAGGGTCTCGACCGACAGGCTTTGTCCGCCCAGCTCGCGCGCGACGACGTTGACCAGATAGATGTCGTCGCGGACCTGGGTGATGGGGGTGCCGGAGATGTTGGCGTTCAGCGCGGTGGCGACCGCCTGGGAGCTCAGGCCCAGCTGACGCGCCTGTTCCTGGTCGATGCGGATGTGCAGCTCCCGCTCCGGCTCCATCCAGTCGAAGTTGACGCGGCGCGTGCCGGGATTCGCCGCCACCCGATCCGCCAGGTCCATGGCGATGTCGCGCAGTTGGGTCGGGTCCGGTCCGAGCACGCGATACTGCACCGGCCAGCCCACCGGCGGCCCCAGCTCCAGCGGCGAGACGCGCCCGACCACCTGCGGGAATTGCTCCGCCAGCAGCTGCTTCGAGCCGCGGCTGCAGGCGTTCTCGGGCCTCGATGTCGTTGGTGACGATGACCGCCTGGGCAAAGAACGGGTTGGCCAGCTGCACGTCCAGCGGCAGGTAGAAGCGGATCGCGCCCTGACCGATGTAGGTGCTCCAGCGTTCGATCTCGGCGGCGAACTCGGGGTCTTCGCGCAGGATCTGTTCGAACTCATCGACCAGGCGCTCGGTGGCATGGATCGAGGCGTTCTGCGGCAGGCGCAGGTCGACGATCAGTTCCGGGCGATCCGAGGACGGGAAGAACTGCCGCGGCACCTGTGCCAGCGCCAGGATGGCGGCGACGAAGACGGCGAGCGTCAGCGCGATGGTGAACCAGCGCGCGCGCATCGCCAGCGTCAGCAGGCCGCGGTAGGCGGTCACGGTCCAATTCGGTTTGTCGTCCGCTCCGGCCTTGGGCGGACGCAACAGCACCATGCCGAGCAGCGGCGCGAACACCATGGCGACGAACCAGGACGCGAGCAGCGCGATGCCGACCACGGCGAAGATGGAGAAGGTGTATTCGCCGGCGGAGCTCTGCGCAAAGCCGATCGGCACGAAGCCGGCGATGGTGACCAGGGTGCCGATCAGCATCGCGAAGGCCAGGTGCTTGTAGGCGTAGGTGGCGGCGCTGACCTTGTCGTCGCCGGCGGCCAGGCGCCGGCTCATGGCGTCGATGCTGGTCATGGCGTCGTCGACCATCAGCGCCAGGGCGATGATCAGCGCGCCGAGCGAGACCCGCTGCAGGTCGATGTCGACCATGTCCATCATCGGGAAGACCACCGCCAGCGTCAGCGGGATGGCGATGGCCACCACGGTGCCGGCGCGCACGCCGAGCGCGACGAAGCTGATCACCAGCACGATGCCGATCGCCTGCCACAGCGAGGTGGTGAACTCGTTGATGGCCAGATCCACCGTCAACGGCTGATCGGCGACCAGCCGCGGCTCGATGCCGTGCGGCAGGTCGGCCTTGATGTCGGCGATGGCCTGGGCGACGTTGCGCCCGAGCGCCAGGGTGTCGCCGCCGTCGCGCATGGCGATGGCGAGCCCGATGGCCGGTTCGCCGTTGATGCGGAACATCGGCTGCGGCGGGTCGCTGAAGCCGCGGCGCACATCGGCGATGTCGCGCAGCCGCAGCATGCGATCGCCGACGGCGAAGGTGACGTCGGCGATGTCTTGCTCGTTGGCGAAGGCACCGGAGACCCGCAGTGCAATCGATTCGTCGCGGGTGCTCAGTTCACCGGCCGGGCTGACGATGTTCTGCGCGCGCAGGGCGGCGATCAGGGTGCTCGGGTCGAAGCCGAGGCCGGCGAGCCGTTCGGCGGAGAAGTCGATGTAGATGATCTCGTCCTGGGCGCCGAGGATGTCGATCTTGGAGACGTCGGGGACGGTCAGGAGCTGGGAGCGGGCGGCCTCGACCGCGTCGCGCAGTTCGCGATGCGTGAAGCCGTCGGCGGTGAAGGCGTAGATGATGCCGAAGGTGTCGCCGAACTCGTCGTTGAAGAAGGGGCCGCGGATGCCCTGCGGCAGGGTATGGCGCATGTCGCCGACCTTCTTGCGCACCTGGTACCAGGCATCCGAGACGGCTTGGCCCTGGGTGCTGCCGATCAGGTCGACGAAGATGGTGCGTGCTGCCGGCGCGCGTGAAGCTGCGCAGGTTGTCGAGGTTGGGCACCTCTTGCAGCGTGCGCTCCAGGCGCTCGGTGACCTGTTGCAGGGTCTCGTCGAGCGTCGCGCCGGGCCAGATGGCCTTGACCACCATGGTGCGGAAGGTGAACGGCGGGTCTTCGGCGCGGCCCAGCTTGTAGAAGGAGCTGACGCCGGCGACCAGCACGGCGGCCATGATGAAGATGGTGACCGAGCGGTTGCGGATGGCCCAGTCGGAGAGGTTGAAGCCGCTCATGGGCGGGCCTCGGCCTGTTCGACGGACGGCTCGCCGGCGGCATCGCCGGTTTCATCGTCGGCCTCGTCAACGGACGGTTCGCCGGTCTCATCAATGGCCGGTCATCGACTGGTCTCGGCACTGGTCTCGTCAGGGGCCGGCGCACCGAGCCGGCGCACCTGCTGACCGGGACGCAGGGTCTGGACACCGGCGGTGACGACCAGCTCGCCGGCGTCCAGCCCCTGGGCGACCAGCACCCGGTCCAACTCGAAGCGCGCCACGTCGATGTTGCGCAGGGCCACGGTGTTGGTTTGCGGGTCCAGCACCCAGACCGCCGGCGCCCCGCGGGTCGAGGTCAGGGCCGAGTTCGGGATCTCGATGCCGGCCACGCCGCCGAGCTGGATGCTGCCGGTCACGGTGGAGCCGAGGCGCATGGCCGCCGGCGGGTTGGCCAGCCCGACGCGGACCTGGAAGGTGCGTGTGACCGGGTCGGCCTGGGGCGAGACCTCGCGCACGCGCCCGATGGTGGTGACCTTGGGGTCGGTGCTCAGGGCGACCGTCACCTCGTCGTCGGCGGAGCCCGACTCGATGACCCGTGCCGGCACGTCGAAGACCGCGTCGCGGCCACCTTCGCGGGCCAGGCGGACGATCATGCGTCCGGCCGCGACCACCTCGCCGGGCTCGGCGCCGCGTTCGGTGACCGTGCCCGGTCCGTCGGCGATCAGGGTGGTGAAGCCGAGCTGGTTCTCGGCGGTGTCGACCTGGGCCTGGGCGGCGTCGACCTGGGCCTGGGCGGCGTCGCGCGCCTCGACCGCTCGGTCGAACTCGGCGCGGGCGACGAAGCCCTGCGGCAGCATCGGCTCGAAGCGGCGCACGGTGTTGCGCGCCTCCACCAGACGCGCCATGGCGGCGGCCAGGTTGGCCCGCGCCGCATCCACGGCGTTGCGCTCGTTGACCGCATCCAGACGCGCGACCACCTGCCCGGCGACCACTTGATCGCCGACGTTGACGGTGCGCTCGATCAACTGCCCGCCGACCCGGAAGGCCAGCGCGACATCGTCCTGGGCCTGGATGGTCCCGGTCAGCGTGACGCGTTCCCCGCCCGGCAGTTTTTCGACCGTGACGACCCGGACCGGGCGGATGGGTTCCGGGACCGGCTGCGAGGCTTCCTCATCGGTCGGCAGGCAACCGGTGAGCAGCGTCGACAGCGCCAGAACGCAGACCAGGGACACGCCGACCTTTGAGGCAAGACGACTGACGTCGGGGCGCGAGGTTGAGGCAAGGGGTTTCACGAGCAGTACTCCAATATCGAAAAATCGTCCATATCGAAATGGGGATCGTCTTGCGATTGGCGGAAATGTTACCGCATCGGCCTTCGGAATTTTGGCCCCGCGGCGCGTCCGGCCATGATTCTTGACGCCTGTCCGCGGACGACCGAAGGCTCGCGTCGGTAGATGGAGACATCGCACGGCGATCCGAACCGGCAGCGTCAAGATGTCGCCCAAACTGTCGCCGCATCATGCCGTTCGGACACGGCGGCGGGCGTGGCCGGCACGCGAAAGATGCCGGCGTGTAGAACGCTGGTATGATCATGCTCGAACGCGCGGCGATAGACCGAACGTCGCAGGGAATTGACGCATCATCACACCCGGCGTCACTGTCGGGAGCCGGAGGTATCGATGGCAGGGGCCACGCGGTTCGTCAAACGTCTGCTCGGGGGACTGGGAATCGCCCTGCTCGGTGCCGTGGCGGCGATCCTGATCGCCTATGTGCTTTGGGCCCGCGCCCAGCCGCCGCTTCAGCTCTGGCACCAGGTCCATCTCGACGAGGAATTCACCGCCGCAAAGGCCCGGCAGGTCGCCACCCTCGACGATTACCTGGCCCTGGAAGCGCGCGTCTTCGACGAAATGGATGAAAAGGTCTACGCGAAGACACCGACCGGCCCCGCTGAGCGTGTCAACCGTTTCAGCCCTGGCAGCGCAGCCGACCCCAGGCATCGGCAGCCGAACTGGAACCGCACGTTCGAGCTCATCCCCGATGAGCCAGTGGGCGGCGTGCTGCTGCTGCATGGCATGTCGGACGGGCCGTACAGCCTGCGGGCGCTGGGCGAGGCGCTGTACGCCGAGGGCTATCGCGTGCTTGGGCTGCGCATGCCCGGACACGGTACCGTCCCGGCGGGGCTGCTGACCGTCACCTGGGAGGACATGGCCGCGGCGACACGCCTGGGCGCGATGCATCTCGCCACCGCCCTGGACGGCAAGCCGATCCATCTCATCGGGTACTCCACGGGTGCCGCGATCGCGCTCGACTACACGCTCGACGCAACAGACGACCCGGACCTTGCGGTCCCGGCCAGCCTCGTGCTGGTCTCACCCGCCATCAGCATCACGCCACTCGCGAAGCTGACCCGCCTGTTCGACCTGCTGGGCAAGCTGCCGGGGCTGGAACAGCTCGCCTGGACCAGCCTGCTGCCCGAGTTCGATCCCTTCAACTACAACGCCTT
>CAVPHF010000031.1:0-13484 GCA_963704155.1 uncultured Gammaproteobacteria bacterium
GAGGCTTCCTCATCGGGCGGCAGACAACCGGTGAGCAACGTCGACAGCGCCAGAGCGCAGGCCAAGATGATCCCGGCCATTAATGCATGACGACGGACACCGGGACAGGGGATCGGGGCAAAGGGCTTCAAGGACAGTGCTCCAAAAGAAAAAAACCGGGCGTGATCGAGGCATTCGGCGGCCGAATGGTAGCGCATTGGCCATCGGATGATGCGCCGAGACTCCGAGGCCCATGTCGATGTGCGGCCTGTGTTGCCCCTCAATTCTCCAACACGACATCCTCGTAGAGATCGGCGACGGTAAAATTCACGCTGACGTCACCGAAGACGAAACTCAGCGTGCCGTCTTCGACAATCGCGTGGCGCCAGTCGCCCGCCGCGTCGCGCTGGTACCACTCCACTCGGCGGCAGTCCTGGGCGATCAGCAGGTAATTGCGCAGGGACGGCAGGGAGCGGTAGGCAATCAGCTTTTCGCGCCGGTCGATGACCTCGGTCGAGGGCGACAGCACCTCGGCGATCAGACAGGGCGCCGTCTTATAGAGCGACTCGCGGTCGTCCGGGTCGCACGTCAGCAGGACGTCCGGATAATAGAACGCCTCGTGCGCCTTCACCCGCACCTTCATGTCGCTGATGAAGACGCCGCAGGGCGTGCCGCGGGTGGCCGCGCGCAGGTGAAAGAAGAAATTGCCGGCGATTCGATGATGCGCCTCGCCGGCTCCGGCCATGGCAAACACCTGTCCGGCGACATACTCGTGGCGGATGTCGCTGGACAGTTCGCCCTGCAAATAGGCATCGATACTCAGTTGACGATCTCGAGCGACTGGACCCAGAGATAGACGGTGCCGGCCGCATTGCGGTCCACCTCGGCCAGCAGCCGAACGGTCGTGTCGGGTCCGACTTCGCGGTTGCGCCAGACTTCGGGCTCGATCTCGACCCGAATCTCCCCCGTGCTGTCACGGAAGGTGAAGTAGTCTTCCCGCAGGTGGGCGACGATGTTACCGGTCACGGTGACATAGGTGTCGACGCGTGCATTGCGCGCCTGCTCGACCGTGCTGGTTTGGCCCTTCGCGGTCGGTCCAGTGAATTGCGCCGTGGCGATTGCCGGCAGTAACAACGCGGCCATGGAAACGATCAGCAGCATCCTCATCGGAGCCCCCTGCTAAAGCGGATGTGAGTGTGACCGGGGCGCAGCGGCAGGGCCAGGTCTCCAGCCCCCTGCCGCCCGCGCGTGCAAACCATCAGGGCCGCCGAGGCTGCGATCCTCAAGGCCCTTGGCGCCATTTGGCGTCAAGATTAAGCAAGCCGCAAGCTCGGCAACATTGTACTTTGGTTAAATAGGGTGCTGACCACGCGGGGTAAACGCGTGGACCCGGCAACCAGGCACTCGGATGGCGGATGAGCTGGATTACAATTGCCTACGTCATGATCGCGGCCTTCTCGGCCACGATCGCCGGCATCTATCTGGCGGCCTGGCTCATTCAGCGAGACGCCTGAGCCTACCTGATGTTCGTGCTGCTCGCGCTCAGCATCGCCGCTCTCGCGGGGACGGAGCTCTGGATGCTGCGCGCGCAAACACCCGCGGAATATGCAACCGCATTGCGCTGGTTCCAGGTTCCGGTCTGGTTCGGCTTTGTTGCCATTGTAGGTTTGGTCACGCTGCGCTTGCGGCCGCGCTTTCTGTGGCTGGGTTGGCTTGCCGTGGGACTGCGGACGGTCGCGGTGGCAGCGACCTTCCTGTCGGGGCCGAATCTCAATTTCACCGAGCTGACCGAAATCGACCACGTCATGTTCCTCGGAGCGCCGGTCGCGCTGGCCGGAGAGGGTGTCCCCAACCCTTGGATGCTGACGGGTCAGGCGGCTCTGCTGTCGATGATGCTGTTCATCCTCGACGGGGGCGTCAGTGCGTGGCGGCGGGGAGAGGGCGTGCGGTCGCTCGCGCTGGCGATCAGCATCTTTGTCGGCGTCGCGGTCGGCACCGCCCAAGCGGTGCTGGTGTTCTGGAACTTTGCCCACTGGCCGATTCTGGTCACGCCGTTGTTCGTCTTTGTTGCAGCCGCCATGGGCTCCGAGCTGAGCATCGGGCTGTTGCGAGCCGCGCGGGCGGAGCGCGACGCCCAGGCGAAGGACGCCGCCTTAAGCGTCAGCGAGCAACGCCTGAGCCTCGCGGCGGAGGCGGCCGATGCCGGGTTCTGGGGCCTCGATGCCCAATCAGGTGCGGTATGGGCCACGGCAAAGACGCGCGAGCTCTTCGCGCTGCCCGCTGACGGGGCGCTGAGTCTGGCGGATTTCCTGGAGCGGGTGCATCGGCAGGACCAAGCGCGGGTGAAACAACTGATCGCGGCGGCGCTGCGCTCGAACGAGCGCTATCGCACCGAGTTCCGGGTCGTCGACCCCGGCGGCCGGGTTCGCTGGCTCGCCGGCCTGGGTCGCAGCGTCGGCCCGACCAGATCGCCGCGGACCTCGGCACCGGCGAGCAGAACATCAAGGTCCACCGCGGGCGGCTGATGCGCAAGCTGGGCCTGAGGTCGGTGGCCGAGCTGGTGCGGCTGGCGGAGCGGTTAGGCGTTCCGCCGGTGAGTTGAGTTATCGTAGAACACACGCTGCATATTCCGGGGTGGCACTGGGCCATGAAAGCTGGCCCCGATCCATGAATGCCATGAACGTCATCGATAGCAATTTCGCCCTGTTGCAAGTACACGACGAGCAGTTCCTGCGACTGGGATTGCTCGCCGAGCGCTATTTCCCGGATGACCCGAATACCTGCCTTCTCAAGCTGCGCCAGCTGACGGAATTGCTCGCGCAGCATGTCGCCGCCAACGTCGGCGAGTACCTGTCCACGGGGGAGCCGCAGTACGAGCTCATTCGCCGATTGCAGGACCGGGGTATCCTGCCGCGGGAGATCGTTCAGCTCTTCAACGAGGTCAGACGCGCCGGAAATGCCGCAAGTCATGCGCTGGCGGGCGATCACCGCACCGCACTCTCGGCACTCAAGATCACCTGGCAACTCGCGGTCTGGTTCCATCGCACCTTCAAGGACTCCGAGTACAGATCCGGTCCCTTCATTCCGCCGAAGGCCCCGCGCGACGAGCCCACCGACCTGCGCGAAGAACTCGACCGCCTGACGCAGACGCTCACGGACTACCGGGCCGAGCACGAAGAGACCGCGGAGCGGCTCGCATCGACCGAAGCGAAGCTCAAGGAAGCGAAGGACGAGCAGTCGTTCTGGGAAGAGATGGCCGCGGCGGCCGAGTCGGCGAAGGCCCGGCTGGAACAACAGCTCTCCGCTCGGCAAGCCGTCTCCTCGTCTCAGCCCGCGGCAACCATCACCGGCCTTGTCACGGCAGCCACCCAAGCCGCCGCCGAGGTCCAGCTGGACGAGGCGGAGACCCGAAAGATCATCGATCAGCAGCTCCGTGCTGCCGGCTGGATCGCCGATTCGGCGCTAGTCCGTTACTCGGAGGGTGCGCGGCCGGAGAAAGGCAAGAACCTCGCAATCGCCGAATGGCCCACCGCTTCCGGCCCCGCGGACTATGTTCTCTTCGCCGGCCTCATCCCTTTGGGGACCGTCGAGGCCAAGCGCGAGAATCGGGACGTCTCCGGCTCCCTACAGCAGTCCAAGCGCTACAGCCGCGATGTTCTGCTGCCGGAGGAATGCGCGTCTCCGGGCGGCCCCTGGGGCGCCTATCGGCTGCCCTTCGTCTTTTCCGCGAACGGACGCCCCTACTTGCGCCAGCTCGCGACGCGCAGCGGCATCTGGTTCTGCGACCTGCGCCGCTCCGACAATCTCGGGCACGCGCTGGATGGTTGGTACACCCCGGAAGGACTGATTGCCCTGCTCAAGCGCGACGACGACCGCGCCAATAGTGACCTGAAGGCGCAGCCGTTCAGCTACGGCTTCTCGCTGTATCCCTTTCAGGTCGCCGCCATCCGGGCGGCCGAGACGGCCATCGCCGAAGGCCGGCGCGAGATGCTGCTCGCCATGGCAACCGGAACCGGCAAGACCAAGACCGGCATTGCCCTCATCTATCGCCTGCTCAAGGCCCAGCGCTTCCGCCGCGTGCTGTTTCTGGTCGACCGTTCCGCCCTCGGCGAACAGGCCGCGAACGCCTTCAAGGACACGCGCATGGAGCGCTTGCAGACCTTCGCGGACATCTTCGGCATCAAGGAGCTGAACGAGCAGGTGCCGGATACCGATACCGCCGTCCAGATCGCCACCGTACAGGGCATGGTGCAGCGCGTGCTGTATCCCCCAGAGAGCGTCCCCCGACGCGTCCGCTGACCGTCGATCCGCTGACGGTCGCTCGCCGGCGGTCGACCAATACGATTGCATCATCGTCGACGAGTGCCATCGCGGCTACCTGCTCGACCGCGAGCTCTCCGACACCGAACTCGGCTTCCGCGGCTTCGACGACTACATCTCCAAATACCGCCGCGTGCTCGACTACTTCGACGCGGTCAAGATCGGCCTTACCGCCACACCGGCCTTGCACACGACCCAGATCTTCGGGCCGCCGATCTACACCTACGGCTACCGCGAGGCCGTCATCGACGGTTACCTGATCGACCATGAGCCGCCGGTACAGATCGCCACCGAGCTCTCCACGCAAGGCATCCGCTGGAATGTGGGCGAAGAGGTCGCCGTCTACGACAGCAAACACCATCAAATCGACCTGTTCACCACGCCGGACGCGATCCGGATCGAGGTCGAGGGCTTCAACCGCAAGGTCATCACCGAGTCATTCAACCGCGTCGTCTGCGAGTTTCTGGCCCGCGAGCTCGATCCCGCGGCATTCCAGAAAACGCTGATCTTCTGCGTCAACGATGCCCATGCGGACCTGGTGGTCGATCTGCTCAAACAGGCGTTTCTGGACCAGTACGGCAGCGTCGATGACGACGCCGTGCTCAAGATCACCGGCGCGGCGGATAAGCCCTTGCAGTTGATCCGGCGCTACAAGAACGAGCGGTTGCCGACAGTCGCCGTCACCGTCGACCTGCTCACCACCGGCGTGGATGTGCCGCAAATCTGCAACCTGGTATTCCTGCGCCGGGTCAACAGCCGCATCCTGTTCGACCAGATGCTCGGCCGCGCGACGCGCCGTTGCGACGAGATCGGCAAGGAGACCTTCCGCATCTTCGACGCCGTGCGGATCTACGAGGCGCTGCACGACCTCACCGCCATGCAGCCCGTGGTGGTCGACCCGGCCATCGGTTTTTCCCAGCTCGGGCGCGAGCTCGCGACGCTCACCGACGACGCGGAGCGTGCGCTGGTGCGCGACCAGTTCATCGCCAAGCTCCAGCGCAAGAAGCGTCGTTTGAGTGAGCGCGCCGTGCAGGCGTTCGAGGACAGCCTGGGCATGACACCCGACGCGTTCATCGAGCGGCTCAAGAGCCTTCCGATCGCGGACGTCGCGACCTGGTTCGCGCGACACCCAGACATCGGCGAAATTCTCGACCGAAAGGGCGACACGCCTGCCGAGCCGATCTTCGTCTCGGACCACGAGGACAAGCTGCTCCGCGCCGAGCACGGCTATGGCAACGCCACCCGCCCGGACGACTATCTGCAGGCATTCACCGACTTCATCCGCAGCAACAGCAATCGCATTCCGGCCCTGATCACCGTGCTCACCCGCCCGCGGGAACTGACCCGCAAGCAGCTCCGCGAGCTGGCACTGGAGCTGGACAAGGCCGGCTTCAGCGAGGCCAACCTCGCCGCCGCCTGGCGCGAGATGACCAACCAGGACATCGCCGCACGCATCGTCGGCTACATCCGCCAGGCCGCCATCGGCGACCCCCTGGTGCCCTACGAGCAGCGCGTCGCAGCTGCCTTGCAGCAGATCCTCGCCTCCCGCGCCTGGACCACGCCCCAGCGCCAGTGGTTGCAGAAGCTTGCGGCCCAGACCAAGGCCAACCTGATCGTCGACCGCGCCGCGCTCGACGACCCCGACCTCATCTTCAAGCGCGAGGGCGGCGGCTTCAAACGGCTCGACCGTATCTTCGACGGCGAATTGGAACAGGTGCTGGACGCCTTCAACGACGCCCTTTGGAAAGAGCCGGCGGCCTGACCGGGCTGAATGCATGCCGGCAGAGGTCATCGCAGCGTCTTGGGGGCGCTAGGCTCGTGGCCAAGGTCGCTTCAGCTGGATAGTTCATTGCGACAGCGACAACGGCCGGAAACGGTCTCGGACATCTCCGCACTGCTGCACAAGGAGCCCGCGCTCCTTCTGCTGCACCCCTTGGCCCGGAGGTTCCGCGGCATTAGACTAGACCGCGATCTATACCGCACCAAGATCGGAGGTTGAGATGCAGACCGCCAAACTCTTCAAAAACGGCCGCAGCCAAGCCGTGCGCCTGCCGGCGGAGTTCCGCTTCGAGGGAGACGCCGTCGAGATCCGCCGCGATCCGGACACCGGCGACGTGATCCTGAGTCCGCTGAACAAGTCTTTCCGCGATTGGCTGGAAGAGCGCGATCGCCTGATCGCCAGCATGACGGAGGAGGAACGCAAGGAGCTGGATGAGTTCATGGCGGATCGCGATCAGGGTGAGCACGTCGAGCGCGATTGGCCATGAGCGGCCTGCTGATGTTGGACACCAATGCGCTGTCGGCGGTGATGAAGGCCCGCTCGCCGGACCTGGACCTGCGGCTGTCCATCGCGCCATTCTGCATTTCGGTGGTCACCGAGGGCGAGATTCGCTTCGGCCTCGCACGCCGCCCGCAAAGGGTCCGATTTGCAGGGCTCGCCGAGACCGTGCTGAGCGGCATCGACATCCGCCCCTGGACCTCCGCGACCGCGCGTCGTTACGGACCCCTGCGCGCCGAGCTGACCGCCCTGGGCAAGCCCCTAGCCCCCATGGACCTGATGATCGCCGCCCACGCCCTGGCCGAGGGCGCCACCCTGATCACCAATGACAGCGCCTTCGCCCAGGTCCCCGGCTTGGCGATCCAAGCCTACGAGCAAGTATGACCGCCGTCACCCACGACATCGTCGCCAAGCTTTGGAACCTCTGCAACGTCCTCAAGGACGATGGGGTCACCTACCATCAGTACGTCACCGAGCTGACCTACCTGCTGTTCCTCAAGATGGCCCAGGAGACGGGCACCGAGGACCAACTCCCCGCGGACTACCGCTGGGGCGACCTGGAGGACCAGCCGGCGCCCGATCGGCTCGAGTTCTACAAGATCCTGCTCATCCACCTCGGCAGCCACGGCTCCCGGCTGGTGCAGGAGATCTTCGCCAACGCCAGCTCCTTCATCCGCAAGCCCGCGACCCTCTCGACCCTGGTGACCGAGATCGACAAGCTCGACTGGTACAGCGCCCGCCAGGAGGGCCTCGGCGACCTGTACGAGGGGCTGCTGCAGAAGAACGCCAACGAGAAAAAGTCCGGCGCCGGCCAATACTTCACCCCACGCCCGCTGATCGACAGCATGGTCGCCGTCATGCGCCCGACGCTGGACGACGTCATCCAGGACCCGGCCGCCGGCACCGGCGGTTTTCTGATCGCCGCCAACCACTACCTGCGCGACGGGGACACGGCGACCCAGACGGCTGGACCGAGGCCCAGCAGCGCAAGTACCGCCGCACCACCTTCTACGGCATGGAGCATGTGCAGGACACCCACCGCCTGGCGCTGATGAACCTGATGCTCCACGGCATCGACTCCGACCCCCAAGAGGGATCAAGGCCGGCGGCATCCGCTACGGCGACACCCTGAGCCCCGAGGGCCAGGCCCTGCCCAAGGCGACGCTCATCCTGACCAACCCGCCCTTCGGCACCAAGAAGGGCGGCGGGCTGCCCTCGCGCACCGACTTCACCTTCCCGACCAGCAACAAGCAGTTCTGCTTTCTGCAGCACTGCTACCGGGGCCTGCGGCCCGGCGGACGCGCCGCCGTCGTGCTGCCGGACAACGTGCTGTTCGAGAGCGGCATCGGCCGGCAGATCCGCGCCGACCTGATGGACAAATGCAACCTGCACACCATCCTGCGCCTGCCCACCGGCATCTTCTACGCCCAGGGCGTCAAGACCAACGTGCTGTTCTTCACCCGTGGCCCCGCGGAGAACAGGTCGGAAAAGGGCAACACCAAAGAGGTCTGGGTCTACGACCTGCGCGCCAACATGCCCCAGTTCGGCAAGCGCACCGTGCTGACCCGGCAGCACTTCGCGGCGTTCGAGGCCGCCTTCGGCGATGATCCGCTCGGCGGCCCCGATGCACTGGCCAAGCGTCAGGATACCGGCGAGGTCGGCCGCTTCCGTCGCTTCACCCGCGAGCAGATCGCCGAGCGCGGCGACAGCCTCGACATCGCCTGGCTCAAGGACGAGGACGGCGACAATGGCGACGAGCTGCCCGAGCCGGAGGTGTTGGCCGAGGCGGCGATGGTTGAGCTGGAAGGGGCGCTGGAGGAGTTGCGGGGGATTCTGGCGGAGCTGGGAGAGGAGATTGAGGAGGAAGCGATGTGACAACGCCGACAGCTTGCTGCCGCCCTCGTGGACAGAATGCACGCTCGGAGACTTGGTGCCCTACGGTTCTACGCAGAAAGCTCGAGCCGTACGGAGATTCCGGCTGAAGCATGGGTGCTTGAGCTAGAGGACATTGAAAAGGACACATCGAGGATCGTCGCAGCGAGTGACGTCTGCTCGAGCGCAAATCGAAGAGCACCAAGAACCGTTTCTTGGCTGGAGACGTCTTGTCACGGAAAGCTGCGACCCTTACCTCAACAAGGTGGTTCGCGCCGACGAAGACGGCTATTGCACGACTGAGATCATCCCGGTCTGAGGCCGCCCCGGCAGATCGCGGGCGGATACCTTTTCTATTGGCTAAAGAGCCCCGCTTTCCTTGATGTACGTCACATCCGTTCAGCCACGGCTTGAACATGCCGCGCCTTGGCACGGACGCAGCCGAAACAGGGCACCTTTCGTGCTTGCGCGCCATCCAACGAACAAAAGCGCATCGCCGACAAGCTCGACGCGGTCCTCGCGCGGGTGGACGCCTGCCGCGAACGCCTCGACCGCGTGCCCGACATCCTCAAACGCTTCCGCCAAGCCGTCCTCGCCGCCGCCACCTCCGGCAAGCTCACGGAGGATTGGCGAGAGACCGTGGGACAGCGAAGGATTGAAGTCGTCGCATCGATGAGCATCGCGACGTTTGCGGCAGCTGTCACCGGTAAGCCACGAAACGGCTAGCTCACCTAGCGCGATGAGCACGAAGTCCGTTATCTCCGCGTTGCAAATGTCGACACGAGCGGCGTTATCTCGATCTGCAGACAGTTCAAGTACTGATCACGCGATGCCGGCAGAGAGGTCCCATGCACTGCGTCTTGCAGCCGGCGACATACTCATATCAACGACGGCAGTGACATTGACAAGTTGGGTCGAGGTTGGGTCTGTGAAGGCCAGATCAGGCGGCTTCATTTACCAGACATCATGTATGTCGTGGCGCGGCGATTCGAAAGAGTACCAGCCGAAGTATGCCTACTTGGTTGCGCTTAACCATCGCGGATCGGCTATCTCACTGCAGGGACGACGCGACAGGCACGAGCAACAAGCCTGGATCAATCAACAAGACGGACGCTCTGCGCTTTGCCAATCTCGTTGCCGCCAGCCGAGCGAACAAGCCGAGATCGTCCGCCGCGTCGAATCCCTCTTCGCCTACGCCGACCGCCTCGAAGCCCGCTACACCACCGCCCGCGCCCAGGTCGAGCGCCTGACGCCCGCCCTGCTCGCTAAGGCCTTCCGCGGCGAGCTGGTCCCCCAAGACCCGAACGACGAGCCCGCCTCGGTGCTGCTGGAGCGCATCCGCGCCGCGCGTGCGGCAGCGCCGGCCAAACCGAAGCGCCGCCGTGGTGCCGCCGTCGGCGAGCCGAGCGAAGATATCGTCGAGCCGGTCGTTGCGGTGCACCGAGGTTGAATACGCGTGTGGTTTCCGGACTGTCGCTGAGCTGAGGCCCTGAACATGCCAAGCATCTCGATGTTTTACGGGATCATCATTCGTCTTGTATCTGCTCAACAATAAACACCACAATTTGCCGCATATCCATGCCAAGTATGCTGAATTCGAGGCGTCCATCGACGTTGAAAACGGCGAGATTCTGTCTGGGGATTCGCCTCGCAAACAATTGCGCCTGGTACAGGCCTGGATTGAGCTCCATCGTGACTGAGCTGCTTGCGGATTGGGAGCTGGCCGTGAGTGGTGAATCCCCCTACAAGATCGCTCCGCTGTGAGGTCGCCATGTATTGGGATGCCAGAGTAGTGAAGCCCTTAGCTGACTTCCGCATCTATGTGGAAATCGCGGATGGCCGCAAGGGGGTATTCGATATGAAGCCCTATCTCGATCAGGGCGTCTTTCGCGAGCTTCGCGATGTCCATTACTTCAATCAGGTCTACGTCCTTCTCGGCGCGGTGACCTGGCCGAACGAGCAGGATATCGCCCCGGAGACCTTGGTGTCCGAGATGGTTCCCGCGGAATCATTTACGACCGCCGAAGGGGTCCACGCGTGAGCGAAACCCCTTTCCTGAGCCGCGTGGTGCTGCGCAACTACAAGAGCATCGCCACCTGTGACGTGGCGTTGGGACCCTTGACCTATCTGGTCGGGGCCAACGGCTCGGGCAAGAGCAACTTCGTGGATGCCTTGCACCTTGTACGGGACGCCTTGACGGGCTCGCTGGACAATGCGCTCAACGAGCGGGGTGGGCTGTCGGAGGTACGCCGCCGGTCGAGCGGTCATCCGACCCATTTCGGGATGCGGCTCGAATTCCGCCTGAGGGACGGCCGGTCTGGCCACTACGCGTTCAATATCGGCGCCCTATCCGGTCGCGGTTACGAGGTCCAGACCGAAGAATGCGCGCTCGACGGCATCTGCAAAGGACCCTATTTCCGACTGGAGCGGGGCGAACTGAAGGCGAGCAGCGAGGCGACCTTCCCTTCCGTGACGTCGGATCGTTTGGCCCTGGTGAGCGCGTCGGGGCTGTCGGTGTTTCGGCCCGTGTTCGATGCCTTGACGGCGATGGGCTTCTACAACCTGAATCCGAAACTGATCCGTGAGCTACAGAAGCCCCAGGATGGGCGCCTGTTGAAGCCGGCGGGGGAAAACATCGCCAGTGTCGTCGGACATCTGGAGCGCACGGCGCCGGACGCGATGGCCGTGATCCAGGAGTATCTCCAAACCGTTGTGCCGATGGTGCACGGTGTCGAGCGCAAGGCCATCGGGCCGATGGAGACGCTGGAATTTCGGCAGGAGATGGCCGGCGCCAAGCATCCGTGGCGTTTTCTTGCGCAAAACATGTCGGACGGAACCCTGCGTGCGCTGGGTGTGCTGACGGCCTTGTTTCAAGGGAATCGGGACTACAGTCCGACCGTGATCGGTATCGAGGAGCCGGAGACTGCGCTGCATCCTGCCGCCTCAGCCGCGTTGCGGGAGGCCCTGCAACGGGCATCCGAGAAGACTCAGGTCATTGTCACCAGCCACAGCCCGGACCTGCTCGATGACCTGAGTATGGCCGCGGACGCTCTGCTGGCGGTGGTTTCCGTGGTCGGTGAGACCCGCATCGCGCCGCTCGACGAGGCATCGCGAACCGCTTTGCGGGATCATCTCTTTACCGCTGGGGAGCTGTTGCGGCTCAATCAACTGGCGCCTGATCCGGAGGTTCTCACAGCCGAGGATCAGCGCCAGCCGGACCTATTCGGCGACCCATCCCCGTGACAGTTGTCGTCTCCATTGTCGAGGGTGACGGGGAGGTTGCCGCCTTTCCTGTCTTGCTGCGCCGCATCGGTTCTTGGCGTTCTCCAGAGGTACCCACGACCATCGCACAACCGATCCGCGTCAGGCGAGACAGGTTCCTGAACCGTGACGAGGAATTTCGCCGGCACCTCCTTCTCGCCGCGGCCAAGGCCGGAGAGGATGGTTGGATCTTGGTGCTGCTGGATGCCGACGACGACTGCCCCGCCGACCTGGCTCCACGGGTGTTGGAACGCGCGCGCGAGGTGGTCCCTCATCGTTCTGTCTCGGTCGTGCTGGCCAATCGAGAGTACGAGGCCTGGTTCCTGGCGGCCGCGGCGTCCCTGGATGGGCATCGGGGCTTCGCGTTCGACAATCCGCCGAACCTGGAGCCCGAGCGTCTGCGTAACGCAAAGGGGTGGCTAGCGTGAACGAATGGCTGGCGGGAAGTACCGGGAAACGACTGATCAGCCGGCGTTTTCCGCGCGCATGGATCTGCAGGAAACCTATGATCGCAGCCGGTCTTTTCGCAAGCTGTGCGCCGAGTGGTCGAGGCAAGTGCTGCGATCACCCGCCACGGACTGAACTTTGCTCGAGACTCCAGATTGAGCAATCTCCGGTTCAGGTGCCAGCTTGCCCGTCATGCCCGCTATCGACCCGCTGGCACGATCCACGCTTCGCCTCAACACAGTCCGCCTTCCGATCAGTTTAACCAAGGTGCAATAGCCGCCTTCCGACCCGCTACTTAGACTTCCGCCTGTCGCGGAAGATCGGTCATCCTAAATCCCGCAGTTGGCCCGGCTGTAGGTGCGACTTCAGCCGCACGGTCGATGCCTTGCGAGCGACTGAAGTGGCACCTTCCCAAGGCATGCAACTTGTTGAGCAAGCAGGAGGAGTGATGCGAACTGCCGGATTTAGGGTCATGGGAGTCTGAGCGTCCGCGCACGCTTCTCCACCACAGTTCGGAGCGATCGTCGCCACCCCGGCACTGGCCTGGATGCGTCGCAAAGGCGTGCCGAAATAGGGCGCTTTGTTCATCATCGCCTTTGTGCTGCTCGATGTCGGCAGCCTGCTGGCGCTGATTACGACCGGGGCGCTCGAGGGCTCCAAGGACAGCCTACCGACCTATCAGGAACGTTTCACAGCGTTGTCCCAACAATTTGGCGGTCTGATGGCGGGCACCGGCGTCGACAAACCGGCCGCGGCGGCGACGGACCTGATGGACCCGTCCAGGCTCACGGCCCTGGTGCCGCGATTGTTGTCCAGCGCCAGCGGCGTCTTTGCGACCGGTCTGCTGGTGCTGCTGACGGTGATCTTCATGATCCCGGCGGTCCTGCTGGCACTGGTGCAAAGTCGACTTGCCAACGGCACTGATGGTCGCGGCCGGTTACCTTGTGATCAACACCGCAATCGGCAACGTCATCGAGCCGAGGATCATGGGCAAGGGTCTTGGGATCTCAACACTCGCGGTCTTCATCGCACTGTTCTTCTGGGGCTGGTTATTCGGCACCGTGGGCATGTTCCTGGCCGTACCGTTGACCACGGCGTTGATCATCGGGCTCGACGCGAGTCCGCATACCTCCCCGCTCGCGATCTTGATGGGGCCAGCGATTACGGAGGAGTCCGCGGGGCCCTGACAGCGGAGCCGAAAGCGACCCGAAAGAACGCCGTGGCATTGCCCTCGACCGATTTTTCGCGCAAGGTCCGCCCCTGCGGCTGCCGACTCGTCGAGGCGATTTGCGTGTCCGTCCCGAACACTCCAGTGCGATGACGAATT
>CAVPHF010000032.1:0-412477 GCA_963704155.1 uncultured Gammaproteobacteria bacterium
GGTCGTCCAGTCCGGTGGCACGGCGTCCCCGCGACCGCTCGCGGGCGTGCAGGTCACGCTCTACGAGGCCTCGCACGCTCCTCCGCGGGTGGTGGGCACGGCGAAGACGGATGCCACGGGACGCTTCGAGATCACCGCCCCGACTGACAAGGCCGACGGGGTCTTCTACGCGTCGGCAGCGGTGGGCAAGCGCGTCGACGTCGTCGCCGTCCTCGGCACGACGCTGCCCGAGTCGGCGACTGTCAACGAGCTCACCACGGTGGCCGCGGCCTACGCGATGGCACAGTTCTACGACGGGAGCGAAATCTCGGGTGACCCGTTCGCGCTCCAGCTCGCCGCGGGCATGAACGACAACATCGTCGACCCTGGAACCGGGGCGTCGTCACCCGTGCTCCTGACCTCGCCGAACGCCGACGAGACGATCTCGCTTCGCTCGACCCGTGCGCTGGCAAACCTGCTCGCCTCCTGTGTCGTGAGCCGAGACACGACGGCGCGATTCCTCGCGATGACCAGGCCACCGCGCGGGCAGCCAGCGCGCAGCACCGTGCAGGCTGTCGCCAACCTGGCTCGCAATCCGGGTCAGAACGTCGCCGAGATCTATCGGCTGACGAAGCGTGCACGGGCCTACGAGCCGGCGCTCAGGAGAATGCCGGACGCCTGGACCATTGCCGTGAAGGTGAACGACTCGGGCAGCGATGCACAGGACGAGTTATTCGGCGGGCCGGCGAACATTGCCTTCGACGCGTTGGGCTATGCCTGGATCACGAACAACGTGATCCAGGGCGGCCGACGTCGAGCGACGTCGCGATCGTGCTGCAGCCGAACGGCAAGCCGGCCGACGGCGCGAACGGGACGCCGCGCTCTCCGCTCACGGGCGGCGGCCTCCTCGGCACGGGTTTCGGTGTCACCATCGACCCGCTCGGGAACGCCTGGTTCGGAGACTTCGGCTGGGGCGGTGAGGAGTATCAGCCGCAACCCGGCGTCGACGGCAGTATGTCCGAGTTCTCGCCGGACGGCACGGCACTCTCCGGCCCGAACGGGTACGTGAACGCGGTCGATCGCGCGCAGGGCCTTGCGGCGGACGACGGGAACATCTGGATCACAAGCTTCGGCTCGGACAGCGTTGTCGTCTTCCTCGGCGGCGATCCGGACGACGCCGTGAGCTACACGCTGTACCCGGGGAGCCAGCCGTTCGACGTCGAGATCACTCCAGACGGCGGCGCCTGGGTGTCGAACAGCGGCGGCCTCGCCGGGCTCTTCCCGAGCAGCGTCGCGCGGTTCGAACTCGTTGGCGACGAACTGGTGCGGACGACGTTGCGCTTCGTCGGGTCATCGCTGAAGGGCCTCGCAGTCGACTCGCAGGGGAACGCCTGGGTTTCCTCGCTGAATGACGATTCGGTCTACGGCATCCGGCCGGCCGGCTCGCTCATCGGGCAATTCCAGGGCGGCGGCATCATCGGCCCGTGGGACGTGACTGTGGATGGCGAAGACAATCTTTGGGTGTCGAACTTCGGCCCCGTCGAGGTGACGAACGACTTCACTCGCGGTCGGCTGTCGAAGCTCTGTGGGATCAACCGCGCCGCCTGCCCACCTGGAGCGCAGACCGGCGACCCGATCTCTCCGTCGACCGGCTTCACGATGCCCTCCGCTGGTAGCGAGGTGCTGCTCGCGAACGGCAGCCCGCTCTATGGGCCGGGCGAGCCGCCGAGCTTCTCGCCGATGATGCGCCAGACCGCATCGGTCATCGACAGAGCAGGGAACGTGTGGACGATCAACAACTGGAAACCGGACTTCGTCGTCGACGCCACGAGCAACCCTGGCGGCGACGGTATCGTCATCTTCGTCGGCCTCGCCCCGCCGCCCGTGCCGGCAGACTGAACTCGGCGTCCGAGAATCGGAATCAGCGAACGGTGCGACCGCCGAGCGGCCCCGCTCTCGTGTGGGATCGGCTCGGTCGGCGAAGAACACGACATCGAGAGAGCAACAGAAATGAAGAAACAGCAGGGATTGTTTTCAGTGGTCGCCGTAATCGTCATGCTCGTCGGCTCTTCGAGCCAGGCGGTCGCGAGCGGCGCAGATCGTGGCAGGGTGCACGCCCGCGGTGCGATAGAATCGCGCGCAGATGCCTCCAATGCGTGGAACCAGGCGGTCGAATACTACGGCGTTGCGCTCGCCGCGCCGGTCTACTTCGTGAACTTCATGCTCCTGTACGTGGCGAATCCCAACCTGGCCGCCAACATGCCGGCCTACAGGGCACCGCTTCCCGGTGAGCTCTCCGAGTGCCTGCTGAGCAGCCCGACGGGTTGCGACTACGACGACTTCGCCCTTTCCTTCGACGACGACACCAAAGCGAATCAGCGCTGCGGCTGGCCGACCGACTGCCAAACGTCTCCCGAGTTTCAGCGGCTGGCCCCGAAGCTCGCGAAACGCCCTCACCAGATCAACGAACCATTGGGGCTGGACCGGGCCAACTGGCTCGCCGACCAGCTGCAGATAGATCGCAGCATGATCCTGACCGATGAGGAATGGGAGTGCACGATCGGGAGACCTCCGCGAGGGATCGTCCGCGAGACGATCGTCGCTTGCGCGAACAACCTCACCAACTCCAACGGAAACACGAACATCCCGCTCGCGAGCTATGGGTTGGCGATCACCAGCGATTACGACCCGGACGTACCCCCCGGGTACGTCCAGAGTCTTTGCGCACCCGACGCACCCTGTCTCGAGTTCAACAAGCTCTTCTTAGGACCGCTCGAGATCATTGCGGAGAACTGCGGCTGGGGGACAAAACTCAAACGCCTGGTAGGCCAGACGCCGTTTACCCAGTTCATCAGTGATGGCGGCAACTGCCAGAGGCTCGGAGGTTCGGAGGACGGCGGCGCGTGCATCGTCGAACCGGTCTGCGAGGGCAGCGCACCGAGGCCCTAGGCGGCGGGCCGAGGCCCTTCGTTCATCACCGCCGCGGCCCCCGCGCGGCGCCCGCAACCGCCCGGAGGACCATTGCCAGATGAGCGGGCAGTTCGCGCCGCTCCTTGCCGGATGGGCCGGGACGCCGGGCTTCGTCCCGCCCTTCTACCTCCAAAACAGCATGGCGCGCTCGCGAAAGCCTATTGCCACTGCTCGCTCTCCCCGCTGTACCATTCAGCCCCGCCCCGCAATTCAAAGACGTTTGTAGTGATGGCTACGATGTCGCCTTCATCTATGCGGCCATCATGCAAAGACTTTGCTTTGACGATCGCCGTGAAGAATTCATAATTGCCAGTTGGCTCGTCTCCGGTAAATGTGTACCTGCCAACATACGGCTCGCTACTGTGCACACCCGACGCTAAGCGCACATTCCTGGAAATGGGCCGGAAAGACCTTGGCCTATCGGCCCAACCATCTTTCAACTTCAGTGGATCGACTCGCGTGAAGAAGGTGATCGTGTTGCCGTCCGGATGCACCGCTCCCATGAATACATCGACTCGTTTACTTAACCAGCGTTGTTTAGCGTCGCCCTCACCGTTAGGTGTGACCAGCGTCAAACGAATTGGCATTGAGGGTTTGCGATACGCTGGTTCCCGGCGGTGGCATTAATGCATCGATGTACTTCTGCAGATCGTTCCGCACATCGGTGATTGGTCACGCGGAGTGCCGGCAGCGTTCGGACCATCATACTGTATGTAACCGGGTGTTGTTGTGGTCCCGATCACGCTCGCTGGCCGCACTTCTTTGCAGTAATCGTATCCACCATCGACTGTCAGTGTCGTGATATCAAGCATAGGCCACCGGTACTGATAGAATTTTTCGTTGCTGGCTTCCTCCTTCAGCCAGCCTGGCTTGTCCTTCCAGGTACATTCATCCTGGTTGCACTCATAGAAAAAATTGAAAAAGCCCTGTGCATAGGTCGATGGGTCTATGACCGCGGTGATCTCTTCTGCCACACCGGTCCCTGGAGAGTTCCCATTATTCTCGCAGGAATCTACTTCATTCGTCTGGGCGCAGACATGAGCGCTGTTCTGGTCTTTATTGCAATAGGGCATTTCTTTTTTAACCGATGTGAAGATGTCACACACCGCGGTCTTATCAAACGCTTTGTGGCTGTCGTCGTGAAACGTAATGATCTTGTCCGTCGCATTCTTGAAACCGATCGAATTCATATAGTCAGCCACTGAACCAGTGACAACGATGCCGCTACCGCTCGGCGGGAGAGTGCCATTTCTGAGATAGACATTGTAGGTATTAAAAAGCGAGGAATACAGTTTATTCGTATTCAGATCCGAGCTGGGAATATTATTCCATAGCGATTGACCGCTTACACCGCCGTAGTTGGCGTAGCTGATTCCTTCGTCAAACACTGCATTGTACAATCCCACCGTATAGCCGCAGGGCTGGTCGGAACTCAGTAGGGACGGGCATGGGGTCGGAGTGACTTTGTCGCTATTCACGAATTCGGCCTTGGTAGTGAAGTCTTCAAGGGACGTCGGCGCCAGTATGGAAGAACCTGCGATGATTCCGATGTTCCCGTTCCAGTTGTAAGGAGCGCCCGCCTCAATCATCTGTTGCGTGACCAGTTGGTATATGCCCGGTGCAGTAGGATCGGAATTACTTACCCATTCTGCGGCCTCACTGCAAAAAGTTGCCGCGTCACTGTCTTTGGCACCGGGGCAAACGTTATAAGCCTGAGCTGGCGGAGGGTTTGTCGAAAGATTTGTGAAATCACAAGGGTTCGGCGTGAGCGATTGGCACGCTTGCAGATGAAGCCACTCAACCAGGAGTGTTGCCCCCTGAGTCTGAACGCCATAATAGTAGTTGACTAGATTTTGGATGGGCGCGTAATAGGTCAGGTCACTGAAGGGGTCGCCTGCTGAGCCTTCATAAGCCATGGCTGCTGCCGTGCCGCATGCAGCGATAATATTGGCGCCGTCTGGGTCAGCAGCGAGTGCGCCGGCTATGTTGCCCATATAGGTGGGAACCTGTTCCATATCTGTCATCCACTGCTCGAGCTGCGACATGACAATCGGGTTTCCTTGGCTAGCCTGACCAACGAAGTCTCTTTCGTAAGTCGTGTAAAGACTCTGGATGTTTGTAACGTCTTCCGCTGCCGCAGTTATAATTTGGTCGCAGGTCTGCGCATCTATCGCATTAAGAATCTCACCCAGCTGTTTGCTCATATCTTGCAGGTCATCATTGATGTCCTTCAGCTCATTAACAAGGGTTTGGTCTGGATTCGGACCAGAGAGACCAATCGCTGAAAGTGCCCAGCCGACACCTACATTTTCAGGCTGCTCCAGAGCGTTAGTGCCAAGCTCGACAAAAAGATTAGTAATGCCGCTGGTTTGTTCCTGTGGATATGCGCTGATACTTGCAGCGACCATCAGGACGCCCAGGACGCCCGATAACAATCGTGTGGGTTTCGCATTCATCGAGCCGTCCTCGTTCCTCGAATGGAAGAAAAGTTTAGTGTTGATCTTTATCGTCCCCATCTCTTCGCCATCGCCGCCGGCACCTGCGCCTGCGGGCGCACGCACCGCGGCGATTTCCCTGAGGATGTTGCCGCACCGGTCAAGCAGGGCGCCGACATGTTCGAAGCCCTCGACCTGACCTTATCAGGGCAGCCCGCCCGGGCCAAGCCTCCTGGTACCAAAATCGTTGCGCAGAATGGCAGGCGGGGATTTGCGATTTGGCACGGTGGCAATGTACAAGCGAAACACTTAGCTTATAGCGCCACTCGTTGCAAGAAAGAAACCGCTTTCATCCCGATATTGATGACCCGAATTTCACGTTCCCTTAAATAAAATCAGACAGTTCCACATATTGAGGTTGGAAGATCCGCCGGAGGCGGGCACCCGTGAACCGGTGGACACCGCAGTGGTCCATCGAAGCCGGAGCCACCCAGACGAGCTGTGACGCCTGGTAATGCGGGTCGAGCAAAAAACGGGGGCCGGCCCTGTCCGATTGGCAGTCCGCTGAACGAGCGTTTGCGGCCCCTCTCCGGCGCCGGCTGAGCGTCCGGACCTGGCCGCCAGCAGACACCCAGAGCCTCATGGGCGGATTCCCGCTCTTATGCAAAAAGCGAAGATACACCGTTTGCCCTCTGAGCTTGAACCGCACTCCCCAGGTCGACCTCCGTTCGGTTCACCTAGGCACGGCATCGGAATGGCGCTGGCCGGACCGACGCGCTGGAACTGTGAGTGGTCCCATCAAAAGCACAATGCGACCACTTCAGTGGCTTGTCTTCAAACGAAGGACGCTGGCAGTGCGGCCTGGCGAGGCCAAATGTGCTAGGAGGAGACTGTCCGACTTTAGGCTACGGTGCCACCCAAGGTTGCCGCACGAACATGCCCGGACTCCTTTCCTTCATGCGCAATCTAGTGACAGAAGCAGCGTCACGGACAGTGGTGTAGCAAGGTGAGTTATGCACTTGACCCGCGGATGCAGGCATCTGGGTGCCAGAATTGGTTGATCGCCGATTCGATAAGTCTACTGTTTCCACCGAGCGTCGCTTGATGATTGCCAAAGGCTTCCTTACCCGCGTCGTGCTGCGTAACTACAAGAGTATCGCCACCTGTGACGTAGCGTTGGGACCCTTGACCTATCTGGTCGGGGCCAACGGCTCGGGCAAGAGCAACTTCGTGGATGCCCTGCACCTTGTGCGGGACGCCTTGACGGGCTCGCTGGACAATGCGCTCAACGAGCGGGGTGGGCTGTCCGAGGTACGCCGCCGGTCGAGCGGTCATCCGACCCATTTCGGGATGCGGCTCGAATTTCGCCTGAGGGACGGCCGGTCTGGCCACTACGCGTTCAATATCGGCGCCCTATCCGGTCGCGGTTACGAGGTCCAGACGGAAGAATGCGCGCTCGACGGCAACCGCAAAGGATCCTATTTCCGACTGGAGCGAGGCGAACTGAAGGATTGCAGCGAGGCGACCTTCCCTTCCGTGACTTCTGATCGTTTGGCCCTGGTGAGCGCATCGGGGCTGTCGGTGTTTCGGCCCGTGTTCGATGCCTTGACGGCGATGGGATTCTACAACCTGAATCCGAAACTGATCCGCGAGTTACAGAAGCCCCAGGATGGGCGGCTGTTGAAGCCGGCGGGGGAAAACATCGCCAGTGTCGTCGAACATCTGGAGCGCACGGCGCCGGACGCGATGGCCGTGATCCAGGAGTATCTCCAAACCGTTGTGCCGCTGGTGCACGGCATCGAGCGTAAGGCCATCGGGCCGATGGAGACGCTGGAATTTCGGCAGGAGATGGCCGGCGCCAAGCATCCGTGGCGTCTTCTTGCCCAAAACATGTCGGATGGAACCCTGCGTGCGCTGGGTGTGCTGACGGCCTTATTTCAAGGGAATCGGGACTACAGTCCGACCGTGATCGGTATTGAGGAGCCAGAGACTGCGCTGCATCCCGCGGCCTCAGCCGCGTTGCGGGAGGCCCTGCAAAGGGCATCCGAGAAGACCCAGGTCATTGTCACCAGCCACAGCCCAGACCTGCTCGATGACCTGAGTATGGCCGCAGACGCTCTGCTGGCGGTGGTTTCCGTGGTCGGCGAGACCCGCATCGCGCCGCTCGATGAGGCATCACGAACCGCTTTGCGGGAACATCTCTTTACCGCAGGGGAGCTCTTGCGGCTAAATCAGTTGGCGCCGGATCCAAAGGTGCTCACAGCCGAGGATCAGCGCCAGCCGGACCTATTCGGCGACCCAACCCCGTGACAGTTGTCGTCTCCATTGTTGAGGGTGACGGGAAGTATGTCCTCGTACGCCCCCGCGGTCGATTCTTCCCGATTGCCCATTCAAGCTGTCGACTCGTCGAGGCGGATTGCGTGTCCGTCCCGAAAACTCAGTGCGATTACGAAGTCAATGCAGCTAAACATTGTTGGTCTACTCGTCGGAACCGTTTTCTTTGCCTTTTCGCTGACGCCCTCGCTGCTGCCAAGACCGTTTTTCATTCAGGGCATTCTTTCCGGCCTGTCGTTTTCGGCCGGCTATGGTCTTGGCGTTGCGGCGGTAGCCCTGTGGAACTATCTGCAATTGCCGGTGTTGCGCAAGCGTACCGCGATCATCATCAAGTCCATCGCAGCGCTGCTGTGCCTGGTTGTCGCGGTGAGTTTTCTGTGGCAGGCGAACCATTGGCAGAACTCGCTTCGCGAGCTGATGGGCATGGAGGAGCCAGCCGGCCTGCAACCCTTGCTGCTCGGCCCGATCGCGGTGTTGTTGTTCCTGGTCCTGCTGGCGCTCGCGCGCGCCTTCCGCTGGGTGTTTCGGGTGCTTGCGGTCAAACTGCGGCGTTACATGCCGCCGAGAATTTCACAGCTGCTCGGTATTGTCGCCGCCGTGGCACTCTTCTGGTCCGTGATCGATGGCGTCTTGCTGAGCAGCCTGCTGCGCGTGGCCGATCGTTCGTTTCAGGAACTCGATGCGCTGATTCAGGACGATTTGCCGCGTCCGACCCATCCCGACCAGACCGGCAGTCAGGCTTCGCTGATCAATTGGGAAGACCTCGGCCGCCAGGGCCGCAAGTTCGTCGCCGGCGGGCCCGACGCCGAAGACCTGAGCCGCTTTTTTTCTTCCCCGATGCCGGCGCCGATTCGCGTCTATGTCGGCTTGAACTCAGCCGACAGTCCCGAGCAGAGGGCACGTCTGGCGCTGGAGGAATTGAAGCGCGTCGGCGGCTTCGAACGCTCGACACTGCTGCTGGTGACGCCGACCGGCACAGGCTGGATCGATGCAGCATCGCAGGATCCGGTCGAGTACCTGCATCGTGGCGACATTGCCACGGTGGCGGCCCAGTATTCCTATCTGAACAGCCCGCTCGCACTGTTGACCGAGGGCGCCTATGGGGCCGGGATGGCCCGCGCCCTGTTCGCTGAGATTTACGGCTACTGGCGTAGCCTGCCCCGCGACGCGAGGCCGAGGCTCTATCTCAATGGATTGAGCTTGGGTTCGTTGAACTCCGATCTGTCGTTCGATCTTTACGACATCATCGATGACCCATTCAACGGTGCACTCTGGAGCGGCCCACCGTTCCGCAACGACGCCTGGCGGCGCATGACCGCTCAGCGCGATCCCGGCTCACCGGCGTGGCTACCCCGCTTTCGTGGCGGGTCGGTGGTGCGGTTCATGAACCAGGACGGCGGATTGGAAAGCGGCGAGCAACCCTGGGGCGCCTTTCGGATCGCCTTCCTCCAGTACGCCAGCGATCCGATCACCTTCTTCAGTCCGCAGTCGGCGTGGCGTGAGCCAGATTGGCTGCAGGCACCCCGCGGCCCCGACGTGTCGCCCGACCTGCGCTGGTTTCCGCTCGTGACGATGCTGCAACTGGCTGCCGACATGGTAGCGGGCGTCAGCCCGAAAGGCTTCGGTCACGAATTCGCGCCGGCGCACTACATCGACGCATGGCTGGCGCTGACCGAACCACCAGGCTGGAGCGAGGCCGAGGTGGCTCGGCTAAAGACGATCTTCGAATGACCGGTAGCGCCCGTTTTTCTACCCCGGCTTCGCCAGCAGATAACCAAGGTCTAACGGCGGTCCTCCAGCCCTTGGCATAGGGTGCCGGCATTTGGGGAGCTGTAGGCGAGGAGGACGGGCGGCCGCTCGCCAGATCGCCCTTTGTCAGGCCTAACTGGAGCGAGGCGAATATGGCCGCGCCGTCCACGAACCACGGTCCGAGCAGCCTCAAATGCTGCGAAAATTTGCGCGCAATCTGACACGACAAGGAGGTGTACGATGAAACTGAATCTCAGAAGTTTCGACAGGCGATAAGGTTAGGATCTCATTCGTACGCGCCTGGGCTACCAGAGTCACCCCAAGCCCGGCGGGGTAAGTATCTGCTGTCTACAGGGCGACCGCGTCTCGTGATCGATCCCGATTCGGCCGCATCGCTTCCTGGACGGGTTCTAATCAGCAATCATTGGCGGATCTCAGCATGGGATACCTAGCCAAACCAACGCCCATTCACCAACAAGCCGAAGATCGGCCGAGGGAGCCATGTTGAAGAAACTGATCGACACCATGCACGTCGCGAAAATCGACGGTCTGGCAGCCACTTTCCAGCGCTCAGGTCGGTTTGGATTCTGGGCTCAGATCGTCCTGGGTTCATTTCCGGTCATCTTGATGCTGTTCATCTTCACCTTTAGCGGCAATGTGACGGGGCCGCGTACGGGACTGCCCATCGTCGGCTGGCTGACGCTGCTGAATATGGCGGTGCTCGTGTTCACCACCATCTGGTTCTTCCGCTACGTCGCGCTCGGAAAGAAGATTGCCGATCCCGCTACACGCCCAACGGAGTCGGCCGTCGCCGGCACGGTTTGGACCGGCGTGGTTGCAAGCAGTCTCGGCATCATCTTTTCGTTGGTCGTGATGCTGGTCGAGGTTGGGCAGTTGCTGTTCTACTTCTTGGCCGCCCCCCAAGGCGGCATTCCGACCCTTCAGACCACGGCGTCGTCCATCGATGGCTCTTGGGTTTCCGCCGTCGACCTCGCGAGCCTGTTGATGTTGGTCTTGATGCTTGCGGCGGAGGTCATTGCGACGATGCTCGGCATGTGGCTGCTGTTCCGCACCACCCATGTCTACGGCGCCCAGGACTAGGCCACTGCGTGGTCCGATGCGCCCCGACGGGCGCCTCTCCCGTTCCAGCGCTGATATGGCGCTTTCACGAATGAACCGCCGTAGGGACCTAGTTCTGACGTCCGACCTAAGTGCGACGACTCCAAGTCGCAAGCATCGCAAGGAGACTGCATGCCGAAATCACTGTTCAGTACAGACGCCGCGGCCGCGGGGCTTCGGGCTCCTCCGTCCGCCAGGCGTGATGCGGGACGTGCGCAGCGCGACACCGTTCCGCTGGAGGCACACACAGAGGCAGCGCCGCAAACAAACCGCATCGATCCGCTGACGATTCTGGCACGGCAGGACGGTAGCCGGCTTGCCGAACTCGTCCCGCTGCGTTACGGCCGCATGAGCCGAACCCCCTTCACATTTCTGCGTGGTGCGGCCGCCGTCATGGCCAGCGACCTCGCGGCGGGCGCCCGGACGGACCTTCGCGTTGAGCTCTGCGGTGATGCCCACCTCGGCAACTTCAGATGGTACTTCGCACCGAGTCGCGAACTGGTGTTCGATCTCAACGATTTCGACGAAACACTGCCTGGCCCGTTCGAATGGGACGTCAAGCGACTCGCGGCAAGCATCACTGTCGCTGCCCGCGCAAACGGCTTCTCCGCCAAGAAGGCTCGCGCGGCAACTAAGACCGCGATGCGCCAGTACCGCAAGCACATCGCGAAGGCGTCAGAACTCAGCCCGCTTGATCTGTACTACTACCGTTTCGAATCAGAGGCCGCGCTGGAGCGTATCGAGAAGCACGGCAAAGGGCATCGAAAATGGAAGCAGGAGGTCCTCGACAAAGGCCACCCGCAAGAAATAGCCTGCGCGCCTTCGAGCAAGTTGACCAAGGTGGTTGACGGACGGCGCAGAATCGTCCCAGATCCACCGCTGATCGTTCGCGTGGACGACGAGATCGCCGCGGCCGAAACCGATGCCGCGGCGGAATTCCTGGCCCGCTACCGTGACACCCTGCCGCTGGATCGGCGCATGCTGCTCGACCGATTTTCGCTGGTGGATGTCGCCAAAAAGGTCGTCGGAGTCGGCAGCGTAGGCACCCGGTGTCTGATCGTGTTACTCGAGGCGGGGGACGGTACGCCCTTGTTCCTGCAGTTCAAGCAGGCGACCTCGTCGGTGCTCGAAGCCTACCTCGGGGCCACTGAGTTTGAGCAGGCCGGACAACGTGTCGTGGAGGGCCAGCGCCTGATCCAGGCGACCAGCGACGTACTGCTGGGGTGGGCGCGTTGGCGGGACGGGGATGGAAAGAACACGGACTACTACTTCCGCCAGCTCTGGGACGGCAAGGGCAAGATCGATGTCGAGGAACTCGGCCCCGAGCGCCTCAAAGCCTTTGCCGGCCTGTGCGGCAAGACGCTCGCCTTCGCGCATGCGCGTTCGGGTGATGCCATGATGATCCGTGGTTACATCGGTGAGGACAAGACCTTCGACAAGGTCATGGCGACTATGCGGAGCGCTACGCCGATGTCACCGAACGCGACCATGCGCGGCTGTGCGAGGCCATCGATGACGGGGCGATCGAGGTCGTGCGCGATATTTGAGGCGTGCCAGTTGCCGCTCAATCGGGTAACAGTCAATGGCAGCTCGGTATGCCGCGCGACTTGCGGCCCGTCGCTGTGATGCTGCCCTTAGGCTCGCGCCTTCGCGTGAGCCTCTTCGTTCAGGTGCGCCCCATGCAGGCAGGAATGTCTCACGCGAAGGCGCAAAGGCGCGAAGTATTTCTTCTTCGTGCTGTTGTGCCTTCTTCGGAGCATCGCACCGCGTTTCGCGGCCTCATTCTGACGGAACTTCCTCAGTTTCCGGGCTCCCAGACAGAATAGAGAAGCCGATGCTTACATCGTCCAGGATCGACAGGTTGGGGGGAAGTTCCCTGGAAACGCTTTCGACGACGATGCTGCGGCACGTCATGATGGTTACGCCGTGGGCGTCGCGCTGCGTAACTTCGGCCGAGTGGCCGGGACGATGATCAAGGCCTCGCATAGGCGCCGATCAGCGCGATGGCGATGACGTGCATACCGGCGAGCAAGTTGCCGAAACGGCTCGCGATGACATCGACGGTGATGAACAACTGGAACAGGTCGGCGGGTAGTCGGAACAGATCGAACAGAAACGGCAGGGTCAGCACGGTACCGCCGAACAGCGCGGCGACGCCAGCGCCGACTAGGGTCGGATAGTCGGCAGGAGAGAGACTGGAACCAACGAACCAGCCACCGAACAACACAAATATCAGCGAGAACAGCAGGCCGAGATTCGGAAACGGGGATGCGGCCGGGATCAGGATGTCGACGACGGACTCTTCCTGTTCGCTCGCCGCCCGGTCTTGCCGATCGGCCTCCGTCACGAGCCGCTTGGCATCGGCGGCCATGACCGGTAGCACAATCAACAGGTTCGCGGTTGGGAAGGCGGTGACCTAGCGTCCACGGAAGGCACGCAGGACGCTGCCGTAACTGAGCGGCGTGAGGCTCGCGATCAGGGCCGGGATGACCCAAAGGCTGAGGATCAGCGACAGCGCGATATAGATGACGATATAGACCTGCAGGCGGGTGAGTTCGTTGATGTCGATGGGGCCCGCGGCGCTCGCGGTGATCGCGAAGACGCCGTCGGGGGCGAGCCGACCAATGAAGCCGGTGATGGTCATTAGCGTATCGCCGACCGTTGCCAGCGTGTCGACGATGCGCTCTTTGTGCGGGACCCGAATCAGCGCGACGCCGAATAGGATGCTGAAGACGACGATCGCGGGCACGATCGCATTCGACAGCGACGCGAAGATGTTCGACGGGATCTACAGCTGCAGAAAGTCCACCGACGCCGGCTCTTGGATCTGACTGGTGCTGAAGAACGACGCCGACGGCCAGTCGGGGAAGGCCAACGGGCTCGCCAGGATCACGATCAGACCGATGCCCCAGAGCGTCAACAGCACGGCGCCGGCCTTGAGCGCCAGCGCATTTGCGTCGTCGATGGTCAGGCGCCCGAGGGAGGTGATCAACGCCACCACCAGGTAGGGGATGACGGTGATCTGCAGTGCGGCGATGAAGATGTCTCCGCCGATGCCCAGGAATGCGGCCTCTTCGCCGAAGAACAGGCCGACCAGCAGACCGAGGCCAAGTCCGATGAAGACCTGTGTCGGGATTCCGAGCCGGCGCTTGGTTGCTTCGGGTGGGCTTGTCTTCATACCTGACTGGTCCTGAGGTGCGACCTGTGACATGGCGGGCTAGACGGCGATTCGCCTGACGATTCGGTGGCGGTTTCCCTGGATTGTCCATACCCTCTGCGTTCCCTGCTGTAACGGTGCCCGAACATGCCCAACCCTGCGACCATCTGGACGCTCGCTGCAACGCTGCTTGCAAGCCTGGCCGCAGCGACGTTGCATCCAAAAGTCGTGGTTCAGTGATCCGTGTGTTCCGCGCTCGCTTGCGCTTCCCACTCGAACCGCGGCAGCTGCTCGAATGCCTTGCGCAGACCGGCGTTCCAGCTCTGGGATACCTGGGCGAGCAACGGAGAGTCCTGCGGCAGCTTGAGCCGATGGCTCAGCGCGAGGCTGTCCTTGGGGTAGATGGCGATCTCGAATGGCGGACCGACCGTGACATTGGAGCGCGAGGTGCCGTCGAGTGACACCAGGCACAGCCGTGCCGCGTCGTCCAACGACAATTCCGGCCGCGCGATGCGGTCCAGCGCGGGCTTGCCGTACTTGTTCTCGCCAATCTGCAGGTAGGGCGTCTCGGGTGAGGCGGCGAAATAGTTGCCCTGCGGATAGATCAGGAAGAGCCCCGGCGGCTGTCCGGCGATCTGCCCGCCCAGGATCAGCGTGGTCTCGGCACTGACGCCGTCCACCGCGAGCGCCGGGCCGCGGTCGCGCTGCACCGCCAGGTTGACTCGCCCAACATAGTCCGCGGCCTCGAACAGATGGTTGGCCGAGATCAGATTGACCCCTGGCGGCGGCTGCTGCAGGTCGCGGCGGATCAGGTTCAGCACCTCCTGCGTCGATGCGAGGTTGCCGGACGAAAGTAGGACGAACAGGCGCTCCGGCGTGGGTTGGAATACGTGCAGCTTGCTGACGCTGGTGACGTAGTCGACGCCGGCATTGGTGCGCGAGTCGGACGCCAGCACGAGGCCGGCGTTGACGACGAGTCCGAGGCAATAGGTCATTTTGGCTAGCCGTCAAGGGCGGGAGTGGGTCCGCGGCCGGTGGGAGAGCGCCCGCAGCGCTTCCTTGGCCGCCTCGAGGCGCTCAGGTTGTTCGGCGTCGAGCTTGGCGCTGGCGAACCCGGAAACCTCGACCTCGATGCGCCTATTATGAGGGGAGCGTCGATCCGTGCAACAGTGTTCGCGGCGCTTGGTCGATCTTGCCTCAGCACCAACGGGTTGGACACCTGATCACGCTGATTTCGTGCCGCGGCCAGTCGCTCGGCGTCGGCACGGGCCGCGTCGTGCACGGGTTCGCCCCAGTACATATTCGAACAGCCGCGCGCTTGCAGGGGAGGATGACAGGGACGGGCAGCGCGTGCCGGCCTATGTGGAACGGGAATTTCGGCGTTATCTGGAATGCGGCCTCCTTGCCTACGGCTTCGCCCAGGCCAGATGTCCGGACTGCGGCCACGACTTCCTGGTCGCCTTCTCCTGCAAGGGTCGGGCTGTGTCCGTATTGCAATGCCCGGCGGATGGCGGAGACCGCGGCGCATCTGGTGGATCACGTCTTGCCGCCGTGGCCCGTTCGCCAATGGGTCTTGTCGGAAGCGCTTGCGCTGGTACCTGGAGCGCGAGCCGCGGGCGGTCAGCGCCGTGCTGCATATCCTGCTGCGCGCCATCGATGCCCATTTGCGCCAGGGCAGCGGCGCCAGCGCGCTTGCCCGCTTCGGGGCAGTGAGCTTCATCCACCGCTTCGGTGCCTCCCTCAACCGCCATGTTCACTATGACGAGAACCATCCGGGTTCTCGCGCTTCGCGCGCCCTATCGGGCACCCAAATCCGCTCCCGGCGGATTGGTCACTGCCGCGTCATCGACGGGGTCTTCGAGCCGGCCGAGTATGCCGGTGCTGAGCGGGCAATTAGGGTGCCGGGCGGGGAGACGCGCTCGTAGGTGCCGTGGCGGGCAAAACCGCAACCGCCCTGCGGGTGCAGGGGCCAGCGCGCGAGCGTTGCACTGTGCCAGCCCGCTCGGCTAACGTACTCCTCACACGCGTAGCGAAGTTCCACCGGCCACTGGCCCGCGCGGCGCCTACCGTGGCGGGCCTTCTCTTCTCTGAACGTCCCGTGATTGTGCCTCAGGCGTTGCGCCAACACTCCCCGGTGAACGCCCTGGGAAATCCCGACCCAACCGCGGCCCGCTTTGCACCACCGGATGAGCGAATCACCGGTGGCTCAGTCCTGCTTCATCCGGCCGGTGGTTCGCGGATGAATGGGAGCAACAACAGGTGCCGTGGCGCTCGATGAAACTGCTCAGGGACATTCCGGGCTGGACCTGATCGTGTTTTGGGGCATCGCTGGCGCTCTGTTGGCGGACACGCTGGGTAGTCTGCCCAGGTCGCTGATTCAGCCCGCGAGCCTCCCGGCTGAGCAGTAGCGCTAATCACCAAGAATATCTAAGTATTGATTTTAAAGAGAAAAATTGTACGCACGGTTTTCATCGGCTCTTAATCGTCTTTCCGTCGGGACACTCGCTTAGGTGAACAGCTATACCTTTGGCTGACGAACCACCGAACGTCATTTGATGGGTCATCCATCATCAACGCTTCCACTAAGGAGACTGACATGAAACACCCGATGCCGATATTCACGATTTTGGGCGTTGTCCTGCTGGCGTCCACCCCGACCGGTGCAGAAGTCCCCGAGAATGCGATAACGCTATCGCCCGAGCAGATGAAGTGGGCGGACAATCCTCGCGTACCCGGACTCGGAGTTGCAAAGATCCTGGGGGATGCGAAAGAACCCGGCCCCTTCGTCCACCGCGTCAAGTTTCCGAAGGGTCGAACTGTGAAACCCCATTCTCACCCAGATGACCGTACGTACACCGTTACTTCTGGTACTTGGTACATCGGCTGGGGCGAAGTTTATGATGAATCAAAAATGACGGCCTTGCCCGCTGGCAGTTTCTATACGGAACCGGCAGATGTTCCTCACTTCGTGGCCACCCCTGACGAAGAAGCAATAGTTCAGATCACAGGCACTGGCCCCACCAGAGTAGACTGGGTTGATCCTGCGGACGCACCGAAGAAATAGCCGCGACGTTCGAAATCTTTTCCGTGGCAGATCAGGAAAGCGCAGCGAGTCAAGCTGACGTATTCCCCTCCGACTAGACCACGAAAGCCCTGGGACGACGCGTCCTTATGTCGACGCCGATCTTCAAACGATGGAGTGAGCCTCGGCCAACTTCGACGAATCGAACATAGTGCTCCTACGTAGCCGGGCACCTGACAGTCTGATCGACTTCCTGATGACGGTTTGATTATGACAAGCTTCCAACGTTTCCCGGCCGCCATCCAACCGCGGTCAGCGAGCCGCTCGGCGCCTCCCTTTGCACAATCGCGAAGTTTGCATAACGGCCCGAAGCTGATCGGTACCGGCGCGACAACCGTGAGCTACGTGGATTCCGGAGTTGCGCCGAAGGAATAGAGATCGCGGCGGACTCGACGGGTGATACGTGTCCTGGGGTGGGATGCGCTCACCTGTGGTCACGGTTCGAGCGCGGGGTTCGGGGGTTGAAGAATTGCACGGCTCCTCAATCGGGCAATCCGGCACGGCGAAGATCGCGCAGCAAGCGATCGCTGTAGGTCGGTTCACGGATTGGGAACGCCCACAATGAATGCGATGAGGAGAAGTCGGGGTTCAAGGCCAGAATCTCGCTGCTTTGCCATTGCGCATCCTCGATGCGCCCTGCCTCCGCGTAGGCAGCGGCAAGCCAGATCCTCGCATTCTGGAAGCTCGGGTTCACCTCGACGGCGATCTCCAAGTCCGCGATCGCTTTGTCCAGATCTGCTTGCGCATAGTGCAAGGCACCGCGGACCACGCGATAGACCGACGGAATACGAGGATTCAGACGCACCGCCTGCTCCATGCTGGCCAGTCCTTCGGCGATCCGCCCGTCGAAGTGTTCGATCCATGCCCGCAACGCGTACGCATCGGCATAACTGGGCTTGATCGAGATCGCGTGGTCGGTGCTTCCGATCGCTGCCTCGTAGTGGCGGCGAAATAGTGCAAGCAGCCCTTCGACGAAATAGACCTGATGCAATGACGGGTCGAGGCGTTGCGCCTTCTCCGCCAGCTCTGATGCCCTGGAGAGCGCGATTTCGGGCTTCGGATCCCACCCATCCGTCGCCTCGCGCGCGTAGACCATGGCCAGCCCGGCATAGGCGCGGGCAAATCCGGGATCCAAGGCGATTGCGCGCTCGTAGTGCTGCTTTGCGAGACGGTTGTTTTCAGCGGAACGCCGACCGAAGTAGTCCAGCCCGCGGAGAAGCTCGTCGTAGGCTCCTACACTTGCCGTGTCGCGCTGCGCCACGCGTGAGCGGTCCTTGGGTGCGATCTGGACTTCGAGGGCGGTCAGCATGCGAGCCGTGATCTCATCCTGGATATCGAAGACGTCTTCGATCTCGCTATCATAGCGCTCGGCCCAGAGGTTGTCCCCATCCCTGCCATCGGCGAGGCGGGCATTGATACGGATCCTGTCTCCGGAGCGCTGCACGCTTCCCTTGAGGAGAAAAGCGACACCGAGATCGGCGGCGATAGCCTGTTCTGTTCTACGGCTCCCCTTGTAGGCGAATGCCGAGTTGCGACCGATCACCTCCAAGCCCGAGACCTTGGACAAATCCGTGATCAAGTCTTCGGTGATGCCGTCCGCGAAGTAGTCCTGCTTCGGATCAGAGCTCAGGTTCTCGAACGGCAGAACGGCGATCCGCAGTTGCCGATCGGACATATGGTCCTCCACTCCATAGTCCCGCCACACCAGCCACAAGCCGACGAACAAGGCAACCAATAGGGGTGGGACAAGCCACTTCGCCGGACGGCGCTCCTTCCACGCAAGTGGATCGCCCGGTTCAGGCGTCCGAGTCGCCGCAGGACCGGGCCCTACCTCCGCGATCAGGCGATAGCCGGCCTTGGAGATGGTCTCGATATAGCGCGGACGCCGAGAGTCGTCGCCAAAGACCTTGCGCAGCTTAATGATGGTTCTGGTGACCGCATCGCTGGTGACCACCATTCCCGCCCACACCCTGGTCTCGAGATCCTCACGAGTGACGACGCTTCCCGGCTGCTCGGCGAGCACACAGAGCACGCGCATTACTTTGGGCTCGAGCTTGACCGTCGCGGCATCGCGATGCAGCTCATTGGCACGCGGATCAACCAGCCAGTCGCCGACAGTGAATGGCGTTTCCGGATGCGCTGCGGGCCGGAAAGTTGCGCTCATTTCAAAAATCTGGCCATTGCTATCTACTGTGGATTGTCTCGCTAACACGCTGATTTTAATCTATTCGGCGAAAGGTCGTTGTTTCAACCCCGTTGTTGCCTAACTTCGTGCCGTAGTTGACCCCTCATGCTAGCGCGGAGAGTTCATGGATCTCACGCGAAGACTCGAATAAGATCAAGCCTCTGAATGAGTGTCCTCCTCTGATGCTGCGTTCACGATGCGACGTACACATGTGATCAAATGGCGCTATATGTTCAATTCCTTCGCAGCTTTCGCGTGAAACTTTCGGCATAGGTTGAATCACAACCCGGAAGCGTCTGCCGCGGACCTCGGTTTCGGCAAGCGACAACGGCCTTGAGGACCTCGTCAATGAGGTCGTGCCGAGCTAACGGGTTGTCTCGGGCCGATCACGAATTGAGAGGGTACGGGGTACGCGCTGCCAAATACGAGAGGCGGCTGAAGCTTGAGGGTGAAGGTGAAGGCTCGAAGCCGGTGCAGATCGGTGAGCCGGCGCCCGTGGACCACCCGCCTGGGAGGATGCTCCCGAGCCGTCGCCGGACTGGGACCTTCTCGGCCAACCCGGCCCAGACCTCGAGTTCGACCAGCGCATCGTCTGGTAGTCGCCGTCTCTCTCGCGCAGGAAACGGTGCAGCCCCTCTCGCCTCTCGGCCGCTCGCTGCCCCGCAGATGCTCGCCACAGCAACCAGGAACACGCGTGCTTGCACCCCTCGCGACCTCCGCGAGCCGTCCGTCAGCCCCGCCGCTGCTCGTGGACGGCGTATCTCGCCCCCGCTAACCTCCTCTCTAGGGCCAACCTGGACGCTCGGGCTGGCTTCGATTTCCTATCCGTTAGATGCTGTGGGTGGGTTGGATTTCCTATCCGTCGTATCCGTACGCAGCCAGCGATGCGCGGTGCCTCGCTCGATCCGCCGCTTCTGCATCGAAGCCGCTTCGGTGCGCGGTGTTGCTGCCTGCTTCACAATACCCGGGAAACGATCTTCCAACCCTGCCATATCGGCGATCAACCGATCGGTAGCGAACTGAATTGAGATGTGTTTCTCTAGTTCGATGGTGACGAATGGCGGTGCACGACCCTGCTCGACCGCTGCATACAAGCGGTCCAAGTGTTCACCGAGCGAGTCGACAACCGGGCGCCCGGCGATCGCGAGTATTCTAAGTTGCAACAGATCCAAGCCGTATTCCGCATAACTCATTGCCTGAGTATCGGGTTCGATACTGGTGACCACAAAGACCTTCTCACCCCGCGGCGCGTCATTCACCAGGTCCCAACGCCAGTTGCCGGCGCTTTCGATCTCCTCCAGCACCTCGCGGGTTACCTCTGTGATCACCAGACCACCGAGATAGCCCCACTCCAAGGGGTAATCCGCACCTTCGCGCGACAGCCAGAGACGCGGCATCAGGATCGGCTGCATCACCAGGTGAATGGTCGAGGCTGCCCCGTTACGCTTGACCTCGAGCCTTACGCTATCGCCCGGCATGGCCGTATTCACGGCGAACCACCATGGCACCTTGCCGATCACCGGATGATCTATTTCTCCGTGGTCGATGGCATGGCCATCGATAGCGGTAATGATGTCCCAGCGTCTGATGCCGGCCTCCGCGGCCGAACTCTGTTCCAGCACATGCGAGACGACGAGGCCGGCTTGTTCTGCGCCGACCTGCAAGGCCTTGCGCGAAACCGGGTTGAGGTTGTACGAGATGATGCCGGTATCGGTCTTGACAAACCGGCCTTGCTCCGTCATCGCGGATACCACCTTGCTTGCCGTGCTGAATGGGATCAATAGGCCGATGTTCTCGCCGGCACCGTAGCGTGCACTGATACCGATCACTCGCCCCGTTGGGCTGATGGCCGGCCCGCCGCTGTTGCCCGGATTCACCGCGGCGTCGGTCCTGATCAAGGTGACATGATCGAGTCGGCGCTGATAGACGTCGTGGCGAGCTTCCCAACTGGAAATGATGCCTTGGGTTGCAACCAGCTTCTCGCTGTTGCCGAAGCCCAGTACGGCAACGGCACCGCCGGGGCGGGCCTCGTCCCAACTGGCCCAATCCAGTGCATCGATGGGACCGTTGATTCGTTGAAATCGTTTGCGTTCGTCGTCGGTCGCAAACTCCAGTGTTGCCAAGTCGAAGCGGATGCTGGGCGTGGACGCCAGGCGCATTGCGAACTTTTCCTTGCTGCGAACGCCTTCGACTTTGATCGAGCGTGCACCCTCGATGATGTGTTGGTTGGTGACCAGGGTGTGATCGTCAATGAAAAATCCTGTGCCCATCCGTTGCGCCAGATCGCCCTGGCGGTAAGGCTTGAGGTGCTCTCTGGTCTCGTGAACGACATGGACTCGGACGATGCCGGATGACGCCCTATCCTTGATATCCTTCCAGTCGGTAGCCTGCGCACCCGAACTCAGGAAGAGAAACAACGAACAAAACAGACTTGCTAATCGCACCACCGACAACCTCTCTATGACGGAAACAACGGCCTTGACTCAATGATCAATACCGTTCACATCCTTGTAGGTGCAAGCAATAGTGGTGCCAGGTTGGTTCCCTTTCGGTTCCCGTCCGAGTCTCTTGGGGTGTATCCTCAGTTGCTGCACCCGCGCCGTGCCGCAGTCGGTTGTTCGGTCAAGATTCTTGGATCGAAAGCGTGTTTCGGCTTGTGGATGAAGGATATACAGGGATGAAGTGAAATCGCTCTGGATCGATCGAAGGCGCTGCTGATCCGCATTGACGATGCCGTCCTGTCCACGCAATGCATGGCATCGTTCGCCCGGCGAAGTCGTGTTGCACCAGTACGGTGCGTCGGCCCTTGCAGAAGGGCACCTTCGCGAGCGGGGGCATCGGTCTGTTCAGTCTCGATGCATTGCGGACCCGGTGTCCGTTGCGGAGGATGCGGTCGTTCGGTGATCTCGTGGTCGAGGGGGTGGCCGGCATCCTCGCGTCGACCTACTGCGTTGACCAATCCCCGCTCGGCGGGCTTAGTGAGGGTTCGCGGTTCGGTCAAGGGGTTGGGTGCGCTGGGATTTGCACCCGCGGCGGCCGCCAGGATCGGCATGCGCAGCCTTCAATCACTCCCTGTTGACGTCGTCGAGCTTGGCGCCGGCGCGGGTCACATACAAACTCAGGTTCATCATGATGCATGACTCCGCCACCGTCGTCCTCCTGCTGCTGCTGCATCTATCCCTGCAGGCGGCTGTGATTGTCCGTGTGCTGCTGCGCCCACATCGCGATTCCGCCTCGCGCATCGCCTGGGTGGTGGTTATCGCCGCGCTGCCAGTGCTGGGTATCCTTGCCTATCTGCTGCTCGGCGAGGTCAATATCGGCCGCCGCCGTGTCGAGCGGATGCGGGCAGTGCTTGCCCAGCTGCCGCGCGCTGAGGAGGCTCCGGGCGCCGACGCAGCGGCGCTCGAGCCCGATGTGCCGGAGCGTCACCAGCACCTGTTCCGGGTCGGGCATTCGATCTCGGGTTTCCAGCCCATCGGTGGCAACAGCGCCCGGCTCCTCGCCGACTCCAATGCGACCATCGACGCAATGGTCGCCGACATCGACGCCGCGGCCGACCATGTCCACTTGCTGTTCTACATCTGGCTGCCCGACAACAACGGCTGTCGCGTCGCCGATGCGCTGATCCGCGCCGCCGCGCGCGGCGTTACCTGCCGAGCAATGGCGGACGACCTCGGCTCGCGGCTGATGATCCGCTCGCCGCATTGGCAGGCCATGGAGTCGGCCGGGGTCCGGCTGGCCCGTGCCTTGACCATCGGTAACCCACTCCTGCGAGTGCTGAAGGGGCGAATCGATCTTCGCAACCATCGCAAGATCGTTGTCATCGACGATCGCATCACCTATTGCGGCAGCCAGAACTGTGCCGATCCCGAGTTCGCGATCAAGGCCAAGTACGCGCCTTGGGTCGATGCGATGATGCGTTTCGAGGGGCCGGTCGCGCGCCAGAATCAGCTCCTGTTCGCGGGCGACTGGATGGCGCAGGTCGACGACAACATCGACGAACTGCTGCGTAGGCCGTTGCCGAACAGCGAGCCGGGCCTGACGGCGCAGGTGATCGGCACGGGACCAACCGTGCGCAATTCGGCGATGCCGGAGATGTTCGAATCGCTAATCTACAGCGCGCGCCGCAAGCTGGTCATCACCACGCCCTACTATGTTCCCAACGACTCGCTGCAGGCCGCTCTCTGCGCCAGTGCCCGCCGCGGTGTGGATACAACTGTCGTCTTCCCTGCCCGCAACGACAGCTGGATCGTCGCTGCCGCCAGCCGAAGCTACTACCCCGATCTACTCGCGGCGGGCGTGCGCATCTTCGAGTACGTCGGCGGCCTGCTGCACACCAAGTCCCTCACCATGGATGGCGAGGTCACGCTGATCGGCTCGGCCAACATGGACCGGCGCAGCTTCGATCTGAACTACGAGAACAACATCCTTTTCTACGATCCGGCGCTGACCGCGGACATGCGCGAGCGGCAGCAAGACTATATCGGGCGATCCGTTGCCGTGGACATGGCCGGCGTGTCCGATTGGAGCTGGCGCCGGCAACTCTGGAACAACACGATTGCCGTGCTGGGCCCAGTCCTGTGATCAGTCTCGTGGTCAGTCATCTGAACGCCGCTCCGGATCAATGCTGGCGTTGACCGCTGCACTAGCGCAGTCCCCATCGGTGCTTTGCTCGAGGTGCCTGAGGTGTGATTGGAGTAATCCTGGAAAGGCAGAGGCCTCGTTCGAGCACGGTGCGGCCAAACGTGTTAAGTAGTGAGGCGTGATCGATTGAAGCAACAGGCGGTCGTGGATCAACCTGGGCCGACCGGGCGCATCCAGAGGCCATCAAGATGGTGCAGTCCCGCACCGAATGACGACGTGGGAGGAAATGAGACGATGTTCAAAGCAGGTTTGCTCAAGGGCGTTCTTTGTGTCGCGGCCGCGGCGGCGATGGCGGCGCAAACCGCACAGGCGGTTGAGAACGAAGATCTGAACTTCGACACCACAGAAGACTTGTATCAGGTATGCGCGGTGAAGCCGGATCAGCCGGAGTACGTCGCCGCGTCTTTCGCCTGCCGCGGCTTTATTGAGGCCGCGGTCCAGTATCACGACCAAGTGACGGATCGACGCAACCTCAAACGGCTGATCTGCTACCCGCAGGGCGCAAGCATCGCCGACGGGCGAACGGCTTTCGTGGCCTGGGCTCGTGCGAATGCCGGCGACGCCAAGCTCATGGGTGAAGCGCCGGTGGTCGGTCTTGTCCGAGCGCTCGCGGCGAAATACCCCTGTCAATAATCGCCGGACAATCTTTGTTGGCTACTGCCACCCGGAAAGCGCTGGTCTTCCGACCAGCTCAAAATCGACTCTCGGAGACTGCACCGATGAAGAACCTTGCTGTTCCTTTCCTGCTCGCGATTGCGATCGTTTCTGCCGGCTGCGGCACCACCACCGGCCAGCGCTCAGGTAGCGGCGCACTCATGGGCGCGGCGGGCGGTGCCTTGATTGGCTCGCTGACCGCAGATGCCGGCGCCGGCGCACTTATCGGCGCTGGCGCCGGCGCCTTGGGCGGCTACCTATATGACCAGCACGAGAAGGGAAATATTGACTAACCCGAGGCCGCCGTCAGGCGATCGCTCCGCGATTCGTCTAGACGGTTGGGAATGGCGCCGAGCCGTGCGCGTACTGGAAGCGGTGATTGACAACCAGCGAGAGGATCGCGACCCATGAACGACAACCCAGGAAGCGCACGCGAGGTCAGGCTGCGCAACGGCGTGAGCATGCCAACCCTCGCCTTCGGCTGCGCCTTTGGCGACTGGGTCGGGGCGACCGAGTTCCAGGGGTTCCTGCCTGAACAGGCCTGGCGTGCGGTCTCGCTGGCGCTGGACAGCGGCTATCGAGCTTTTGATGGCGCGCATGTGTACGCCACCGAGCGCATCGTCGGTACTCTGTTGGGGCAGCGCTTCGCGAGCGGCGTGCTGAAGCGCGAGGATGTATTCGTCACCACCAAGCTCGCCCACCCCGCCACACCCCCGCACATCAACATCTCGCACCGGCGCACCTGGGACGCGGACAAGGTCGACGACATCGCCCAGAAAGTCCGCGATGACATGGCCGATACCCTGGATGATCTCGGGCTCGGCTACGTCGATCTGCTGCTGGTGCACTGGCCCGGCGTCTTTGGGCAGCACAGCAGCGGCGACCCTGACTTCCCACGCAAGGCCCGAGCCAGCATCTGGCGCACCTTCTGCGAGTTCGCCGACAAGGGGGCTGCGCGGGCCATCGGCGTGTCCAACTTCACCATCACCCATCTGCGCCAGTTGATGGATGACGTCCCGGAGCCTGAGCGCTGGCCCGCTGTCAATCAGGTAGAGATCCATCCCTACTGCCGTGATCCGGAGCTGGAGCGCTTCTGCCGCGAGCAAGGCATCGTCGTCACCGCTTACGCTCCGTTCGCGAGTGGCGCGTTCGGATTGTTGCAGGACCCCGTGCTCGTCGCCATCGGCCAAGCCCACGGCAAGACTCCCGGCCAAATAGTGCTGCGCTGGCATGTGCAGAGCGGGCGTACGGCGCTGCCCAAGACCTCGAAGGAGCGGCGCATGGCCGAGAACCGCGACATCTACGACTTCGCGCTGAGCGAGGAGGAGATGCAGGCCATTGATGCCCTGGGAGCGGGCGAGGCGCGTCGCACCTGCCCGGACCCCTCGACAGTAGCCTAGCTGCAAGGGTCCTCCAGCACAGGACCCTGCTGTTTCCGGGAGACACGCGCCTCATCGTCCGGGGTGGCACCGCACAATTTTGGGTTAGCAGAGCTCCCCGCGGCAGCGGCTTGACCCCATCTAGACTCGATGGAGAACTTCAGCCCCGCCGCCCGCCGTTGGTTCCAGCAGAATTTCGACGGCCCGACCGACGCCCAGGCGGCCGGCTGGCCGGTGATTGCGAGTGGCAGTCATGTGCTGATCACGGCGCCGACCGGCAGCGGCAAGACGCTGGCAGCCTTCCTGTGGTCCATCGATCGGCTGATGCGCCCGCTGTCGGATCGCCCAGAGCAAGCAGACTCGGCCGGCCATGAGTCCGAACGAGGACGGAAATCGGCGTCAGCAGATGCGACCGAGGCCGGTACCAAGGTCCTCTATATCTCGCCGCTGAAGGCGCTGGTCTACGACATCGAGCGGAACCTGCGCGCACCGCTGGCCGGCATTGCGCAGTCGGCGCAGGCGCTGGGGGATGCTTTCTTGCTCCCGCGGGTGGCGATCCGCACCGGTGATACACCGTCGCGGGAGCGGCAGCAGCAGTTGAAGGAGCCGGCCGAGATCCTGGTGACGACGCCGGAGTCCCTGTACCTGCTGCTCGGGTCGAGGGCAGCGGAGAACCTGCGCTCGGTGCACACTGTGATCGTCGATGAGGTGCACGCGCTGGCGGCCACTAAACGCGGGGCGCACCTTGCGCTGTCGCTCGAGCGTCTGGCCGTGCTGTGCCAGCGCGATCCGCAGCGCATCGGCCTGTCCGCCACCGTCAAACCGCTGGAGGAGGCCGCGCGCTGGCTGGGTGGTGACCGCCCGGTTGAGCTGGTGGATGCCGCGGCGCCGCCGCGGTTGGATCTGCGCGTGACGGTGCCGGTGCCGGACATGGAGCATCCGCCCGAAGCACCGCATCTCGAGCCCGATGGCGGTCCGATTCTCGGCGAGCTGTATGCTCGCGAGGTCGCACGTCCGCCGGCCGAGAAGGGCATGTGGTCGGCGCTCTATCCGGCCCTGCTCGACGAGATCCTCGCGCACCGTTCCACCATCATCTTCGTCAACAGCCGCGGTCTGTGCGAGCGGCTGTGCCGGCGCCTCAATGAGGTCGCGGCGCAAGAGCATGCCGACCTGGTCCTCGAAAACGATGGACTGGGCTCGCATGCAACGGACGCGCCGCCGGCCGAGTTGGTACGCGCCCATCACGGCAGCGTTAGCCACGAGCAGCGCAGTGAGATCGAGGACGGACTCAAGCGCGGCACGCTCAAGGCGATTGTCGCCACCAGCTCGCTCGAGATGGGCATCGACATGGGCGGCGTCGATCAGGTCCTGCTGGTTGAGTCGCCTGGTGCCGTCGCCCGCGGTCTCCAGCGGGTCGGGCGCGCCGGGCACGGTGTCGGCGAGGTCAGCACCGGGCGCATCTTCCCGAAGTTTCGCGGCGATCTGCTCGAATGCGCGGTGGTCGGGGCGCGCATGCTCCAGGGCGAGCTGGAGCCGTTTCGGATGCCGCGCAACGCGCTCGATGTGCTGGCCCAGCAGATCGCGGCCCACTGTGTCGCGGGCGAGCGCGGCGTCGACGAGATCCAGCGCCTGGTCAAGCGCGCCGGCCCTTACCGCGAACTTGGCCGCGGCCTGCTGGAATCGGTGTTGGACATGCTGAGCGGCCGATTTCCATCCAGCGATTTCGCCGATCTGAAGCCACTGCTGAGTTGGGACCGCGGCACCGATACCCTGAGCGCCCGCCGGGGCGCGCCCATGATCACGCGATTGAACGCCGGCACCATCCCCGACCGCGGCAACTATGCCGTTCATCTCGGTTCCGATGGTCCTCGTGTCGGCGAGCTGGACGAGGAGATGGTGTTCGAGACCCGAGCCGGCGAGTGCATCCTGCTCGGTGCATCCACCTGGCGGGTCGAGGAGATCACGCGTGATCGGGTCATCGTCTCGCCCGCCCCGGGCGAGCCCGGCAAGCTGCCATTCTGGCGTGGCGACGGACCGGGACGCCCGCTCGAGCTCGGGCGCGCGGTCGGCGAGTTCTGCCGTCTGGCAGCGCGGCTGAAGGGACAGTCCGCGGTCGACTGGATCATGCAGCAGACGCCGCTCGATGCGCTCGCCGCCGGCAACCTGGCCGCCTACATCGATGAGCAGCGTGAGGCCACCGGGCTGGTACCGAGCGACCGCACCCTGGTCATCGAGCGCTTTCGGGACGAGATGGGCGACTGGCGTATCTGCCTATTGACCCCGTTCGGCGCGCGCATCCATGCCCCCTGGGCAATGGCTCTGCAGTGGCAGCTGGGGCGTCGCGCGGGTTTCGAGATTCAGGTCATGTATACGGACGACGGTATCGTGCTGCGCCTTGCCGACGGCGAGGATCTGCCGGACCTGACTGACCTGCTGCCGGCGCCCGAGGACATCGAGGAGCGCGTGACCGAGCAGCTCGCCGACACGGCCTTGTTTGCCAGCCTGTTTCGCGAGAACGCCGGCCGCGCGCTGCTGATGCCGCGCCGCTCCGCGAAGGGCCGACAACCGCTGTGGGCTCAACGTTTGAAGGCGCAGAACCTGCTCGCCGTGGTGCGCCGTTACCCGGGGTTTCCGATCGTGCTCGAGACCTATCGCCAGGCGCTGAGCGACGTCTTCGACCTGGCCGGGCTGAAGCAAGTGCTCGGCGACATCCGCGCGCGCGCGATTCGCGTGCACGAGGTCGAGACGCCGAGCGCCTCGCCCTTTGCGCGCTCGCTGGTCTTCGCTTACGTCGCCGCGTACATCTACGAGCAGGACGCGCCCATCGCCGAGCGCCGGGCGCAGGCGCTGACGCTCGACCGCGGCATGCTCGCCGAGCTGCTCGGCCAGGCCGAGCTGCGCGAGCTGATCGACCCGCGCGTGCTCGATGAGCTGGAGCGCGAGCTGGGCCATGTGAATTCAGATCGACGGGCGCGCGATGCGGACGAACTGCACGATCTGCTGCGCCGCCTCGGCGACCTGAGCGAGACCGAGCTGGGCGAGCGATCGGCCCCGAACATGGGGTCAGCCCCCGAGCAGTCAGGAGCTGGAGCAGCCCCGGTCGCGGAATGGCTGGCGGCCTTGCAGAGTCAGCGGCGGGCGGTGATCGTTAGGATTGCCGGCGAGGCGCGCTGGATCGCGGCCGAGGATGCCGGGCTCTATCGGGATGCGCTCGGCTGCGCGCCGCCGCCCGGATTGCCGGACAGTTTCATCGGCCCGACCAGCGCGGCCTTGGAGGAGCTGCTGCGGCGCTATGCGCGCACCCATGGCCCCTTCCCAACCAGTGCGCTGGCGCGGCGCTTCGGTTTGCGGACGGCACAATTGGAGCCGGTGCTGAGACTGTTGGAGACGCGGGGCGCGCTGGTGCACGGTGAGATCCGGCCCATGGGCTCGGAGCCGGAATGGTGCGACGCCGAGGTCATGCGTCGGCTGCGCCGCCGCACGCTGGCTCGCGCCCGCGACGAGGTCGCCCCGGTCGATGGCGCAACGCTCGGCCGTTTCCTGCCCGCCTGGCACGGGATCGGGCAAGACCTGAAGGGGGTGCAGCGGCTGATGGAGGCGGTCTTGCAGCTCGAAGGGCTGACGGTGAGCTGGAACCTGTTGGATCGGGTGCTGCTTCCGGCGCGCGTGCCGGGCTATCGGCCGGAGGACCTGGACATGCTCGCGGCCACCGGCCGGCTGGTGTGGATTGGACGCGGCGCGGCCGGGCCCCAAGACGGCAAGGTTGCGCTCTATCGACGCGAAACGGTTGCAGCCGGCTTGGAGCGGCGCCTGTCGGCCCCTGAGGCTCAACCAGCCGCCCGATCAGCCGTCCACCTGGGTGCTGAGCCAGGCGAAGGAGCGGGAACCGAAAAACGATCGGATGCATTCGGTAGTCCCGTCTCCTCTGCGGACGATGCCGAGGCCGCGCTGCGCTCGGTGCTGCTGGATCATCTGACGCAGCGCGGCGCCTGCTTCCTTATGGAGCTTCAGCAGGCCGCCGAGCGCGCCGGCCAGCGAGTCTCGTCGGCGGCCGGCAAGCAAGCCTTCGAGACCGCGCTCTGGGATCTGGTCTGGGATGGGCTGATCACCAACGACACCTTTGCCCCGCTGCGCGGGCTCGGAGCCGGTGCGCGCAAGCCGGGCCGGCGGGCCTCGACGGTCCGCGGTTCGCTGCTGGCCGGCGGGCGCTGGTCTCTGGTCGCCGCTCTCCAGGCGCCCGCGGACGGCGCCGATGCGCCCGCCCGCAACACTGAGCGTCTGCTGGCCCGTGTACAGATGCTGCTGGAGCGCTATGGCATCGTCAGCCGCGAGGCGGTTGCCGCGGAGAATCTGCTCGGCGGCTTCGGCCCCTTGTATCGGGTGTTGAAACAGATCGAGGAGAGCGGCAGGGTGCGCCGTGGTCACTTCGTCGAGGGACTATCCGGCGCCCAGTTTGCGCTGCCGGGCGCGGTCGAGCGGTTGCGCGCCGAGCGGCTGGACGAGGCCCCGGTCGATGGTTTCGGCGACGAGCAAGTGCGTATTCTCTCCGCTGCCGACCCCGCCAACCCCTATGGCGCGCTGCTCGGCTGGCCCGATAGCGGCAGCGGCGGGCAGCCGCGGAAGGGCGGCAGGCAGACGCCCAAACGTATCGCCGGCGCCTGGTTGATCCTGGTGGCCGGCAAGCCGGTGCTCTATGTCGGCGCTGGTGGCCGGCAACTGTTGAGCTTTCCCAGCTCCATCAGCGACGGCGGCCGCGAACTTCCGTTGGCGCTGGCGGCGCTGCATCGGCTGCCGTCCAGCGGTCGCCGGCGCTTGCTGATCCAGCAGATCGACGGCGTTGCCTCGCTGCAATCGCCGCTGCGCGAGCAGCTGCTGGCGGCCGGCTTCGAAGCCGATTACGACGCCCTTCGGCCTGTTCGCTGGCGAAAGACCGGAATCGGTCGCGATCCGAGTGCGGTCGCCTGCGCGGGGCCTCGGTCCCTCCCTTAATCGGGCGCGACCTCGAGCACGACGGTGGGCGCATGGTCGCCAGTCTCGCAGCCATCGCCACTCAACATAGGTATGCACCGGCAGCACAGGGCGCCAGTGCCTGGGCGCGGCGCGTCCATCGATGACGGCCGTTGCCCAGGCGTAAAAATAGCAATCGGGAATCTCTCGAGCGTTGTAAGCACACCCAGTTCTAGCAGCGGAACTCCATCAGAGTCTCCGGCCTCATAACGCCGGGAAAGGTGCGCAAAGGACGGCACTGCAGCGGGTCAGCCCGCTCCGACCGCCACCGGCCGCTCCGGGGAGCGGATCCACTCGCTCCAGGATCCGGCGTAGAGCCGCGAGTCGCGGAGCCCCGCGACCTCCATGGCCAGCAGATTGTGGCAGGCGTTCACGCCCGAGCCGCAGCTATGGACGATGCATGCCGGCGAGCAATCGCCAATGGCATGGATGAAACGCTCGCGCAGCGCCGCCGGACGGAGGAAGCGGCCCTCGGAATCCAAGTTGCCCGTGAGCGGTAGGTTGATCGCCCCTGGGATGTGACCGGACACCGGATCGATCGGCTCCCGCTCCCCGCGGAAGCGCTCCGGGGCACGGGCATCGACTAGCGTCGCCCGACCAGCGGCCAGCTCGGCGACCAGGGCATCGGTGCTGATCCAGAGCTTGTCATCGGGCCGCGCGATCATTTCCGCCGGGGCGTTGCAAGGCTGCTCACGAACCAACTCGCCACCCGCGGCGATCCACGCCTGGATGCCGCCATCGAGCAGCATGGCCCGGTCGTGCCCGATCCAGCGCAACAGCCACCAGAGCCTCACGGCAAAGGCTCCGCCGAGGTCATCGTAGACCACTACCGGGGTCTGGGGCGTCACTCCGCAGCGGCCAAGCCAGGCGGCTAGCTTAGATGCGTCCGGCAGCGGATGCCGCCCGGTCCGAGGACCAATGGCAGACGACAGATGCTCGTCTAGATGGACATAGACGGCTTCGGGAAGATGGCCTTCCAGATAGGCCCGACGCCCCTGCCCCGGGTCGCTCAGCGAGAAGCGGCAATCGAAGAGGCGCAGGTCGGGGTCTCGGACCACCGAGCGCAAGCTCCGGGCATCGATAAGCTGGGAGGGAAACGAATGCTCGGTCATTGGTGCACTGGTAGCGCCCCCGTAATGGGCAGGAGTTGAATCGCCCGATGGTATCTCGAAAGACCGCAATGGGGGCGACGGGGTTGCAGCCCAGCCCAAGCAACCACCACCTGTTCCCAGACGGGCCCGGACCAAAAACGTCCAACCAGACAGGCAGAGGATTCAGCGATGACCCGCACAACCGTAAAACGGCCGGCGACGACGCGACTGATCACGGTCCTCGTTCTGGCGAATACCATCGCCGCGAGCGGGATGGCGGGCGGCGATACTGTGTTCAGGCCGCGAGACATCGCGGGTTGGGAGACCGAGCAATTCAATGGGCCGGTGCAATACCGCGTCGTCCACGAGGACGGCCGGCAAGCCCTGCAAGCGACCTGCACGGGCAAAGGCGCCAGCGCACGTTACCTCAAGCGTGATATCGACCTCAGGGAGACACCCATCCTGGAGTGGTCATGGCGGATCGAAGACACCTTCGGCGGCCGCGACGAGCGGACCAAGGCCGGCGACGACTACCCGGTCCGGGTCTATGCGGTCGTCGATGGCGGCCTGCTGAAATGGAAAACCCAGGCGGTCAACTACGTCTGGGCGAGCGAGCAGCCGGCCGGAAGCGTCTGGTCCAACGCCTACGCATCCCAGGCCAAGATGATGGCGCTGCAATCCGGCCCGTCGCGCGCCGGCGAATGGGTCACCGAGCGCCGGGACCTGGCGTCCGATTTCCAGCGGCTGCACGGCGCCAGCCCGCCGGTCATCAATGGACTGCGCGATCATGACCGACTGTGACGACGTCGGCCAGCCGATGGAGGGGTGGTACGGCGAGATTCGGCTGCGCCCCCGCTGATCGCAAGCCGACCGGCGGCCTCAGCACTCGCGACCAGTCGGCGAAGCCTGAATCCGTGCCGACCCCTTCTTTTCCCTTGCGTTGTCAGGGCTTCAGATAGGCGTAGCCCTCCTTTAGCTGTAACCGCGCGATCTCGGAGATTCCGGACTGGACGATCGTGACCGAATCGACCAGGTCGTCTTTCTCAATCTTTCGCGCACCCAGCGTCGCGGCGCAGACGCGAAACTCCACGCCGCGCTCGGCCAGACCGAGTACGGCGGGATCGTAAAGATTTCCGCGCTTGTCCTTCGCCTCTTCGCGCAGGAAATCGACACCTGGGCCGTAGGCAACGATCACCACCTTTGCCTTTGGGCTGTCATCTAGATAGGAACGGGCGAGCATCAGCGCCCATCGCGCATTGACCGTGTCATCGACGTGAAACACGACCTTCTCCCAGTCGTCAACGGACGACTCCGAGAATGCCGGCGTCCCGAATCCGATCAGTGATCCCATAAGGGACGCAATCAGCAATCCGATCGGGAGCTGCATCCGCAACAAACCACTTGCCAAATTCTTTGCCGTGATGTTCATGCATTCATCTCTCGTGGGGGCGGACGCCTACCGAATAGCCAATGCTCAAGGCAAAGCGCCGCTCAGCGAGTGGGCAAACCGTTGGCGCGTCTAGGTCGCGTCCAACGGCCATAGGAGAGCCATGTCGTTCAGGGGACTAGCGTTACGCGGGATGTCCTGACCGACGGGCCTCAGTTCGACTTCGCCATGCTGTCGACTTCCGCCTTGAAGGCGTCGAAGTCATAGGCCATGCCGTTGAGCACCGTGCTCCAGTGCCGCACGTGTGCGGCGGTCGCGATCGCTTCCCTAACCTCTGAGTCGCTCGCACCATTGGCCCGAGCGGTCTTGTCATGGAAATAGATGCAGTAGGTGCAGGGGATCTGTGCCGCAACAGCCAGGGCAATCAGCTCGCGCGTCTTGGCATCGAGTTCGGCTTTCTCGCCACTCAGCACCGCCTCCGCTGCGAGCCGTGACTCGAGCGCATATTCCGGGTAGGTGGTCGCATAGAACGTCGGCGGTTCTTGAACCATGCTGGGTCGGTCTTGTGCCCAGGTCATGGTGGCTACGAGGGCGAATGCAGTCGCTGAAAGGGTGGTGTTCGTGCGGTTCATTATCGTCTCCTCCGCGAGGCGGGTTTGGTGTGCTCACCATCAACCATGACCGCTCGCAAGGTCTCGCCACGTGTGCGACCGAGCCAGGATAATGGCCTCGGTGTCCGAAATCGGGCGCAACGGGACCTGGGTGGTCGCGGTCGACAATTTCGGCAGCCTGTAGCTCATGCATAGGTGCCCGTCATTGAGCTTCAACTGGGGCTCGGTCAGCGGGCAATCGTCGTCGGGATTCAGGAGTTCATAACGACCTACCCGTTGCAGCCAGGCCTTAGGTACGGGTGCATCGGGAACCTTGCTATACGGCAAAAGGCTCACCGGCTCGGTAACCCCGCGCAGTGAGCGGTTGCAGACCCCGTGGCGGCTCGCCCATTCCGCTGTGTTCCATGCCCAGCGGCTGAAAGAGCCTTCGTTGCATGTAGTCCGCATAGGGCAGGCCGGAGACCTCCTGAATCATCTGTCCGAGCAGGGTGTAGCCGACATTCGAATAGGAGAACACGAGCTTCGGCGGAAAGGCCGCGTATTCCTCCCTCAGCCGCTCGGCGACGGTCGAGAAGGGCGCGTCGGTCCACATGCCCTTGTTCAGGTCCGTCGGCAGGCCGGCATGGTGGCTCAGCACATCACGGACGGTAATGGGCATCGCCACCGTGTCGAATCGGCTGCGGATCGAGAACTGGGGCAAATAGGCATTCAGCGGCTGGTCGATATCGATCTCACCGTGCTCGGCCAGTTGCATCGCTGCAATGGCGGTGAAGGGCTTGGCGAGCGAGCCGGCCCGATAGACGGTAGCGGGAGTAGCGCGAATACCCCGTTCCTGATCGGCGCGGCCAAACCCCTCTGACCACAGCGTCCGGTCCCGTCGCACCAATACTAGGCTGATCGCCGGGATCTGGAATTTCCGTTGGGCGTCGACAATCAGCGGCGCGAGTTCGTCACGCAGTGTCTTGAGTTCGTCTGCAATCAGGGCGCTGGGCGGCTGGTCCTGAACCAAGCGGTCATCGAGCGTACCGGGGGTCGCCGTCACGGGTGCCAACAAACAAGACAGCAGAAGAGCGCCGCGGCCTGTAGTGATTGCGAGATCGAGCATCAGGATTCCCCATACATGTCGGCACACTGGGCATCCGTCGCGGCCGCGGTATTGCCGAGGGACGGGATGAAGACCGCTGCTCGAGTCGAAGCGGAACTAACCAAGTTTCTGGGTCAAAGGGAGAAAACGAAATGGCGGGGCAGGGCCCGCGACAAAGGGCGCGGCGATGGCGGACACACGGACCGGGCCTTGCGCCCGGTCGGTTATGCGGTGTCGGTCTCATAGGTCCGGGTTATCGCTGAAGCTGCGGTAGACATCGGGCGATTGATGGTCGCTCATCTGCGGATCGGTGATCCCCGCATCGGAGCTCTTGAACAGATCGCCGTTTCCATCCGCCCAGCCTTGATAACGATCGACGCTCGCTCCGACGCCGCGCTGTGTCGCCCCGACGTAGTGATTCGGTTGGGTGCTCAGGTCCGAGTTGCCTTCCGAAAACTGCTGATAGATGCCGTCGGCAACAGCCGCGGTTGCGAACGACGCGAGTGCGATGATGGCTGCATATCGTTTCATTGCTCAGGTCCTCGTCATCTCGTTGTTGCGAAACGACCCGCGGTATCGCGTTGAGATATCGATGCAAGGCGTCTCGCAAGGGATCGGCTGGAGTGGCGTCCGTTGCGGCCGACCCCCGCATCCCTGTGGGCTGGTTTGAACACTAGCAGCACCCTCACAAAAACTTCTGACGAAAGTCCGACGGTTTTGCGATGTTTTTCCACATGCTCGATCGCGTTCCGTCCACGTGCGCGAACCGTGCGACGGGCAGGTGGTCAAGACCCGGCGCACCGCGGTTTGGACGGCCGCCTTTTGCGTCGCCGTCGGTCTCTGAGAGTTGATTGAATCAATCGTTTGATTTAATGTGCCTGCACAGAACCCACGGCCCCTGCCCCCATCCCGCCAAAGTCGAAAGCCATCATGCCCGACCGATCGGAGAACGCTGCCTCCGCCGACACCCGCCAGCGCTTGCTGCGTAGCGCCCTGCACGCCTTTGGGCACAACGACTACGACGCGGTCTCAAATCGCCGATTGGTGCAGGACGCGGGCGCGAATGTGGCGGCGATCTCGTATCACTTCGGCGGCAAGCGCGAGCTCTATCTGGCCACGGCCGCCTACCTGGCGGAGCAGCTCGGCGAGGGCATACGCGAACAACAGGCGCGCATTGAGCAGGCGATGCCCGACGCGTCCGCGGCCGACTGTCGGCGCATGCTCGGGCAGTTGATAAGTGATTTTGCGCTGCGGTTGCTGGTCGGTCCGCTCAGTGAGGATGCGCCCGGCTTCATCTTTCGCGAACAAAACCAACCCACCGCGGCCTTCGATGTGCTCTACGAAAAATTCTTCGGCCCGATGCACGCCGTCGTGGCCAAGTTGGTCGCTGGCGCCCGCGGTCTGGCGCAGGTGGATACCGAGTGTCGCCTGGTGGCACACGCGCTGACCGGACCGACCATCGCCTTCCGCGCCGCGCGCACGACGCTGCTGCGCCATCTCGGCCGGGACGCCTACACCGACGACGACGTGGCGCAGATCCAGGCGCTGTTGCGTGCGATCACCGAGGCCGCGCTGGACTACGGCTCTTTTGACTCACATCCCCTCCAACCCAATTTAGGAGCAGACCGATGAGCGCCGAGCGCCCCGTCCGCAAGCATTGATGGATGATCCTGCCGCCCATTGCCATCGGCATCGGCATCGGCATCCTGGTCTGGATGGCCCAGGGCCGCGACGCGCCGACGCAGACCGAGCATGGCGAAACGGCGTGTCCGGTGCGCGTGATCGAGGCGCTCGCGGTGGAGCTGGCGCCGAGCGCCGAGGGCTATGGCCCGGTGCGCCCGGCGCGGGTCTGGAAGGCGGTGGCCCAGGTGTCCGGGCGCATCATCGAGATCCACCCGCGACTGCGCGACGGCGAGATCCTGGCGGCGGGGACCGAGCTGATCCGCATCGATCCCATCGACTATGAGCTGGCCCTGGCTCAGGCCCAGGCCGAACTCGCGAAGTTGGAGGTGCCGGAGCAAAACGCCCGTGCATCGTTGGAGATCGAGGAACGCAATCGCGACCTGGCCAACCAGGAGCTGGAGCGGCTGCGCAAGCTCGGGACACGCGGCACCGTCTCCGACAGCGACGTGGACCAGGCCGAGCGCACCGCGCTGACCAGGAACAGCGCGGTGCAGAACCTGCGCAACACCCTGACCTTGATAACCGACCCAGCGCCGCGTACTGGAGAGCCAGGCGACCCGTGCTCAGCGTGACCTGGAGCGAACCCGGATGGTTGCACCCTTCGATTTGCGCATCGCCAACCTGGGTGTCGAGGCGGATCAGTACATCGGTGTCGGCCAGACCCTGTTCGAGGGCGACTCGGTGGATCGGGTGGAGATGGACATCCAGGTGCCGCTGTCCGCGCTGCGGCGGCTGTTCCTGGATCTGCCCACCGCCGATCGGGCAGGGGCCGCCAGCCAGCCGGTCGATCCGACCCAGCTCAACGCGCTGCTGCCCGAAGCTCGCGGGACTCGATCCGCTGGTGCGGCTGGATCTCGGCAATGCCGTGGCCGAATGGCAGGCGGAGTTCGTGCGCATGGACGATGAGGTCGATCCGCAGACCCGCACCATGGGCGTGGTGGTGGCCGTCGACCGGCCCTACGACCAGATCATCCCCGGCCAGCGACCGCCGCTGTCCAAGGGCATGTTCGTGCATGATCCTCGGGCTCACCGCCCTGCCGGGCCTGCAGCGCGAGACCCTTCCGGAGATCCAGAACGATAAGGTCCAGATCCAGCTGATCTATCGCGGCGCCACCGCCGAGGACGTGGAAGACGCGGTCTGTCGCCGTCTGGAAGACGCCATCGAAGGCATCACCGATCTCGATGAGCTGCGCTGCGAGTCCCGCGAGGGCGTCGGCACCGCCACCGCGGTGATGCGCGAGGGCGCGGATATGATGCGCTTCCTCGACGACGTGAAGTCCGAGGTGGACGCCATCGACGACTTCCCGGACCAGGTCGAGCCGCCGGTGATCACCGAGCTCGGCCGCACGGAGCCGGTGATCTCGCTGGCGGTGACCGGGCCGCAAAACCCGGTCGACCTCAAGGCCTACGCCGAGGACCTCAAGGACCGGATACTGGCCGACACCGAGGTCGCCGAGGTCAGCGTCGTCGGCTTCTCCGACCATCACATCCGCATCGAGGTGCCGGCCTGGCGGTTGCGCCAATACGGCCTGTCCGCCCAAGACATCGCCGATGTCGTGGGCTGGCAAAGCCTCGGCAGCCCGGCGGGGCGGCTCGAGGGCGGTGCTGAGGACCTGCTGTTGCGCTTCGACGATCAGCGCAAGCGCGCCGAGGACTTCCGCGATCTGGTGGTCATCTCCGGCGGCCGCGGCGCCAGCATCCGGCTCGGCGAGATCGCCACCATCACCGACCGCTTCGACCGCGACGAGGACAAGATCCTGTTCGACGGCAAGCGCGCCGCGGTGCTGGACATCGCCAAGACCCGCGACCAAGACGTGCTCGACCTGCTCGGGCAGGTGCGCGCCTTCGTCGCCGCCGAGCAGGCGGCAACGCCCGCCGGCGTCGCGCTGTACCTGACCCAGGACCGCGCCTCCATCGTCCAGGACCGGCTCGACATGCTGGTGCGCAACGGCGTGCAGGGTCTGGCGTTGGTGTTCCTGGTGCTGTGGCTGTTCTTCGGGCTGCGCTACAGCTTTTGGGTCGCCATGGGTCTGCCGGTGTCCTTCCTCGGCGCGCTGTTCCTGCTGCCCGCCTTCGGCATCACCATCAACATGATCTCGATGGTGGGGCTGTTGATCGGCGTCGGGCTGCTGATGGACGACGCCATCGTCATCAGTGAGAACATCGCCGCGCGCATGGCCAAGGGCGACACCCCGGCGCGGGCCGCCATCGACGGCTCGCGCGAGGTGCTGCCTGGCATCCTGTCGTCGTTCGCGACCACGCTGCTGGTGTTCGGCTCGCTGGCGTTCATCTCCGGGGAGATCGGCCAGATCCTGCGCATCATGCCCATCGTGTTGATCCTGGTGATCTCGGTGAGCCTGCTGGAGGCCTTTCTGATCCTGCCGCACCATCTGAATCATTCACTGGCGCATCAGCGGGGCGATGGGAACCCAGCTGACAACAGGCAACGGTCGTCCCGCTTCCGCCAGGGCTTTGAGCGCCGCTTCGACCGCCTACGCGACCGGACCTTCGGTCGGCTGCTCGACCGCGCGGTGGACTACCGCTATCTCACCGTCGGCCTGGTGCTGATGCTGTTCATCGTCGCGGTGGCGATGCCGGTGGGCGGGCAAGCTCAAGTTCGTCGGCTTCCCGGACCTGGACCAGCTCAAGGCGGCGTCCAACGAACTGCAAGCCCATCTGAACCGCTTCGCCGGCGTGCATGACCTCACCGACGACCTGCGCCCCGGCAAGCGCGAATACCGGCTGCGCCTGAAGCCCGACGCCGGCGTGCTGGGGCTGGACGCGCGCCAAGTCTCGGAGCAACTGCGCGCCGCCTTCCAGGGCGTGAAGATCGACGAGTTCCCGCTCGGCGCCGAGACCTACGAGGTCAACCTGCGCATCGACGCCGGTGACCGCACCGGCCCGGCGGATCTAGAGCGATTCACCATCACCGGCCGCGACGGCGCGCTGATCCCGCTGGCCAACCTGGCCGAGGTCGAGCAGGTGCGCGGCTGGGCGCGCATCCATCGCGTCGATGGCCAGCGCGCGGTCACGGTGCAGGGCGACGTCGACCGTGATCTTGCCAACGCCCAGGAACTGCTGGGCCAGGCCCGTGCCGAATTCATCCCCGGCCTGACCCCGCTGCTGCTGGAGAAGAGCCTACAGGCAAAGATCCTGATCCCGCTGGCCGCCAGCCTCGCCTTCGGGCTGGTCACCGCCACCGTCGCGGCGCTGTTCCTGGTGCCGGCGATCTAGGTCATTCTTGATGACTTTGGTGGGGCGCTGGGGGCACTGGAGGCGGAGGCAGACGCGCCAGCGGTTCATACGCAAGCCGATCGCCGCTTGGGCGGCTGACAATTTGAACCCGGCCAGCACCGTCGTCTCCGACGGTCTCGCTCATCAGGACCGGGCTTGGAATTCCAATCCGCAGCCGGATTCCGGAACGCCGGACTTTGGCGTAAGCTACAAGGCAACGACATGACTTGTAGAGGTATTGCGCATGGAACTGGTGAAGCTGGGAACCAAGGGCCAAGTGACTATCCCTCGGGCGATTCTGCGCTCGGTCGGGCTGACCGGAGATGCCCCTCTGCTGGTGGAGACAACACCCGAAGGCGCAATCCTGCTGCGGCCGGCGGCGGTCTACCCAATCGAGATCTATTCCGAGGAGCGCGTCGAGGAGCTCGAGCGGGAGAATGCGGTCCCCGGCGATCTTCAGGCGCGGGTCCGCGCCTCGCTGGCGCGGGGCGATTGATTTGCGCCTGTTCCTCGACGCCAACATCCTGTTCAGCGCGGCGTACCGCGACGGTAGCCCGGCGCTGCTGCTCTTCGAGCTGGCCTCAGCGGGCCGATGCCGCCTAGTGACCTCGACGTTTGCTTGGGACGAGGCCCACCGAAACATCACCCTCAAGTATCCGCAATGCGCACCCTCACTGGATGCGCTGAAGGGACAGTTGGAATACGCATCCGTGCCGGATGCCGCGGCGATCCTGAGTGCGGCCAACCGCGGTCTGCCGGACAAGGATGCGCCGATCCTCGCCGCGGCCTTGGTGGCGAAGGTCGACATCCTGGTGACCGGAGACCGGACCCATTTCGGCCACCTCTACGGCAAGGTCACGGACGGCGTACGCGTGCTGACGCTGAGCGATTCTTTGGAACGGCTGCTCGAAGACAAGTAATTGATCCACAGAGAGACACCGATGTCCGACCCTTGCTTCTCCCGGCTCCACCTGACTGACCCCCACGACGGCCTTTAGGGGAAGGACTATCTACCCTTGGGGCACCATGCCCAGGGGCTCGCAATCAAGCACTTCTCCGCTGTACTCGGGTGCTCACCGACTGATCCGGCAAGTGCTTCATTGCAAGACACCGCCCCGCGTGCGCGATTCCGGCGTCGAGTCAGGTTTACCGTCCCCGGAACTCATGGTCCCCTGAACTCATGCAAACCATCCTCGCCATAGTCGAGAGTCAGGCTAGCTTTTCCTGACGAGACGCCTGTGCGGACGCACCAGCGCCACTTGCGGGGCACTGCTACGCTGCCATTCTGTTGGACGAAGAACGACGGATAGGCTTTCATCCGAGCGGGCACGATAACCAAGGCGCGCATCACGGGGACAGCACGGGGCTATGTCCGACTTCATCAACAGCCTGATTGAGGACTGGGGCATCGCCGCGCTGCTTGCGGTAATGGCGTGCTGGGGGCTGTACTATTTTTTCCGCGCCGGCTTTGAAAAACCGGTATCCCTTGAGCGTCGGCGGCGGTGGCTTACGGAGTTCGCCTAGGGGGCTGCCTATCTTCGGCTGCTCAGCGCGGCGCTCGATTGGGTGTCGCGGCTCATTGGTGACGACGAGCACAACCTGGCGCGACAGCAGCGTCAGTCATCGATTCTCCGGCCGTTTGGGCGTAATCCATGGACAGCACAGTCCTTTGGATTCTCACTATTGCTGGCGCATCCGCTGTCAGTATCGCTGGCGCTTACATCGTTGCTGGCCCCGCCGCTCGCCCGGCCGCGATCGCCTTAATGGTCGGGCTCCCCGTTGTGCTAGGGATCGCTCTGGGCTTCCGTTCCGTTAGCGCGTGGTCGATGGACTAGAAACGGAAGTTGACCGCTATGTGAGCGGCACTCGCGGAGAAACAGGAGGTAAATTGATTACCAGCACCTAGCCCAGACACCGAGCCAAAAAAAAGCCCGGCGGGGAGCCGGGCTGGAAACGTCTCATAGTGAGAGAGACGAGGAGGACTCGTGTTGCAGCGGGCCGGTCAATGGGCCCTTGGGCCATCCGGCCAGCTGCGAATTCGTTTGGCTCGTTTCGACTCGGAGTCGCCGAGCGTCATTCATGCACCTGCTTGCGCAAGCACATGAATCATCTTATGAGTCAGTGCATGAATAGGCCGCCGTTGACGGGTAGGTTGGCCCCGGTGACATAGCCGTTCTCGTCCGCGACCAGGAAGGCGACTGCGCTCGCGATCTCTTCCGGCCGAGCCATGCGTCGCATTGGAACGCCGGCGATGATCGCCTCGCGTACATCGTCGCGCATAGCCAGAGTCATCGCCGTCTCAACATAGCCAGGCGATACGGTATTTACCGTGATGCCTTTGGACGCGCCTTCCTGTGCCAGACTCATCGTGAAACCGTGCATGCCCGCCTTGGCCGTCGAATAGTTCGTCTGGCCGAACTGACCACGTTGACCGTTCACGGAGGAGATGTTGACGATGCGGCCGAAGCCGGTCTCCAACATGTCTTCCCACAGGTTACGAGTAACATTGAACACACTGTTCAGATTGACGTCGATCACTGCGCGCCAGCTGGACTCTTCCATCTTCTTGAAGGTCTTGTCGCGCGTGATGCCGGCACAGTTGACGAGCACCGACACGGTGCCGTGGTTCTGCTTAATGTCGCCGATCATGCGCTGACAATCTTCGAACGAGGAGACGTCGCCCGCGATCGTGTTGATCTCGAAGCCGGCTCCGGCCTGGTCGTTCTTCCACGATAGCGCCGCTTCTTCTTCTGACGGATGGTGGTTTGCGACGACGAGAAAGCCGTCGCTCGCCAACCGCTGGCAAATGGCGGTTCCGATACCACCGATACCGCCCGTCACCAATGCCACTCTTTGGGCTGTGGTCATGGCTCTTTTACCTAGTCGTCTTGTCTGGATTGCGGAACCGCGTGCACTCGCCTCTTTTGATGACGAGGCGGCCGAGGCTCCTTCGCGGTCCGGCCCGCTCACCATAAGGCCAAGGCCTCCTGGCTCGGGCGTGTCCCCAAGCCAGGGGTCAGGGCGGACCCATTCAGTCTCCGATACGTCCGACCTTCAGGCGGTGACGGCGTTGCGAACGACGCCCTTGCTCTCGTTGACATCGGCCATCGCTGCGTCGAACCAGTTGCGGTAGTCGTTGCGAATCTCACCGGCCAGGTTCATATTGGTCTTGGATTCCTGCAACATCTTCTCGGTGACTTCCTTGGCCATATCGACCTGGCCCTTGTAATAGTCGCTGTAACCCTTGGCCTCGGTGGCCAGCTTCATCAGACGCACACCCTGCTCCATGAACAGGTTCATGGCATCCATCTGGCGTGCTGCCATCTTCTCGGCGACCTTCAAGTTCAACTCGCCCAGCGAGTTGATGCGCTCGACGCCCTTGTTGGACAGCGTGTTGTAGGTGTTCAACATGTCGTTGGTGCTCATAATCATTTCTCCAGCACTTGGCTTGGTTTTGGTGCACCGCCCGAAAAATGTTGCAGTGCAGCAATTGTTGCAGTGCACAATAGACATCGAAATGCGGTTTGTCAAGAGCTGATGGCCGTTTTTTGCTGCAGTGCAGCATTCGGCCGATGAGCTGTCCGCGAAGCGCCGAGTCGGTCAGTCGCCGGCGGCCAGCCAATTGCGGGGCACCAGGTAACGTTCGAGCAGCTCCGCCTCCGGGCTTTGCGGTTGCGGATGCCAATCGTAGCGCCAGCTGACCTCGGGCGGCAGGGACATCAGGATAGACTCGGTGCGACCACCAGACTGCAGCCCAAACAGTGTGCCGCGGTCGTAGACCAGGTTGAACTCGACGTAACGCCCGCGGCGGATCTTCTGAAAGTCGCGTTCGATCTGACCGTAGACCGTGCCCTTGCGGCGCGCGACGATCGGCCGATAGCCGGGCAGATAGTGATCCGCGACGCTGCGCATGAAGGCGAAGCTGCGCTCGAAGCCCCATTCGTTCAGATCATCGAAGAACAGCCCGCCGACGCCGCGCGGCTCGTTACGGTGCTTGAGGAAGAAATAGCGATCGCACCACTCCTTGAAGCGTGCATGGACCGCGTCGCCGCCATCATCGCCCCCATTGTCGCCAAAGCCCTCGCAAGCGGCGCGTGCCGTCTGATGCCAATGGATCACGTCCTCATCGTTGCCGTAATAAGGCGTTAGGTCGAAGCCGCCACCGAACCACCAGACGGCTGGCTCCCCGGGCTTCTCGGCGATGAAGAAGCGCACGTTCATGTGCGACGTGGGTACGAACGGGTTGTGAGGGTGCATGACCAGAGAGACACCCATTGCCCGGAAACGACGGCCGGCCAGCTCCGGGCGGTTGGCGCTGGCGGAGGGCGGCAAGGCGTCGCCTTGGACGTCGGAGAAATTGATGCCGCCCTTCTCGAAAACCTCGCCGTCCTCGATGATCCGGCTGCGTCCGCCGCCGCCGTGCGGGCGCGTCCAAGCATCCTCGCGAAAGGTCGCGCCGCCGTCCTCCAACTCCAGCGTCTGACAAATCTTGTCCTGCAGCGCCAGCAGATAGTCGCGGACGGCGTTGGTGTCGGGCTGATTCGGCATGGGTCCTTTCTCTCCAACGATTGTGCTACGGCCATGTTACCGCAAGCGATTTCCGGCGCTCAGTGCGGTTGCGCCGCGAGGCGGCTCTGTGACTTATTACCTAGCTAATCCATAGGTTTTAGGTCAACCTGAACCTCAAGGGTCTGCCGCCGGATCTGTTCCTGCCCCTGGGGAGATCTGGAGGCCAATCTGGGGGCGGCTTGGGGACGAGACGGGCCAACTGGGGAATTCCGAAACGAGACAACCGAGGAGACCTCAATGTACACATCATTCGACAGTCGCGCGAGGCGATCTTCAGTCCTATTATGTAGTGTGCTGATGTGCTTTTCGGCGGTTGCCGCGTCTGGCGACGTCGAGGAAATCGAGCTGCGGCGGTTGTTCGAGCCGACTATGGCCGAGCGGGCTGACGAGGCCGGCGGACGCATCTACATCTACGATGGCGTACGCGACCGAGATATCCGGCGAGCGATGGACGAGGAGTTCGAGCGCGTTGACTCGATGATGTTCATCCGTACCCGCAAGACCGACACGGACGGCAATATCGAGCGCGATCAACAGACCGGCGAGGTCATGGTCGAGGACGACGGCTGTTGAGCCGGGGCTCATCGGCTAGGGGCTGGCCATGAAGCGGCCTCGACCGCAAATTCGTATTGACGACAGACACGGGAGGACAGCTTGGATCGACGAACACTGTTGAAGCGCGGACTGGGCACGGCGCCACTGGCGATGCTTGCCGCGGCCGGTCTGTTGCCAAGGCTGCTGTCGGCGGCGGTTTCATCGACCTGGCCGAGCGCTGCCTTTAGCGCCGAGGATCTGGCCGAGGCGCAGCGGCTATTGTTCGCGGACGCCGCCGTCGAGGACAGCGATCTGATCGTTATCACGGCGCCGGACATCGCCGAGAACGGACGCGTCGTGCCGGTGGATGTCAGTATCGGACTGCCTAAGCCGCGGCGGTTGGCGCTGCTGTCGGACGGGAATCCGTTTCCGTTGTTGGCGCAGGCACACTTCACGCCGGAGGTGGCGCCGACCGTCTCGGTGCGAGTCAAGATGGGCGAGAGCGCTAACCTGATCGCGCTGGCGGAGGCCGACGGCAAGCTCTATCGGGCGATGCGCGCGGTCAAGGTGACGTCCGGCGGCTGCGGCGGATGAGTGCGTCCGGGCACCCGATGGGCACTGAATCGAGAGCGAGCATAGAGTCCGACCGATGAACGACGACAACGGCAAGATCCGAGCAAAACTCAAAGACGGCGCCATCTCGGTTCGGGTGTTGATGCGCCATCCGATGGAGACTGGCAGCCGCAAAGACCCCAGTAGCGGCGAGACCATAGCGCGCCATTTCATCCGTGAGGTCGTCTGCGAGCACAACGGTAAAAGGGTGCTGAGCCTCGACTGGGGTTGGGGCATCTCTGCCAATCCCTACCTCGCGTTCGAGGTCAAGAACGGCGCCGCCGGCGACACCATTGCTGTGCGCTGGATAGACGACAGGGATGCGTCCGTCACGCTCGAAACCACCGCGAAGCCATAGCGACACCTGTTCCCATACCCTCCGGCCTGGTCGTACCTGATGCGCGCTGCGGACCCGCTGACTGTCTAGCCATCCAGACCAAGAAGCAGCACGAAGGCGGCAAGCGCGGTTTCCGGACTCCTCCGAGTCTCCAAGCGCCTAAGCGATCGCCGGCCGATCTTCATACCAGGTGGCGCCGGATTGTGGTTCGCCTTTGGCGAGCCTTCACTGGCCCTAAGCCTGTCCTTATTGCAGTTTCCACCTTGCCGGCCAGCCATTGGCCGATGTCAGGGGCGGCGGTCGGCGCATTCGGCCTGGCCAATGGCCTGATGCGAAAACCGTGCTTGATCGCCGAGCCCGCACCCGGTATACCTTGAGCGCTGTTGGATGCTTCTGCTGTGCGTGGCCGATCCTGATCTTGGGGCAGGGCCGTTGTCGCTGCAACCTACGCCATCCGACACCTCACCGCCTGCCGCAAGGCGGCCGGAACTTCTACCCCGAGTTGTCCTGTATCGAGATCGCCGTACCCTGCCATGGACCCGCTTTCTGCCCCGCATGGGGCCCGCCACCGGGAATCCGACGCTTATCCCGAACCCGATACCGACCGCTGGTCGGTGGCCGATCTGGTCGACTTCGACTACTACGTCGATGAGGACGAGCGCCTGGCGCGGGCGTCCGCGGCGGAGCGCAAGCGTTTGACCGAGCGCGATCGGCGCCTCTATCGCGAGCAGATCGAACAGGCCACCACGGGTGCCGCCGAGCACAGCCCGCGCCACCGCAGCCAGGCGCTGCGCCGCTGGCTTTCCGCACGCAGGCGTGCCGAAGACCCATCGCTGCGTCCATTGCTCCCCGGCGCCGTCTATGCCCGCGGACAGCGGCTGGTATCGCTCGGCCTCGCGCTGCTGGGGTTCCTAATGGGCATCGGTGTTGCGTCCGCCTTGCTGCACTACGATGGCCAGCACCCGGTCAATGTCTCCTGGTACGTCTTCGTGTTGGTGTTAGTGCAGATCCTGCTCGTTGCCGCTACCTTGGGCGCCTGGTACGCGCGCCGTACCGGCACCGTGCGCGCAGCGGTGCAGGACTTCTCGCTGCTCGGGCAGCTGGTGAAGCCGCTCTTCTCGCGCGCGGCGCGCTGGGTGCAGCGTCAGCGTCTGGCGCATGTGCCGCCAGATGTCCGTGACCGCGCCAAGGCGAAGCAGGGCCTGCTCGAGGGGCATTACGCCCTCTACGGCCAGGCCGCCTATCTGCCGATGCTGGTCCCGGCGCAGCTGTTCGGCATTGGCTTCAACGTCGGCGTCATCATCATCACCATTGCGCTCGAATGGTTCACCGATCTCGCCTTCGGTTGGGGCTCGGCGTTGAACGTCCAGGCCGGCACCGTCCACGCCCTCGCCCATTTCATCGCGTTGCCCTGGAGCTGGCTCTTCGGAGAGGGTGTTGGCGTACCGACCCTTGAGCAGGTGGCCGGCACCCGCATCGCGTTGAAGGACCCGCTGTTCCTGCTCGATGCGGAGCATCTGCGCTCCTGGCGCTGGTTCTTGGTGCTGGCCGTCTTTACTTACGGCCTGCTACCACGCCTGGCCCTGCTGGGGGTGTCAATCCTGAAACAACGGCGTACCTTGGCCGCGCTGCCGTTCACCCATCAGCGCACACAGGCACTGTACGCGCGTATGACGACGCCAAGCCTGGAGACCAGCGGCGGCAGCGGCGAAGGGCCGCAGATGCCGATTCCCGGCCCTCTTACACCCTTGACCACGGCGCGCGCGGCGCCAAGAGAAGAGCTGCCACGGCCGCCAGCGCTTGAAGAAGCGCCTGCGAAACCGATAGCGAAGCCGGCATCGACGCAAGAGCCGACGCGAACACCAGCGCCCAAGCCAATACCGGCTTTGGAGCCGGAGCCGGAGCTTAAACCCGAGCCGAAACCCGAGCCAAAGCCGAAACCGGAGCCAAAGCGGAAATCAAAGCCGAAACCCGAGCCTCTAAGGGGACTCGAGCGTGACCCTGAGCCCGAGCCAAAGCCGAAGCAAGGCCCAGGCGCGAAACCCGAGCCAAGGCCCGAGCCCGAGCCCGAGGCGCCGACGCCTGCACCCGAGCCAACGCCGGCGCGGGTATCCCATCCGGCGTCATCGCCGGCCAAGTCCAGCGGGCTCGAGGTTGCCGCGGACGCCTGTGTGCTGCTGATCCACGTGGATATTGCCGACATGCTGGAAGCGTCCGATCATGGCCGGCTGCAGCAACTGCTCAGGCAGCTCAGTGGTTGGCGCGTCGCTGCGTCGGCAACCTATGGCGGCGGCAGCGGCATGGCGGCGCAAGCCCTGGGCCTGATCGAAGATGCGCACTGGCAGGCGCCGCCCGCGCGGGTGGCGATGCTGCAAGACGGCTCGCAGCCCCCGATTACGGAGAGTCTGAGATTCCTACGCTCGGTGCGTGCCGCCGCGGGCGAGCAGGCACAGTTGCTGCTTGCGCTGGTCGGCGATCCCGAGGGTGAAGACCCGCTGCCGAGCTTGTCGGCGTTCGAGTTTGCCGATTGGCAGCGCAAGATCGAGCAGCTGGGCGATCCCTATCTGCGTCTCGAGATGTTGGCCAGACCCGAGGGAGAATCAGACTGATGGCGGAGTCAGCGCAGAGCACAGTCCCGGTTCTGGCCATCATGGGCCATCCGAACGCGGGTAAGTCCTCGGTGGTCGCGACCCTGACCGAGAACGACCGCATCGAGATCGACAAGCGCGCCGGCACGACGACACGCTCGGACGAGTATCCAGTGGTCATCGATGGCGGCACTATCATGGTCTTCATCGACACGCCGGGGTTTCAGAACCCGAGCGATATCCTGGAATGGTTCCAGGCGCATGCCGACGAGCGCGACCTCGCTGGTGCCTTTTTGGCCGCCTACGGCGATGATCCCCTGTTCAGCCACGATTGCGCGCTGCTGCGCCCAGTGGCGGAAGGTGCCGGTATCATCCTGGTGGTTGATGGTTCCAAGCGCATCAAGGAGAAGGACCGGACCGAGATGGAACTGCTGCGCCTGACCGGGCGCCCGCGCATGGCCATCCTCAACAATCTGTCCAACGTCACCAAGCACATGCTGGCCTGGCAGGATGCGTTGAACAAGTCGTTCAATGCGGTGCGCGAATTCAACGCCCATCGCGCCACCTACGCGGAGCGAATCGCGCTGCTCAGCGCGCTGAAGACGATCGACCAGCGTTGGGAGCCGACCCTGAAGGAGACCATTCGCACCTTTGAGCGCGATTGGGAGCGCCGCATCGACGAATCCGCGTCCACCATCGTCGACCTGATGCAGGATGCGCTCACCTATAAGGTCACGCGCGTCGTCAAGGTGACCGATCTCAATTCCGATGCCGAGCGCACGGCCATCCGCGAAAAGCTCGTCGGCAGCTTTCAGGACGGGCTGCGCAAGCTCGAAGAGGATGCACGCCAACAGATCCGCAGCAATTTCCACCACAACGTCTGGGATCTGCCTCCTGGCTCCCTGTTGAGCAAGGATCTGTTCTCTGATGAGGTCGGTCGCGCCCTCGGCCTCACCACGCGTAAGCTGGCGATGGGGGGCGCCGCCGCTGGCGCTGCCACCGGCGGCGTCATCGATCTTGGCGTCGGGGGCATCTCGCTTGGCGCCGCGGCGCTGATCGGCGCCGCCGCCGGTGGCATGCTCGGCGTGCTCGGGGGGGCGGCGCTGGCGAAGATCGACATCCAGCGCACCCTCGGCGTGGAGCGTTTCACCATGGGACCGGTCAGCAATCCGCGCTTTCCCTTCGTGCTGCTCGATCGCGTCATCCTCTACTGCGCCCAGGCGATGAACTGGTCGCATGGCCGCAAGGCCGCGGATGAAGAGGCAGCTGACCGGGTGCCGGACAAGCTGCCGAAGAAGAAGCGTGGGTACGCCGAGGATCTGTCGTCTGAAGACCACAAGGCGTTGGCCAAGTTCTTCGCCGCCGCCCGCACCGGCAAACAGACGCAGCACGAATCACGTGCGCGTGAGATCGTTAAGGACATGCTGCGCGACTTGTCCCGCAGCGACGTCGACGGGCGGCTTGGCCTTTGATTTGAGCCCTGGCTGCGGGCGATTCTGGGCTGAGTTTCGTCGCTTTTCGCCAATGCGAACAGCCGCCCGTTTTGGTCTCCAACGAGGCGCCGCACTGGCGCCGCACTGGCGGCGACAAGAGTTCGATTATGCCGCGATCGATGGCATCAAGTTCAGATAGGTATCAGCGCCCGCGGCCTGTCCTGGTCGACGTCAGCCTCCGTTCAGGGTTCGAATGGCCAAGGCAGCGGCCGAGGTGCGATTTTCGACTCCGAGTTTTTCGAACACGGTCTCCAGGTGTTTGTTGACGGTTCGGGGACTGAGGTCGAGTATGGTCGCAACTTCGCGGTTCGACTTGCCGAGGGCTATCCACATCAGCACCTCTGACTCGCGTGCAGTCAAGCCGAACCGCGCGCTCAGCCGTGACCGGTCATCCGCGTGGTTCTGTTCGACCAAGCGAAGCATAAACTCGTCTGGGCCGACCTCTCCGCAATAGTTGACGACCAGTTTGGCGTCTTCGCCCAGTTTCACGGACCATTCACGGCTGCGTTGTCCGGTTCCGGCAATGCAGTGATCGAGCCAGATGCGAACTGAGGTCGACAGTGACAGACCGTCGGAAGACAGCTCCGGCGGGCCGTTCTCCACCAGGCGCGCCGCCTGCGGCGTGCCCCAAAGAACGCGCCCGTTACGGGATACGGACAGCAGAAAGCGTCTTGCGTCGTCGAGGGCCTCCTGCGCGCTATGGCTTTCACGCGCGTTGGCCAGATGGACGCGCATGCGGACGATGACCTCCTCGGGCACGATCGGCTTGGTCAGGTAGTCCACGCCGCCGGCCTTGAAGCCCTCGACGATGTGTTGCGTCTCGCTCAGGCCGGTCATGAAAATGACGGGGACATGCTTTAGCTCAGGCAAGGTCTTGATCCGCCTTGTGGTCGCGAATCCATCCATCCCCGGCATGACGGCATCCATCAGTATCACGTCCGGGGTCACCCGCTGCAGCAAGTCCATCGTACTCTCGCCGTCGAGGGCGACCAGTACCGTCAATCCCATGTTCTCCAATGATTCCGTGAGCATGCCAAGGGTATCCGGCGAGTCGTCGACCACCAGCACGATCTCACGGGTCAGAGTACGTAGGTCGTTCATCGTAAGAAGGTCTCCAGCAACTCGCGCAGGCGTTTCAACTGAAAGCCGCGGGTCAGTTCACGCATCTCGCAGATGAAATGGCCGCATTCTGGGTAACGCTGTTCCAGTGACTCCAGCTTCGACTCGAGTCCACGCACGTGCCCGATCCCGGTCAGCTCCAACAGGTCCTGCAGCTCTGCCTTGGGCGGGATGTCGGGGGCGCCCCAGGATGTGGCCTTGGAGGCTGGCGCAGCCTTGGCCTGCGGAGGTAAGGGGGCATGAATCCACTCCAGCTGCAGTCGGGAGCGGATCTGATCCAACAGTACAGAGACCAGAATGGGCTTGACCACGTAGCCGTCGTGGATCGGCGGGTCTTCCGGTCCATGTTTGCCGTCGGCGACGTCCGCGGAAACGATGATGATCGGGGTCTGCTCGAAGCCCTCGGTCCGCAGCGTGCGGGCCAGTTCCCACCCGTTCATGCCGGGCATTGAGATGTCGAGCAGGAAGATGTCCGGGTTGAACCGCGCCGCCAGCGATCGGCACTCGGTCGCGTCCGCGGCGCCGACAACGATGAACCCGAGGGGGGTGAGTATGTCTTCGATCAAGCCGCGGTGGTCGGCTTCGTCGTCGGCGACCAGTACGGTGCACCGGTCGCCCTTGTAACCGACGATCGGTTGCGCGGGCTGTGGCAGGCCGATGGGATTCGCGATCTCAGGCAGAAACAGCTTCACCCGAAACAGGCTGCCCTTGGTCGGGGTGCTGCTAACGCGGATCTCACCGCCCATGACCTCGGTCAGGAGTTTGCAGATTGACAGCCCAAGTCCAGTCCCCCGCGCCGATTGAACCAAGGGGGACATCGCTCGTTCGAACGGCTCGAAGATGCGCTCCTGATCCTCCGGAGCGATGCCGATGCCAGTGTCCTCGATCTCGAATTCCGCCACCTGCGCCCGGTAGCGGATGCGGAGTATCACCTGTCCGGTGGTCGTGAACTTAATCGCGTTGGTGAGCAGATTGATCAGGATCTGGCGCAGACGATTTTCATCGGTACAGATCGTCGTCGGCAGTCTGCCGGAGGTCTCGAAGCGGAATTCGATTCCCTTGGCCGCGGCTTGCAGGCGGAACATGTCGACGATCTGCTCCAGGAAGCCATGGAAGTCGACCTCGTCGCGATGCAGGTGCAGCCGGCCGGCTTCGATCTTGGCCACATCGAGGAGTCCGCTGATGAGCTCCGACAGATGGTCAGCGCTGCGCTTGATGACCGCCAGCGCTGTCGTGCATTGTCGGGGAATGGTTGGATCCTTCTCGAGCAGCTGGGTATAGCCGCCGATGACGTTGAGGGGTGTGCGGAACTCGTGACTGAGGCCGACCACGTAACGGCTCTTTGCCTGGTTCGCGGCCTCGGCGGTTTCCTTGGCTTGATGGAGTAGGGCATCGGTTCGCTCGTGCGCCTCGATCTCTTCCATCAGCATGCGCGTATGGCGCGCGGCCTCGGTCTCGGCGATTCGGCGGCTCTCGCCGGCGAGGATAATGAGCCAGGCGGCAATGCCGAAGCCTAGCAACGACAGGAAGAAGACCTTCCAAAGGGTGCCTGCCACCGCGTCAGCCGGAACCGATGGGTCCAGTGCTGCCTGCAGGTAGATCAGCCAGAGCATGGCGCTCATCAAACCGCTGAGCAACAGCAGCAGGCCGAGATAGCGCCCCAGCCGTGAGTTTAACGACGTCACCAGTGTCTTCGGTAGCCAGGCACGCATCCATCCCAGCAGCTGCTCCGACACGCGCGACCGACTCTTGCACATGTCGTGGCAACGCGCGTCGAGCGAGCAACACAGGGAGCAGATTGGTCCGGAATAGGCGGGGCAGGGGGCGATGTCGGGCGCCTCGAAGCGATTGTCGCAGACGCAACAGCGCGCGGTGCCGTCGGCATCGGCAACGGCTTGAGGTTCGCGGGCGAGGTAGTAGCGACCTCCGGTCACGACAGCGATTGCTGGGGCGGACATGAAAGCGACCCCGAACGCGATGAAGGATGCGAGCGCGCGGCCCAGGTCCCCGAAAAGCCCGGAATAGGCCAGCAACGCAAACAGAATTGCGACCGACATGGCGCCGACACCAACTGGATTGATGTCGTAGAGGTAGGCGCGCTTGAACTCGATGCCCGGCGGGCTCAGTCCGAGCGGCTTGTTGACGACCAGGTCTGCAACCAGTGCACCGACCCATGCAACGGCCAGGATCGAGTAGAGCCCGAGGATCTCCTCCAGCGCCTTATAGATGCCCAGTTCCATCAGCATCAGCGCGATGACCACGTTGAACACCAACCAAACCACTCGGCCCGGATGACTGCGCGTCAGCCGAGAGAAGAAGTTCGACCAGGCGATCGAGCCCGCGTAGGCGTTGGTAACGTTGATCTTGAGCTGAGACAGGACAACGAAGACGCCGGTTGCCGCCAGCGCCAGCGCCGGATAGGGGAATACCTCGCTATAGGCGACCAGATACAGTTGCGACGGATCCCGAGCCTGCTCGATGGGCACGAGCATGGTGATCGCCAGATAGGCCAGGAAGGATCCCGCAAACATCTTGGCGGCGCCGAGGATGATCCATCCGGGACCGGCCGCGATCAGCGCTGACCACCAGGCGAGACGATGCCCACTCCGGCGCGGCGGCAGGAAGCGCAGGAAATCGACCTGCTCGCCAATCTGAGCTGTTAGCGAGAACACGACCGCCGAGGCGGCGCCGAACAGCAGAATGTTGAATCCAGAGTCCGGATCGCCCGTAACGCCGCCGAATCCGGTCCAGCGAGCGAACGCTTCCTGCTCCTGGAATGCGATGAACACGAATGGCAAAAGGTGCAGAAAGATCCACAGGGGCTGCGTCCAGAGCTGAAAACGGCTGATCAGCGTGATGCCGTGCGTGACCAAGGGGATGATTGCGAGAGAACTGATCAGATAGCCGATGGATAGAGGCAGACCGAAGACCAGTTCAAGCGCCGCGGACATGATCGCCGCTTCGAGGGCGAAGAACACGAAGGTGAAAGAAGCGTAGATCAGCGACGTCAGAGTCGACCCGAGGTATCCGAACCCGGCGCCTCGCGACAGGAGGTCGATGTCGACCCCGTCACGAGCCGCGTAATAGCTGATCGGCAAGCCGGTCAGGAAGATCAGCACGCCGACCACCAGAATCGCGGCGGCGGCATTGGTGAATCCGTAACTCAGCGTGATCGCGGCCCCAATGGCCTCCAGTGCCAGAAAGGAGATGGATCCCAGAGCCGTGTTGGCGACGCGCAGTGCTGACCATTTGCGTGCTCGCTCCGCCGTGAACCGGAGCGCGAAATCCTCGAGCGTCTGGTTTGCCACCCACTGGTTGTAGGTGCGCCTGGTGCGTTGGATCGGCTGGGGCTTTTCCATAGGGGCTTGTCGCACTCGTAACAGTCGCTGGCTGAACAGACCCCCGAGCCGTCTCGGCAGACCCGCGATGCCTAGCGGGTCCGCCAGCGCAAGCTCAACTCCAACAGCCTAGGCTCGCCGCCTAGCGGGCGCTATACGTCAATTGACTTATTCAAGCCCCCGTTCTCAACCCGCACTCTCGTTGTCAGGCCGAGTTGATCGAATTCGACCCGTCGGCTGACTTCAGCATCCGCTGCGCTCTGCGAACCGGCTGGATTGCAGACGCCGCTTGACACCTGCAAAGAGGGTATATCGCCATGCTCCAACGACATTCCAACTCAGAACCCTGGGGGCCGAACCGGCCCGTGCCGGGGCGCATCCTGCTCGGTGCCGTCCTTTTGACCTTGCCGCTGCTTGGTTTTGCCGAGGCGCCGCCGACGGCGGACGTTAACTCGACCGGCCTGGCGGTGACTGACGACACAGTCACCGTTGGCATCCTGCACTCCACCACAGGAACAATGGCGATCAGCGAAACGGGCTCGGTGCAGGCCGAGAAACTCGCGATCCAGCAGATCAACGAGTCTGGCGGTGTGCTTGGGCGCCAGATTGAAATCATCCAGGAGGATGGTGCCAGCGACTGGCCGACCTTTGCCGAGAAGGCCAAGAAGCTCCTGGTGCAGGACAAAGTGGCGGCCGTCTTCGGCTGCTGGACCTCGGCCTCCCGCAAGGCCGTGCTGCCGGTCTTCGAACAGCACAACGGCATGCTCTATTACCCGACCTTCTATGAGGGGCTTGAGCAGTCGCCGAACGTGATCTACACCGGTCAGGAAGCGACGCAGCAGATCCTGGCCGGGATCGATTGGGTAGTCGACGAGAAGGGCGCCAAGACCTTCTTCCTGCTTGGGTCCGACTACATCTGGCCCCGCACGTCCAACAAGATCGCCCGCAAGCACATCGAGAAGCTTGGCCTCAAGGTGGTCGGCGAGGAGTACTACCCGCTGGGCCACACCCAGTTCAATTCCGTAATCAACAAAATCCGGCTGAAAAAGCCCGACGTCATCTACGCGATCGTCGTCGGTGGCTCCAACGTCGCCTTCTACAAGCAGTTGAAGGCTGCCGGCCTCGATCTTGATGACGGCAAAACCACCCTGCTGACCATCTCCGTCACCGAGGACGAGATCCTCGGCATCGGCGGAGAGAACATCGAGGGTGCCTATGCCGCAATGAAGTATTTCCAGAGCCTCGACAACGAAAACAACAAGGCCTTCGTGGCTGCGTTCAAAGATATGTGGGGTGAAGACAGCGTCATCGGCGACGTGACCCAAGCCGCTTACTTGGGCCCATGGCTGTGGAAGGCGGCGGTGGAGGCGGCCGGCAGCTTCGATATCGATAAAGTCCGCGAGGCGTCTCCTGGTATCGAACTCGACACCGCGCCGGAAGGCTACGTCCGTATCCACGAGAACCATCATCTGTGGAGCAAGACCCGCATCGGCAAGGCTCGTGGCGACGGTCAGTACGACGTCATCTACGAGACTACCGAACTGATGGAGCCCGACCCCTTCCCGGAGGGTTATCAATGAGTCTCACCCGCGGCTAGCGGCGTCCATGCTCGACCCGGCACCGGGAGTCCGTTCGGTGCCGGGTGAGACTCAAGGTTGACTCAACAGATTCCGAGGGGTGCGCTCCATGTTCGACGGCTACACGCTCGGTGAGCTCGGTTCGATCTTGGCCATGCAGGGGTTTGCAGGGCTGACTCTCTTCTCCGTCTTCGTCCTGATGGCACTTGGACTGGCCATCATCTTCGGACAGATGGGGGTCATCAACATGGCGCATGGCGAGTTCATGATCCTCGGCGCCTATGTCACCTACATGGTTTCCAATCTCTTCGCGGGCAGCCTTCCGGGACTGTTCGACGGCTACTTTTTCGTTGCCATGCTGCTGGCGTTTCTTGCCGCGGCGGCACTGGGTGCCTTAGTGGAGTGGGCGATGATCCGCCACCTCTATCACCGACCGCTCGATACCTTGCTGGCCACCTGGGGGCTGAGTCTCATCCTGCAGCAGGTCTATCGAACCGTATTCGGCGCGCGAGAGGTGGGTGTAACTCTACCGGATTGGCTCATGGGTTCGATCCAGCTGACCGATCTGATCGAGGTTCCCATCAACGGCCTGTTCGTGATGGCTCTGACCTTCCTGATCACCATCGCCATTTATCTGCTGCTGTTCAGGTCCCGATGGGGTAAGCAGAGCCGTGCCGTCGTACAGAACCGGGCCATGGCGGGCGCGGTGGGCATCAATACCTTCCGCATGGATCGCATGACGTTCGCCCTCGGATGCGGCATTGCAGGGGTCGCTGGTAGCGCTTTCACCATGATCGGGTCGACCGGGCCCACTGCAGGCCAGCTCTATATCGTCGACACCTTTCTCGTCGTGGTGTTCGGTGGTGCGCAGAGTCTGTTTGGAACCATTGCGTCGGCCTTTGTCATCTCGCAGTCCCAATCCACGCTGGAATTCTTCCTGAGCGGATCGATGGCCAAGGTGCTCACGCTTCTGACCGTCGTCGGCATCCTAATGCTCCGCCCACAAGGGCTGTTCTCGCTGAAACTGCGTCGCTGAGGAGTCCCACAAATGCGTGTTGCACAATCCTCCACGGTCGGCTCGTCGTTCTGGGTGGGCTTTGCGCTGCTGGCGGTGCTGATCCTGCTGGTGTTCCCGCTGGCCCTGGACAGTTTCCGGCTCAACCTCGTTGGTCGCTATCTGACCTATGCCTTCGTCGCCGTGGGGCTTGTGCTCTGCTGGGGCTATGGCGGCATCCTGAGTCTCGGTCAGGGTGTTTTCTTCGGCCTCGGGGGATACTGCCTGGCAATGTTTCTGAAGCTTGAGTCCTCCACGCCCGAGGCGACGGCCATCCAGTCCACGCCCGGCATTCCTGATTTCATGGACTGGAACCAGATCACCAGCCTGCCCTGGTTCTGGGAGCCCTTCAACAGCCTCCCGATCGCCCTGATCGCGGTCTTGCTGGTGCCTGCGGTGTTCGCCTACATCATCGGCGTGGCCATGTTCAAGCGCCGGGTCAGCGGCGTCTACTTCGCGATCATTACCCAGGCAATCGCCGCGATCATGACCATTCTGATCATTGGTCAGCAGGGATATACCGGCGGTATCAACGGCATTACGGACCTTAGAACCATGCTCGGCTGGGACATTCGCACCGAGCAGGCGAAGACCATCCTCTACTTCGTCAACGCGGTTCTGTTACTCGCCGCGCTGCTGCTGTCACGCTGGATACTGAACTCGAAACTCGGCCGAATCCTGATCGCCATGCGCGGCAAGGAGGACCGTGTTCGCTTTTCGGGCTACAGCGTCGCGAACTTCAAGATCTTCATCTTCTGCGTCGCCGCGGCCATGTCTGGTGTCGGCGGCGCGATGTTCACGCTGCAGTTCGGCTTCATGTCGCCGTCCTTCGTCGGCATCGTGCCCTCCATCGAGATGGTTATCTTCGCCGCCGTCGGCGGACGTCTGTCGATTCTCGGGGCGGTCTATGGAGCGCTGCTCGTGAACTGGGCCAAGAGCGCCTTTTCCGAGGCATTCCCGGAGCTCTGGCTGTTTGCGATGGGTGCGCTCTTCATCGCCGTTGTGATGGCGTTTCCGAATGGACTTGCTGGACTGTACAGCAGCTACGTCGCTCCATTGTTTCCGAGGCTTCGGACCTGGGCACAGAGCACACGCGGCTCCTCGGGCGCGGCCCCGGCGGCCTATCCCGCGGCCAAGACGGAGGTCTGAGATGACTACCCCGAAGCAATTCGTGCTGTCCATCGAGGGACTTTCCGTGTCGTTCGATGGGTTCAAGGCGGTCGACGACCTGTCGCTCTACGTCGATGAGAACGAGATCCGCGTCATCATCGGACCCAATGGCGCGGGAAAGACGACCGTGCTCGATCTGATCTGCGGCCGAACCAAGGCGGACTCCGGTTCCATCATGTTCCGCGACAAGGAACTGACGAAGATGCGTGAGAACCAGATCGTCCGCGCGGGGGTAGGGCGCTTCTTCCAGAATCCTTCCATTTACGAGGAACTCTCGGTCTTCGAAAACCTTGAATTGTCCTTCCCGAGAGGGCGAGGGGTCTTCGGTTCGCTGTTCTTCCATCGGGACGCGGAAGTCGTCGAACGGGTGGAACAAGTGGCCGAGACGATCTTCTTGGCCGACCACCTCAACGACACCGCGGGCGAATTGAGCCACGGGCAGCAGCAGTGGCTGGAGATCGGGATGCTGCTGGTTCAGGACCCGGCCTTGATGATGCTCGACGAGCCGGTGGCCGGAATGAGCGTGACGGAACGCCGCCAGACCGCGGAGCTGCTGCAGCAGATCATCAAAGACCGCTCCGTGATCGTGGTCGAGCACGATATGAATTTCGTCGCCGACATTGCTCACCGGGTAACGGTCATGCATCAGGGGCGCATCCTGTCGGAGGGCTCCATGGATCACGTGCAGTCCGACCCGCGCGTGAAAGAAGTCTATTTGGGCCACTGAGCGACGGAGGCACGAAATGCTGCAGGTCAATGACTACCGTGTCGCCTATGGGCGGAGCGAGGTACTCCATGGACTGAACTTCGCGCTCGGAAGCAATGAGATCCTTGCCGTCATGGGCCGCAACGGCATGGGGAAGAGCACCCTGATGCAGGCCATGATGGGGGTCATTCCGAGCACATCGGGACGCGTCAGTATCGGGGACAGCGATGTCAGCCGGATGAAGAGTCATCAACGGGTTGCCGCGGGGCTCGCCTATGTGCCCCAGGGACGCTGGATCTTCTCGGCACTGACAGTCGAGGAGAACATCGAGACCGGACTGGCCGCGTCCGGGCGGCGTCAGGTGCCGGATGACATCTACGAGCTCTTTCCAGTGCTTCGGGAGATGCGTCGGCGCCGCGGCGGCAACCTGTCTGGCGGTCAGCAGCAGCAACTGGCGATCGCGCGTGCGCTGGCCACCAATCCGAAGGTGCTGCTGCTCGACGAGCCCACCGAGGGCATCCAGCCGTCGATCATTCTTGAAATGGCGCGGGTGCTGAAACGCATTCGCGACGAGCGCGGACTCTCGATCATCGTGTCAGAGCAGGTGGTCAGTTTCGCGTTGGATGTGGCTGACCGCGTCCTGGTGCTCGAGAACGGCAACATCGTCCACGAGGATCTTCGTGAGCAGGTGGATGAGGAAAAGATTGCCGGCTATCTGACTGTTTGACCGATGCCGTTTCCTGGGGACACGCGAGGACGCCCTGTCCCTAAGCCTGGCAAGGACGATTAGCAAACCCTTAGATGCGCTCACGCGCCGGAGACCACTATGACCGATAAACTGATTAGCATCGATCGCAGCCAGTCGCCGTACTCCAACGACATGATCCACAACCGCTGGCATCCGGACATCCCGATGGTGGCCAAGGTGAAGCCCGGCGATGACTTTGTCGTGGAGTGCTATGACTGGACGGGCGGCCAGATCAAGAATGACGACAGCGCCGAGGATGTTCGGGATGTTGACCTGTCCCAGGTCCACTTTCTCAGCGGACCGATCGGGGTCGAGGGGGCAGAACCCGGCGATCTGCTGGTTGTGGACATCCTGGACATCGGTGCCTTCGGCGATTGCGAGTGGGGCTTCAACGGATTCTTCTCGCGCCAGAACGGCGGAGGCTTCCTGACCGATCACTTTCCCGAGGCACAGAAGTCGATCTGGGACTTCAACGGCATGTTCACCCGCTCCAGGCATGTTCCGGGTGTCGAGTTCGCGGGTCTGATCCATCCGGGCCTAATCGGCTGTCTGCCATCGAAGGCGATGCTCGATGAGTGGAACAAGCGGGAGGCCGAACTCTTCAACACCGATCCCAATCGGGTTCCGGCACTGGCGACCTTGCCCTATGCGGATACGGCACACATGGGGCGCATGAGCAAGGATGCGGCCAAGGTGGCAGCCGCCGAGGCCGCGCGCACGGTTCCGCCACGAGAGCACGGCGGCAACTGCGACATCAAGGACTTGTCGAGAGGCTCCCAGGTTTACTTCCCAGTCTATGTGGACGGTGCCGGTCTCTCGGTCGGCGACCTGCACTTCAGCCAGGGAGATGGCGAGATCACCTTCTGCGGCGCCATCGAGATGGCGGGCTGGATCCACATGCGGGTCAATCTTGTCAAGGGCGGCATGGCAAAATACGGGATCAAGAACCCCATCTTCAAGCCCAGCCCGATCACGCCCAAGTACGACGACTATCTGATCTTTGAGGGCATCTCAGTCGACGAGAAGGGCAAACAGCACTACCTCGACGTGCATATCGCCTACCGCCAGGCCTGCCTGAACGCCATCGAATACCTGAAAAAATTCGGCTACACAGGGGCTCAGGCCTACGCGATATTGGGTACGGCTCCAGTTCAGGGACACATCAGTGGCGTCGTCGACATCCCGAATGCCTGCGCAACCCTTTGGCTGCCCACCGAGATCTTCAGCTTCGATGTGCAGCCAAACGCGAACGGCCCGGTCAAGGCCATCACCGGTTCCGTCGATGTTCCCCTGGCGCCGGACCTGGGAGGATAACCCCATGCCCCTGTATGAATTCGACTGCCCCAGTTGCGGCGCCTTTGACCAACTGCGGCCGCTGTCCCTGAGCTCCAGTTCTTGCGAATGCCCCGAGTGCGGGGCCGAATCGAAACGCGTGATCCTGACTGTCCCGGCAATACTCGGCATGGATTCCGGACTGCGCTATGCCCACGCCACCAATGAGCGCAGTGCGAGCGCTCCGGAGGTCTCGACGACCGAGACTCGGACGCACAAGCACGGGGCCGGTTGTGCCTGCTGCGGTGGGGGTCCAAGCAAGTCCAGGACGCTGAAAACCGCCGACGGCGGCAAGACCTTCCCGCGGGATCGACCCTGGATGATCAGCCACTGACAGGAACCGGACGCTCCTGTTGTTCCCAGGGATGGGTCGTCAACCGTTACCTGGTAGGTTTATCGCAAGGATCGGGCTAGCGTCGCATTGAATCAGGCGACGAAATCGAGCAGGCAATTGCTCGGTTCTTCGGTGGAGGAGAAATCGCCGTATCGGATAAGTTCGGATCGTCCGCTCGCTGGAACGCCTACAGTCACCGTGCGACGCTGAGGCGCCCTGTTGCGCCGGCGACTAGCCGTGCTTGCTGCTTGAGCGCTCCGGCATTGGCGCCTTCGCCAACGCGTTGTCGCACCTCGTGATGGCGGGACCTGCCGAGACAACGCCGCCGGCGTATAGGGGTCGGGGGCCGCAAGCTGCTTGATTCTGGATGCGTCCCTTAGTTAGGCCTCGACCGCGGATATCCAGACCGCGAGCGGCCGCTGCATCAGGCTCCGGACGGGGCTTCAGCATTCATCGTCAACCGGCCAAGGATCTTCGCCGATCGGCCGGCAGCCCAAGGCATCCAGCAGGTCCAGCGTGATCTGGGCACTAACCCCCCACAGCAGTTCGCCGTCGTGCTCGTCGAAGAAGACGACGCGCCGTCCTTGCGGATGGTTAGGCCCAGGCCAGACCTCCACCCGGTAGCGCCCTGGGGCCGCTAGCCAGTCCAACGGAATACTGAATATGCGAGCGACTTCGCCGGGCTCGGGCCGCAGCGGCTGAGGCCAGGGAATGAAGCCAACGACCGGTTGGACCAAAAAGTTGCTGACGGTGCGGAGCTTACGCAGCCGGCCCATGATCTGAACCTGGTCGGCCGGCAGCGCGATCTCCTCCTGAGCCTCGCGCAGGGCCGCGGCGTCCAAGTTCGCGTCGACAGGCTCGACGCGCCCGCCCGGAAAGCCGACCTGGCCGCTGTGCAGATCCTTAAGGTGCTCAGTTCGCCGGATCAGCAGCAACCGCCAGCGCCCATCCAGTTGGAACAGCGGGAGCAGCACCGCGGCCGGTTGGGGAGTCGGTGCGGCATGCCCTGCCAGCTGATCTGTGGGGGGCGATGGAGGTCGGTCACTCAGCCGTTTGGAGATGAGGTCAGGGTCGAGCCGGTTGACAAGAGAGGATCGGGAATCGAGCATCGGTCGCCCCCAAAACGCGGCAAAGGAATGACGTCGGGTCTCCCAACGGGGAAAGGAACCCGCACCCGGCCTTCGGGCAAGCGCATCAGCTCTGGCAAAGGCGCGGCAGACGACGAGCCTAACGCCGGCCGCCGCGCCTTGTCTCATCCGCGCCTGCGGGTGGGCGCGTGCTGGAGGCGATGCGTCCAGCGTCCGCGAGCTGTTGCAGCTTCGGATATCGGATGATGTCGCCGTCGATGCGCTTGATTGCAAAGCGTACGAACAGCGATTCGGTCAGCCAGTGTTCGCCGCGCGAGGCCTTGCTGATCTGATGGTGGGGTGTTTGGCGGTAGGCGAAGGCCTGCATCGAGGCGAGGTCTTCCCAGACGCTAAAGGTGGCCAAGGTCAGCAATGGATGTTCGCCGAAACCGATGTGGTAGGCGCAGCCTTGCGCCTGTCGAAGCCCGTCGCGCACGTGCGGGACGCTGCGCCAAAAGTCCGGGGCTCGCGCGGCGGTGACGCGCGCGTGGGTCAGGACGACGAGCGGTCGGTCGTCGAGCCGCTCGCCCGAGTAGTCGAAGACGGCCTCGTCGTCCCAGGTGCCGTGGCCGCGCGCCGGCACCAACGAAAAATGCAGTTGCTCGATACTCGGGCGCGCGACCCAGCGATAGAGCCGGCTCTGGCGCAGCTGCTCCTGCCGGCTTGGATCATCGAGGGCGCTCATCAGACAATATCGATTGAAGTCGGGCGCGATGCTGAAACCGTCGCGGCTGCCGCAGCCCATCAGCCGGATCATGCCCTTGGGCATCCGTCCGCCTGCCGCCATGCCCTGAAACCCCATCAGGATGAAGGCGCTCAGCGCATGGCTGGGCGGATAGCGGAAGAAGCTGAAGACGACTTCATTGAATGCCATGGACGTGCGCATGCCAGCTGATCTGGACAGATGGTCGTGTCAGCCGCGCTGCCGATGAGCGCGCCGCGGCGCGCTCGTCTGAGGTCCGCTGTCGCGAATGTGCTTGACACGCGACAAGAACAGTGCGGCTTCTATGTTGCAATTATCGGTCAACCAGCTGCTATACTGTCAAACATTATTGACATAAGCGTAGGTTGACACTTGTGACAGCGGCCCCGCCCAGCACCAATGCCGTCACCGGCATCATCGATGCCCAGCGCCAAGCCGGCGCGCCGGCCCAGGCCAGGCGGAAGCCTCATGCGGTGGTCATCGGCAGCGGCTTCGGCGGTCTGGCTGCGGCAATTCGGCTGGGCCATCGCGGCTATCGCGTCACGGTGCTGGAGAAGCTCGACAAGCCGGGCGGGCGCGCTTACGTCCACCAGGCCGACGGCTTCACATTCGACGCCGGGCCCACCATCATCACCGCGCCCTTCCTGCTGGAAGAACTGTGGCAGCTCTGTGGCCGGCGTTTCCAGGACGACATCGACCTGGTCGCGATGGACCCCTTCTATCGTATTCGCTTCGACAGCGGCGAGACCTTCGATACCAACGGCGATGCCGAGGCGATGCGTGCGCAGGTTGCGCGCTTCTCGCCCGCGGATGTCGACGGCTATGATCGATTCATCGCGGCCAGCGAGAAGATCTTTCAGGTCGGCTTCCAGGAGTTGGGACACGTGCCCTTCACGGATTGGAAGGACATGGCCAAGATCGTCCCTAAGATGGTGGCGCTGAAGAGTTATCGCAGCGTCTACTCAATGGTCTCGGAATATGTCAAGGACGAACGCCTGCGCGTCGCGCTGAGCTTCCACCCGCTGTTGATCGGCGGCAATCCGTTCTCGGTCACATCCATCTATACGCTGATCTCCTTTCTGGAGCGGCATTGGGGCGTGCATTCGGCGATGGGCGGAACCGGCGCCATCGTCAACGGCCTTGTCAGCCTGATCGAGGGTCAGGGCAGCCAGGTCCAGCTGAATGCCGAGGTCGCCGAGATCACGGTGAACAACGGCAAGGCCACCGGCGTGCGACTCGCCAACGGCGAGCGCATCGCCGCCGATGTCGTCGTCTCCAATGCCGATGTCGCCTGGACCTACCGCAACCTGTTGCCGGGTATCAAACGCAAGCATTGGACCGACCGCAAGCTCGACAAGGCGCAGTATTCCAACGGCCTGTTCGTCTGGTACTTCGGCACCAAACGCCAATACCCGGACGTGCAGCACCATACTATCCTGCTGGGTCCGCGCTACCGTGCTCTGCTCGACGACATCTTCCGGCGCAAGCACCTGGCGGACGATTTCAGCATCTATCTGCATCGTCCGACGGCCACCGATCCGTCGCTCGCGCCGGCTGGCTGCGATACCTTCTATGCCCTGGCTCCGGTGCCGCACCTGGACGCCGACCTGGACTGGGCCGAGCGCGCCGAGCCGTACCGTCGCGCCATTTCCGATTATCTCTCCAAGACCATGTTGCCTGATCTCGAGAATCAGGTGGTAACCTCGCTTGTAACCACGCCCATGGACTTCGAACAGCGGCTGCTGTCGGTCAAGGGCGCGGGCTTCAGTCTGGAGCCGGTGCTGCTGCAGAGTGCCTGGTTCCGGCCGCACAACAAGAGCGAAGAGGTCGAGCACCTTTACATGGTCGGCGCCGGCACGCACCCAGGGGCGGGTGTGCCTGGCGTCATCTCCACAGCACGCGTTCTCGATACGGTGGTGCCTGATGCTTCTGTTTTCGCAACCTGACCGCGGTTTCGCGGACCCGGCCGATGTGGCTGCCTGCCGCCAACTGCTGAGCAACGGGTCGAAGTCCTTCTTTGCCGCATCCTTCTTTCTGCCGAAGGTGCTGCGTCAGCCGGCCTCGGCACTCTACGCCTTCTGCCGCGTTGCCGATGACGCCGTCGATCTGGGTCTGGATCAGCACGCGGCGCTCGATCAACTGCGCGAGCGTCTCGACCTTGTCTATGCCGGTCGGCCGCAACCGCACCCGGTCGATCGCGCCTTTGCTGGCGCGGTTGAGCGTTTCGCGATGCCGCGCGCCTTGCCGGACGCGCTGTTAGAAGGATTCGAATGGGATGCCGACGGACGCGCTTATAACGATCTCTCCAGCGTTTTGGACTACTCGGCCAGGGTCGCCGCCGCCGTCGGAGCCATGATGTGCGCGCTCATGGGTGTGCGCTCGCCGCAGGTGCTGGCGCGTGCCTGTGACCTCGGCAGCGCGATGCAGCTGACCAACATCTGCCGCGACGTCGGTGAGGACGCGCGCAACGGCCGCATCTATCTGCCGTTGGATTGGCTGCAAGAGGCCGGTATCGACCCGGACGCCTTCTTGGCCAAGCCGGTCTTCAGCGAGGCGCTGGGCTCGGTCGTCAAGCGCGTGCTGGATGCCGCGGAGGCGCTCTACCAGCGCGCGGAATCCGGCATCGCCCGGTTGCCCGTGGCTTGTCGGCCCGGCATCTATGCCGCGCGTCTGCTGTATGCCGAGATTGGCCGCGAAGTGGCGCGCAACGATTACGATTCGGTCTCGCAGCGCGCGGTTGTTCCGGCGGCGCGCAAGGTCACCTTGCTGAGTCAGGCGGTTGCCGTGACGCCGTTCCCGGGCGGCAGCTGCAAGGCGCCTGCGCTGGAAGAGAATCGTTTCCTGATCGATGCCGTGGCCGGCGCTCCACGCCCGGCCAGGCTGGTGGCCCCGCAGCGACGCCGATTCGAAGACAAAGTGCTCTGGGTCATTGATCTATTCGAAACCCTGGAAGAGCGGGAACGCATCGCCCAGGCCGAATACGATGGTATGCTGCCCGCAATGCGTAACGGAGGCTGACCATGCGCTACTACCTCGGTGCTGTTTGTCTGCTGATTGGCGGCTGGCTGATCTACTCCGCCATCACCCATCGTAAGCGCGTCATCGCGGCGCGGGCGCATGCTTCGGCCAACGGCCAGGAGCAGGAGATCGACAAGGGGCTGGCGGCCATGGGATCGGCAATGTTGCCCTTCTACGCCATGTACGGCGCCTTTGCCTCGTTGCTGCTGATCGGCGGCTACTTCATGTCCGACATGTCGCAGTACATCTCCATCCTCGACCTGCTGGGAATGGTCGTCCTCGCGATCGCCTACAGCGTGTTCATGGTCATGCGCGCCGCTTACAGCAAGCTCGGACTCGACATGTCACGCGGCTGATCGACGTCCGGCTTGGGCTAAACGGCGATTGGCTTCCTGATTAGGCGATTGACAGAAATCGCCTTAACGCAGTGCTGTCCAAGTCAGCGTGTCGTTCGCTGGCGCATTGTGCCGATGCAGTCGCTGCAACAGCAGTAGCCACAGACTGACTACGGCGACGGTCATCAGGCCCATCATTGCCTGCGATGAGGTGCGTATCTCTCGCGCGATGAGGTCGTCCAGTGTCAGCGCCAACACCAAGAGCACCAGGGCCGCGGTCAAGCGGCTGCTCGCGCGCTCCCGTGGGTCGAGGACCGCGTCGCGCAGCAGCACCAGCGCGGCCGGCAGTAGCATGACCAGGTGATGGGTCCAGCTCGCCGGCGCGGCCAGAAAGATGAAGGCCGAAAGCGTCGCTAGCTCCAGATCGACCGCGGTCGGGTCCGGCCTGGCCGCGGCGGCGAAGCGTCGGCGCATGGACCCGAAGACCGCCCAAGAGGTCGCGGCTAGCAACGCCATGACCAGACCCCCGCTCAGCATGGCGGCGGCGGTGGGGCTGGCGATCACCGGCTCGGTGAACTTGTTCGGGATCAGAAAGCGCGCGACCTGACCCGCGATGCTGCGGTTCCAGGGCGCGGCGATGGAGCTGTGGCCTTCCGGTAACGCGCTATAGCTGGCCCCGCCGGCGATCGTCGACCACCATGACCCCCAACTGCCGGGGGGCGCCAGGCCCAGGCTGACGACGAGCAGCGCCAATCCGGTGATGGCGGCGCCGAGCAAGGGCCGCAGGCAGCGCGCCCATGTTTGCCCGGGTGCGCACTGCGGCAGGATCCCGAGCAGCAGAATACCGTAATGCGGTTTGGCCACGGCGCCCAGCACCAGCGCGGCACCGCCGCCGTAGCCGCATCGGCCGCGCCGGAGCGAGCGCCAGTACAGCCAAAGGCAAAGCAGTATGAGCAGATTGATCTGGTGGAAGTGCAGCGTCAGGTAGATGCCGCCGAACGCGGCAATGTACGCTGGTCCCCAGACGCGCAGCCGTCGGTTGCGGGCCTCGCCTGGCTCGTCTCGCGACAGGTCGTAGGTCAGCAGCAGCATCAGCACCGGCACCAGCAGCAGGTTTAGGCGCCAGACCAGTTGACCGGCCTGCCGCTGATCGAGTGCGCTCAGCGGATAGACCAGGAACAGCGCCGTCGGTGGATAGCTGAAGGGCAACACATCGCCGACGCGGCGCTCGTAGGGATTGGTTTCTTCGACGAAGGCCCGTTGCGCTGTCTGCCAATAGACGGCGATGTCGAGATTACGCGTCTCCAGTGCGCCGGCGACCGCTGCGAATAAGATCAAGCCGCCGAGCAGCCCTAAGAGCGGCGCGAGGGCGCCGCGCCTCATCGCTCCGCCCGCCTGTTTCGCTCACGCGTCGCCGTATCGCCCTTCATTGCCGTCGAGACCTCGTCACTCGCGCTTGGATATCGCGCGTTTCCGGCTGGATATGGGCGGATGCCGCGCTCGAATCTGCCGGCTGATAGGTCGGGTCGGCTCACTGCTCCTCGGCCTCCTGCAACGCCTGCTGGTCGACGACCTGGTTGTCGGCGCGGAAGCGGTATGCCTCGCCGATCAATGCCAGGCTTGCGCGTTCCCTGCCCCAGCGCTTGATGCGCTGCGCCGGCACGGATTCGTCTTCGCTCCAGATGCGCCAAAGCAGTGCGGCATTCTCCCAGTAGGCGCCGGCGATGTAGTGCCCGTCTGGGCTGAACGCCGCGTCGGCGACGCCGCCGAGGTCCGCGCGCAGCGGCAGGAACGCGTTCAGGCGCTCGACGCCGGCCGCGCCGCCCGCAGCCGCCGGCGTCTGCCAGAGCCTGATGCTGCCATCACGCGACGCGGTCAGCATCCAGGTGCCGTCCGGGCTGAAGCCGGCCCGATAGATACGGTCCTGGTGGCCGACGAGCACCGCACGAGGCTCGCCGTTGCGACTCCACACCCGTGCCGTCTTGTCGAGCGATGCGGTCAGCACCTGGGATGCATTGGGCGCGATCGCGATGCTGTAGACGCGCCCGGCGTGGCCCTCGAGGTAGCTGCCGAGCCGGCAGCCTGCGCTCGCCTCGACTTCCGCATCGATATCGACCAGTGCGGCGCGGCTGTCGGTGCCGGCAGCACCCAACAGACGGCCGTCCGCCGACAAGGCCAGGTCGCCGAGGGCGCCGATCCCCAGGTCGAGTTCGCAGCGCCGCTGCCAGCCGCCATCGGCGTCACGGAGAAACACCCGGAGTGTGCCGTTTTGATCGCCGGTCGCCAGCAGCGTGCCTTCGTCGACTGCTCCCAGCACCGCGGCGTCGACCTCGGCATCGGCATGCTCAAGCGCGCTGCCGGTATCGATCGGCAAGCAGCGCAGGGTAGAGAACACCCGCACCGGCCGTTGCCGATCATCGGAGGTGGTCAGCAGCCAGTCGCCGTCCGGTCCGAACAGGGCATTGTTGACTTTGCCGCCGCCTGTGGCTGACTTCAGGCTCAGCTTGCAGGAGGCGTCCGTTACCAGATCGTTCACGTATGCAGTACCGTCGAAGCCGGCCGATGACAGCAGCCGGCCGTCGGCAGAGAAGCGCACCTGCCGTACCCGCTCGGTGTGCTGCTGGAAGCCGACCAGCGGTTGTGGTGTCGCTTGCTCCAGCGTGCGGTCGTAGCGCCAGACACGCACGCCGCCGTCGAAACCGGCGGTGGCAAGCAACAGTCCTCTGCCGTTGGGGGCCAATTCGTCTGGCGCCGGGGCCATGTCCAGGTTCCAAACGTGGTCCGGATGGGCCAGTTCGAACGCTAGCCGCGAGACCGGATCGATGCTCCACAGGCGCACCGTGCCGTCCCGCTCTGAGAAGCTGAAAACGCGCTCTCCGCCACGACTGAAGCCGACCGCGCTCAGCGCCCCGTCATGGCCGAGCACGGCGATCTGTTTGCCCGTCTCGAGGCCCCACAGCCGCGCCGTCATGTCGAGCGAGCCGGTCAGCACCAGGGTCTCATCAGCCAGTTCCGTCGCCGGTGCCGGTGCGATCTCCAGATCGCTGACGCTGAGTAGATGGTTGCCGAGCACGACCGCTTGGCGCGAACCGTCCAGCGACCAGCGCACGACCTGCCCTTGATCGTCCACGGCGACCAAAAAGGCACCGCCGGGGGCGAAGGCGACATCGCGGATCGCGGTGCGATGGATCTTGAAGCGCTCGCCGCCGATGTCGCTGTCCGCCAGCTCGTCGATCAGGCCGCCGTCGGCGCGGTACAGGCGCACACGTTCGTCGACGGCGGCGATTGCGATGCGCTCGCCCTGGTCGTCGAACACAGCGTTGTTGAATGGCCGTCCGAGCGGACCCTCCTCGGGCAGCGACAATAGCGTCTCGCCGCTGGCCAGGTCGATGACGTGCGCCCGCCCGCGCGCGGAGGCGGTCAACAGTCGGTCGGCATCGGGCGAGAAGTGGAGCCCGCGGATCTGGCCTTCGTCGAATGGGCGGTTGAGCAGCACCTTGCCGGGTAGCGTCAGGTCGATGACGCAGACGCCTTGGTTCGGATCACCCGGGATCGCTTCGCCCTCGCGTGCGATGGCCAGGTATCGGCGCTCGGCGTCCAGCCGAAACACGCTCCCCGGCGCGCTGCCGCAAGGATAGAGCGGCGCCGCGCCGGCGCTGGCGGGTAGGCGCCAGATACCGGCCTCGCCAATGCCGAAGATCTGATCGTCATCGCCAATCACTAGGCTGTGAAGCGCAAGGCCGTCTGCCTGCAGATCACGGTCGGCGATGAAGCGCCCGTTCTGCAGACGCCACAGCCGCGGTCCGTGCTCGCTCGTGATGGTCGCGAGCAGCGTGCCGTCGGCGTTGAAGCCCGGGATACGCGGCTGCCCCGGCCCTGGTCCAGCGGAGCGCGCCATGGCCATGAGCCTGTTGCCGCTGAAGGCGTGACTCAGCGTCTGCACCGCCTTTTCCGGCAGATCTTGGCCGGCATCGATGGCCAGCATCACGGCCTGCGGCGTGTTGCCTTGGGCGATGTGCAGGTCCGCCTCCTTGAGCTTGCTGCGATGCAGATTGACGCGCGCATCGTTTGACGCGACCAAGGCGAAGCCGGCGGCAGCCGTCGCGGCCACGACCAGCGCCAGCAGCAGAAGACCGACCACCCGCACGAAGCGATTACGGCGCCGTACGAAGCCGATGTGCGCGGCGGCGCGCTGCAGGAACTCTTGCTCCAGCGGCTCCAGCTCGTCGGCAAAACCAGTGGCGAACGCCTGCGCCGCGGCGAAGCTGAGTTCTCGGTACAGATACTCGCTGTTGCAGTCGGTGCGCTTCCACAGCAGGGCCTGCCGGCTGAGCTGGCTGCGGACTTGCAGCAGTCGCCGATTCTCCGGTTCGCGCAGCCAGTCGCGTACCGGCGCCCAGTTGGAAATCAGCGCTGGATGGCTGAAGCTTGCCACCGGACGGTAGGCGCGCAGCTCGATCTGCGCCCTCTCGTCGTTGTCCTCGGTCGCGCTCCCGGCGTGGCTCTCATCCTTGCCGGCATCCGCGGGCATGCCTGCACCTGTGCCCACCGCGTGCGCCTCGGCGGCCCGGGGTTCAGGCGTGATCGGCCGTGCCGGCATCGCGCTCGGCTGATCTCCTTCTTCGGCTTCAGTCGCTTGTGCTGGCTGCTCCCGCGGCGCCCGCGGAGGCCGGTGCCAGCCCGCGCGGCCTTGGCGCCAGGCACCGCGAACGGCGCTCAGCAGGCTGTAGTCCGGGGCTTCGCATTGGACCAGGATCGACGGGTCATGTACGCCCTCGGCGATCACCAGACGGGCGCCGATCAAGGCGTCCAACAGTCGCCGGCAACCGGCCGGGCCGCGCAGCACCCGCAGGTCCCCGCGGCGAATGGACGGTCGCGAATCGCCGCCGCTATCGGCGCCGATCAGCGCCCGGCACAGCCGCGGCATTGCAGCGCGGGCCTCATCGTCGAGTTCCGCCCAGAGCGCGTCCGCCCGCACCAGGGTGTGGCCGCCGAGGCCGCCCTGGCGACGAAAGCGCTCTGCGGACAGGTGGAGTTCGTCGGACTGGCCGTCGCCCGGCCCGTTGTTGTTTGGCCGGTCCTCTCCCAACTGGTCGGCGGCTGCCAGTGCGTCCTGGTAGGCTGCATCCAGCACGCCTTGTACCGGCGGCGCCCAGTGCCGCAGCCGCGACGCCTCGGCCTCGATCTGCTCCAGCAGGCCGCGACCTTTCGCTTCATCTGCAGACTCAAGCTCAAGACCGGCGATGCGCGCCGGGATCTCCACCACTTGGCGGATGCGCTCCGTTGCCGGCGGTTCCAATTCGGTCCAACGCCCGGGCGTCAGCATGGCCAGTAAATCTGGCAGATGGCTGAGTTGGTGCAGCGCGTCGCTGCGTACCGCGATCACGACCCAGATCGCCGGGTGATCGGCGAGTGCGCGCAAGGCGTGCGCGAAGCTCGCCAGCGCCTGCGCGTCGCTGTGATCGAGCGCGCCTTCGAGCGGATCGACGATCAACGCAAGGCGCGCCGAGACACCACTATCATTGCCTTTGGCGACCTGCGCCAGTGCGCTCGCAAGCTGGCGTCCGGCGACTGCGGGCTCGGTGGCGAGCAGTTGCTCCAGCTCAGTCGCCCGGAGGCCGAATTCGGCGAGCGGGTCGCCCAATATCTGCGGCGAGCAGAGCCTTGCGGCGAGTGCCGCGAGCGGCGTTGGGCCGTCGGCCAGCGGGTCGATCAACGCGCAGCGCACGGTGGCGATCTGCTCGAACAGGAAGGGGCGCGTCAGCCGCGCCGCCAGGCCGGCGCGCAGCAGCGAGGTCTTGCCGGCGCCGCTGGGGCCGCTCAAGAGCAGCAGGCCGGGCTCATGCGGCGCGCGCGCCTCCAGACGCGTCAGCAGGTCGCGGACTTCGCGCTCGCGGCCTGTAAAGACGCGCTCGTCGCCCATCTCGAATGGCCGGTCGGGCCGAAACGGACTGCCCTGCCAGTGCGTCGGGCCGGCGGCGGCCCGGCGCTCGGCGCTGATGCGCCGGTTGAGCAGTTTGCGCAACTGCACCTCGAGCAACTCGCGAAAGGCGGCGTCGCTGTCGAAGGTTCGGAAGGCGCGCCGAAAGCTTTTGTCTTCGTTGAAGAAGTGCTCGTCGAAGAATTCCTCCACCCGGCGCCGATCGTCTACCGCCTCGCGCGCGGCCGCGGCGTTGGTGATGTCCACCAGCTTCGGTGCGGTCTTCTTGTATACCAGCACCTCGGGCTTGCCCGCGTCCGAGGGCGTCTCGACGGCGTTGAAGAACTCCCACTCGGTGCCGGTCATGCCCCGATAGGGCTCTTCCGGCAATGGCGAGCCGAGCCGCGTCCACAGGATGACCAAGACAATGTCGCAGTCGGCAGGCTGGGTCAGTCCGGCCTGGAAGGTCCGGTCTGCGGTCAATGCCTCTTCTTCCCACAGCACTGCCTGCAATGAGAAATAGGACAGATACTCCTGCGCCAGCCGCTCCACGACGTCCTTGACCGCGGCACGCTCATGCTCCACGTCGGACGGTGAGGAGACAAAGATTTTGACCTGATCTTCTTTCATCGGGCGGTCTGTCTGTTGATCTCAGCGCTGAACTATAGGCGTACACCAGGCTGCTCGACACCCCGGGCCGACGATATCGCCCGAACTCGGCGATCGCAGTCGACAGCCGAGGGTCCGCTCGGGGTAGAATCGAGCTCCTGGGCGAGCCGGCATACCACTGATAGGGGGTCGCCATGAACCATCAAGAGCAACCGGCAGCGCGCAGCATGGACCAGCTCATTCTGGATGCGGTGCGGGAGATACTGGCCCGTCGTGATCGCGACGGCTTCATGCGCTGGGCACAGGATGCCATCCCCGCGGCGATCGGCGTGGTCGACGAACTCGATGCCGACGACCAACGCCATCTTGCGACCTTGCTCGGCCTCGCCATCTGGAATGCGACACCGCGGCCCGACAAAGACTTCGAGGCGCCCGCGGTCGCCGCGCCGACCTCCGAGGATGCCTGTCCATGCGGCTCCGGCGCCCGTTACGGCGAGTGCTGCGAACGTGAGGAAGAGATCCCTGAACTTCCCGCCGAGATCATCTGGGATGCACTGCTCGAGGAGCTTCCAGATGCCGATATCCGCCGTGCGCTCGAACTCGAAGCCATTCCGCGCCCGATGTTCGCAAAGGTGGCCGATCGCTGGCTCGCCATCGACCGGCCGGGACGCGTGGCGGCATTGCTCGAGCCCTTGTTCGAGGGCGATCTGGCCGCGCTCGACGACAGTTTCGAGCCCGCCCTCGACGCCCTCTGCGATGCCTATGATGCGCTCGATCACTGGAAAAAGAAGCAGGGCTTCCTGCTACGCGTGACCGAAGGCGGCAGTCAGACGCTGAAATCCGCCGCCTGGCAGCGGCTCAGTATCATGTTCATCGACGAGGGCGAGTTCGACTACGCCTTCGATGCCTTTCAGCAGGCCCAGCACCATGGCCCGGATAGTCCTGGCACCGCCTTGCTCGAGATCACGCTGTTGGCCGCGCAGCACTTGGACGAGCATGCGCGTGCCCGCGCACTGTTCTGGCGGCACCGGTTGAAGCGCGCCGGGCACGCCGGTGATGGCATCATGCAGTTCCTGGAGCGCGCCAGCATCGATCCGCAGGAAGCGCTGGTCTCCAGCCAGGCGTCGCTGATGGACCCGATGCTGTTGCGGCTGCGCGGCTGGATCGAGCAAGCCGCGCGCCGTTTGCCGCCGGTGCTGCATGTCGTGCCGCTGGATGACCCGGTCGCCGATGATGACGAGCGGCAGATGAGCCTGTTCGAGGCATCTGCGCTTCCGCTCCCGCCCGGCGCCGTGCGCAGCGGTCGCCACGCGGCCCTGCACCCGCCGCCGAGAGTCCGCCGGCTGGAGCGTCAATGGCGGCGGAGCTTTCGCGCGACGAAACCGTACTCGACCCGGCTCACGTCATTGGATCAGGGAGACATCTGGGAAGACGACGCCTGGCTGCGCCTGCTGGAGGCGCATCCGGAGACCGCCGACAGCATCGATATCCTCGACGACATCGCGACGGCGCTCTACGATCATCCGGAGAGTAGTCTGCCCTGGGTGGCGCGGGTGCTCTACCAGCCGCTGCTGGAGCGCGCGGAGATCATCCTCCGGCAGACGGTCGAGCGCTCCGGGCTGGAGTGTTTGCCCTGGCACGACGAGCGCAACCGGGCGGGACTGCGCCTGTTGTTTCGGCTCTATCTGCAGTATGCGGAGTCTGCCGAGCGCGCTCGCGCCGGGGAGGTGCTGGAACTGCTGCTAGCGCTCAATCCGCGCGACAACCATGGCGTGCGCGCCGAGTTGATGAATCACTATCTGCGCAAGCATGAGGACGAAAAGGCGTTGGCGCTGGCACGCCAGTTCCCCACCGATGTGCTGGCTGATCTCGCCTACGGCGAGGTGCTGGCGCTGTACCGCCTCGGTCAGCAGGAGCGAGCGGCGCGCGTGTTGCACGAGGCGGTCGGCCGGCTGCCGCGGATACCGCGTTTTCTGCTGCGCAAGCGTATCAAGCGCCCCTCGCTCGGCGGCGCCGGCTTCACCGGCGGCGGCGACGATGAGGCATGGCTGTATCGACAGGCCATGCGCGATGTCTGGGAGGCCGAGCCCGGTCTGCTGGCGTGGATGAAGAAGCTGACGGCCTGAGGCCGCGGCCTGGCACTTGTCGATAAGCTCTCGGAGATCGACGATGGTAATGCTGTATCAGGTGGTCTATACCGGCGCGCTGCAGCCGCATGTGAATCCCGAACAGGCGGCGCGTGACTTTGCCGCCATTTTCAAGGTGCCGGATGAGAAGGCTTGGAAGCTTGTGCTCGGGAAGCGCGCGCATGTGCTGAAGAGGGACGTGGACGAGGCCAACGCCAAGCGCTACAGCGAGATCCTGGAGGAGATCGGGCTCGACGTGCGGGTGGAGCCGAGCGGTACACCACTGGATCGCGTCGCGGCCGTTGATGCGGGTGCGGACGGCGAGGCGCCGGTTGTTGGATCGTCCGCGACCGGGCCTTCGGCGAGCAATGCGCAGGGTCAGGCATCGTCTGCCGACGCGGCTGGCTCAGCACGAGTCGAGCCTGATGTGAACCCCTATGCGCCGCCGGCGGCCGACCTGACCATGCCGCCGGTTGGAATGATCGATGATGATCCGATGACCGGTCCGCATCGGGTGCCTGCTGGTCATGGATGGGAATGGATCAAGCTCGGCTTCGACATCTTCAAGCAATCGCCGATCGCCTGGATCGGCGCCTTCGTCATCTTCTCGCTGATCACCATCTTGCTCGGCCTGATACCCATGCTCGGCGGCCTGATCAGCAGCCTGGTGGGGCCGGTCTTGCTGGGCGGGCTGATGCTGGGTGCGCATGCGCAGGCGAGCGGCGGCAGCTTCCGTATCGGGCATCTGTTCGACGGCTTCTCGGGCTACGCCGGACGCTTGCTCACGGTTGGCGGGCTTTATCTCCTTGGCATCGTGGTGATTGCCATCATCGTCGGCGTCATCGTCGGAATCGCGGCGACCACGATGAGCGGTATCGATCCGGCCACGCTCGACCAGCAGGACCCAGAGCTGATGTTGGCGACCCTGGGGCCGGTTCTGCTGCTCGCCTTGTTGCTCGTCATGCTGTTGGTGGTGCCGCTGATGATGGCCTATTGGTTCGCGCCGGCGCTGGTGGTGCTGGACGACATGCCGCCGCTGGCCGCGATGCAGCTCAGCTTCACCGCCTGCTGGCAAAATATCGTGCCCTTTCTGATCTATGGCCTGATCGCGATGTTACTGTTAATGGTTGCAATGATTCCGTTCTTCCTCGGCCTGCTGATCGTCTCGCCGGTGCTGATGGCGTCGATCTACGGTGCCTACCGCGACGTTTTCTACCGCGGGCAGCCGCGGCCCTTGCCGCCCATTTAAGGCGATTGCCGGAAAATCTCGTACCAGATGACGCCGGATTGAGGTTCGCCTTCAAGGAGCACCGGCAGGAGCATAGCCGAGCTATGTGATTGGCGGTGCGACGCGGAAGGCGGGCGTCAAGACAAGTCAGCTGGTATGAGATTTGACAGAAATCGCCTGAGGCAAGACATCAGGGACAGTGAGCTGTGAAGTCCGCGCCTGGTCGGGCAGAATGGCGACCGCCTCGAACACCATCGCTGGAGACCTCGACCATGGACCTTCGACCCACGCTTTTGGCTTTGCTGTTGGCGGCTGCCGGTCTGTTGGCCGTTGCAACCGTGACCGCTGCCGACCGAAACCAGCCGACCGACACTCAGGCCCAGCCATCCCAGGCGCGGCTCGAGTACGGCGCCTATTTGGCCCTGGCCGGCAACTGTGTCGGCTGCCATACCCGGCCCGGCGGCGATCCGCTCGCGGGCGGCGTGGAGCTGGAGACCCCGTTCGGCATCATCTATACGCCAAATATCACGTCCCACGAGCGGGCAGGGATCGGCGCCTTCAGCGATGAGGATTTTTTGCGTGCGATGCAACAGGGTGCCGCGCCGGACGGCATCCCTTACTACCCCGCCTTCCCCTATGCCTCCTTCAGCAAGGTCTCGGACGACGACTTGCTTGCCATCAAGGACTACCTCTTCTCGTTGCCTGCGTCTGGCGATCGACCGCCGAAGACCCGCTTGCGCTGGCCGTTCGACGCGCGTGAACAGCTCTTTGGTTGGCAGGAGCTGTATCTGACGCCTGACCGCTTCGAGCCCAGCGAGGAAAAGAGCGAAGAATGGAACCGAGGCGCCTATCTGACGCAGGGGCTGGCGCATTGTGGCGCCTGTCATATCGTGCCCAGTCCAGGTGCGAGCCTGGATCGGGCGGCCCTCAGCGGCGGGGCAGCGCTGCGCGGCTGGGCCGCCCCAAATCCGGCGCCTGAAATCGACGCGGCGCTTGGCGAGCGGAGCCTCGACGAACTGGTCGCGCTTCTGCGCACCGGCGGCGCAGAGCCGGCGCCAGCGCTGACGACCCATCAGGCACACGGCAACCTGTCCCAATTGGCCTCTTCAGACATTCGGGCGATTGCGGTCTACCTGAAGGATCCGGCGCCGGAGGCTGAGGTCTCCGCGGCGCAGCGGCTCGATGGCGGTCGCCATACCCAGGGCAGTACACTCTACCTACACTACTGCAGCGCCTGCCATCAGCGCTATGGGCAGGGGACCGCTCCCTACTTCCCGGCACTGCGCGGCAGTCAGAGCATGACGGCGGCCGAGCCGAGCGATGCGCTGAAAAGCATCCTGCTCGGTGCCCCGGCAGAACCGGCCGAAGCCTATTCGGCGCACGTGGTGATGCCCTCGTTCGGCAGCCTGCTGAACGACGAGCAGATCGCCGCCATCGCCAGCTATATCCGCGCGAGCTGGGGCAACCAAGCGGCCCCGATCAGCGCCAAACAGGTCGCTGAGATCCGCGCTGGCGGCCGCTAGCAGGTTCCCGTGCACATGCGACGTCTGCTCCTGGCCGGCGTCGCCGGCCTGATCTTGCTGCCGCTGTTTGCGGGCGGCGGCATCTACTGGCTAGGCAATCGGGCCGAGCCGGTCTACGACGGGTCGCTGGAGCTGCAAGGGCTCGACGCGGCAGTGCAGGTGCGCTTCGGCCCGCACGCGGTACCCAGCATCGACGCGGCCTCACTGGACGACCTGTTGTTCGCCCAGGGCTACGTGGTCGCCGCGGAGCGCTTTTGGCAGATGGACCTGATGCGCCGGCTCGCTGGCGGCCGTCTGGCAGAGGTATTCGGCGAGCCGGCGCTGGTTGCGGACCGTTACTATCGCACCGTCGGCTTGCCATTGGCGGCGCGCGAGGCGTACGCGGCGCTGGAGCCCGAATACCGTCGGATGCTCGATCGCTACAGCGAGGGCGTCAACGCCTACCTCGAACAGAGTCGCGGCCGAGCGCCACTCGAGTATCTGATCGCCGGCTTCGAGCCTGAGCCATGGCGGCCGCAGGACAGTCTCGTCATTGGCGAGTACATGGCCTGGATCAACTCGGTCAACCTGCGCGAGGAGCTGGCCTTCCTGCGTCTGGCGCGTCGGCTCGGCAATGCACTGGCGCTGGAGCTGTTTCCAGCGGACGTCGGCATGCCAGCGCCGGATGGGCCGGAAGACCTGCCCGATTACGCCGCGCTGTTGCCGCCGCCGGCCGCGCTCGGCGTCTATGGTGACCGGCTGGAGCCGCTGGCGGGCGGCCCCCTTCCGATCCCGCTGCTGACAGGCGGCGCTAGCAATGTCTGGTCCATCAACGGGCCGCGCAGCGCCGGTGCGCCGTCGCTGTTGGCGAATGATCCGCACCTGGCCCCCAGCATGCCGGGTATCTGGTATGAGCTGGAGATGCGCTCGCCGGGCCTTCAGGTCGCCGGTGTCGCCTTGCCCGGTGTGCCCTTCGTTTTGATCGGCCACAACGCGGATCTGGCCTGGGGGCTGACCACGGTCACCGCCGACACCCAAGACTTGTTCATCGAGCGCACCAGCGCAGACGGCGAGGGCGTCTTGCGGCCGGATGGGCGTGTCGAGCCGATCCAGCGGCGTATAGAGCAGATCCCTGTCAAGGGGCGGGCCGAGTTCGAGGAACTGGTCATCGAATCGACCAGCAACGGCGTCTTCATCGATCAGCTGATCGGTGCGGGCGGCGACAACCCCGAGGGGCTGGCGAGGGTCGAGCTGGCCGACCGTCTCGCACTGCGCCAAACTCTGGACATCCCGGAGCGTGCCCTAGTGGCGCTGTGGCGGCTCAATCAGGCCGACAGTGTCGAGGCGGCGCGCGCCGCCGGCGCCGATCTAAGGCATGTCTCGCAGAACCTGGTCATCGCGCATCGCGATGGCAGTATCGGCTGGCAGATCACAGGATTGCTGCCGCGTCGCGGGCGTGGCAGCGGTGTCTTCCCGGTGCCGGGTTGGGAGCCCGGCTACCGCTGGCGCGGCTATCTGCCGTTCGAGCAGAATCCGGGCGTCACCAATCCGCCCGATAACCGACTCATCAACGCCAACAATCGTAGTGTGCCGGCCGACGCGCCGGTGCCGGTCGGCCACAGCTGGCTGCCGCCGTATCGGGCCTTGCGCATCCAGGAGTTGCTCGACACCGACAGGCCGCTGGATGCGACGGCGCTGGCGCGCATGCAGGCAGACCGAGAGAGCGTGCGCGCTCGCGTCTTTACCGCCTCACTGCGCCGCGCGCTGCCGCGGTTGCGGCAGCTGGACGCCAGGGCGGCCCAGATCGCCGAGCGCGGACCTCTGTCCTGGCGTGGCGACTTCAGCCCCGACAGTCGCGATGCCGCCTTGTTCGGACTGCTGCTGCCGGCCCTCTACCGGGCCATCTATGCCGATGAGTTGGGTGCGGATCTGCCTGTGCTGATGTCGCTGGACAGCAATAATTACGGACCGCTGGACGAGGCGTTGCGCACCGACCGGTCGAGTTTTCTCGACGACATCGGCACGCCGTTGCATGTGGAGGGGATCGCCGATGTCTGGTCGCGTGCGCTGCGCGAGGCCGACGCGGCACTGCAGCAGGCACTGCCCGACGACGGCGACCAGCGGCTGGACCGGTTGCGTTCGCTCACCTTCGCGCACGCCTTCGACGGTCAGCCGCTGCTTGGTGCTCTGTTCAATGTCGGCCCGCTCGGCATGGGCGGTGACAGCGCGACGGTCAATGTGGCCAATGCCTCGGCGCTGCAACCGCGTGAGGTCGGCTATATCCCCTCGATGCGCGTCGTGTATACGCCCGGCGATTGGGCCGAGACCAGGGGCAGTCTGCCGCTCGGCCAGTCGGGTCATCGCTTTTCGGCCTATCGCAGCGATCAGCTGGACACCTGGCTGGCGGCAAAGCGCGGGCACCGCTGGCCTTGGAACGGCCCAGCGCCGGGCACCGCGATCGGAGAGCTGACGCTGCTGCCGGCGGGCGTCTCGGAACCTGAACGGGGTGCTGACTAGCGCTGCGCATCGGCGCGCTGAGGCGCCCGACCAGCAATGAGGAGCACGCGTCAGCGCGATTGACTGCCGAAGCGGCTGAGCAGCTCCGTGACGCGGTTCATGATGCCGAGCAAGGGCCCCAGGCGGTCTTCCATCTCGACGCTGTCGAGAAAGTTCTTGATGTGAAGGCCCAGTTCGGTGTCACCGCCGAGGCGAAGGCGTCGGTTGAAGAAGAGGGTGTCCGGGTCCTCGCGGCGTGTCGCCAGCAGCAGGAAGTCGTAGGTTGTGCCTTCGATGCTGAGGTCTGCTGTGCTGGCGGAATCGGCGGCCTCCAGACGGCCGTCGCGCAATGTCAGCCGATAGGTTAGGTGGGCATCATCGACTCGGATCAGCATGACTCGCTGGTCGAGGAAGTCGAGTTCGCCCGACGTCAGCTCCGGACTGAATACGCGGTTCAATATCCGCGCGAGTACGGCGCCGTTCAGTCGCGGCGGCAAGATGCCGAACGGCAGCGTCAGCAGCCGCGGCAGCCTTGGGGAATAGGATAGTCCTTGGCCGCCTGCGCTCATGGCTCTTTTTGCAACAGCAATCGGAATCCGTCTGTGATCGGCAACGGGATCAGTGCGTTGCCGTTGTTGACATCTTGTTGATATCAGGGCACGCGAAGCGGCCGTTCAGGCCGCCGAGGTCATGCTCCCCGAGTGCAGCGATGCGATGGTCTCGCGATACTCTCCGCGCAGCCGCTGCCACTCCATGACGAACCAGGGCGTGACCTGTTCGGGCTGCTCGCCAATCAGTCGGTCCACCTCGCTGCAGGGGATCCATTGCCAGGCCGCGATTTCGCTTGGATTAACGTCGATGCGCACGGGTGCCGCGATCTTGCCCACATACACCGAGCACAGTTCATGCTCGGAGCCGATCTCGCCGAATTCCTCGTGATACTGGAACCGGTACAGATAGACCAGTTCGGCGTCGACCGCGAGCTCCTCGCGCAGCCGGCGATGCACGGCCTGCTCGTAGGTCTCGCCCTGGCGCGGGTGACTGCAGCAACTGTTGGACCAGTAAAGCGGCCAGAGGGGCTTCTTTCCGCTGCGTTGCTGCAGCAGCACGCGATCGTCGTCGGTGAACAAGAAAATCGAGAAGGCGCGATGCAGAAGCCCGCTGCCGAGATGCGCATTGACCTTGGTCTCGTAACCGGTCACGTTGTCCTCGGCATCGACCAGAATCAACGGCTCGTTGTCGAAGGAAACGGTCTTGTGCTTGTTCATTTTGATTCTCCTCGCGCCTGACCACCGTCGGTTGGCTTTGGGCACGTAACGGCCTTCGCGGTTCCCGCCCTTGGTTCGCGTTGGTACCCCTAGAATGCTGGCACAAAGGTCGGCTCGCGACAAGCTGGATTGACATCATGAATGTCAACTAAACTTGACTACGCGCAAATCCACAATGAATCCCGTCGACCCAAGGAAGGATCCGATGCGGCGTTCGCAAGCTTGTATACGGGTTGCCTGGACGATACTTGTTCAAGCCTAGAAAATGACGACCTAAGGAGTGCGATATGCCGATCACCGAGGCCAAAATCATCAATTGGGTGGAGCGCGGGCGGGTGCCTGATGCCGTCGTTCGCGCCGGCATTCGCCAGCGTCTGCGCAAGATGCTCGCCGAGCTTCCGCGCGGAGACTGCGAGGCGGCCGCCGCGCACAAACAGGAGTTTGTGGCCATGATGGACGCGGCGCCGGTCGCCGCCGTGCCCGAGCGTGCCAACGAACAACACTACGAGGTACCTGCCGCCTTCTTCGATCTGGTGCTCGGTCCGCGGCGCAAGTACAGCAGCTGCTGGTGGCCGGAAGGCGTCGAGACACTCGAACAGGCGGAGGCGGCGGCGTTGGACGCGACCGTCGAGCGAGCGGGCATCGCCGACGACATGGACGTACTCGAACTGGGTTGCGGCTGGGGTTCGTTCAGCCTGTGGGCGGCCGAGCGGTTCCCAGGCAGTCGCTTCACCGCCGTCTCCAACTCGAGTTCCCAGCGCGCCTTCATCGAGGCCGAGGCCGCGCGCCTTGGTATCGAGAATCTGAACGTGGTCACAGAAGATATGAATGTCTTCGCGACAGAGCAGCGTTTCGACCGTATCGTATCGCTCGAGATGTTTGAGCACATGCGCAACTGGCGGGTCTTGTTCGGCCGCGTGCACGCTTGGCTAAAGCCCGGCGGGCGCTTTTTCATGCACGTCTTCTGTCATCGCGATCATCCCTACCCCTATGAGGACAAGGGTCCCGACGACTGGATGAGCCATTACTTCTTCGCCGGCGGTATCATGCCCTGCGACGATCTGCCGCTTTGCTTCCAGGATCAGCTCAAGATCCTCCAGCGCTGGCGTTGGAGCGGCAGGCACTATGAACGCACACTGAATGCGTGGCTGGAGCGCATGGATGCTCGGAAGCAGGCGGTTTGGCCCATTCTCGAGCAGGCCTACGGGCAGGATCAGGCAGCCGTCTGGTGGATGCGTTGGCGATTGTTCTTCATCGGCTGCGCCGAATTCTTCGGACTCAACGGCGGACAGGAATGGTGGGTTGGGCATTATCTCTTCGAACGACCGGCTCTTGAGGCACCCGCGGTCTGACATGAACTCGATCGGCACCGACAAACGCGTGTTCCTGGCCCCGTCCGTTCTGCTGCGGTCCTTGGCGGCTCCTGCCCTGGTAGCCGCGCTCATTGCGGCAGCCATGGCCGGCTGTGCGAGGAACCACGCCGAGCGCGACTTCGATCTGCTCTTCACGCGTGTTCATCCAATCGAGTACGCGCGTATCCTTTGCTCGGGCATCGACATGGAGGATCGACACACCTGCATGACATCGGTCATGCAGCATTACAACGAGGCGAAGCACCGTGAACTGACCCCCGATGAGGTGGTCAACGGACCCTTTGTCATCGTGTTCGGGGGCGTTCTCTATCGCGGCAACTACGTCTCCAATCCGTTCGCTTCGGCCTTTACCGTAAGCAACGGCTACAATGTCTGCCGCGGCCGCTTCAATGCATTCGCCGGCGATACGGCGCCGGTCTTCCGGGTCTTCTGCGACGACGGCTCGAGCGGCCGCGCGAGGATTATGCTGGATACTGAGGGCCGCAATGGCCTCGGCATCATTGAGATGTCGGATGGGACGCGCGGCGATATCGTGTTCGGCCATGCGGCGGTCGGCGGCGCCTTTTTGTAATGCCGGACCCTGAGAACGTTCTCCTGTCTCGGCCTTTGCGCCGATGCGGCTTTGCAAACTCAGACTTCACGCGCCGGAGCCCATCAATTGCCGGTCGAGGCTTTTCGTGCCTGGCCCAAGTGTCGGCCGCCTGCGCCTCAGAACAATAGGTTGAGCATCAGGAGCGAGACGACCAGGAACAGCACGGTCATGATGCCGCCTGCGCGCATGTAATCGGGCACCCGGTAGCCGCCCGGGCCCATGATCAACGCATTGACCTGATGCGTCGGGATCAAAAAGGAGTTGGACGTCGCGATGGCAACCGTCAGTGCAAAGACGGCCGGATCGGCGCCGGCGCCGAGCGCCATGTTCACGGCCAGCGGCACCAGCAGGACCGTCGCCCCAACATTCGACATGACCAGCGTGAAGAAGGTGGCCAGAGTGGCCAGTGCGGCCTGTATGACCCAGATCGGCACGTCGCCCAGCGCCGCAAGGGTCTGGCTGGCGATCCAGGCCGCTGTGCCGCTGCTCTCGACGGCCAGGCCGAGCGGAATCAATGACGCCAACAGGAAGACCGTCTTCCAGCTGACAGATTCGTAGGCTTCATCGATGGACAAGACCCCGCTCAGGACCATGCCCAATGCCCCGGTCAGCAACGCGACCGACAGGCGAAGATCCGTCAGCAGGACCAGGCCGAGTGTGATGGCAAAGAACAGCAACGCCATGGGCACCTTGTGCGGGCGCAGCTCCTCATGCGGGTATTCGGTGGTGACGACGACGAAATCACGGTCTTTTTCGAGTCGCGCCAGGTCTAGCCAGGTGGTGTGAACAACGAGCGTATCACCCGGTTTGAAAGGCATATCGCGCACACCGCCGGTGGCGAAGGTCAGGGTCTCGTCGCCGCGGCGGATGGCGAGCACCGACAGGCCGTAGACCTTTCGCATCCAGACATCGCGAGCGGACTTGCCGACCAACCCCGAGCCCGGTGGGATCACGATCTCGGCAATGCCTGCCTTGGCTGAGGACAAGGACTCCGCGAAGACGTCCACATCCGCTTTCACCTCGACGCCGGTCTCACTGACGAAGACGTCAAACTTGTCTTGGGCGCCAAGCAGCGCCAGCAGGGTACCTGCCTCGATGCCGACACTGCGATCGACGCCGGATGCGCCCAGGCGCACACCGTCTCCCTTCTCCACCGCAACCACGCGCACGTGCCAGCGGCGTTCCATGTCGTCGACACTGGTTGCGGTCAGACTGGAGTCCGCCGGGACGCGCACCTCGTGGATCAGAAAGTCGCTGTATCCGTAGGTCTCCCCGTAATACTGCATCGGGTCGATGGCCTCGATCTTGTCGGTGCCGCGCGATGGCAATACGAAGCGACCGGCGACGACGAAGTAGACGATGCCGACCGCGAGCAACGCGATTCCGATTGGCGTCACATCGAACAGCTGAAAGGTCCGCATCGGCTCGACAGCATCGGGCAGCGCCTTGTTCGAGGTGAGGATCAGATCGTTTAGCAGGATCAGCGGACTGGAGCCGACCATGGTGATGGTGCCGCCGAGGATGGCGCAAAAGCCCATGGGCATCAGCAGCCGAGACATCGGCAGCTTGGTACGCGCCGAGATGCGGCTCACGACCGGCAGGAAGAGCGCGGCAGCGCCAACATTCTGCATGAACGACGAGATCACTCCGACGGTGCCCGAGATCAGCGGGATGATGCGCGACTCGGTGCTGCCCCCCACGCGCATGATAAAGGCCGCGACCTGCGACATGATGCCGGTCTTGTCGAGCCCGGCGCCGATGATCATGACCGCGATGATCGAGATCACGGCGTTTGACGCGAAGCCGTCGAACAGGTGCGCGACTGGCACCAAGCCTGCCTCCAGTCCCATGACCGGCGCGAACAGGCTGGTCAGGCCGAGCAGGACCATGATCGTCAGCGCGGCGACGTCGACGCCGACGACCTCGAACGCGAACAGAAAGATGGTCAGGACGAGAAAGCCCGTGACCCAGGCAATCTCAACCGACGGCACAACGTAAGCGAGCCACAGAGCGAAGCCGGCGAACGCGGCTGCCGCGATATTTCGTGCCGAAAAATAGCGGGAGACAGTGCCCATAGCGACCTCTCGTCAGTTCGCCTCTTAAGTCTTCTTGGTCATCGCAGGCGATGCACCCGCGCCGGTCTTGCGCTCTATCCTAACTTACTCATTTACTGATTAGGGTATTTGTTCCTTTAATGCCGCGGTCCTCGCATACACTCGGGGCGCGGTCGGTGCGAGGCCGCCGGCCGTCGCGGGCATTGAACCTGGTGCGGCGCTCGCCTAGTATCTGGGCAGAGGAAAGGTTCCGACGCCGGTAGCGGATGCTGCTGCGCCATGCGCTCGCAATCGCTGCGCGCAGCTCGGGCGAATCGATACCCATGTTGCGTCGGAGCCTGGTCGAGTAAGCCTCCGACGATGTCCTATGAGTAGAAGTCGCGGCTGAAGCAGACAGATGACCCCAGAAACCGCTCGCCTCGTGAGAGAGTCTTGGGCCGAGATCGTGCCGATGCGAAAGCAGGTCTGCTTGGATTTCTATCGGCGACTCTTCGCGCGCTATCCCGAACTGGGCACCCTTTTCAAAGGGGACATGGACCGACAGACCGGGCTGTTCGTCACCATGGTCAACACGATCGTCAGCGCATTGGAGAATCGCGATCCGGTGCTGCCGTTGATCAAGGCCGTCGGTGCTCGGCACGCCGGCTATGGTGTCGCGGCCGCTGATTACGAGAAGTTCGCCGATACGCTGCTGGACGCCTTCGGCGACGCCTTGGGCGACGGCTTCACGCCAGATGTTCGGGATGCTTGGTCGGTGGTCTATGCCGACCTGGCCTGCACCATGCTCGCGGGCGCTGCAGAGGAGTTCGCGTCGCAACAACGCTAGCCTGGAGCGGTCCTTCAATTGTTGCATCAGTCGTTTATCTGAACGATAATCATTCTTGTTTAGGGCGATCGATTTGGGAGCCAAGGTTACTGTCCATGCAGCAGTCTGCCTTTGAGTCTCTGCCGCTTGGGCTGCTGTCAGTCGGCACCCCGGCCCGTGTCGTCGAGATCCGAGGCGGTCGCGAGCTGGTCAGAAAGCTGCTCGCGCTCGGTATTCGCATCGGCAGCGTTGTGCAGATCGAGCATCACCGCGGGCGTGGACTAGTGGTCTCTGCCGGGGCCACACGGGTCGCGCTCGGCGGCGGTATCGTCGCGACCCTGATGGTCATTCCGCTCGCGGCGCCCGACCTTGGGGACATCGCGCAGCCTGATAGTCGCTCCTGAGCGCCGACTCTCCGTTTCCACCCGAGTTCCGCATATTGCGCACGGGTCTCCCTCCGCGAACCCTTGGTGTTCTGTTTTATGGAGCACGATGACGATGATGGTCTCTGGCCAAAGCAATCTCCTCTCCGCTGGTCCGGCCCCGCCGCTGACCCTGGCGTTGGCCGGCAACCCCAACTGCGGCAAGTCCGCGCTCTTCAATGCGCTGACCGGTATCCGGCAGACGACCGGCAATTGGCCTGGCGTGACCGTCGAGCGCAAAGAGGGCCGCTGCGAGCTGGACGGCCGACCGGTGCGCGTCATCGACCTGCCCGGCCTCTACTCGCTGGACGCCGGCTCGCTCGATGAGCGTGTGACGCGCGACTATCTACTCTCCCGCGATGCCGACCTGATCATCAATGTCCTCGACGCCGCCAATCTCGAACGCAACCTCTACCTGACCGTGCAGCTGTTGGAGATGGGCGTGCCCATCGTCGTCGCGCTGAACATGATGGACGTCGCGCGCAAGCGCGGCGTAGAGATCGACACCGAACTTCTCTCCGAGCAGCTGGGCTGCCCGGTCGTGCCGGTCGTGGCCGTCACCAAGGAGGGCATCACCGAGCTCAATGCGCGGGCGCTGGCGGTGGCCGCCGGAAGGGAGCGCGGCGGCTTTCCGTTGGCGCACGATGAGTGCGTAGATCAGGCGGTCACCGAGCTGGCACCCGCGCTCGCCGGGCAAGATGACGGCGGCAATGCCCGCTGGCTCGCGCTCAAGCTGCTGGAGGGCGATCCCGCCGCTCAGGGGTTGCTCGACGGACCCGCCGCCGAGGCCCCGCGCGAGCGGGTTCGACACTGGCGCCAGGCGATTGCCGAGCGCTCGGGCGAAGAGGCGGACATCCATATTGCCGACGCCCGCTTTGGGCATGCCCATGCGCTCGCCGGTGGCGTTGTGCGCCAGCACGGGCGCGCCGGGCGTACGCTGTCCGATGCCATCGACCGCGTGGTGCTGAGCCGGGTCTGGGGCATCCCGCTGTTTCTGGCGGTGATGTATCTGATGTTCGTGTTCACCATCAATATCGGCGGCGCCTTCATCGACTTTTTCGACGGTGTCGCCACGGCGTTGTTCGTCGACGGCCTCGGCAGCCTGCTGACCCGTCTTGGCGCGCCGGACCTGCTGCGTCTGCTGTTGGCGGACGGCATCGGCGGCGGGCTCAGCGTGGTGGCGACCTTCATTCCGATCATCGCCAGCCTGTATATTTTTCTGTCGGCGCTGGAAGACTCGGGCTATATGGCGCGGGCGGCCTTTGTCATGGACCGCTTCATGCGCTCGATCGGTTTGCCCGGCAAGGCGTTCGTGCCGCTGATCGTCGGCTTCGGCTGCAACGTGCCGGCGGTCATGGCCACGCGCACCTTGGAGAACGACCGCGAGCGCAAGCTGACCATCCTGATGAATCCGTTCATGTCCTGCGGTGCCCGGCTGCCGGTCTATGTGCTGTTCGCGGCGGCATTCTTTCCAAACTCCGGCCAGAACGTGGTCTTTGCGCTCTATCTCACCGGCATCGCCGTCGCGCTGCTGACCGGGCTGGTGATGAAGCGCACTCTGCTGGCCGGCGCCAGTACCGGATTCATGATGGAACTGCCGCCCTACCATCTGCCGACCCTGCGCGGAGTCCTGTTGCGCACCTGGGACCGCGTCAATCTGTTCCTGCGTGAGGCCGGTAAGGTCATCATCGTCATGGTGCTGGCGTTGAACCTGCTCGGCGCCATCGGTACCGACGGCAGCCTGGACGCCGCTGACAGCGACAACTCCATCCTCGCCGCCACCAGCCGCGTGGCGACGCCGTTGTTCGCGCCGATGGGCATCGAACAGGATAACTGGCCAGCGGTGCTGGGCATCGTCTCCGGTGTGCTTGCCAAGGAGGTCATTGTCGGCACGCTGGACGCCGTCTATGGGCGGCTCGCCGCGGACGATCTCAGTGCCAGCGGGCAACAAGCCAAGCGCTTCAATCTGACAGCCGCGCTTGTCGCCGCCGCGGCCACCGTCCCGGACAACCTGGGAGCGTCACTCGGCAGCCTGACCGATCCGCTGGGCCTGCGCGTCGGAGAGCTCGCCGACCGCGATGCCGCCGCCGCCGAGCAGGCTGTCGCGAGCGGCACCTTCGGCGCCATGGAGGCTCGCTTCGACGGACGGGCCGGCGCCTTCGCCTACCTGTTGTTCGTCCTGCTGTATTTTCCCTGTGTCGCCACCATTGCAGCCATCGTGCGCGAGACCGGCCCCGCCTGGGCCGCCTTCGTCGCCGCCTGGACCACCGGCATCGCCTATATTGCCGCCACCTTGTTCTATCAGGCCGCCACCTTTGAGCGGCACCCATGGGTTTCCGCGAGTTGGATGCTGGGCTTGATGCTGGCGTTGATAGCCACCTTCGCCGGACTGCGCATCTGGGCGCGACGCGGCGGTCGCGGTCGGCTTCATCCGATCCAGAGCGGGGCTTGAGCAGGACTCTGCCATGCTGTCCGAACTGAAACGCTACCTTGGCGAGCGGTCCGTGGCGAGCCTTGCGGATATCGCGCTCCATCTGGATGTCGAGCCCGAGGTGGCGCGCGCGATGCTCGATATCTGGATCGGTAAGGGCCGTGTTCGCGCTCTCGAGCGAACGACCGCGTGCAGCGGTTGCGACCTTTGCCGGCCGGGGGCGCGGGAAATCTATTGCTGGATTGGCGGCGGTGATGCGGAGACACTGACCTGCTCGCGTGCTCGGCGCCAATCCGCGCTCAGCGGCGGTGCTGAAGACGGTCCCGGCGATTAGGCTGGTCGGTCGGCGTCCGTCGCGACCAACGGCAGCCCCTTGCCCGGATTCAGGATGCCGTTCGGGTCGAACTGGCGTTTGATGGCCCGCATCAGGCGAAGCGCTGCCGGGTCGATCTCGCGCTCGACGAAGTCGCGCTTTTCGAGCCCGACGCCGTGCTCGCCGGACAGTGTGCCGTCGAGTGCGACGACCAGGTCGAACACCGCGCTCAGGCACTGCTCGGCGCGGCGCATCTCGTCGGCGTCGTCCGGGTTGACGAGCAGATTGACGTGGATATTGCCGTTGCCGGCATGGCCGAAGTTGACGATGCGGATGGCCAGCCTTTGCGACAGCTGGTCGAGCCCGTCGATGAACTCGGCCATACGTGACACCGGCACCACCACGTCCTCGTTGATCTTCTTCGGCGCGACATGACGCAAGGCCGGGGACAGCGCCTTGCGCGTGCGCCAGAGGGCGGCGATCTCCTCGGGGTCGGCGGCCACCGACAGCTCCAGCAAGCCGGGATTGTGCGCGGCAACGCTGACCGCCTCGGCCGCGGCGGCAACGCAGTCCGCCGGACCATCGACCTCGATCATCAGCAGCGCCCCGGTCTCGGCGGGCACGCCCAAGTCTGAGAAACGGCGCACCATCTCGATGGCGGCGGCGTCCATGAACTCCAGCGCGCAGGGTGTGATTGGCTGCGCCATGATGGCAGCCACGGCCTCGGCGGCGGCGTGGATGTCGCGATAAGTGGCGCGCAGCGTGCACTTGGCCTCGGCCAGTGGCGTGAGCTTGAGTGTGGCGCTGGTGATCAGCGCCAGCGTCCCTTCTGAGCCGATGATGAGCCGGGTCAGATCGTAGCCGACCACGCCCTTGGTGGTGAAGACGCCGGTACGGATTGCCTCGCCGGCGCCGGTCACGGCGGTCAGCCCGAGCGTGTTCTCCCGCGGCGTGCCGTACTTGACCGCCCGCGGGCCGGCCGAGTTGTAGGCCAGGTTGCCGCCGATGGTGCAGACCGCGGCGCTGGTCGGGTCCGGCGGCCAGAAGAAGCCATGCGCGGCGACGGCGCGTTGCAGGTCGTCGTTGACGACGCCCGGCTCGACCACCGCCAGCCGGTTGGCCTGGTCGATGCGCAGGATGCGGTTCATGCGCTCGAAGGCGATGACGATGCCGTTGCGCTCCGGCACCGTGGCGCCCGTGGTGCCGGTGCCCAGCCCGCGTGCCGAGATCGGGATGCGGTGCGCATTGCACAGCGCCGTGACACGCTGCACCTGATCGGCGTCGGTGACGAACACGACCGCCTGTGGCAATGCCTGGCGGCGGCTATTGTCGTAGCCGTAGGGCCAGCAGTCGGCCGGGTCGGTCAGCAGGGCGGCAGCGCCGACGATGTCGCGCAGCGCTGCGACGACGGGGTTAGGCAGTGCCGAGGCTGAGTCCTGCTTGCGTCTGGGTTTGGGATGGGCCACGTTGCGGCTCGATGTACTCGAATAGCTTGACGACGCCTTTGACACCGGGGATGCGTCGAACCTTCTCGGCGGTTGCGTCGGATTCCTCGGGCGTGACCAGTCCCATTAGATAGACGATGCCGTTCTCCGTGACCACCTTGACTCGCAGCATGTCGAACCCGGGCAGATCGATGGATTGGATCGCCAGTTTGGCGCGCGATGTCAAATAAGTGTCGGTACTGATCTGGGTGAAAGAGATGTTCGGGCCAATCTCGGCCTCATTGTAGACCTGCCTGACGTCGGGCAGGTTGCTGACCAGGCGCGCGTAACGGTCGCTGATCTCGGCGCTCCTGGCCTGACCCGTGATCAACGCCTTGCGGTTATAGCTGGTGACCGAGAGCCGGCTCTGTTTGCGGATGTCGGGATTCTGAAAATGCGCGACACGCGCCTGCATCTCGATGGTCTCGTCATCGAGAATGGTCTTCTCGTCGCGCCGGTCGTAGACCACGGCAGCGCCATAGGTAGTGCCGGCGACGACGAAGGCACCGCAGCCCTGAAGCAGCGGTGTCGCGACGCCGGCGGCCAGAAGTGCGGCAACGAGCGCGGCTTGGGTCGGCAACAGCTTGTGTCGAGTCATGTAACGGCTCCTTCAAAGGCGTTCCGGATCCACTGCACCTGATCACCGGCGCCGATCGCGACGACGTCGAAGCGGCAAGGCAGGTCGCTTGGGTAGCGTTGCAGAAAAAAGCCGGCGGCGGCGGTCAGCCGGGCCTGTTTGCGGCGGTCGACGCTAGCGGCGGCGCCGCCGAAGCGCTCGCTGCGCCGGTAGCGGACCTCAATGAAGACCAAGGTCTGTGCGTCGCGCATAACGAGGTCGATCTCGCCGCGCCGGCAGCGGACATTATGCGCCACATGGCGCAGACCGTGCTGTTCGAGAAAATGCCGGGCGAGCGCCTCCTTGGCGTCGCCCGTCTCGCGTGTGCTGCCCCGTCGGCCGAACACGCTTCAGCGCGTGTTTGCCAAGCGCGGCGCTGGGGCCGCGCCTGTACGCCGACGGCGGTTTGTTGAGGCAGCCGGGCTGATCGCTGGCTGGGTCATGACTCGGCGTCTGCCGCCGGCTCGGAATCAGCATCCGCGGGCTTGGTCGGTGCACTTGCTTCAATGCCATCCTGCAATCTCGGGCCGCCCGTAGTGAACTGCGCCAGCAGCAGTTGGCGGCGGATCTGTCCGATCGAGTCGACCGTCAGGCCGCCCGTCTCGCCCGGGAAAAAGGTGCCGAGGTTGTTGCCCATGTCGGTGATGCGCGGCGCCAGGCGATAGCCGTCGATGCCCATCGCGTAGAGTCGTGCCATCGGGCCATTGACGTTCGGCAGCTTGTCGCGGAGCGCCTTGCGCGAGAGCGCGTCGGAACGCTGGTTATCCAAGATCCAGGGGATATCGACGAAATAGAGCCCGGACAGCGCGGCATCGCGGCTCGGGTTGAAGTCGCCGTCGTAGACGTGCGAGGTCGCGACCACCGGCATGCGCGCGCCGGCCTCGCGCAGCGCGCCATAGATGGTCTGAACGTCTTTGTCCGTCGCGACCAGAAAGATGAAGTCGGCCTTGCCGTCGGCGAGCAGCGCGGCGGCGGTGCGGCTGTAGCTGCTCTCGCCCGACGGGTAGGCCTGCTGCGCGGCAATGCGCCCCCCCAGCGTGCGCCACTGGCCGCGGAAGGCGTCGGCCAGCCGATCGCCGAACCCGCCAGTCGGATAGAGCAGTGCGGCGCTCTTCAAGCCGGAGGTCCAGGCATGGTTAGCGACGTTGATGGCCTCGTCCTCGGGCGCGAGCGAGAACTGGAACAGATTCTCGGTGGAGCCGCCGTCGCTTCGGTTGAGTGCCAGCGTCGGCACCGGCAGCGACGACCGCGCCGCCAAGGTGGCCACCGACGGCTTTTCCAGCGGGCCGATGACCAGGTCGGCACCGGCATCGACACCGGCGTCGAAGCCGCTGGAGCGGAAGTTCAGCGTGGGTCGGTTACCGCTGCGGTCGGCATCATAGGCGGCCTGGATACCTTCCCTGACGGCATCGCCGGCGATGCCGAAACGGCCGCCGCTCGGCAGCAGTACCAAGGCATCGGTGCCGGCCGCATAGCCTCCGGCCAGCGTCGTGAAGTAGCCTTGCGGCAGGGTGGCGAGTGCGGGGTGTCCGCGGTGGGCGGACCGCCACTGACGGAAATCGGCCTCCAGCGTCGGGCTCGGCGCGCCGTGCTCGCCGAACATCTGCGACAGCTCGGCCCAGCCCTTCATTCGTCCGCGATTGCCGCGCACGGCTTCGGTGAGGCCGCTCGGCCCGAGCGTTGCCAAGGTGAACAGCAGTGCGACCTGATTGTCGAGCCGCGCGCTGGGGTTGTCCTTAAGCAGCTTGTCGAGCGCGTCCAGACTTTCGGCGGCCTGCATCGGCTGGTTGTTCAGCCGATGAGCCGCGGCCTCGGTGCCCAGATACTTGGCCTTCAGATCCGGCGGCAGCGAGCCCTTGTTGACCAACTGCAGCTTGGCAATGGCCTCGGCAGGGCGTCCGCGCTGTAATGCGAGCTCCGCCTCGAGCAGCGGCACCAGTTCGCGCTGCGCGGCGGTGAGCTTGGCCTTGTCGATGTCCGCCAGGACGCTGCTGGCTTGCGTGGTGTCGCCGGCCGCGAGCAGCGCCTCGGCTGCATCGAGCTGCAATTGCTCCTTGGCCGGGGACGCGGCCGTCTCTGCCAGCGCCAGGAAGGAATCCGCGGCCTCGGCGTGCTTGCCGGCGTCTTCCAGCGCCCGTGCCTTGCTGACTTCGGCCGTGGGAATATCCGCCAAGACGCGTTGAGCGTCCTTGACCGGATCGATGGCACAGCCGCCGATCGCCAGTGCCAGTGCCAGTGCCAGTGCCAATAGGGCCGCGAGCGCGGTGCTCGAAGGCGCATCGGGAATTCTCGGCAAACGGGTGGCTGCTAACTGGGCGATGCTATGGCGGGTGGATATGTTCCGAGGCATGACCGTCTCCGGGGGCATGAAGCCGAACGGACGGCCGGTTGCCCAATTGAAATTGACGCAAAAAAGGGTTGAGAGTCTGATGGAAAAAGCCGGCGTACTATACGTGGTGGCAACGCCGATCGGCAATCTTGCGGATATCACCGCCAGGGCTTGTAAGGTGTTAGCGGACGTGGACTTGATTGCCTGCGAGGATACCCGCCACAGCCGCCCGCTGCTGAATCATCTGGGTATCGATAAGCCGCTGCTCGCCTTCCACGAGCACAACGAGGATGAGGCGATGCCGCGGCTGCTCGCGACGCTGGAGGCCGGCAAGGACATCGCGCTGATCAGCGATGCGGGTACGCCTTTGGTTAGCGATCCCGGCTTCGTGCTCGTGCGCGGCGCACGCGAGCGCGGCTTATCCGTCGTGCCCATCCCCGGTCCGAGTGCGCTGGTCGCGGCCCTGTCCGCTGCGGGGTTACCGAGCGACCGTTTCCTGTTCGTCGGTTTTCCGCCGCGGACCGACAGCGCTCGGCGCGCGTGGATCCAGGGCATCGCCGCCGAGCCCGGTACCCTGATTCTCTATGAAAGCGGTCGCCGGGCCGCTGCGACGCTGCGCGACCTGGCCGATCTGCTCGGTCCGCGTTCGGCCGTCGTCGCCCGCGAGCTGACAAAACGGTTCGAGACCTTTCTGACCGGCGATCTACCGGCCCTCGCCGATCGATTGAGTACGGACAGCGAGCAGCAACTCGGCGAGCTGGTGTTGTTGGTGGAAGGTGACCGGCGCGACTGCGGCGAGCGCGATGTCGCCGAACAACAGCGTATCCTCGGCATCCTCGCCGAGACCCTGCCGTTGAAGCAGGCCGTCGCGCTGACCGCGCGCATTACCGGCGGCAACCGCAACGCGCTCTACAAACAGGCGTTGGCTGCGCGTGATCTGGGCAGCGGCGTCTGATGTATGGTCAATGACGGGTTTCGAGGGCCGAGGGCAGATGCATACTTGATCCGTCTGCGGCCATGGAGGTCCAGCCACCGCGCGCCGCCTTCGGCTACACTGTGCAAAGGGAGTCGGCCAGACAGTCGCGCTCCGGCGTGCGGCTGCATGCCCGCGTCGGGGGGAGGAAAGTCCGGGCTCCACAGGGCAGGGTGCCAGGTAACGCCTGGGGGGCGCGAGCCCACGGAAAGTGCCACAGAAAAGACACCGCCAACCCCGCGTGAGCGGGCGGTAAGGGTGAAAAGGTGCGGTAAGAGCGCACCGCGCCGGTGGCAACACGCGGCGGCAGGGTAAACCCCACCCGGAGCAAGACCAAATAGGGGAGCAAGCGGCCCGCGGGCCGCAGCCCGCGGCCCGCGGGTGTTCCCGGGTAGGTCGCTGGAGACGCGCGGCGACGCGCGCCCGAGATGAATGACTGTCCTAGACAGAACCCGGCTTATCGGCCGGCTCCCGCCTTATAGCTCGATTAGCGGAAGGGCACTGTGAAACCCGAGCACGGACCTGACCACTGGGCACATGCTCAGCGCGGACGCACGGCGACGCATGCGCTGCGCATGGGCAGCATCGCCGGTGTCGAGATCGATCTCGACTGGAGTCTGCTGATCGTCTTCGCGTTGATTACGCTGGCGCTGTCCGCCGGCGTCCTGCCGCAATGGCATGCCGATTGGGGGCAGACCAAGGTGCTGCTGACCGCCATCGCCGCCGCGACCTTGTTCGTTGCGTCCATCCTGTTGCATGAACTTGCGCATGCTGTGGTCGGGCAGCGCTTTGGGGTGCGTATTTCGCGCATCACCCTATTCGTCTTCGGCGGCATGGCGCGTATGGAGGGTGAGCCCAAGACCTGGCGGGCCGAGTTCTGGATGGCGCTTGCCGGCCCTGTCGCTAGTCTCGCGCTGGGCCTGCTCTTTCTGTCCCTGGCGGGTATGATCGCTGGGCCGATCGAGTTCAATCCGGAACAACCGGCGGCGGGTCTCGCGCGGCTCGGTCCGATCGCGACGGTGCTCATCTGGCTCGGGCCGGTCAACATCGTACTTGGGCTGTTCAATCTGGTGCCGGGCTTTCCGCTCGACGGCGGGCGGGTGCTGCGCGCGCTGCTGTGGGGCCTGACCGGCGACCTGACCCGATCGACGATGCTTGCCGCCTCCGTCGGGCAGGCGTTCGGCTGGATGCTCATGGCCATGGGCTTCGCGATGATGCTCGGCATCAGCGTGCCGATCTTCGGCAGCGGCACGGTTGGCGGACTATGGCTTGCGTTGATCGGCTGGTTCATTGGGAACGCCGCCAGACAGAGCTACCGGTTGCGGCTGATCGAGGACCGGCTGGGCTATTTATCCGTCAGCCGGGTCATGCATCAGGATTTTCAGGTGGTCGAGCCGGACAGGCTGGTGCAGCACCTGGTCGACGACGGCTTTCTGACCCACAGCCAGCGGTCTTACCCCGTGGTCGCGGATGCTAGGTTGCTCGGCATGATCAGCCTGGAGGATGTGCGTGCACTCGAGCGCGGCGAATGGGCGGTGCGCCGCGTCGCCGATATCATGACGCCGCTGGCGCGTTTGCACAGCGTTTCCCCGTCGCAGCCGGCGACTAAGGTGCTGGCGTTGCTGGCCGAGACCGGCGTCAACCAGCTGCCGGTGGTCGAGGATGGCCAACTGCTGGGGCTGGTGACGCGCGAGGACATTCTGAAGTGGATGTTTATCGGACCTTCGACGCGAGGCTAGTCTGTGCGTTGAGGTCAGGGTCGAGTTCGAGGGGTTGATCTTGAGCCGACTGCCGACTGCCGACTGCCGACTGATCGATTGGGCGTCACCCCGTAGTGATTTGGTGTCAACCCGCCCGAGCGGCTGACCGGGCATCTGGCCCGATGGCGCTGTAGACGGCGGACCTGGATGCTAGATTCGCGATCTCTCTTACCAAGTAAGACATCGAGATTGCCATGCCTACCGTCACCGTTTCCGACAAGGGCCAAGTCGTCATCCGTGCTGTCATCCGCCGCCGGCTCGGTCTTGTGCCTGGCAGCAACCTGGACTTCGAGCTGGAAGGCGACAGCATCCGGGTACGCCCGCTGAAGTCGATACCGCCGTCCCGCGCCGACGACGGTTACGGCATGCTCCGCTGCGACCTGCCGGGCAAGCGCTGCTTGGCGGACTTCGATGTGGCCAAGGCGGTGCGGGCCGAGGCAGATGATCGCCCTTGATACCAACATCCTCGCCCGCTTCTGCGTCGACGACCCGGGCGACCCGGAGGCTGCCGGGCAGCGCCTCATCGCGCGAGCGATCATGACGGACAGCCCCGGCCTGTTCGTACCCCTGACCGTGGTGCTGGCCCGACTTCGACTAGTCGACCCGGATTCCGCCGGTTTCAGGCGCTGCGGCGCACCCAGTACGTTGTTTTTATTGCCACGCGAGTACCCAAGGCGCCTGTAGTGCCGACGTTGCCCGTTGCGCTGCCGGCTTTGGCCCGGGAAACTTGAGGGAAAGGTGCGCCGCAGCAACGATTTTGGCGACTTCGCGGGAAGATCTGTAGTGCCGACCTTTCGATTCCAATAACAAAAAATCAATGGCTTGCGCTGCGATTTCGGCCGAATAGGCGAAGACGGGCTGGAGCTGGAATGGGTTCTGCGGGCCTTCTACCGCTTCGAGCCCGCACAGATCGTCCGCGTGCTCGAGCACCTGCTCGGACTGGGTCACGTCAACACCGAGGAAGCCGAGCGCATCGCCACCGCGCTGCAATCGAGCGCCGAGGGCATGGACTTCGCCGATGCCCTGCACCTGGCCGGCGGCCACCACTGCGAGGCCCTCTTTATCTTCGATGACCGGCGCTTCGCCCGCCGCGCCCGGGGCGGCTCAGCTGTGCACCGCCCGTGCAGGTGCCGACCGAGGAGACACGAGCCTCGCCCGACACACCCTGAGCACGATCGACAAGATCTATGGAGACGCGCAATGGCCGATGACCGACTGACCTGGCTTCATTGCTCCGACTTCCAGGTCGGTAAGGACCGGAGCCCTTACTGTGCGCCGTGGCGCCGAGGTGCTAGCGCGGTTCACAGGCCCGGTCGGCAGCGATCGCAGCTTCACGTATGAGTGGCGCACCTGTGCCGGCAACGACAGCGATCCGGCACTGAAGGCCCTGCTTGCCGGCTGGTCCCTGGCCGACCAGGCCTCCACGGCTCCGCTGGACAATCGCCAGGCCAAGCTCGGACTCGCCGGACTCGGGGTCGCGTTCGGTGCGGTGCGCTGCGCGAGCGCTTCGCCGATGCATGCTTCGATTCCGGCAGCTCGGCGGTGGCGTGGCTCAGGCTACACCTTCACCTCGACGCCAGGAGCCGTGGCTATTCCGAACGCTACCGCGAGGATGCGGAGGCGCACGGCGCGTCAACCTCGTCGCTGGACGCGGCCATCGCCTAATTGCGCGATGCGCTGACCGCCGCGGGGGAGGTGTTAGCGCTCACTTTATCCGGCTGAGAGTTCTCAGAATAATTCGCACACACTCGCCCGGACTTCCCCGCCGCCGCCAGTGCTCACCGAGAGCCATCGGAGTCCTCGCGTGCCTCCAGTTTTCATTACGTCCGCAGTCGGCCAGTTGCCGACACTGGCGGTGTGCCGCTCGGAGTCCGCAGTCGCGTCGACAGCCGACGCTCACCATGTCAACGAGTTGAGTCGTGTACACTGGCTCTGGAATTCTCTGGCCCTGGAATTGTGTCCCCGGTATGAGCCTTCCATGAACCCCCCTTTCGAAGCATGCCCGCTCCTCGTCACCGGCATTTCGACGGCTACGCATGGCAGTTCCTACGGCTTCTCAAGTCAGTCCTGCGTTTCATGTGCCTACCTCAACGAGGCAATAATCAGCTGTGCTTGCGGGCCGCTGGAAACCACGGCAAGTTGACTTGCTCGTTGGCTGTGGGTAGCGTCCTGATAGATGGAATCGGTAACCTGTTTGCTACAGATCTTCGTATCTACGCCGGCGACCTAGCCCTCGATGCCCCGCAAGACAAGGGAACTCATCCAAGACCTCCGGCGGGCCGGTTTTGTCAATCGCGGCGGCAAGGGCAGCCATCGGAATTTCGAGCACGCTTCCGGACAGCGAATCACACTCTCCGGTAAGTCGGGCGACGACGCAAGACCCTATCAAGAACGCGAAGTCCAGCGGAAAATCGCAGAGGCCAAGCGGTGAACGAAAGCGCCAACTATCTCAAGATCGTCGAGTGGTCGGACGAAGACCAGTGCTTTGTCGGCCAATGCCTGGGAATCATCGGACCATGTTGTCATGGTGATAATGAGCTGGAGGTGTACGCAGCGCTTTGCGACATCGTCGATGAGTGGTTGCTCTTGCTCAAAGAGCGCGGTGAACCATTGCCCCCTCCGACCTCGGGGCAGGGTTTCGTCGAGCAGTTGACTAAGATCGCCTAGCGGCTCGCTACCTCGAGTCCGGGTTGCCTGTGAGGCCCCGCAACCTCCCTCGGGCCGAGCGAACACCGGACGCTGCGTTGGTGCAGTACCGGAGGCAACGACGCCGTGGCATCGTCGCGACCGAAGCCTAGGAGCGAAGACCTTCGTGCCCGCGACCTATTCTGTGACTCGCTGACTCGGTCATTGAACAAGTTCTATTTGCTGTCCCGGTCATGCTCGGGAGGTAGTGGGAAGAAATTCAAGATCTGCTGCGGGCGATGAGCCGGGATGTCGCCAGTGCCGAACTCTCACTGAGTGCATCTAGCAGAAACCTTTCGCGCGGACGGACAGGCTGGGTTGCAAGCAACCTCTCAACCCACGCGTTCGCAAGCGAGCGCGGACATCCAGCCTCTGGAACCTGCGCTGGCGATCGATGGGGGCGATCGCCGCCGCGCGTGCGAGCGGGTCGGCACCGGAGAGCAGCTTCGCCGGGCTGCGACCTTCACGGGCCAGCCAGCCTCGATCAGCGCCTTGACGGGTTGCGCACGGTGGCATGGCCGCCCACGTCCATGGAGCATGGCGCCGAGTTGGTTTGCATATCCGGCTTCACGCCTTACGCGGTTGGTCAGTCAACTCACGCTTGCGGTCGGTGAGGGCGGCAAGTTTCCAGGACAGAAGCGGTTTCTGACCGCCACTGCACCCGGCGGCAAGTATCAGCCTGTAGCGCACAGTCGAAGCGGCGCCGGCGACGAGCCGCTGACGCTGATGGTTAAGAATATAGACACCTAGGGTAAGGGTCCCCAATACGTTATCGTAAGAGCTTGTCGTACCGCTTAAGCGAGCCTGAATAACGGCAAGACCCGGCGAGGCCGCGACGGGCCTATTCGTTTCTCCTGTCGGAAGCTGACGTCTATTTCGAAAGATCCGCGACACACCCCGACGCAAAATACCTTCTATCACCAACGCCTGCGGAGACACGCATCAATGACACTGAAACTATTCGCTTCCGCGTCACTCCTCGTCTTGCTCACCAGTGCAGTAGGATCGCTTTATGCGATCGACCTAGGTTTTCTGGATCAGGCTCCGTTACGTTTTCTCACTGATTCAGACACCAGACTGCTAGACGAAACAATCACGGACGTGCTCGTAAATGCGAACGATGGAGAGAGCCGAAGCTGGAAAGGAGAAGATAGCGCTAATTCAGGTACAGTCACAGCTGTCCGTAGCTTTCAGAAGGACGCCCGGCCCTGCCGCCGCCTTGAAGTCGTGACGCTTGCGCCAAAGGCTGCGTATGGCCGCGGTACATCGTTGGTGGACATATGTGAGATCGACGGTGAATGGAAGATCCTGCGCTTACCTCATTAGCTTTCGCATGTAGGTAGCGGTTCTGTCTATCCGCCGATGCGTCCATGATCGGATCGTGTGCACTTGGGCAACGGCAGCGGTGAGACGGGTAGGGAGCGTGCTCCGGCAGCGCTTCTGCATATTCGTTGTGGCCATACAGACCGGACTAATTAACCACCGAGGGAAACGCCGAAATAGTCGGCGTTTCCCGCCGGGCAAGATGCTCGGCCATTTTCAGTGCCGCCAAGGCACTGAAAATGAAGGAAAGCGGAAACCGCGTTTTCGCTTTCCGTAACGATTTTGGCCAGGACGGCCAATAATCGGCGTCTCCCGAGGTCTCCCGAGGTCTCCCATGATCGCCCAGAACCTAACCGGCATTTCAATCGCCGCGGCAACCGGACGTCGCGATTGGGGAGCGGGCGTCGGCTGCTAAGATGGCGCTCTTTCACGTTCTCAGTGTCCGTTCTCCTTGAGCATCCTGACGATCACCTGGTCCATGTGCGCAGCGGCGAGCTTCATGCTCGGGCTGCTGCACCTGCTGCTTTGGCAGCAGGACCGACGGGCGCCGGTGTACCTGCTGTCGGTCCTGATGGCGTTCAGTGCCGGCGCCTGCGCGCTGACGGAGCTGACGCTGATGCACGCGGCCTCGGTCGAGGTCTACCGCCGGTTGCTGCAGTGGCAGAACCTCTTCGTCTTCACGCTGCTGATGGCGGTGGTTTGGTATGTCAAGGCCCGGCTGCCGGTGGCGCGCGGGTGGCTGGCCGCTGCCATCGCGGCGCTGTGGACGGTCTCGATCCTCGTCAACTGGCTCTCGCCCTATAGCCTGGTCTTCTCTGACATCACCGAGCTGCGGCAGATGCCGACCTTCTGGGGGGAGCAGTTCACCCTGGCCATCGGGCCGGCGAACCCCTGGGTGCATGTCTCCAACCTGGCCTCGGTGCTGATCGTCGCCTACGTCATCGACGCGGCGGTGCGCACCTGGCGCGGCGGCGACCCGCGTCGGGCGCTGCTGGTGGGCGGCAGTGTCGCGGTCTTCATCGTGCTCGGCGGCATCCATGCACCGCTGGTGGACGCGGGCATCGTGGAGACGCCCTACATGGTCAGCTTCGCCTTCTTGGCCATCGTGCTGGCACTGAGCTACGAGCTGGTCTCCAATGCCGTGCTGGCGTCGCGTTACGCCAGGGAGATCCAGGCCAACGAGCGCCGCTGGCGCTCGCTGTTGACCAACGTGCACCTGGCCGTCATCGGCATCGATCCGCAGGGGCGCATCACCGACGCCAACCCCTTCCTGGAGCGGCTCACCGGATTCGGCGCCGAAGAACTGACCGGAAAACCGCTTCGCGAGCTGATCGTGGCGGGGGATCGAGCCGAGCTGGACGCACGCCTGGCCGCGGCGGCGCAGTCCGGCCCGCGCCCGCGCAGCCGCTGGGATCTGGTCTGTCGCTCGGGCGAGCGGCGCGCGCTGGTGTGGTCGACGGTGCGCCTCAACCACGCCGGCGGGTCCTATGCCGGCCTGCTCAGCATCGGCGAGGACATCACCGACCGGCTCGCCGGCGAGCGCCAGCTGGAACGGACCCGCCACGAGCTCGAGCGTCTGGCGCGTGTCAATGTTGCCGGCGAGCTGGTGGCCACCCTCGCCCACGAGCTGAACCAACCGCTGGCGGCGATCCTGAGCAACGCCCAGGCCGCAAGGCGCTTTCTGACCAACCCACGGCCCGACTACGGCGAGGTGCAGGCAATCCTCGACGACATCGTGCGCGACGACAAGCGGGCCGGGGATGTCATCCATCATCTGCGGCTGCTGCTGCGCAAGGGCGCGACTGTCCGGGAGCACCTGGAGCTCGGGGAGTTGGTGCAACAGGTCCTGGGGCTGATCAGCAACGAGCTGGACGCGCAGGGGATCTCGGTCAAGCTGGCGCTGGCGAGCGCCGCTGCCTCCCGTCGCGGCCGGTCGTGTCGAGACTCAACAGGTGCTGCTGAATCTGCTGGCCAACGCGATCCATGCGCTTGACGAGGTCCCGGTCGAGCGGCGCGAGATCACCGTGCGGGCGCAAGCGCAGGGTGCCGACGCCGCTGAGATCAGCGTCGAGGATCGGGGCCCTGGCATCGCCGCGGATGTGCTGCCGAGGCTGTTCGAGCCCTTCTTCACAACGCGAAGCGCCGGTCTGGGCATGGGGCTTGCCATCTGCCGACGCATCGTCGATGCACATGGCGGGCGCATCTGGGCGGAGAATACGGATCGAGGTGCGCGCTTCTGCTTCACGCTGCCGCTGGCGGCCTCGGCGCACGTCGATGACCGAGATGGCGGAGATGACTGAGGTCGTCTATGTCGTCGACGACGATGCGTCGGTTCGGACTGGGCTGGCGCGGCTGTTGCGTGCGGCGGGCTTTAGCGTCGAGGCCTTCGACTCGGCGGAGGCATTCCTGGCCCGCGGGCAGTGCAACCAGGTCGCCTGCCTGGTGCTCGACGTGCATATGCCGGGTCTGGACGGACTTGCGCTGCAAGCGGAGCTGTCGGCGCGGCAAGCGAGTCTCCCGATCGTCTTCCTGACCGGTGTCGGTGATATTCCGATGACGGTCGCAGCCATGAAGCAGGGAGCCTGCGACTTCCTCACCAAGCCCGTGGACGAGACGGTGCTGTTGGAGGCGATCCAACAAGCCCTGACCCGGCAGCGCAACCATCTTGCCGACGCGCTGGCGGTGAATACACTGCGCGCGCGCCTGCTATTGCTGACGCCACGCGAGGGCGAGGTCTTACGGTGGGTCATCGGGGGCGCCCTGAACAAACAGATTGCCGCCCATCTCGGCATCGCCGAGAAGACGGTCAAAATCCATCGCGGCCGGGTCATGGAGAAGCTGGCAGTCGGCTCGGTCGCCGAGCTCGTGAGGCTCTGCCAGCAGGCCGGCGTCGGCCTTTGAAGGTGCTCTAAACATGAATGGAGCACTTGGACGTTCGCTAGGGTGCCCCCGCCCTGTGTGGAAACTTGGGTCCTCAGCAAGGCACTTCGATGCCGAATCGTCATTCTATCCTTCAAGGCCGAAGTCCAGTTGCAAAGCCCGCCACATCGTCGACGCCCTGGGCACAAGCGCCGTTTGGCGGGGCGTCGGCTGAAGCCGGGCTTTCATGCCGCGAGCCGCAGGAGCTGCGGTTCGTTCCTGAAGCTCAGGCACCAGCGCACGACGGATGAAAACTGTGCCTCCTCCCGCGCCATCTGCTTCAGCCGGCGTGCATGCTCTCGCATCTTCTGCTGCGCGCCTGGATTCGCGCCCGTGCAGCAGCGCGACTTGGCGGTGAGGAAGCCGTCGGCCTCGCGCACGACTTGCTGCCAGATGGCCCGGCGCGCCTCCGTCAGGGCTTCATGCTCGTTCAACTTCAGGCGTTTGATGGATTCCGTGACACGCTCCTCCTCCCAGTGGTCGGCGTCGGGTGCCGGGGTGGCGTTGCCTTCTTCGTCGAAGGCCAGCAGGGCCGCATCAGCGGGGTTGGTCGGGTCGAGCAGATAGGGCGTTTCCGACTCCTCGCACTGGTGCGCATAGCAAGAGCGCATCGACCCTGCCCGCAGCGGGAACCAACCGCCCTTCTTCGCGTTGCCGACGCTGCCGCAGATACGGTAGTTGCTGTAGTCGAAGGCGAGCCACCAACCCCCGTCGTCCTCCCCGAGCACCTCGCTGATGATCCGTTCCGCGATGGCGTCCTGCTCGGCTCGCTGCTCGGGCGTCAGCGTCGGCGTGTGGAACTGGGTGTGCTGCGCCATCTTCTGCACGAACAGGGCGTAGTACGGGTCCTTGAAGTCGCGGGCGAAGCCAAGCTCGGACAGCTCGTCGCTCAGCCGCTCCATCTCCGCCGTCTCGTCCGGCGTGCGATCCGGCCCTTTAGCGAAGAGCCGATTGCGCCGGTCCAAACGGCGCAGGGTCTCGAAATCCACCGCCGAGCGCAGGCCGAACAGCTCGCTCTTCAACAACCCAGCGAAGCCCATGCCGCGGGGGTCGACGAGCGGGATCTCGACCTCCACCCTGCCGTCGCGACTCGGCCGCAGGATGCGCACCTGTTCCTTGCGCAGGCTGCCGATCATCATCGGGTCGTGGGTGGTCACGATGATCTGGGACCTGACCGGACCGGGGCCGTCGGTGCGGGCCTGCAGCACCTGCTCCATGCGCTCGAAATAGCGTAGCTTCCGCAGTCGGCTCAGGTGGACGTTCGCGGCGTCCTGGACTGCCGAATGCAGGCGACCCACTCACCATAACGCCTGCGCGTATGAATCATGCGCCTGACCAGCGGCCCACATGGGACGCCTATCAGTGCACAACAGAGACGGCTTCCGACCAAAAAGAGACGCCGGGCGCTGCTAGTCGGAATGGCCGCTTACGACCCGCAACAGACATTTCTCGGCGAAGCTATCTGCATGTCAGGTTGCTCTGTGTACACATCGGTCCGAATGGTCCTAGACAACACCAAGCCGACCTCCGTTTGATCATGGTTCCAACTGCGGACTGACGGGCTTCTTGAGTGCTAGAACACCCCAAAGTCCCATTGCGATCTCCAGGACTGCATAGACGACGAGGAGCATACTCGGCATACCGTCAATGACGATGCTGATCACTCGCCCGAGAGCCAAGCCGAACATGAAGGCGACTTCGGCGATCACCGCTACCCATGTGAGGTTTGCCCAGAAAGCTCCAAGCACCCAAAGCACGATCATGCCCAGGTAAAGTCCCATGATGGCACGAAAGATGTGAGTCAAGTCTGTGCCCTCGACGGTGACGTTGAGCGCTACCGGAAGAATCTCTGCCGGGGCGATGCCGTAGCTTAGAGCGATCACGAAGAGGCCCGCTGCAGAGAATAGTAGATAGAATCGTGTCATGAAGATTCTCCTCCCGGTTTGCTTCCGAAATTCATGATGCCTTTACGGACCATGAGTCACATCGCAGTAGTGTTGTTTCGCTTAGGCTCAGCAGCCAACTTTAAGCCTAACGCGCTCGCTTGTCCGGTTTTGGCGGGTCACGCCAGTACCTGGCAACTGTAGAGAGAACCTTACACCGGAGAACCTGAGACCACCTGTCTTTGGTCCGTTCATGGCCGATTCCCGCCGTCAGCGGTCCCCGTCCGCTTCGCGACAGAAAATGACCAGCTAGGGCCACGCCCGAACCGATATCGGCGCTGGCGTTGGCCGCGGGTCAACCCGCCGTGCGTTGCCGACCTGCGCTTATCCGGCGCGATTGACGCGAATGAGCTTGCCGCGCAACTCCTTTCCGGACGCGATGGCCTGGTGGATGCGGTTCGCCTGCCCCTGAAGATCCCGGTCGAAGGTGCAGACAATGATCCCGTGATGAGCATCGGACTTCAGGTGTAGGCGAATGAAATCGCGCCGATTGAGTGTAAGCAGCGCGCGCCCTTGCGCGGATGCGAATGCCAATACTTCAGGGTCGGGTATAGCATCGCCTGCCCTTCCCGTATCCACTGTCGTCAGCACATCGTGACCGAGTTTTCGCAGGGACTGGACAACGGGTAAGGGAAAGTTCTCGTTGCTGAAAAGAGCGGCCAAGCTCAAGCCTCGTTTGCTGCAATGGCTTCTGCGATCTCGTCCCGGTGCTGGCGGGCATAGGCCCAGGCATTGCCCAGATCCTCCGCGCGCAGCGTCGTGTAGCTGGTCAGCAACTCGGCCTCCGTGACGCCAAGACGGCGCGCTTGCTCCAAGACCCACACCGGGATGCGGGTTCGCACGATCCTGGCGTCGCCACCGCAAACGTCGGGGGTCTTGTCGATCCCCGGCGCACCGCCGCACAGGTCTTGCGCGATCCATTGCAGTACCTGGGCCTTTTCGCCGGGAAGTAGCTGTGGAAGCATCTCGTGGATGTTCTCCAGGGGCGTGGACATCGCTCCGCGGTGACCCTCGGTCGTTGCTGTGGCTTGAGTGTCGATCCGGATCGGCGTCAGGTCAAGACGTTGTAGTACAGACCGAAATTGAAGGCCCGTTATGCGGCAATGTGTTGGAGCCCAGCTGGCCGCGGGCCTTGGGGTCGTGGAAGTCGAGGGCGTCTTCCAGCTTGGCGATGACGTCCGGTATCAGGGGGCCGGACTCCATGAAGTTGTTGGCGTCGACGAAGACCTCGCGCACCACCTTGGCGGCGGGTTGCCGTTCAGGGGCAGCTCTTTGAGTTGCGGAACGGCGACATTGTTGACGAGGGCGATGGTCACGGTGGCCGGGGTCTGCAGCGCGCCGTCCTTTTACGCGGCCCAGTTCCGCCAGCGGCACTGCTCAGGCAGCGCGGAGCGGTAGGTGCGGCCCTGGTCGCGGGCGTCGTCGGCCCAGCCGTCCTCGGACTGGTCGAAGATCTTCAGAAACAGCATCCAGGAGAGCTGGCCGATGCGCTGGGCGTCGCCGTCGACGCCGTCGTCCTTACGCATGATGTCCTGGATGGATTTGATGGTGGTGCTGAGGTTCATGGCGTGGGGTGCGAGCGGCGAGGCATTTTTCTTTCCGGCCCCAAATGGCCGTTGCGATGCCATGCCGGCGTTTCATGCGGGATTAAGATTCAAGGGAAAAATGCTGCCTAACCGGGCCTTCCTTCCGGCGAGTTTCCGTTACCTGCGGTAGACCCGGCTTCGATGGCCGACCTTGACGACCAGCACAAGCAGACGCTCGTCCTCGATCCGCGCCACGACGCGGTAGTCGCCGATCCGATACTTCCAAAACTCTCCCAGGCGCGACCCCCGCAGGGCCTCGCCAAGACCGCGCGGATCGCGGGAATCCGCGACGCGCTCGCTTAGGAAACGCAGAATGCGCCGTGCGGTCTGACGGTCGAGCTTGTCGAGCTCGCGCTCGGCGTTCGGATCGATCTCAACCTTCCATGCCATAGCGCTTCATCACGTCCTCGAGCGGAGTGGGTTCCGACCGTCCGGCCTGGATCTCCTCGAGTCGCTGCTCGGCAAGCGCCACGTCGTCAAGGTCATCCAGATGCTCGAGCACCGCCTCGGCAACATAGGATTCGGTGCTGAGGCCACTTCGGCTCGCCAGGACATTCAGGCGGGCGACCACGTCGTCAGGCAGGTGTACGGATACGGTTGTCATGCAGACACCTCGCAGAATCGATCTTGCAATCGCGAATCCGGCAGTTCGCGAATCTCCTCTTGTAATCTGGCGCGCAGTTGGCTGGCGGTCATCGGTTTCTCGTGTGACTGGGCTCGGTCAGGCAGACTCCTTGTATAGCTGCCGCTCCAGCTCCGTGAGGCGGCGGAGAACTGCTCCGGGCCTGCCGAAGATGCCGCGGCGGATTTGGGTCTTGCTGCCGAGGCGGTCGAAGGGCGGCAGCTCGAGCACCTTGGGGTCTTCGATGTCGCCGATGCCGTGGTCGGCGTACTTGTCCAGCAGGGCCTCGAGCACGGCGCGGGCCTCGGTCGCCGTACTTGCCGAAGTAGTTGCGCTTGCGGACCTGCTCGGCGCGCTCCCGGCGGCTCAGCGGCGGCTGGTCGAAGGCGACGTGGGCGACCAGGTCGAAGGCGTCCAGCGCGTCGCCGTTGGGCACGGCCTCGCGCAGCACCTCCAGCGGCAGGCCTTGGTCGGCGCAGCTCGTCGAGCATGGCCTGCTTGCGCTCGGCGCCGGTCCAGCGGCGCAGGAATGCGTCCAGGGATGCCGAACTGTCGGCGCAGGGTCTGCCGGATCTGCTCCTTGAGCAGCACGCGGTAGTCCTCGGTGACCAGCCTGCCGTTGGGTCCAGGTACTGGGAGCGCTCGATGGCGGTGCGGACATCGACGTCGTCGATGGTGTAGCGGGTGCGGCCCGCCGTCGGGTCTCGGGTGCGCCGCGGGCGGGTCTTCGCGCTGCGGGTAGCTGCGTCGTGCTCGGCGGGTAGGCCGTCTGATCGCCCACATCCGCGGCTTGCTCTGCACCGCCGGCGCGCTCATCCGGCGGCAGGATGGGCTCGTCCGGGCGTCGGCTCGTAGACGGTCACGGGCTCGCCATCGAACTCCGGGTCCTGGAACAGCCGGGTCGCGCCCTTGAAGTCCATGATGGTGAAGTAGAGCTTGTTGTAGTCCTCGCGGATGCGGGTGCCGCGGCCCAGGATCTGCTTGAACTGGGTCATGGAGTTGATGGTCTGGTCGAGCACGATGAGCTTGCAGGTCTTGGCATCGACGCCGGTGGCGAGCAGCCTGGAGGTGGTGGCGATGACCGGATAGGGCTCGTCGTTGTCGATGAAGTAGGCGAGCTGGGCCTTGCCGTCCTTGTCGTCGCCGGTGATGCGCATGACGTAGCGGCGGTTGGCGGCGGCCTCGGGGATCAGGTTGACCAGGGCCTGGCGCATGCGCTCGGCGTGGGGCTGGTCGTCACAGAAGACGATGGTCTTGGCCATCGGGTCGGTGGCCTTGAGGTATTCCCAGACGCGCCTGGCGACCAGCTCCGTGCGCTGGGTCAGGATCAGCGTGCGGTCGAAGTCCTTGGTGTTGTACTGGCGCTGCTCGACCAGCTGGCCGTCCTTGTCGAGCTTGCCCTTCTCCGGGTGTGTAGCCGAGCGCATCGACGTCGGTGACGACGCGGATGACCTTGTAGGGCGCCAGGAAGCCGTCTTCGATGCCCTGCTTCAGCGAGTAGGTGTAGATGGGGTTGCCGAAGTATTTGAGGTTGAACTCCGGGTCGTCGATGGTGGCCTCGCCGGCGGGCGGGCGCTTCTCCTTCGGGCGTGGCGGTGAGGCCCAGGTGGGTGGCGCTGCTGAAGTAGTCGAGCACCTCGCGCCAGGCGGAGTCTTCGGCGGCGCTGCCGCGGTGGCATTCGTCGATGACCACCAGATCGAAGAAATCCGGCGGGAACTGGCGGTAGATCTGCTTCCACTCGTCCGTGCCGGTGACGGCTTGGTAGAGGCACAGGTAGATCTCGTAGTTCTTCTTCGACCTCGCGGTTGCTGATCTTGTGCATGACCTCGCCGAAGGGGGCGAAGTCCTGCTGGATGGTCTGGTCGATGAGGATGTTGCGGTCGGCCAGAAACAGGATGCGGCGTTCTGCGCTTGGCCTTCCACAACCGCCAGATGATCTGAAAGGCGGTGTAGGTCTTGCCGGTGCCGGTGGCCATGACCAGCAGCATGCGCTGCTGGCCGCGGGCAACGGCCTCGATGGCGCGATTGATGGCGACTCGCTGGTAGTAGCGCGGCTGCTTGCCGCTGCCGTCGGTGTGGTAGGGCTGGGCGAGCAGGTCGCGCTGGGGCTCGGAGTCGATGCCCTTCCACGCTGGTAGATGGCCCAGAGCTCCGCCGGACTCGGGAACGCGTCCAGACCGAGCTCGCGCTCGACGGGCTGGGTGGCACCGGTGCGGTCGTGGATCAGGAAGCCGTCGCCGTTGCAGCTGATGGCGAAGGGGGCATCGAGCATCTCGGCGTAGTCCAAGGCCTGCTGCATGCCTTGGCCGATGGGGAAGGTGTCGCGCTTGGCCTCGATGACGGCGATGGGGATGTCGCCCGGTGCGTAGAGCACGTAGTCGGCGCGCTTGGGGCCGCCCTGGCATCCGGGCTCTGGATGCGGTAGGCAAGCTTGCCGCGCACCAGGACCCGCCCGTCGGTGAGCTGGACCTCTTCGCGGAACTGGTGCTGCTCCCACCCGGCTGCAACGAGTGCTGGGGTGATGAACTTGGTGCAGATGTCGCGCTCGCTGAGGTCCCTGTTGTCCATCTGCCGTTCGCCAGCCGTGCGGTGAATCGACGACGAACGATAGCACGCCTGGAGGCTCAGCTTCGACGGCTCGCAGGGCCAACCGGCTCGGCGCGTGTTGTGCAGCTCGCGTCCTGCGGGCGCGGCCGCATAGCGCCGACGCCGCTGAGATCAGCGTCGAGGATCGGGGCCCTGGCATCCCGCCGACGTGCTGCCGCGGCTGTTCGAGCCCTTTTTCACGACCCGAAGCGCCGGTCTGGGGATGGGGCTCGCGATCTGCCGTCGCATCGTCGATGCACAGGGCGGGCGCATCTGGGCGGAGAATACACATCGAGGTGCACGCTTCTCCTTCACGCTGCCGCTGGCCACCGCCGCGCACGCCGATGACCGAGATGCCTGGGATGACTGAGATCAACGAGATCGTCTACATCGTCGACGACGATGCGTCGGTCCGCACCGGGCTGGCGCGGCTGTTGCGTGCGGCGGGCTTTAGCGTCGAGGCCTTCGACTCGGCGGAGGCATTCCTGGCCCGCGGGCAGCGCGAACAGGTCGCCTGTCTGGTGCTCGACGTGCATATGCCGGGTCTGGACGGACTTGCGCTGCAGGCACAGCTGTCTGCGCGGAAAGCGAGTCTCCCGATCGTCTTCCTCACCGGTGTCGGTGATATCCCGATGACCGTCGCAGCCATGAAGCAGGGCGCCTGCGACTTCCTCACCAAGCCCGTGGACGAGACGGTGCTGTTGGAGGCGATTCGACAGGCCCTGACCCGGCAGCGCGCCCATCTCGCCGAGCGGGCGCGCCTGATGTCGCTGACGCCACGCGAAGGGGAGGTCTTACGTTGGGTCATCGGGGGCGCCCTGAACAAGCAGATCGCCGCCCAGCTCGGCATCGCCGAAAAGACGGTCAAGATCCATCGTGGCCGGGTCATGGAGAAGCTTGCCGTCAGCTCGGTCGCCGAGCTCGTGAGTCTCTGCCAGCAGGCCGGCGTCCGGCCTTTGAAGGTGCTCTAACCTGAATGGAGCAGTGTGCGGCAAGCTCCGCGTCCGAGTCGATACCGCCACATGCGAGAAGCCTCTCGCGATCGATGAGACGGTCGCGCAACGGCTGGGATTGAATCTCGTTGTAGCCCCCGTGTCGCCCTGCGCTCGGATGCGATACCACGCCGTTTTTGACAGCGGTGGGTGATATGCCAGACTTGCCCCGGAATGCGATGCCGATGAGCCCTCGGCATACGTTTGCCCCAACAGCCAGGTCGCCTATTCCAGCCGGAAAACAGCGCTTTAAGCGGTCAGCGCTGCCCTTTTTCGGGGAGCTCTTAAAAACAATCAGCTTGTTGCAATGGTCTGCCCCCTCTTGGATCGCTAGACGCCAAGGACGGGTGTCGACCCATAGGAGACATCAGACCTGCCCTGAAGGCTTGCGCTCAGCCGCGCGAGGTACGGACGTCGGCTGGAGCGCCTTGTTCGGCTCTCAGGTCTCGCTCGTCGCAGTGGAATCTGCCGCGGCGAGAAGATTGTTTCTGTAGGAAATACTCGGCCAGTTCGTCGATGTCGTAGCGGTGCTCGTTGGCTATCTTGTCTTTTGTGGCCCAAAGTTCCTTCATTACCTCGTCAGTCATCGTCATGGACTCCCATTAACTGGATTGGGGTTGCTATCTCGGGACATTGGTAACCCTCGCTTTCTATGACGTTTCTGATCTTTGGCTTCAGCTCGGCGTTGTCAATGTGCCGACAATTCCAGGTGAGCAGAAACTCCATGCCGTTCACCGCGGCAACGGCCAAGTGCAACGCATCGTCCAGCGCTTTTCTTGGTACTGCGCCTCGTTCAATCAGCGCCTTGGAGAGCGCCACGGATTTCTTGTCAAGTTGCAGGACCTCAATATCTTCAAGTGCCCGAAGTCGTCGCGACGCCGCTGACTCATCGCCTCGGCCTGCCTCTTCTACGACCACCTCTGAGATGTACAAGTCAAATCGGCCCCTTTGCGTTTCCCACCAATCGACCGTTTCCCTTTGCCACGCAGCAGCGATCAAATTGTTGGATGGCCGCGCGGTGAGGTAGGAGACGATGGACGTTTCGATGTAGATCTTAGCCATTTAGATCTCGTAGATTACGATCGATCCCTTCCAAGCCGAACAAGTGGTTGTCTGGTTTTCGGAGAACTCCCGTGAACGGCATGTTTCCCAGAAGCACGAGACACCGGTGGACCGATGAGAAGCGCCGCGACCGTCGAGGGGGTTGCGGTCCATGCGAACTTAGCACAGGGCGCGTTGGGTCCGCTCCTGGCCGAGACCGGTCGCTACGGTCTGCCGGCGTCAAGGTCCGCTTGAACCCGAGCACACGCCGACCTTGCCGTGGAGCGACAAGGCAATGTGTTCAAGGGGAGCTGGCCGCGGCCCTTGAGGTCGTGGAAGTCGATGGCCTCCTCCAGCTTGCCGATGACGTCCAGCAGCAGGGTGCCGGGGTTCATGGGGCTGCGGGCGGTTGGTCGAGGCACAGGACAACGAGTCCTGGGACGCGGCGGAAATCGTCGGCATCCGTGGTCAGTAGGGCGCGACCTGCGGCGAGCGCGGTGGCGGCGATATAGGCATCGTTCGCGCCCATGGCGAGGCCTTTCTGTCGCAGGGTGGCGACCAGTTTGGCGTGGACGCGGGCGACCTCTAGCGTGATGTCGAGGATCGGCAAGGCGGCCAGCATGGCCTCGACCGTCGCCGAGCGACGAATCCGACGCGCCTCCGGAGTCGCCCGATGCACGCCGACCAGCAGCTCCGATGCGGTGATGGCGCTGATGGCTGCATCGCCGTAGCGAACCCAGGGGGAGAAGTCGAGCGGGGAGAAGTCCTGACCCTCCTTGCCGCGGCGCTCCGCGCGAATCAGAACGCCGGTATCGAGGAGCAAGCCCATGGTTTTCTCCTAGTTGCCGCCGGATCAGTCATCCCAGGGGTCTTTGTCCGGCGAGATGGCAGCTTGGGCATCGGCGATATCACGCTCGAAGGCCTCGGCATCGTCGCCGAGGCTCGGGATGTCTGCGAAGATCCTGTTCAGCTCGGAGACCTCGACCCGCTTGGGCGGCCCTGCCGGGATCAGGCGCGCAATCCGGCGCCCGCCGCGGGTCAGCTCGAAGCTGGCTCCCTGGTAGGCAACCCGGTTCAAGAGGTCGGACAGGCTCCGGGCAGCTTGGGTAGCGTTGATCTCTTCCACAGTGCACCTCGCAATCGCGACATCAAATAATCCGATAACAAGATTATGGTGTGTGTGCCTGACGTTGTGAAGGGCCGATGCGCGTTGCGGGCCGGGTCAGGGCTGGCCGCGATGGTCTCGTCTCAGCCGCTCCGCGAACGCCGCGAAGCAATGCTCGGTTGCCGCCGTGTGCGCTCGGTTGCGACGGCGGCGGAGAAGGTCAGCCTGGAAGTCTTCGAAGTCCGCCATGTCTTCCCAGGCGCCCGCAAACCGCATCACTTTAAATTGACTCGCGCTCTGCGTGATCAGCGCGCTGGGGGTCACCGCGGGCATTCGGGCTCTGGATGCGTTAGGCGAGCTTGCCGCGGATCAGCACCCGCCCGTCCTTGAGCTGAGCCTCTTCGCGGAACAGGTGCGACGCCGACCCGGCTGCAAGGAGCGCCGGGGTGATGGACCTCCGCCACGCTCCCGACCGACCGCGTCCAGGGCCGCACCGCCTCAGTCCTACACCGATTCGGCATAGGACCAAGGTCCTATATTCCGCACATCTCATGCTGGTTAACCTTCGGTCTCGTCCCTCGATACGAGGAGTCGAACCAATGAACAGAACCGGCCTTTGGGCCACCGCCACCGCTGCGATGCTGGCGAGCGGGGTTGCGGTCAGCGGCGTTGACGAGGCCGATTTCTCGCTGCGCACCACCGAGAATCTCTGCCAGAAGGGCTACATCGACTGACGCCCGTGACCGCTCCGCCGATCATGGTCTACATCGTCGATGACGACCCGGCGATCCAGCAGGCTCTCGAACGCCTGATGCGCTCCGCCGGCCTGCGTGCAGAGACCTTTGCCAGCGTGCTCGATCTGCTCGACAAAGGCTTCTTCGACGAGCGCGTGTGCATCGTCGCAGACATCCGCTTGCCCGATATCAGCGGCCTTGACCTGCCCGAGTTCCTGGCACAACAGGGCCGCTCACGGCCCGTGATCTTCATCACTGCCTACGACACCAAAACCAACCGCCAGGCCGCCCGCCGCGCCGGGGCGGCGGCCTTCTTCCGCAAGCCCGTGGACGGCGAGGCGCTGATCGATGCGATCACATGGGCCGTAGACACCTTCCATGCCTCTCCGCCACCAGGCTGATGCAAGGCAGGGGCATTCCGCACACGACGGGCTTCGTCTCGTAAAGCCTTGCGTCGGTTCAACGTGCAATGCGGATGCAATCCAGGCACACCGCCAACGTCGGCAGCCTAGGGGGATACCGATTTATTGGGCATCCTGCCCAAGAATCGGACGGAACCGGAAAACGCGGTTTCCCGGTTCCTTCATTTTCAGCGGCTTGGGCCGCTGAAAATGGCGGGCCGTCCTGGCCCGCACGGGAAACGCCGATAAATCGGCGTTTCCCTAGCCGCCTATCCAACGAGGAACACAACCATGACGACGAGTTATCTGAATCAGCGCCTTTACGGGGTCGGACTGTCCATGATCCTGGTGGCGAGTGCTGCTGTGATGCCCGCGGTGGCGCAGGATGCGCCCGCTGGGCAGGTCCAGTTCGAGGTCTACAAGGCCGGCTTCATCGTCGGTGTCAGCGGCGGCAAAGGCACGCTGACCTTCGAGGGCGAGGACTACCCGCTCTCCATCGGCGGCGTCAGCCTTGGAGCGACGGTGAGTCTCTCCAAGGCCGACTTCGTCGGTGACGCCTTCAATCTGACCAGGGCCGCGGATATCGAGGGCGTCTACTCCGGCGCCGGTGCTGGCGCTGCCCTCGCCGGAGGTGCCAACACCGCCGTACTGAAGAACTCCAAGGGCGTCGAGCTCAAGGTGAGTGGCGAGCAGATGGGCGTCGACCTGTCTCTCGATCTGAACGGCATGAGCGTGAAGATCAAGCAGTAGTTGTCCTCCAGCGTCGGCGGCACCTCGTGCCGTCGACTGACATAGGTCGAGCGGCGGCGCGAAAGAGCACCGGTTGCCGGCTCGGTCCGCGAGCCTCAACAGCAGGAACGTTCCCGAACATGCTTCACCAGAAGAATGCTTCGCCCTTCGCATGCGCAACCAGCTTCATCCCGGGCGTCGTCTCCGCGGCCCTGCTCGCCTGCAGTCTGTCCGCCGTCGCCGAGGAGGGCGGCGGGGACCTACGTGCCGCCGTGCAGAACCCCATCAGCTCCCTCTACAGCCTGCCGTTCAAATTCCAGTTCGATTACGGCGCCGACAATGGCGAGGCGAGCTTCCTCAATATCCAGCCTGTGCTGCCGGTGACCATCGGCGACTGGAACTTCGTCAACCGCATCATCGCGCCGCTGATCGACACACCGGGACAGGTCACGGGCATCCCGAGCCTGCCTGAGCCGCCCGTCCAGGGTGACGGCGCCACCGGCCTCGGCGACATCAATTACTCGCTGTTTCTGTCGCCGGTGAAGACCGGCAGGGTCATCTGGGGCGCCGGCCCATCCATCACGATGCCGACCGCGACCGACCGCCAGCTCGGCAGCGCGAAGTGGAGCGCCGGGCCGACCCTGGTGCTGCTGACCCAGCCCAAGTGGGGCTCCATGGGCGTGCTGATGCGCCAGCTCTGGTCCTTCGCGGGTGATTCCAACCGCAATGAGGTCAGCCAGTTCCTGCTCGAGCCGTTCGTCAACTACAACCTCGACAACGGCTGGTTCCTGATCTCGGACTCGGTGCTGACCGCCAACTGGCGCGCCGACTCCGGTAATCAGTGGACGGTGCCCGTCGGCGGCGGCGTCGGCCGCGTCTTCAAGCTCGGCAATCAGGCGATCAACTCCCGTTTGGAGGCCTATTACAACGTGGTGCGCCCCGACGGCGCGCCGGATTGGCAGATCGCCTTTACCTGGCAGTTTTTGTTTCCGAAATAGCCCAGCAATGGGCGAGCCTAGCCTTGCCCCTGCTACCCGGCGAAGACCGATTTCTCAACAACCGATAGGAGAACCAAGTGAAGAGTGTATTCACGAAAATCGCGCTCGTTGTGGCAGTCACGCTGCCGTGGCAGGCGTTCGCCGCGGCGGACAAGCCCAATATCCTGATGATCATGTCCGACGACGTCGGCATCACCAACCTCAGTGCCTACAGCCGAGGGCTCGCGGGCTATCAGACGCCGAACATCGACCGTATTGCGAACGAGGGCGTGCTGTTTACCGACTACTACGGCGAGCAGAGCTGCACCGCCGGGCGTGCGGCCTTCATCACCGGCCAATCGCCGGTGCGCACCGGGCTGACCAAGGTCGGTTTCCCCGGCGCCGCCATCGGCATCCAGAAGGCAGACCCGACGCTGGCCGAGCTGCTCAAGCCGCTGGGTTACGCCACCGGCCAATTCGGCAAGAACCATCTGGGCGACCGCAACGAGTTCCTGCCTACCGTGCACGGCTTCGACGAGTTTTTCGGCAACCTCTACCATCTGAACGCGGAGGAAGAGCCGGAGAACCCGGACTATCCGAAGAATCCCGAATTTCGCGCCGAGTTCGGACCGCGTGGTGTGCTCGACTGCAAGGCCACCGATACCCCCAGCGATGTCGTTGATCCCCGCTTCGGCCGCGATGGGCATGCAGCAATGCGAGGACACCGGTCCGCTGACCAAGAAGCGCATGGAGACCGCCGACGAGGAGTTCGTCGGTCGCGCCATGGACTTCATCAAGCGCAACACGGAGGCCGGCACGCCCTGGTTCACCTGGCTGTCGACCTCGCGCATGCACTTCTACACGCATCTCAAGGAGGCGAGCGAGGGCGCGAGCGGGCTCGGCATCTTCGCCGACGGAATGGTGGAGCACGACGGCCAGGTCGGCCAGGTGCTGGACCTGCTCGACGAACTCGGCATCGCCGACAACACCATCGTCCTCTATACCGCCGACAACGGCCCGCACTACAACGAATGGCCTGATGGCGGCCTGTCGCCGTTCCGCGGCGAGAAGAACACCAACTGGGAGGGCGGCTACCGCGTGCCCATGTTCGTACGCTGGCCGGCGGCGATCACGGCCGGTCGGGTCATCAACGACACGACCTCCGCCGTCGACTGGGTGCCGACCCTATTGGCCGCCGCCGGCATACCCGACGCCAAGGGGATGCTCAAGCAAGGGATCGCCATCGACGATACGCAATACAAGGTCTACCTCGACGGCTACGACCTGCTGCCGCACCTGACCGGCACCGCAACGGAAGGCGCCGACTGGCCGCGCCGGGAGTTCTTTTACTGGAACGACGGCGGCGAACTGGTGGCACTGCGCTACGGCAACTGGAAACTGGTCTTCAAGGAGCAGCGCGAGCGCGGCTTCATGGTCTGGAGCGAGCCCTTCGTGTCGCTGCGCATCCCGAAGCTCTTCAATCTGCGCACCGATCCCTTCGAGCGCGCCGACACCGACGCAAACAACTACGAGCGTTGGTGGATCGAGCGGGTCTTCACGCTGGTGCCCGCGCAGACCTTCGTTGCCGAGTACGTAGAGACCTTCAAGGAGTTTCCGCCCCGCCAGAAGCCCGCGAAGTTCAACGTGGACGATGCGCTGGAGCTGCTGCAGAACCCCGGCGGCAATTGATCCGACGCCGAACGGGACGGTCTGCTCACCTTTTGGGGAGATGCTGAAAAATGCCGTGCTGGCATTTTTCAGCTCCAAAGCGAGAGTGCGATTTTCGCTTTGCTCCATTTTTCACCTGCAAAGGCCGTTGAAAAATGGCCGGGCATCCTGCTCGGCGGACAACGCTGCATCCTTCAGCGCTCCCCTTCGTTTAGCGTCTAAGGAGCCCCGCGACAATGAAACCAAGCCTATTTCGCGTATTCACACTGGGTCTCGTTCTGGTCTTTGGTGGCCCGGCGACAGCTCAGAGCGTTGATTCGCTTCCATCCTGGAATGCTGGCAAGGCCAAGCAGTCGATCATCGACTTTGTGGCGAAGGTCACGGAGGCGGGCTCGTCCGACTTTGTACCGCCCGCCGAGCGCATCGCCGTGTTCGACAACGACGGCACGCTGTGGGCCGAGCGGCCGATGTATTTCCAGCTCCTCTTCGCGCTTGAGCGCGTCGAGGCGCTGTCGCCACAGCATCCGGAATGGAAGGACACGGAGCCCTTCGCCTCACTGCTCAAGGGTGACGTGGAGGCCGCGATGGCGGACGGCATGCAATCGGTGGTCGAGATCGTCATGGCCACGCACGCCGGCATGACCACCACGCAGTTCGAGGCGATCGTCAAGGACTGGATCGCGACGGCACGACACCCCATCAGCGGGCGTCCCTACACCGAGATGGTCTATCAGCCGATGCTCGAGTTGCTCGCCTATTTGCGCGCCAACGGCTTCAAGACCTTCATCGTGTCCGGCGGCGGCATCGAGTTCATGCGCCCGTGGTCTGAGCAGGTCTACGGCATTCCCCCTGAACAGGTCATCGGCAGCAGCATCAAGGTGAAGTACGAGATGCGTGACGGTAAGCCGGTGCTTGTCCGCCTGCCCGAGATCGACTTCTACGACGACAAGGAAGGTAAGCCGGTTGCGATCCACCAGCAGATCGGCCGTCGACCGCTGGCGGCGTTCGGCAACTCCGACGGCGATCTGCAGATGCTGCAATGGACCACGGCCGGAGATGGGCCGCGATTTGCCCTCTATGTCCACCACACCGATGGCGAGCGCGAGTGGGCGTACGACCGCAACGCCAGCATGGGCCGTTTGGACAAAGGCCTCGACCAGGCACAGGCGCAAGGCTGGACGCTGGTCGACATGAAGCAGGATTGGAAGGTGATCTTCCCCGATCGGAAATGATGACACCGACTATCGAGAAGACTGAGTGCATGGTGGGCGAGAGCGACTGACATGGCTGATTCAGGCGCTGACCAGGGAACGGTGCGACAACGAGGGCGGGCGTCAAGACAAGTCAGCTAGTATGAGATTTGAACGAAATCGCGCCCTAGCACGCACCGAACCAGGTTGACCCGATGATCGAAACCTTCGGCATTCTCGTCCCCTTTCTGATCGCAGACATCCTCAACCCGGTGCTCTTCGCCTTCATGGTCTACGCGGCCGGCACCCAGCGGCCCGTCGTGACCAGCGCGGCGATGCTGCTCGGGCACACGGCCGCCTACTTTGGGGCCGGCATCGTCATCGCGCTCGGCCTGGAGAAGATCACCCACTACCTCGCCAATCCAAGCAGCATCGACTACCTCATCGCCCTGATCGTCGGGCTGCTGTTGCTCTGGCTCGCTTTGCCGAAGGCGAAGAAGCCCGAGACGAAGCGCCCGGAAGACAGCGGCTCGATGACGCCCCTGTCGGCCTTCGGGCTGGGCGCCGTGATCAACTTCATCGGCATACCCTTCGCCCTACCCTACTTCGCCGCGATCGATCAGATCCTAAAAGCCAACCTTGCCACCGGCGACGCCCTGGTGCTGTTGGTTGCGTACAACCTGGTCTATGCGCTGCCCTTCCTGGTCGTCCCGATCCTAGCCGCAACCCTCGGCGAGCGCAGCCGTCCAATCTTGCTGCGGCTCAATGGAACCCTGGACCGCGCCAGCGCCTTCCTGATGCCCGTTCTCCTGGGTCTGGTGGGCCTGGCGTTGGTCGCCGATGCGGTGCTCTATTTCGCGACCGGCGAGGGTCTTTTTTGATCCGCGCCTTTCTCGCCAGCGCCTTGTGCTTGCTATTGGCGGCGCGAGTCCTAAGCGCGTCGGAGCCCGATCCCCCAACCGCGGCACCGGCGCTAGCCGCGACGGCGCCGAACCCTGCGTCGCTGGTTGGAGCGGCAGGCGTCGATGCCGGAGCGATACAGCTCCCGCCGGAAACGCTGAACCCCGACATCGATCCGGCCGAGTTAGCCAAACTTCGTGAACGGCCTGATGATCATGCTGACCCGGCCCTTCGATGAAGGGGATTACGTCGACATCGGTGGGACCACGGGTACGGTGGAATCGGTCAGCATCGTCGCCACCACCGTCAGCACGCCAGACAACACGATCATCGTGATCCCGAACGAGCAGGTTTGGGGGAATGTCATCACCAACTTCACGGCGAACGCGACCCGCCGCGTCGATCTCGTCTTCTCCATCGGCTACGATGACGACATCGCCGATGCAATCGGCGTGCTGAAAGACGCGGTCGCGGCCCACCCACTCACGCTCGAGGAGCCGGCGCCGACCATCGCCGTCGATTCGTTGGCCGAGAGTTCGATCGACATCCTTTGTGGCCCCTAGGTCAAGACCGGCGAGTACTTGACAGTCTACCGAGCGTTGACAACGGATGTGAAGGCGCGCTTCGACGCGGCGGGAATCAGCATCCCCTATCCCCAGCGCGAGCTGCACCTTAGGATCGCGGACGCTACCGCCGTGAACGGCGCGCTCGGCATGCAGCAACCGGGGTTGAACGAGGCGCCGACGCGGTGATGCTTTGATTCCGCCGACGGCGGCCTCGTCGAACGCGATGCTTGCCAAGCAGCAGCCAGAGAGACGCACCATGCACACAGAAAAACCAGCTCGCAGACGACGGTTCCGGGGCTCCATTGTCGCGGCACTGGGCGTCTTGTTGTCTGTCACCGGCTCTTTCGTCGCGGCTGATCAGTCTGCCGAGAATGCCTCCGAGCGGGTAGCGACATCGCAAGGACCGGTCGAGCTTGTGGACGTCGTCGTCGATGGTCGTCTGGTGATGCGGGTGCGCGGCACGGCCTCGTTTCCCGCCGCACGGCGTGCTAAAGAGATCGAGCAGAAGATCATCGCCGTGGCCCGCGACGATCGGATCGCGACCGACGACGTCACCATTCAGGTCGAGGACGACCGCACCTTGTTGCTGGCGGGCGGCCGCCCGCTGCTCGATCTGTTCGACACGGATGCCGAGATCGAGCAACTACACATCGACCTGCTGGCGGAAAGCAGCCAGAAACGCATCCAGGAGATCATCGCCGCCTATCGGCATGACCGCAGTCCGGAGGTGCTGCTGGAGAAGGCCGGCTACGGGCTTGCGGCGGTGCTGCTTGCGGTGGTGCTGATCTTCGTCTTTGCGAAGGCATCCCGCGCCCTGGCCAACCTGTTGGATCGGCGGCTGCAGGAGCAGATCAAGACGCTGGAGCAGAAGTCCGCCCGCCTGATCCGCTCGCGCAACCTGACCACCGTCCTGCGCGCCCTGACGAAACTGGTCTTTCTGGGCCTGGTGGCACTGACCCTCTACGCCAGCACGCAATTCGTGCTCGGCCTGTTCCCCTGGACCCGCGAGTTGGCCGATTGGCTGTTCGGCCTGATCCTGAATCCACTAAAGGACATCGGCCTCGGCCTGCTCGGCGTCATCCCCGACCTGATCCGGCTGGCCATCCTGTTCGTCATCACCCGCTACCTGCTCAGGACCATCCGCACCTTCTTTCGCGGCGTCGAGAACGGATCGGTCAAGCTCGCGTCCTTCGACCGGGACTTGGCGCTGCCGACCTATCGCCTGGTCCGGCTGATCGTCATCCTGTTCGCAATCGTGATGGCCTACCCGTACATCCCGGGCTCGGACTCCGCCGCCTTCAAGGGGCTCTCGGTCCTGGCCGGTCTGATCATCTCGCTGGGCTCCCAGTCCGTCATCGGCAACATCATCGCCGGCTACAGCCTGCTCTACCGGCGCCCGTTCAAGATCGGCGATCGGATCAAGCTCGGCGACACGGTCGGCATCGTGACCGAGCTTCGGGTGCTGACCACGCGGCTGCGGTCGCAGAAGAACGAGGAGATCGTGATCCCGAACACGACCGTGCTCAATGGCGAGGTCGTCAACTACTCGACCCTCGCCAGGGAACAGGGGTTGATCCTGCATACGACGGTCGGCATCGGCTACGAGACGCCCTGGCGTCAGGTCGAGGCGATGTTGAAGGAGGCGGCCGCTCGCACCAGCGGGCTGCACGACAAACCGAAGCCGTTCGTCTTGCAGAAGGCGCTGGGCGACTTCGCGGTGACCTATGAGATCAATGCCTTCTGTAACGACCCCAAGCACATGGCACACATCTACTCGGCGCTGCACAGGAACATCCTGGACGTCTTCAACGAATACGGCGTCGCCATCATGACACCCAACTATGTAGCCGACCCGCCGGAACCTAAACTGGTACCAAAGGAGCAGTGGCACAGCGCCCCGGCGGCACCGCCGGCCGACGCCGAGGGGAGCTAGGATTTCAACAGCAGGGGCCGCCAGAAGTCACCGCCAGAAAAGGCCGCGAGCAGCGACCACGGCAGCCCGTCCTCGCGCTCACGCCCCCGATCACCGGCACCCTCGCCAGCCCGAACATCGATCTCGGGCCTGCGGTGAACAAGGCGATCGACCGCGTGTCCTGACTCGGCGACTGATCGAGCGCGCCAGCTTCGATGCCGCCCGCGTTACCGAGTGCGGCTCCAACTTCGACCCGACAGACCAGGGTCATCCGTGCGCCGAGGTCCTACTTCTGATGTATCGAATCCCTGTTCTGATCAGTCTCTTGCTCTTGGCCGGATGCGCCTCGGCGCCGCTCGATCGCACGGAGCTGATGCCGGCGCCGGCGGTGTTCGAAGCCGGCCGCATCGATCCCTTTGCGGATGTGCTGCCCGAAGGGCGCCGTTTGGAAAACGAGATCCTGTACGCGACCGATCGCGACCCGGCGACCGCGGACGACTTGGAGCGCCATTACGCCAGCCGGCGCGGTTACCTGCTGCGCCTGGGTCGTGCGGAGGTCCTGCATGGCGACGGCCGTCTGAGTTGGCGCGAGGCGCGTCAGCTCTCGCGAGCGAAGCCGCGGCGCATGCCGTATCGGCTCCAGGTCGAAGCTGTCGAAGAGCTCGGCATCCTGCCGGACAGTGCCTCCGCGTTCACCGATCCTGCCCTGCTCCCGCCGGACCGCGATGCGGCCGCGGTGGCCTTTGCGGACGCGATCAACGCCAAGCTGGCGGACTCGCGGAGCAAAGACATCGTCGTGTACGTGCACGGCTACAAGGTGCCGTTCGAGAATCCGCTGCTGGTGGCCACCGAGCTGTGGCACTTCATGGGCTACGACGGCGTCGTCATCCCCTATTCCTGGCCGTCCACACCGCGACTGCTGGCCTACTTCTCCGATGTCGAGACTACGGGGTTGAGCGCGCACTATCTGCGGCAGTTCATCAGCTATCTTCGCCGTCGAACCGCGGCCGAGCGCATTCATGTCGTGGGTTACAGCGCCGGTACGCGGGTGGTGATCGACGCGGTCTCGATGTTGGCCATGCAAGGCGGAGCCGAGGCCGCGAACAGCCGCCTGGGGCAGATCATCCTGGTCGGCAGCGATTACGACACGGGGCTATTTGCGGCGGCCTTGAGCAATGGTCTGCTTGACGTGACCGAACGCGTCAACGTCTACCTGTCGGACATCGACGGTGCGCTGCGCTTCGCCAACCGTGTCTTCGGGCGCGAGCGTCTCGGACAGCTGCTGAACGCCGAGATGCCGCAGCACGTGCGCGACTTGCTGCTCGACACCGACGACCTGGCGTTGATCGATGTCACCGACGCGGAGAGCGCCGGCGCGCGCAGCGGTCATTCCTACTTCCGCGACAGTCCGTGGGTCAGCAGTGATATCTTGGCAACCCTCAAGTACGGCTTCACTCCGGCCCAACGCGGGCTGATCCGTCAAGACCCCAACCTGCCGAGCTGGAGCTTCCCGCCTGATTTTGTCGACCGTCTGCGCGCACAGCTCGCGCTAGAGGAGACCGAGCAGCCGGCGGCACGCTAACCGCGGACAGGCTCCCCGGTCGCCATCTCCTCACTGGCGTTCTTACCATCATCCCGATACTGGCGACCGTCGTTGTCTTTTCGTTCATCTTCGGGATGTTGTCCGACATCGGAAAACCGAAGGGTCGCCGACGGATAGGAAATCCAAGCAACCTTGCGAGCCCAGGCATGTCCTGAGACAGGCGTCGCTTCGAGGGCTGATGCACCGCCGATACGCAGCGGCGGGACTGGCAGACGTCGCGAGCGGTGCGAGAACATGCCTAGCCGGCGATGCGCTGGTCAAATCCGAAGTCGGGCTCGGGCCAGTCGAAGAGCCTACAGCCCGGCATCGGCGCGCGAGCATCGCCACAAGCGGGGCGCCTCGGACAGGCGCGGCCGGGTCCCTCACCCTCAGCGATGCGGCACCTGGGCATCGGAATGTTCGGTGCGGGGGGACTGCCGCTGCACGTCAGCCAAAGCAGCCTTACCAAAGGGTCAGGGAGCGGCCCCCCGCCGATGGATCGCCGACACGCAAGTGTCGGCCAACTCCCGCCGCTCACTGTTTGGCTATGGCTGACCGCTCAACGCGCATAGCGGTCTCCGACCGGCGCCAGAATCGGAAGAACAGTGCCGCAGAAAGCGGACAGTCGAACTGAGGCTTCGATCGGGACTACCACCTACCCTGGCGATGACCGAGTCGTCTGGGTGCCGAGGGGCCGGAACCGGCCACAAGGCGTCCCCTGTCGGCAAGCCGCCATTGGGCGACCAGCAAGTCACAACCACACTCCGCGCGCAGCAGGCTCCGACAGAACCGCATGCGAGTTCGTCAAGCAAGTTTGGTCGCGCGCCCCGGGTAGCGGCAGGAGCCGCGCCAGCTATAATTTGATTGTAATCCTTCCTCCCTTGGAATACGGCAAACGGGACGCCCAGCCCGCGGTTCGAGGCTGTAGCCCCTATGGACAGTGTGTTCCCAATGAAGCACCGATTCGCTTTCCTCAGCAGCAGGTGGAGCACGGCGCACGCGCCGGAGAAGCAGTGGAAAGCGGTATGTTGGATGATCGTCGCGATCTGCGTATGTGTCATGCTGATCGCATGTGCATCTCCGCAGCCTGTGGTATCCACAGACGTCGATCTGCCGGCAGATATACGTGTCCAAGTAGGCGACGTCCAATCACGCATCTCCTCGCAAGAGGCCAGTAACGTCGACATCACTGGATTGATGCGCGCTGCTCTTGAGCAAGCACTTGTGAGCGAGGGGATCGCAGCAAGCCCTGGGGCAACGGATACTCCAGCTCTGCTCAACGTAAACGTCGTCGGCTACATGCCGGGCAGTGCCTTTGGCCGGTGGCTACTGCCTGGGGTGGGCGCAACGGTCCTGTCGGTCGAAGGAAATGTGACCGAAAAGGAAAGTGGTAAGGTGCTTGCCCGCATCCGCGACGAGCGCGGAGTCTATGCCGGCGGCTTGTACACAATTGGCGCGTGGAAGACGATTTTCGACACAGTGGCGCGCGACGTCGCAAGCAACTTGGCCAATCGGCTAACGCGCAAGGGCTTCGTTGTCGAAGTCGACAGTTGGCTAAAGCGCGATTTTGCCGTTGCCAAGGCTGACCCGCCTGGAAAACTGTATCTTGAGCCCGTGCGGGATGGCCGGCCAGACAAGCGACGTATCGGGGAGCGATTCGCCGCTTTCGGTGTCTCCATGGGAGACGTTTTTTTCTACCGGCCGGTAGCAGACTATGTCCGCGAGATGATTGAAGCTGAGATCCTGGCTGCCGGAAACCAACTTTCCGGGCGCGGTGAGGGCCGCGCAGTATCTGTTGAAATTCAGCGGTTCTTGGTGGATACAGAAACTACGCCACTGTATTGGGATATCAATGGGGCTGTCGAACTTGCCATCTCTGTGGCATCGGTCGATGGAGCAGCGCCCGAGCGCCGGGATCACTTCTCCTGTAAGGCCAATGAACGTACCTACATATGGCCAACGGAGGAAATTGTCTCACGGGTCATGGATCGCTGCCTGGTGAGTTTGATGCAGGACGTCCGACGGTCCTCTATCTGGCGCAGCAACTAGTGCGCATCGCCCTACCTATGTCCCCGCTGAGGCCGATGCGCTACGCCAAGTGCAGGCCGATGCGGTGCTAATCGGCTGGAATCTGCCCTCTTACTTGGCAGTCCAACTTGCAGGAATCCCGATCATTGTCCAGCAGCCTGGACCGTTCACGGCGCCTTTCTTCGATCGCCATATGGGCGTCTTCGTCCCATCCCTGGTGGGCTGGCTGCGCCATCTGCCGATGAACTGGTTCATCAACTGGTTCCTGCCCCGCACCAAACTCTGGCTCGCACCCTTCAACCGATTGGCCGAGGAGCTTGGGCTACCGCAATATCGCAGCCTGCTCGACTTGATGGCCGGCGACCTGACGCTGGTCATGGATACGCCCGAAATTCTGGGGATTCCCCCCGCGGAGTTGGCAGCCTACCAGCCGCGCCACCCGAAGCGTTTCCACAAGCCGCCCCGCTATCGCTACGGCGGAGCCTGCTTCGCCAAGCTGCCGGGCTCGGTGCCCGAGCAGGTGGCGCGGCATTTCGACACCCCCAGGACCAAGCTCTACTGCGGTATGGGCGTGTCCGGCTCGCCGCGCGTACTGCGCGACGTGATCGATATCGTGCGCGACCTGGACCTGCAGGGACTGATCCTCACCACGACGATTCTCGACGATGATACCGAGCACGACTCCGACCGTGTGCTGTTGTTACCCCATGTCCCCGCTCATCTCGTGAACCCGATGGCGGACATCGCGCTGACCCATGGCGGCGCGGGGACCGTGCAGACGGCGATTCACGCCGGCACGCCGCTTGTGGGCGTGCCAATGCAGTTGGAGCAGGCGGGCAACATCTCCCTGGTGCAGCGCCAATGCGGCGGTATTCTGCTGTCGCGGCTGGAGCTGACCCGGAAGAAGCTCGGCGCCGCGCTGGAGCGACTCACAACCGAGCGCGGATTTCGCGACAATATGTTGCGACTGAAGACGCTTCAGGACAGCACCGATGGCCCCTCCGTCGCCGCTCGCGAACTGCTGGGCTTCCTTGACGAGCGAGCCTGAGTATCGCGGGCCAGCCAGTCCTTGCAGCTGGCCTTGAGCCCTGCACACGGGCGCGGCAGGCGTCGGCCGGGAGCTGCTTTGCACGAAACCCCGGGCGCGGCCGGGTTCCTTGGTTCTTGAATGGTGAGCTTGCGAGTTATCTGCTACGGCTGGGCCTCCGGCGCCTATCCTCCGAAGGCGCGAGGGATCGGGTCGCGACAGACTACGGCTTCTACCGAGCACGACGGACCGAGTCAGGAACGGGACCCTATACCCTCAAAGTCGAAAGGATATTCCGGTACCATGGCCAGGTCTTTTTTGCGAACGACAACGTCACTGCCGAGCAGTGCAGACCCGATGCCCCAGTCCAGTTCCCCGTGCCTCGACCGACTCCAGCCTCCTATTGGAATCGTGGCCCTATTCCGGAAGAATGGCCGCCCCGGCCCTTGGGGTTACGAACCGCCTTACTGTTAGACTGTCGGCTTACCAACCCGGCGAGCCGTTGGTTCGGTGTGCAGGATGATCCGCCGCGGCGTGCGCTCGCGCAACCCCAGGAGGCACGTGTTCATGTTCAACAAGATTATGGTGCCGGTCGATCTTGCGCACCTGGCTGCGCTGGAGAAGGCTTTGACCGTAGCGGCCGATCTCTCGCGCCACTACGGGGCGGCCCTGTGCTACGTCGGCGTGACCACGTCTCAGCCCAGCGCGGTGGCCCGCACGCCCGAGGAATATGAGCTCAAACTCAGGGCCTTTGCCCATAAGCATGCCCCCGACAGCGGCTATGAGCCCTCGGCGCGCGTCTACAACAGCCACGATCCATCGGTCGACCTGGACGACATTCTCGTCCAGGCCATCCATGACGTCGGTGCGGACCTGGTGGTCATGGCGACCCATCTGCCCGCCCACCTCGACGCCATCATGCCGTCCACCGGGGACAAGATTGCAAAGCATACCGAGGCGTCCGTGTTCCTCGTGCGGCGGGATACCACACGCGGATAGCCGCGCACGACGACCCCCACCCCCGCGCAATAATTAGATAGCTAAGGGAGAATCTCTTGGAGAACAAACCCGCAACAGCCCCGGAGATAGCGCTGGAGTCGATCGGCATACCGGCACCGGACGGTGCGGCCAACCTGATCGACACCGATTACCAGATCGGCCAGGACAATTACCAGGCAAGCCCCCTCGGCGTGCATATCGACATCCACGGTGCCGTGTTTGCCGTGTCGTCCCTGATGATTTTCGGCTTCGTGGTACTGACCTTAGCGCTGCCCGAGCAGGCCACCGCCATCTTCGAGGGGGCGAAAAGCTGGATCAACACTCATGCCACCTGGTTCTATCTGCTGTCCGCCAACGTCTTCGTGCTGCTGTGCCTCGGCCTGATTGTCTCGCCTCTGGGGCGCATTCGCATCGGCGGCGCCGATGCGACGCCAGACTTCTCAAGGCTCTCCTGGTTCGCCATGCTGTTCGCGGCGGGTATGGGTATCGGCCTGATGTTCTACGGCGTGGCCGAACCCTTGAGCCACTACGGCACGTCGTTGGCTGGCACGAGCGTGGGCGAGGACGGCGTGCGTACGGACTGGGCCCCCCTCGGGGGCTCTGCCGGTGACCCGGACGCCGCCACCCGCCTGGGCATGGCCGCGACCCTGCTCCACTGGAGCCTGCACCCCTGGGCCATGTATGCCATCGTGGCGTTGTCCTTGGCGATCTTCTCCTACAACAAGGGCCTGCCGATGACGGTACGGTCCATCTTCTACCCGATTCTCGGTGAGCGCATCTGGGGCTGGCCGGGACATATCGTCGACATCCTGGCGGTGTTCGCGACCCTGTTCGGACTGGCCACGTCGCTGGGGTTCGGAGCCCAGCAGGCGGCCTCGGGGCTGCACTACCTGTTCGGGATCGGTGACGGGGATGTGACCCTGGTGCTGCTGATCACCGGCATCACGGCGGTGGCGGTGGGGTCCATCGTCGCCGGCGTGGACAAGGGCGTGAAACGCCTGTCCGAGATCAATATGTTGCTGGCCTTCGTGCTGCTGATGTTCGTGGTGGTCGTGGGGCCGACCCTCCTCATCGCGACGAATTTCTTCCGTAATATCGTCAGCTACCTCGGTGAACTGCCTTTCCTCTCCAATCCCTTCGCACGGGAGGATGTCAACTACAGCCAGGGCTGGACCACCTTCTACTGGGGCTGGTGGATCAGCTGGTCACCCTTCGTGGGCATGTTCATCGCCCGCGTGAGCCGGGGTCGTTCGGTGCGGGAATTCCTGGTTTCCGTGCTGCTCATCCCCACCACCGTGTCCATCTTCTGGTTCACGGCGTTCGGTACCACGGCCATCGATCAGGCGCGGGGGGGATTCGACGGGGCCGTCTCGGCGGAACTGCCACTCAAGCTCTTCATGATGTTGGGCGAGCTGCCGCTGACGGACATTACCTCGTTCCTCGGCATCGTGCTCGTGCTCGTGTTCTTCATCACCTCGTCGGATTCCGGGTCCCTGGTGATCGATACCATCTCGGCGGGCGGCAAGATCGACGCGCCCAAACCCCAACGCGTGTTCTGGGGCGTCACCGAGGGCGCCGTCGCCATCGCGCTCCTTATGGGGGGTGGTCTGGCCGCCCTGCAGGCGGTGGCGGTGTCCGCCGGCCTGCCCTTCACCCTGCTACTCCTGGCGGGCTGTTACGCCATCGTCATCGGACTGCTGAGCGAGCCCCGGACCGCCAGGACTTGAGCCCCGTTAACGGCGCTTGGAGAGGGCGGCTGCGGCCGCCTTCTTCGTTGGCTGCGCAAGGCCGTCATCGCCCAGCGCCTATATCCAGAGATCGGATACCGGTGTGTCCGGCCGAAAATGCCGAGCCATCTGGGCCTGGAACAGCTCCGCCGTGGCCATTGCGTCCAGCTTGGCGTGATGTGAGGAGTAGTGAGGCAGGCCATAGCGACCGCGGCTGTCGGCCAGCCGGATGGAAGCAGGCTGGATGCCGAACAGGCGTTTGATGCCCCGCAGACGGCCCTGGCGTTCCCAGCGCGCCTCCAGCGCCATGGTGTCGACGACGGGAAACAAGCAATGTTCACCGTACGCAGCCATGACGGCGGCATCCAGGAACGGCCGTTCGATGTTGCGGTAGTGGACGACCACGAGGCGGCCCGCGAGCTCGGACAGCAGCTCGTCGAAGATCGCGGCGATGGGCGGCGCGTGCTCCACCTCCGAGTGGGTGATGCGATGGAAGGCGATGGACTCCGCCCGCAGCGGGCGGCGTGGCTTGACGACCCAGTAACGGCCAGCCGCCGGGCGGATGACCCGCAGGTCGAAGGGGACCATGCCGATGCTGACGATGGCGTGCTCCCGGGGATTCAAGCCGGTGGTCTCGAAATCCAATGCCACCAACGGGACTTCCCCGATGGGGCACTCCTCTGCCGGCACCCCCGCCGAGTAGAATCGTTTCAGTGCCGGCATCATGCAGGCCTGTGCCTGGCGGGCGAAATAATCCGCCCAGCTCGGGGATGCCTGCCGCTGGTGCGCGCCCAGGACCATTGTGGTCAGCGGCCCGGGCTGGGGTAGCGGAAGCGCAGGAAATTCTGGGCGTTGCTGAGGATCTGGAAGGCCTCCTTGAGATTGTGGCGCTCCTTGTCCGGTATCTGCTCCGGCTGGATGGCATTGTTCGGCTCATGGTCGTCCTTGATCTCTTGAGCCTGATGGCGCATCCGCACGATGGACAGAAATTCCAGGGCGTAGCTCAACTTGTCGGTCTGTCCGGCGGGCAGGGCCCCGGCGCTGCTGATGTCATCGAGTCGCTCGAAGCCGTTCTGGGCGCGGGAGCCCACGCCTAGGGCATGGACCCGGATGACGTCATTCAGAGGGGCGATACCGCGGCGTTTGATATTGATGGTGTTGTTGTGCCGTCCGTCCTGCTCCAGCACGAAGGTCCGGAAAAAGCCAAGGGGCGGCGTGCGGCCGAGGGCATTGCGCGCCAGGGCGGCGAGAAACCGTGGGCTGGTCTTGGCACGGGTGGCGATCAGGTCCTGCAACTCCTCCACGAAACGCACCTCGCCGTGGACCGCGTCCAGGTCGAAGAAGATGGAACTATGCAGCAGTCGCTGCGGATCCGGGTTGGCGATCCAATCACTGAAGTAGCGCTTCCAATGGGCGAGGGGCTGGCGCCATGGGTCGTTGGTGGCCATGACGCCCCCCTTGCAGTATGGGTAGCCACAGGCGTCCAGCCCGTCGCTGATGCGGTGGGCCAGCTCCCTAAAGTAGTCGTCGTGGCGCTTCGGATCGAAGGAGTCATGCAGCACCAGCGCGTTGTCCTGATCCGTGATGATGGATTGGTCGTTGCGGGCGAGGGAGCCGTGCACCGTGAAGCAGTAGGGGACGGGGGGCGGACCCAGATCGGCCTCGGCAAACTCCACGAGGCGACGCATCAGGCTGCGGCCGACGCTCGACATGGCCCCGCCGATCATCCGCGACGTAGCGCCCTCGTCCACCAGCCGCACGAAGCCTGCCCGAACCTCGGGCGTGAGGCGCGCCAGGGCCTTGACCGAGGTGCGGTTGAAGATGTTGTTGACCAGATAGACGCTGTTGTTGGTCTCGTAGCGAACGATGTCCGACAGGTATACCACTCCGACGGGACGGCGGCGGTGGAGGACCGGCAGTCGCTGAATATTGTTGCGCAGCATGGTCAACATGGCCTCGTTGACCGACTCGTTGGACTGAATGGAGATGAGCCAGCCGTGGCTGATGCTGGCGAGGGGGGTCTGCGCCGAGGCCCCCTCGGCAACGATGCGCTGCCGCAGGTCCTTGTCCGTAATCATGCCCGTGAGCAGCCACTGCCGTCCCTCGGCGTCGGTGAACACGCGGTCCGAATCCTCGTCGTTGCCGGGCTTGAGCAGCAGCACCGAAGAGACGTCGTTCTCGGTCATGAGGCGTGCCGCCTCCTGCGCGGTGGCCGACTCCTCGATCATGACGGGCAGGCGGGAGATGAGGCGGCGCACCGGCGTGGCGATCATGTCGTTGTCGCTTAGGCTCTGTTCCACCGTGCTCTTGAGCCGCGAGCCGGACAGCTCTACGAAATCGGCAAAATCGTCGTCCGCTGCGCACAGACGGTCGAAGACAGCCTTTGGGATCAGATAGACCAGGGTGTCCTCGATCGCCTGCACCGGAAACCGCACCCGGCCGTCCCGCAGCAGGGCGAACTGCCCGAAGATGTCCCCCTCACCGAGGCGGTTGTAGAGCTGGCCGTTGTGTAGGTATACCTCCACCGCGCCGCTGCGAATGTAGGACAGGGCCTGCAACGTACTGTCCCGTTCGGCGATGGTGGTGCCGGCCTTGAAATAGGCGATCTCTACCGCGCCGGCCACCTCGTCGAGGAGATCGTCGGCCAGTCCGTCGAAGGGCGGATAGCCGCTGATATGATCGCGAATTTCCCGGACTTCTGCGTCCATGGTGCTCCCGCGCCGTGGATTTTTTGCCCCCGTTTCTAGGACTGTAGCGGCGCGCTCGGGCGCGGGCAAGCCGGGGCGTTTCCTGGCGCCCCCATACATGCCCCGTTGGCGCCTACAACACCGGCGCGCTGAAGGGAGGCGCTGAAAAACGTTGCGCTTCCCGTGCGGTGCATGCATGGGCCGCCGCGCTGAGCACAACAGCGCTTACCTTTGCTGAGCGACCCATTTCCGACGCTCGGCGTCGCCGGTGGCCCGCATCTCGGCGTTCGAGCCGAAGATCAGTTCCAGGCGAACACGCGATGCCTCAAGCCACCGCTGTTGGCACCCAAGGCGCGCATCGCTCCGACCAGCGCCCTCATCTCCCGAACGATCAGGACGGATAACGAATAGGCAATCCGACCCGCTCTGAGCGCCCAGTTTGGCCCGAGACAGGAGGTTAGCGGGGGCGGGATGCGCCATCAACACGCACCGGTGTGGCTGAGGAGGTCGTGAGAGGTGTTGGAGGCCAGAATCCGGGGCGCAGCGGACAGGCGGAACACACGCGCGGCTGCACCCGCTCCTGCAGGAGACGGCGGCACGCGAGGGCCATCGGATGACCTACGACGGCGCCAGACAGCGTTTCGTGATGTGTGGCGGGCTCGGTGCTGAGGGTCATCTGTCCTATTGTTGGACGTGGAGCGGTGCGCGATGGCGACCGCTCAGCGAAGGGGATGGGAGCGAGCCCAAGGGGCGACGCGATTTCGCCTTCGTGTTCGACGGCGGTTTAAATCGCCTGGTCCTGTTCGGCGGTCGCGGTTCCGGCGGTCTGCTGATGGATGTCTGGGAGTTCGATAGCACTAAATACACATAGATCTTTGGTGTAGCAAGCACGCCGTAAACGTGATTCGCCGCGTCCGTGGCGAAGGGTTTGCTAACACCTGGGAGAGGCCCGTCATTGGGCGTATTGCGGCTACCGACGGGACTAAACGGGTGGTTAAGCTCGCGGCTCTGTGGTCATCCGCGAATACGGGCACAGCCGATCGGGATGACCCACTGCTTTCGTGGGAACGTTGCGAAAACGATACATTTTTCGGGGGAGCCGTCTGCGTCCGCAATGGGTCGAGTCCGGACCTTGCCGCACCTTCCGAGCGGCACCTCGGTATGGGATGAATAGCCGGTGGCGAGGTGGACGAATCTTCGAATTGCGTGACGAAAGACTGCTGGAAGCAACATCTACCGGCGCCTAATCACCAGCGGTCAGGTGCGCGGCACGGGCGATGGCGCCGGAGGTCTGGTTCGGGATCAGGTTGATGACATCCCCGCCGCGGGTCAGGCCGCTGGCGGTGATAATAGTGCCAGCCGCCTCCGAGCTGGGGGCTTCAAGTGCGATGCGCAGGGATGGTCCAGCAGGACCAGGGCCTCGCGCCAGCCCCGGTCTATCTTACGCACCTCGAGCCGCGCGTGGTGTCCATGCAGCATAGGCTCGCCGATGTCCGCACGCGCATAAGGCCGTTCAACTGGCGTTTCCGGGTTGGCCCGTCTGTTGCGTGTCCGGCTCCTGGTCTCGTGACGCGATGAAGCCGCGCGCGGCGTCGCGTAGCCGAACCGCCGATTCCCAGTCGCTCCCGGCCGGCATCAGGGGCCGGCCGATCTCCACCAAGGCGCGGCCTCGGCGCGGGAAGAAGCGCCTGCCGCACATCAGCTCGCGTGTACCACGCAGCGTCACCGGCAACAGCGGGACCCTGGCCTGGGCGGCGGCGAGGAAGGCGCCCATTCGAAACGGCAGCAGGCCGGGCTCGGTACGGAAGGTGCCCTCTGGAAAGAAGCAGAGGATCTTGCTCTGCCGAAGCGCGGCACTGAAGCGCTCGGCGTCGGCGGCGCTGCGCAACAGATCGAAGCGCTCGACGAACACCGTACCCAGTCGGGCCAATGGCAGGCTTACCAGTGGGTTGGCGGCGAGTTCAGCTTTGGCGATGAAGGCGATCGGGCGGCCGATTGCCACTGCCAGGGCCATCGCGTCCAGGTAGCTCTGATGATTGCTGGCGATGATGAAGCGCTCGCCCGGCGCCGGCAGTTGCTCGCGGCCGCTGACCTCGAGCGGAATCAAGGCCAGCAGCCGCAGCGCTCTGATGCCGCCGCGGATCAGTGCCCAGGCCCAATCTGGCCTCGGCGACAGCATGATACCGAGCCAGACCCAAGGCGCGATGAGCAGGAACAGCAGCCACGCATAGCCGGCATAGAGCCGTTCCGGCAACTGACGCATGAGCCGCTTGCCGCGCGCCGCGAGACCGGCGGCGCCGACGCGCACGAGTTGCCAGGGCGGCGGCGGGGTGGCGCCGAGCAGTCGGCCGGCCTGCCAACGCTCGCGCGTCTCGCCCCTGCGCAGCTTGCCGCTCGAGGTCTTGGGCACGGCGCGCGGCGGTGCCAGCACGATCTCGTCCGGCGGCAGTCCTAGGATGTCGGTGGCGCGTGTGCGCACGGCCTGCTCCAATGCGCTGCGCCTTGCCGGGTCGCGCTCGCGGGTCTCGGCGACCAGCACCAGCCGCTCGCTGCCGTGCTCGGGGTCGGCCGCGGCAAAAGCGGCGACACACCCCTTGCGGATGCCCGGCAGCTCACCGACGGCCTGCTCCACCTCGTAGGGGTAGAGGTTGCGACCGCCGCGAATGATCATGTCCTTGACGCGGCCGGTCAGATGCAGCTCGCCCGCGGTCAGATAGGCGCGGTCTCCGGTGTCGTGCCAGCCGTCGCGGATCAGCCGCGCGCTGGCCTTTGGATTGCGGTAGTAGCCGCGTGTCGCGGATGGTCCCTGAAACTGCAGGAGCCCTTCGCTGCGCTCCGGCAGCATCTGGCCGGAGCGGTCGACGATGCGCAGCCGGTAGCCAGGCAGCGGCGGACCGCAGCTGACCACCGTCATTGCCTCCGGGGCGGCGCAGGGCACTGGCAGTGCGCGTCCGGTTTCGGAGAATCGTTGCCGATCGATGCAGTCGATACGGGGTCCGCGCCCGACCGGCGGGAAGGTCAGCCCGACCGCGGCCTCGGCGAGACCATAGACGGGCGCGAGCGCGTCGGCGCTCAGTCCGCAGCGGCCGAAACGCGCTGTGAAACGCTGCAGGGTGTCGGCGCTGACCGGTTCGGCTCCGTTGAGTGCGCGCCGCCAGCAGCTCAGGTCCAGCCTCGCCAGTTCGTCGTCGCTGATGCGCTTGAGGCAGAGTTCGTAGGCAAAGTTGGGGGCCGCGGACAGGGTGCCGCGATGATCGTGGATGGCCTGCAGCCAGCGGACCGGCCGCGCCAGAAAGGCCAGCGGCGACAGCGATATCAGCGGAACGCCGAAGTACAGGCTGCCGAGCCAGGCGCCGATCAGACCCATGTCGTGATAGAGCGGCAACCAGCTGACGAAGCAGTCGTCGGAGCTTGCCGCGACCGCCTCGCCCATGGCGCGGATGTTGGCCAGCAGGTCGGCATTCGACAGGATCACGCCCTTGGGCGCTCCGGTGCTGCCGGAGGTGTACTGCAGCAGTGCGACGGCATCCGAAGCCGCGGCCGGATGCGTCGCGCTCTGGCCGCTGCCGTTGAATGACGCCGGCGTCAACACGGCCTTCAGTGATGGCACCCAGGCCTTGAGCAGTCTGGCCACGGTCAGCGCCTCGGGCACCGTGATCAAGAACGATGCGCCGGCGTTGTCGAGTATGCCGGCGTGCCGGCGCAGATGGTCCTCCAATTGCTCGGGGCGCGCGGGCGGATAGATGGGAACCGGGATGCCGCCAGCCATAAGGACGCCGAAGAAGCCGAAGAAATAGGCCGCCCCGGTTGGCAGCATCAGCGCAACGGTACCGCCTTCGTCGAGCCCGGCCGCACGAAGCCCAGCCGCTATGCGCTCGGCACCATCGGCCAGGTCCTTATAGGTGATCGGCGTTGGCGTCGGGTCGGCGCCATAGAGTTGGATATGGACATGGGAGCCGTGTCGGGTCAGATGCCAGTCGAGCACCTCGAGCAGGGTTTGCGCGTCGACGGGCGCGGTCGCGGGGCCCGCCTCGCGCTGCCCGACGGCGGTGTCGAGCGGTGCGGCCGGTCGGGTCGGTGGCGGGCTGGAACCGGCCAGAGCGAGCAGATCCTGCGCCGTCGCGGCAAGTAGGGCCTCGTCCGGCAGTTGGGTGTCGAGGGCGTGCTCGACCCGCGAGATCAGCTCGGCACGGCCGAGGCTATCCAGCCCCAGATCGGTTTCCAGGCGAGTATCCAGGGTGATGGACTCGGGTGCTGGCGCCAGTCCCGAGTCTCTGGCCATGTCCTGCAGCACGGCGAGCAGGCGCTCGGCATCGTCTCGACGGCCGCCTGTTGACGTCATGGCCGAGGCCCCGGCGCTGCAGAATGCCTTGCGCCAGGCCCTGAATCAGAGGCGGGTTGTTGGTGTCGCGCGTAAAGGCCGTCGATCACGTCGGCGAAGCGCGACTCTAACGCCGACCGCTTGACCTTAAGCGTCGGTGTCAGCAGGCCGTTCTCCACGGTCCAGGGCTGAGTCTGGAGGCTCAGCGCGTGAACCTGGGCATAACCCGGGAAGGAAGCCAGACAATGTTCGACACGTGCCTGCGCCGAGCTGAGCACGCGCGGGTCCGCCAGTGCGCGCGGGTCGTCGGCATCGAGCGACAGCCCGGCGGCCAGTCGCTGCCAATGGATCTGGCAAAGCACCAAGAGCGCGGCCAAGAACGGCCGTCCCTCGCCGACGACCATGGCTTGATCGAACAGTGGGTCCATCGACAGTGCCATCTCCATATCGTTTGGCGGCACCTTTTCGCCGGTTGAGGTGACGAGGATGTCCTTCAGCCGACCGCGGATGCGCAGATAGCCGTTGCGCTTCTCGACCAGATCCCCAGTGCTAAGCCAGCCGTCCACATCGATTACCTGCTCCGTTGCCTCGGGCTGCTTCCAATAGCCTTGCATGACGCTTGGTGCGCGCACCTGAAGCTCGCCCCGCTCGCCGATCCGCGTCTCGACACCCGGTAGTGGCAGGCCGACATAGCCGGGTATGCAGTCGGCGGGCTCGGTGGCGGTGACCACCGGCGCGGCCTCGGTCAGGCCGTAGCCCTCGGTCAATGGCAGGCCGAGGCCGATGAAAAAGCGTGCCACCGCAGGCGACAGCGGCGCACCGCCGCTGACGGCGACGCGCAGATGTCCGCCGAGACGCGCGAGCACCGGCCGCGCGACCAGCGGTCGAAGCAGCATCGCCAGCGCGCGGTCACCGAGACCGGTCCGTGTCGCCCGGTCCTGGTTTGCCTCGAACCGCTGCCAGCCGAGGGCGACGGTCTTATCGAACAGCTGGCGCTTCAGCCCGGACTCGCCGAGCTTGGCCTGGATGGCAAGATAGATCTTTTCGTACACCCGAGGTACCGACAGGATCACCGTCGGGCGCACCGCCACCAGATCTTCACGCAACTGCTCAATGGAGCGAGCATAGCTGATGCTGCATCCGGCCATCATCGGCAGGTAGTAGCCGACCGTGCGCTCGAAGGCATGGGCCAGCGGCAGGAACGACAGGAAGCTGTCCGACGCCCTGGCCGGAATGCGTCGCAGAACGGCCTCGGCGTTACAGAGAATGTTGCGATGCGACAGCATCACGCCCTTCGGCGGGCCGGTCGTGCCCGAGGTGTAGATCAGCGTTGCAAGCGTATCCGGGTCATCGGTGCTCGAGAGCAGCGCCCCGCCCGTGGCGGGAAGCCAGTCGTCGACATGCTGAATTATGCCGTCGCCGCAGATGCCGCCTGCCTGTCGGCAAAGAACGCGGCGCAGGTCCGGCAGGCGATCAGTCATCGCGCTCAACGGCTGCCATTGGTCTTCGCTGTCGAGCAGCAGCAAACGGGCGTCTGAATCCTCGAGGATATGGGCCATATTGCCGGCGCTGTCGGTGTTGTAGAGCGGCACCGTGACCAGCCCCAGACCAAGTGCCGCCTGGTCGAAGCAGACCCAGTCGATACCGTTCGGTAGACACACCGCGACGCGGTCTCCTCGCCTCAAGCCTTCGCCGGACAGCGCTTTCTGCCAACGCGCGATCGGCTCGCGCAGTGCCTGCCAACTGTATTCCCGCCAAATCTGATGCTCGCACTGACGATATGCGATGCGTTGCGGCGTCAGCGCAAGGCGGCGTGCGAACAGGCCATGCAAGGTTCGCGCGGTGGCGCAGGAGATCGGTTCCTGATCCATGCGCGGCGGCTGTGATTCAGGGCGAGCGCGGGCGTTCATCTGCTGTCTGTCGGCCTCCTGTCTGTCAGGGTGCGGCTCCCTACGCTGGCGTCTGCCCTCCCTATCGAGCAACTGCCAGTCAGCCTCTAGTTCAAGTATAGGAGTGCCGCGGATGCTTCGGCGGCGCACGCCAGCCGCCTCCGGGCCTTCATGAAGGCGCCGACGGCGACGCGATCAATGCTTTGGACTGCCCTGCATCGAAAGCCCCGAGGGCCGGGGAGGATCCTCTCGGTGTGCTCCAGCGCGTCTTTACGGCTCCCTTGTCAAATCTCCCCACGCTTCCCCCTTCTCCTCCCTCTTTCCATCCTTTGCCGTGCGGCAATACCTGTGCATCTGTTGATAAAGACTCTTATGTTTATGTTGTAGGCTACTGAAAAAAAACTAATTGATGCGCTTGTAATTTAGTATTACATTGTTTCCTTAAGTTGCTGAACATCAAGAAAAATTATTCTTTCAAGCCCTTGACCAACCGAAATTCGTCTCCTAAGATGGCGATTAGTGGGGAGCAGTGGGGAATATTGGATTAAGGCGGCCTGGGATTCGGGCTGCGGCCGATGACGACGGGTGCCGTGGGGGGGGGTCTTGTTCCGGGGGACGCACTACTTGAACCTCGATGCCAAGGGGCGTCTCGCCATTCCGGCGAGTCAGCGCGCCCTTTTGGCCGAGTATTGCGAGGCCCGCATCGTCATTACCGCAGATCCGCAGCGTTGCCTGATCGTCTATCCGGAGCCGCACTTCGTCGAGGTTGAGCGAAAGCTGAGCGCTATGCCGACCTTCGCCGAGGCCACCCGAGTGCTGCAGCGCGTCATCGTTGGGTACGCAACATCGGTGCAACCGGATGCCCAGGGCCGCGTGCTGCTCTCGCCTTCGCAGCGCGATTTCGCGGGGCTCGATAAGCAGGTTGCGCTGGTCGGTGTGGGCAACCGCTACGAACTCTGGGACGAGGCGGTCTGGCGGGAGAAGCTACGCGAGGCCGAGGCGTTCGACCTGAAGAGTCTCGCCGCCGATCCGGCGATGGCGGACTTCTCGCTCTAAATGCCTGTATTGAGAACTACAAGAATCTGACGGCTCCATAAAAAGATTAGGGAAAGCAAAAACAAACACGCATGGAGAAGCGGGAACACATTCCTGTCCTGTTGGGGGAAAGCATGCAGGCCTTGGGGGTTACTGCAAATGGGATCTATATCGACGGCACCTTTGGCCGCGGCGGTCACGCGCGCGCGATTCTCGCGCGGCTGGGTCCGTCCGGGCGACTGCTGGCCTGCGACCGTGATCCAGACGCCGTCGCCGCCGGACGCCTGCTCGCGCAGGCCGAACCGCGCTTCTCGATGATGCGCGCGCGCTACTCCGATCTAGCGGCAGTCGCCCAGGCCGAAGGGCTGCTGGGCCGCGTCAACGGCCTATTGTTGGATCTCGGTGTCTCATCGCCGCAGCTGGATCAGGCCGCGCGCGGCTTCAGCTTCAGTGCGGACGGTCCTCTCGATATGCGGATGGACCCGGATGCCGGCGAGAGCGCCGCGCAATGGCTCGCTCGCGCCGATGAGAGGGAGATAGCGAGAGTACTAAAGGAGTTCGGCGAAGAGCGCTTCGCGCGCCGCATTGCCCGCGCAATCTGCGAGACGCGCGCGACCCAGGCCATCGAGTCCACCGCCGCGCTCGCCGCACTGTGCGAGCGCGTCGTGCCGATCCGCGAGCCGGGTCGGCATCCCGCTACGCGCACCTTCCAAGCGCTGCGCATTCATGTGAACGGAGAACTCGACGAACTTCGCACGCTGCTGGCACGCGTCTGCGACCTGCTGGCGGTGGGCGGCAGGCTGGTGGTGATCAGCTTCCATTCGCTGGAGGATCGACTCGTCAAGCGCTTCATCCGAGACGAGGCGCGCGGCGCGGCCTTGCCCAAGGGCCTGCCGGTCCGCGATGACCAGCTTCACCGGCGGTTACGGCCCATCGGCGGCGCCGTGCATGCATCAGAAGACGAGGTTTCGCGGAATCCCCGCTCGCGCAGCGCCGTGCTGCGGACCGCCGAGCGGTTGCCGTGAGCGCTCGGCGCGGGCGCAACGAGGGTGCGCGGCTGAGCACGCCCGGACTGATATTGGCCGTGCTATTGGCCGGGGCCGCGGTCAGCACCGCAGTCGGCGTGATCTATGTCAAGTATCTGACCCGCAGTGAGTTCGGCGTGTTGCAGCAGGTACGGGCCGAACGTGATGCGCTGGACGTCGAATGGGGCCGTTTGCAGATCGAGGAGGCGGCGCTGACGTCGCATATCCGCATCGAGGACAACGCGCGCAACAAACTGGACATGTACATGCCGGAAGGCGGTGAGGTGCGGGTGGTCGAGGTCAGCGTTTCCAAGCAAAACCAGAGCGCGGGGCAGGCCGATGTTCGCTAGGCGTCGCAGTGAGCGCGAGCGGAGCAAGGAGCGGCTGCGTCGCGTCGAGCATGCTCGTCGCAAGCCGCCGAATTTCACGGCCAGGCGAGCCGCGCTGGTGCTGATGCTGAGTGCCGCCTTTCTGTCGGTGGTCGGTTCCGCGTTCTACCGCCAGGTGCTCGAGCACGAGTTCCTGACGGACGAGGGTGAGAAGCGCTTCCTGCGTGAACGCGAGATCGCCGCGCGTCGCGGCATGGTGACCGACCGCCACGGCGAGCCTTTGGCGATCAGTACCTCGGTATCGACGGTCTGGGCCGATCCTCAGATGCTCGCCGCCCGCATGGATGTGGTCCCTGCGCTTGCCAAGGCGCTTGAGCTGCCGGCGGACCAGCTGGGCGCGCGGCTGGATCAATATGTCCGCGACAAGAAGCGCTTCATCTTCCTGCGTCGGCGCATCGAACCGCAAAATGCGGAGGCGGTCGAGAAACTGGTGGACGAATTCAAGCTGTCTGGCATCGGCATGGATACCGAGTACCGCCGGTACTACCCGGGCGGTGAGATGTTCGGACAGGTAGTGGGGTTCACTAATGTCGACGACGCCGGCCAGGAGGGCGTTGAACTGATCTTCAACGACTGGCTCAGCGCCGATCCAGGCAAGCGCCGTGTCATTCAGGACGGTCGCGGCCGTGTCGTCGAGGAGGTCGAGCAGATCAAGCCTCCAAGTCACGGCAACGACCTGGCGCTGAGCCTGGACCGCCGCCTGCAGTTCCTGGCCTATCGAGAGCTCAAGCGGGCGGTTTCCGAGCATCGCGCCCTCTCCGGTTCGGCCGTGCTGATGGACGTGCGCACCGGCGAGGTGCTGGCGATGGTCAATCAGCCGGCGTTCAATCCGAACGCGGCCAGGACCGAGCCGATCGATGCACGCCGCAACCGCGCCTTGACCGATGTCTTCGAGCCTGGCTCGACCGTCAAACCGCTTGTGGTAGCGGCCGCGATGGAGGCAGGGCTGATCAATCCGCGCACGCCGATCATTACGTCGCCCGGCTTCCTCAGGGTCGGCAGTAATCGCGTACGCGACATCCGCAATTACGGTCGGCTCGATGCGACCTCGGTCATCACCAAGTCGAGCAATGTCGGTGTCGTGAAGATCGCGCAACTGATGGACCGCGCGGTGCTTTGGCAGACCTATCGTCAGCTCGGGTTCGGACGTGCGGCGGGTGTCCAGTTTCCAGGCGAGCGCACCGGCTTTCTGCCCCACTACGAGGGTTGGTCTCGCTTCGAACATGCGACCTTGGCGTTCGGTTACGGCCTCAATGTGACCACGCTGCAACTAGCACAGGCCTATGCGGTGGTCGCAAATGACGGCGTCCGCCGCCCAGCGAGCCTGCGACGGCTCGACGCCATTCCTGAAGGCGAGCGGGTGTTCTCGGCCGACACCGCGCGCAAGACGCGTCTGATGATGGAGACGGTCGTCTCCGAGTCGGGGACGGCGCGGCGCGCGGCGATCACCGGCTACCGGGTTGCCGGCAAGACCGGCACTGCCAAGAAGGCGACCGGCCGCGGCTATGCCAAGGGCAAGTACCAGTCGGTGTTCGCGGGCTTTGCGCCGGTCGATCACCCGCGTTTCGTGATGGTGGTGATGATCGACGAGCCGCGCGGCAAGCACTACTACGGCGGCATCGTCGCGGCGCCGACCTTCTCCAAGGTCATGCAGGCGGCGCTGCGTCTGTACAACGTCCCGCCGGATGATCCACAGGGCGCGTTGTTGCTCGCGGCCAGTCAAGGCGGCTCGAAGCCATGACCCTGGCGAGTATCGACCCATACCGCGTCACCGCGCCGATCAGCTGGAGCCTGGCGCAGTGGTTGTCGGCCCATATCGGGTCCGAATCCGCTCGCAGGGGGCGTCGCTGACATGTTGCTTTGGCTGACAGACTGGCTGGGCCAGTACGACAGCGGTTTTTATGTCTTCCGCTATCTGACGCTGCGCGCCATTCTCGGCGTGCTGACCGCCCTGGCCATCTCGCTGATTGTCGGCCGTCCGCTGATCCGCTGGCTGAGCACTTACAAGATCGGCCAGACGGTGCGCGACGATGGCCCGGAGAGTCATTTCTCCAAGGCCGGCACGCCGACCATGGGCGGCACGCTGATCCTGGTTGCCATTGCCGTCAGCACGCTGCTTTGGGCGGATCTGACCAACCGTTTCGTCTGGGTTGTGTTGATCACGACCATGGCCTTCGGCGTCATCGGCCTGGTAGACGACTACAAGAAGCTGGTGCTGCGAGATCCGAAGGGCCTGGCGGGGCGTTGGAAGTATTTCTGGCAGACGGTTGCTGGTTTGGCGGCGGCCATTTACCTGTACTCCAGCGCCACGACACCCGGGGAGACGGCATTGCTGGTGCCCTATCTGAAGGATGTCAGCTTCCAGCTCGGCCCCTTGTTCATATTATTCGCCTACTTCGTCATCGTCGGGGCGAGTAACGCGGTAAACCTGACCGACGGCCTGGATGGCCTCGCCGTGCTGCCGACGGTCATGGTCGCCGGTGGTCTGGGCATCATGGTCTACGCGGCCGGCAACGTCGAGATCGCCGGTTATCTGAAGATCCCCTATGTATCGGATGTTGGCGAGGTGGTGGTCTTATGCGGCGCGATCGCGGGCGCCGGCCTCGGCTTTCTCTGGTTCAACACCTATCCGGCCCAGGTCTTCATGGGCGACGTCGGTGCCCTCGCCCTCGGCGCGGCGCTCGGTGCCGTGGCCGTGGTCGCCAAGCAGGAACTGATCCTGTTCGTTATGGGCGGCATCTTCGTGCTCGAGACCTTGTCGGTGATGTTGCAGGTGGCTTCCTTCAAGCTGACCGGCAAGCGCATCTTTCGCATGGCGCCGCTGCACCATCACTTCGAGCTCAAGGGGTGGCCGGAGCCGCGAGTGATCGTGCGCTTCTGGATCGTCACGGTCATTCTCGTGCTCATCGGCCTAGCGAGTCTCAAGATCCGATGAGCGCGATGGGCAAAGAAGAGCAGCATGCGTCGAGGCTCGGCGACCTGGTGGATTCTTTGCGCCGCCGGGGGGCGCGGGCATGACGCCGGTCCGCGCGGAACTCCCTGGTGCCGGCGCGAAGGTGCTGGTGGTCGGTCTCGGCAAGACCGGTCTGTCCTGCGCACGCTGGCTGCATGCGCGCGGCTGTTCGGTGGCCGTCACCGATAGCCGCGCTGCACCGCCGGCCTTGGCGCAAGCCCGTGCCGAGCTTCCGGACGTGGCGCTGATGCTCGGCGGCTTTGATGCAGCCGCCTTTGCCGCCGCCGAACAGATCATCGTCAGCCCGGGTGTGCCTTTGACCGAGCCCCTGATCCAGCAGGCGATGGCGGCTCAGCGTCCGGTGCTCGGCGACGTCGAGTTGTTCGCGCACGCCGTCCAGGCCCCGGTGGTCGGTATCACCGGCTCGAACGGCAAGAGTACGGTCACGACCTTGCTCGCGCTGATGGCCCGCGAGGCTGGAAGGCGCACCGCCGTTGGCGGCAATCTCGGCGATCCGGTGCTGGATCTGCTGGACGATGCTTGCGAACTCTATGTGATCGAACTCTCCAGCTTCCAGCTCGAGACCACCTCTTCGCTGCCGCTGTGCGCGGCGACCGTGCTGAATCTGTCCGCCGATCACATGGACCGTTATCCGGACATGGATGTCTACGCGGCCGCCAAGCAACGCATCTTTGCCCATGCGCGGACCGCCGTCGTCAACCGCGACGACCCAATGGCGGCGCGCCTCGCGGACGCGGTCAGCGAACGCGTCGGCTTCTCGTTGTCGGCGCCGGTCGCGTCCGGCGACTACGGCACCCTCGAGTGCGACGGCGCTCGCTGGATCGTCCGCGGCCAGCCGCCGTATCAGGAGCTTCTGCTGCCGGTCGCCGACTTGCTGCTGTCCGGGAACCATAATCTGGCCAACGCGCTGGCGGCGCTGGCGCTCGGCGGGCTTTGTGGTTTGCCGACGGGCGCGATGTGTGCGGTGCTGCGCAGTTTTCGCGGTCTGGCGCACCGCAGCGAGTTGGTCAAGCAGCACCAGGGCGTGCGTTGGATCAACGATTCCAAAGGCACTAACCCCGGCGCCACCGTTGCCGCGCTGACAGGGCTGGTGCCTGATCCCAGTCGAGGCAAGGCGGTTCTGATCGCCGGCGGAGACAGCAAGGGAGCGGACTTCTCGGCCTTGGCGGCGACGGTCAAGCGCGCCGCTCGCGCCGTGATCCTGATCGGCCGTGACGCGCCCTTGCTGGCCGAGGCGCTGGTCGAAGCCGTCGCCGAGGGCGTCGATCTGCTGCGTGCGGCGGATATGGACGAGGCGGTGCGGCTTGCTGCCGCGACGGCCGAGGCTGGTGATTGCGTGGTGCTGTCGCCGGCCTGCGCCAGCTTCGACATGTTCGATGACTATCAGCACCGCGGGCGCATGTTCGCGGAGGCGGTTCACAGGTGGGTGCAATGACGTCCGCTGCCGCAATCCCTGGTGCACGCCCGAGCGGCGCTCAGCCGTCCGCCCGCCGGCGGCGGCGGCTGGAGCGGCGCTCGGCGCCACTGGACTACGGTCTGCTGGTCACTGTGCTATTCCTGCTCGGGCTCGGCTTCATCATGGTGACCTCGGCGTCGATGCCGATCGCCGATCGCAATTACAACGATCCGTTCTTCTTCGTGCTCCGCCACGGCTTCGCCATGGCGTTGGCGCTGCTCTGCGGTGCACTCTGTTTTGCCGTGCCGATCAAGTTCTGGCAGCGCAGCGCTCCCTGGCTGCTGCTGTTTGGCATCGGACTCCTGGTGCTCTTGCTGCTGCCAGGCATCGGGCGCACCGTCAACGGAGCCACGCGCTGGATCCCGCTCGGCGTGCTGAATTTGCAGCCCTCCGAGTTGATGAAGTTTTTCGCGACCATCTATGTCAGCGACTACCTGATCCGCCGGCAGCTCGACGTGCAGACCGCCTTCTCCGGCTTTCTTCGGCCGATGGTCCCCATCGGAATTGCCTGTGCACTGATCATGGCGCAGCCGGACTTCGGCACCACCGCGGTCATCCTGGTCACGGTGATGGGGCTGCTGTTCCTCGGCGGAGTCAGCATCCTCAACTTCGTGCTGTTGTTCCTGACGGTAGTGGCTGCGCTGGTTGTGCTGATCGTGATCGAGCCGTATCGGCTCACGCGCGTGACCTCGTTCCTGCGCCCCTTCGACGACCCCTACAACACCGGCTATCAGCTCAGCCAGGCGTTGATCGCGTTCGGGCGGGGAGAATGGCTCGGCGTTGGCCTGGGCAACGGCATTCAGAAGCAGTTCTATCTGCCGGAGGCGCACACCGACTTTCTGCTCGCGGTCATTGGGGAGGAGTTCGGCCTGCTCGGCGTCCTGCTGATCATCGGGCTGTTTGCCTTCATTACCTGGCGCGCCTTCAGCATCGGCGCTCGCGCGCGGCGACAGGGCGAGGGTTTCGCCTGCTACGTCGCGCATGGTTTCGGGCTCATGCTCGGTCTGCAGGCGTTCGTCAACGTCGGCGTCAATACGGGCCTGCTGCCGACAAAGGGACTGCCGCTGCCGTTCCTGAGCTACGGCAGCAACGCACTGATCGTGGCCCTTGTGGCCACGGCGGTGCTGTTGCGGATCGACTTCGAGCTGCGCCGTACCATGGTCGAGCCGATACCGGACGGCGGCACGCGACCGAGTCGAGGTGGCCGATGGCAGCGTGCATAGCGGTCATGGCTGGCGGCACCGGCGGACATGTCTTTCCCGCCTTGGCGGTGGCCGAGGCACTGCGGGCGCGCGGCGCCGAGGTGTTCTGGATGGGCACGCGCGCCGGCATGGAGGCGCGTCTAGTGCCTGAACACGGGTTTGACATCGAATGGATCGGTATCGAGGGCGTACGCGGCAAGGGCCTGCGGCAGTTGCTCGCGGCGCCGTTGAAGCTGACCTCGGCGCTGCGCGAGGCTGGCGCGATTCTAAAGCGCCGTGCACCGCAAGCGGTGCTTGGGATGGGCGGTTTCGTTTCCGGCCCGGGCGGGCTCGCGGCGCGTCTGCAGGGGCGTGCCCTGGTCATCCAGGAGCAGAACAGCGTTCCCGGCATGACCAATCAATGGCTGTCGCGCATTGCCGACCGGGTGTTCGAGGCATTCCCCGGGAGTTTTCCTGAACGCCGCGGCGCGGTCGCAAGCGGGAACCCGGTTCGCGCTGAGATCATCGCGCTGGAGCCGCCGGCGCAGCGATTCGCTGGCCGATCTGATCCGCCGCGCCTGCTGGTTGTCGGCGGTTCACTCGGAGCCCAGGCCTTGAATGAGACCGTGCCGCGGGCACTGGCGCTGCTGCCTGAAGCGGTTCGGCCGGTGGTCCGGCATCAGGCCGGCGAGCGCACGCTGACCCTGGCGCGGCAAGCCTACGCCGATGCCGGCGTCGAGGCCGAGATCATGGCCTTCATCGGCGACATGGCCGGAGCCTATGCCTGGGCAGACCTGGCAATTTGCCGTTCCGGGGCGCTGACGGTGTCGGAACTGGCCGTTGCTGGCCTACCGGCCGTGTTCGTGCCCTATCCCTATGCCGTGGACGACCATCAGGTCGGCAACGCCCGCTATCTCACTGACGCCGGTGCCGCGCGGTTGATCATCCAACGCGATCTGACACCCGAGCGGCTCGCCGGCGAACTATCCGAGCTGCTGGCCGACCCGGCCAGGCGTCTTGCGATGGCCGAGGCCGGACGGGCAAAGGCGAAGACCGATGCAGCGGCGGCGATCGCGATGACCTGCATGGAGTTGGCGGCACGATGACCAGGCTCTTGCCGATTCGCGATGGCAGCGTCAAGTGCCAAGCGCTAACGCCAACGCCAGCTAATGGCCTCGGCCCTCGGCGCTTACGCCAAGCCCCCAAACGCCAGTCGAGCGTCGGAACTCGAACCGCTCTCATTCGCGCTTGGCGCTTATCGACATGAACGCCCACCGTACCCACAGCGCCAGCTACATGGGCCGTATGCGCCGACTGCACTTCGTTGGGATCGGCGGTGCCGGCATGAGCGGTATTGCCGAGCTGATGGCCAATCTGGGCTATCAGGTGCAGGGTTCGGACCGCCGCGACAGCGGCGTTACCGGACGTCTGCGGGAGCTCGGGATCGATGTGTTCATTGGCCATCGCGAGTCGCAGGTAGAGGACGTCGACGCGGTCGTGGTGTCGACCGCGATTGATAACACGAATCCCGAGATCATCGCCGCCCGTGCCGCGCGTATCCCTGTCGTGCGTCGTGCCGAGATGCTCGCCGAACTGATGCGTTTCCATTACGGCGTTGCAGTCGCCGGTACGCACGGCAAGACGACCACGACCAGTCTGATCGCAAGTGTGCTCGCCGAGGGCGACCTGGACCCGACCTTCGTCATCGGCGGGCTGCTGAACAGCGCTGGTGCGAACGCGCGCCTCGGCAGCAGCAAGTATCTGATCGCCGAGGCCGACGAGAGCGATGCGTCCTTCTTGTTCCTGCAGCCGATGATGGCCGTGGTGACCAATGTCGACGCCGATCACATGCGCACTTACGGCAATGACTTCAATCGGTTGCGCTCGACCTTCGTCGAGTTCTTGCACCACCTTCCCTTCTACGGGCTCGCCGTTCTCTGCGTCGACGACGCCGAGGTGGCCGCTCTGGTGCCTATGATCGCCCGCCCGGTCTGCACCTACGGCACCCGCGCCGACGCCGACGTGCGTGCCGATAATATTCGCCAGCGCGGAACGCGGATGTACTTCGACGTGCACGCGGAAGGCTCGGCGCCGCTGCCGATTGAGCTGAACCTGCCCGGTCGGCACAACATGCTGAACGCCTTGGCGGCGATTGCCATTGCCTTGGAGCTAGGCGTCGATGAGGAGGCGATACAGCGCGCGCTGGCGCGGTTTCAGGGCATTGGCCGACGCTTCGTCGTCAATCCAGTCCTGACGGCTGACGCGCGTTCTTTCACCTTGATCGACGACTATGGGCACCACCCGCGAGAGGTCGCCGCGACCATCGCCGCCGCGCGCGCGAGCTGGCCAGGTCAGCGTCTGGTGGTGGTGTTCCAGCCGCACCGCTATTCCCGTACCGAGGAGCAGTTCGACGACTTCGTGCATGTGCTCTCGGAGGCCGACGTACTCGTGCTTTGCGAGGTGTACCCCGCCGGCGAGCAGCCCATTCCCGGCGCGGATGGGCGAAGCCTGACACGCGCCATCCGCCAGCGCGGTCAACTGGAGCCTCTGTTCGCGCAGGATCTAACCGAGGTCCCGGAGCTACTGGATACCCTCGTCGAGGATGGCGACCTGGTGCTGGTCTCGGGCGCCGGAGACATAGGCGGACTGGCCGCGCGGCTGCCAGCGCAACTGCAACAGGGAGCCGGTGATGGCGATCGCAGCTGACGCGCGCCCCGTGTCCGTGCTGCGGCTGCGGCTCGGCTGCGGTGAATCGTTGCGAGGCCGGTTGCCGCTTCCTTGCCCATGGCCGAGCCGCGCCCCGGCTCTGCCGCGTACGCCTGCAGACTTGCAAGTCGGCCCCGCGGGCAGAGGGGGCGCCCGCTGATGGCCGAGACGCGCAAGGGCATGCGTATCGGTGCTGCCGAGGTGTCGCCGAAGCATGCCAATTTCATCATCAACACCGGTAATGCCAGCGCCAGTGACATCGCGCGTCTGATCGGCCAGTTGCAGGCCGAAGTGCAGCGAGCGAGCGGCATTCGACGAATACCCGCGGTCCGTCGGGTAGGAGCGTTTTCCTGATGCATCCAGACCCCGGCATGTTCGGCAAGGTTGCCCTTTTGATGGGCGGTCAGGCCGCCGAACGCGAGATCTCGCTGAAAAGCGGTGCCGCCGTGCTGGCCGCGTTGGAGCGTCTCGGCGTCGACGCGCATGCGGTCGACCCGGGCCCCGATGTGCTTGAGGTGATACGCGCTGGCGCTTTCGACCGTGCGTTCATCATCCTGCACGGACGCGGCGGCGAGGACGGACAGATTCAGGGCGCACTGCAGACCATCGGCCTGCCCTACACGGGTTCGGGAGTTCTCGGCTCGGCTATCGGCATGGACAAGTACCGCACCAAACTGGTGTGGGCCGGTGCCGGCATCCCGACCGCGGAGTTCGCACTGCTATTTGGCGCCGAAGACTTGCCGAAGGCCGAGGGGCTCGGGTTTCCGCTGATGATCAAGCCTGCCCAAGAGGGCTCCAGCATCGGAATGGCCAAGGTCGCCGACAGGGCAGGGCTGGCGGTCGCCTGGCGGGCCGCGGCTGAATACGATGCCGCGGTGTTGGCCGAGCGCTGGATCCCAGGCGCCGAGTTCACCTGCGCTGTCCTCAACGGCCGCGCGCTGCCATTGATCAGGCTTGAGACACCACACGCCTTCTATGACTACGAGGCCAAGTACCAGGCTGACAGCACCCGCTATCTTTGTCCCTGCGGCCTAGACCCGGCACAGGAGGCCGAGTACCAGTCGCTCTGTCTGCGCGCCTTCGACGCGGTCGGTGCCGGCGGCTGGGGAAGGGTGGACTTCATGCTCGACGCCGACGGTTCGCCGAAGCTGCTCGAGGTCAATACCGTGCCGGGCATGACCGACCACAGCCTGGTGCCGATGGCGGCCAAGGCCGCCGGTATCGACTTCGACGCGCTCTGCGGCCAGATCTTGCAGACCAGCCTCGGAATAGAGGGCCCGGGAGCGAGGCGCGCGTGACCGACGCGACCGCGACACTCGATTCGGCTCCAGTGGAGCGCGTGCGTCAGACGCCGCGGCCACCGAGCAGTTGGGCGCTGATCGCGCGCCTGCTGACGGCGATCGTCATCCTTGCCGCGTTGGTGATGGCCGGCGTCATCGCGGCCGATTGGGAACCGCGTGTCCTGCCGATCGTGACCGTCACCATTGACGGCGAGATGCGCGGTTTGTCCAAGGAGTCGCTGCAAGAGACCATCTCGGAGCATATCTCCGGCGGCATCCTGACGCAGGATCTGCAGTCGCTGCAGCAGCAGGTCGAGGCGTTGCCATGGATCGACCGGGCGAGCGCGCGTCGTGTCTGGCCCGATCGAATCGTGTTTACGGTGCTCGAGCACGAGGCCATGGCGCGCTGGGGCGAGAACGGCCTGGTGACCGCCGAAGGCGTCGTTTTCAGGCCGCGCGATGGCCGGCTGCCGGCGGGTTTGCCGCGGCTCGACGGCGCCGACGATATGGCCCCCGAGGTCGCCCGGCGTTTCCAGCAGTGGCATCCGCGCCTGGCGGAACTGGGCCTGATCGTCGATGGCGTCGCCCGCAACACACGCGGTGATTGGAGTGTCGCGCTGCTCGGAGGAACAGAACTCCTTCTCGGCACCGCGGACTTGGACATCCGCTTCGAACGCCTGCTCGGCGCCTATCCGCAGGTGGAGGCGATCGGCATTCCGATCCGCATCGACCTACGTTACAGCAACGGATTCGCGGTCCGCTGGTTACCCAAGGCCAATGCCGGCGCCGGATCGGACCACCTGGCCGCAATCAATACACGGGAACGGAGCTGACTGGCATGCCCAGAAGAAGTGAGAAGAATCTGGTCGTTGGTTTGGACATCGGTACCTCCAAGGTCGCCGCCCTGGTCGGTGAGATCAAGGCGGACGATACCATCGAGGTGGTCGGCATCGGCACGCATCCGTCGCGCGGCCTGAAGAAGGGCGTGGTGGTGGATATCGAATCGACCGTGCAATCGATCCAGCGTGCGGTGGAGGAGGCCGAGCTCATGGCCGGTTGCGAGATCCACTCGGTGCATGCCGGCATCGCCGGCAGCCATATCCGCAGTCTCGACTCCCATGGCATCACCGCCATCAAGGAGCACGAGGTGGTGCAATCCGATGTCGAGCGCGTCATCGATGCGGCCAAGGCGGTCGCGATTCCGGCCGACCAGCGAATCCTGCATATCTTGCCGCAGGAATTCATCATCGACGATCAGGAAGGCATTCGGGAGCCGATCGGCATGTCCGGTGTGCGTCTGGAGGCGCGTGTCCACATGGTGACCGGCGCCGTCAGCGCGGCCGAGAACATTGTCAAGTGCATCCGCCGCTGCGGGCTCGAGGTCGATGACCTGGTGGTGGGTCAACTGTGCTCGAGCTACTCAGTGCTCGCCGACGATGAAAAGGAGCTCGGCGTCTGCGTCATCGACATCGGCGGCGGTACCACGGATATGGCGGTGTTCACCGATGGCGCCATCCGCCACACCAAGGTCATCCCGATCGCGGGCGATCAGGTCACCAACGACATCGCCGCGGCGCTGCGCACGCCGCGACAGCACGCCGAGGAAATCAAGATCCGGCATGCCTGCGCGCTGTCGTCAAAGGGTATCAGCGAGGACATCGAGGTTCCCAGTATCGGCGAGCGTCCGGCCCGCCAGCTCTCGCGCCAGACCCTGGCCGAGGTCGTCGAGCCGCGCTACGAGGAACTGCTCGGTCTGCTCCAGAACGAACTCCGGCGCAGTGGTTTCGAGGACCGCGTCGCGGGCGGGGTCGTGCTGACCGGCGGCAGCGCCAAGATGGACGGCGTGCTGGAGCTGGCCGAAGAGGTCTTCCACATGCCAGTGCGTCTCGGTGTGCCGCAATACGTGACAGGACTCGAGGAGACCATCGCCGACCCGGTCTATGCGAGCGGCGTCGGCCTCCTGATCTATGCCCAGAAGCACCGCTTCGCGGGCGGTTCCGAGTATGCCGAGAACGCCAGTCTATGGGGGCGGATGCGCAAGTGGCTCAGCGGTAATTTCTAGGCGTGTGCGGGCCGCGTGTCGGGCCGTGCACGATGGGCAAGGCGTGGGTTCGGACGCCCAGGCCAGCAGTAACTAGACGGGCGAGGACACCCCGCGGCCCGAGGGGACAGCAGCGATCGAAAGCAACAGCAAGCAGCAAACCGAGAGGTGAGACTTCATGTTCCAATTGATGGATACCCAGACTCAAACAGCCGTCATCAAGGTCATCGGCGTTGGCGGCGGCGGCGGTAACGCGGTCAATCATATGGCGGCGGCCAATATCGAAGGGGTCGAGTTCATCTGCGCCAATACCGACGCGCAGGCACTGGAGAACGCGACCGTCAAGACCATCCTCCAGCTCGGTGCCGGGATCACCAAGGGCCTTGGCGCCGGAGCCGATCCGGCCATCGGCCGCAAGGCTGCCGAGGAGGATCGAGATCGCATCAAGGAGGCATTGGACGGCTCCGACATGATCTTTATCACCGCCGGAATGGGTGGCGGCACCGGCACCGGCGCGGCGCCCGTGGTGGCCGAGGTCGCTCGCGAGCTGGGCATCCTGACGGTGGCCGTGGTGACCAAGCCGTTCCCGTTCGAGGGCAATAAGCGCGGCAAGGTGGCTGGCGAGGGGATCGCCGAACTGGCCAAGTACGTGGATTCGCTCATCACCATCCCGAACGACAAGCTGCTGCAGGTGCTGGGAAAGGAGATGACCCTGCTGAACGCCTTCAGCTCGGCCAACGACGTGCTGTTGAACGCCACACAGGGCATTGCCGAATTGATCACCCGCCCGGGTTTGATCAATGTCGACTTCGCCGACGTCAAGACCGTCATGTCCGAGATGGGCGTATCGATGATGGGTACGGGCGCCGCGACCGGCGAGAACCGCGCCCGCGAGGCAGCGGAGGCGGCCATCAATAGCCCGTTGTTGGAAGACATCGATCTTGCCGGCGCCAAGGGTATCCTGGTCAACATCACCGCGGGACTCAGCCTCACCATCGGAGAGTTCGATGAAGTAGGTAACACGGTGCGCGACTTCGCCGACGAGGAGGCGACTGTCGTCGTCGGCACCGTTATCGACCCCGAGTTGGATGACGAACTGCGTGTCACGGTCGTCGCCACCGGCCTGGGCGCCCGCCGGGCGGCGCGCAACGACGAGCCGAAGATGCGTCTGATCAATACCGCCGCGCGCGACGACGAGGTTGTCTCGCCCGACTACCGCGACATGGATCAGCCGTCGTACATTCGCAACCGACGCGTCGCGGCAGGAGGCGGCGGCGCCGAACAGGCGGCCGACTTGGACTATCTCGACATTCCCGCCTTTCTGCGCCGGCAGGCCGATTAGGCGATGCTGCTGAGTCATGCACCAGGTGTCCGGGCATGGCGTCCGCGCCTTTGGCGCCGCGCCGGAGGTCATGGCGGGTCGTGCTGTGTCTCTTGTCAATCTGGCAAGGCGACCGGCGCGCCCGCGGCACCTGGCGCATGACGTCAGGCGGCGCTTGCGTCTCCGTGAATCGGAGAAACAGTGGTTGTCGACGCCAGCGCATTGCGTCCGGAGTGAAGATATCGGATTGGCCTAGGGCAATCCCTAGCTCAATAAAGCAAGGAAATTCAGCTACGTTGCTTGAGTAAGGTTTTTTTGCTTGATAAAAATCCGGGTAAACCCTAACATGTGGTTGACATCGACCCGACGCTTTTCGCCCAAGAGGGGCGGACGGCCTTCCGTTTCGGGTACCAAGCCACACGCCGGATGGCGCCGGGCCAGACTGCGTGGTCCGACGCGTTGGGAGGAGCAAGCATGATCCGCCAAAGAACGCTGAAGAATGTCATCCGAGCGACCGGGGTCGGGCTACATACGGGCAACAAGGTCTATTTGACCTTGCGGCCAGCCGCGCCGGATACCGGTATCGTGTTTCGTCGTGTCGATCTCGATCCCCCGGTCGATATAAAGGCATGCCCTTCCCACGTCGGCGATACCCGTCTGTCGACCACCCTCAGTTGTGGGGGCTCTCGCGTCTCGACGGTCGAGCACCTGCTCTCGGCCTTTGCCGGTCTCGGCATCGATAACGCCTACGTCGATGTCAGTTCTGCTGAGGTGCCGATCATGGACGGCAGCGCAGGACCTTTCGTATTCCTCATCCAATCCGCCGGCATCGAAGAACAGAACCGGGCGAAGCGATTCATACGCATCAAGCGGGCGGTCACCGTCGAGGACGGTGACAAATTTGCCAGCTTCGAGCCCTTCGAGGGTTTCAAGGTTGGCTTCTCGATCGACTTCGATCATCCGGCCTTCACGTCGCGGATTCAGTCGGCTACCGTCGATTTCTCGACGACATCCTTTGTGAAAGAGGTCAGCCGCGCCCGGACCTTCGGCTTCTTGCGCGATATCGAGGCCCTCCGCCTTCAAAACCTGGCGTTGGGGGGGAGCTTGGACAATGCCGTCGTCGTCGATGACTTCCGAGTCCTCAACGATGACGGTCTGCGCTACGAGGATGAATTCGTCAAGCACAAGATTCTGGACGCCATCGGCGACCTCTATCTACTCGGCCATTCGTTGATTGGCGCATTCCGCGGACACAAGTCCGGACACGCGTTGAACAATCGGCTGCTGCGTACGCTGATGGCCGATGAGAGCGCCTGGGAAGAGGTCACCTTCGATGATCCGAAGGATGCGCCGATTAGCTACGCCAACCCGGTACTGGTCGGCTGATCAAGCGCGGGTCGCTCGGGAGCCTCCGGCGCATGCGCCAGCGCGATTGTCCGGCGAACTTCAAGTCTCATTGGGCGCGAAATGTCTGGCCATGCGCCTGAGACTCTCGGAAAGAGCGGAGTCGCCGAGACTGTCCGCGGCTCGATTCAAATGCTGGGCAGCGATTGCGCCCGGCTGCTCGATTGCGCTGTCGCTTCGTGTCGGCGCGGGTGCCTGGCCCGGCAACACACGAATTCGGCATTCGCGTACCTCGACGCCTCGCTGTCTGAGCGCGTCCATGAACTGGGGAGAGAGAAACCTCAGTCGATCGATCCAAGCAGGGGAATCCACCGAAAGCGTCAATCGGCAAGCCTCCAGTGTGGCTTGCCGACAGTGCGGCTGAACCGCTTCTGGAAGCATTTGGCGGACCTGAGCAAGTAGGCGTTCACGTCGTTGAGTTTCTTCGAGCACCGCGCTCAGCGCATCGCTTTGGCGAAGAAATCGACGGATATGGCGTGTGCGGTCGGACATAAAGGCTCGGATGATAGGTCTGTCGGCAACGGAGCGCGTCTTTATAGATAGATTGGGGGCCGGGCCGCGCCACGTGGTCCAGTGAACGAACATCAAGATAAACGAGCGTTTAACAATGCGACAACTGTATCGGAAGCCGGTCTTGCGCGCCGGTCAACAGGGCTTCAGTTCTGTCGTCCTCCTGGTCATGGTCGCGGTGGCGATCGCCGCTGGCGGCGTCGGTTTCTGGCTCGGTAAGCACCGGCTCTCGCAGCCGGTCGTGGCCGGGCAAGTGATGCCCGACATGCATGCGTTCTCCATCCTGGGGCAGTCCTCGTCTGCGCACCGTCCGCAGGCCAATCCCGATATTGATGCGCTGGCGGTTCGAGTTGGCGTGCTGCAGGCGGAGCTGCTGCGGGTCAACGCCCTGGGCCAGCGTTTGGTGGAGATGGCCGGCCTCAACGAGGACGAATTCGACTTCGAGAACCCTGCCTCCGCGGGCGGCCCGGATGACGGCGCTATGGCCGAGAACCGAGTGGACGAGGTCGCGCAGGACTTAGCTAAGGTGCTGGCAGCGCTGGACGATCGCAAGCGGAAACTGGTGCTGCTGGAGACGCTCATCATGGAGCGGGATCTGAAGAGCCACTCGGTGCCGGAAGGCTGGCCGCTACTATCAGGCGGCGTCGTGACATCGAGCTTCGGTTATCGGCGCCATCCGATTACCGGGCGCCGCAGCATGCACAAGGGCATCGATATCGCCGCCAAGCACGGCTCCGACATCGTTGCCATGGCCGATGGTCTGGTGATCTTCTCCGGGCGCAAGAGCGGCTATGGCAACATTGTCGAGGTTCGGCACGCCAATGGCTTGGAGACACGCTACGCCCACAACCACCGTAATCTGGCCAAGGAGGGCGATCTGGTGCGTAAGGGTCAGGTCATCGCCAAGCTCGGGTCGACCGGTCGTTCGACCGGTCCACACGTCCACTTCGAGGTCCGCCGCAACGGCGAGGCCGTCAACCCGATGCGCTACCTCGATCTGAGCCAGAAATCTCGCATTGCCCGGCTATGACCCTGCGCGTGGCTTGATCGACGTTCAACTAACGCCGAAGGGCCCGAGCGAGACGCCGGGGCTGCTCATGGTGGGCGGTCCCGGCCTCTTGTTCACCTTGGCGGCCTAGCCGCCGTTGCTTCCCTCCCCGATCGAGCGAGTTTCCGGCCGTTTCTGCGCCAATCAGCTGATTCCGGTATGATCAAGGGATTTTTCGATTCCCCAGAGGAGCCCGCGAGGGCACGAGTCAATGGCCTTCAATCCATTCAAGAAGATGTTCGGCAGCCGCAACGACCGTTTGGTCAAGCGGCTGCTGAAGAGCGTCGATGCGATCAATGCGCTCGAACCCGAGCTGACGGCGCTGTCCGACACTGAGTTGCGCGCCCGGACCGATGCGTTCCGCGATCGCCTGACCAAGGGTGCGACCCTGGACGACCTGCTTCCGGAGACCTTCGCGGTTGTGCGAGAGGCCGGCAAGCGGGTGCTCGGTATGCGCCACTTCGACGTGCAGATGGTCGGCGGCATGGTGCTGCACTCGGCACGTATTGCCGAAATGCGCACCGGTGAAGGTAAAACCCTGGTGGCGACACTGGCGGCTTACCTGAATGCACTGCCAGGCAAGGGCGTGCACGTGGTGACCGTCAATGACTACCTGGCCCGCCGCGATGCCGCCTGGATGGGGCAGATCTATCACTTCCTCGGCTTGAGCGTCGGCGTCATCAACTCATCGAGCGGCATGGGTCCGGATGCGGCGTCCTACCTGTACGACCCAGACTTCGATGGCGCGGAGGGTCAGGGCTACCGGCACCTGCGTTCGGCGACCCGCCGTGGCGCCTACCATGCCGATATCACCTATGGCACCAACAACGAGTTCGGCTTCGACTATTTGCGCGACAACATGGCCTTCACCGCGGAGCAGCGCGTGCAGCGTGATCCATTCTACGCCATCGTCGATGAGGTGGACTCGATCCTGATCGACGAGGCGCGGACGCCGCTGATCATCTCGGGTCCGTCCGAGGGCAATACCGACCTTTACCAGAAGATAGATCAGATCATACCGAGTCTCACGCGGCAGGACCCGATCACCAACGAAGAGGGCAAGCCCGATTTCGGTCCGGGGGACTTCTCGGTCGACGAGAAGGGTCGGCAGGTCTATTTGAGCGAAGACGGCCACCAGAAGGTCGAGGACATGCTCACCGAGTTGGGGCTGCTGCGCGAGGGCGAGAGTCTCTATGACGCCGCCAACATTGTGTTGATGCACCATGTCTACGCGGCCCTGCGCGCCCACGCGCTGTTCCAGAAGAACGTCGACTATATCGTCCGCGACGGTCAGATCGTCATCGTTGACGAGTTCACCGGTCGCACGATGCCGGGGCGGCGCTGGTCGGAGGGTCTGCATCAGGCGGTCGAGGCCAAGGAGCGGGTGGCGATTCAGCAAGAGAATCAGACGCTCGCGTCGATCACCTTCCAGAATCTATTTCGGCTCTATCCGAGGCTCGCCGGCATGACCGGCACCGCCGATACCGAGGCGTTCGAATTCCAACAGATCTACAACCTCGAGGTCGCCGTCATCCCCACCAACATGCCTATGGTGCGCGACGACCGCGGTGATCTCGTCTATTTGACTCCCCCGGAGAAGTATCGCGCCATCATCGAGGACGTTGAGGACTGCGTCGCTCGAAAACAGCCGGTTCTGGTTGGCACCGCTTCCATCGAAACCTCCGAGCTGGTCTCTAAGCTGCTCACCGAGAATGGCATTCGCCATGAGGTGCTAAACGCCAAGCAGCACGAGCGCGAGGCCGCTATCGTGGCGCGCGCCGGCGAGCCCGGTGCCGTTACCATTGCCACCAACATGGCCGGCCGCGGTACCGACATCGTGCTTGGCGGTAACCTGGATAGCGAATTGGAAAATGCCGCGGATGACGCCGAGCGTGAGCGTTTGCGAAAGGACTGGACGGTGCGCCACGCCAGCGTCATCGAGGCCGGCGGCCTGCATGTAATCGGTACCGAGCGGCACGAATCCAGACGCATCGACAACCAGCTTCGCGGCCGTTCCGGGCGGCAGGGCGATCCGGGTTCCAGCCGCTTCTATCTGTCGCTGCAAGACAATCTGATGCGGATCTTCGCGTCCGATCGGGTCGGCGCGATGATGCAGAAGCTCGGCATGCAGGAAGGCGAGGCGATCGAGCACCCCTGGGTGACCAAGGCAATCGAGAATGCACAGCGCAAGGTCGAAGGCCGAAATTTCGACATCCGCAAGCAGCTGCTCGACTACGACGATGTCGCCAACGATCAGCGCAAGGTCATCTATCAGCAGCGCCGTGAGCTGATGGACGGCGACGACATCTCCGAGACCGTGGTGGCGATGCGCGCGGACGTGCTGGGTCAGCTGGTCGATCTCTACATTCCGCCGCAGAGTCTGGAGGAGCAATGGGACGTTGCCGGCCTCGAGGCGGCGCTGGTCGACGCGTTCGGCGGAGACTGGCCTATCCAGCAGTGGCTCGACGCCGATGATGATCTGCACGAAGAGACGCTGCGCAGGCGCATCGAAGATGAGATCGGCCATCACTATGCCGACAAGGAAAAGCTGGTCGGCGCGGCCACGATGCGGCAGATCGAAAAGGCGGTGATGCTGCAAACCCTCGATACCCAATGGAAAGACCATTTGGCGCAAATGGACTATCTGCGTCAGGGCATCCATCTGCGCGGCTACGCCCAAAAAAACCCGAAGCAGGAGTATAAGCGCGAGGCATTCGAGATGTTCTCCGCGATGCTCGCCAGCATTAAACAGGAGGTCATCAAGACGCTGTCGCGCATGCAGGTGCAGACGCCCGACCTGGCGCAGCCGATGGCGCCCCGCGGTCAGGAGTTCGAGTTCAAGCACGAGGAGTTCAGCGGCCTTGGGGATGCGCAGGAACCGGCGCCCGAGGCCGCGGGCGCGGAGCGTGGCAGGGCCGCGATGGCGGGAGCAGCGCAGCGTGCGCCTAGCGATGGCGATCACCAGCCCTATGTGCGGGAGACGCGCAAGGTCGGCCGTAACGAGCCCTGCCCTTGCGGTTCCGGCAAGAAGTACAAGCAGTGTCACGGTAAGGTCTCCTGAGCGCCGATGAGCGCATATCGCATTCAGGGTGTGCGCCTGGCCAGCGTGCCGGCCGGCATCCGTTATCGCGACCGCGACGACCTCGTCGTGCTGCAGTTGCCGCCCCGGTCCACAACGGCGGCGACCTTCACGCGCAACGCCTTCTGCGCCGCTCCGGTTCGGGTCGCGCGCGAGCATCTCGCTCGGGCCGTTCCGCGTTGTCTTCTGATCAATGCAGGCAACGCCAATGCCGGTACCGGTGCGCGCGGCCTGCAGGACGCCCGCGCTAGTTGTCGACTGCTGGCGAGCTCGGCCGGCTGTGCAGAGGACCAGGTGCTGCCGTTCTCGACCGGTGTGATCGGTGAGTATCTGCCGCTGGAGCGCATCGGCTCAGCGTTGCCAGGTGCCCTTGCGGAATTGACCGAGGACGGTTGGGAGCGCGCGGCCAAAGCGATCATGACGACCGACACGGTGCCGAAACTGGCATCGCGGCAGTTCGACCTCGGCGGCCGCAGCGCGACTGTCGTCGGCATCGCCAAGGGCGCCGGTATGATCCGGCCGGATATGGCGACCATGCTCGCCTTCCTCGCCACTGACGCCGCCGTGGCGGCCGATGTGTTGCAGCAATGTCTGTCCAATGCGGTGGAGCAGTCGTTCAACTGCATCAGCATTGACGGCGATACCTCGACCAATGATGCCTGTGTATTGAGTGCCGCAGGAACCCTGGGGAATCGCGTTATCGATAGTTCAGCCGGGCAAGACTGGAGGTCGTTGTCCGAAGCCGTCGCCGACCTTTGCCTTGAATTGGCGGCTGCTATCGTGCGTGACGGCGAGGGGGCAACCAAGCTTGTCAGTGTCGAGGTAAGCGCCGCGGCTTCGGCTTCCGAGGCCCGCATGGTGGCCGATGCGATCGCCCATTCGCCGCTGGTCAAGACCGCCCTGTTCGCGTCTGATCCCAACTGGGGGCGCATCCTCGCCGCGGTCGGCCGCTCCGGCATCGAGGATTTGGATATCGATCCCATCCGGATTTGGCTGGACGACTGTCTGATCGTCTCCGCTGGCGGGCGCGATCCGGATTATCAAGAAGCCGAAGGTCGACGCGTCATGGCGCGGGACAGCTTTGCGATCCGGGTTGCACTCGGACGCGGCGATGCCGATGCGCGGGTACTGACGTGCGACCTGTCTTATGACTATGTGCGCATCAATGCCGAATACAGGACCTAGCGCGCCCCCCAGAATGTCGGCATCCGAGGCAGGCGCCCTGCACATCCATGTCGCGGCGGCCGCCGTCGCTGATTGCAAAGGCCGCATCCTGATTCAGCGTCGCCCGGCGGATGTCCATCAGGGCGGGCTATGGGAGTTTCCCGGCGGCAAGTTGCAGCCGGGCGAGCAGCCTCGGGATGCGCTCGTCCGCGAGCTGCTCGAAGAACTCGGCATCCAGGTTCGGCGTTGCCGGCCGCTGATCCGGGTCGGCCATGACTATGGCGACTGCAAGATCCTGCTGGACGTCTTCCATGTCGATGAATACGACGGTGATGTAGTCGGCAGGGAGGGGCAGCCGCTGGCCTGGGTGGCGCCGAACGACATGGACCCCGCGCTATTCCCGGCTGCGGACCGGCCCGTTATCAATGCCTTGCGTCTGCCGACACTCTATCTGATCACCGGTGATGATCCCGGCGTCCCCGATCTCTTCTGCAAGCGGTTGGAGCGCGCGTTGTCCTCTGGTATCCGGCTGGTGCAACTGCGCGCCCATCAGCTGCCCGACCCCGCCTTTGCCGCCCTGGCCCGGCGCATCTTTCCGCTTTGCCGCGCCGCTGGTGCTCGTCTGCTGCTCAACCGCAAGCCTTCCTCGGCAGCCGGTCTGCCCTGCGATGGTCTGCACCTGACTGCGCACGCACTACGTCGACTCAGCGCGCGGCCCGTGGCACCGTCCCGGCTCGTCGGCGCCTCCTGCCATGACAGCGAGGAACTCGACCTGGCGCGGCGGCTAGGGCTCGACTATGTGCTGCTATCGCCGGTCAAGGCCACTGCCACTCACCCTGCAGGCAGGGCATTGGAGTGGGCAGGGTTCGCGGCCCTTGTTGAGTCGGTCTGTCTGCCGGTCTATGCGCTCGGAGGCTTGGGCCGAGACGATCTGGACGAGTGTTTCGAGCATGGCGGCCAGGGTGTCGCGGCGATCCGCGCGCTCTGGCCGCACTGATCCCGTCGCTCGTTCTCCTGTGCCCGGATCGTCGCGCCCGCCGTCAAACGCCGAAGAAAGCCTTGACCGCCAACCAGATCAGCGCAGCGATTCCGACTGCATTGAACACGCGGTCCCGGCGCCGGTGGCGTCGGTGAAGCGCTTCGACCTTTCGCGGCAGCCGCTCGTCGCTAGCGAACTCGGGGTCGATGAAGACGCGTCGATACGGGAGTTCGATGGCTTCTGCGACCGCGATCGCGTCGCCAAGCGGCGCACGATAAAGGTGCTGGTTGACATCCACGAGATGCCGGCGCAGCCCGGCGTGGAAATGCATCAGCGCGGCATCGATGTCTGCGAATCGGGCGGCGAAGCGAAGTGTCGCCGCGTCGCCGTCGGTTGTTGCAGGAGGATATTGGAGGCTATCAACCCCGCGCAGCCTCACGAGACCGGCGTGTGCGGGATGGGTCTCTAGGGTCAGATAACCAGTCTGCATCCGCCGACCTCCGCGGTTGCGGAGACGGTGGTCACGCGGGGCACCACCGATCCGTTGCGGCCATTAGGCTGCCGATCTCGCTTCCTGTGCACGCGCCTCCCAATTGCAGATCTTGATCAAATGGCTGATCTCGCGCGCCAGCGGTGCGCGTTGATCGACGTCAAGATGCTCACCGTGCCCCCAAGCCATTTCAGCCTGCTCAGCGATGCCATGTAGACCTTGACGACACAATTCCCAGACTGCTCGATTTTGGTTCGGCGTCATGATATCAGCCCCCGATGGACCCGGTTGCGCTTGAGAAAGTCCCTTCCGGGCGCCTTGCGATGATTGTTTAACGGTTTGCGAATCAGTGCGTTAGCGATTGATGATTGCGCCGTCTCCCGTGGAGTCGAGCATAGGCTTCGAAAACGACACGCGATGCAAGACCTCACGACCTGAGCTTAGTCCACCACTGCGGATTGACAATTGGTAGTTACCATGTCTCATATCGGCGACGTATCCCTTGCGGCCCAATCAGGTATTCGAGGCGGCATAGATGCCGCGCCCCCGGTGACCGCGCGGCCGGAACTACTGACGGAGCGGTAATAGCCTCCGTGTTGCTTCTCTCGGCCCATGTGCCGCGATCAAAAGAGCTTCATCAGCCTCCAAGTCGGTTGAATCGGGCCGGCTCGATGCCATTTCCTGTGCGCTAATCAAAGTTCACCGTCAGGACGAGGCAAGAGAAGGGCGAAAGAAAATGAACGCATTCCACGTTGACTCAAAGTTTTATCCGAAGCTTGATTATCGGCTCGTCCCACTGTTTGTCGTGTTGGTCGGAATACCGTTCTCGTTCCTGGCCGCGGTCGTGCCGCACTATGCGAATGCTTATCAGCTCGTCCCCTTGGCGTTTGGGACTGGGGTGGCCGCCTACGGCCTCTATGGTGTCATGGCGGGGATGTGGAATTCACCCCTCGTGCAGCGAGCCGGGCTGTGGCTGCTGGGCGCCCATCTAGTGGCCACGCTCTTGGTTCGGATTTTTCTTGAGGGCGAGGTGGTCCGCGCCATGTTGACTTTGGTGCCAGTACTGCTGATCGTGGGACTGATGGTCTTGTGGCCGCGCGCCGTCAAGGCGTCTCAGATCGGCAAGAGGGCGGACGACTAGTCGCCGGGTGCAGCCGGCATGCGGCGTCCAGTTGCGTACCCAGCGGTAGCGACGACCGTGCACAGGACGACCCCCCATGGGATGTCGACGATGACGATGCTGAGCGGCCAGTTGACCTCGGCGGACAGCAGGTGTCCAAGGCGGCTGCGGTAGAAATCACTCGCGATGATGCCGAGCGAAAGCGTGTCGAGTGTGAAGAACACTGGCACCAGTGCAGCGAAGAGCTTGACGTAGCTCGCCAGCCCCCGGCCAGCTCCTGTTCCTCCTGTATGAGTCCCGGTCCAAGCGTCACTCGTGGACATTTGCGCCTCTCCCGGCTTTCATTGTTGCCTGGGTGCGGCGATCAATATGAGGGCCGTCGAAATTTTGCCGTTCTTGCATTTTCTCAAGGCACAATGCCCATGTTGCGGTGAGCTGTTGGAGCTCACGGTAGACTGTAGTGGCGGAGATCAGCAATACGTTGAAGATTGCCAGATTTGCTGTGCGCCCATCCTGGTGAACCTTGGGTGCGACTCCGATGGGCTCAATGCTTCGGTACAACTGCGACGGGAGAACGAATAAGGGAATCACGGCGATCTGGTCTTCTCTCGGATGCCACCCAGGTCGAATATACATGCATTACGCGACCCTGGTGCCGTCAGTCGAGGCGTTGATTTTTCAATGAACCCTTGACAATTCTTTTGTACCGATTAGATTAGCTCGCATTGATCTTCAAATCGTCGGTTATCTGTCATTCGCCCGACCGCATGAGGTGCCTTCTTAGCGCAGGGCCGGGGCGACTGCGGCTCGCACCGATAGGAAGATCCTTAGTCGGCCGACAGGTGATTTGAAAGAATCGCCGTAACCTTCGGCGCTGCTGGGGATATGCTGAGTGGTTCAGTGCTTCCCTGGCGCCGATCACCTCGAAACCAATTGTTTGCCGGGAGGCAATGCGTGGAATTCAAGAATCTCAGTGTAGAAGAACTGCAGAATCAGCTGCAGCAAGTCGAGCAAAACAGAGCTGATCTGGAAAAGGCCCTGTCCCAACGTTGGCATGAGGCCAAGGCGGAGTTGGCCCAGCAGATCCGAGAAATGATCGAAGACAGAGGCTATGACGTCGAGGATATTACGGCGATGGTCGTGCCTCGGCGCCGGCGTGGGGCGGCTTCCAAGAAGGGCAACCGCAGTTACACGCGCTATGTCGATCCGGAAAACCCAGGCAACGTGTACATACGCGGCGTCCTTCCCGGCTGGATGAAGGAGAAGATGGTGTCGCAGGGCTATGATCCTTCGGTCAAAGAAGACCGCGAGGCCTTCAAAGCCAACTATCTGCAAGCGATACAGGATTAAAGCCATCGCTGACGCGTTACCGGCTGGGTAACGCGCTTGGTGATCAGCGGCGAACTTGCTCGATGCGATCTTGGAGAATGTCCAGAAACAACGGGTGATCACCAATCAAGCGTGATGTAACGACACGCAATCCGGGCGTGCGTTCCATCGCTTCTCTTGCGATCGCGTCGATGTCGCCCCCCTCTCCCGCGTGGCGGCCGGGCGATATGAACTGCATGGCGAGAACCACGTTTGCCGGCAGTCGTCCCGTTTCTTTAGCCGTTAGTGCCTCTTCGAGTAACTTGCCGTTGAAGTCGTAAGCCGCCCCAGGCCGGCGTTCCATGACTGCTTCGCGGACGTCGTGTTTTCCTTCCAGGTGCTCTGCCAGGGCATTTGCTAACCAGCCGCGGACCGCGGTCACCGCGGATATCGGGGATCCATGGTCCACCAAGACCACGTCCGCGCCCCTGAGGTCATGCTCGGCGACGGCGTCGACCACATGATCGGCCAAGATCTTGACCAGTCTGGGTTCTCCTTCAGGCAGCGGGCACAGCACGTCGCTGAGCCTGATGCTCAGGCCGCCTGCCAGGGCTTCGACTCGTGCGGAGATCTCTGGAACCAAGACCTCCAATGCCCGGCTCTTGCCAAAGAACAAGGGGGCGAGCGCGAAGTCTCGCCGCCCGTTCTTGGTCTGTCTCAAAAGGAAAGGCTCCAGTGTGTCGGCCGGTATGCCGTCCAACTCTGCCGGGTTGATCGACGCCGAATGCAGCAGTGATACAGGATGCACGGTCTCGCCGACCCGGCTGCTCAATGCGTTGGCAAGGCGCCGGAGGTTCCTGGTGGCCTCTGGTCGTTTGGATCCGTTGTCGAGCAGGATGATCATTTTGGGGCAAGCTTGGTCTTGTCCGGCTTGGCCGCCGGTTCATCGCCAGGCGCCGCCTTCACCTCGATCAAGACCTCATTGCGGCGCAGGAAGCCGGGTGTGAATGGATCATTGTAGTAGGCGTAGACTGGGGCCGCGGCCGGCGTCAGGCCGCGCTGCTGCATCCAATTGCGCAGGCGCTGTTCCTGTTCGCCGATCAGTTGGTCAGTGGTGCGACCGCTGAAGCGGATTGCGGCCATTCGACGCGGCGGGATTTGATGCAGCTTGACGTCGTCACCGGCCGGTGGTGGAAGATCCGAAAGACCGTAGGCCGACGGCATGATGAAACGAACGGCCCAGCCATCCTCTCGATCGCCGTCCGGTCCCAGAGCGTCGAGCGCTTGTTGAGTGACCGGCGCGGTCATGGCGATGCGTTCATCCGATTGCGCCGCTTGCTGCACCACGGGGGCCGTCATCGCAATGCGATCGCCACTGCGTTCCTTGGCAAAGATGTAGCGCGCCAGGGGGCCGAAGCCTGAGCTCAGCCCTGCCTGTCGGCTGCCCTCTCGGCGCACCTCGGCGACGACTAGCGAGGGATAGTCTCGCAGTTCGATGAAATCCTGCTGCTCGATCACGCTGTATTCGGGCTGTTCGACATTCTGGATGACGTAGACGAAGGTCAGCATCGCCACGATGGCCAGTACGACGCCGACGGCGGCTACGATCAGTGCGATCTTCATCTCGCGTCATCCGGCGTGATGTTCGCGCGAATCGGGCTCGCTGATCGCGCCCGCAGATTGGTCCGACCGTCCTGGAAACAGCCATCCGCCGACCAGCAGCAACAGAACTCCGCCGAGTGAAACGAAATACCATCCAGCCATGGCCGTCGGGCCATATCGGTAGACCGAGCCGGCACTGAACATGATGCCGTCGTCGAAGGGTACGATCCAGCTGATGCCGAAGCGCACATGATCCGGCGGCGCCTCCAGCAGGGTCGCGTAGGCATCTGCCGCGACACCGTCGACGTCCTCGGTCAAGCCGACGCGGTAGAGGCCGTCGTCGCTGCCGATCCAAAGCCGCTGCCGACCTTGCTCGTCGGCGTCATCGAGATGCAGCGACAACATCCGACTTTGCTCGAGGCCGATCTTCAAGGGCTGCCATGGCTGCATCGGCGCCGCTTGCCAGTAGAGCCCGCGGTCCGTCCCAGCAAGTAGACGCCCGCCCGCGGTGACCACGAAACTGAATACGTCGGTCTGGTCCGGTAGGCCCTGCCCATTCGGTTGCCAATCAAGTAGATCAACGACGGCAGCGCTAAAGACGCCGCGATCGATGGTCCCCGCATGAAGATAGTCGGTTCCACCGTGCGACTGCGGTTCCAATCGGTAGGTGTGCAAACCCTCCAGCGCTTGTCGCCACGCGCCCTCGATCTCGACACGCAGGCCGTTGCCAGTGGCCACGACCAGACCCTTTGCGGTTGCCCTCTCGTCACCGATCCGTTCATTGAGCGCCGGCAGTCCGGCTGGGGCATTCACCAAGCCGCCGCCGGTGCCGATCGGTCCTCGCGCCGGGTCGCCCGACAGGTCCGCTGCCAGTGCCGTCACTGGGTGGCCGCCGAGGTCGACCCTGACACGGGTCCAGGCGCCGTCCGCCAGACGCCAGAGTTCGCCGTCCTGGGTGCCGGCCAGCACCGAGCCGTCATCGGCCCTCGCCAGGTCGGTCACATGACCGGTTCGCGGCGGGTCGTTCCTGGTCATGCGCTCGCCGCCGGGCAGCAATGGGCCGGCAATCAGCAGGAGCAGTCCGACGCCGGCAATCGCCAGCGCGGTGGTTCTGGTTGTTTTCATCGTTGTCCTCGTCAGTCGAGAGCAGCCACGGGTGTGGAGGTCCGAGTTGTATTATCGGGTGGCGGACCTGTAATGCATGTATCGATTACCAAGGCCTGAGGCAAGTGTCGCAGCCTCTGCTAGAATCCGCCGTCCAGCCCAGCGTGACCGAGGAATCCCCCGCCGATGACCGTCCGAACCCGCTTCGCTCCATCACCCACCGGCTTTCTGCACGTCGGCGGTGCCCGTACGGCCTTATTCAGCTATCTCTTCGCGCGCAAGCACGGCGGTGCCTTCGTGTTACGCATCGAAGATACCGACCTGGAGCGGTCCACGGCTGAATCGGTCAATGCCATCATGGAAGGGATGACCTGGCTTGGGCTCGACTACGACGAGGGCCCGTTCTTCCAGACCGATCGCTTCGACCGCTATCATCAGGTCATCGACGACCTGCTGGAGAAGGGGCTCGCTTACCGCTGCGATTGCCCAAAGGACCGGCTGGAAAGGTTACGCGACAAACAGATGGCGGCCAAGGTCAAGCCGCGCTACGACGGCCACTGCCGCGGCCGTGACATCGATTCCGAGCAGCCCCATGTGATCCGATTCAAGAATCCGGTGGACGGCTCAGTGGTGGTGGAGGACATGATCCGCGGCCGCATGGCGTTTGCCAATGCCGAACTGGACGACTTGATCCTACGCCGCAGCGACGGTTCACCGACATACAATCTGACCGTGGTCGTCGACGACGCTGACATGGGCATCTCGCACGTGATCCGCGGCGACGACCATGTCAATAACACCCCGCGTCAGATGAATATCCTGAAGGCGTTGGGACAGGAGCCGCCGCGCTACGCCCATGTGCCGATGATCCTGGGGCCGGACGGGTCGCGGCTGTCCAAACGCCATGGTGCGGTCAGCGTCGTCGCCTACCGCGATCAAGGTTACCTGCCGGAGGCCTTGCTGAACTATCTGGTCCGCCTTGGTTGGTCGCATGGCGACCAGGAGGTCTTTTCGGTCGAGGAGATGATCGAGCTGTTCGACATTGCCGAGGTCAATAAGTCGGCGTCTACCTTTAATACCGACAAACTGGATTGGCTGAACCAGCACTACATCCAGCACGGCGATCCCAAGCACATCGCACGCCTGTTAAGCCCGCAAATGGGCCATCTAGACATCGATCCGGCGCAGGGGCCGGACCTGGTCGATGTCGTCTCCGCGCAGGGTGCGCGCGCCAAGACGCTCGTCGATCTGGCGGAGATCAGTGCCTTCTGCTACCGCGATTTCGAGGCCTTTGACGAGGCCGCCGCCAAGAAGCACCTGCGCCCGGTCGCGCGCGACGGACTGTCGCGGATGCGTGCGGCGCTGGAGATGCTGGCGCTTGAGGACTGGGAGCCGGAGACGCTGCATCATGTCGTCGAGCGGGTCGCCGGTGAGCTTGGCGTCAACATGGGAAAGGTGGCGCAGCCGCTTCGGGTCGCCGTGGTCGGACGTGCCGCGTCGCCGGGTATCGACATCACGCTGCAACTGGTTGGCAAGGAGGCGACGCTGCGTCGTATCGACAAGGCGCTGGCCTATATCGCCGAGCGCGAGACGGGGATGGTGGGGTGAGTTGAATCGGGTGCGCAACGCCGCCGCCGAGGATCCCATCCAGGCCGAGTTCGAGGCATTACGCCGGCGTATCGGCGAGCAGATCATCGGACAGCCGGTGTTGGTTGAGCGGCTGCTCATTGCGCTGCTCGCCGACGGTCATCTATTGGTCGAGGGCGCCCCGGGGCTCGCCAAGACCAGCGCCATCAAGGCCCTCGCCGCCGGAATCGAGGCGGATTTCCACCGTGTCCAGTTCACCCCGGACCTGCTGCCCGCCGACCTGACCGGCACCGAGATCTACCGTCCGGACGACGGCAGCTTCCGTTTCGACCGCGGGCCCATCTTTCACAACCTAGTGCTCGCCGACGAGGTGAACCGTGCGCCGGCAAAGGTGCAGTCGGCGCTGCTGGAGGCGATGGGGGAGCGCCAAGTCACGGTTGGGCGGGCGACCTTCGCCTTGCCTGCCTTGTTCCTGGTGATGGCAACCCAGAATCCGATCGAGCAGGAAGGTACCTATCCCCTGCCGGAGGCGCAGCTCGACCGTTTCCTGATGCACGTTCGCGTCGATTATCCGGATATCGAAACCGAGAAGGCGATCCTAAACCTCGCCCGTGGCGAGGCAGCCGAGGTCCCGCGGCAGGCCAATAGCTCACGCGTAACGCAAACGACCGTATTCGAGGCACGTCGGTGCGTGTTGGCGCTCTACATGGCGCCGGCGCTGGAGGACTATCTGCTTCATCTGGTCATGGCCACGCGCGCGCCCGGGCGCTACAGCGCGGAGCTGGAGGGTTGGCTCAGGTTCGGTGCCAGCCCGCGTGCAACGCTAGCGATCGACCGCTGCGCTCGTGCCCGCGCCTGGCTCGACGGGCGCGACTTCGTGTCGCCCGAGGATATCCAGACGGTTGCGACCGATTGTTTGCGTCATCGGCTGTTGCTCGACTACGAAGCGGAGGCGGATGGGCGCACGGTCGATGGCTTCATCGATGTGCTGCTCCGCCGCATACCCGTGCCCTGATGACGCCGAGGCGGAAGTGACGAGGGTCGAGGAGCGAGGGCTGGCCCGCGGCGGCGTCGCCGTCACACTCGGCGAGCTGTTGGCCGCACGCGCGGAGGCGCGCCGCCTCGGTCTCGGCCAAGGCGGCCGCGTGCTGGCGACCCGTGCCGGCGGACACCTGTCGCCGTTTCGCGGGCCTGGGGTCGAGTATGATGAGTCTCGCGCCTACCTGCCGGGCGATGACCCGCGCTACATGGATTGGCGCGTCACCGCGCGCTGTTCGAGGCCGCATGTAAAGCTCTTCCGCGACGAGCGCGAGCGTCCGCTGTGGCTGCTGGTGGATCAGGGCGCCGGGATGCGCTTCGCTAGCCGGGTCGCCTTCAAGTCCGTAATCGCCGCGCAGGCCGCCGCGCTGCTCGGATGGGCGGCGGTCGACCGCGGCGACCGCGTCGGCGGCCTGGTGTTCGATGAGATTCGGCGCTGCGAGTATCGGCCGGCGGCCCGCCAGCATGGCCTGCTGCCGTTGCTGCGGGCGCTCACACCGGCAGCGCAACCGCGTCGGCAAGACGGTTGCGGGTCGGTGGCGGCGGCAGCGGCCTACTTGCTCGGCCGGGTGCGTCCGGGCAGCCTGGTGTTCGTCATCAGTGATTTCGCCGGACTGACGTCGGATAGCGCCGGCTGGCTGCCCCGATTGTCTGAACACAGTGAAGTGGCCTTGGTTTCAGTGCACGATCCCATCGAGGAGCAGGCTCCACCGGCCGGTCGGTATCCGATCATCGATGTCCATGGCGAGCGCCAGCTGTTGGACACCCGCAGTGCAGGCCGTCGAGCCTTGTATGAGAATGGTTTCGTGAACCGACAGGCGCTGCTGACCGAGCTGTCGCGTCGTCATGGCCTGCATCTGCTGTCGCTTCGAACCGATCAGCCGGTCGGTGTGGAGCTGGCACGTGCTCTCGGACAACCCGCCGCCCGCGCGCTGACGCGGCGCGCTCAGTCTGCCGTTACCGCCCCCGCTGCTGATCCTTCATCGGGCGCCCGTTTCGCCTCATAATGGCCGATCCGCTGGCTGGCCTGCGTGACTACCATCTCCCGGAGCCGGTCGCCTGGTGGCCGCCAGCGCCGGGCTGGTGGTTGCTCGCATCGCTGACGGTTGCGGTCTTCATGGTGCTATTGCTGTTGCGACGTCGGCGTCGGCGGAGCGCCAGCTCGGTCAGTTTGGCCGGCCGTGAGCTTGCTCGTCTGCGCGCCGCGTGGCGGGTGGATCGTGACGATGCCGCGCTATTGCGCGAACTCTCGCATCTGCTCCGCCGCTTCGTGCTGGCGCGCTTTCCCGGCGACCGCGCGGCTGGACTGTGCGGCGAATCCTGGCTGCGGTACCTGGCCGATAAAGGGGGCGATGCCAGCTTCGTCGACGGTGTCGGCCGTTGCCTGGCCGATGCCCCGTACCGGGCGCCGCAAGGCGCTGCCGCCGATATCGATGTTAGCGAACTCGCCGAACTCGTCGAACGCTTCGTCGCCGGTCAGACGGGGCCTGTCCTGAGGCGCGCGCGGTGACCCAGCTGGCATGGCCCTGGGTGCTGGTGGCACTGCCGGTGCCGCTGCTGCTTCGTTGGCTGCTGACGCCAGCCCCGCCACTCAGCGGGCGCGCATTGCGTCTGCCGCCGATGCAGGCCGCCGCCGCATCCGCTATTGCGCCTGATCGACTGTCGCGCCGCTGGCGCTTGGCCGGCGTGCTGATCTGGCTGCTGCTGGTGTCGGCAGCCTCTCGCCCGCAGTGGCTCGCCGAACCGGTGGCATTGCCCGTATCCGGCCGCGACATAATGCTGGCGGTGGACATCTCCGGCAGCATGGAGCAACAGGACTATGCGCTCAATGACCGGCCGGCGACGCGTCTGAGCGTGGTCAAATTCACGGCGAGCCGGTTCATCGCCCAGCGTAGCCAAGACCGCTTGGGGTTGATCCTGTTCGGCAGTCAGCCTTATTTGCAGACCCCCTTGACCTATGACCGCGATGCCGTTGCGCAGGCGCTGAATGAAACCGTGGTCGGCCTGGCCGGCCGCGATACCGCGATCGGCGATGCCATCGGGCTCGCTGTCAAGCGTCTCCGCGGCCAGCCGCCGGGCAACCGTGTGCTGGTGCTGCTCACCGACGGCGATAACACGACCGGTGCGCTCGAGCCCTTGCAGGCGGCCGCGCTGGCGGCTAAATCGGAGATTCGCATCTACACCATTGGACTTGGCGGACGGGTCGGCGACGTCGGCGCCGGTGGCTTCGAGCTGGGGCGCGATGCGTCCGACCTGAACCCGCGCCTGCTGCGTGCCATCGCGTCGATGACTGGTGGCCACTACTTCCTCGCCTCCGACGCCCCTGAGCTGTCTGCGGTCTACGCGGCGCTGGACCGGCTTGAACCCTCTGCCCGTGATTCCCGCACCTACCGCCCTGCCACTGAGCTCTATCCCTGGCCGGCGGGGGCCGCGCTGGTTCTGAGCGCCCTGATCGCCGGCCTGCTGGTGCTGCGCCGCGATGCGCTAGCCACTAGGGCCGGGCCGAACAGCTTGGGGACCGGCGACTGATGGCCGAGCTGCCGTTCCTGCGGCCGCAATGGCTCTTGGTGTCCGTGCCTTTGGCCGCGCTCTGGATCCTGCTGGCGCTGCGGGAACGCCGCGCGCGCCGCTGGGAGGATCTTGTCGACGCGCACCTGCGTGATGCGGTGTTGAGTGGGGACAGCGATGCCCGCCGGTGGCTGCTGCTTGGGCTGCTCGGCGTCGCCTGGCTGCTGCTGGTGGCGGCGCTGGCGGGGCCGGTATGGCAGCAAGAGGCGCGGCCGGTGTATCGCATCGAGCAGGCGCGTGTCCTGTTGCTGGACTTATCGCCGAGCATGGACAGGGTCGATGCCGGCTCCAGCCGCCTGCAACGAGCCCGCTTCGAGGCGATGGATCTGCTGCGTGCCGCCGACGAGGGCCAGCTCGCATTGATTGCCTATGGTGCCGAGCCGTTTCTAATCGCCCCGCTGACCAGCGATGCCGAGATCCTACTGGAGCAGGTGTCGGTGCTTGCGCCGGATCTGCTGCCGGTGTCCGGTGTTCGACGTACGGACTTGGCCATTGATATGGCCGCGGCGCTGTTGCGCCGCAGCGGCGCCGTTGGCGGCGATGTCATCCTGATCTCGGATGTGCTCGAGCCTGGCAACCCGCGCAGCGATGCCGGCGCGCAAGCGGTTCTGGCCGCGGCCGAGCGCCTTCGCGCGATGGGGCATCGTCTATCAGTGTTGGCGGTGTCCGGTGCCGGGCCGTTCGGGGAGCTGGCGGAGGCCGGCGGCGGCATCCTGGTGGGGGCGCGTGCCGATGATCTGGACACCGCGCGTCTGATCGCATTGCAGACGGGCGGACGCCGCGCCGCGGCGGGCGAGCGCGTCGCAGAGGCGGATCAATGGCGCGACGAGGGTGTCTGGCTGTTGTTGCTGTTGCTGCCGGTCGCGGCCGCGGCATTTCGGCGCGGCTGGCTCGGCTTGTTGCCGCTTTCATTGTGCCTGCTACCGCCGCCGCCGGCACAGGCCCTGTCCTGGAGCGACCTCTGGCTGAGGCCGGACCAGCAGGCTTGGCGTGCGCTTGAGCAAGGAGATAGGGGTCAAGCCGCACAGCGCTTCGACGAGCCGAGCTGGCGCGCGGCTGCCTCCTACCTGGCCGGCGACTTCGCTCGTGCGCTTGACGAACTGCAGGGCCTGCAAGGCGCGGAGGCCCACTACAACCGCGGCAACGTGCTGGCCCGCCTGCGACGCTATGCCGACGCGGTTGCCGAATACGATGCCGCGCTGCTGCTCGCCCCCGGACATCGCGACGCGCGACATAATCGGGAACTCTTGCGGACGCTGCTGCAAGCGCAGCCTGAGTCGCCCGAGACAGAGACGCTATTCGCGGACCAAGGGCCTGAACCGATTGAAGACGATGCCGAAGGCGGTACCGATGGGGATGGATCAGCGGCGGGTCCAAAGGATGATGCGCGCAACCGCGACCTGGTCGAGGCGGTTGTTGCAGGAGGCGTAATCGCCGGCGCTGGCGGCGGGAACGGCCAGTCAGACATGGGCGCGAGTAACGCCGCCGGCGCCGATCCTGAATCCGCCGCCGGTTTCGGCTCCACGGAGGACGGCCCGGCAGTCGATATGCTGACCGGCGGGGGGCAGCGACGCCCGACATCCGCCGACCGAGAGCCATCGCTTGCCGCAGAGCATGGGGCGCACCAGCCGTCGCTTGCTAGGGCTGACGGCGAATCCATCGAAAACTCCGAAACGGGCGAGTCCGCAATGATGGCGGATAGCGAGCAAGGTCCGTTGGATGATGCGGCCGGTGCGGCATCCATCGACTATCTGTTGCGCCAGGTCCCGGACGACCCCGCCGGGCTGCTGCGTGAGCGTCTGATGTTGCAGTACATGAGGCGCCATGGACAACTTCCCTGAACCGCTCGGCGCTATCCGCTCCTCGGGCTGGGGTTGGTCTGGTTTCCGGCGCCGCGGACGCTGTCGGGCCGCGACATTTCGGCTCCCGGCGACGGGCCTATTGCTGATCGCAGCGTCTATTCCGCTGATTGCTCAGACGACGTTCGCGACCGAGCCGGTTGATTCGGCCGCGCGCTCTCAGCCGCCCCAGCCGCGGTTCGACGAGCAACCGAGCGGCAGCCCGCGGCAGCCGCTGTCTTCTGACGCGGTTTCACCCGCGGCGGTCTTCATGGAGGTCGAGGCGGAACCCGAGCGGCCCTATCTGTATGCGCGGGTCCGCTATCGCGTGCGTATTCTGGCCCGCGTGCCCTTGCGCCAGGCGGTGCTGTCCGAGCCGAGTGCGGACGGCGCCGTGATCAGGCGCATCGGCGAAGACCGCCGCAGCGACCTCGAGCGCGACGGCGTGCGCTACCGGGTGCTCGAGCGTCTGTACGCCATCGTGCCGCAGCGCATCGGGGCCTTGCGTGTGGGCGCGCCGCGTCTGTCGGCCGCGGTTCCGGCAGAGTCTCTGGCACCAATACGGAAAACCGAGCCTGATGATGGCCCGGCCCCGGTGTTCGAGCGGCTGGAGACTGTCGTTCGGGTCGGTCCCGAGCTGGTACTGGATGTTCGGCCCATACCCATCGATTCGCTTTCGTCCTGGCTGCCCGCGGAGTCGCTGTCGGTCGCTGAGCAGTGGCGGCCGGCGCGCGAGGAGATCCGGGTCGGCGAGCCCTTGACTCGCACTCTATTGATCGAGGCGTCCGGTCTGCTGGCAGGTTCGATACCCACTCTAACGGCCGAGGAGATCGAGGGTTTTCGCGTTTACTCGCAAGTGCCCGCCGTACGCGAGCAGGTCAGCGGCGACGATCTCTTGGTCACCGCCGAGTTCAAGCAGACCCTGGTGCCGACCCTGGCCGGTGCCTGGGAGGTGCCGGCGGTGCGGCTGCCCTGGTGGAGTCTCGGCATGGATGAGGCCCGGCAGGCAAGCCTGCCCGCGCGCCAGGTACGGGTGATCGATGCCCCATACGCGCCCGGCGCAGAAGAGCCCGATCCTGCAGCTCACGCCAGCGCCCGCGAGCGCTTCATCGCGTCGGCCTTCAACGACCTCTGGGGCGCGCCGTTACTCGCGCTGGTATTCGCGTTCGCCTGGATACTGACACTGATGCTCTGGTTCCGCGAGCGCCGACGTGGCATGCTCGGGCGGCGTGGGCTTTCGAACGAAGCGGGGCCGCCAGCAGAGGGGGGTGGCGATGCGTTGCGCGACCTTCAGCGCGCCATGCGCTCTGCAGACGCACGCGCCGCGCGCCGCGCGCTACTTGACTGGGGCCGGCGACGTTGGCCGGTGCGACCGCCGCGCGGGCCGGTTGAGTTGATGTTCAAGCTCGATGCCGACGCCGCTGCCGTGGCCGCGGCCATTGAAATTGAGCGTTCGCTTTACGGGCATGAGCCGCAGCACTGGGATGCCGAGTCGGCGCGCGATCCGATCCTGACGGCGCTTGCCGATGCTGATCGTGAACGCCAGCCTGACGAAGTCAACCTGCCGGGCCTCTATCCGGCCGGCTGACTTGAATATGAGACTCGACAGAAAGCGCCTTAAATCAGCGCCTCCCTAGGCGCCCCAGCGGCGGACGCGCCCCGTGTCGAGATGCACGAAGTCTGACTTGGGATAGTAGCCGACACCGCCGCGACTGAGCGAGACGGCCGCGTCGCGGATACTCCGCGTCGGCATCTCGGACAGACGGATGTCGATGGCCTTCCCTGTCATGTGCAGGCTCTTGCGCGCGACGCCGGACGAGGTCTTGCGCAGCTTTGCGTTGGTGTACGGAGATCGATAGCCGCTGACGATCTCGAATACCCCGTCGTCGTGTCCGAGACGGCCCTTGACGTCGTACAGCAGATCGAACAGGCGCGGATCGATGGCGATGGAATCGCCGGTGCGGAAGTCGCGAAGAAACTGGTTCAGGCGCTGCAGTGCGCTGCGCTGATAATGATCGCCTACACGATAGGTCAAGGTCAGCCGCTCGTCGGTGTGCAGGTGATGGAGCGAAAGTGTTCGTGTACGGTTGCTGCCCTTTAGGCGCGCAATCGATGTTCCTTTCGCCATGAGCGGAGCAGAGGCCAAAGCAAGGCCGGCACCGAGAAAATATCGTCGGTTCATTGGTTTCCCCCTGGACTGGTGTCTTCTTGTGCACGGTCAGTATAGCCAGCAAACAATGAAAAGCAACAGTCGCCAGCAAATAATTGACCTTTTCTTGATTGACTCTAAACTAGGTTAGGAAAAATACTCAACTTGCGACCTAGTAGAGTATTTTGAATTGAGGTTCTGAAATAACCTAATGGGGTATTGGGGTTTTGGTTGCCGGCTCTCAGCGGGGTCTAGGCGTGCCGGCTCTACAGGCGCATAGAGCCGCTTTGGTATGCTAAACGGGGGATGATTCGGGGGCTTGTCATGAGGCTTGAAGATACCGTGCACGGGTTATCGACGAACCGGGTCCAGGGCTCGTCGAGAAAGCGCTTGGCTAGAAATTCATGGTTTCGCGCAATCGAGTCACGCGCGACGCTGGCCTGTGGTTCTCTGCTGGCGGCAGCGTGCCTGCTGGCGGGGGTTACGCCGGCCGCCGCGGACGTCTTCAAGTACGTCGATGCCGAGGGCAATATCTTCTTCTCGGACGAGCCGCTGACTGGCAAGGGTCTGCGCCTTGAATGGAAGCGCACGTCCAAGCGGCTCGTCACCGAGAACAAACAGCAGTCCGACAAGGTCAAGCGCGAGCAGGACGACGCAAAGGTGAGCTTGGCCGCGCGCGTCCAGGCTGCGAAGGGCAGCGCCTCCGGGCCCTACTCACTGCGGCCGGCCAAGCCCGTCAGCGGCTCGATGTCGGCGCGGCGTGCGCGTTACCGGCACCTGATCGACGACAACGCGCGCCGCTATGGGCTGAGCGCGGAGTTACTGCACGCCGTCATCCGCACGGAATCGGCTTACAAATCCAATGCCTTGTCGCACGCCGGCGCGTGCGGGCTGATGCAGCTGATGCCAGCCACGGCGGAGCGCTTCAAGGTGCAAAACATCTGGGACCCGGCGCAGAACATCCGCGGCGGCGCCGCCTATCTACGCTTCTTGCTCGACCTCTTCGACGATGATCTGCATCTCGCGCTAGCCGGCTACAACGCCGGCGAGAACGCGGTCAAGAGGCACGGGTACGCGATTCCGCCCTACGCGGAGACCCAGGACTATGTGCGCAAGGTGATTCGGCATTTGTCGGCGGAGCGTCTGGCGCAGAATCCGTAGCCTTCAGCGCCCAGCAGGGGGTGGTCTTGGCCGATTGCCAGGTATCGCCTCAATCCTCGCCGATGACGCGCTCATCTCGCGGTGTCGACAACAGCTTCTCTGCCTCGCCTTGCTGCCTGGCGAAGATCAGCCGGTAGTCGGCGTCGTCGTCCTCGGTGCGCTGCGCGCGCAGACCCCGCACGATGGCTTTGGCCTCCTGGTACCTGTCCTTGGTGTCGATGTAGGTAAGCTGAAGGGATGGGGTGATCTTGTAGACGTAATAGGGCATTGGACTGATTCCTGACGTTTCGTGTGCGTTCGGGGAGCGGTTGGATCGCGGCGGCTGCCCGCGCTGATGAACGATGTGTTCCGAACCTGCTCGTGGGCGCGCTTGTGACTGGCGGGTTTCTCTCAAAAGCCGTCGATAATTGCAAGGCGGCGGTCGATGATCAGTTGTGTTTTCCCCCGCCATAAACAGAACCTTGGAAATCCAGCGCTGTCGCTGTGGTATCGTCGTCGGCGGTTCTCGGCTGCCGCGGTTCGGTGGCCGGCGAGAGGATGCGGCCGCTCGGCCGCCGATTCCAGATATCGTCTTATGCGGCTCGCTGCATGATCCGGGCGACAAGTGCGACTGCCCCCGCGGCAGCGCGTGTCCGGGCCAGCATCGGCGGGCATACCAAAGAGGCACGCCATGATCAGACCCGTAGGCTCGGACGAGCTCAAGCCCCTGTTCGTTTATGACCCGGACCAACACCATGAGTTGATGCGCGAGGCTGAGGGTCTGCCCTCGATCACCATCAGTTCGCAGGCCGCCGGCAACGCGGTCATGATGGGCGGCGGATATTTTACGCCGCTGGCCGGCTTCATGCGGGTCGCCGACGCGGTCAGCGTCGCCGAGCGCATGAAGACCACCCAGGGGCTGTTCTTTCCCGTCCCGGTCCTGTGTCTGGTCGAGGATGCGAGCAGCATTGGCGACGCCAAGCGCATCGCGCTGCGCGACCCGAACATGGAAGGCGAGCCAATACTCGCGGTCATGGATGTGGAGGCCATCGAGCAGGTCTCGGACGAGCAGATGGCGCTGATGACCGAGCGCGTCTACGGTACGCAGGATACCGAGCACCCCGGTGTTGCCGCCTTCAACGGGCAGGGCCGTACCGCGCTGTGCGGACCCATACAGGTGCTGCACTTCTCGTACTTCCAGGACGACTTCCCTGACACCTTCCGCACCGCCGTCGAGATCCGTCACGAGATTTCCGAGCGCGGCTGGAAGCGCGTTGTCGCGTTCCAGACGCGAAACCCGATGCATCTGGCGCACGAAGAGCTTTGTCACATGGCCATGGATCGCCTGGAGTGCGACGGCCTGGTCATCCATATGCTGCTCGGCAAGCTAAAGCCCGGCGACATCCCGGCACCGGTGCGCGACGCCGCAATCCGAAAGATGGTCGAGCTCTACTTCCCGCCTAACAGCGCCATGGTGACGGGCTACGGCTTCGACATGCTCTACGCCGGGCCGCGCGAGGCGGTTCTGCACGCCTACTTCCGCCAGAACATGGGCGCGACCCATTTCATCATCGGCCGCGACCATGCCGGTGTCGGTGACTACTACGGCGCCTTCGACGCGCAGACCGTCTTCGACACCGAAGTGCCTGAGGACGCGCTGGACATCGAGATCTTCAAGGCCGACCACACCGCCTACTCGAAGAAGCTGAACAAGGTGGTGATGATGCGGGAGGCCCCGGATCACAGCAAAGAGGACTTCGTGCTGTTGTCCGGCACCAAGGTGCGCGAGATGCTCTCCGAAGGCACCGCGCCGCCGCCGGAGTTCTCTCGGCCCGAGGTGGCGCAGATCCTGATGGACTACTATCAGTCGCTGAAGTAGGTCGCTGTCGTTCTCCGATTCAACGAGCCGCTCAGGACGCTCTAGGCGGCTCGTTGCGCGTTCGAGACGCTGTTTGGGTTGGCGCCCGGTGCGGAGTGGCACCCCTGTGCGTCGAGCTTGCTGCTCACGCTGTTTCCCGACCGAATGAATGCACCGGTCGGCACGAAAAACAGCAACAGCAGCACGGCCAGCTTGATGCCGGCCGCGACTTCCTCACTCGGGAACTGCCCAAGCAGACCGACCGCGATCATCAACCCAAGCAACACTCACCAGCCGGGCAGCCCCGTGTCGCGAAAGCGTTTGGCCCCGATATTGAGCTGCGCGAACAGCAAAACCGTGGCCGTTACCACGATCAGCGTCATGCCGATGATGCCGAAACGCTCCAAGAGCTAGCGGTCGTTGCCGAGGCAGATACGAGCCCGAGCAACAGCGGCAAGCGCGTAAGCAGAGCACGATTCATGGCAGTCGAGCTTCCGCAGAGATCGCGCCGCCTAGCGCCTGCGCAGCAGCCGCCCGAGAACGTAGAGTAGCAGCGCGTTGAGCACGACGGCGGCGGACAGCAGCAGATAGGGCAGCCACAGCGGCGGCTCGCCGAGCCGATCCAATAACCAGCCCGCGGCCGAGGTCCAGGGCATGGCCGCGATGACCAGAAACACCGCCGACAAGGGGTCATCGCCAGGGTCGACGACGGCGACGGTCAGCGCAAACGCGCCGAAGGCCAAGTACAAGATCAACAGCACGCGGACGACTTTCATCCGCGTCGGCCGCTCCCACTGGCTGCTGATGCCCGCATCAGTCTAGGAAAGGGCTCACGGCCGGCGGGCCGTCGATGCCAGCGGGTGGTGACGACTGCCGGACGATCGCCGATTCAGCGGGTGCCGACAGTGCCGGTCCTGTTGCCATTACGTCCAACCGGAGTCCGGTCGTTTGCTCGAGCACCGGCGCATCGGTCACGAGCACCGTCGCGCCCGGCTCCAACAACCGTCCTAGCCCGTCGCTGAACGGGCGCGGCGCATCGATACGCGCGAGCGGGTCCTGATCCTGCTCGGCCGCGAACTCGCCGGTATGCCGCGGCAGGCCGATCGCGCTCCAGCGGCTATGTCCCGATGCTGTGCTGCCGAGCATGCTGTAGGCATGGGTGCCCAGCGGCAACGCCGGATTGCGAACGCGGATCTTGGCCCGGCCGATCTCGACGCCGTCTCGGAGCAGGATCGCGCGCTCATCTGTACCGCTGATCACCAGCGTCAACGGACCGAATGGTGCCATCTCTGGCTCGAGCCGCCAGCCCTCCGAAAAACCCAGCGCCAGCTCCGGCTCCGGCGCTCCTGTCAGCGCGTCGACTGGCGCCAGCACGGCCGGATGCACCAGCTCGCGTGGAGCGGTCGTCTCGTCGGCGATGACGACCGTGGTGCCCTTGTCGGTGATGCCGAACAGCGCCGCGGCGAAGGCGCTCGGCAGATGGACGCAGCCATGCGACGACGGGTATCCGGGGAGACCGCCGGCATGCAGCGCGACGCCGTCCCAGGTCAGGCGCTCCGAGTACGGCATCGGTGCATTGTTGTAGGTCTTCAGCGATCCTTCAGCTGATTGATGCGCAGGCGGTATTCGCTCGCCACGCAGTCGCGCAGATCGTCGCTCTTCCAGCAGTCGTCGCGGCCCTTGACCCAGCCGCGCTGTTCGGCCTTCAGCATCTTCTGCTCGCCGGCCGGCGTGTTCTTCAACACGGTGCCGTACAGGCTCGCCAGGCTGCGGTCGAGCTCGGCCAGCCCGGGATCACTGCAGATCAGTTTTTCGACGGTGCTGGATGCCTTGGCGCAGTTGAAGCTCGGGCTTGCGGCCGAGGCGGTCGGCGACACCGTGACGGCGGCCGGCAGCAGGGCGGCGAACAACAGGGAGGCGAGGCGCACGTTGATGAACTCCATTGAAACCGTGGAAATAAAATGGGCCGATCCGGCGACGAAGAGGTCAGGACTCAGTTAGCGTGCAATGTTAGGGGCACCGAGGGTGAAACGATATCAGGGAAAGTCCGTCGGGAGAATCCTGATGCATGAGCTGAGAACGCCTGAGTTGAAGGTCGCGAATTCGAACGCCCTGCCAGTGAAGTCTGTATGTAGAGTAAAATGGGGGAGTCGGGCGATTGGTATCAAAACGGCACTCACGGTGGCGCGCTACGCGTGATCGGGCCTATCAATCGCCCTCTCGCAGCGTTCGGTTAGCGGTCCGGTCGGCCGGTCCGTTCAAGAGTGCAGGGCAATGAGCCGCAGTTTCTGTCGGCTCCGACGAAAGCAATTGTTGCCGCACCCCGTCGATATGCCCGCGGTGTATAAAGCGGCAAGCAACTTAGATTCGAGGGGACCAACCCATGAAGATGAAAACGACAACACTGATCGGAATTCCAGCGGTATTGAGTGCGGCCCTTTTGCTCGCGGCCTGCGGTGAGGAGGCTCAGCAGTCGGCTGGTGAGGCTGCGGACAAGGCCGGCGAGGCCGTCAAGGAGAGCGCGGCGGAGATTAAGAAGGAGGCCGCCGAGGCCGGCGAGGCGATCAAGGAGGGTTACGAAAAGGCGAAGGAAGACGCGGGTGAGATGGCGGATAAGACCGGCGAGGCCATCAAGGACACCTATGAGAGAGCCAAGGAAAAGACCGCGGAGATGGCGCATGCCACCGGCGAGGCCGTTGCATCGGGCACCGACAAGGTGCAATCAGGTGCTGGGGCGGTGGCGGACTCTGCCAAAGACGCTGTCCACGATACGGCCCAGGAGGTTGAAGAGGCGACTGCGGACAAGTAAGACGATTGACAGAAACCGCCTAAAACGCCCGGCCACGTCCGAGTCCGGCCCCGCAGCCCGCGGGGCCGGGCGGAAGGGCTATTGGGCGCTCTTGGGGATGCGGATCTTTTGCCCCGGAAAGATCAGGTCAGCGTCCTTGATGACCTCGCGATTTGCCTCGAAGATGCGCGGATAGGCGTTGGCGTCGCCATAGAAGCGCTTGGCGATGGCCGATAGGCTGTCGCCCTTCTCGATGACATAGAATTCGACCTCGGCGGTCTGCGCCGGCGCGTCGAGTCGGTCGGTATTGACCTCCGCAACGCCCTTGACGTTGCCGGCCATCAGCACCGCCTTCTCCATCGCGTCGGGGCTGTCGGCGTGACCGCTGAGCGACACGACGCCGTCCTTGTACTCGACGTTCAGATCACTGACCCCCGGATTGTCCCGCTCGATCTCTTCCTTGATTCTGTCGCTGGCCTCGGCGTCTTTGCCGAACAGATGCTTGCCGATGTTTTTCGCGAAATCGAAGAGTCCCATTTTGTACCTCCGGTACTGTCTGCGTTGATGTGAGGTTGCCTTGGTTGCTATTGCGTGTCGTGCCCCGCACCGGTTTGGCGCGGCGCCGAGGACCGGCAGCGCTCATGTCGGGGTTGCTGCTGCGGCTGCGGACATGGCGGCCGCAGCGGCATCAATAAACCGTCGTTGGAATGCCTGTCATTGGGGCATCGCGGCCGTGTCGCGCCTCAGCTGAATCTGGACTTGATGCGGCCGATCGCGTCGTTGACGCCCACCTTCAGCTCGGCCCACTTCTCCTCGGCATCCTCCTTGATCTCATCCCACTTGTCGTCTGCAGCGTCAAGCAGTTCCTGACGCCGCGCGGCGCCCTCATCCCACTTCGCCTTCAGCTCTGCGATTTGTTCTTCGACGCTCTCCTTCACGTCGCCCGATGCGTCAGCTGCCTTATCGCGCAGGTGGCCTAGGTCCGTCTCCCACTCGTCCAGCTGAGTCTTTAATTTCGCCACATATTCATCTTTCGTCGTCATGGTACGGGTCCTCCATAGGTTCGGTCAGTATTGCAAGGACGGGACGGCCGCGGCTGGTCACCTTGAACATCAAATCCGGTTCGGCGCGCCCCTGTCAGCCGAACCGTAGCGGAGTCAAAGCCGCTCGTCTGTCCGGTCTTTTCCGTCGGGGATTTCCGGACAATGTGTGCCGTGCCTGCAGTCGTTGGCCGAATTGGCTTTGGCGCTCGCTCGCTTGCAGGCTCGCACGGACCCTCGGGCCGCCCTGGGTAGATTGTCAGCTGCTAACGCACTCGACGGTCCTGATTGGGGCGAAGTATTCTGCCGCGACAGCCCCTGCCCAGTCGCAGGCGAACGCTGACGCCGGAGCCCGGCGCCAGGACCTCACTTGGACGTTCGAAGGACACTACTGCCCGTCGGTTGCCTTCTCGACCTTCTGGGCGGCGTCGTGGACCGCCTCCCGCGAGGAGTCGGCTGCGGCTGCGGCGCCTTCCTTGACCTTGTCGGCCCCCGCTTGCATGGCATCACCCGTGGCATTGACCATGTCGCCTGTCGTCTCCTTGACTGCCTGTCCGGCCTCGACGGCGGTCTGCTTTACCTCCTTGGCGCTTTGCTGGACGGCGTCGCCGGCCTTGTCCGCCGCCTCGCCGGCCGATTCCTGGGCCTGCTCGCCACAGCCTAGGAGCAAGAAGCCCGCTGCGAGCAGGGCGGCGAATCCGATCAGTGATGTCGACTTCGTTCTCATTGCGTATTCCTCATCTTTTCAAAATTTCCATTTCCAGTGAACGCGGCCGGACGTACCCGGCCTCGCGGTCAGTATCGCCATCGCTCGCCGGCGCAACGGCGGGCAATGGATCGCGCTCGAGACCCCCCTCAAATTGCTGCGGGGCCGCCCGTCAGGGCTGGGGATGCGGACTTTCGGCCAGCGTGGGACCGGAATCTGTACCTCTGTCGAACGCCCCCACAGAAGATGGGGTCTCGCGGCGAAAAAGCCCGCCCGGCCGTCGCACCGCGCAAAGAGTAGGCGCCGTCTTTGATCAGGGGCATCGGTCTCGCCAATGCCCTTGCCGGACCCCCGCGAAACCATACTAAACCAAGATACAGAACCGCACGGATGCGCCTCCGAGACGACATCCATCCGGTTCGTCAGGGCTCATAGCATGAGGCCTCGGCTGGCCCGAAGGGCCGCGATCAGTTGATAACCATCTCCAGGCGGTACTTGGCCACCTCGTCACGGCGCGCGGGGCTGCGCATCATGTAGACGCGGACCTTGTATTCGCCGCTCGCCGGCAGGGTTCCCTCGTATTGGTTCTCGGACATCGATCCGTTGAACATGGCGACATCGGTCTCGCCCGGGGCCATGATGTTGAAATAGTTGGCACCGTTATCGGTGGCCATGCTGACGTTCATGGACTGGCCCTCCTTGGCGCCTTGCACATAGTCGAAGGTCTCGTAACCCTTAATCGAGCCCTCTATCACGGCGCTGGTGGCCCCGCGCTTGAAGTGGACCCGCTCGGTACGGATGTCGTCTCTTGCCCAGAGGGGGCCGGCGACGGCGCCGCGACAGATGGCCTCGGCGCGAGCATTCGGCAGCGCCGAGGTCGATGAGCTAATCCGCCGAGTCGAGTCGGATCTCCCGGGAGGATCGCGGCTCCAGATACAGTCCCGTCAGGGTGCTCGTATTCGTCGGCGCAACGAAGGCGTAGATCCTGCCTGTTACGAAGACCCTCGTCGGTCTGCCTGCCCGTGCGTCCGCAGCAAAGGCCCAAAGCAGCTGGTCCCGCCCAGGATCATTGGGAACGCGCACCGGGAACCCGTGCCCCGTGGCGTCGTCCGCCCTAGCCTTGAGGTCGAAACGCCAGGTCGTGGCATTTGGTCCGTCACCGCTCCACCAATCACCGAGGATCCGTCTCCCATCAGCATCAGTGTACAGGTTGCCGTGATCGACGAATCCCCATACCCGGATCTCCTGACCATGGACGTTGCGCGTCTGCTCTCCGTCCCTGGCATATCCGTTGCGCGTGATCGACGACGCGGCAACATAATCACCGATGCGCTCGGCGCACCCGACCAGGCATGAAACGGTGACCAGCAGGATAGCGATCAGGTGTCGGTTCATGCCGGTGGGTTCCTGCTCGGGACCAATGCCACGCGGTGCCGCGGCTCGCCGGGTGGCCATGCGGAGTACTCAGGACGAAGCAGTCACCAGACAAGGACAATGGCAAGAGGTGACGGAAACGCAGAACGACGGCGACCGTACGCGCGCGTCAGTCCATCAGGAAGACGAGGAGGGTGGCGTCGCCGCTGCCCCCGCGCCGGCCGGCGATCAATATGCCCGACATCGCCTCGCCGTCCCCGAGATTGAAGGCACGCAGCTCGGTGACCGCCTGGTCGTCGAAGGCCGCAGATAAGGCGGCGTGGGCCGTTTCGGCCCCCTCGATGTTGTCCAGGATCATCGGCACGGACAACCGGGCATCGGGGTCTGCGATGCTCCGCAGCTCGGCGGCGATGTCCGGCGCGACGCCCGGCTTGCGGGTGTATACCTCCTTCCACGGCCCCATCCAGGCATTCTCACCGTAGCGCTCCCAGAGCGGGCCGACGAAGGTTCGGTATGTCGACAGCGCCGCTTGTTTCAGGTCGTCCTCGCTGCGCAACGTCTCATGAAACACGGCGCTGCCAAACCCTGCCTGGCTCGGGCCGCCGTAGGCCGCCTCCAGCCGCGAAAGGCCGTGCGGTTTCTGTGTTTTGCTGGTGTTCATGGTCTGTGGGTTTCGGTCGGATGCTACGTCTGCGGCCTCGCCCGCGACAGCGCCGGCGCACAGGGCCAGTGCGGCCGCAAGCACCAAGCGTCCAACGACAGCCCAGGCGGAGCCTTTCATGCCCGTCGCCGCCGTCCAGCCAGCGCAACGTAGGCGTAAAGGCACGCCGCGGTCGCGGCACCCACCAGCGTCACGACGACGAGCCAGATGAGGACGGCGTCCCAGCCCTGTGCGACCGCACCGCCGAGTGCCGCTACCGACAAGAACAGGGTGGCGGTGGCGAAGGCGAGGCCTATTATGGCGCCGTCGCGCAGCGCGAGCAGGATCCGGTCCGGCCGGCGGACGGCATGCCAGGCGGCGCAGGTCGGCACCCGCCGATAGACCAGAGCGGACGCAACCAGATCGAGCAGCACGAACCATACAAGCCGCCCGGGGGCGGATGATCTGCGCCCGCATAGAGGATGCCCGGCCAAAGCACGAAGAAACCGGCAGCCAGCGTGAGCCGGTGGGGCCGTGAATTCATCAGATCAGCGCGTGCGCGCCGACCTTCAGAGGCAGACGCGCCGCCCGATCTGTGCCTCGCGGGCATCCCGCATTTGCTCGATGCTCTTGGCAACGGAACGCTCGGCGTCGGCGGCCGCCGAGGCGTCGGCCCGCGCATTGCGCTCGGCCAACGCGCTCTTCGCCTCGGATTCTCGACCGGCATCGAGCAGCACCATGGGTGATGCAATCAGAGCGCGCCCTCGTCGGTCAGCGACATGATGCCGCCGGTGGTGCCATCGCGGTAGCCTATGCAGCGCCAGCGCGCGCGCTGCGGGCCGACACCGACGATGACCTCGGTGCCGGCCTCCGAGTAGCTGGACGACAGCATGACCACGTCCGGGTTATTGGTCTGGCGGGCCACGTCGCGCTGGCAAGCCTGCTCGGCCAGGCTGGGGGTGCCCGATGCCTCCGCGGACGAGGAACGCGTGCCGCCGGTGGTCTCGGTGCAGCCCGTGACGATGAGCAGCGCGGCTGCCGCTGATAGCGCAGTGATCAGTTTGCTGGTCGGATACTTCATTCTGTTCTCCTGGTCAGTTGTGTGTAGCGCCGGCGAGTTAGTTCGCGTCCTCGCTGAACACGGTGACGCTGCCGTCGGTTTCCTGTCGGCCGCACAGGATGCCGGCGCGCACGGGCGCCGCATAGTCGGGGATTTCCGTCAGGAAATTACTTACACATAAAATCAAGGTGTTGGCTGTGTCTGCAGAAACCGGCAGCGGTTGCGGAACACTCATCCGGGGCGAATGGGTTGTCCAACGCGATTTTTTATAGCGGCTAGGTTGGCGTCGGTGACCTTCACCACGGCCGCCAGCGGCATCGCGCGATCGAAGGTCACCCAGTCGATTCCCGCCGCGCCGGGCAGGGTTCACCGTAAGAAAGTCGGTGCGGCCGGGGACCCTGACTCTGCGATAGCGGGGCAAACCTAAACAGGCTCCGATGCGCGATTCCGGTATCATTGGCCAAGCATGCGTTCGGTGTTGGTGATGGCCCAACCTCAAAGATCCTCAGAAGCGACTTGGCGCGATGATGCGCGCGGCAGGACAGAACCAACACCTCAGGAGTCGTGCATGGCCATCCGCATTCTCACCGCCACCCTCGTCGTCGCCGCGCTTGCCGGCTGCGCCAGCAACGGCTCCGGTTCGTCATATTCGGGCTCAGGCTAGGGCGCGGCGGAGCAGGCCTGCCTGCGCGACGTCCGGCGCATGACCGGCAATGCCGAGGTGGTCGTGATCGCCTCGAACCCCTACCAGGGCGGCGGCAACTAGGTCACCGTCACCGTCGGGGTCGGTCCGGGCCGCGCCTCGTGGCAGTGCATCGGCTTCGACAAGGGCAGCACCGCCGAGGTCATGTCGCTGGCCAACGAGGGTGCTCTCTAGAGTTCGGGGCATCGCAAACCCGCGACCGAGACCAACGCCGTGTGGAGATTTACGCGATGGTCGTTCCTGCTCACACTGCCGCTGCTTACGAGCCCGGCAGCGTGGTCGAGGCGCAGGCATTCGAGACACCGCCCTGGGAGCGCTCTTCCATCGCTAAGTAAGCGCTCGCCGTGACAGCTTAGGAGCAGCTACGAATATGCTGCACCGGCCAATCTCTTTGGATGTAGCAGCGGCCGCAAGAAACTGATGAGCAGGCGTAATCAAAGATGCACATACTGCGAGCTGGCGTTAAGGTGGCGGCGGTCCTGGGTATTGCTTTCGTCACCCTTCTTCTCATTGCGGCGATACTATACCCTTTGCTAAGCGCGCAACTTAGCCAGGAGCAGGGTGCCGCTGTTCGTCAAGATACGAATGGGCTCCCATCGCACAGGGTTGGGTCGGAAACAGCGGCGAGCTCGGAGCGAGCTTCACCAACGTCATCTCGAATCCGAGAAGCCGACCGTTCAATGTCAGTGTCCGAGCCTCGGATCTCAGGCCCCAAGTCTCCGGCTTCAGAGCCCAAGCCTTCCAATTTGACGCCTGACACTGCAGAGATATCGTCTCCTCAGCCTAAACACGATGCCGAACCGGGAGCTGAGGCAAGCCCTTTGCTTGGCGCAGGTTCAGCGCCGGAACCAACTCAGGTATCGCCGCCGCCTCCGAGCACTTTCTCTGAGGCGGCGGCGGAAACCAGCCCGTCATCTGGCACGGCATCTGCTCCCGCAGAGGCGCGATACTATACCGTGGCGGAAGGTGATACCTTGTATAGCATCGCGCGGCGGATCTATGGCGCAGGCAAGTACTGGCAAGCAATCTACGACGCCAACAGGGATTTGATTGACGATCCCGTGAGGCTGAAGTTGAGGTGGAAGCTTGAATTACCTCCGCCAGAGAAGGTCATACCAGAAAACTAATCAGACTCAGGTGACGAGCGATGGAAGGCACGATGAAGAATCATGGTATTCACGTTAGCATTTTGCTTGCTGTTGTCATTCTGGCAGGAATTGGTTCGGGCTGCAGCACAGTCGACCCCACGACGAAGTCCGCGAGCACAGTCACAGCCATCGGTGCTATCAACGATCAAGTCGATAAAGGCAATATAGACATTGAGGGGGACACGGATACGGCCCCGCTACCCTGAACTTCCCAGTCGCGGTGACCGAAGGTCTGCGCAAGAACGTTCACAACGATTAGGGCACCGCACGGGCTCGCCCCGGAGGTTTTGCCCTGACCATTGGGGCGCCCATCGACCCTGGCGGACGATGCACCGTTGGCGGGTTGAAGACCCTTGCGCCAATTCAATGCGCGCTCATTCGGCTGCCTTTGCGGACCGAGCCTGCTCGGGTTCTACGCCAAAGACCCAGCGATTGCGGCCCTGGTCTAACCGGAGGACGTAGATGCGTCCCCGCTCCCCGAGCCGCACCAGGACGCGATCGCCAGCGCGCACATGAATTTGAATGCCGTCCGGGTCGGTCGCCACCGCTTCGCCCGCGGCCTCGGCGATATCGTCCAGGTAGACCTTGACCTCGAGGTGCAGCTCGTCGAGCAGCGCGTAGAGTTGAGTCCCCCGTATCCCCATCACCGTGCCCGGGCGGCGCGGTCGCTCGGCCTCGGGCAGGGCCAGGTCGGCCTCGAAAAGGGTGTCGATAGCCAGCCGGTTGACCTCCTTGACGAGCCGGGACTGAAGCGCCTTGGCGCGGTTCCCGCCTTCGATGACGCGGGCGCGGATGGCCAGGTCATCCGCGCCGGCGCTCGGCGGCCGACCCTCCAGCTTCTCGATCGTCTCCTTATGCAGGAAGATACCGACCATCTCACGCATGGGTGCGGTGAAGCGCCCGTATACCTCGACCCCGATCCCGGAATGGGGGGCGGGCTCGGCGGAGAAGCTCGACCTCAGGTTGGTGACGACGGCTTGGCGATGGATGACCGCGGCGAGCCGCCCGGCCTCTCCGTCCGTCGGGAGCGAATCCAAATACTCCGCCAGGGTCGATGGGCCCTGCAGTCGCCAGGACCAAAGCTCGGGGTAGAGCTGGTGCAAAGCCACGATCCCCGCGATGCGCCGCTCCAGCTGTCGCATGGCGGACCGTGGAGGCGCGGGATGGACGCGATAGACGGGCTCGATGCCGTCGCGCTCGGTATCGCCTTCGGTGAGCCAGGGGGCTCCCTCGGTGTTACAGAGCACCGAGACCTCCTCGTTCCAGCGCTCCACCGGGTCGTCGATTCAAGACACCTCCCCCAACACCCGGGTCATTGCGCTGTCGATGTACGGCGATCTGCATTATCGGCAGCGCATGTTCGCCGCCGGTGCGGCCGCCTAATGTGCCGAAGAACGAGGCCGTCACCGAGTGACCGAGAGCGTCGCGGCGCCTGGGGTCCAGACTCGTTCGTCCGGCGAGATGGAGGTGGTGTTCGCCGATGGATGTACGGTGTTCTAAAACGACATCGGCCTGCGCCAGCAGCAGGGCAGCAGCTGCAGCGCAGACGAACTCAAGCAAGCCGAGAAGGCCATGACCGGGCACCTGAACGCGCAATAGGCAGGTTTTCGAATTAGGAGCGATTTGCGTCCTTGGGATTGCGCATGCGCCGGCGAAGCGGCGTATGCGCATGTTCAGTCGATCGGCATCGCGCGCAGGAAATCGGTCTTCAGGTACGCCGTCTCGGCAATCGCGGGATGCACCGGATGGTCCGGCCCCTGGCCGGCCGCCAGCAGCAGTTGCAGCTGATGCGCGGTGCGGCGCGCGGCGCCCTGCACCGCGTGCAGGAAGCTATCGCGTCCCATGTGGAAGGAGCAGGAGGACGTGACCAGCAGTCCTCCCGGTTCCAGCAGTTCCAACCCGAGCCTGTTCAGCCGCTCGTAGGCGCGCGTTCCCTCGCGCTCGTCCTTGCGGCGCTTGATGAAGGCCGGCGGGTCCAGCACCACGAGGTCAAAACGGGCTCCCTCGTCGCGCAGCGTGCGCAGCAGCTCAAAGGCGTCGCCTTGGCGCGTGCTGACCAGATCAGTGAATCCGTTGCGCTCAGCATTGGCGGCGACCTGCTCGAGCGCGGCCGCTGAACTGTCGACGCAGGTCACGGCTTCGGCGCCGTTGGCGGCTGCCTGCAGACCCCATGCGCCGAGGTAGCAGCAGACGTCGAGCGCGCGGCGCGCGGCGCCGAAGCGCCGTAGCGCGAGCCGGTTGTCGGCCTGGTCGTAGAACCAGCCGGTCTTCTGCCCGCTGCCCGGTGCGACGGCGAAGCTGACGCCGCCCTCGCGCAGCTCGATCTCTCCCGGATCATCACCCAGCACCCAGTCGACGCCCGCTGCAAGTCCTTCCTGCTCGCGCACCGCGGTGTCGTTGCGCAGAACGATGCGCTCGGGCCGCAGCACCTGTTCCAGCGCGGCGATGATGTCCGAGCGCATACGCTCCATGCCGGCGGTGGTGATCTGTACGGCCAGCAGCTCGCTATAGCGGTCGACGATCAAACCGGGCAGGGCGTCGCCCTCGCCGTATACCAGTCGATAGAAGGGCAGTGCGTAGAGTCGCTCGCGCAGGCTCAGCGCCGCGCGGATGCGCTGCACCAACAGGGATGCGCTGAGCGGTCGCTCGCGGTGCCGGCTCACCAGGCGCGCGCAGATCAGCGAGCCCGGGTTGACGTAGGCGTGTCCGAGCCAGCGTCCATGCTGCGCGAATACCTCGATTGGCTGGCCCGGCTCCAACGATTTCAGCGGTGTTGCCGCGGTGTCCACCTCGTTGCTGTAGATCCAGCCGTGTCCGGCCAGTATCCGCCGTTCCTGGTCTTTTTTCAGTCGCAACGGGGCGGGCTTCATGGTTGTTCTCCTAACCCGGCAGAGCCGGTGTCAAAAAAAGACAGTGTGGAGGACTTTGCTCGTTGTCGTATTCGGAGTCATGCCGATAGTCGATTGCGACAACGACAACGACAACGACAACGATGTCGCTGATTGCCTCGACACTGTGTTCAAGCCCCGCGGTTTGAGGGACTCGGCGGCTAGCGTAACCCTAAAGGCGACGTGTTTGTTGCCGCCGTGCGGCCGGCGTTGCGCTGGCGGGGCGGATCGCGCGGACGGACGGGCGGCCCCGCCGCGGTTGCTCGATCGCCGGCTCGTGAAGCCCTCTCGGCCCAGGCTGTGCGATACTCGTGCCGGCTAGCGCATAGCCAGTGCATAAGGCTGCCGAAGGGCTCGTCGCCAATGACCGACCTGCATGACCTGGAGCTGATGCTCCGCTCCGAGACGCCGATTCTGCTCATCGACTCGCTCGAGGAAGGCCGCATCCTTGAGCTATTCACGCGGCTCGGCATGCGTTTGGCCGAGCCGGTGTTCTGCTGGACGCTGACCGACGGCCTGCGCCGGGTCGAGTATCAAACCCGGCCGCAACCGCATCTGGTGGAGCCGCCGGAGGCGCTGCGCCACATCAAGGCAACGGCGCAGTCCGGGCTGTATCTGCTGCTGGACTTTCATCCGTTCCTTGATCATCCGCTGCACGTGCGGTTGATAAAGGAGATTGCGCAGTCGTTCGGCGAGAGCGCGCGCCGATTGGTGCTGGTGAGCCACGCGCTGCCGACGCCGCCGGAGCTGCGTCATCTGAGTGCGCGCTTCAGCCTGCGTCTGCCCGACCGCAACCGCATCCTGGCACTGATTCGCGAGGAAGCGCAGCGCTGGCAGCACGAGGCACCGCAGCGCAGCTTTCGCGCGAATCGCCAGGCGGTCGATCAGCTCTCGCGCAATCTGCTTGGGGTGACCGAATCCGACGCGCGCCGGCTGATCCGCAATGCCATCGTCAAGGACGGCGCGATCACCGACGATGATGTGAACGCTGTCGCCAAGGCCAAGTACGATCTGCTGAGCCCGGACGGTGCCGTGTCCTTCGAGTACGATACCGCCAGCTTTGCCGATGTCGCCGGACTGGAGAATCTGAAGGCATGGATCGATCGCCGCCGCGATGCCTTGCTCACCCCCGATGCGGTCGCACGGGATGCGGCGCAGCGCGCTCGCTCCGAGGTCGGCGATCGGCCCAAGGGCATCATGCTCCTCGGCGTTCAGGGCGGCGGCAAGAGCCTGGCGGCCAAGGCGGTGGCCGGACGCTTTGGCGTGCCGCTGCTGCGGCTCGACTTCGGCGCGCTCTACAATAAGTTCATTGGCGAGACTGAGCGCAATCTGCGCGATGCCCTGCGCACCGCCGACGTCATGTCTCCCTGCGTGCTCTGGATGGATGAAATCGAGAAGGGGCTATCCATCGGCAGCGGTGAGGAGGGTCCGGGGCGGCGCATCATCGGCTCGTTGCTGACCTGGATGGCAGAACGCAAGACCGGGGTGTTCATTGTCGCAACCTCCAACGACATCGCCAGTCTGCCGCCGGAGCTGGTGCGCAAGGGGCGGCTCGACGAGATCTTCTTCGTCGACCTGCCCGATACCGCCGTGCGGCGTGAGATCTTCGCCATCCATCTTCGCCGGCGCGGGCTCGATCCGGCGCTCTTCGATCTCGACCGCCTGGCCGACGCCAGTGCCGGCTTCTCCGGCGCCGGCATCGAGCAGGCGGTGGTCTCGGCGCTCTATGCCGGGCGCGCCGGAGAGCGCGAACTCGATACGGCGATGGTGTTGGCCGAGATCGCGGGTACGCAGCCCTTGTCGGTGGTCATGCGCGAACAGATCACACAGCTGCGGCTGTGGGCAGAGGGGCGCACGGTCCCGGCTTGAGGGCAGCTCACTCGGTGCTGCCTGTCGTTGGCGATCTGCGAGTATTCGATAACCGGAGCGGCTGATGATCCGTGTGAAAGGACTGTCGTTGGGGTTGCTGATCACGCTACCGCTTCTGTTGTCTGGGCAGAGCACCGCGCTCGGCGCGACGGACGCGCAGCGCGTGCTGCGTGTCGGTGCGCAGCAGGAGTTGAAGCAGCCCAGTGCCGCGGCCAAGGTTGCGCAAGACGGTGATACCGTTGTGATCGAGGCCGGCGAGTACGTCGGCGATGTCGCTGTCTGGCCGCAGAGCCGCCTGACGCTGCGCGGCGTCAACGGGCGCGTGCACCTGAAGGCGGGCGGCAAGGCGGCGGAGCGCAAGGCGATTTGGGTGATCCGCGGTGACGACGTCGTGGTCGAGGGCATTGAATTCTCAGGCGCCCGGGTGCCGCACCGCAATGGCGCCGGCATCCGCGCCGAGGGTGCTGGGCTGACCATCCGCGATTCGTACTTCCACGACAACGAGATGGGCATCCTGACCAGTAACAATGCGCGCAGCGTGCTGACCATCGTCGACTCCGAGTTCAAGCACAACACCGTCGACTTCGCACGCCACGGGCGGCTTGGACACAACATCTACGTCGGCCGCATTGCGCGTTTCGTGCTCGAGCGCAGCACCATCCATGGCGCCGAGACCGGTCACCAGGTCAAGAGCCGCGCTCGGCGCAGCGAGATCGTCGGTAACAGCATCCGCGACCAGGACGGCGGATCCAGTTATCTAATCGATATCTCCGATGGCGGAGAGGCCATCATTCGCGACAACGATCTGCAGCAAAGCGAGCGCGCGCCAAATAGGACCGCGATCGCCTTCGCGCCCGAGGCCAAGGGCCGATCGGCGCCCGGTTTCCTGGTCGTCAGCGATAACCGTTTCGTTAGTGAAGGCAGCCCCGGGACCTTTGTCACAAACCACAGCACGGTCGAGGCGCTGCTGCGAGGCAACCGCCTGACCGGCCGGGTTACGGCGCTGCGCGGTCCGGGGAAAGTGACAGACTAGGCGCTGGCGTCTGGTGTTTCGGTGGAGGCTGCCGCGGTGATCCTTGGGCATTAGGTGTGGCGGGTTGATGGTCTGATCTCGAGCAGGCGGAGAGCTGGAGAGGTCGCTACAATGGACCTTGAGTCTCGCTATTTAAGTCTTACTGAGCCAATCGCATGGAGTACAAGGACTATTACAAGATCCTCGGGGTGTCGCGCGACGCCTCCCAGGACGACATCAAGCGCGCCTATCGTAAGCTGGCGCGCAAGTTCCATCCTGACGTCAGCAAGGAGCCGAATGCCGAGACGCGTTTCAAGGAGGTCAACGAGGCCAACGAGGTGCTGAAAGACCCTGACAAGCGTGCCGAGTACGACGCGCTCGGCAGTGGTTGGCATGCCGGCGACGAGTTTCGTCCTCCGCCCGGGGCGGGCGGCGCGCGGCGCGAGCGCGAGTTCTCGCCGGAGGATGCCGCACAGTTCAGCGATTTCTTCTCCAGCATCTTTGGCGGACTGGGGGGCGGAATGGGGGGCGGCGTGCGAGACGGCTTCGGTGGGGCCCGCGACCAGGGGTTTGCCCGGCGCGGCGCCGATCAGACCGCGCGTATCCGTATCACGCTGGAGGATGCCTTTCACGGCGCCAGCCGGCAGTTGAGCCTGGAGGTGCCGGAGCTGGACAAGGACGGCCGACTGCACACGCGCTCGCGCACGCTCAATGTGCGCATCCCGGCCGGGGTGACGGAGGGCCAGCAGATCAGGCTCACCGGCCAGGGCGGGCCGGGTCTCGGTGGCGACAGCGGTGATCTGTACCTGGAGGTGGAGCTTGCGCCGCATCCGATCTATCGCAGCGAGGGACGCGACATCCACTTGAGGCTGCCGATCTCGCCTTGGGAAGCGGCCGCGGGCGCGACCGTGCCGGTTCCAACCTTGGGCGGAACCGTCAGCTTGAAGATCCCGCCCAATTCGCAGAGCAACCAGCGGCTGCGTTTGAAGGGCCGCGGCCTTCCCGGAAAGACGCCCGGCGATACCTTCGTGCAGCTGGAGATCGTCAATCCGCCGATCGGCAGCGACGACGCGCGGACCGTCTACCAGGAATTGTCTAAGCACTTCGCCGGGTTCAATCCGCGCGCCAAGCTTGGGGTCTGACCAATGGCACACAAAGAGACCGGTATCGAAGGGATGGTGCTCGACGAGCAGAGCCGCATCAGTGTCACCGAGCTGACCCGGGTTTGCGGGCTGAGCATCGATGAGGTGCGCGTCATGGTCGGCGAGGGCATGCTGCAGCCCCGTGATGGCGGAACACCGCAAAAATGGAGCTTCAGCGGCGTCGAGATTCGGCGTGCCCGTCGCGCGCTGCGGCTGCAGCGCGACCTGGAGCTGAATCTGGCGGGTGCCGCCCTGGCCCTCGACCTGCTCGACGAGATCGAGCACCTGCGCCGTCGTGTCCGCTCGTTAGAGCAGTATCTGGGCGGCGTGCGCGATGCGGAGTGAGGAAGTGGCGACCGTCTGGTTGCCGGGCGGCATGGCCTAGGTCCCGCCTAGCCCCTAGCCCGGTGTCTGCGGCCGCCGTCTTCAGGAGCCGATCTCGCCGCTGTCGTCCTTGGTGATGACGACCACGGACGGGCGCGGCGGCATCTTGGGGTCGAAGTCCGGCCAACGGGTAGCCGGGTCTTCGAAGGTCGAGGAACGCTCGAAGCCAGCATAGTCCTTGGTGCCGTCGGTGGCCGGGTGCTGCACCGCGACGAACAGTGTCTTGCCGTCCGGCGTGAAGCGCGGGCCGCACATCTCGGCACCGACCGGGACGCGGAAGAACAGCCGGCCAGTGCCGCGGCCGCTGCCCTCGGTCTCCAGCGCCCAGACGCCGTCGGCACCGCCGGATGCCTGGCTCCAGGCCCTGCCCTGGTCGGTGCTGACCCAGAGCCGGCCCGACGGGTCGATCGCGCAGTTGTCCGGGCAGGCGAACCAGCCGTTGGCGCTGGTGGCCGGGTTCCACAAGGCCGCCACGGCGCCATCGGCCGGGTTGCCGGCCTTGATCAGCACATCCCAGCGCGCGCTTTCGGCGGCATGGTCGCCGTCGGGCGGGGTCAGTTCCAGCACATGGCCCCAGAGGTTGGCGGCCCGCGGATTGGCGGCATCGGTGTCGGGCTGGCCGTCGGTGCCGCGCTTGCTGTTGTTCGTCAGCATCACGTAGACCTTGCCGGTGACCGGGTTCGGCTCGACGTCCTCCGGCCGGTCCATGGGTGTGGCGCCGAGCAGTGTTGCTGCGCGCCGGGTCTCGATCAGCACATCCGCCTGGGATGCGAACCCGCTGTCGGCGGTCAACGGGCCCCGGCCATGAAGCAGCGGCAGCCAGGTCAGGGTGCCGTCGCCATCGAAGCGCGCGACAGACAGGATGCCGTGGTCCAACAGGTCTCTATTGGCGGCGCGATCGGTCGGATCGACACTGTCGCGGGTGATGAACTTGTACAGATACTCGAAACGCTGGTCGTCGCCCGAGTAGAGCACCAGACGGCCGTCTTTGTTGACGATGGACTCGGCGCCCTCGTGCTTGAAGCGACCGAGCGCGGTGCGCTTGACCGGCGTCGAGGCCGGGTCCAAGGGGTCGACCTCGACGATCCAGCCGAAGCGGTTGGCCTCATTGGGCTCGGCATCGATGTCGAAGCGCGGGTGAAACTTGCCCCATGGGTAGCGCTTGCCGGGGATGCCGTAGCGCGCGTAGTTGGCCTGCTCCGCGTGACCTTCGATCTCGCCGAGGAAGTAAAAATTGAAGTTCTCCTCGGCCATCAAATAGGTGCCCCATGGCGTGATGCCGCCAGCGCAATTGTTGACGGTGCCGATGACTCGTGCCCCGGTCGGGTCGGCCGACGTCTTCAGGCGATCATGGCCGGCGGCCGGGCCTGAAAGCCGCATTTCGGTCTCCAACGCGCTGATGCGCCTTGCATAGCGGCTGTCGGGAATGATGCTCCACTCGCCGTCGTGCTTCTTGATCTCGATGATCGAGCCGCCGTTGCAGGCCATCTCGATCTCGGCGATCGCCTTGGTTGCGCCGGAGAAGGCGTCGTCGTACTGCCCGAGCCCAGGGAACATGACCTCCTCGTCGGTATACTCGTGATTGACGCAGAGCAGGCCGTGATCGGCGTTGTCGGAGCCGAACGGCAGCGGGATGTAACCGATGAAGTCGTTGTTGTAGCCGAACTGCTTCAGCTGTGCCGCTGCGCTCTGGCGGCGGGGGTCGAACTTGGGCGCGTCGGGGAGGACCGCGTCGCCCCAGCGGATCAGCACCTCCGCGCGGTAGCCGGGCGCGACATGATGGGTCTCGTCGACGCCATGGGCGATCTCGGTGAAGCCAAAGCGGCCCGGCGTCGCAGCGCTGTCTTCGGCACTTTCGTGCTGAGCGCCTGCAGTGGGCTCATCGCGTCCGGCGGCAGCCAACAAGGCCAAGGGCGAGGCGGCCAGCGCGCCGATGGCGGTGACGCCGAGCGCGCCGCGGAGCAATGTGCGGCGGCTGAAGCGGGCATTGATGACGTCGCCGAGGGTCGGCGCGTTGGACGGGTTGACCGGAAGCTCTTCGAGCGCCTCGAAATACTCTGATGCGCTGCCGTCGCGCTGTGCTGAACGATTCATCCGCGTTTCCTCGCAAGCCGGGCTTGATCGGGCTGATGGCTCATACTCATCCGCCAACGATAGCCGCAGGATGTGACGATTCGGTTGCCGCCGCAGGGATTCCGGTTGCTGCTGGCCGGCGGTCTGCTTTATACCTTCGCCATCGCCTTTTACGTGCTCGATCATTGGTATCCTTGGGCGCACGGTGTTTGGCACCTGTTCGTGCTCGCCGGCAGCATCTGTCACTTTTTTGCCATCCTGATCTTTGTCTGACATCCGTGCGGCGGCAGGCTTGATCTTGGCGCCCGCGCAGGCACATCGGAACCGGCGTACCTGTTCGCCTGTCTGGACTTGTCAATGAAAGCCACTGCCCGTTTCTCCAAGCCCGCCATGGGCGCGTTGCCTCACGCGCTGCTGCTTGCGTTCGCAGCGCTGCTGCCCAATGCCCATGCGCAATCCGGCGGCCAGGCCGATGGCCGATCGGGCGAGGCACCCAAGGCCGTGCCGGTGATCGCGGCCGAGGCGCAGGTGATGGCCCTGGCCGAGCGCATAGAGGCGCTCGGCACGCTGACGGCAAACGAGTCCGTCTCGATCACGTCCAACGTCACCGAGACCATCTCGGTGGTGCATTTCGACGACGGTCAGCGCGTGCGCGAGGGTGACCTCTTGGTGGAGATGACCAGCGCGGAGGAGCACGCGCTGCTCAAAGAGGCGCAGGCGCGCGCGGCCGAGGCCGAGCGCCAGTACGATCGCGTGAGTTCGCTGGCGCGGCAGCGCTCGGCCTCCGAGTCGCTGCTCGATGAGCGCAAGCGCGACTTGGATACCGCGCGTGCCAATCTGGTGGCGCTGGAGTCACGGCTCGCCGACCGTGTCGTCAAGGCGCCGTTCGACGGCGTGGTCGGCCTGCGCAACGTCAGCCGGGGGGCACTGGTAGAGCCTGGCGATCTGATCACCACGCTGGATGACGACAGGGTCATGAAGCTGGACTTCACCGTGCCCAGCCTCTTCCTTGCCCGCCTGCAGCCGGGCCTGGAGATCGAGGCACGCGCCCGACCCTATGGCGAGCGCGCGTTCGATGGCGTGGTGCGCGGCATCGACAGCCGCATCGACCCGGTGACGCGCTCGGTGCAGGTGCGCGCCCTGCTGCCGAATCCGTCGCGCGCGCTTCGCCCCGGCCTGCTGATGCAGGTCGAGTTGCTGATCGATCCCCGCGAGGCGGTGGTGGTCCCGGAGGCGGCATTGCTGCATCAGGGGCAGACGCACTTCGTGCTGCGGGTCGTCGACGCCGACGATGGAGCGACGGTGGAGCGCATCGAGGTCGAGATCGGCGCCCGTAAGCCGGGTATCGTGGAGGTCCGGGCGGGCCTGGCGGCGGGTGATCAGGTGGTCACCGAGGGTCAGGAAAAGGCCCGGCCCGGACAGCCGGTGCGTGTGATCGCGCTCGATGACGGCAGTCGCAGCCTGCGCGAGATCGCCGGGAGCCGGCAGTGAATCGGCCGCACAGGCCTTCGACTGCCTTGCACCGGCGGCATCGTCGGCCCGCGGAAGCGGGCCGACGCGGCCCAAGCGGCGGCCGTCCTTGCTCCGACATTGCTGCTCGCCGGGTCGTGCAGAGATGAAACTCTCGGACATCTCGGTCACGCGTCCGGTGATGGCGACGGTGCTGTCGCTACTGTTGGTCGCCTTCGGTCTGGTCGCCTTCGACCGGCTGCCGCTGCGCGAGTATCCAGACATCGACCCGCCCGTCGTCTCGATCGAGACGGTCTACCCCGGCGCCGCCGCCAACGTGGTCGAGACGCGCATCACGCAACTGATCGAAGACCGCATCGCCGGCGTCGAGGGCATCCGCACCGTGGAGTCGTCGAGTCAGAACGGGCGTTCGGATATCACAGTGCAGTTCGACATCGGTCGCGATATCGACGGCGCCGCTAACGACATCCGCGACCGCGTCTCCGGAATCCTCGACCAACTGCCGGTGGAGGCCGAACCGCCGGACATCCAGAAGGTCGACAGCAACGAAGACGTCATCATGTGGCTGAACCTGGTCAGCGACCGCATGACCGTGCCGGAGCTGACCGACTACGCCCGACGCTACCTGGTCGATCGCTTCTCGGTGCTGGACGGCGTCGCGCGCGTGCGCGTGGGCGGTAATCAGACCTATGCGATGCGGGTCTGGATCGACCGCGGCGCACTGGCCGCCCGCGGACTGACGGTGGCCGATGTCGAACAGGCCCTCCGTGCGGAGAATTTGGAGCTGCCAGCGGGCAGCGTCGAGTCCGTGGACCGCCAGTTCACGGTGCGCCTGGACCGCAGCTTCCGCGATGCCGAAGACTTCGCGCAGCTGGTCCTGGCGCAAGGCGGCGATGGCTATCTGGTCCGGCTGGGCGATGTCGCCCGGGTCGAGCGCGGCACCGAGGAGGACCGCACCTTCTTCCGCGGTAACGCCGTACCCATGGTGGGCATCGGCATCATCAAGCAGTCGACCGCCAACACCATTGCGGTCGCCGATGCCGCCAAGGCCGAGATGGAACGCGTCAATCCAACGTTGCCCGACGGCATGGAGATCAAGCAGAGCTACGACACCTCGATCTTCGTCAAGGGGGCCATTCGTGAGGTGTACAAGACGCTCGCCATCGCGATCGGTCTGGTGGTGCTGGTGATCTTCCTATTCCTCGGCTCCGTACGCGCGATGCTGGTGCCCGCCGTCACCGTGCCGGTCTCGTTGGTGGCGACCTTCACCGTGCTCTACGTGCTCGGCTTCTCGGTCAATATTTTGACGCTGCTGGCTCTGGTGCTGGCCATCGGCCTGGTGGTCGACGACGCCATCGTGGTGCTCGAGAACATCCACCGGCGTATGGAGCAACATGGCGAGACGCGCCTGGTGGCCGCCTATCGCGGCACACGCCAGGTGGGCTTCGCGGTTGTAGCGACCACGGTCGTGCTGGTCGCCGTGTTCGTGCCGATCGCCTTCCTGCAGGGCGATGTCGGCCGGCTGTTTTCGGAGTTCGCGCTGACCATGGCCGCGGCGGTGAGCTTCTCCACCTTCGTTGCATTGTCCCTATCGCCGATGCTGGCGTCGCGTATCCTGCCCCAGTCCCATGCCGGCGACGGTCATCGCCGGCGGAGCCTGAGTGCTGGCGTCGACTGGGCGTTCGCGCGCGTGCGCCGCGGCTATGGCGGAGTGCTGCGGTTTTTGATCCGCCAGAAGTGGCTGGTCGTGCTCGGCTTTTCGGCAACCATCGTCGGCGCCGCCTGGCTGTTTCAGCAGATCCCGCAGGAGTACGCGCCAAAGGAGGATCGCGGCGCCTTCTTCGTGCTGGTCAACGGCCCCGAGGGCGCGTCTTACGCCTACATGGAAGAATACATGGACGAGATCGAGCGCCGTCTGCTGCCCTACGCGGAGTCCGGCGAGGCGATCCGCGTGCTGGTGCGCACCCCGCGGGGTTTCGGTGGCGGTGCCGCCTTCAATACTGGCATCGTCATTATGGTGCTGAACGACTTCGCCGAGCGGCGCTCCGGCTGGGTCATCATGGACGAGATCCGTGCCGGGCTTGCGGACCTGCCCGGCGTGCGCGCCTTTCCGGTCATGCGTCAGGGTTTCGGCGCGCGTATCGCCAAGCCGGTGCAGTTCGTCATCGGGGGCGGCAGCTACGAGGAACTGGCCGAATGGCGCGACACCCTGGTCAAGGCCATCGAGGCTGACAACCCCGGTCTTCAGGGACTGGACTGGGATTACAAGGAGACCAAGCCGCAGTTGCGCGTGCAGATCGACTACGATCGCGCGGCCGATCTCGGCGTCACCGTCAGCACCGTCGGGCGCACGCTGGAGACCATGCTCGGCTCGCGGAAGGTCACCACTTACATTGACGACGGCGAGGAATACGATGTCATCCTCGAGGGGGAGCGCGATGCCCAGCGCACCCCGGCCAGCCTCGCCAACCTCTATGTGCGCTCGCAACGCAGCGGCGAGCTGATCCCGCTGTCGAATCTGGTCAGCATCGTCGAGCAGGCCGATTCGCAGAGCCTTAACCGCTACAACCGCATCCGGGCCATCACGCTGGAGGCCAACCTGGCCGACGATCTTGCGCTGGGCGATGCGCTGGCCTATCTGGAGGCCAAGGTCCGCGAACTGCTGCCGGAGCAGGCGCAGATCGACTACAAGGGCCAGAGCCGGGACTTCCGCGAGAGCAGCCAGGGCATCCTGTTCGTCTTCGCGCTCGGCATCGCGGTCGTCTTTCTGGTGCTGGCCGCGCAGTTCGAGAGCTGGGTGCATCCGCTCGTGATCATGCTGACCGTCCCGCTCGCGATGGCAGGCGCGCTGCTTGGGCTCTGGTGGACCGGCCAGAGCCTCAATATCTACAGCCAGATTGGTCTCATCATGCTGGTCGGGCTGTCGGCTAAGAACGGGATACTGATCGTTGAGTTCGCCAATCAACTGCGCGATCAGGGCCGCGCGTTCGGCGACGCGCTGCTGGAAGCCGCGGACGTGCGGCTGCGCCCCATCCTCATGACCGGCATCACCACCGCCGCCGGCTCATTGCCGCTGCTGCTCAGTAGCGGTGCCGGTGCCGAGACGCGCACGGTGATTGGCACCGTTATCCTGTCCGGCGTGCTGGCGTCCACGCTGTTCACCTTGTTCGTCGTGCCCGTGGCCTACGACCTGCTCGCCAGGGGCACCGGTTCGCCCGGCGATGTGGCGCGGCGCCTTGAGCGCGAGCAGGCGCTGATGCCCGAGCCCGTGAGATCGGAGGCTGGTGCCTGATCCGCGATAACGGATCGGGCGCGACAGAACTCGCCTCTTATCTAGAAACGGCGATGGACCGCCGTTTCTGGTCGAATCAAGCTCGCTGATGCGTGCTTGGCTTTACGCGTGCAGCGGTGGATCTGTGGAGGAGCCCGTCGGTGGGATCATCAGCGGCTCCGGCAGTGACAGCGCGGCGCATCCGCTCCGGCGCAAGAACAGCGCCAGCGAACGGTCTTCACCGAGCACGTGCCCGAAGAACCATTGTTGTAAGCTAGGAATGGTCAGTTCCGACAGTGCCTTGGCGCCGTCGGATCGGATAGCACGCTCAAGATTGGCATACTTTGTCAGCAGCAGCACATGCTCCGCCTGATGCGATGCGACGTTCGGATATTCTGCGGCGTGCATGATCTGCTCCTCACGGTAAAAGTGCCGTTGGGTCAGTGTGCCGATCACCTCCAGCCTCGCGAGCACGCGCGCAGCACCCGGGCCGCTGCGCGAGGCGACACAGCGCTTGAAGGCGAGCGCGAGCTGTTTAAGTTGGTCGGCGATCAACCGGTGGTCGGCGTCAATGCAATCTACATGCAGCGTCCATTCCGGGCGCCAGTTCCATTGGTTGCCGACGGTGCGCGTTTGCACCCGCGCGGGTCCGGCCACAGGGGCTCGTTGCTCGGAGGGATTGATCATGATTTCCATCGTGGCGGCTTGCCGCTGGCCGTCGGCCTCTCGCGTCGTTCGCGCGCCTGGCGAGACCGCGGGTGTTGTCTTGGCTGCAATGCTTATCAATGCGGCCATGGGCCGAAGCCTCGCGCCGCTTTCTTCTGATGCTTCAGCGCAACTATAGCCCAGGCAGGGTGTTTTCGCCGGCGTCGATGTTCTTGGCTTCGCCAGTTGGCCTGATCGATGAGAGAATCGGGGCTCTCGAGGGTCGTTTATGATTACAACCATCATTGAGGAGGGGAATGCGCCATGTTACTCAACCTGCCGGGCGAAGTCTGGGCCATGCTGATCGCCCTGGGCGTCTTCCTTCTGGTGCCGCTCGTCATCGTCTATATCGCCTATCGGGTCATCCGCTGATCTCTCAGTGCTCTGATTGATCAACACTTGCTCCTTTGGCCCGGCCTGGGTCTGCGCATCACCAGTTCAGGATGATTTCAGCGCTAGTACGCATGGCGTGGGTCGCTCGTGAGTCGCGATAGAGCCTGCCGCTGCAGGGCACTGAACCGGCGGGTCTCGTCCTTGTTGCTCATGTTGGCGGGGCTATCACTGATCGCGCGGCCGGTCTGCGCGGGGCAGGATGCCGGGGGCAGTTATAATCTGCTCGTCAAGGCATCGCTCGGCGCGCGTTGGTTCGTGATTTCGCGCTCCAATCTGGCCTCGCGCAACAACTTCGGCGACAACTTTCTGGCCTATACCGGCGCTGGCTTGGGCTACCAGTTCGATCCGCGTTTCAGCGTCCGTATCGGTTACCGCCGTGCCTGGTTCCGTTTCACGGACAACTGGCAGCCGGAGAACCGCGGCTATCTGGAGGGCTACTTCGCGGATGCTCTGAACGGCTTTCGGATCACCAATCGCGCGCGCGTCGAGCTGCGCTTCTTCGACTGGCGTGACGACGACGTCCGGCTGCGCAACGAGATCACGATCGAGGCGCCCTGGGCCTTGACGCCGCTAAAGGTCAAGCCCTATGCCGAGGAGGAGATCTTCTACAGCATCAATAGCGGGCGCTTCGAGGCCAATTGGCTCGGTGCCGGTCTTGCCTGGCGCCCGGCCAAGGGTGTCAAGCTCAAGATTGGCTACCGCTGGAACCGCTTCCGCAGCGGCGACAGCTGGGCCAACCGCAATGTGCTCGTCACCGGCGTGAATCTGTTCTTTTAGGCGGCGCGTCCGATGATCTGCTTAGACCGACGCCCGAGCCCGAGCGCCGGCATGCCGCGTCTCGGGCCGATGCGTCCCGCGTGGCGGCGGACTCTGGTAACCTGCGTCTTAGCTTTTCGAGGCGGCATTGCGTCCGTCGTCTCCCTCAGGAATTCAAGCAGTGACCGACTACAAGCACACCCTGAACCTGCCGCAGACCGGCTTCCCGATGAAGGGCAATCTGGCGCAACGCGAGCCGGAGATGCTCAAGCGTTGGGAGGCGGCGGATGTCTATGGCCAGATCCGTGCCGCGCGCGCCGGCGCCAGTACCTTCATTCTGCATGACGGCCCGCCCTATGCGAACGGTGACATCCACATTGGTCACGCCGTCAACAAGGTGCTGAAGGACATCATCGTCAAGTCGCGCACCCTCGACGGTCTGGATGCCCCTTACGTGCCGGGTTGGGACTGCCACGGTCTGCCGATAGAGCTGCAAGTCGAGAAGAAGAAGGGCAAGCCGGGGCAGCGGATCTCGGCGGCGCAGTTTCGTTCCGCCTGCCGCGACTACGCCGCGCGCCAGGTCGATGGTCAGCGGCGAGACTTCAAGCGACTGGGTGTCTTCGGCGACTGGGAGCGGCCCTATCTGACCATGGATTTCGGTTTTGAGGCCGACATCGTGCGCGCGCTCGGGCGCATCATTGAGCAGGGCCACCTGCACAAGGGCTCCAAACCCGTGCACTGGTGTATCGACTGCGGCTCGGCGCTGGCCGAGGCCGAGGTGGAGTATGCCGACAAGGAGTCCATCGCCATTGACGTGCGGTTCGAGGTGCTGGATGACGAGGCGCTGTTCGCCCGCTGTCACTCGGTGCCCAACGGGCATGGCGATGGCCCGATATCGGTGGTGATCTGGACCACGACACCCTGGACCTTGCCCGCCAACCAGGCGGTCGCGCTGAATCCTGAGCTGGAGTACGCGCTGGTCCAGACCGACGGACCGCATGGCAGGGAGCGGCTGCTGGTGGCGGAGGGCCTGCTGAAGGACACCATGTCGCGTTGGGACGTCGAGCAGTACCGCGTGATCGCCTATGGCCGCGGCGACGGCTTCGAGGGGCTGAAACTGCGCCATCCGTTCTACGATCGCGAGGTGCCGGTCATCCTCGGCGAGCATGTCACGCTGGAGGCCGGCACCGGCGCCGTGCACACCGCGCCCGGCCATGGCCTGGAGGACTATGTCGTTGGCAGCCGCTACCAGCTGGCGGTGGACAACCCGGTCGGCGGCGATGGGCGTTTCGTGGCAGGCACGCCGCTGTTCGCCGGCGAGAGTGTCTTCGATGCCAACGAGCAGGTGGTCGAGACGTTGAAGGCCCGCGGTGCGCTGCTGCTTGGCGCGCGCTTTCGCCACAGCTATCCGCATTGCTGGCGGCACAAGACGCCGATCATCTTCCGCGCGACGCCGCAGTGGTTCATCGGCATGGACCAGCAGGGTCTGCGCGCCTCGGCCCTGCGCGAGATCGGCCAGGTGCGCTGGATGCCGGACTGGGGCGAATCGCGCATCGACGGCATGGTCCGTAACCGCCCTGACTGGTGTATCTCGCGCCAGCGCACCTGGGGCGTGCCGATCACGCTGCTGGTGCACAAGGAGACCGGAGCGCTGCACCCGCGTACCGCAGAGCTAATCGAGAATATCGCCGCGCGCATCGAGAAGAACGGCATCGAGGCATGGTTCGAACTGCGGCCGTCCGATCTGCTCGGCGATGAGGAAGGCGCGCAGTATCAAAAGGTGCAGGATACGCTGGACGTCTGGTTCGACTCTGGCGTCACGCACGCCTGCGTGCTGGAACAGCGCGACGAACTGCGGGCGCCGGCCGACCTCTACCTGGAGGGCTCGGATCAGCATCGCGGCTGGTTTCAGTCGTCGCTGCTGACATCGGTTGCGATGCGCGACCGCGCGCCCTACCGGCAGGTGCTGACGCACGGCTTCACGGTCGACCAGTCGGGCCGCAAGATGTCCAAGTCCTTGGGTAACGTGGTCCGCCCGCAGGACGTGATGAAGACGCTGGGCGCCGACATCATCCGGCTTTGGGTTGCGGCGACCGATTACCGCGGCGAGATGGCGGTGTCGGACGAGATCCTGAAACGCACCGCCGATGCCTATCGGCGTATCCGCAACACCGCCCGTTTCCTGCTGGCCAACCTGAGCGGTTTCGACCCGGCCGTGCACGAGGTCGCGCCGGAGCAGATGCTCGCGCTCGACCGCTGGGCGATGGACCGTGCCTTGCAATTGCAGCATGAGATCGTCTCCGCCTACCGCGACTATCAGTTCCATCTGATCTATCACCGCATCCACAACTTCTGCGTCCTGGACATGGGCGGTTTCTATCTCGACGTGATCAAAGACCGCCAATACACGACGCAAGCGGACAGCCTCGCGCGTCGCTCCTGCCAAAGCGCGATGTATCACATCGTCGAGGCCATGAGCCGCTGGTTGGCGCCGATCCTCAGCTTCACCGCCGATGAGATCTGGCAGCACATCCCGGGTGCGCGCGATGGGTCGGTGTTTACGGCCGCTTGGTACGAGGGTCTGGTGGCGATCGATGCTGGCAATGCCGCGGATCAGCCGGCGCTCGATCGCGATGCCTGGTCGCAGGTACTGGCCGCGCGTACCGCCGTCGGTAAGCAGATCGAGGCCGCCCGCAACCAGGGTCTCATCGGCGCCGCGCTCGACGCCGAGCTCGATCTCTATTGCGCGCCGGCGCTCCTGCAAAGACTCGAACCTCTTGGCGATGAACTGCGCTTCGTGCTCATCACCTCCGAGGCGCGTGTCCATGCGCTCGATCAGCGGCCCGCAGATGCCGTCGATACCGACCTCGACGGCCTCGCCGTGCGTGTCTCTGTGAGCCCGCACGAAAAATGCGTGCGCTGCTGGCAGCACCGCGCCGATGTCGGTGACAACGCCGACCATCCGCAGCTCTGTGGTCGCTGTGTCGACAACGTCGCCGGTGCCGGCGAGGTACGTCGCTTCGCGTAGAATACGGTGGTCGGCGCTCAGCGGTGCGTTGGCACACCCGCGCCGCCGCCTGCTGTCACGCTGGCGCTGATGTTGCGATCGTCGCCTTCCTCGCGGTCTCTTCCAAGCGTTCAAACTGACTGAAAAAGCACTCCAAGATGAAGCACTGGCTCTGGCTCTCGGTCGCCATCATCCTGTTGGATCAGGCCAGCAAATGGCTGGTTATGGTCAGCCTGTCGCCCTATCAGGTGATCGAACTGCTGCCCAATCTCAACCTGACGCTGATGTTCAACAAGGGCGCCGCGTTCAGTTTCTTGTCCGACGCCGGTGGCTGGCAACGCTGGCTGTTCGCGGGCCTCGCCGCGCTGGTGACGCTGGTGTTAGTAGCCTGGCTGCTGCGGCTGCGGCCGGATGAGCGGCTGCTCGGGCTGGGGTTGGCGCTGATCGTCGGCGGCGCCGTGGGCAACCTGATCGACCGCGTGCTGCTCGGTCATGTAATCGACTTCGTGCAGGTCTATCTGCCCTTCATCCCGCTTGCCCTATTCAACCCCTGGCCGGCCTTCAATGTCGCCGACAGCGCGATCAGTATCGGCGTCGTGCTGCTGCTGATCGAGACCTTCCATTCTCAGCGTGTCCCTCAGCCCAGCAGTGATTGACGCTGCCCGCGCCGGCAAGACCGGGACACGCCGCCAAGATTGAGGCGAGCCAAATGAAGATCGCTATTCTGTCTCGTAATCCCCGGCTCTACTCGACCGAAAGGCTGGCCGATGCGGCGCGCGAGCGCGGTCATGAGGCCCGTGTCATCGACGTACTGCGCTGTTACATGAACATCACGTCGCACGCGCCGTCGATCCACTACCGGGGCGATCATCTGACCGGCTTCGACGCCGTGATCCCGCGCATTGGCGCCTCGGTGACCTTTTACGGCACCGCGGTGCTGCGGCAGTTCGAGATGATGGGCGTGTATCCGCTGAACGAGTCGGTCGCCATTACGCGTTCGCGCGACAAGCTGCGCTCGCTGCAGTTGCTGTCGCGCAAGGGTATCGGCCTGCCCATCACCGGCTTCGCGCATGCCCCCGACGACATCGAGGATCTCATCAAGATGGTCGGCGGTGCGCCGCTGGTGATCAAGCTGCTAGAGGGTACGCAGGGCATCGGCGTGGTGCTGGCGGAGACGCATCAGGCCGCCGAGAGCGTGGTTGAGGCCTTCATGGGGCTGCAGGTGAACATCCTGGTCCAAGAATACATCGGTGAGGCAAAGGGCGCGGACATCCGCTGCTTTGTCATCGGCGAGAAGGTGGTCGCGGCGATGCGCCGGCAGGCCAGGGAAGGCGAGTTCCGCTCCAATCTGCACCGTGGCGGTACCGCGAACCTGATCCGCATCACGCCGGAGGAGCGCTCGACCGCGGTGCGGGCGGCGCGCATCATGGGGCTCAACGTCGCCGGTGTCGATATCCTGCGCTCCAATCATGGCCCGGTAGTCATGGAGGTGAATTCCTCGCCTGGTCTGGAGGGCATCGAGGCGGCCACCGGCAAGGACATCGCCGGACAGGTGATCGCCTTCATCGAAAAGGACGCCGTTGCCGGCAAGACGCGTACCCGTGGCAAGGGCTGAGCCGAACGCGGCGCCGATCCGGATCGGCGGTCAGGAGATTCGCGCCGGCCAGCGTCTGCGCGTCGATGTCCCGTTACCGAGCCTGTTCACCCAAACCAGCGTCTTTCTGCCGGTGCACGTGCTGCACGGGCGCCGCCCAGGTCCGCGGCTGTTTGTCACTGCCGCCGTGCATGGCGATGAGATCAACGGCATCGCCATCATCAGGCGGCTGCTCGCAAGCCCTCAGCTCAAGAGCCTGCGTGGAACACTGCTGGCGGTACCCGTGGTCAACGTCTACGGTTTCGTGCGCCACTCGCGTTATTTGCCGGATCGTCGAGACCTCAACCGCAGCTTTCCAGGCTCTGGCAGCGGTTCACTGGCCAGCCGTTTGGCGGCCGCCTTAATGACGGAGGTCGTCGCCGACAGCGATATCGGCATCGATCTGCACACAGGCGCAGCGCACCGCGAGAACCTGCCGCAGATCCGCGCTCAGCTCGACGAGCCGGGCGTCTTGGCCCTTGCGCGCGCGTTCGGCGCACCGGTCATGGTCAATGCCGACCTGCGTGACGGGTCGCTGCGCGGGGAGGCCGCGGCCGAGGGTGTGCCGGTGCTGGTGTATGAGGCCGGTGAAGCGCTGCGCTTCGACGAGTTGTCGATTCGCGCCGGCATACGCGGGGTGCTGGCCGTGATGCGCCATATCGGCATGATTCGAGACGGCGCGCGACGCCATCGGCACTATACACACCGGCCGGTTGTCGCGCGCTCCACCATGTGGGCGCGCGCGCATCAGAGCGGTATGCTGCGCTTTCTGACGCCGCTCGGGGCGCAAGTGCAGAAGGGCGAACGCCTTGCCGTCGTGGCCGACCCGTTCGGCAACGGCGAGGACCCGGTGCTGTCACCGTCCAGCGGCATCGTCATCGGCCGCGTTAATCTGCCGCTGGTTACAGAAGGTGAGGCGCTGTTCCACATCGCCCGCTTCGGCCAGTCCGACGTTGCTGCCGAGACCGTCGAGCGATTTCAAAGCGTAATGGAGCCGGAGGACGACCTCTCCGAGCCGCTGGATTGATCGGACCGGTCACATGGCGCGGCCAATGCCCGTGCCGCGGGTACGGCAGTAGCAGCACGCAATGCGCCAGATTTAGAAGGGTGCGGGATCGATGTCATCGATCCAGGGCGTGCTGCATGACGACGGAGGTCGCCATGCGGCTTGTGGGTCGAGCGCGCGGGAGGCCGAAGGCCATGCGTTAGCGCTGAAACCCAGCCGCGCCAGTTTGGCGCGGACGAGGCGCCAATGCGTGCGAGAAGTGAAATTTGGCTGGGGGACTAGGATTCGAACCTAGGTTGACGGAGTCAGAGTCCGTAGTCCTGCCGCTAGACGATCCCCCAGAAGAGACTGGCGAGGAATTCGCGACTAGCGTTTCGAGAATTGCGGCCGCTTACGTGCCTTGTGCAGGCCAACCTTCTTGCGCTCGACCTCACGGGCGTCGCGGGTCAGGAACCCAGCGCGGCGCAGCGTGCTGCGAAGGTTCTCGTCGTAGTCGACCAGCGCCCGGGCGATGCCGTGGCGTATGGCGCCGGCTTGACCGGTGGTGCCGCCGCCGATGACAGTGGCCTTAACGTCGACGCGATTGCCCATTTCGGCGGCTTCCAGCGCTTGCCGAACGACCATGCGCGCGGTCTCGCGACCGAAGAATGTGTCCAGTGTGCGGCCGTTGACAGTGATCTCACCGCTGCCGGTGCTCAGGAACACGCGTGCCGAGGCGCTCTTGCGTCGTCCGGTGGCGTAATGCTGTTGCGACATCTTCGCTGTCCGTTATCTCGTAGCTGTTTATTGATGCTCGATCGTCACGCCAGCGCTTGGCGCTGGTGCGGCGATCGCTGAATGACCTTGGGCTCTTCAGACCTCGAGAGTCTGCGGCTGCTGTGCCTCGTGGCGGTGTGCAGGGCCGGCGTAGACCTTAAGCTTGCGGAACATCGCGCGGCCGAGCGGGTTGCGCGGCAGCATGCCCTTGACGGCGATCTCGATGACGCGCTCCGGATGCTCGTGGAGCATATCGGCCAGGTTCTTCGAACGCAGATTGCCGATGTACCCGGTATGGCGGTAGTACATCTTGTCCTCGAGCTTGTTGCCCGTGACCCGTATTTTCTCGGCATTGACCACGACCATATAGTCGCCGGTGTCGACGTGCGGCGTGTACTGCGGCTTGTGCTTGCCGCGCAGACGGCGCGCGAGTTCCGTCGCGAGGCGCCCAAGGGTCTTGCCCTCCGCGTCGACCACATACCAGGCGCGGCGCACTTCCGCGGGCTTTGCGCTCTCTGTCATCATTGTCCGTCGCTCCGGTGTTTTACAGCGCACACTGCCGATCGAGTCGGACGTGCGGCAAGCGGGGTAGCAGCTGTTGTAGTCGCGCGAGTGCGACAGAGCCGCCGAGAAAGACCCCGAAGTGTATCTTAGGGCGTTCACCGTCTGCAACCCCAATTAGCGGGCGAGAGCATGGGCTTCGGCCTGACCACGGCACCGAATCAGTCTGGTAGCCGGAGCCGCTGCACCGGCCGGCCTGCGATCAGATGCTCCTGCAGGATCTCCTCGAGATCTTCGCTGTCGACGTAGGTGTACCAGACGCCCTCGGGGTAGACGACGGCGACCGGGCCTTCGGTGCAACGGTCGAGGCAGCCGGCCGTGTTGATGCGTACGCCGCCCTTGCCGGTCAGGCCAAGCTCCTTCGTGCGACCTTTCAGGAAATCGCGCGACGCCTTCGCGTTGCATTGCGCGCAGCACTGGCTGCCGTCCTCGCGCAGGTTGGTGCACATAAAGACGTGGTGTCTGAAGAACGGCGGCGAATCGGTCGAAGAGTCGGTCACGGGGTCACCTCGCGGCTGCTGTGTCGTTGTAAGCCGAATCTGCCCGAAACCTTTAGTTCCGAGCACCTTGTTCGAAACCTGCGCTTTGCGTTCGATGCGATCGATCGCGCATCATTCCGCTCCGGCTCCATTCCTGAGGACGATAGCGCGATTTTGCAGTACCCAGACCCGCACCCAGAGCAGCATCTAGAGCAACACTCAGACCTGTTGCGGTTGGCCGATCAGTGCGTCAAGTGCGGATTCTGCCTGCCCCATTGTCCCACTTTTCAGTTGCGGCGTGACGAGGCCGAGTCTCCGCGCGGGCGGATCTCGCTGATTCAGGGCCTGCTGTCCAATAACATCGTCGGCGGCGCCCGATTGGACGCGCATCTGAGCAGTTGCCTGCTTTGTCGCGCCTGTGAGCCCGCGTGCCCATCTCTGGTCGAGTACGGCAGGCTGATGGACGGTGCGCGCGCCGTGCGGGTCGCCCGGCTCGCGCCCTGGCGTCGTGGTTTGCGGCGCGGCCTGTTGGGTCTCATCAGCGATCCGCGTTCGGCCCGGCCCTTGGCCTGGTTGGCGGGCCTCTACCGCCGGCTTCGGCTGCCGCGGGTCGCTGCCGCCTTGGGTCTGTTGCGGCGGCCGCGACTTGCGGTGATGGATGCCCTTGCGCGTCAGTTGCGGCCGCCGCCGCGGCGCATCGAGCTGCTGGCGCGCGCCGAGCCACTTGATCCGTGCGCTGCTGACGAGCCGGTATCGAGCGCGAGCGATCCGCCGATCGGTTTTTTTCTCGGCTGCGTCGCCCGGTCGCTGCAGCCGGACGCGATCACGGCCGCGCTCTCCGTGCTGCAACGGCTAGGGGTCGCGGTGGACGTGCCGGAGGGTCAGGCCTGTTGCGGCGCCATGTATCGGCACAACGGTTTCCCCGCCTCGTCCGAGCGATTGCTCGCGCGCAACAAGGCGGTGTTCGGCGATGGCACCGTGGTAGGACTTGCCAGCGCCTGTGTCGCGGAACTCAAGCCGGTGCTTGCCGCCGTCGAACTCTGCCGCTTCCTCGTTGACGCCACTTGGCCGGCGCACGTCCGGCTCGAACCGCTGACGGAGACGGTAGTGGTGCATGAGCCCTGCTCGCACCGCAACCAGCTGCGTGATGCGCGGTCGGTTTATGACCTGCTTGCGCGCATCCCGTGTCTGCGCGTCGAACCCATGGCCGGCAATGCATTCTGCTGCGGTGCCGCCGGCACCTACCTGTTGGAGCAGCCCGAGACCGCGCGGGCGCTGGCCGCGGACAAGGTGCGCGACCTGCTGTCGCGCCCGCCCGAACGGCTTCCGCGCTGGCTGGTGACCACAAACACTGGCTGTGCTGCGCATCTGGCGGCCCGGCTGCGGGCAGCCGGTCTTGACATCGAGGTCGTTCATCCGGTGCAGCTGATCGCCCGTCAACTCGACAGAGCAGTTGGTGGCTAGTGTGGGCGTGCTCGCTGCCGTGGTGGCCCTCGCCAAGGCTTGGTCCATAGCCTGCTCAACCCAATATCTTTCACCAATGCCACCATGACGCGAGCGAAATTACCCTACCTGCTTCGCCTCGAAACTGGTCTCATATCGAGTCATACTAGTGTGCATGCTGTCTAGCCCTTGGCCCCTGAAAGAACATGTCCGAACGCCACTACACCGCCTTCGATCAGGTCTTGGTCAATTTCGATCAGGCAATACGTACCTTGTTTGGCCGTCCGAAGGTGACGGAGCGGCGTAATCCGGCGGAACTGTATACGGACGTGGACCTAAACGATGACGAGCGCCGACATATCGGACGTCTGATGCGCGTGAATCACACCGGCGAGGTCTGCGCGCAAGCCCTGTATCAGGGGCAGGCACTTACGGCACGCAATGCGTCGGTGCGCGAGGGCCTGGAGCGCTCGGCGCGCGAGGAGAATGATCATCTCGCCTGGTGTGAACAGCGTATCGACGAGCTTGGCGGGCGCAAGAGCCTGCTGAATCCGCTCTGGTATGCCGGCTCCTTCGCGATGGGTGCCGCCGCCGGCATCGCCGGCGACAAGTGGAGTCTGGGGTTCGTTGTCGAGACCGAGCGCCAGGTGGAGAACCACCTGGAGGACCACATCGCCCAAGTGCCCGCGGACGATCAGCGCACGCGCGCGATCCTGGAGCAGATGCAAGCGGATGAGGCGCACCATGCCGAGGTTGCAGGTGCGGCCGGCGGCGCCGAGCTGCCGCAGCCGGTCAAGCTGGCGATGAAGGCGGTCTCTAAGGTGATGACGCGCGGGGTGTATTGGGTTTGAGGTTTGAGGGGCTAGGCGGCGGCCGCGATGGTCGCTACTTGCCCTCTCTCCAATCCATAACCGCGATGGCGCGGCCCAGGTTGCGCCCGTAGAAGATCTCCATCATTTCCTGCCGCACCAGGCGTTGGATGCGGCTGTAATTCGAAGCCAACAGGTCGCTGGCCTTAGATGTTTAAGCTGAGCGACTTCGTGAGGTTGTTAAACCCGTGCAGCTGCAGGCGCTTCGGCGGTGTCGGCATGGATGCCGTGTCGGATCGAGGTTCGAGTATCCAGGGTTTCGCCGTCCGGACAGACCGCGGCTGCTGGCGAGGGGAGGTCAGCGATTTCGGTCAAATCTCATCGCAGCTGACTTGCCTTAATTTGGTGCCAGCCGGGGGCGCTCGTCAACAGGCGCGCGCTACGCCGACGCCGCTGCTTTTTCAAGCCGGCGTTGTCTTTGAACATGGCCTGCGTCCGCACTGGCGCCCGCTTTCTCGGGTCAGTTTGCGCGTCCCGTTAGGCATCAGGTCGCTCCTTTGGCCGAGCGCTCAGGGGCTCGGTTATTTCTGCCCCAAGGATGCGATCCCAAGCCGCATCGCCCAAGGTTCTTCGCAGAACCAAGGGCAGCGGAATGGCTCCCAAGCCAATCAGTTGGTCATGTAGTGCGCGAGTTGAAGCTGTATCGAATTCGGCCGCCGCGGCTTCGATCAGGCGCCAGCCAAGCACCGCGGCGAGTGCATCCCCCGGTGTCCGTGTAATCTGCGCTAGCTGATCCTGGGCGCGCTCTGGGTTGGGCTCCATGCGCTGTAAGCGCAGCATTGCCTGGTCGAGGTTGATGGTCCCGCAGTGCAGTTCGAGGTCGAGTCGCGCGAGCGTAATGGCGTTCCGACGCCGTTGCAGCGCGGCCAGACGCTCATTCGGCTCGGCCTCTGTCGAGTCGAACAGCAGCCGCTCAATGTACAGCGACCAACCGCTCGTGAGGCTGCTGCCGCCGGCCAGCCGGCGCGGCAGCGCACGTGCAGCCATGCCGCCGGAGAATGCCATTGCGTGCGCACCGCCCCAGCCCAAGCGCACACAGAGCAGGCGTATTTCGGCGCGGTTGATTGCTGCGCCGCTGTTGTCGGTGTCGTCTGGGACATAAAGGATGCCCTCGCCGTTCATCAGGTCCGGCACATAGTCGATCGGGTCACCGTAGGCTTGTCGAGCAGGGGGTCCGACGGCGATGCGGAGCGGCGCCGTCGGCAGCGTCAGCAGCTCTCGTTGCTGGATGCGCGCTGCTGCATCACGGCAATCGGTGCGTAGAATGTCGACGAGGGCGCTCTGGCCGTTGTCGGGCGGTCTGTCCGGCGCGGTATCGGGCGCGGCTGCCGCCAGTGCGAGGTCACATTGCCCTGCCAACTTGTCGAGCAAGGGCACGCAGGCGCTGGGCTCGACCCCGAGCAGGTGCCGATGGCGCAAACGAAATCGCAGGTGTGCCTCGCCGCAGCCGGGGTTGCCTGCCGCCCGCGGGGCGATATCGCGCCGCAGCGCGCCCGCGTACTGCGCGAGCGCCTCGCCGGCCGCCTCGGCCTGCGTCTCCAGCTCGACGTGGCCGTGACAGTGCGTGCGCAGCCAGCGGCTGCGCACGAGCGCGCGCAGATAGCAACGGCCGTCGTCGGCGGCGACGATGGCGCTCCTGACCAGCGCCGGGGGCACCAGCTCCGCCATCGGTTGCAGCTGCGCAATGGCCGAACGCAGATGATCCGGCGTGGCCGTCAACAAGGTGGACAGCGCGTCGCGCAGGCCCGGCGGGCGCAGCAGCGTTAGCCGATGGATCTCCGCGAGCGGCAGGAAGCGCAGCGGATCGCGATGACGCCAATCGCGCTCGAGCAGTTCCCGGTGCTCGACCCTGGCCAGCGAAAACATCAGCTCCAGGTCGAGCCGCCGGCGCTCGTCCAGCGCCTGAAAGTTGATCTCTTCCAGCGCCACGATCAACGTCTCGAGCCAGCTACCGAGGGCGGCATGATCGTCGTCAGACTGCGCGGGCAACAGCTGGCCGAAGTCCTGCTGGCCGGCCTCAAGCGCCGCGTCGGGATGGAACCGGAACCAGACAGAGAAGAATTCCTGTGCCAGCTCGTCGAACGCTCCCGTCTCAGACATGGCGTATTTCGTAGTCATGGGTGACCGCGGCGGTGGCGCCGAGCATGATCGACGCCGAGCAATATTTCTCCGCGCTGAGTTGGATCGCACGCGCCACGTGGCGCTCGTTCAGATCATTGCCGGTGACAATGAAATGCGCATGGATACGGGTGAAGACCTTGGGGTCGGATTCAGAGCGCTCTGCCTCCAGCTCGACCACGCAATCCGTGACCTGCTGGCGCGAGCGCCTTAGGATCAGCAGTACGTCGAACTGGGTACAACCGCCCATCCCGAGCAGCAGCATCTCCATCGGCCGCACGCCAAGATTGCGGCCGCCGAGATCGGGCGGACCGTCCATGACGACGCCGTGACCACTGCCGGATTCGCCCAACATCGCGACGCCTTCGATCCACTTGACCCTTGCTTTCATCGCATCTCCTCGAAGAACCGTTTCGGTGGAGGTCGCTGTCGGATGACCGCGGCTGCCGGCTTGGCGGGGCCGCCGCGACATTCAGCGTCCCATCAAGGGCTCACGCCCGATCTTGAATAAAAGGCTACCACGGATCGACAAGCGCCAAGACATTGATAGAATCGGCGTCACAATGGACAAAATCGTGTGACCTGTCATGCAGACCTTTGCGCCTAAGCCCCAGCCGACCTGGCTCGATCCGTTCTTGAGCTTTTGCCACAACAAACAGTACGAAAAGCGCGTGGACTTCATTCGCGCGGGCGAGTCCGCCGAGACCCTGTATTATCTGGTGGAGGGCTCCGTGACCGCGATGATCGAAGATGACGAGCGGCGCGAGCTCATACTGGCTTACATCAACAAGGGCGAATTCATCGGCGAAATGGGCCTGTTCATGCCGCAACAGGCGCGATCCGTCATCGTCCGCACCCGCACACCCTGCAGGGTCGCCGAGATCAGTTATAAGCGGCTCGAGCAGTTGCTGGATCGGGAGCTACGGGAGCACGCGAAGGGCATCTTGTACGCAATTGGGCTGCAGCTTTCGTTGCGGCTGCGCCAAACCAGCCGCAAGGTCGGCGATTTGGCCTTCCTCGATGTCACCGGCCGCATCGCCGGGACCCTGCTCGAGCTTTGCCGACAACCGGATGCGATGACCCATCCAGAAGGAATGCAGATCCGAGTGACGCGACAGGATCTCGGGCGCATGGTGGGCTGTTCGCGCGAGATGGCCGGCCGCGTGTTGAAGGCGCTCGAGGAGCAAGGGCACATCAGCGCCAAGGGCAAGACGATCGTGGTGTTCGGCACGAGGTAGCAAGTGGCGAGGGCGAGGCGCACGGGTCTCTGGACAAGCGCCAGTCTCTTAACTCTGACCGCGCGAAATTCCTCTGCGCCGCCTTCTAGCTCCTAGCTCCAGCAAATAACTCGGCGAGCTTCTCGCCCGGGTCCGGCGCGCGCATGAAGGATTCGCCGACTAGAAAGGCGTTGACGCCGTGTCCGCGCATCAGCGCAACGTCGGCGCGGCTGTGGATGCCGCTCTCGGTGACTACCAGCCGGTCATCCGGAATCTGCTCGAGCAGCGCCAGTGTATTGTCGAGGCTGATCTCGAAGGTCCGCAGGTTGCGATTGTTGATGCCGATTAGCCGCCCCGGCACGGCCAGCGCGCGTTCCAGCTCGGCCGCGTCGTGCGCCTCCATCAACACGTCCATCCCCAAATGATGCGCCAGCCCACTGAGTTCGCTGAGCTGGTGGTCGCTGAGGCAGGCGACGATCAACAAGATGCAGTCGGCGCCGATCGCGCGCGCCTCGTAGACCTGGTAGGCGTCGATGATGAAGTCCTTGCGGATCACCGGCAGGGCGCAGGCGTCGCGCGCCTCGCCCAGGTAGGCATCGGCGCCCTGGAAGAAGTCGACATCGGTCAGCACCGATAGGCAGGCCGCGCCGCCGCGCTCGTAGGAGCGGGCGATCTCGGCCGGACGAAAGTCCGCGCGCAATAGGCCCTTGCTCGGGCTGGCCTTCTTCAGCTCGGCGATCACGGCCGATTCGCCGGCCTCCACCTTGGCCGCGAGCGCGGCGGCGAAGGCGCGCGTGGCGGGCGCGTGCGCGAGCGACGCCGTCAGCGCGCGCAGCGGCAGGCGATCGGCGCGCACGGTCAGCTCCTCAAGCTTTCGCTGCACGATCTTCTTCAAAATGTCCGGCGTCTCTGTCATTGCCTCAGAACCCCTGGCTGAGTCGGATCAGCGCACGCAGCCGCTCGCGGGCGAGCCCGCCGGCGATGACCTGCTTGGCACTGGCGACGCCCTCAGCCAGCGTCTGGGCGAGGCCAGCGGTATAGATTGCCGCGCCCGCGTTCAGCATGACGATGTCGCGCGCCGCCCCCGGTTGGTTGTCGAGCGCCTCCTGCATCAGGGCCAGACTCTGCTGCGGCCCCTCGACGCGGATCGCATCCAGGCTGGCGCGCGCGAGTCCGAAGTCTTCTGGCGCGACGCTGTAGCAGTCGATCTGCCCGTCCTTGAGTTCGGCGACATCGGTGCGGTCGTTGCTGCTGATCTCGTCCAGTCCGTCTCGCGAATGCACCACTAGCACGTGATTTGCACCGAGCCGCTGCAGCACCTCTGTCAGCGGCTCCAACAGTTCGCGGCTGAAGACGCCGAGCAGCATATTCGGCACGCCGGCCGGATTGGTCAGCGGCCCGAGGATATTGAAGATGGTGCGCACGCCGAGTTCGCGGCGCGGGCCGATGGCGTGTTTCATGGCGCCGTGGTGCGCGGGCGCGAACATGAAGCCAACGCCGACCTCGCGCACGCAGCGCGCGACTTGCTCAGGGCTTAGATCCAAGCGGATACCGGCGGCCTCAAGCACATCGGCACTGCCGGATTTGGACGACACAGACCGGTTGCCGTGCTTGGCGACATGACAGCCCGCCGCGGCGGCGACGAACATGCTCGTGGTGGAAACATTGAAGGTGCCCGATGCGTCGCCGCCGGTACCGACGATGTCGAGCGCATGGGCGAGCCCCGTGATATCGACACCGGTGGCAAGTTCGCGCATGACACCGGCCGCGGCGGTGATCTCGGTCACTGTTTCGCCCTTCAGTCGCAGCGCGACCAGCAGCCCCGCCGTCTGTGCCGGGGTAGCAGCGCCGGTCATGATGGCGCGCATGGCGTCGGTCATTTCGTCGGCGGAGAGGTCGTGGCCTTCGATGACGCGGGCAATGGCGTGCTTGATGTCCATGGAGTCTTTTGTTCTGGTTTGATTTAGTGGCTAGTGGCTAGTGGCTAGTGGCTAGTGGCTAGTGGCTAGTGGCTAGTGGCTAGTGGCAGCGATTTCGACGTCGTTTTCGATCGTTGTCGTTGTCGTAATCGCCATGGCCAACGCTCAATTCCGCCCTTGAAGCGCTGAAAAAGGCTCGATGATGCCTGCGGGCGTCGACTCGAATGCCGATTGCCTCGGCCGAAGATTGATTCGTTGCGTCTCCATGAGCTGTCCCTCGCATGGACGCCTGAAACACAGGAACCTAGCCCCCAGCTCGCCAGTCACTGATTCCTTCATACATCCTCGAGGAAGTTCTTCAGCAGCGCGTGGCCGTGGCGCGTGAGGATCGATTCGGGATGGAACTGCACCCCCTGCACCGGCAGCTCACGGTGGCGCACGCCCATGATCTCGTCGCGTTCGCCGGCGTCGTCGACCGTCCACGCCGTGACCTCCAAGGCGTCCGGCAGGCTGTCCGCGTCGATCACGAGCGAGTGGTAGCGGGTCGCCTCGAACGGATCGTCCAAGCCGTGAAAGACGCCGCTGCCGGCATGGTGGATCGGCGATGTCTTGCCGTGCATCACCGCATGTGCCTTGATGACCCGGCCGCCGAATGCCTGGCCGATGGATTGGTGGCCGAGGCAGACGCCAAGAATGGGTACGCGCCCGGCGGCGGCCCGAATCAGCGCCACCGAGATGCCGGCCTCGTTCGGCGTGCATGGGCCAGGGGAAACGACGATGCGCTCCGGATTCAGCGCCAGGGCCGCGTCGACCTTGAGCTCGTCATTGCGAACAACCCGCACCTCTGCTCCAAGCTCACCCAGATACTGCACCAGGTTGTAGGTGAAGGAGTCATAGTTGTCGATCATCAGCAGCATGATGATTTCAGGGCCTTGCACTATCTGGAAACAATTTGTTCGAACGTCCTGGACCGGGCATTCATCGGCGCGGGCGTGGCTTGGCCTTGCCAGACACGCCGCTGACCGCACTCCGTGGGCGGCCGTCCAACTACCGCTGCGTTGCATGATACCAAGCCCGCGCGTCAACCACGCGGTTGGTGATAGCGGGCTCCAACCGCGCGGCAGCGCGCGAGCGCAGCAATCGGACTGGTTTCGTCGTTGCCGGTGCGTCAGCGAGCCCGCGACCAGATTTCGCGGAGGACTGTTGATGCGATTTTCGGAACCAGCGCAACGATCGGTTCTGGCTCGCAGGCTGATTCAGTGTCGATGTCGACGGTGTAGGCCTGTTCGCCGGCATCGAGTCCAGTGTACCCGGACAGTTGATGCTCTAGTACGCAGATATCTGCTTCCGAGATATCCTGTCCTTCGCGCGCACGTCTGCGAATGCGTTGGCGTAGTACATCGGCGTCGGCACGAAAGAAAAGGATTTGAAACGGCACGCCAAGCGACTTCGCCAGTTGCATGAAAAGGTCTCTTTGGTGGCGTCTGAGGAATGTCGCGTCGATGATGGCCGAATACCCGGATGCGAGAACGTACCCGGCGAGTTCGGCCAGTTTGTCGTAGACTTGCCGGTTGGCGGCATCGGAATAGGCGCCTTGCTCGATGACTACTGCTTTACCGTCGCCTTTGCCTTTTCCTCTGCCGAACAAACGCTGGCGCTCGCGATCCGAACGGATTCGTATCGCGCCCATCTCCACGGCCAATGGGGCAGAGAGGGTAGACTTGCCGCTGCCTGACAAGCCATGGGTGATGAGCAATGCCGGCCGTTGCGGCCGCGTGTAAATAAGGGCGAGGCGCAAATAACGCTCAAATTCTTGCGCTTCCGGGAATCGCAAGTCAGACCTCGACAGCTGATTAAAACGTATTGCTGCGACCTTGGCGCGCACCATGGCGCGGTAGGCTAAATAGTAGCGGAAAACGCGAAGGCCCTCGTAATCTCCGGTCAACTCCAGATAGCCGTTCAGGAAACGGAACGCGAAGTCGCGCCTGTTTCCGTCCTCGAGATCCATGCATAAGAACGCGGCTTCGCTCATGACATCAATCCAATAGAGTTCAGGATTGAACTCGATGCCATCGAAGATGACAGGCCGGCCGTTCACAATTGCAATGTTGCCCAGGTGCATGTCGCCGTGGCATTCTCGAATGAAGCCCAGCTGCTTTCTGTTGATAAGCTCTTTGCGGTGCGCCTGATGTTCCTGATTAGCCCATTCGTTTATGCTATCCAGTACTTGCAGATGCTGCGGATTTCGGATGCACTTTCGAATTTGATTGAAGTTTTCGTTTACCGGCGCCGCGACATGCGCCGGGTCGCCATACTCCGCGCCTGAGGGTGCCGCCGGGACGCGCTGGTGAAACGAAGCGATCTGCGCAATAAGCTGATCGATATGCCGGCTTGTCAATAGTGACTGCTTCAGCATATTGCTCAGCAGCGCCTCCTGCGGGAAGCGGCGCATTTTGACTGCGTATTCCAGTGCTTCGCCGGATATTTCCAGTTGCGGCTGCTTCGGTGTGCCCGTGATGGCGACAACACCCAGGTAGATGTCAGGAGCCAGTCTGCTATTGAGACGCAGCTCCTCCTCGCAATAGAATTTGCGCTTTTCGAGTGTGGAGAAATCCAGAAACCCAAGATTAATTGCCTTCTTAATCTTGTAGGCATATGGGCCGCAGAGAAAGACCCAAGAGATATGAGTTTCGATCAGCTGAAGTCGGTCGCTGTCGTGAGGGTATACGGCAGGACTTTGCAGGGCGCGGATCAAGTCACCCTGGTTTTCTTCGCGCACGTCTAATTGCTCCAGGAGTTATTCATTTCCATTGTGTTTCCGGAAACCCTGCGTCAGAGAAGCGGCTTTTGAGGCACGATAGCCTTTTGGGATTTGGCCGGCGTGAAAAGCAAAACGCAATGTGGCCACAAGTATAGCAGCCGGACGTGTTGCACAACGGTGTTGAGCATTCTGGCCAGCTTGGTCGGGCGCTAGGCGCCTGTTTGGTAGCTTGTACTTGGAGAAGCGTCGTTCATGCGAGCATAGAAATAATCCAGTGCTCTGCCCGTCATCGCCAATGCTCCAGTCCCGGCTCTTGCTGCCCCTTTTAGCTGCTGCTTGCGGTTTTCACGGATTCGCACGCCGCGGCCTGGCACTGGCCGAGCGGCGCCAGTGCGATCTGGACTCGGGTGCCGTGCGCACGGCCGATCGCGATCACTAGTTAGCGACCGTCAGATCATTCTGCTGTCGGCCATCGGCTGATACGTGATTGTCTATACTCCAAATATAGTCGAGGCGTCCGCGGAGTAGTCATACGCGCATGAACGACTTCCTGCCCCACGTCGACGCCGCCGCTGACATGCTCTCTCTGGCATGTCCGCGCCCATCTTGGTGGTGGACGACGAGCCCATGATCCGTCTGCTAAGGACGACGACACGGCAATGGTCGACGGTTTCGACGCCGGGGGCGTCGACTACATCGTCAAGCCCTGCGAGCGTGCGGTCCTGCTCGCGCGCGTGTCCACGTATGTCACCCTTGCGCGGTTGTCGCACGGGCTGGCCGATGCCTTGGCAGAGCGCAATGCATGCCTGGAGGACGCAAAATCGCAGGCTGAAGGCGCTGAACATCGAGATTGCGACGGTCGAGGAGCGCGAGCGCCGGCGCCTGGCCCAAGGGCTCCACGACACGACGGTCCAGCAGCTGGTGCTGGCTCGCATGCTTCTCGACGGCCTGAGCGCTGGTGGCGTCGATCGGGACAACGGTCTGCGCGAACTCGTCGACACCTCGTTGCGCCAGCTGCGAACCCTTGTATTCGAGCTGAGCCCGCCGCTGCTGCGGGACGCGGGGCTGGCGCCGGCGCTGGAGCGGTTGGTCGAGACGATGGAGTCGACCTGGGATCTTCCGATCGCCTTCGATGTCTCGGGCCGGCTGCCGGCGCTGCCGGAGGCGACCGCGCTGCTGTTGTTCCAAGGGGCGCGGGAGTTGCTCGTCAATGCCGCCAAGCACGCGCACGCCCGTGCCTTGGGGTTGGCCTTGAAGGTCTTTACCGGCACCGTCGAGGTTGCGGTCAGCGATGACGGTCGCGGGTTCGGTCCCGTGCTGACCAGCACTGCGGGGCCCGTGGCCAGGGCAGTTGGCTATGGGCTGCGCAGCACCTTCTCACGCCTGGAGTTGATCGGTGGCCGCATCGAGATTGCCGACCGCGCGCCGGGCACCCGTGTCCGGCTGGTCGTGCCCGTCGGTTCCGTCCAAGGACCCTATTGGCCGCCGGACGGCGGGGTTCGGAAACAGCTTTCGAGGCGGAACAGGATCACGCGGCGCGGCCACAAGCAGGTTAGAAATTGGGAGCCGAAAACGGCCTGACGGCAATAATGGCATTGCCTGGGCCGCTTGATGACTAGCGCGAGCAGGCCTCTGAGACGATGCTCAGTTTGGGCTGTTCGAGGTGCGGACGCCGAGGAGGTCGCCGATAGAGCGCACGTTGAGCGCTCGCTGTTGTTCGAGGGATAGGCGGTCGAGGTCGTCGAGCAGGCGGACTAGCGACGCCGGGTCGCGTGGGCAGCGTGTCAGGATATAGTCGATGGCGGCCTGGTCGAGCCGCAATCCGCGCTGCGCCGCACCTGCACTCAGCAGTGTGGCGCAGCCGTCTTCGTCGAGTGGCTGCAGCCGATAGGCCGCTCCGGCGCTGAGCCTGGAGGTCAGGTCCGCGAGCCGCAAGCCGATGGCCAGCGGCGGCACGCGTGCCGACACGAGCAGCCGCCGGTCGGCCTCGAGCAGGCGATTGTAGAGGTCGAACAGCGCGCGTTCCCAGTCGGCATCCCCGGCGATCGCCGACAGCGCATCGACGATGACCGCGTCTCGCTGTTCAAGATCCTCCAGCATCGCGGGGGTCGGTCCTTCCTCGTCGAGCGGCAGATAAATGGCGGTCAGGCCTTGCTCGACGAGCGCGCCGCACGCCGCCTGCAGCAGGTGGCTCTTGCCGCTGCCGGCGCCACCGTGCAGGTAAAGATAGCGCTCGCCGCCGCCGCGCATCCAGGCGAGCAGCGCGGCGAGCGGTTCTTCGTTGCCGCGGGCGACGAATCGTTCGAAGCCGCCCGGCTCCGGCAGCTTAAGCGCCAGCGCGCGCTGATTCGGATTCCGCCGACTCAATGCTTTAGGCCCCACCGCGTCTTGATCGCCGCGGTGCCTTCACGTCTGCAACGCGAGCGCGGTCTTTGCCAGCCGTCTGCCAAGCGCCACGCATAGCCGTTTCTCGCCCTCTGTCAGCGGTAAGTCATTGTTGATGCCGGCCAGATGTGACGGCCCGTAGGGCGTGCCGCCGGCCTGCGTATGGACCAGGTCCGTCTCGCTGTAAGGCAGACCGAGCAGTAGCATGCCATGGTGCAGCAGCGGCAGCATCATCGACAGCAGCGTGGTCTCCTGACCGCCGTGCAGGCTCGATGTCGAGGTGAAGACGCCGGCCGGTTTGCCTGCGAGGGCGCCCTTGAGCCAGAGTTGCGAGCTGCCGTCGAGAAAGTACTTGACCGGCGCCGCCATATTGCCGAAGCGGGTCGGGCTGCCCAGCGCCAGCGCCGCACAGTGCTCGAGGTCTTCGCGGCTCGCATAGGGCGCCCCCTGCTCCGGGATGCTGTCCTCTACTGCTTCGCACACCGTCGACACCGAGGGCACGGTGCGCAGCCGCGCCTCGAGGCCGCCTTCTTCGACGCCACGTCCGATCTGTCGCGCCATCTCGGCGGTGGCGCCGTAGCGGCTGTAATAGAGTACGAGAATGTAGGGCATGATCAATGGTTCTGTCGGCTGTTGTCGAAGGGTGTTTGAATGCGCGAAGCCGCTTGCCGATGGCGCCGCGCCGCGCTGCGACCTCTTCGGCTGGGATGATGTGCCGCTCGGGGCGGTGGCTCAATGTTGCGTCGTATTGGCGTTTGTCGGCACTATGGCATCGGCGAACAGCTCGCGGGCGTCGACGGCATCGAAGCGGTAGTCGCGATTGCAGAATTCGCAGCTGACGTCGATGTTGCCTTGTTCCGAGAGAATCGCGTCCACCTCGTCGTGGCCGATCGCACGCAGCGTATCAGCGATGCGTGCGCGTGAGCAGCCGCAGCGGAAGGAGACCGGTTCCGGTTCGAACAGGCGCACGTCTTCCTCGTGGAACAGGCGGTGCAGTAGTTGTTGCACCGGCAGCGCCAGCAGCTCCTTCGTGCTGACGGTGTCGGCCAGCAGGGTTGTGCGGTTCCAGCCGTCGTCATCGTCGCCGCCGCCAGGCATGCGCTGCAGCATCAACCCGGCGGCGCGCTCGCCGTCCACCGCGAGCCAGAGCCTGGTGGGCAGCTGTTCCGAGCCGAGGAAGTACGCCTCGATGGCGGCGCCCAGCCCGCTGCCCTCAAGCGGGACTATGCCCTGGTAGCGTTCGCCGCGCTCCGGTGCCAACGTCAGCACCAGACGTCCCTGCCCAAACTGGTGCACGAGGTCGCCCGACTCCACCTCGCCATGCCAGCGCGCGAGACCGCGCACGGTGTGACTATGCGTGGCTTGCGCCACCAGGGTTCGAATCGGGCCTTCGCCCTGCGCCTGCAAGATCAGCGAGCCCTCGAACTTCAGCGTTGCGGTCAGCAGCAGCACCGAGGCCAGTGCCTCGCCCAGCGGACGCTGTATCGTCGGCGGATAGGGATGCCGCTCCAGTATCGCGCGCCAGCTTGCATCCAGGCATACCATCTCGCCGCGCACGCCGAGGCGTTCGAAGATAAATCGATATAGGCTGTCGGCTTGCGGGTTCATGGTCAATACCTTAGGGATGCTTTGCGTCAGGCCGACGAAGGCGCGGAGTCTTGCCGCTGCCTTGGCATTTTGGGGCTTAGGGCCCCGGAGTCGAGTCGCAGGCCGGATCTTGTGATCGCTCCGATCCGATCGGAGCCTGCTGGAAAGGCCTGATGGACAGTATAGAGGGGGTGATGCGAGTCGGAACCAGAGGTGTCTGCGTGCTCGGCAAGTGCGGGGCTTTGCCATTGGTCGTCGGTTCTGGATATTCTGAGGATACAGAAACTTGTCAGTACCGGAGGTGACGGTAATGCGCGTTGTGCTTTTGTCCTCGGCTCTCTTGGCTCGCATGCGCGGTCAGGGCGGACGGCTGATGTTCGTGGTTTCTCTGGCGCTGTTGCTGCTGGTCGCCGGCTGCGCGTCGAGCCGCCCCGTGCTCTACGGCGGCGGCGAGGTGGACGATCAGGCGATCGACGAATGTATGCGTCTGGCGCGGAACGCTGGCGCCGATGCCAACAAGGGTAATGAGGTGGCCAAGGATACGGCGACAGGTGCCGCGATGGGAGCGGCCACTACCGGAGTGTACGGCGCGGTGCGCGGCTACAGCGACGTCGGCAATCGCGCCGCGGCCGGCGCCGCCGCCGGTGCGGCGGTCGGGCTAATCCGCGGCGGCGTGCGCGCGAGCGAGCCGACCGGAACCTTCAAGAACTACGTGAACCGCTGTCTTCGGGAGCGAGGATACGACGTGGTGGGCTGGAACTAAGGCGGAGTGGATGCTGGCAGAACGCTAGCCCAACACCTCACGCAGACAGCGGTCAACTGAGCGTGCTAGGCTGATCTCACCGTCGATAACGGCTTGCTGATAGCGCCGGCGCCACTCGGGCATCAGCAGCTCGGCGCGCTGCCACTCGAGATAGATCATCCGCGCAAGCGGCCCCCCCTGGTCGAGAAAACCGGATTCCTCGAAGTCGCGTGCGGCGCGCTCGCGGTCGTAGGCAAAGCGGACGATGCGGGCGTGCCAGCTGCCGTTGCGCCAGGTGAACTGTCCGTAACTGGCGCGCGGGTCGCCGTCAAACGGCGAGCCCACCGAGCCGACATTGACCACGTCCATGCCTTGGGTTCGCCGCTGATGCGGTCGATGAGTATGCCCGGAGACGAATAATGCGACGCCTTCGGGCAGCTTGCCGACCAAGGACGCGTCGCTGGTGCCCGGCGTGATGCCGTCGCGATTGCCGGCCATGGTGCCATGGGTGACATGCAGCCAGGCGTCCGCGTCAGGCGGCTGTAAGCAGAGGTGGTCGGGCCAATCGCGCAGCAGTTCGGCACGCTCGGCGACCTGCTGCCAGGCGAAGTCGGCAAAGCGGCGGATCTCTCGTTCACCAACCGAGGCCGGTGCCTCGCGGCCGCAGTGCAAGACCCACACCTCGTGGTTGCCATTGACCGGGAGCCAGCCGGCTTGGCGACGTTTTTGGTCGAACAGCTCTAGGCAGCCCAGGCTGTCAGGCCCGCGATTGATCAGGTCGCCGGCCATGACGACCATATCAGGGTGCCAAGCCTCGATATGCGCCACCGCCTCTTCCATGGCGGGCAGATTGGCTTGGACATCGGAGAAAACGGCGACCTTCATCTCGATTGCCTCGTGTAAGGGCGTTTCGCAAGCGGCGAACGGGGAAGAGCGGGCCTAGGCGATTTCTGGCAAATCTCATACCAGCTGACTTGTCTTGACGCCCTCCTTCTTTGTCGCACCGCCAGTCACGTAGCCCGGCTAGGCTCCTGGCGGCGCTCCTTGAAGGCGAACCTCAATCCGGCGTTATCTGGTACGAGATTTTCCGGCAATCGCCTTAGCCGACCCGGACAACCGCCGGTGCGACGCCCTGGGCGGGGGAAAATAAGCGCCAAATGGTATAGGGTTTAGCGCAAATCGCCTAAGCTACAACAATTCAGGGCGATGCCGCGCCCGATCGAGACGTCGAATGATCAAGCAACATGCGAGGCCGCTTTCCGAAACATGACCGACGATATCGCGACCAGGGACTTAGCCGGCGCTGCGGCAGATCCGGACTGGGACATGCCGCTGACGCTCAAGATGACGCCTGAGCTCATCGTGCATGCGTTGATGGAGAACGCCGCAGCCGTGCACACCGGCTGGGAAAGCTGTATCGATGAGGACAGCGTGCTGTCCGAGCTGACGGTGATGGACGACATTGGCAGCAGTGCCGTGCGTCTCGTCGAGCAGGAATTTGCCGATGAGCAGGAGGTCGATGTCGTCTGGCACGATTGGGCGGTCGAGGTGCGTATCGGCAAGGTGATAACCACTGGTCACTATTCGCTGCGCGCCAACTCGGCGCCGCTCGACTGGGAATGGCATGCGCGCGAGGCCGAGCGCGCCTTCGAGCGTGCCTGCGTGCTGCTTGGTCGGCGCGTGCGCCGCGGCTTGGTCATCGACGAGCCGATGCCGCGCGAGTTGCCGCCACGGGCGAGCCGACATTGAGCGGCTCGCCCTTTGTTCTGATCCAGTCCTGGCCCGGTTTCCTGTGCGGGTTGCTCTACCGTGTCGACGCGGCGGCCTTTGCCCTGGGCATTCCGCGCCTTGCCTGACAACGTTTTGCGTGCATCCCACGCGACGGAGGAGTTCCTATGAACATCAAGATCGATATTGACGTATCGCCGGACGAAATGCGCAAGCTCATGGGGCTGCCCGACGTCGATGCATTCCAGCGCCAGCTGATGGACGACATCCGCGAGCGCATCAACAAGGGTGTCGAGGGGTATGACCCGCTTAAGCTCTTCCAACCCTATCTCAGCAGCAGCCTGGCCGGCATGGAGATGATGCAGCGATTGCTGACCGGCGGTGTTGGCCAAGGTGCCAAAGGCTGGGGTCAGAGCAAAGCGGACGACGACTAGAGGGCTGGCCTCGGCGCTGAAGGCGCTGTTCCAACCGCTGGCGACTCTAGGGTTGAACCCGCTCGCGCGGGAACGCATCTGTCGGCTCCAATCGTTTCGCCGCCGACTTGGCGACAGGAGCCCCGATGACTCGCTCTTTTCTCAAACCCGTATTGGCCGGGCTCGTGCTCTCGTCATTGAGCCTGATGGTGCGTGCCGAGCCTGCGCCGGCACTGGTCGACGCCGCCTGGCTGAAGGGCCGGCTTGGCAGCGAAGGCTTGGTCGTGCTCGACATCCAGGATCGAAAAGAATACGCGCGGTTTCACATCCCCGGCGCCGTCAATGCCCCTTACGAGCTTTGGCGAACCGCCGGCGGCAAGACCGAGCTGCCGTCGATGCTGCCGCCGGTGGATCGGCTCGAGCCGATGATCGCCGCGCTCGGCATCTCCAATGATAGTCAGGTGATCATCGTCCCGACCGGCCGGGGAGCGGGAGACCTGGCTGCCGCGGCGCGCGTCTTCTGGACCTTCAAGGTGCTGGGCCATAATGCCGTTGGCGTGCTAAATGGTGGCTTGGTTGCCTATGCCGAGGCCGATGGGCGACTCGCGAGCGGCATTGAGCAGCCGGTTGCCGCCGAATTCACCGCTGTGCTCCAACCGCAGATGGTGCCGACCGCAGATGCAGTCCGCGATGCGCTTGATGCCGGCACCTTGTTCGTCGATGCCCGTAGCCAGGGCGAATTCGTCGGCATCTACACTGGTGACGACAAGGAACGACCCGGCACCATACCCGGCTCACGCCATCTGCCGCACGATTGGGTTTCGGCCGATGGCTCGGGCAAGTTGCGCGGCCGCGGTGCGCTGCGCGAGCTATTGACGGCGAGCGACATAGACCCGGCCGTGCCCCAGGTCCACTTCTGCCACAGCGGCAACCGTGCAGCGCTGACCTGGTTCGTCTCCTATGCCGTGTTCGGCAACGAGAATGCGACACTCTACGATGGGTCGATGATGGAATGGGCGCGCAGCGACGACCTGCCCGTGGATGCGAAGATCCAGCTCTGCAAGACGTGCTGAAATCGGCCGGCCTATGCCTCGCGCGGCGAGGTTCAGCCGTGGTGGGGGATGATCGCCCGGTCGGCACCGCTCAGATTCTCGACCGCCGCGACCGCCGCCGCCCCGGCCTCGTCCACGTCCGCTTCGCTGCCAGACAAGGTCAATCGGCCGAAGGCTCCAACCGCGCGGACGTCGATCAGCGTGATGTTGGCGGCCTTCTCCGCCTGATTGGCCGCGTAGACGATGTAGCCGGCCGGCTCGGTCTCGAGGATGAACATGCTCTGGCCCGGCAACATCATTGAGCCCCGTCGGTTCTGTCGGTTGATGAGCACCGTGTGATCGGGCGTCATCGCGCGAATGATCTCCTTCCACGCGACCTTGCACTTCTGCCGATCATCCTGCCTGGCGCGCATGTGCTGGAGCAGGGTGCGGCCAGCCTCCAAAACATCGCTCTGATCGCGCTGGTGAATGACCATGGAGCCGAAGGCGCGTTCGACCACCTGCTGGGCCAAGTGGACGCGGGTCGCCTTCAATGCGATGTCGGTGAGACGATGGATGGCCATGCCGGGTGAAACCTCGACCCAGAGACAGGCGTCGCCGGGGATGGGCAGGAACCCCTGGGAGACGGTCGCCATGTACTCGGCAAGCTGCGGCTGAAGCGAGTCGATGAAGATGTAGGTCCTGAGCTTGATCATGCGATGTCGAGGCCGGGCGCTCCGGGTTTTTTTACTGCTGAACCAGTCCGATCGCATCCCAACAGCCGATCCGGGCCGGACAAGGCGACATCTCGTTGCGGATGTTGCGTCAGAGGAGGAGGCTGGGCTCGGGCGGGATTCCAGCGCTGCCGAGCCGGTGCGCCCAGGCATTATCGCACATCACTGCTGTTGATCTCCGACCTTGAATTAGCGTTTGCTGATACCAGTTCCCAGGCCAGCAAACTATATTCCTGTGAGTCCGGCGCCTGCCAAAACCGTGACGCCTCGAAGACAACGGAGCCCAGCCATGTCAGACCTGAACAAAGAAAGTATCGAAGCCGCCATCAAGGAGTACAGCGAGCCTCATCTGGGTCGCGATCTCATGTCGGCAAAGGCGGTGAAGTCGATCGACATCGAAGGCGATCAGGTCAAGGTCAAGGTGCTGCTGGGTTTTCCCGCCAATGGCGTCGTTGCTTCAATTGCTGAAGCGGTGAAAGAAAAGGTAGAGGGCGTGCCGGGCGTCAGCATGGCCCAGGTGGACGTGACCTGGGAGGTCAAGGCCCACTCGGTGCAAAAATCCCTGAAGCCGATCGGCGACGTCAAAAACATCATTGCGGTCGCATCGGGCAAGGGTGGCGTCGGCAAGTCGACCACCGCCGTTAATTTAGCGCTGGCATTGTCCGCCGAGGGCGCGAAGGTCGGCATCCTCGATGCCGATATCTACGGGCCGTCGCAGCCGCGTATGCTGGGCATCACCGGCAAGCCTGACTCCAAGGACGGCAAGAGCCTGGAGCCGATGAGCAGCTATCACTTGCAGGCCATGTCGATCGGCTTCCTGATCGACGAGGAGACGCCGATGATCTGGCGTGGTCCGATGGTTACCCAGGCGCTCGAGCAACTGCTCAATGACACCAACTGGTCCGACCTTGACTATCTGGTCATCGATCTGCCGCCGGGCACGGGCGACACCCAGCTCACGCTGGCGCAAAAGGTGCCGGTCTCAGGCGCCGTCATCGTCACGACACCCCAGGACATCGCGCTGCTCGACGCGCGCAAGGGCCTGAAGATGTTCCAAAAGGTCGAGGTGCCGGTGCTTGGCATCGTTGAGAACATGAGCACCCATATCTGTTCCAGCTGCGGACACGAGGAGCATATCTTCGGCGAAGGCGGCGGTAGCAAGATGGCCGAACAGTACGGCGTGCAGATGCTCGGCTCGCTGCCGCTTGACATCCACATTCGCGAAGAAACTGACAGTGGAAAGCCCAGTGTCGCTGCCGACCCGGAATCGCGCACAAGCCAGATCTATCGCGAGATTGCCCGTAAGACCGCGGCTAAGCTGTCGCTGCAAGCCAAGGACTACGCGGCAAAGTTCCCGCGCATCGTTATCCAGAACAACTGATACGCTGGTGGCAGTCCAATGCGGCCGCCCAGTCCGGTTGTTGGCCGGCCGCTCGAGAGCGAGCATGCAAAATGCCGTTGCGAGGCCTTCCCATGTCTCGGTGGCTTGCCTGGAATCGGGACGGGCAATACAATCCTCGGCACCGCGGGTGTAGTTCAATGGTAGAACAGGAGCTTCCCAAGCTTCTAACGTGGGTTCGATTCCCATCACCCGCTCCAGTTTCCGTGCCCTCATGCATCGACTCTACCAGGCCGGCGACCGTATTGAGGCGCAGCTGCTCAGCGATTTCTTAGAGCGCCATCTGATCGACAACGCCATCTTTGGCGACTATTTGGCCGGCGCCATCGGCGAGCTTCCGGCCATTTCCCCCAGCGTCTGGATCGTCCACGACGATGATCTCGAACGAGCGCGCGAGTTGCTTGAACGCTTCATTTCCGATGCAGAGCGTGCGTCCGCGCCATCCTGGGTCTGCCACGGTTGCGGCGAACTCGTGGATGGCAGCTTCGATCTCTGCTGGCGCTGCGGACACGAGCGCACCGGCGCCTAGCCCGCGATGAGCGCCGAAACCCCATGAGCCGCGTGGCCAGAGCGTTTTCGCTGCTCCTGTTGTTGACTGTCGCCGTCGTGTTGCTGCTGGCGGTAGCCGCACCCTGGTTCGTCGACCGGGAAGACCTGGCCCGCCGGATCGAGGCCGCCGCGTTCGACGCTACCGGGCAGACCATCCATATCGACGGCATCCCGAGGCTGCGGCTGTTGCCGCGTCCGTTGGTCGAGATGGGTCCCGTCAGGCAGGCTGCCCAGTCCGCTTCGGCCGAGTCCGTGACGCGCGCGGAGCGCATCCTAGTGCGGGTGCGTCCGTTGCCGATGCTGATTGGGCGGCTGGAGCTGGCATCGTTGCGGATCGATGGACTGAGGATACCGCGGCTCCAACCCGGGTCCGCGAGCGCGGGAGGGTTTGCTTCGCAAAGCCGTGATGCGCGCGAGCCCGATGTGCCTTCGGCAACCTTGCCGGTCTGGACGCGTCTCCCGATGCGCGCGGTCGGCGTGTACGCCGAGCAGGTCCTGCTGGATTATCCGGCGGGGGAGGGCGGCATCGCTTGGTCGTTGTTGCGCCCGGACGCCGGCATCACTTCGCTGGGCGGAATGGCGCGTCTCGATGCCGTAATCGATGTCGACGCCGAGGCACCGAGTCTGCAAGCTGAGCTACATCTCAGCGCCGGCATCGAGCCATGGCGCGCAAGAACGATCGAGCCGCCGGCCGCGCCACCGGTCGATAACGCGAAGGTCTCGACGCAGATGCCGCCGCAAGCCGCGCCGGTGATCGGTATCCGGGGACTTCGGTTGACGGCATCTGGGCTGCGCCTCGGCGAAGGGCATGAGCTGCCGCTGCAGCTGGATTCCGATCTCGACTACCTGCCGGAGCAGGGGCGCGTTCGATTGTCGCGGTTGGTGGTTGCATCCGGCTCGATGCGGATGACCTTGCGCGGCGCCGACTCCTCGACAGCTCCGAATGGCCTGCCGGCGCCGCTCCATTTCCAGCTGCACGAGGTCGATCTCCGCGCTTGGCTCGACACCAATGGCTTCGGCCCCGTCCGCGGTCTATCGAGCACATTCCGCTGTGTTGCCGCCGAGGGCATGGCGGCATTGGCAGCGGACAGCCTGACACTCTCGCGGGTATCTCTGCACTTGGACGGCGCCGAGATCGTCGGCGGCGCGCGTCTGACGGCGGCACCAGTGCCCGCGCTCGATCTGGCGTTGGCGGTGGATAGTATCGATCTCGATCCCTATCTCGCCGCGGCGGCCGCGACCGGCGGTACCGCTGATCTGCACGCCGATGCGGCGGCCGCAGTCGCTCTCGCGCCGCATTGCGAGCCGGCCCCGGCCGAGCGCACCGACTGGCCGCGGCTTCCCGAGCACGACGATGAGACGAGCCTGCAAGCGAACCTCGGCGCGCAGCTGCTGCGCATCGGTGCCTTGGATTATCGGGGCGTCTTCGTCGATGCTCTGGCCGAGCAAGGCATCCTCTCCGCGGACATCGATGTCGCCGACTTCTATGCCGGCTCGCTGGCCGCGCGTTTGGAGCGCGACCTGCGCGACGCCGCGGCACCGAGGAACACCCTGCGCGGCCATGCGACCGGCGTCGACGCCGGTCGCCTGCTGCCCCATCTGATCGGCAAGGCCCCGATCACCGGCATCGCGGACGTCACGGCCGAGCTGGCCGGCAGCGGCGCCGACGGCCTTTCCATCCGCCGCGACCTGTCCGGCACACTTTCGCTCGCGATTCGCGATGGACGTCTGACCGGTCTTGATATCGACGAGCTGCTCGCCGCCGCCGGCGCTGCACCCGCCGAGGGTCAGTCGGTCGCGCAATTCTCGACTCTGACGGCCACGGCCGCAGGCACCGGCGGTGTGTTCCAGAGCAAGGATATCGCCGGCCGTTCACCGATGCTGCACCTCAATGGCGGCGGCCGCTTCGATGCCGTCGCAGAGACGCTGGATCTGGACCTGGACGCCGAGCTGGTCGAGCCGCCGCAAGGCGGGAGCCTAAGCGCGTTGGCCGGCATTCGCGTGCCGATCCGGGTGACCGGTTCTTGGCAACAGCCGGCGTGGCAGGCGGATGCCGGACCCGCGCTGCGCGAGGCCGCGCGGCGTCTGCTCGATCAGCAGCTGGATCGGCATCGCGACAGCTTAAAGGAGCTCGAGGAGCGCACCGGTATCAAGGGCTTGGAGCAGGGGCTGAAGGGGCTGTTCGGGCTTTGAGCCCGCAAACCGTCCCGCCGCTCTTGACGCGCGAAGGGCTATGGAGCCCGCACGCCTTCGGCGCGGCCTTGCTCGCCTGGTTCGACGCCCACGGGCGGACCGACCTGCCTTGGCAACAAAGGCCGACGCCTTATCGTGTATGGGTCTCCGAGATCATGCTGCAGCAGACGCAGGTGGCGGTGGCCGTTCCGTATTTCGAACGCTTCATGGTGCGCTTCCCGGAACTGTCGGTGCTGGCCGCCGGCTCGCTGGACGAGGTGCTGCACCTATGGTCGGGACTCGGCTATTACGCCAGGGCGCGTAACCTGTATCGAGCGGCACACTGCATTGTCGAGCAGCATGCCGGCATATTCCCGCGCGAGATCGACGCGCTCCAGGCATTGCCCGGCATTGGCCGCTCTACCGCCGGGGCCATCCTGTCGCTGTCGCTCGGCCAACGTCATGCGATCCTCGACGGCAACTGCAAGCGTGTCCTCGCGCGCTGCTTCGCCGTCGATGGCTGGCCAGGCCGCGCCGAGGTGGGTGCCGAGCTCTGGCGTTTGGCGGAGCGTCTGACCCCGGAGCGGCGTGTGGCCGCGTTCAATCAGGCGATGATGGACCTGGGCGCGACCCTGTGCACGCGCTCGAAACCCAGGTGCGCCGATTGTCCGTTATCAGGTTGTTGTCTGGCGTTACAACAAGGTCGGCCGACCGATTACCCGGCTGCCCGGCCGAAACGGGACATCCCGGTGCGCCAGACGCGCATGCTGCTGGTGTTCGATGCTGCTGATCAGCTGTTGCTGGAGCAGCGCGCGCCTAGCGGCGTTTGGGGCGGTCTCTGGGTGCCGCCGGAGCTTCCTCCAGGGCCGGCAACAAACAACCCTCGACATCCAGACCCGGCGGTCGTTGCCTGGTGCCGCGCCCGGCTCGGTGCAACGCTGGTGCGCCTTGAAATGCTGCCGCCTCGGCGGCATACCTTCAGCCACTTCCACCTCGATATCCAGCCGCTGGCCGTCTGGTTGGCAAGCGATCCGGACCGGGTGGCCGACGCCGCCGGTCATCTGTGGATCGATCCGTCTGACCCTGGTGACATCGGCCTTCCGGCGCCGATTCGCCGCCTCCTCGCCGAGGCCGTCGCTCGGATCGGGACGACTTGAGACTCAACGACAACGGAGAACCCCCATGAGCCGCATGGTGAACTGTGTGAAGCTCGGCCGCGAGGCCGAAGGCCTGGACCGCCTGCCTTATCCCGGAGCGCTCGGTAAGCGCGTATTCGAGAACGTCTCCAAGCAGGCATGGGCCGACTGGCTCAAGCACCAGACCATGCTCATCAATGAGAACCGACTGAGCCCGATGGACCCGAAGGCTCGCAAGTTCCTCGAAGAGCAGATGGATAAATACTTCTTCGGCGAGGGCGCCGAGATGCCGGAGGGCTATGTGCCACCCGGTTCGCCACCCGGTTCAGCCGCTTAGTAGCGGTGCGAAAATAAGTTAACCAGCTTATCGGCTTGGGTGTCGTTAGCCAGCTGGTCGGTATCGGTATCGGTATCGGTATCGGAATCGGTATCGGTATCGAACTGACTGACCCGGTAGCCGCCAAGCTCCTCGCGGAGCTCCTCATGGCCAAACGCCATATTGCGTCTTCTCTCTCGATTCCGATTCCGATTCCGATAGCGACTCCGACCCGGATTGCGCTCCGCTCACCAATGGATTGAGTTGTCCAGGTTATTAGTGAACCGTGCAGCTTCTAGCCGCCTTCTAGCCGCCTTCTAGCCGCCGGCAACGCCGGCTGTTCCGGCGTTTCGCTAGGCTGCGGCAACTTGACCGGCGCGTTCCGCAACGGCGCGCTTCAACGCATCGACGCGCTTATCGATCCAGTTCCCGGTCGGCACCAGCTTGTCGACATCGAGGTTTTCCAGTCGCGTACGCGGCTGATTCTTGACCCCTGCCAGATAGACGCGGCAGCCGTGGTCGACGGCCTCATGAATGACGCCTTCGAGGGCCAGTGCCGTGGTGACGCCCAAATGCGGCACGTCGGTCAGGTCGACGACCAGACTGCGTGCATCCGCCAGGTCGTTCTGCTGGCGCGTCAGTGCCTTGGCCGAGCCGAAGATCAGCGGCCCGCTCAGGCACAGCATGACGACGCCGTTGCTCGGGTCGCCGAGGATCTTCTTCTCTTCGGGCTGTGCGTTGTTGCATTGCGCGCCGTCTTCCTGCCCCGGCAGTCCGAGCACTCGCACGCCTTCGGATTGCAGGTCGGCCAGCCGGCGGATGGTCAGGATGTTGGCGACGAACAGGCCGATACCCACCGCGGTGATCAGGTCGACGAAGACGGTCATCAAGATGACGCCGTACATGATGAGGGCGCCGCGGGTCGAGACGCGATGAGCACGGCGCAGGAAGCCCCAGTCGATGATGTCCATTCCGACCTTGATGGCGATGCCGGCCAGTACCGCCTTTGGGATATTTTCGACCAGTCCGCTGGCGCCGAAGACCACGACCGCCAGAATCAGCGCGCGGGTCACGCCTGACAGTGCCGAGCGGGCGCCGGTCTGGATGTTGACCACTGTGCCCATGGTGGCACCGGCGCCCGGCAAACCGCCGAACAGCCCTGAGGCCAGATTACCCAGGCCCTGGCCCATGAGCTCTTTGTCGGAATTGTGTTGGGTTCGGGTCAAGCTGTCGGCGATAACCGAGGTCAGCAACGCATCGATGCTGCCGAGCATGGCCAGAACCAAGGCATTGACCACGATCGTCTGCCACTGGTCGACGGTGAAGGTCGGCATCTGCATCGACGGCAGGCCACCCGGGATCTCGCCGATCTCGCGGTAGCTGCCGCTGCCGATAAACCAGATGGCGACCAGGGTTCCCGCCACCAGCGCGAGCAGCTGGGGCGGCACCAGGCGGCGCACGCGCTTCGGCGTCAGGAACAGGATCGCCAGGGACAGCGCGCCCAGCATCAGCTCGCCAGGGTTGAGCTGGGTGACGAACTCCGGCAGTGACGCGAGCGAGCCCATGACCCCGCCCGGCGGTGATGCATAGCCGAGCAGCGCCGGCAGCTGGATGATGATCAGGATGATGCCGATTCCGGACATGAACCCCGAGATCACCGTATAGGGCATCATGGTGACGTAGCGGCCCAGCTTCATTGCGCCGAAGCTGATCTGGAACAGGCCGGTGAGCATGACCGTGGTAAAGGCCATTGCCATGCCGAGATCGGGATCGGCGGCGATCATAGCGGCGATGACCGCCGTGAAGACGACCGTCATCGGCCCGGTGGGCTCGGAGATGAGCGTCGGCGTGCCGCCGAACAGGGCCGCGAACAGACCCACCAGCACGGCCCCGTAGAGACCGGCCTCGGCACCGGCCCCTGAGGCGACGCCGAACGCGAGCGCCATCGGCAAGGCGATGATCGCGGCGGTGACGCCGCCGAACAGGTCGCCCTGGAGATGTTTCAGATTAATCTGGTTAAAGACCCGCATCGGTATCCTCGGCTCCAGTGGGCGGTGGCAAAACCCTGCCGATCATCAGGATATGGCGGCAGAAAAAAAATCGATTATCGGGATCCGATTGATAGATAAATACCTATGGCGGCGAGACACGCTCAAGGCCTGCACCGACGCAAGGCGCACAGCATGATCGTTGAAGCGCACGAACATCGCGTTGGCGCCGGATCGACCAGTCGGTAAGCCGAGGCGAGGAGAGGCGCCGAAGCCGTGCGCGGGCTGGTTCCTCTGTTGCGGCCATGTCTTGGGCGATGTCTATCGCCTCAGCTATCCGAGACGACCTTGTCGTAAAAGGCGAGGAAGTCGTCCGGGGTGGGGCCTTCGCGCCATTCGATGGCCGAGCGCGGATGCTGATTCAGCTGGCCGGTGATGTTGTAGGGCAGCAGAGGTCCCCACTCGATCTCGCGGCGCAGTGGCATGATGTGGTGCTGTATGACGTCGATGATGGGTCGCACGTCGAACTTGGGGTTGCGCAGGAAGCCGAGCAGCAACTCGGTGTGACAGTTTCCGGCGCCGCGCCCGAAGCCGTAGATGGTCGCGTCGACGCGGTTGCAGCCGAGGATGATCGCTTCGATGGTGTTGGCGAAGGCCAGCTGCAGGTTGTTATGGGCATGAATGCCGATCTCCTTACCCGTGCCCGCAAGCGCCGCCGCATACTTGTGATAGAGGCGGTCGATCTGCTCCCGGTACAGATACCCGAAGCTGTCGACGATCACCATGGTGGTGGCCGGTGTGTCGGCCACGGCCTCCAGCACGGTGTCGATCTCCTCCTCGGTGATGTTGGACACTGCCATCAGATTGGCGGTGGTCTCGTAGCCCCGCTCGGTCGCGTGGCGGATCATGTCTACCGCCTCCGACACCTGATGCGCGTAGAAGGCGACGCGGATCATGCTGAGCGGACTCTCGGCGGCCGGCACGATCTCGGTCTCCCAGTCGCTCTTGCCGGCGTCGGCCATTGCAGCGAGCTTGAGGCCGGTTGCCTCGGGGTCGTGGTCGCCGACCACGCGCCGAAGATCGACCTCGTCGCAATGACGCCAGGGGCCGAACTTGCCGACGGGGAAGGTCTTCTTCGAGTTCTTGTAGCCGATCTCCATGTAATCGATGCCGGCCGCGATGCAGCCGTCATAGACCGCGCGTACAAAGGCGTCGCTGAACCGATGGGCATTGACAAGGCCGCCGTCGCGGATGGTGCAATCGAGGACCTTGAGTTCGGGCCGGTAGGTGATCCAGGGGGCCTTCTCTGACATCGTCGTTCTCCAAAATCGTTTGTTCGTGCATCATTCTGAGCATTTTGGCCGATGGCGGGCATTGCCTTCGGTCATCGTAAAGAGCCGCCGGCCTGAAGTCAGTATCGCATCCGACAGCGCCAGCGGAATGCCGCGGAGCCTGGAGGCCGCCTATCGCCGCTATCGCCGGCGCTGCCTGTGCGACAGGCTTTCGGACTGCGCCGCGGGCCTGTTGTCGAGCTGCGCCTTGAGTAGATCACCGAAGCTGCCTTGGCCGACCGGGGCATCGTCCGGTGGCGCGCTTTGCATCGCCTCTGCCGCAATCGGCGCGCTGTCGGCGTCCAGCGACAGGCCTATGCGGCGGCGTTCCGGCTCGACGGTCAATACCGTGGCCGTGACCTGCTGGCCGCTGTTCAGAACCTCATCGGGGTGATTAACACGGCGCCCGGCGCCAAGCTCGCTGATGTGGACCATCCCCTCCAAGCCGGGCTCCAGCTCGACGAAGGCGCCGAATGGCTGCGTGCGGGTGACCTTGCCGTTCACGCGAGTGCCCGGCCGATAGCGGTCGGCGGCGTCGGACCAGGGGTTCTTTGCGAGCGCGCGGATCGATAGCGCGATCTTCTCCGGCCGCTTCGGATTGCCGGTCTGCTCGATGCGCAGCACGGCCACCTCGACCTGCTGTCCGACATGCAGCACCTCTTCCGGGTGGGCGACACGGCCCAGCGCAAGCTCGCTGATATGCACCATCCCTTCGACGCCGCCGAGATCGATGAAGGCGCCGAAGTCCTTCAAGCCGGTCACGGTGCCGTTCATGACCGCGCCTTCCTGCAACTGTTCGCGGGTCGCCACTGCGCGCGCAGACTGCTCTTCCTCCAGCAGCGCGCGCCGCGACACGACCATGTTCAGTCGCCGGCCGCCCTCGAACTTTGTGATCCGAAAGGCGCAGCGCTCGCCGACCAAGGTCGACAGATCCTCAATGAAGCGCAGATCCACCTGCGACGCCGGACAGAAGGCGCGGTGACCCGCGATCTGGACCTCGAGCCCGCCCTTGGTGGTGCCGGTGATGTGGCCCTCTACCGGAAGCCCCTGCTGATAGGCGGCTTCGAGCTCCTCGCTGCCGTGCAGGTGCTTGCCATGCCGGCTGCCCAAGACCACGGCGCCTGTCTCGGCATCGATGCTGGCAACCACGGCGCTGAGTTGATCACCCGGCTGTGCCGACACACTGCCGTCCTCGCCGCGCAGGTTGTCGATGTCCATGCTCGCCTCGGCCTTGCCGCCGAGGTCCACGAAGACCTGCTCGCTGCCAACCGATACAATGGTTCCGGTGACCTTCTCGCCGACCTTCGGCAGGGCCGTGGCGACGGCCTGCTCGGTCTTTTCGAGCTCGCGCAGCAGTGCCTCGAAGTCGTTGTCGTCTGTCATGCTGGTTTGGCCTGTCCGCGGGCCGGTTCCTGGTTGGGTGAATGGAGGGTAAGGGATGCCGGCGGCCGGCTCGATCAGTCCTGATCGGGCAACTGGGCGCGATAGTCGATGAAGTCGCGCAAGTGCGCGCCGAGGCGGGCGTTCAGATCCGCGCCAGCGTCGTGCGTGTGATGCTCGAGTTGAGTGCCTTGCGCGCGGGCGATGGCCAAATCCGGTACCACCATCTCGATGATGACGTAGGCCAGAAGCCCCTCGGCGATCAGCTGCGCGGCGTCCGCCCGCCAGCGCGGATGATCATTGTCCAGATCGGCCCGCGCAGCTTTGTCGAGCGTCTCGGTCTGGTCGGCGACCCAGGAATCAACGAGACGGCGAACGGTGGCCGGATCGCGCGGCAGAGAGCTGGACATCGAACGGATTCGGCCTGAGGTGGGGCGGCGCACACTGGTCGTTGTGCGCGAACGCCTTCGGATGGCGGCGGATTTTATACTGGAACGCAGACAGGATCGAGCGGCAAGGCACGCGAGCGAACTGAGTGCCCGAGCAGGAACGCGGAAGCCGCATAAGCAGATACTGATCAAAGCAATTGAAATAACGATAAATTCTGTTAATATAAGCAAATCCTAATTTAAAGAAGAGATCATCCACCATGTCCAAGACAGCAAACATTAGAGTCGTCGCGCCTGCGCTGGCGCTATTGCTTGCGCTGCCGACGGCACGGGCGGCGGATTCGGCGCCGGCCGACGGCGAGCCGCGGCCGGCATTGGCGCAGGCCGAGGCGCACTATCAGACCGTGCCGCGCGAGTACCGGCTTGATGGCGTCGTCGAGGCGATCAACCGCACCACGGTGTCGGCCCAGACCCAGGGCCAGGTCGATGCGATTCTGTACGACGTCGACGATTTCGTGAACAAAGGCGACCTGATCGCGCGGCTGCGTGATACCGAGCATCGCTCGCGCGTGGCGCAGGCTGCCGCGGAGCTGAAGTCGGCGACCGCGCAGTTGCAGCAGGCGCGCGACGAGTTTGGACGAATCGAGGGACTCTACAAGAAGAAGAACGTGTCCGATTCCGCCATGGACAAGGCCCAGGCGGATCTCACCAGCGCGCAGGCGCGACTGGAGGCGGCCCAGGCAGGACTGCAGCAGGCGCAGGAGCAGTTGCAGTACACGCAGATCCGGGCGCCGTACTCCGGCATCGTTACACAACGACATGTCGAGATCGGTGAGATGGCGAGCCCGGGGCAGGCGGTTATGAGCGGCGTTTCATTGGAAGAATTGCGGGTGATCGTGGACGTGCCGCAGAGTGTGATTCCGGCCGTACGCGAGCTCGGCGAGATCAAGGTCTATCTGCCTGATGGCGAGATCGCGACACCCGGGCGCATCACCGTCTTCCCGTTCGCTGATCTTGGCTCAAATACTTTCAAGGTGCGCGTTGATTTGACCGGGCGCATGCAGGGGCTGTTCCCGGGCATGTTCGTCAAGACCGCCATCGTCACCGGCAAGAAGGAGGAGCTGACGGTGCCGAAGGCGGCCGTCGTTTACCGCTCGGAGGTCACCGGTGTCTACGTGCTGGGCGGGGACGGCGCTATCAGTCTGCGTCAGATCCGCGTCGGCCGGGTGCTCGGTGACGATCTGGTCGTGCTGTCCGGTTTGAGCCAGGGAGAGAAGGTAGCACTCGACCCGATCGCGGCCGGTGTCGCGCTCAAGGCCCAGGCACGCGTCGCGGCCGGGGTGCATCAGGATGGCTGAGGTCACCACAGAGACAACCGGCGCCGCGCAGCCGAACCGGCTCGGCCTGTCCGGTCGTATCGCCGAACGCTTCCAGAGTACCGAGATCACACCGCTGCTGGCATTGGTTGGGCTGCTGCTCGGGCTGTTCGCGATCATGGTCACGCCGCGGGAGGAAGAGCCGCAGATCAATGTCACTTTCGCCGACGTCTTCATCCCGTTTCCGGGCGCGTCGGCGAGTGAAATCGAGCATCTAGTCGCCGGACCGGCGGAGCAGGTGCTGTCCGAGATCAAGGGCGTCAAGCACATCTATTCGGTGTCGCGGCCGGGCATGGCTGTGATCACGGTGCAGTTTCGGGTCGGCGAGGACCGCACGGACGCCATCGTCCGATTGTCGAGCAAGGTCCGCTCCAACGAGGACTGGCTGCCGCCTAACCTCGGCGTCGGTCAGCCCATCATCAAGCCGAAGGGCATCGACGACGTGCCAATCCTGACCGCGACCCTCTGGTCTCGAGAAGATGGCCCGGGTACAGATCCGGTCGGCGCCTACGAGCTGGGCAAGGTGGCGCATGCCATCGAGCAGGAGATAAAGCGCGTCAAGGGCACGCGCGACGTCTACACGATAGGCGTTCCAGAACAGGTAGTGCGTGTCGTGCTTGACCCCCAGGCGCTGGCCGCCCATGGCATCGATCTGACCGATCTGCGTCGGGCGCTGCAGGCCAGTAACATCACCCGCGACGACATCGCCGTGGTCGCGGACAACACCGAGGTGCTGGTTCAGGCCGGTACCTTCCTGACCAGCCCGGATGAGATCGGCGAGCTGGTGGTTGGTCTACACGGTGGGCGGGCGGTCTATCTGCGCGACGTCGCCCGCATCGAACGCGGTCCGGAGCTGCCCGAGACCTATGTCTGGATGGGCATGGGCCCGGGCGCCGCGAGCAAGGCCGACAGCCAGGGCGAGTGCGCGCTGGCGATGGGTTGCGCGACGCCGGCGGTCACCATCGCGGTGGCCAAGCAGGAAGGCACCAACGCGGTCGAGATCGCCGAGCGCGTGGTCGAGCGCATCGACCAGCTGCACGGCACCTTTATCCCCGAGGGCGTCGAGATCAGTATCACCCGCAACTATGGGGAGACCGCCGATTACAAGGCCAAGAAGCTGATCATCAAGCTGGCATTCGCAACCGCCTCGGTGGTGCTGCTGGTGCTGCTCGCCATCGGCTGGCGCGAGGCCATCATCGTCGGTGCCGCGGTCATCGTCACGCTGATGCTGACGCTGTTCGCGTCCTGGGCCTGGGGCTTCACGCTCAACCGCGTGTCGCTGTTCGCGCTGATCTTCTCCATCGGCATTCTGGTCGATGATGCCATTGTCGTGGTCGAGAACATCCATCGGCATATGGCCTTGTGGCCGCGTAAGCGGCTGTTGCAGTTGATGCCGGGCGCCGTCGATGAGGTCGGCAGCCCGACCATCCTGGCCACCTTTACAGTGATCGCCGCGCTGCTGCCGATGGCCTTCGTCAGCGGTCTGATGGGGCCCTACATGAGCCCGATTCCAATCAATGCCTCCATGGGCATGCTGATCTCGCTGGTGGTGGCCTTCGTGTTCACGCCCTGGATGAGCAACTTCATGCTCGGGCGCGGGCACGACGCCGCGGCGGCGTCGGGGGGTGATCATGGGCATCATCAAGAGTCCGGCAGCCACGCATTGCAGGGCTTCTTCCGGCGCGTGATCGGGCCCTTTCTGGAAGGCGGACGCGGGATGCTGAACCGCTGGCTGCTGCTGGCCGGAATCCTGCTGCTGATTGCCGGTTCCCTGTTGTTGGCGGCGAACAAGGTCGTGATCCTGAAGATGCTTCCGTTCGACAACAAGAGCGAGTTTCAGATCGTGCTGGACATGCCGGAAGGCACCAGTCTGGAGCAGACCGCGCGCGTGCTGGCCGAGATGGGCCGCTATCTGTCCGGCGTGCCGGAGGTGACCGACTATCAGGTCTACGCCGGCACCGCGGCGCCGATCAACTTCAACGGTCTGGTCCGCCAGTATTACCTGCGCGAGGGCGCGCATCTCGGCGACATCCAGGTCAACCTGGTCGACAAGCACCACCGCGACGACCAGAGCCATGCCATTGCGCTGCGTATGCGCGAGCCGCTGCAGGCCATCGCCCGCCAGTACGACGGCAATGCCAAGGTCGTCGAGATCCCGCCCGGTCCGCCGGTGCTGTCGCCGCTGGTGGCCGAGGTCTACGGCATCGACTACGACGGCCAGATCGAGATCGCGAAGCAGGTGCGCGGGGTGTTCGCGGACACCGCAGACATTGTCGACATCGACGATTCGGTGGAATACCCATCGGCCAAGTCACTGGTGGTCGTCGACCGCGCCAAGGCGGCGCGCCTCGGCGTCGAGCAGGCGAGTGTCGCACAGGCGCTGGCGACGGTGCTGGACGGGGAGGACATGAGCTTTCTGCACGGCGCCAACGTCAAGTACGCGGTGCCCATCCGGGTCGAATACGACGAGGCCGACAAGGCCGATCTGGAACAGGTGCTGGCGCTGCGCGTGCGCTCCATGGGCGGGCAGCTGGTGCCGCTATCCGAGATCGTCTCGGTGGTCGAGACCACCCGTGCCCACAGCGTCTACCACAAGGACCTGCTGCCGGTGGTCTATGTTACTGGTGACATGGCCGGCGACACCGACAGCCCGCTGTACGGCCTGTTCGAGATCGCGGCCACCCTCACCGATGAGCTCGGTCTGACCCAGTGGTACATGCAGCCGCCAGAGAACCCGTACGAGTTCAGCGTCAAGTGGGACGGCGAATGGCAGGTCACCTACGAGACCTTCCGCGACATGGGACTAGCCTATGGGATCGGGCTGCTGCTGATCTATCTGCTGGTGGTGGCGCAGTTCCGCAGCTACATCGTGCCGCTGGTGATCATGGCGCCGATCCCGCTGACCATCATCGGCATCATGCCCGGCCACGCGCTGCTCGGCGCGCAGTTCACTGCCACCAGCATGATCGGAATGATCGCGCTGGCTGGCATCATCGTGCGCAACTCCATATTGCTGGTGGACTTCATCAATCAGGAGGTGCGCGAGGGCAGCGCGTTCGAGCAGGCCGTGATCAACTCCGCCGTGGTCCGCGCCAAGCCAATCGCGCTGACCGCGCTCGCCGCCATGGCCGGTGCCCTGTTCATCCTCGACGACCCGATCTTCGCCGGGCTCGCCGTGTCGCTGCTGTTCGGCCTGCTCGTCTCCACCGTGCTGACGCTGGTGGTGATCCCGGTGGTGTACTACGGCGTTATGCGCAAACGGGTGGAGTGGATTCGGACGGCGACTGGGTGACAAAGCCCGCCGCAAGGGTCGTGTGCGAATCGGCCGGGCCGTCAGGTCCGGTCGCCCAGTAACCCGGTCGGCGGTTCAGATGCATCACTGCGATGATTTCGATGATCTGCTCAGCCAAAGACGAGGGCATATGGAACTGCCGTGAGCCGGCTATCAGCAACGGCGGCAGCCATTGCTTGCCGACCGGGGGATGCCGCCCGAGCCGCGCACCCTCGTGTCGTCGCAGCACACGCCGCTGGAGACGCGCATCACGCCGAAGGGGTTTCCTTGCGACCGACGCTGCGCGTCATCCGTTCACCAGAGGCCCGGAGTCGCGGTTGCGGTCAACGTTTTGCCAACGAAGAAGTAAACTCCGTACGGTCCTAGCACCGACCATCAAAGGAGCCATCATGAACCCAGTCACTCCAATCCGCCTTACGGCGCTGCTTTGCAGCCTAGTCGTGGGCTCCGCCTTGGCGCAGGACAAGCCGAATTTCCTCGTCATCTGGGGCGACGACATCGGCACGACGAACATCAGCTTCAACAACCGCGGCCTGATGGGCTATCGCACGCCCAATATCGACCGCATCGCCAACGAAGGCCTGTCATTTACTGATTATTACGGTCAGCAGTCCTGCACCGCTGGGCGCGCAGCCTTCCTCGGCGGCAACAATCCTCTGCGAACCGGTATGACCAAGGTCGGTGTGCCGGGGGCGCTTGAAGGCTGGCAGAAGAGCGACGTGACCATTGCTAGCGTGCTCAAGAGTCGAAACAGACGAATCCCCGCGCAAGGGATTTGTCTATGTTAATGACGACGGCGATATCGTCGCCGTCCGCTGGGAAGACTGGAAGGTCGTCTACGAGGAGAACCGCGGTAACGGCTTCGGCGTCTGGCGTGAGCCTTTCACCGAGCTGCGCGTTCCGCTGCTGTTCAATCTAAGGCGCGATCCCTTCGAGCGCGCGCGGCACAATGCGAACGTCTACGAAGACTGGGCACTCGATCGCGTCTTCATCCTCTTCGGCGCCAACAAGCTGGCGGCGCAGTTCCTTGAGACCTTGGCTGAGTATCCGCCAAGCCAAACGCCTGGATCCTTCAATCTGAACAACGTTCAGAAGAAGATCCAGCAAATGTCGACCACGGAGAACTGAGGGAGCCGAGACCGGTGCGGCACCTGTCGGCATCGTGGGTGCCTGCCATGGCGGTCGGCTTCGGCAGCAGCTTCGCGCAGGGCCGGCGCGTTAAGCTCCTCGAATGCTGCCGGCCGGGGAGGTCATGCAGGCGCAGGTCTCTTCAGCCGGCCGAGGTCTGCGCCGGCAGTTCCGACGGCGTCTCGCCGCGGGCCTGCATTTGCTCGAACGGATCCGGTGCGGTGCGCGAGCGTCCGACGTCCTTGAGCCGATCCAGGTAGTCGAGCCAGAGCGGTTGCCAGGCGCGCCCCAGCTTGTAGAGATAGCGCCAGTCGTAGAGGCCGGACTTGTGGCCGTCGTCGAAGACGATCTTTACGGCGTAGCTGCCGATTTGCTGGATGTCGCTAATATTCACCTGCTCCTTGCCTATTTGAAGCTTGGCCTGGTCAGGGGTGTGTCCGCGGACCTCCGCGGATGGAGAGTAGACCCGCAGATACTCGCACGGCATTTTGAAGCGGGCACCATCGTCGTATGCGATCTCCAAGGTACGCGACTTTTGATGCAGGTTGATCTCGATTGGAATGGGTGTCTTTTCCATGCGCTGCTGTACCGGTCGTCTACCAAGTCTCCGCGATGCCGGTCATCTCCGGCCAACCCGCGGTGTGCTGTTCCACCAGGCCAACCATCATGTCCAGATGGGCCGGATCATCGTTCAGGCAGGGGATGTAGTGATAGGACTCCCCCCCGGCCTCGAGGAAGTAGCCGCGGTTCTCGACATCGATCTCTTCCAAGGTCTCGAGGCAGTCTGCCGAGAAGCCGGGCGCAACGACGTGCACGCTCTTGACGCCGTCGCTGCCCCAGAGCTTCAGCGTTTCATCCGTGTAAGGTTGCAGCCATTCGTCGCGGCCGACGCGGGATTGGAACGAGACAAGCCAGCGGTCCTCCGGCAGGCCTAGCTGTTCAACGACCATGCGCGCGGTCTTGTGGCAGTGGCAATGGTAGGGGTCGCCGGCCATGAAGTAGCGTTTTGGGATGCCGTGAAAGGAGAACAGCAGCCGCTCGGGCTCGCCGTGCTCGGCCCAGGCGGCGCGGATGCTCTCGCCGATGGCGCTGATGTAAGCCGGGTTGTCGTGATAATGATTGATGAAACGCAGCTCCGGCAGCCAGCGCCAGGTGCTGAGTTCGTCGGTGACGGCATCGAATACCGAGGCCGTGGTGGTGCCCGAATATTGCGGATAGAGCGGCAGCACCAGTAGCCGGCGTACATTGGCCTGCTTGAGCCGCCCGAGCGCCTCGGCCACCGATGGGTTGCCGTAGCGCATGCCGAGTTCAACTCGCACGCCCTTGCCGAAGCGCTGTTCCAGCCGTTGTTGGAGTCCGACTGACTGGCGCCGGGCAACGTCGAGCAGCGGCGAGCCGCGGTCGGTCCAGACCGACTGATAGGCACGTGCCGAGCGGCTTGGGCGGACGCGCAGGATCACACCGTGCAGGATTAGCCACCAGACCGGACGCGGTATCTCGACCACGCGCGGGTCTTTCAGGAATTCCGCCAGGTAGCGGCGCACCGCCGTCGGGGTGGGTGCATCCGGCGTCCCGAGGTTCAACATCAGCACGCCCAGCGACTCAGGCGTTCCGTGCTCGAAGCCGGGCATATTCTTGTACTTCATGAGGCGCGACGCTTTGGGTGTCCCTGATCTCTGTGGTGGAGATCAGACTGTGGCGCATTACCTCGGGGGTTTCAAGCCGGCACCTTGCTTTCGGCCGCCAGCCGAAGCTCCGCCTCCACCCGCGCTCGGCGAACGAAGGCGCTGTCGATCAGGCGCGGGTACAGGCGCCACAGCTTGGCCACTGCCAGCGCGTGTTTGGCGGCGGAGCGCTCCAGCCGCGCACGCAGGGCCTCGTCGAGGCCCGGCAGCATCAGCAGGTAGGGCGACAGCCAGCGGATATAATCCGCGACCAGCGCTGCGTCCTCTGCGTCTTGCCATTCGGTACGCAGCGTGAGGGCCGGAAAGGCACGCGCGGGCAGTCGGCGGCCGAGCAGATGTGCGGGCGCGTGATGCCCGACGCAGCTTCCGCCCTCTGCGTCCCGTCGAAACCACTGCGCCTGCCGCCTGCGGCCAGCGGCCTGCTCGACTCGGCGCTCGAGCAGGTCTGCGTGCAGCGAGAGCGAGGCGCCGTCGCGCTCCGGGATGCCGCGGGCGGAAAGCGCGGCGGAGCGAAATCGCCGCTCGCCGCGCCCGCCGGCGTTCCAGTGCGGACGCGCGAACTGGTCGAGATCCAGCTGGTCTTTGCCGTCCAGGTCGATGGCCGTTGCCAGCAGCGCCAGCGGCGCGTCGTCGGAATCCAACAGCCACAGTTCCAGTTCCGCGGCGAGTGGAAACGGCAGCCGCGGCGCGGCGTTGCGGATGGCCCCGATGAGTCGTTCCGACTCGTTCAGCATCCGTCCGATATCCATTATTGGGTTCAGCGGTACCTGGCTGACACCCTCGGCCTCGGACCAGGTGCCGAATCGGAAAAAGCGCAGCTGCTCGGAATGGCCATCAGCGCTCCACAGGCCGCGTGGCGGATAGGCCGCGACCTCGAGCTGCCAGTGACGCCCGTCCAGACTCAGCGCATACCCGCCCTCGGTGCGTACGACCGCGGCAAGGCCCAGGAAGGGGTTGGTGCGCCGTAGACACCAGTGTTGCGCTGGCGTCGAGGCGGGGTGCGCGGCAGCGCTGTCCGTTTCCGGACGAGCCGTCATGAAGCCAGTTCGTCCCTCAGCTGCGCGTAGAGCGCACGAAAGCGCTCGGGGTCAGCGTGCCCGAACACGGGGTCTTCGACCTTCGGCGCCCGCGCTTCGATGTCGGCCCAGTCCGCGTCGGTGAGGGTTTCGGCGGAGATCGGGAATGCCTGGGTGTCTTCCAGCAACATGTGCTGGCGCAGCGTGCTGAGCAGTTCGCGCCCCTGTTGTTCCACCTCTTCGCGGGGCAGCACCTCTTCGTGCACTATCCCCTCGAGCGATTCACGAAACCGACGGTTCAGCTGCGACAACTGCTCGTGTTGCAGCATCAGGCGCCGCAGCACGTCATGGCCCTGATCCGGCGCCTCCAGCAAGCGCTCAAAGATCAGGTCCTCGCTCGGATGGTGCACCTGGTCTTCGTAGTCGATCATGTACTCGAGCATCTCGGACATCAGCTCGTAATCGATCTCGTCGCCGGCGTGGAACCGGTCCAGTAGGCCCTCCATCAGATTCATGACGCGCGTCAAGCGCTGATGGTCGAGTCCGAGTCGTTTCAGCAGTGCGCTCATAGGCTACCTCTTCGGGGCGGCGCGCTGGAGAGAGCGCCGGGCTTTGTCACTGTAGGTGACGATATGACAGCCGTGGCGCCAATTCAAACCATTGAACGGTGCCTGATGGTCTTAGCCGCCGTTGGCGCGGTGGTCCTTGTGTTTTTCCCATACCCGCGTCAGCCAGCGCCAGACCAGGCCGCGCGGCGGGCTGCTGCCGAACAACACATAGCTGAGCGCATGGCTGTTCTGCAGTGTCCAGAGCATTGCCGAGTGGCCGGCGGCCGGTCCGCAGAACAGCAAGCGGTCACCCTCGCGCAAGCGCTCGTCCATGTCCGGCAGCAGTGTGCGGCCGTTCTCGCGGCGGCGCATCAGCGCGATGACGGGTAAGGTGCGACCGCGGTCGCGCGGGTCGCGCAGCAGGTCTCCGAGCGTCGGCACCGCGCCTTGGCGGCGCAGTGCCAGCAGCGCATAGGCATCCTCGGAATCGATGCGGGCTTCCCACACCTCAGGCACACGCTCGTGCACCAGCGCGACGATTCGGCTGATCAACTGGCAGGCCCAGGCATCGTCCTCGTAGCGCGCGTAGTTGATGAATTCGGTCAACAGCGGTGCGTTGAGCAGCGTACGAATGCGGTTGGCGACGATCGAACTCGGATGCATCAGGATGTCGGCGCCGACGGCATCGAACAACTCCTCGTTGGCGATTTGGTTCTCGCGCACCACGGTGAACAGGCTCGGGTTCAGGTCCAGCGCCGTCATGACAATGGACAGATTGTTGGCATCGTTGTCGGTGCCCGCCACCAGGCCCACGGCCCGGTGGATGTCGGCCTGCTCCAGCGTCTCAGCCTCGGTGCCACGGCCCTTGACCAAGGCCCCCGCGGGCTCGCCCGTGCGTTCAGGACGTTCCTCGATGACGATGAGTTCGATGTCTTGGTCCTGCAGATGTTTGTATAGGGCCTTGCCGAAACGCCCGAAGCCACAGATCACCCACAGCCCTTCAGGCGGCGGATAAATGGGTTCGGACAGCGCGCTGCCGCGTATCCCGCCCAACCAGTCGGAGAGCAGGGTCAGGCAGGGCGCCTGCAGCGCCGTGGCGAGGTAGAGCGCGAAGATATCGAAAGGGTCATAAATGTGATCGGTGCCGAACGAGGCCATGTTGGCCTCGACATCGTGCGAGTCGGCACGGCAGATGACCTTGGCCTTGGGCTGCAGCAGCTTGGAGGCCAGCGCCACCTTCAGGTTGACCTCGTTCACCGATGTCAGCGCCAACACGCCGGCACAATAGGGATTGCGCAGCCCCGCCATCAGCAGGCTATCCGGCTGGCGCACATCGGCACGCATTGCCGGCACGAACTCGCGCAGATTCTCGAGCTTGAGCAGATCGATACGCTCGGGATTATTGTCCAGCACCACCGCGCGTTGTCCGCGGTCGGTCAATGCCCTAACCAGGCCGCTGCCGGTCTGACCGTAGCCGCAGATCAGATAAAAGCGCTCGTGGATCGCCCTGACGCGCCGCGCAAAGCGGTGTTCCTCGATCGCCCGGCGTAGCGTCTTGTCCTGCAACAGCGCGATCAGCGAGCCAATCGAATAGAGCCAAACCGTGACGGTGGCGTAGACGCAGAAGGTCACCCAGATGCGCTGGGCATCGCTGAATTCACGCGGCAGCTCGCCGAAGCCGATGGTGGTGGCCATGTAGCTGACGAAGTAAAAGGCATGGAAGAAGTCCATGTGCCGCTTGGTACCATCCGCATCCTCACCGGCGATCAGCACCATGCCGAACACGGCGACCGCGTAGGCTGCCACCAGCACCAGCAGCGGCGTCCGCATGCGCCGGAAGACCATGAAAAAGATGCTGTCCATGCCGGACTGATGGCCCATCTCCAAGGTCTGTCGCTTGGTCGGCATCGCTTAGCGCCGCAGCATCACGGTCTCGATGATCAGCAGCACTACCGAGACGACGTTGGCGACCACCGCTCCCGCCGCCAGCGAGACGATGCTTGCCAGTGCCCCCGGTGTCAGCCCGATCTGCATACCGTGCACGGCGACGGTCCAGACCAAGGCCGCCGCGATGAGCTGCAGCATCGCAACCAGGCTGGTGGCCAGTAGGACCGCTCCCATCTGGGTGCGGTCGCCAAGCTTGAGGATGGTCGCAACGGTGTTCACCAGGAACACGATCGCGAATTCCCAGACGTGGTGGTGGTCTGGGTTGTCGATGTCGCCGAAGACAAAGCCGACGTTCAGCGTCAGCGCGAGCAGGATGAAGAAACCAAAGACGACCTTCTCGGGATTCACGCGCGGGCTCCTGGAAAGAGGCTGAGTGGCCTGGAAAGAGGCTGAATGGCCGAACCGGGCGCAAGCAGCACTCCGCGCACAGCGCAAGGCTGTCGCAGCAACGCCCGCTGGCGCATAATCCGTGTCACAGCGCTTGGATGCAACTGTCGCGGTCGCGCCATGCCCTCGACCATTGTTCCCTGTAATGCTTCCAGGCCCGCACGCCTGAACCCAAGCAAGGCCCGGTTGCCATGCGCTGGCATGCGCGTCCACGACACGATCAGGACTCGGTCAATGAAGACAGGCAATGCCGCCGAACATCGCCCCATCGCGAGAACGTCACAGCCGGGGTTGCCGGCCGCGCTGGACGCGCCGCTGCACGAACTTGCCAGTGATCGAATCGGCCGTATCGCCTACTACAGTGACTGCTCCGGCGCCGGGCGTCCATTGCTGCTGGTCCACAGCATCAACGCCGCCCCGAGCAGTTATGAGGTCAAACCGCTGTTCGAGCGCTGGCAGGGCAGGCGGCCCGTGTACAGCATCGACTTGCCGGGCTTTGGCCACTCCGAGCGGGCCGACCGGCGATACACGCCGGATCTGTATGCGGCCGCGATTGTAGAGGTCTTGACGCATGTCATCGGCCAGCCCGCGGATGTCCTCGCCCTGTCGCTGAGTGCCGAATTTGCCGCCCGCGCCGCGTTGATCGCGCCCGAGCAGGTCGCGTCCCTGGTGCTGGTCTCCCCGACCGGCTTCAGCGCGCGTGGGCTGCCGCCGCCGCGTGTTGGACGCGTCCTGCACCGGGTGCTGAGCGTCCCGCCCTGGCGTCAGGGTCTGTACGATCTGGTCGCGTCCCGGCGCAGCATCCGCTACTTCCTGAACAAGTCCTTCAATGCCCAGGCGCCGGATGGGTTGATCGATTACGCCTATGCGACGGCGCATCAGCCCGGTGCTCGCCATGCGCCGCTGTACTTTCTCTCCACCCAGCTGTTCACGCCAGGCGCGCTCGATCAGCTGTACGCCAAGCTCGCCGACCGGCCGGTCCTCGCCATCGCTGACCGCGACCCCTACGTCAGCTTCGAGCGACTGGCGGAATTCGCCTCGGGGCACCCGAGCTGGCAGTATCAGACACTGGCACCGCACATGGGGCTGCCGCATTGGGAACAGCCCGCGATGACCTTCGACGCCTTGCAGCGATTCTGGGATGGGGTGGCGCCCTAAGCCTCGCGGAAGGGGACCGTTGCAGCATGATCCGGTTCGGCCGCCCAAACCGTCGTCAGCGCCGGCGATTCGCGCCGCGGAGCAGCCACGAGGCCCCGAAGTAGAGGCCACCGCCGATCAGCATCACCAGTTCCGCGGCGACGAACCAGCTCAGGAACACAAAGCCGACCGATACCCAGAGGATTTGTCCGCTTGCTGGATCGGACACGACATCGCGTGCGCCGGGCATAAAGCTGACGGCGGTCATCAGCACGGCGATCGCCAATGCCCAGGCGAACGAGCGCATCAACAGGGTGGGCTTGGTCCTCGGATTCATAGCTGTATCGGGCGTGTGCGGGGAGTCAGGCCAGAGGCGTTCCAGCTTGGGCCGCTAAGGCGCCCGATGCTGTCCCGCGTTCCGCGGATTTGGCGTATTTCGGCTCACTGGCGGGCGCTTTCCGGTCGGTTGCTTCGCGGTCCGCGGGGCTGCGATTGGCGTCAGCTGCCTGCTGTATGGACCAGTGCGCGACCAGGTTGAGCATACGCATGGTGGCAGCGATGGCGCTGAACACCTGATTTGCGTGTACGCCGCGGGTCTTGAACTGGTCCTTCCGGTCGGCTTCAGAGAAGGCCCAGGTGATGGTGCACTCGGTCAGGGCGTCGGTGCGACCGCCCTTCGGGATGCGCACCTCGTAGTCGACCAGCCGCGGTAGCGACAGTCCCTGGCGTTTGGTGATCCTGGCCAGTGCGTTGTTGAAGGCATCGAAGCCGCCGTTGCCGCTGCCGGTCGCGGTGAGCTGTTCGCCTTGCAGCCGCAGTTTGATGCTGGCGGTCGACTCCAGCCCGAGGCTGCTCGAGACATTGCAGGCCAGCAGTTCGGCGTGCTGGTAGTCGCTGCTCTCGAGCACCTCGGCAATGATGAAGGGTAGATCCTCGAAGGTAATGCTCTTTTTTGAATCGCCCAGCTCGACGATGCGCGCCAGCACCTTGCGCTGGCTCTCGTCAGACAGCGTAATTCCCAACCGCTCCAGATTCTTCGCCAGTGACGCCTTGCCGCTCAGCTTGCCGAGTGCGTAGGTGCGGCGGCGGCTGAAGCGCTCCGGCGACAGTCGGGTCACGTACAGACTGCCCTTATTGTCGCCGTCTGCATGGATGCCGGCCGTCTGCGTAAAGACGTCCTCGCCGATGATGGGCGCGTTGTCGGCGACCCGCTTGCCGGAGAAGTACTGCACCATGTCGCTGACGCCGGCGAGATGGCTCTCGTCGACGCGCAACTCCATGCCCAGCTGATCGCGCAGATTCACCGCCACCTCGGCTAGAGAGGCATTGCCGGCGCGCTCTCCAAGGCAATTGACGGTGCAGTGCACGGCGGCGGCACCGGCCTGGGCCGCCGCAACCACATTGGCGGTGGCCAGGCCGTAATCGTTGTGCGGATGGAAGTCGAACAGGCAATCCGGGAAGCGTCGAATCATGTCCAGCACGGCCGTGAAGACCCGCTCGGGCGTCATGACGCCGAGGGTGTCGGGCAACATGAAGTGCGCGATGCCGACCCCCTGCAGCGCGTCCATGAGGCTGTACACATAGTCGCGCTTATCGGCATACCCGTTCGACCAGTCCTCCAGGTAAAGGTTGACCTCGAGTCCCTTTTCGCGGGCGATCGCGACATTACGCCGCACGTCTTCGGCATGTTGCTGCATGGTCTTGCGCAGCTGGGTCGTGCAGTGCTTTTCGCTGCCCTTAGCGAGCAGGTTGATGACGCTGCCGCCGGCCTGCTTGATCCAGTCGACGCTCTTGCCGCCGTCGACGAAGCCGAGCACCTCGACACGGTCGTCCAGGGCCTTGTCCCGCGCCCAGTCGATGATACCGGCGAGTGCTCCTTGCTCGCCCTGTGAGACGCGCGCCGAGGCGACCTCGATGCGGTCGACGCGCACCAGTTCCAGCAGCGCCTTGGCGATGTTGGTCTTTTCGTCCGGCGCGAATGACACGCCTTGCGTCTGTTCACCGTCGCGCAGCGTGGTGTCGAGAATGAGGATGGATCGCGGATCGCGGTTCATGAAACGGCTCGGGGGTCAGGCTGGGCCGCGGCTATTGCGCGGCCAGTGTGTCGCGCATGTGCTCGCGCACGGACTCGGCATCGGCGTCCAGTTCGGCGCAGCGGGCGGGTTTTTGCATCAGCCCTTGCAGCGACTGCGGCGGCTCGGCCTCGCGGCCGATGGCCTCGCGGACCGCCTCGTTGAACTTGGCCGGGTGAGCCGTGGCGAGCACGACGGCGTCGGGCTCGGCCGCCGCGGCCCTGGCGCCGACCGCGGTGTGCGGACAGAGGATATAGCCGCTGGCGTCGAAGGTCTCGCGGATCTGGGCCAGGGTCTCGGGATCGGTCACCGCGCGGGCCGCGAAATCGGACTGGACCTGCTTCAGGCGCTCGCCGTCGATCTGCATCCGCCCGAGCTGCTCCATCTCGGCCAGCAGCGCACGCACTGCCGCGGAGTCTTCATCGAGAAGGTAGTAAAGATAGCGCTCAAAATTGGATGCAATCTGGATGTCCATCGCCGGACTCAGGGTATGGTAGACCTCCCCCTTGGCGTAGGTTCCGCTGTCGACGAAACGCGTCAGGATGTCGTTGCGGTTGGTGGCGATGGTCAGGCGTTCCACCGGTAAGCCCATGCGCCTTGCCAGGAAGCCGGCGAAGACATCGCCGAAGTTTCCGGTCGGCACCGAGAAGCTGACCTTGCGGTCGGTATCGCCGCCGCTGAGCTGTCCCCATGCGTAGAAGTAATACACGGTCTGGGCCAGGATGCGCACCCAGTTGATGGAGTTGACCGCGCCGAGGTGATAGCCGGCCTTGAAGTCGAGGTCGTTGAACAGGGCCTTGACAATGCGCTGGGCGTCGTCGAAGGTACCGCGTACCGCGATATTGTGTACGTTTGCGTCGAGCACCGTCGTCATCTGCCGCTCCTGCACCGGTGACACGCGTCCCTTTGGGTGCAGAATGAAGATGTTGATGTGCTGCTTGCCGCGCACGCCGAAGATTGCCGCCGAGCCGGTATCGCCGGAGGTGGCGCCGAGGATGTTTAGCTCGCCGCCATCACGCTGGAGCAGATGTTCGAAGATGTTGCCCAGCAATTGCAGCGCGACGTCCTTGAATGCCGCCGTGGGGCCGTGAAAGAGCTCGAGATAGCGTCGGCCGGCGGCCTGGTGCAGCGGTGCCACACGCGGGTCGGAGAAGCCGGCGTATGAGCGCTCGATGAGGTCGATCAGGTCGGCGCGCGGGATCTCGTCGCCGACGAAGGGCGTGATGATCTCAACCGCAAGCTCCTGAAAGCGCAGTTGCGACCAGGCTTGCAATTGCTCAGGCGTGAATCGCGGCAACTGCTCCGGCACCAGCAGTCCGCCGTCGGTGCCGAGGCCCATCATCACCGCATCGGCAAAGCCGACCGGCTCGACGCCGCCGCGCGTACTCAGATACTTCATTGTGAATTCAGAAGGCAGATGGCGCAGGCGGGCAGCCCGCGGCTCGATTTTTCCAACTTAGACAAAACACCGGCAGGCCGCAAGGGTGGGCGCCAAGATAGACGAGCGGCACGCTCACTCGAAGGTACCAGTTCCAAAAACCCTGTGTCTAGTGCAGAATTGATGTTTCGCATTGCGTCTCGCCGATTCGCCTATTGCTGCGTCAGCGTTGACAAGGGCTTGCCGCGCACAACACAATGCAGCCGCGTCCAATCCCCGGTCTCCGACTCATAGCGGGCTGGCTTGGACGTCGATAACAAGAGCTGAGGGGTCAGCTGCAGCAACGCCTCGTTCGCCGGATGCCACCTTGTCCGGTTCGGCCAAGGCCGCGTTCGCGGGTCGCCCCGCCTTCCACCACGATCCAACAACAACTGTCTCAGAGGGAGGGACTTCACCGGTGACACCCGAAAAGCGTGCCGACTATTGGAAGTCGAATCTACGGCTTCTCACCATCCTGCTGATCATCTGGTTTGTCGTTTCCTACGGGTTCGGCATCATCCTGGTCGAACCACTCAACACCATCATGCTCGGCGGCTATCCGCTCGGTTTTTGGTTCGCCCAGCAGGGGTCGATCTATGTCTTTCTCGTGCTGATCTTCGTGTACGCGATCAGCATGAATCGGCTCGACAAGAAATTCGAAGTCGACGAGGAATAAGGGGCCAACACAATGTCAGATCTCAATCTCTGGACCTATTCGGTCGTCGGCGCGACCTTCGCGCTCTATATTGGCATTGCCATCTGGGCGCGTGCCGCGACCACCGGCGAATTCTATGTGGCGGGCAAGGGTGTTCACCCTGTTGCCAACGGCATGGCGACGGCGGCCGACTGGATGTCCGCGGCGTCATTCATCTCCATGGCGGGCCTGATCGCCTTCCAAGGCTACGGCGCCTCGGTGTTCCTGATGGGCTGGACGGGCGGCTATGTGTTGCTGGCGCTGCTGCTGGCCCCATACCTGCGGAAATTCGGCAAATTCACGGTGCCCGAGTTCATCGGCGACCGCTACTACTCGCAGGGGGCGCGCATCGTAGCGGTCATCTGTCTGATCCTGGCCTCGATCACCTACGTCATCGGTCAGATGAAGGGCATCGGCGTAGCCTTCTCGCGTTTCCTCGAGACCTCCTACGAGTTGGGCCTTTACATCGGCATGGGCATCGTCGCGGTCTACGCGGTGCTCGGTGGCATGAAGGGCATCACCTACACGCAGATCGCGCAGTATGTCGTGCTGATTTTGGCCTACACCATCCCGGCCATCTTCATCTCGCTGGCGCTGACCGGCAATCCGGTCCCGCAGATCGGCCTCGGCGGCGAGTATGCGCCTAGCGATGGCGCCATGACACTGCTGGGCAAGCTCGATCAGGTGGTCACCGATCTCGGCTTCAAGGAGTACACGACGGCGGTCATGGGCAGCAAGCTCAACATGTTCGTCTATACCCTGTCGCTGATGATCGGCACCGCTGGCCTGCCACACGTCATCATCCGCTTCTTCACCGTGCCCAGGGTCAAGGACGCCCGCTTCTCGGCTGGCTGGGCGCTCGTCTTCATCGCGCTGCTCTACACCACCGCCCCGGCGGTCGGCGCCATGGCGCGCCTGAACCTGATGGATACGATACAGACTGGTCCGGTCGGCGCCGAGGATGGCAACCTGCTGTATGCGGACCGTCCGGAGTGGTTCAAGAAGTGGGAGACCACCGGACTGCTGCAGTTCGAGGACAAGAACGATGACGGACGCATCCAGTACTACGACGACACCAACGCCGACTTTGCCGCTCAGGCCGAAAGCTTTGGCTGGAAGGGCAACGAGATGGTCAAGGTCGACCGTGACATCATGGTGCTGGCGAATCCCGAGATCGCAGGGTTGCCGAATTGGGTCATCGCGCTGGTCGTGGCCGGTGGTCTTGCCGCGGCGCTGTCGACCGCTGCCGGTCTGCTGCTCGCCATCGCCTCGGCCATCTCGCATGACCTGCTGAAGGGCATCTTCGCCAAGGGCATTTCCGAGAAGGCTGAACTCAATGCTGGGCGCCTTTCGATGATCGGTGCCATCTTGCTTGCCGGATATCTGGGTCTGAATCCGCCAGGATTCGCGGCGGGTACCGTGGCCATCGCCTTCGGTCTCGCGGCATCCAGCATCTTCCCGGCGCTGATGATGGGCATCTTCGTCAAGCGGATGAATAATTCGGGTGCCATTGCCGGCATGATCGCGGGCATCAGTGTGACGCTGCTCTATGTGTTCCAGCACAAGGGCATCTTCTTCATCCCGGGCACCGAGTTCCTCGGCGGCATGCAGCCCGACTGGTTCTTCGGCATCTCGCCGAACGCCTTCGGTGCCGTCGGCGCGCTCGTGAACTTCATCGTCGCCTTCGCCGTGGCCAAGGTGACCGCGCCTCCGCCGGAGCACATCCAGCACCTGGTGGAGGATGTCCGCGTGCCGCGCGGCGCCACCGAGGCCACCGGCCACTGATCAGGCATAAGCTGAAATGACGATCTGAGCCCCGCACCCGCGGGGCTTTTTTTTTGGGAGCACGGGATCCGGTGGCTGCTGCACGGCGTAAACGCCTCTGCGTGCTCCGCCGATGACGCCGGTCAGGGCTTCGGCCGCGGCATCGGGCTCGCGACCATGGCAGCACAATGCGCTGCTGCCATGCGCCCGCGTTTCGGGTATCGTTTCGCCGGAACGAGATTCCGCCAACAACCGAGGTTCAGATGGACGTCGAGCTCATCGAGATACGCGATTTTCTGGCGAGCCAAGCCCCATTCGACTGCTTGCCGGAGGAGACGCTCGACGCGCTGCCGCGCAAGCTGACCGTGCGCTATTTTCGACGCGGCGTGCCGTTTCCGCCGCGCGACGACGAGCAGCCCTACCTCTATGTGATGCGGCGCGGCGCGGTTGAGCTGCGCGACGCGGACGGCAACCTGGTCAGCAAGTTGGCTGAAGGGGACATCTGCCCGTCGCCCTGTAGTCCGGATGATCCGCGCATGCAGGTACCGGGCCAGACCTCTGAGGATACACTCGCCTATCTCCTGCCCTGCACCGAGTTGGCGCGGCTGCGCGAGAAACACCCCGAGTTCGCCGAGCATTTCGACGAGTCGATGTCGAAGCGGCTGCGCAAGGCGCTCGACAGCATCAAGAACGAAGGAGAAGGCTCGACCGCGCTGATGACGGTGCAGGTGCGCGAGCTGCTCGGGCGCAAGCTGGTGTCCGCAACGCCGGAGACCAGTATCGAGGATGCCGCGCGCATCATGTGCAAGGCGCCCTGCTCGTCCCTGGTCATCACCAAGGACGATCGCCTCGTCGGCATCGTCACCGATCGCGACCTGCGCAACCGCTGCCTGTCCGCCCGCTTGTCGCCGTCGCGGCCGGTCAGCGAGATCATGACCGCACAACTGCATACGGTGGATGCCGACACGCTTGGGTTCGAGGCGCTGATCAAGATGTCTCGGCTCAATGTCCACCATCTTCCGGTGATGGAAGCGGGCAAGGTGACGGGCGTGCTGTCGACCTCCGACCTGGTGCGAGTACAAAGCGCCAACGCGGTCTATCTGGTCGGCGACATCCGCAAGGCATCGTCCACCGACACACTGATCGCCATCAGCAGCAAGGTCTCGGAGCTCCAGGTGCAGCTGGTCGGCTCAGGCGCGACCGCGCATCAGATCGGCCAGGCCGTGAGTGCCGTAACCGACGCCATTACGATGCGCTTGCTGGAGTTCGCGGAGGAGGAGCTGGGGCCGCCTCCAGTGCCCTACTGCTGGATGGCCGGAGGTTCCCAGGCGCGACGCGAGCAGTCGTCGCATTCAGATCAGGACAACGCCCTGCTGATCGCCGACCATATGAAACCCGAGGACGACGCCTATTTCGCGGCACTGGCGAAGAAGGTCAACGACGGGCTGGATGCCTGCGGCTACATCTACTGCCCCGGCGAGGTGATGGCGAGTAATCCCAAGTGGCGACAGCCGCTCAGGATGTGGACCAAGTACTTCAATACCTGGATCAAGCGTCCGGAACCGATGTCCCTGATGCTCTCCAGCGTATTCTTCGATCTGCGTGCCATCCATGACCCGGAAGGTCTGCTCGGCGAGCTTCAGGAGCGCGTGCTGGCGCTGTCGAAGGCGGACCGGATCTTCATTGCCTATATGGCCGCGAACGCGCTCAAACATCGCCCGCCCTTGGGCTTTTTTCGCAAGCTCGTGCTCATCCATGGCGGCGATCACAATCAAACCTTCGACATCAAGCATCGCGGAATCGTCCCCATCGTCGACCTCGCGCGTGTCTATGTCCTGTCCGCGGGTCTGGGTGAGGTCAACACCCTGGAGCGCTTAAAGGCCGCCGCCGCAGAGGGTGCCGTGAGTAAGGACGGTGGCGCTAACCTGGTCGACGCGGCCGAGCTGATCGGGACGCTGCGCATGCGACACCAGGCGCGCCAGCTCAAGCGCGGTGAGAAGGCCGACAACTTCCTGTCGCCGGACGAACTCTCACCGCTTGAGCGCGGCCACCTGAAAGATGCCTTCGCCTTGATCAATACCATGCAGGAGTCGCTCGGACAGCGCTATCAGGCGGGCCGCTTCGTCTAGATGGCGGCGCTGCTCTCGCACTGGCTGCTCGAGTGGCGCCGGCGCTGGAGTCTGCGCCGACGGCCGCCGGGGCCGCTCTGCGACTATCTGTCGATGCCCTTTCCGTCGCCGTCGCTGGACTATCGGCAAGTCAGCTATCTGGCCGTTGACCTGGAAACAACCGGGCTCGATGCCCGCAGCGACCAGATCCTGAGCATCGGCTGGGTGCTCTTGGAGGGCAACCGCATCGACCTGAGCAGCGCCCGCCATCGGCTGGTGCGGGTGCAGGGCGACATCCCTGCCGACACGGCCGTTATCCATCAGATCACCGACGATCTTGCCGCCACCGGATTGGACCTGGCCGCGGCGCTGCCCGAGTTTCTGCACGACCTGCGCGGCCGGGTCATGATCGCCCACCACGCCCGGATCGAGCAGACCTTTCTCGCCGCAGCCTGTCAGCGGTTGTTCGGTGGTGGCCTGCTGGTTCGCACGGTCGATACCCAGCTCATTGCGCGGCGGATGCTGGAGCGTCGCCAAGTGACCTTCAAAGGCTCCGACCTGCGCCTGCATGCCCTGGGCGAGCGCTACAACCTCCCCCGCTATGGCGCGCACAACGCCTTGAGTGATGCGCTGGCCGCTGCCGAACTGTTCTTGGCGCAAGCCGCGCATCGCGACAACGGCCGAGGCATGGCGTTGTCGAATTTCTTGTAGCCCGACCGGAGATCGAGGGAAGGGGCGGCCCGTATGTCGGTGCCGGTTATCAGCGCCGGCTATAGGCGATGACGAGCAGTGCGGTGCCGGCGAGCAACATCGGCAGTGTCAGTATCTGGCCCATGGTCAGCCAGTCGAACGCCAGATAGCCGATATGGGCGTCCGGAACGCGGACGAATTCCACGGCGAAGCGGAAGATGCCGTAGAGCAGCAGGAACAGCCCGGAGACGGCCATGACCGGGCGCGGCCGCGACGAGAACCACCAGAGCAGGACGAACAGCAGCAGTCCCTCCAGGCCCGCCTCATAGAGCTGCGAGGCGTGCAGCGGCAGGCTCCAGACGGCGTCGGCGGGCAGGTTGGCGCAGTAGTCAGGGAAGCGCTCGCACGGCAGCCGCATTCCCCAGGGGACCTCTGTAGCATGGCCCCACAGCTCGCCATTGATGAAGTTGCCGATGCGCCCCGCGAACAGCCCTAGCGGCACCAGCGGCGCGACAAAGTCGCCCGCCTGGAAGAACTTGAGACCGTACTTTCGGGCAAAGAGCCCGATCGCGATCAACACGCCGACGAGGCCGCCATGGAAGGACATGCCGCCCTCCCAGACTTTGAGCACGTTCACCGGGTTGGCCAGGATCTGATCGAACCCGTAGAAGAACATGTAGCCGAGGCGGCCGCCCGCGATCGTGCCGATGACACAGTAGAAGATCAGGTCATCGACCATCGCGGCAGTCCAGGCCGAGCCCGGACGGGATGCGCGCCAGCGCCCGAGCACCCAGGCAGCAGCGAAGCCGACCAGATACATCAGTCCGTACCAATGCACCTTGAGCGGCCCGAACGCGACGGCGACGGGATCGATATCTGGATAGGTCAGCATGGGCGCGGATGGTAGCACGGTGGAGACAGGCTGGATGCTCGGGGCGCACGTGCCCAGGGCGGATGCCCTAGAGTGCGATCCGCCACCGGCAGCGCCGGCTTTCCAGTCGGCCGCGCAACGAGTGAAGCGAAACAAGGCTTGGCCGCGGTCATCGAGGCCGCAGCGCGCGAGCCGGTGGTGATCCAGCGCCAGAAGCGTGATGTGGCCGTTGTGCTTTCGGTTCAGGAATACGAGCGACTGGTTCGCCTGAACGTCGCGGAGTTCCAGCGCTTCTGCGATCAGATCGGCGCCAAGGCGCAGGCTGACGTATTGGACGAAGTGACGCTCGCGGGTCTGCTGGCGGATGAATGAGCAGTGCCGTTGGGTACTGGACACCAACGTCCTGATCAGCCGGCTGTTGGCCCTAGGCGGTGTCGCAGCACGTGCTGCCGACCTTGCCCTCGCCCGAGGGGTCCTTCCGCTCTCGGAGGCGACGCTGGAAGAGATGATTGCCGTCCTTGGCCGGTCGAAGTTCGACCCCTACATCCGTCGCGAGGATCGCCAGCGGTTCATTGCCCTGCTGGGCGGTGTGGCGCGACTCGTGCCCGTTTTGCGGCACTTGGAGGTTTGTCGCGACCCGAGCGATGACAAGTTCCTTGATGTCGCCTTTGCGGGTGAGGCGGACGCGATCATCAGCGGCGACCGCAACCTTCTTGCGCTGCATCCATTGCATGGTCTGGCAACCTTGAGTCCAACGGCATTCCTAGCGGCGCAGGACGAGCGCTAGCCTGTCCTCGAACCGATACTCCAGGCTCTTGCGCGCATGGTCGCGCGGGGGGTGAGTCCGGCGGACGTCGGTACGTCGAGGCGCCTCGCGACAGCTCAGCCTTCACGCCGTCCGATATGACCCCACCTAAAGAGCACCGCCGTGGCGGATTGCCGAGGCTCCGCATCGCGTCCGCCCGAACCTTAGATTGACTCGTCGACCAACCAGACTGACAAGGCCATCCGACATGCCTTCGATCACCGAACCACTGAACGATCTGCGCCGGATCGCTGCTGCCTTCAATCCGCACGCGGCGGACCTGGACTACTGGACCTTGCGACTGATGGACGATGCTCATGAGGGCATCATGGTGCGAGATGATGTCGCGGAGCCGAGCAGTATCGGGTCGTCGCGCGGCGCGATGATCACCGTCGTCGCCGGTGCCGGCCTTGGCTATGGCGCCACCAGTGACCTGAGCGCCGCCGGCCTGCGCCTTGCGTTCGAGCGTGCGTTGGCGTTCGCCGAGCTGCACGCGCGGCGCGGGCTGTTCGATGCCCATTTGTATCCGCGGAGCGCCCTGCGCGCGGAGTATCGCTCGCCGGTTGTCGAGCACTGGCAGTCACGCACGCTGGCCGACAAACTCGCGCTGTTGTTCGACGCCTGCGCGGCACTCGACATCGATCAGCGCATCGTCGAACGCGACGCCTGGCTGTCGCATCGGCGCAGCACGCAGCTGATGGTAACTGCCGACGGCGGCGACGTCGTTCAGCATTGGGAGCACGTGCACTGCGGCCTGTCCGCGACCGCTTATGACGCCGGCCAAACCCAGACCCGGCGTGGCGGCGGTGCCGATCAGGCTCAGCAGGGCGGCCTCGAGCAGATCGGTCTTGCGCGGCTCCTGCAAGACGCCGAGCGCGTCGCCCATGAGGCCATTGCCCTGGTCGAGGCGCCGGAGTGTCCGCGCGAGCGCCGCGACCTGGTGCTGCTGCCGAGTCAGATGACACTTCAGATTCACGAATCCATCGGACATCCGCTGGAACTCGATCGCATCCTCGGCGACGAGCGCAACTACGCCGGCTTGAGCTTCGTTACCCCCGACATGTTTGGCAGCTATCGCTATGGCTCGTCACTGCTCAACGTCACCTTCGATCCAACGCTGCCTGGAGAGCTGGCCAGCTGCATCGCCGACGATGACGGCACCCCGGCAAAGCGCGTGCACCTCATCCGCGACGGTATCCTCGAACGGCCCCTGGGCGGCGTCCTGTCGCAGCGCCGTGCGCGTCTGTCCGGCACGGCGAATGCCCGCGCCAGTCATTGGGATCGTCCGCCCATCGATCGGATGACCAATATCAACCTGGAGCCTGGCGAGGGCGGTCTCGATGAACTCATCAATCGCGTCGAACGCGGAGTGCTGATGGACACCAACCGCTCCTGGTCTATCGACGACAGCCGCAACAAATTCCAGTTCGGCTGCGAGCTGGGGCGGCTGATCGAGGACGGCGAGCTGAAGGGCGTGGTGCGCAATCCCGGTTACCGCGGCATCTCGGCGCAGTTCTGGCGCAATCTCGACGGGGTCGGCGGTGCCGAGACGCTCGAGGTACGCGGCGTGCGCAACTGCGGCAAGGGCGAGCCGAATCAATCGGTCTATGTCGGTCATGCATCGCCGCCCTGCCTGTTCCGCGATGTCGAGATATTCGGAGGTGGGCTATGAGGCGCGAGGTCTTCTTCACGCTGGCCGACCAGCTCAATGGGTGCCTGACCGGCGGCGAGATCCTGTTCGCCGAGCTCGGCGTCGAGGATTCGGACTTCATCCGGCTGAACCAGAACCGGGTACGCCAGGCGGGCAGCGTGCATAGCGCCGCGCTTGGTCTGACTCTGATCGACGGTGCCAAGCAGGTGGACGGGGACTGCCAGCTGAGCGGCGATGCCGACGCCGATCAAGCCCGGGCGCTGGCGTTGCTCGAGCGGCTGCGCGAGCGCCTCGCGCATGTCCCGGATGATCCCTATCTCAATTTCGCCGAGACGCCCATCGAGACCTTCCGCGACCTGCCGGCGGAACTCCCCGCCAGTGCCGAGGCTGTCGCCACCTTGATCGACCTGGCCGATGGGCTCGACCTGGTCGGGATCTGGGCCGCCGGCGGCATCGCCGACGGACTTGCCAGCTCCATTGGTCACCGCTGCTGGCACCAGAGCAGCAGCTTTAACCTCGATTGGAGCTGCTATCTCGACCGAGACAAGGCGGTCAAGGACAGCTACAGCGGCGCCAGCTGGGAGCCGGGCCTGCTCGCCGAGCGCATCGCACGTCAGCGACTGCGGCTGTCGGTGATGTCGCGCGCGCAGCGGCACATCGCGCCCGGCCGCTATCGCGCCTATCTGGCGCCCGCGGCGGTGCAGGAGTTGACCGACATGCTCGCCTGGGGCGGCTTTGGCCTCCGCGACCACCGAACAAGTCAGTCCCCATTGTTGGCGCTCGCCAACGGCGAGCTGAGGCTGCATCCGAGTGTCGGCCTGGTCGAGGAGCACGGCCGCGGACTGGTCCCGGACTTCACCGGTGAGGGGTTCGCCAAGCCGGCCGAGGTCGGCCTGATCGAGCAAGGACGCTTCGGCAACTGTCTGGTGGACGCTCGCAGTGCCAAGGAATACGGCACCGAGGTCAATGCCGCGGCCGAGTATCCGCAGTCCATCGCCGTCGCTGCCGGCGAGCTGCCGTCTGACGAGGTATTGTCGCGGCTCGGTACCGGCATCTACATCGGTAATCTCTGGTACTGCAACTGGTCCGACCGAAATGCCTGCCGCGTGACCGGAATGACCCGTTTCGGCACTTTCTGGGTAGAGCAGGGCGAGCTGGTCGCGCCGCTGGCGGTGATGCGCTTCGACGATTCCCTCTACCGCCTGCTCGGCGAGCGCCTCGAAGGACTGACCCGCGAGCGCGAGCTGATCCTGTCCGCCGAGACCTATGGCGGGCGCTCATCCGAGAGCGCGCTGCTGCCGGGCGCACTCGTCAGCGGCATTGATCTGGCGCTCTGATCGACGCGGCCGCCACGGACTTCAATTGGCGGATGATCTGGCATAAGGAAGCGTTTCGTCGTAAGGCGATTGACAGAAATGGCCTAAGTCCCTTCGGTTGCATCATGTGCGGAGCGATCAACCTCGGTTGACTGGGATGAGTTCGCGCAAAGCATAGTCAGCGCGATTTTTGTGTGACTTTTTTCATAGGCGCTTCGGCGGGACAGCCACTATTCTTTGGGTGCACCCCAAAAAGGAGCCGGCCTAGCGGATCGGGGCTGGCATCAGGGCGCCGGCGCCTTGGAGGCGTCGTCAGAATCAGCAGTTTAGCGCGCACGGACGCGCCTATTTTTTCGGCTCATGCGCCCAGTCAGCGCGTATGACGGCTGCGTCGATGATTCCCGGAACGGCCCGCCAGCCCGCAATGACCAATCTGCAACGACCAATCCGCAGCTAACGGCTCAGCAACGTCGCGCCGCCGCCGACAACGCAATATGTCGTGAGCCGCGGCGCTACCGGCAGTGCGCGCCCCTATACAACAGCTACCAAGACCCCGACATCGCCGTCGTCCACTGGGCGGAGGCGGTCGGCGACGATGGGCGCGAGGCCCATCTCATCGGTCATGCTGGCCTAGGACCGGGAGAGTGTAACTATGTGGCGGAGGATTTCCGCGGCCCTGACTGGTGCAATGGTGGCCGCCGGCGCTGTCGCGGTTGGCCAGGGCAGGGGCCGCTGGCAGGCGCGCACGCAAGCGCTGCGCGAAGGTCTCGAGGCGGCGCGCCGGGTACCGGACCCCGCGGTTTTCGATGCCGCCGAACTCGACGGTCTGCCGGCGCCGGTGCGCCGCTATCTGCGCGCCGTGCTGACCGATCGCCAGCCCATGATCGCGGCCCTGGAGGTCGCACATCGCGGCACCTTCAACATGAGCGACAGCGGCGATCAATGGAAGCCGTTTCAGTCCCGGCAGCGCGTCGTCACGCGTCGACCCGGATTCGATTGGGACGCGCGCATCGTAATGTTTCGGGGCCTGTCGGTGCGTGTGCATGATGCCTACGTGGCCGGAGAGGGCGTGCTGCACGCATCGCTGCTCGGGCTCATGCCGCTGGTCGACCTGCACGGCACGCCCGAGCTGGCGGAGGCCGAGCTGATGCGCTTTCTGGCGGAGGCGCCGTGGTATCCCACCGCACTGCTGCCGAGTCAGGGCGTGCAATGGCAGGCCGTCGATGACGGCTCCGCGCTGGCGACGCTGACCGACGCGGAGATCAGCGCGTCACTGCTGTTCCGCTTCCGCGACGACGGTCTGGTTGAGTCCGTGCGCGCCGAGTCGCGGGCGCGCACGGTCGGCGGGCTGCCAGTGCCAACACCCTGGGAAGGGCGCTGGGACGTCTATCAGCATCGCTGCGGCATACTGGTGCCAGTCGAAGGAGAGGTCGCCTGGATACTGCCGGACGGTCGGCAGCCCTACTGGCGCGGACATCTGACTGGGCTCGAGTACGAGTTCGCCGATATCTCCGCGGCCTGATCTGGGGTCGGCATTGGTCGGGGTTCCCGCGCATGGCGGCCCGCGCAGACGTGCTTCGCGAACCCTGAGCGAACGCTCGCGGGCGCGGCCTGCGCGGCACGGTGCCAAGGCGATTTACGTCAACTTTCCTCCCATCTGACTTGTCTTGACGCTCGTCTTCGGTGTTGGACCGACGCGCGCATAGCCTGCTATGCATGCGCCGGTCCTCCTTGAAGGCGACCGTCAACCCTGCATCAACTGGTACGAAAGTTTCCGGCAATCGCCTAAAGTACGTTGAGCAGGCAAAACATGCCTCGCGACCATCACTGAAGCAACGTCCGTCCGCCAAGCCGCGATGCTCCCTGCCGACTATCGCTCTCCACCACGCGACTTCGCCTACGGCATACCCTCGAGTGTCCTGCTGCGCGGGCTTAGTCGTGCCGGTCCGCTGACGTCACAGCTTCCATGGGCCTCGCCAATCGCGCCGGCCTCGATCGCCCTATTCTGTGAGCGGCCACCCTGCGAGGAGCTGCCGACGGCCCGAGGATCCTCTCTGCGCTCGGACGACGGCCATGACACCGGGGCGCGTCTCCAATGTGAGGTTCATGGAGAGCCGCTGACCCTCTCCGTTAGCGTAGAAGGTCGGCTGCCGCCGGGCGAGTACATGGGCTCGCTGCTCGTCTCCGTGAACGAAAAGCATGCGGTGATCCCGGTGCAAGCCCAAGTGAGGGCATGGTGGCCGTGGATGGTCCTGCCGCTGCTGCTCGGCGTCCTGCTGCTCAGCACCATGAGTTTTATCGCCGAACAGCGCCAGCTGGCCGAGGCGCGTGCCGATGCCTTCGAGGTCCGCGAGGGTCTGGCGTCTCTGCGGCCCCGCATCGAACTCGGCCCACCCCAGTGGCGCACATTGGCCGATGACGTCGATCAGTCGGTTGATGCATCGCTGCGCATCCTCGCCGAGCCCCGCCCCTTGTCCCTGCGCGACCCGCGCGCGTCCAGGGCCGCGCGGCACACCGCCGTCGCCCGCGATGACCTCGCCGAGCTTGAATCCCAACTGCCGGCGGTGGCCTCCGGCATCGACGACATCAAGTGGCTCCAGAGCGAATGGACGGCCGCCTTGGGCCAACTTGAGGCCCTCCGTGCTCGCCTTGCGGTCTTGTCCGGCGTGGGCACGGCCGCGAGCGATCCGCTTGGCGAGAGGCTGACGCTACTGATCCGGGAGCTTGCCGAGCGTGTCGTGCTGCCGCTCGCTGACGTCATCGAGCAGGATGTTGGGCTGCAAGTGGATCGTGCCCTCTTGCTCGCCCAGGGCGGACGACTGCTTCAGGCCAGGCGCTTGGCGGTGCTCACGCACGACGCGCTGCAGGCCGGTCTGCGTATCCTGGTCGACAACATGGAGCTTGCCCTGAGCCTTGGTGCGACGAGCCGGGACGTCCATCAGCGCCGCCGGCTGCTGGGCGATCTGTTGGATGGCGCCGGCCTTGCGGCATCGGATCGCCGCGAGATCGAGGAGACCATGGCAATGGCCGTGGACAGCTTCATCGAACGGCCCGATCTCGAGGGCCTCGAGGCCCTGCACGCGAGCTTGAATCGGATCCAGGTCAGCTTGCTGCGCAAGCATCAGGCCTTGATCCACGACGCCTTGGAACAGGCGAAAGACCAGGCATTGCACGACACCGACCTCGGGGCGATCGATGCGGCGCTCGAGACACTGCCGAAGGCCGGTGACCAGGCGGGAAAGCAACGGCTGGTCGCCGAAATACTGGGTCTATGGCGGCAACGGGTCGCGTCATTCGATGGGCCGCGCGCGGCCGAGATGACGCGGATCTTGGATCGAATGGAAGGCGAGCTGGAACCCTGGGACCCAGATGCCTTGACGGCAAGCTTTCAGGGCCTCACCGATAGCTGGGGCCTGTACGTGGACGAGCACCATGCCGCACTGCAAGCCGTGCCTGCAAACGCCTTTTGTGACCTCCACGCACGCTCCGAAGCCTTTCAGCTCAGTGCCAACGCGGCCCATCTGACATTGGCAAAGCCCAACGAGGAGACGCGTATGCTCCAGGCGACGCTGGACCGGTTACGCTACCGTCTTGAGACACTGCCCAAGGGCTCGGAGTGTATAACCGTCCTCGTGGCCGTCAGTGCAGAGAACCTGGCGATTGGTGACCAATTGATCGAAGACCAGTTTACGGATCTCCGCTTTTTCCTTGAGCCCGGCATCGAGGCCGTGCGCCAGGCGGGGTTCGACGAACTCGCCGCGCGGCTAGGACGTTTGCTCACCGAACCACGCGAGCTTGGAATCGAAGTGCAAACCCCGGCCCAGGGTCGTGTCTCCGATGCGCGCATCGAGTTTGAGGTGACTCAGCTCGATTCCGCCTGGGGCCCCAGCGCTCGGGTGCGAATCGATCTCGGTGACGGCTCCCGACTGGAGACCGACGCGGAGCGCCTGCGTGAGGCCGGGGCCCTCTCGCATCGCTATACCTTGCCGGGCACCTATAGGGTGCGCATCGTGGTTGATCTTGGTGACGCCGGGGAGCCCGGCGACGCGCTGCTGCTCGGCGCCGGGGAAGGTCGCATCGAGGTGGCCCGGTCTGGAATCAGCGAGGCGCGCTCCATCGCGCTCGGATTGATCAATACCCGCACGCTGCTTGCTTTGTTGGTCGCCTGGGTCTTGCAGACCGTGCGCCTCTCGGCCCACGGGCCATTCGGTGCCAGGCCGACTGACTATTTCGAAGCCTTTGCGATCGGTGCCGGCAGCCAGGCAGGTATCGAGGGCCTGCTGTCGCTCCTGCCCAAGTGATCGATCGGCCTACAGGCGTGGGGCCGAACGCCACAACGGTCAGCGCCAAACGGGACATGGCGCTTGATGCGATTGCTGCCAAAGCTCATACCAGATTATCCATGGCCGCCTTCGGAACAGCCAAGATCGCGACGCTTCCCTTCCGGGTCATCTGGCAGCAGCGGCGAAGCGACTCACGCGATCCGGCACCCAGTTATTGTCCCAGAAGCGGGCGCCGTCGTCCTTGAACGGCCGCGCCAGGGTGTGCGATGGCAGTTCGCCGAAGGTCCGGCGGTAATCGCCGGCAAGCCGGCCAAGCTGCGTAAAACCGAGATGGTAGGCCAGCTCGGTGACATTGGCTTCGCCCAGCTGACATGCGAGCAACTCGCGGCGGAGCGCGTGCAGCCGCAGCTGCCGGACAAAGGCCATGGGCGATAGGCCCAGTTTCTCTTGAAAAGCGTACTCCAAGGTTCGCTGGCTGACACCGGCGGCCGTAGACAAGGCTGCCAGGTTCAAGGTGCTGAGGTCCGCTTGCCGGATGTGCTCGACGGCACGGTCGAATCCGCGGCCTCGCAGCGAGGCGCGGCCGGGCAGCTCGTCCGCCTTGGGTAATTCCAACATGCCGACCAGCCCCAGCACCAATTCCCGCTCCAGCGTCTGCACCGCGGCGCGGTGTCGGAGCATCTCCGGTGCCCGATGCGTGCGAGCCAAGATCCCCTCCAGCCTGCGTCCAAGCCGCTTGATCAGCAAAGGCGATGCAGCCAGCCAATGCCCTTGTGCGGCCGCCGCCAGCGCCGCCGCCTGCTCGGCCGGCAGCAAGCGTCGAAGCAAGGTCAGCCGGATCAGCAGCATGAACTGCTGGTCGCCGGCCTCGTAAACGGCCTCGGCAATCCCCGGGAGCGTGGCCGGCACGCTCCGCTCGTTCAGCGGCTGCCCGAAACAGCTGGTTCCGCGGTGCCAGCGAACCGGTACCGCCAGCGCGAGCATTCCCTGAGGCGAGAGCGCTCGCGCGCGGACTCGGCTGTCGAACGACTCGCGATAGAGGATGCAGTTGGGGGTGGCAAGAAAGGTCTTGTGGTTGCGGAATGGCCCGGCCCCCATCGGCATCGCCAGCAGCTCCCACGGCTGAGATACCCGTTCCCAATGACAGGGATCGGTGGTTTCCTGAACTCCGATCAGAGCTAACGAGAATGCGCTCTCCGGTGCTACGGGGGTTGCTACCGAAGTGGATGTCTGAATTGCACCCATGAGCGCCCTCTTTGCGGAAAGCGAATAGCGATGATGTTGCAAGATACCTTACTTGTCGGTGCGGCGGGCGCTGCTGACCGAAGGAGGCGTCCGCCGATACCGCTAAGCGCAAGACCGATAGTGACCGGGATCGCAAGCAAAAGGACGACAAGGGGCTGCTGGGCCGGAACAAGGACCGACAGTGATCGAGGAACCGGTGATCACCAGCGGCTTTCGCACACCGGTCGCGATAACAGCCCAGATTGAGCCTCATGCGTGTGCGCGAGGGTCGAGGCGGTGGCCGCCTCAGCCCAACCGCGATCTCCGATGCAACCTGGCACCCGGACTGCGACGCTCGCCACCCTGCTCAAGCCGATGGGCCATGCCACCGGCCAGTCGGAAAGCACCACCAGCGACCGCGACGCGTGCCTGCCCACCAACCTGGCTTCGACGAATTCTCCGGCAACCTCTACCACCTCAATGCCAAGGAGGCCCGCGGAGCACCCGATTTATCCCGCGAGTCCCGCAGATACCGGATCCGACCCCTTTTGACCCCTTTGGTCCGGGAAAAACTGAATGATAAAACCTCAAAGATTCACGACTTTGAAGTTACCGACTGATCCATGCTGTCACCGGCAAACCTGCGATGGCTCCGCAAAGTGCGATCGGTACCTACATCCGGAAAGTGCGCGTCGAACCCAAAGGAATCACATCATGAAACCGCTTCATCTTGTTCTATCACTGGTCGCGATCATCGTGGTCCCGGTTTCCGCCCAGGAGGCACCCGCAGCAACCCAATCCGCCGGCACTCCGCAGATCCTGCCACGGCCCGATTCCCACTTCGATGGCAATGTCGGCCGAACTTATCTGGAGTCCGACAAGCCGCAGTTCCCGCAACCCGTGAAGGCACCCGAAGGCGCGCCGAACGTCGTGTTGATCTTGATCGACGATGCCGGGTTCGGACAATTCAGCACCTTTGGCGGGGGCACTCCCTCGCCCACGATGGACAAGCTGGCGGCCGAGGGACTGCGCTTCAATCGTTTCCATACCACCGCCCTCTGCAGCCCGACCCGAGCTGCGCTCATCACGGGTCGCAACCACCACTCGGTGTCGTCCGGCGTGATCGGTGAGATCGCGACCGGCTACGACGGCTACACGTCCATCATTCCCCGCAGCGCCGGCACCGTCGCGGAAGCGCTCCGCCAGAACGGCTACATGACCGCGTGGATTGGCAAGAACCACAACACGCCTCCGTGGGAAAGCAGCGCGGCGGGACCCTTTGACCGCTGGCCGAACGGCCTGGGCTTCGACTACTTCTACGGCTTCAACACCGGCGACATGGACCATTGGAATCCGCGCCTCTATGAGAACCGCAACCCTGTTTTCGTCCCGAAGGACCAGGACTATTACCTGACCACCGACCTCACCGACAAGGCCATCGCTTGGGTGCGGAAGGTGAAGAGCATCTCTCCCGACCATCCGTTTTTCCTGTATGTCGCACCGGGAGCGACCCACGCCCCCCACCACGTGTCCCAGGAATGGATCGACAAGTTCAAGGGGCAGTTCGACATGGGTTGGGATGTGTATCGCGAGCAGACGTTGGCGCGGCAGAAGAAGCTCGGCGTCGTCCCGCCGAATACCAAGTTGACCCCGCGTTCCGAGGGGCTGCCGGCCTGGGATTCACTCAATGCCGACCAAAAGCGGCTCTATGCCCGCATGATGGAGGTGTTTGCCGCCTTCGGAGCCCAGACGGATTACGAGATGGGGCGGATCGTCGACGCGGTGAAGGAACAGCCGGGTGGAGACAACACCCTGTTCATTTACATCGCCGGCGACAACGGTGCGAGCGCCGAGGGCGGACTCGAAGGATCGATCAACGAAAACCTCTTCTTCAACGGCTTCCCCGAGAAGTGGCAGGACAATCTCAAGGCGATTGATGAACTCGGCGGGCCGAAGCATTTCAACCACTTCACCGCCTCCTGGGCCCATGCGATGAACACGCCGTTCCAGTGGACCAAGCAGGTGGCCAGCCACTTCGGCGGCACGCGCAACCCGATGATCATCTCGTGGCCCACGCACATCAAGGATCACGGCGGACTGCGCGACCAGTTCCTCCATGTCATCGATATCGCCCCCACCATTTACGAGCTGACAGGCGTGACGCCTCCGACCGTGTTGAACGGGGTGCCGCAAAAACCGATCGAGGGCATCAGCTTCGCCTACACGTTCGACGACGCCAAAGCCAAGGGCCGGCGAATCAAGCAGTATTTCGAAATGGGAGTGAACCGCGGAATCTACCAGGACGGCTGGATGGCATCCGCCCTGTCCTTTCCGCCCTGGCAGTCCGTGCGCGGCGCGTTCGACCCCGACGAGCAGAAGTGGGAGCTTTACCACATCGATGAGGATTTCAGCCAAGCCAACGACGTCGCGGCGGCGAACCCTGAGAAACTGCGTCAGTTGCAGGATCTGTGGTGGGCGGAAGCCGCACGCTACAATGTTCTACCGCTCGACTGGCGTGCCACCGAACGGTTCGACTCCGAGTTGATGGGCCGCCCCAGTCTCATCGCCGGCCGGAAGAAGCTGGTCTATTACCCGGGCGTGGTGGGTCTGCCCCTGAGCAGCTCGCCGCCGCTGCTCAATAAATCCTGGACCATCACCGCCGACATCGAGCTGCCGGAAGGCGGCGGCAACGGCATGATCGTCACCGAGGGCGGCCTCGAAGGCGGCATCGGTCTCTACCTGCGCGATGGTCGTCCGACCTTCGTTTACAACTTCCTCAGCCTGGAGCGGCCGACCTTTGCCGGGAAAGATCCCCTGCCTAAAGGAAAGTCGCAGGTCGCCGTGAAATTTGACTACGACGGCGGCGGCGCCGGCAAAGGCGCTACGGTCACGCTACTGGTCAACGGCGAGAAGGTCGCCGGCGGTCGGCTGGAAAGGACCGTCCCGGCGCAGTTCTCCCTCGGCGAAGGCTTCGATGTCGGCATGGACTATGGCTCGGCGGTGGATTTCACATACCAGCTCCCATTCGAATTCACCGGCACCATCGAGGAAGTGCGTGTGGAATTGGAGTAAGCACTCGTCGACTCCGACTCTTTACGCGCGAGACTTCTTGTGCGTCGAAGGCCAGTTTTCACGGATAAGGAAGCGTGTGGCAACTGCTGCCCGTCGGACGCGGTTTCTTGAGCATCGGTGCCGAGGCCTTCTGACTGGAGCAGGTCGCAGCCGACAGCGGCCAAGGCCCGATTCTCGGCGACTTCAAGGGCCGCACCGCGGGGATTGGACCAGTGCTGGGCTATATCCTGCCCATTGGCGCGCAGAACCTGGTCGCCGAGCTGCGCTGGCTGCCGGACCTGGAGACCAAGAACCGGCTCGAAGGCGACTATGTGTAGCTAAAGTTTGTCTACCAATCCTGAACCGCCGTCCCCGAGTCAGTTACCCAAGGAAAAGACCCATGAAGATGCTGCCCCCCTGTGCCCTCACTGCCCTGATCCTTGTGCTCCCAATTGCCGAGGGGTCGGACGGCTACGATGCCCCGCCACCGGCCGAGATAGACAAGAGCAAGTACTCGCCCTACGCGGACCGCGCTTTCCCAACCGAGTTTTTTCGGCGATACCCATCTGCACACCGTCCTAGTCGGCTGATGCGGGCACGTCGGCACCAAACTGGGGCCGCGCGATGCCTATCGCTTCGCCCGCGGTGAGACGGTGACGTCCAACACCGGTTAGCCAGCCAGGCTGTCGCGACCGCTGGATTTCTACGATGTCACCGATCATGCGGAGTCTGGACTGATCACCGACGATCTTCGGGCGATACGCGGAGCTCATGCCAACGACCGGCGGCCGGAGGTTCACGATGCTGGTCAAGCGACGGCGACAGCGACTCGATTACCGAGGCGTTCGAGCTGCATGGCGGTTTTCCTGGGCGAGATTCCGGAGGCGCTGAACTATCAGCGGGCAGACCGCGCCTTTCGCCGCCGTCTGGGACGACATCATCGCGGCCGCGGAGGAGTACAACGATCCGGGCCGGTTCACGACTTTCATCGCCTTCGAGTGGACCTCGCAGGTGTCCGGCAACAACCTGCATCGCAACGTGATCTTCCGCGACGGGCCGAAGCGGACACGGCCAGATCGAGACCGTACACGACCACGCCGCCGGTCGGCTCGCGCAGGACCCGCGCGAGCTCTGGGCCTGGCTGGCAGAACTACGAGGACAAGACCGGCGGCGACGTGCTGGCCATCCCGCACAATGGCAACCTGTCCAACGGCATGATGTTCGCTTTGCAGGATGATTCGGACGCGCGCCGCTCGATGCGACCTACGCGGCGCCGCGCAGAAGTGGGAGCGGCTCTACGAGGCGAGCCAGATCAAGGGCGACGGCGAGGCGCATCCGCTGCTCTCGCCCACCGGACGAGTTCGCCGACTTCGAGACCTGGGACAAGGCGTAATCTCGATCTGTCCGAGGCGAAGACGCCGGAGATGCTCGCCGCCGGGAGTACGCTGCGCTCGGGTCTACAGCGCGGGCTGTGCTAGACGCCAAGCTCGGCGTCAACCCGTTCAAGTTCGGCCTGGTCGGCGCGAGCGACACCCATACCGGCTCTGACGACCCCCGACAGACGACAATTTCTTCGGCAAGTTCAGCCGCCTACGAGCCGAATCCGGAGCGGGCCAACCACCTGAGCAAGCAGAACAAAGACAACGGCGCCAAGCTCTACTCCTGGCAATACATCACCGCCGGGCTGACTGCTGTCTGGGCGACCGAGAACACCCGCGGCGCGCTCTTCGACGCCATGGAGCGGCGCGAGGTCTATGCCACCACCGGGCCTCGCATTCGGGTGCGCTTGTTCGGTGGCTGGGGCTTCGAGCCGGGCGACGCCCAGCGCCGCGATCTGGCCCTGGTCGGTTACAGCAAGGGCGTTCCCATGGGGACCGACCTCCCCGCGCCTGCCGAAGTTGCCAAGGCGCCGAGCTTCCTGGTCTATGCGCTGCGCGATCCCATGGGCGCCAACCTCGACCGCGTGCAGATCATCAAGGGCTGGCTCGACGCCGATGGCAATCCACAGGAGCAGGTCTACGACGTCGCCTGGTCGGACGACCGGCAGCCGGGCGCGAACGGCAAGCTGCCGCCGGTGGGTGATACCGTGGATCTCGATATCCCCAGCTGGACCAACACCATCGGCGCCTCCGAACTCGGCACCGTCTGGACTGACCCGGACTTCGACCCCGCTCTGCGCGCCTTCTACTACGCCCGCGTGATCGAGATCCCGACGCCGCGCTGGACCGCCTACGATCGGGTCAATTTCCAACTCGACCTACCGCCCGAGATCCCGCTCAAGACTCAAGAGCGGGCCTACACCTCGCCGATCTGGTACACGCCCGCCGGATGACAGCCCAATCACCGCTTTGCGCTGAAGGCGCCTTTTTCTACTTTGGAGTAAAGATGCGAATGCAAACAATATCACTGCGTCGCCTGATCATCGGAGCGGTGCTGCTGCTCCAAGCGCCACTCGCCCTGGCGGCCGACAAACCCAACATCCTCGTCATCTTCGGCGACGACATCGGCTACTGGAACCTGAGCTACAACAACGACGGGATGATGGGCTACCGCACCCCCAACATCGACCGCATCGCCAACGAGGGGATGCGCTTCACCGACTACTATGCCGAGCAGTCCTGCACCGCCGGTCGCGCCGCCTTCATCACCGGCCAGATGCCGGTGCGCACGGGCCTGACCAAGGTCGGCGTCCCCGGGGCCGACCTCGGCATCCAGAAAGAGGACCCCACGCTCGCCACGCTGCTCAAGCCATTGGGCTACGCCACCGGCCAGTTCGGCAAGAATCACCTCGGTGACCGCGATGAGTTCCTACCCACCGAGCACGGCTTCGACGAGTTCTTCGGCAACCTCTATCACCTCAATGCCGAGGAGGCGCCGGAGCATCCGAACTATCCGAAGAGCCCCGAGTTCCGCAAGAAGTTCGGCCCGCGCGGCGTGATCCATTCCTGGGCGAATGCCGATGGAACCCAGCGGGTCGAGGACACCGGCCCGCTGACGAAACAGCGCATGGAGAACGTGGACCAGGAATTCCTGGACGCGACGCTCAGCTTCATCGAACGCCAGCACCAGGCGAACACGCCGTTCTTTGTCTGGTTCAACTCCACCCGCATGCACTACGTCACGCATGTGCCGCCGGAATACGACGGCAAGTCCGGGCTCAACTTCTACGCCGACGGCATGTTGCAGCACGACGACCAGGTCGGCCAACTGCTGAAGAAGCTGGACGATCTCGGCATCGCCGACGACACCATCGTCATCTACAGCACCGACAACGGTCCGCACTTCAACATGTGGCCGGACGGCGGCATCACCCCCTTCCGCAGCGAGAAGAACACCAACTGGGAAGGCGGCTATCGCGTGCCGTTCGTCATCCGCTGGCCAGGACGCATCGCCGCTGACTCGGTCTCCAACGAGATCGCCTCACACACCGATTGGGTGCCGACGCTGCTCGCCGCCGTCGGCGAGCCCGACATCAAGGAACGGTTGCTCGCGGGCGACACCATCGGGGACATGACCTACAAGGTGCACCTGGACGGCTACAACCTGTTGCCGTTTCTGACCGATCAAGCTGCCGCCGATGCAACCTGGCCCCGCCGCGAGTTCTTCTACTGGAACGACGACGGCCAACTCGTAGCCATGCGTCACGACCGCTGGAAGCTGGTCTTCATGGAACAGCGCGCCAAGCAGTTCGGCGTCTGGATGGAGCCCTTCGTGACGCTGCGTATCCCGTTGGTCTTCGACCTGCGCATGGACCCCTTCGAACGTGCCCAGCACAACGCCAACGGCTACTACGAGTGGATGGAGGGCATGATCCAATGGGCCGGCGCGCCCGGCAACGCCATCGCGGGAAAGATGGTCATGAGCTTCAAGGATTTTCCGCCGCGCCAGAAGCCCTCTTCGTTCAACCTGGATGACGTCATGCGCTCACTGACCGCGGGCGCCGAGGGAAAATAGCATCGTCTGCCAGGGACCGCGAGCAATGGCCACCGTTCCAGAACCGCTGATCCGCGAGCACCATGCCGAGATGAAGCAGGCGGTCGAGCGCGAGCGACGCCGGCTTGCCGACGCGCTCCACGACACCACCGTCCAGCAGCTTGTGCTGGCCCGCATCCTGGTCGATCTCGCATCCGAGGAAGAACCAGGGTCCGCCGGCCGTCTCGACCAGGTCCGATCCTTGCTCGACGACTCCTTGGCCCAGTTGCGCTCTCTGGTGTGGGAGCTGACTCCCGGGACACTCCGTCAGGCGGGCCTGGTGCCCGCCATCGACTCGCTTTGCGAGCAGCTCGGCGCCCGATGGCAGCTGCGCTATCGTTGCCATGTGACCGGGGAGATTCCTCCCGACGCTGTCGGACGCGCTCGCCGAGGCCCTGTTCCTGGGTGCGCGCGAGCTGATGAACAACGCCGGCCGGCATGCGCGCGCCAGCACCTGCGAGGTGTTGCTGGCATTCGGGGGTGATAGCGTCCTGTTGACGGTGATCGATGACGGTATCGGGATCAATCCGAAACCCAAGTCCGGCGGGAGCGGCGGACTCTGTTCCGGTTATGGGCTGCATAGCCTGTATGCACGCGGCAAGGAATTGGGCGGGGAGCTGCACTTGGACCGGCGCAGAGCAGGCGGCACCGAGGCGCGCCTGCGCCTGCCGCTCGAGCCGCGACCGAGCGAGGCCGGGATTCGGCTCGGATGATGACGCTGCCCATCAGCAGCACGTCACCAAGACCAGGGCATGGCGAGCTCCTGCTGAACACGCGCACGCCGGCCTGAACCGCGCAGCGCTGCTGTGCACCCCGGCGAATCCATTCCGAGCCCGAACCAACCAGGAGACAGCGCTGATGACATCCGACAGAGAACAACTGCAAGCCGCCGCCATTGCGGCACGCACTCGCATCAACGACAAGCTGGGCGACGTCTGGTGGTCCCTCCTTGCCCGCGGACTGCTGGCCCTGGCGATTGGCGTTGCCGCGTTGTTTTGGCCCAAGGCCACGCTGGTGCTGCTGATCCGCCTGATCGCCGTCTATGCATTGGTGGACGGTGCTATCGGGCTGATCAGCGCGTTCCGCGCCCGCGATCTCCGATCCAACCTGGCGCCCGGGCTGATCAGCATCGTCGTCGGCCTGATCCTGCTCTTCTGGCCCGGACTGTCGGGCCGCTTGCTGCTGATCATCGTCGGTCTGTGGGCACTGCTCCAGGGCGCGATGCTGATCATGTCCGCGATGCAGACCGACGCGGACGACCCGGATCGGGCGCCGGCGCTGACCATCGGTGCCATCGCGGCCGTCGTCGGCCTGATCCTGGCGCTTTGGCCTGGAACCGGGGCCGTGACCATTGCCTGGACGATCGGAATCGCGGCCCTGTTGATCGGCGCATCCCTGGTCTACCTGGCACTGCGGCTGCGCAAGATCGACAGGCAGGTGGAACACCTCAGAAGACCCCGATGAGTGGCCATCCTGGCCAGAAATCAGCACGGAAAGCGAAAACACCGTTTACGCTTGATCTGTCAGCCCCTGGCTTAGGCGATTTCTGTCAAATCTCGTACCAGCTGACTTGTCTTGACGCCCGCCTTCCGTGTCGCACCGGCAGTCACATAGCTCGGCTATGCTCCTGCCGATGCTCCTTGAAGGCGAACCTCAATCCGGCGTCATCTGGTAGGAGATTTTCCGGCAATCGCCTTATTTCTTGACCGAGCTCCTCGCCCTGCCTAACCTCTCGTTTGATCTTAGGCTGAACTCGCAGACGCGTTTGGATTGCTTATCCGCCCGCCATGAATCCTGCCATCCACAGAAATCTGGTTTTCGGCCTGCTGATGGTCGCCGGCGCTCTGGCACTCAATGCCTGCAGCACCGGCAAGGACACCCTCGGCAGGGACACGCGCAACAGGCTGCTGGTCAGCGTCGGCGACCAGCGGTTGCTTCTGCTTCGGGACGGCGAGCCGATTAAGAGCTACCCCGTCTCCACCTCGAAATTCGGCCTTGGTTCCCAGCAGGACAGCAACCGGACGCCGCTCGGGCGCATGGAGATCGCGAAAAAGATCGGCGACGGCCAACCCGCGGGGATGGTCTTCAAGGGCCGCCACCCGACCGGCGAGATCCTCGCGCCGAACGCGCCTGGCCGCGACCCCATCGTTGGCCGCATCCTCTGGCTCGACGGTAAAGACCACCATAACCGCAACACCTTCCGCCGCCTGATCTACATCCACGGCACCCCTGAGGAGTCGCGTCTGGGGCGTCCGGCCTCGTACGGCTGCATTCGTATGGGGATGCAGGACGTGGTCGATCTGTACAACCGGGTCGGCGAAGGCGCGGAGGTAATGGTGATCCAGGACACTTTGCGCCAGACCCGGGAAGGCCGCGAATACGCACGGAAGCGGCCCCGAGACGCTCAATACCAACGCCTCACCGCGTTCTACTGAAATTCGGACGGCCCAGCGCTATGACACGGCGCACGAGCTGAGCGTCGGTGCTGGCTGTCACGCTTCTCGGTCGCCTGCGTACACGAGTCCGAGTCCGATCCCGACCAGGTCCGGCTGGTCCTCGATGACGGCTCTCACACCAGCAAAACCGCCCAAGTCGGCGACACCTTCTTGCCGAGATGGGCGGGATAGGTCGTCTATTTTTTTGGTGCGTGCGCGGGGTCTACATAATCGGCCGTGGTAGGTCACGTGCCGGTTACTTGGACAACTGTCTCAACGTCTGGTGTTGCAACGAAATGCGGTACTCCTGCAGGCTCGGTGTAAAAGCTGCCTGCGGGTAGGGCCATCAGCTTGGACTCGTCGAAGGTTTCCCCCCATCCGATGTACCACGTCCCCGAAATCACCGTGTAGGTACGGTCACCGACGGCACTTCGCCTGGGCGTGTGCGCACGACCCAAAGCTGACGCTTATGATCAAGCGGTGATTGCCCGCGATGCGACTCAAAGCTGCCGCTCTGAACTGTGCTGGATCGTCCAAACTCCCGGCAGCAGAGGTCGACTCTTCCGCCTCGACGGCAGCACGATTGACGACCGTGCCGTTTGTCTGTCTTTCCTCGCCGCCGATAATGCTGCGGCGAGATGACGCCATAGGGATGGCCACGCGCAAGCGCCTCGCTCAGAAAACGATCCTCTGTCCATTATGGACAGAGCCCGCTTGCGCTCTTGGGTCACCGGAAACCGAGGCGGGATGAAGCGCGTGTTGTCATGACAATGTCCGGCGAATATCATGGAGACTTCTCAACCGGAGACGCGCATGCCGAACCCTCAATCCCGAAGCACGAAGCTCGATCTGCGGCTCACGCCCGAGGCGAAGGCGCGGCTCAATGCCGCGGCCCGGGAGCGCCACCAGTCGGTGAGCCAGTTCGTGTTGAGCAGCGCACTGGAGCGCGCCGACGAGACCCTGGCCGATCGGCAGCACTTTGGGCTCGATGCCGAGCGCTGGCGCGCCTTCATGGCCGCGCTTGATAAGCCGCCCCGCGCCCTGCCACGCCTCGAGCGCCTCTTACGTGAGCCGACGCCCTTCGACCCGCCCGACGCAGCATGACGGCTGGCTTCCGGATCGAGAAGCTGCGGCGCGACCATCCGCTCGACGGGTTCTCGAGCGGCCGCGAGTCGCTCGATCGCTTCCTCCTGCGCCACGCCTTCACCAATCAGCAGGCCAACGCCTCGCAAACCTATCTCGGCCTCCATGATGATGAGGTGATCGGTTTCTACACCCTCGTGGTGGGTGAGGTGGCGTACGACGATGCTCCGGAGCGATTGACCAAGGGGCTCGCCCGCCATCCCGTGCCCATCATGTTGCTCGCCCGGCTCGCAGTTGCAGTCACCTGGCAGCGTCGTGGGATCGGCGCGGGCTTGCTCAAGGACGCTATGCGCCGCACGCTCCAGGCCGCCGAGATTGGCGGTATTCGCGCCTTCGCGGTCCACGCCAAGGACGACGACGCCCGGCGTTTCTACGCCCACTTTGGTTTCGCGCCCTCCCCGACCGATCCGCTTCATCTATTCCTACTCGCCAAAGACCTGCGTCCGCTACTCCCTACCGCCGGTCTCTGATTGCATCCGCGCTCGCGGGGAGTACGCCGCCGGAGGTCATTTAGACTTTCGGATGCTCATCGGCTGCTTATGCGGAGCCGTTTCGCTGAGCGATCCTGTTGACTATCGCCGTCTTACGGTCGGCTGCGAGCAGGTCTCTTCGAAGGGCGTGGAATTGGCGCAAGTGAAGAAACTCGCGTGGGCTCACGCCGAAGGTCTCGCGAAACAGGCCGAGGTCGATCAAGGCAACCAAGTGCTGCTGGGCGGATGCGAACTCGGTGTGAATGCCGACAGGTATCATGGCGGGGCGCCCTTGCTCGTGCAGCGATGCCCTGGCGCCGGACGTGCTCCTAATTGCCTACTCCTCCGCTCCATCGAATGTGCGGAAACTGCATATCTTAAGACGAGCGCGTTCTCATACCATTCGCTCTGCCTGACCAGAGTTGCCGAAGAGCAACCTGTCTCTGCTGTAGGAGGAAAAGGTCGTATGTCTGAACCGCGCCTCATAAAAGGCTTGGCGTTATTGTATTGCCTTGCTGCTTGCCGGTTTGGTGCGGCCAGTCAACGGGTCGGCCGCTTCATGCAGACACTGGCCGCGTATCCACCACGTCAAAAGAGCTGCGATGTGAACATCGACGCCATGATGGGCACGATGTACGAGTCCGGTTCCCGCTGAGCAATCGGCTGGGCACTGTTTTTCCGTCCACGCTCACGCCGGGACTCCTTCCCGGAGTGGCACGTTCGCTGGCTTGAGGGCCGATCCATGATCTTCAACAAACCTGCAATTTCGGCGGCCATCGGAGCCCTGATGTTCACAAGCTCGGCGCTGGCCTACGACGACGCCCCGGGCACACTGCCGGGTGATCGCGGCTACTCCCCCTATCCGGAGCAGACCTTCCCCAACCGGGTCTTCTTCGGCGATACCCACTGCCACACCAGCTATTCGGCGGACGCGGGCATGGTAGGCAATACGCTCGGGCCAGACGCCGCCTACCGCTTCGCGAAGGGCGAGACGGTGACGTCCTCCACCGGGCTGCCGGCCCGCCTGGCGCGGCCGCTAGACTTCCTTGTCGTTGCTGACCACGCCGAGAACCTCGGCCTCTCGCCGTTACTGGCCGCCAAGGACGAGACACTGATGGCGACCGAGTTCGGGCAGCGGCTGCGGGCGGCCTTGGACGCCGGGGACCCGGCTGGGGCATGGTCGATCTGGTCGCAGTCCAAGGCCACCGGCGAAGACCCTCTCGCAGCCTACCCCGAGATTTATCGCACCGCCTGGTCGCGCATCACCCAGGCCGCCGAGGAGCACAACGAGCCCGGCCGCTTCACCGCCTTCATCGGCTTCGAGTGGACCTCGAACCCGGACCGGAACAACCTGCACCGCAACGTGATCTTTCGCGGCGGCAAGCAGAACGCCGACACCATCATTCCGTTCAGCAACTTCGACTCCTTCGATCCTGAGGACCTCTGGACCTGGATGGCGGCCTTCGAGGATAGGACCGGCGACCGGCTGCTGGCGATTCCGCACAACGGCAATCTCTCCAACGGCCTGATGTTCGATGACGTGACACTCACCGACCGGAAGCCGATCGACCGCGACTACGTCGAACGACGCGCCCGCTGGGAACCGCTCTACGAGGTCACTCAGATGAAGGGCGACGGCGAGGCGCACCCGTTCCTGTCCGCCGACGACGAGTTCGCCGACTTCGAGACCTGGGACAAGGGCCAACTCGGCCCGGCGCCGAAGACCCAGGCCATGCTGCCGAAGGAGTATGCACGCGAGGCGCTGAAGCGTGGGCTCGCCTATGACGCCGAACTCGGAGCCAATCCGTTCAAGTTCGGTATGATCGGCTCCACCGACACCCACACCTCGCTGTCGACCACCACGGAGGACAACTTCTTCGGCAAGGTGGCCGCGGTAGAGCCCACCGCGGACCCAATCCGCTTCGACGAGACCATCGGCGGCATCGGCGGGGATGAAAGCGTCGCCCAACGTGCGCGCCAGACCAGCGCCTCCGGCCTCGCCGCCGTCTGGGCGCGGGAGAACACCCGCGAGGCCCTGTGGGACGCGATGTCGCGCAAGGAGGTCTACGCCACCACCGGTACCCGCATTCGGGTGCGGGTGTTCGGCGGCTTCGATTTCGCGCCGGAAGACCTCCAGCGATCCGACTTCGCCGCCCATGCCTATGGCAACGGCGTGCCGATGGGGGGCGACCTGACCAACGCACCCGAAGGCAAGGCACCCACCTTCCTGATCCAGGCCCTGCGCGACCCGGACGGCGCCAACCTAGGGTCTTCGCCACCACCGGCACCCGCATCCGGGTGCGGGTGTTCGGCGGCTTCGATTTCGCAGCCGAAGACGCGCAGCGTTCCGACTTCGCCGCCAACGGCTATGCCAAGGGCGTGCCCATGGGTGGAGACCTTGAGGCGGCACCCGAGGGCAAGGCACCCACCTTCCTGATCCAGGCCCTGCGCGACCCGGACGGCGCCAACCTCGATCGCGTCCAGATCATCAAGGGCTGGCTGGATGCCGACGGCAAGCCCCAGGAGCGCATCTACGACATCGCCGTCTCCGACGGCCGAACCATCGGTGCGGATGGACGCTGCAAGGACCCCGTGGGCAACACGGTAAATGTCGATGAGGCCACCTACAGCAACGCGATCGGCGACGCGGTGCTCGGAGGCTATTGGCAAGACCCGGAGTTCGACCCCGCACAACGCGCCTTCTACTACGTGCGCGTACTGGAGATCCCGACGCCCCGTTGGACCACCTATGACGCCAAGTTCTTCGGCGTCAAGCGCCCGGAGGACGTTCCGGCCTCGATCCAGGAGCGCGCCTACACCTCGCCGATCTGGTACACGCCAGGCGCGTGAGTCGGCGACCGAGCGGTAGCCTAGATAACCGGGCCGTCCGTTGGCGACAGGAAACCACCCAGGAGATCGCGACCATAGTCGCCAACCCGCGGAGGCCGGCTACGCCAAGGGCGTGCCGATGGGCGGGGATCTCTACACCGCCCCCGGGGGCAGGGCGCCGACCTTCCTCGTCGCCGCGCTGAAGGACCCGCTGAGCGGCAACCTCGACCGCATCCAGATCGTCAAGGGCTGGCTCGACGCCGAGGGCAAGGCACAGGAGAAGATCTACGACGTGGTCTGGGGCGACGCGGACAAGCGCCAAGCCGGCGCCGACGGCAAGCTGCCGCCGGTCGGGAACACGGTCAATGCCGAAAAGGCCGCCTGGAGCAACAGCATCGGCGACCCGGAGCTGATCACCGTCTGGACGGACCCGGACTTCGATCCCGCCCAGCGCGCCTTCTACTACGCCCGCGTGCTGGAGATACCGACACCGCGCTGGACCACCTTCGATGCCGTCAAGTATGGGGTCAAGATGGGTGACGAGGTACCTGTCAGCATCCAGGAGCGGGCTTATACCTCGCCGATCTGGTATACACCGGCGATCTGATTACACATCCGATGCCGGGGGGGGTGACGTCGCCGCCCGGATGCCGTTGAATCGGATACAGGCGACCATGAGCCAACACGATCAATAGATTGCCGAGACAACCCATGTTTGACTTTCTCTACGATCTTCCCAATAGCACGCTGGCGCTCCTTTGCTCCGCGGCGTTTGTGGCGGTGACCTGGTTAGGTATCCTGTTCATTCGCCCATTCCTCCGCCTATGGCTGCGGGGTCAGACTGGGTCCAACGATCTGGTGAATCACGCATCATCGGGTTTTGGACTACTCTACGGCTTGCTGCTGGGGCTGCTATCGGTCGCGGCCTACCAGAACATGGAGAAAGTACAGCAATACGTCGGTTTGGAGGCGGCCAGCATAAGCTCGCTTTATCGAACCGTGGCGTCGTACCCTGAGCCAACGCGCGGAGAGATCCAGGGGCTCCTGCGCGACTATATCCTGTTCGTCATTCACAAAGATTCGCCAGCCCAGAAGAAGGGCCGGAGCATTTCGGGCGGGGAGGAGCGCCTGAGTGTCATCCAAAAACGTCTCACCGAGTTCGAGCCGGCGACAAAGACTCAGGAGATCCTGCATGCGCAGGCTCTGGAAGACTTAAAGGACCTCCGCGATGCCCGCCAGGCTCGCGTGGCAGGCAGTTTGATCGCTATCCCGGGCGTGCTTTGGTACGTGGTCCTGGTGGGTGCCGGCGTTTACGTGGTGCTTTTCTGGTTGCTGGACTCAAAGATTCTGGTGCAGCTCTTTCTTGGCGGGATCGTCTCGTTTTTCCTGGGTGTCATGTTCTACCTGATCATCGCTATGGACAGACCAACCCGCGGTGAGGTGAGCGTCTCGACGACTATCTACCAGACGGTCTACGACGATCTGATGATCTGGGATGATCGCTGATGCGGGCGTTGTTCATAAGCTCGGCGGTGACATCAACGAGAGATTTGGCGTCCCGCCTCCACTCGCCTTTGTCGGGCGTGCCGGCGGGCCGCTGACTCGTACCATCCTCGGGAGGTTTCTATGGCGTGTCGATCGAGACTCTGGTTGACCTTGTGTTTCGGCCTGGTCTTAACCTCGGCGGTGGCTGGCGGGCCGCGGGCGGAAACGGAGCTGAAGTTTGTCAGCGTCGGGACCAGTCAGAGCCTGTATTACGACATCGGCCGGACACTCTGCTCCGTGGTGGACCTGACCAGGAGAGAGCACGGTATCCGCTGCTCGGTTGAATCGACCCCGGGGTCGATCTACAACCTCAAGCATCTGGACCGCTGGGATCTCGACTTTGCCTTGGCGCAATCGGATGCACATTACGCCGCCTATGCGGGAGAAGGCGACTGGCAGGGGCGGCCGTTCAGACGCCTGCGCTCGGTCATGTCCCTGTATCCGGAGGTGCTGACCCTGATGGCGCCAGCGGTTTGGACCATCGGTTCAATCGATGACCTCAAGGGTAAGAGAATCAATATCGGTCCCCAGGGCTCAGGGACGCGGGCGACCTGGGACAACCTTCAAGGGGAGCTGAAATGGACCAAGGAGGATCTCAAAATGACCGTGGAGATCCGTCCGGACCAAGCGGGCGAATTGCTCTGTTCGGGAGAGTTGGACGCAAACCTGCTTATGGTCGGTCACCCATCCCCCATCGTTAAGGCCGACCTCGCGCGTTGCGGGCTGCGGTTCGTCCCTGTACAGGGCCCAGCCGTTGCGAGGCTCTTGGCGGAGCGCCCTTACTATGCCGCGGACACCATCCGGGCAGGGATCTACGGGCTCGCCAACGACGTCCCCACCTTCGGCGCACGTGCCACCCTGGTGACGACGGCAGACATGCCTGAGCCGGTTGTCTATGCCTTGACCAAGGCGCTGCTCGACGACCTGGATGCATTGCGTGCGGCCGATCCGATCCTAGGCTTCCTGGACCCCGCCAAGATGGCGGCTGACGCGCTCACCGCCCCGCTGCATCCGGGGGCGAAGCGGGCGTTTCGTGAATACGGGATCATCCCCAAGCAAGAGCAAGGCGCCCAATGATCGATGCGCCGAAACCAGATTAAGGAATTCAAAATGGCCAAATTTGGCATCGTCGAGCTTGAGGGGATGCGCTACGTCGAGGCCCGGCTGGAAAAGGAATCGATCCGGGCGGAGTCGGGTGCGCTCTCCTACATGCAAGGTGAAATCCGCATGCATACGCCCGTTCCGGGTCCTGGACAGATCGTCAAGTGCGCGCTGTCGAATGAGTCCGCTGTGCGGCCGCGCTATGACGGAACAGGGATGGTCACGCTGCAGTCGAGCATGGGCGGATACTATGCGCTGGACGTCGATGGGGAGGACTGGATACTGGAGAACGGGGCCTACTGGGCTTCCGACGGCGGCGTCACCCTGGGCCTGCATCGCGAGGCCGTCCTCACGTCACTTTGGGCGGGGGAAGGGTTCATCGACTACCAAACCAAGCTCGGCGGACAAGGAGTTGCGGTGCTGAACGCGGATGGTCCAGTCCACGAGCTCAGCCTTGACAACGAATCCATTTCGGTGGAGGGAAAGCTTGTCATTGCGCGCACCGCCGGGCTCCGCTACCGAGTGCGCAGGCCGGTCAGGAACCTCATCGGTTATTGGCTTTCGGGCGAGTCCGTGGTGCGGGTCTACTCCGGTGTCGGTCGGGTCCTGATGAGCACGACCCCCTACTGGAATCAGCGGGTGCTGGCGGCGGCCAGTCGATGAGGATCGGAGAACGAGACCATGCAGAGCACGAAGAAGAACCTCATCGCCCGCGCCGCCGCCGGCCTGGCACTCGCCGCCGGTGTCCTGGTCCCTCCAATAGCCAACGCCTCTGAGGGCGGCACCGGGCACTATGTTCCGGGGGCGGTGGCCACCCTGATCGATCTCGCGCCGATCCAGCCCGGCTGGATCATTGAGCCAATCTACCTTCACTACGCGGGCGACGTCGGGCTAGCGGACGCGATTCCGATCGCCGGCATCGACGTGTTCGATGTGAAGGCCACCAGCGACGTCCTGCTCGCCGGCGGCTTCTACACCTTCGAAACGCCGGTTTTGGGCGCCTACTACAGCGTCGGGGCCATGCTGCCCTATGTCTGGATGACGGTGGAGGGCGAGGTTGAGACCCTGATCGGTGACAGGCGAATACGGGATTCGGTCTCCGGGTTCGGCGATCTCACGCTGATCCCGGCGATGCTCGGTTGGAAGGACGGCCCCTGGCAGTACAACGCCGCCTTGACCGTCTACGCCCCGACCGGTGACTACGAGGTGGGCCGGCTGGCCAACCCCGGACTCAACTACTGGAGCTTCAACCCCTGGGCCGGCGTCTCCTACAACAATGCCACCAACGGCTTCAACGCCGCGCTGCACGGCGGGCTCGTGTTCAATGCCCAGAACCCGGACACCGACTACCGCAGCGGCGTCATGACCCATCTGGAAGGGAGCGTCCAGCAGCTGCTGCCGGTGGGGAGCGGATTCCTGAGCATCGGCGCCGAGGCCTTCTGGCTAGAACAGGTCACCGCCGACAGCGGTCAGCGGTCGATCCTCGGCGACTTCAAGGGCCGCACGGCGGGGATTGGTCCGGTGCTGGGCTACGTCCTGCCAATGGGGGAGCAGAACCTGGTTGCTGAGCTGCGCTGGCTACCGGAGCTGGAGACCAAGAACCGGCTGCAGGGCGACTACATCTGGTTAAAGGCCGTCTATCAGTTCTGATCCATCTCGACCGCCTTCAGCGCAACGAGCCCCCTGAGGAGGAACCTCTTGAAGACAATACCCCCGTACGCCTTGGCGGTCCCGTTGTTCGCCCTCCCGGCGGTTCGAGAGTCGCCTGCCGATGGCGTTCCGCCCTCCATCCATAAGCGGGCGTACATTTCGCCGGTCTAGTACACGCCAGTAGAAAGGGTCGAGTAGTGAGACACGCGCCGAGGCGAAAAATCGGGCGCGGCACCTTCGACTGGCAACGCTTTCACTGCGAGGAATCCGACATGCAGAACAATCCCGTTGCCTGGTTCGAGATCTACGTCCGGGACATGGACCGCGCCAAGGCCTTCTACGAGGCCGTATTGCAGATCACGCTCAAGCATCTGGCACCACCGGAGGACCAGCCCGCGGAGCAAGTCATCACGATGTGGGCATTCCCGATGTCGGACGGGCATTACGGCGCGTCAGGCGCCTTAGCGAAGATGGAGGGCGTCACCCCTGGGGGCGGCGGTACGCTCGTCTACTTCAGCTGCGAGGACTGCGCGCTGGAGGCCGCACGTGCCGCCGAGCATGGGGGCAGCGTCGTTCAGGAGAAAGTGAGGAGCGGGTTCAAGTCTTGCAATGCAACATCCGCGGATGACCTCGGCGTCGGTTTGCGATTGGATCAGCCCGCGTAGCCCGCGTAGGGCGGAACGCGATAGCGGTTCCGCCATCTGCGGATGACCTCGATTCCGACCATCTGTCCTGACGTATCGTCGCAATCCGCGATCGTTCCTCGACGGGCGGGGGGGCGGATCGCCCTAGCGGGCATCCGCGATCACACGGGAGGCGGGATCTCCCGAACTCGAGGACACGCCCGACAGGCGCGTTGTGCAACCGAAGTCGCATGCTATGCTTTGGCTGAGTCAAGCCATCTACCGCCAGCTCCAAGCCATGCACTGTCTGCCGATCCCTGACGACGCCTTCGCTGCCCTCAGACTCCCGCCGGCCCGCGCCGAAGTTGAGCTGCGCCGGGAATTTGCGGTCTTTCTGGTCAGGGAGGGACTGCTTGAGCCCGCGCAGGCGCGTACCGTCGCCGGTATGGCTCGTGTCGCCTTCGATTCGCTGCTTGCGCAGCGCAAAGTCGCCTGGGGCGGCTCACCTGATGATGCCCTTGACGACATGCAGGCCGCGCGCGCGGCGATCCGCCCCGATCGGACTTGATCGTCTCCAACACCACGCCGTTGAGCTGCCTGCTGAAGATCGGCAGGGCGGACCTGTTGCAGGTGCTTTACCAGCGCGTCGCAATCCCACCAGAAGTCGCTGTCGAGCTGGATCAAGCCGGATCGCTTCACGCGGATTGGCGCAGACAGCTCGGCTTCGTCCAGGTCGCCGAGACCGCCGCCGATGATCCGGTGATGCGTCTACTGGTGAATGAAGTCGATGCCGGAGAGGCAGCGGCAATCGCCTTGGCCCGACACCACGGCAGTGAGCTGCTGATTATTGATGACATGGCCGGGCGCCGACTGGCTCGCCGGCTCGGGCTGTCGATCACCGGCACCGTTGGCGTCGTTCTGGCTGCCGCCGATGCCGGGCTCGTCTCTGAGCCGTTGGATGTGCTTGAGGAGTTGCGGGCGAAAGGTGGCCTTTGGCTGTCCGACACTTTCTTGAACCAGCTACGGTCGTTGCTGCGCTCGGCCAATTGACTCCTAGCCCGCCTAGGGCGGAGCGCGACAGCGGTTCCGCCACCTCGGCGCCGCGACGAACCAATTGGGTGCTTCGAACCGATCCTTTCACGGCGGCGGTCGCAACGGCGGATCGCCCTATCCGGCATCTGCCCTACGCGATACGTGTAGGGGTTTACGGCCAGGGGCCGTTGGATATACTGCGACGCTGATACTGCGGAGCGGGAACATGACAGAGAACGTCGAAAACCTCATCCTCGAACATCTCCGGCACATTCGCGGCCGAGTCGATCAGATGGCCGAGGACCTTGGCACCGTGAAGCTGCGGCTATCATCGTTGGAGTCTCAGGTCGCCGGACTCCACGGCGACAACGCCGTCGCGCATCAACGCATGGACCACATCGATCAACGCTTGGACAGAATCGCACGTAGGCTTGATCTTCACGAACCCGCGTAGCCCGCGTAGGGCGGAACCATGGGCGGGCTCCGCCACCAACCGCGAACAACGACATCGATGGATCGGTCCACTAGGGTCCGGAACCTTGCGGCCTCCGAAGTGCCGGCGGAATGGCGGATCGCCCTACGCTGTCTGCGTAAGGCGGAACACGATAGCGGTTCCGCCATGGGTCGATTCCGGACCTTGCCGCCACCTTCCGAGCGGTTACCTTGGCGCTTGACCGGGCAAGGGCGCTCGATGCTGGTGGTACGGCAGGGCGAGCACGACTGGGCCGGGATTCGCGAGCGGTTGGTTGCCTGGCGGATACTGCCGGCCACCGGGTGACACCAAGGGGATGAATCGTGACTCGGGATCACTGCTGTCGGACATGCTCAAAGTTCCCTACTCATGTGCTTGGTCAAATGTGCGGAAGCTGCATAGCGAATCCTCGCGCGCTTCTCTAATATCCGCGGTGCCGGGCCAGAGTTGGCGAAGCGCAACTTGGTCTTTGCTGGAGGAGGAGAATTCAACTCTCAACACCTTGCCTCATAGAATAGGCTTGGCGCTGCTGCCTGGCTGCTGGCCGGTCTGTGCCTGAGCCGAACGGCCAGTCCCGATGCTGTATCTCCAACACGAAACCACCGAGGAGATCGCGTCCCTGAATACAAGACATATCATCCCGCCTGTCCTCCTCGGCGCGCTCGGCCTCCCCCCCGCCGCGGCGCAGGACAGTGTCACCACCGACGCCGGCACCATCTTCGCCGACAAGACCAAGCGGTTCTTCTAAGGAAGACACCTACTCCCCCTATGCCGGGCGCAACTTCCCCGACCGGCCCCTGTGGGGCGACCAGCATCTGCTCGCCTCCTGGTCGGCCGATGCGGTGGGCGGCAGCACCCGCCTGGGGCCCACGAGAGCCTACCGCTTCGCCCGCGGCGAGGAGGTCGTCTCCTCGACCGGCCAGAAGGTCCGTCTCGCCCGGCCGCTCGACTGGCTGGCGGTCAGCGATCACTCCGACGCCATGGGCGTGGTCGCCGACATCATCGCCGGCAAGCCCGAGCTGATGACCGACCCGCAGCTCAAGAAATGGAACCAAACGACCAATGCCGGGCCGGACGGGGCGATGCAGGCGGTCATGGAGATGATTACGCTGCAGGGACAGGGGATGATTCCGCCGGCCATGACCGACCCGAACACCTTCAGGGACGTCTGGGGCCGCTACACGGCGATCGCCGAGGAATACAACGATCCCGTCCAGTTCACCGCCATGATCGCCTACGAGTGGACGTCGAACTACGGCGGCGGCAATAACCCGCACCGCAACATCCTGTATCGCAACGGTAAGGCGCTGGCCGACCAGGTCCTGCCGCTCATCACCTTCGATACGGAGAACCCTGAGGCGCTCTCGGCGTGGATACAGGGCTACGAGGGAGGACAAGACCGGCGGCCGCGTGCTGGCCATCCCACACAACGGCAACCTATCGAACGGTCTGATGTTTTCCGACACCCGCTACACCAGCGGAGAACCCATCGATCAAGCCTACGCCGAGCGGCGTGCCCGTTGGGAGCCGCTCTACGAGGTCACCCAGATGAAGGGCGACGGCGAGGCCCATCCCTTCCTGTCCGCCGAGGACGAGTTCGCCGACTTCGAGACCTGGGACAAGGCGAGCTTCGGCCCCGAGCCCAAGACCCGGGACATGCTGCCCAGGGAGTACGCCCGCGAGGCCTACAAGCGCGGCCTGGCCTATGAGGCCAAACTCGGCGCAAACCCGTTCAAGTTCGGCATGATCGGCTCGACGGATTCCCACACCTCGCTCTCCACCGCCCAAGAGGACAACTTCTTCGGCAAGGTCGTGCTGCTCGAACCCTCGGCGGACCCGATCCGATTCGAGGAGGTCATCGCCGGTCGGCCGGCCCCGCCCGGATCCCAGATCTACGCCCGCGAGACCAGCGCCTCGGGGCTGGCCGCCGTCTGGGCGCGGGAGAATACCCGCGAAGCCCTGTGGGACGCCATGGCCCGCAAGGAGGTCTACGCCACCACCGGCACCCGCATCCGGGTGCGGGTGTTCGGCGGCTTCGACTTCGCGCCGGAAGACCTCCAGCGATCGGACTTCGCCGCCCATGCCTACGGGAACGGCGTGCCCATGGGTGGCGACCTCACCAGCGCACCCGAGGGCAAGGCGCCGGCCTTCCTGGTCCAGGCCCTGCGCGACCCCGACGGTGCTAACCTCGATCGGGTCCAGATCATCAAGGGCTGGCTGAACACCGACGGCAAGCCCCAGGAGCGCATCTACGACATCGCCGTCTCGGACGGGCGAACCATCGGTCCGGATGGACGCTGCGAGGACCCCGTGGGCAACACGGTAAATGTCAAGGAGGCCACCTACAGCAACGCGATCGGCGACGCGGTGCTCGGAGGCTATTGGCAAGACCCGGAGTTCGACCCCGCACAACGCGCCTTCTACTACGTGCGGGTGCTGGAGATCCCGACCCCTCGCTGGACCACCTATGACGCCAAGTTCTTCGGTGTGAAGCGTCCCGAGGACGTGCCGGCCTCGATCCAGGAGCGGGCCTATACCTCGCCGATCTGGTACACGCCGAGCACCTGAAGGTTTCCCGACGACGAAAGACCATCCTGGTTGTCGCGACCGGTGATCCGGCTATACTTGTTCTTACCGAGTAAGAAGGAGTACACGGCGCAATGTCCAGCGTCACCGTTTCCGATAAGGGGCAGGTGGTCATTCCTGCCGCCATCCGTCGCAGGCTAGGCATCGCCCCCGGCAGCAAGTTGGACTTCGAGTTGGAGGGCGACAGCATCCGCGTCCGGCTTTGCAAGTCCATTCCGCCGTCGCGCGCGGAAGACGGTTACGGCCTGTTGCGTTGCGATCGACCCGGGGAGCGCCGGCTGGCGGATTTCGATGTCGCCGAGGCCATGCGAAGCCGCGACGATGATCGCCCTTGATACCAAAGTCCTTGCTCGCTTCTATGTCGATGATCCGGGCGACCCGGAGGCCGCCAAGCAACGCCCGATCGCCCGCCGCGTCATCATTGAGAGCCCCAGTCTGTTCGTGCCCCTGACCGTGATCCTGGAGCTCGAATGGGTCCTGCGCGCCTTCTACGGTTTCGATGCGCCCCGGATCATCAACGTCTTCGAGCACCTGTTGGGCCTTGCGCACGTCAACACGGAGGAGGCCGAGCGCGTCGCTGCCGCATTGCCTCTCGCCGTGCAGGGCATGGACTTCGCCGACGCCCTGCATCTGACCGGCAGTGCCCATTGCACGGCGCTGTATACCTTCGACGACCGCCGATTCGCCCGCCGAGCAAGGCGGCTCGATGTCGCGACTCGGGTGATGGTACCGAACGGCGAGCCCGCTCCGGAACCCAAGACCAACTGATCCGACGCCCGCTTCTCATGGTGGCAGCTAACGGATCTGCACCACGGACTCGAGGGTCAGGACTGCCTCTGGCCGAATCCGCGCTAGCCCTTTCTCGATGAACCGGGTGCGCTGTACGACCGTTGCGGTCTCAGGGACGCCATACTGTTCACGGGGATATCGTGCAGTCCGGCGAGCCGGCGCAGTTCGAGGCGATGCAGCGAGAGGTGCTAAACCCCTTAGGGAACGCCTCGGGCCATGCGAACCCAGGATGAACGCGAGCAGCCTGAGGAAAAACTCACGCTTGGCTTGACGGGCTAACCTGCAAAGCGTGGCAGGTTCACCCGGTGGCCCCAGGGGGGCCTCTGTCGAACCCCCAGGCCCCAAGGGGGTCATCTCTACGAAACCGCCCCCTCTGGGAGGCATCCTCATACCACCCGCTCTGCGGGTGGTACTTGATTCGCAGACTCTTGGACGCCAGGCGTCGTTTCAAAAGAGCCGCACCCGACGGATTTCAAGCGCGTCAATCACCGCATGCACAACAAGCTGCTGGTGGTGGATAACGCCCTGGCCATCGTCGGCGGGCGCAACATCGGGGATCACTATTTCGGCGTGCACACCGAGGCCAATTTCCGCGACCTCGACGTTGCCACGGGCGGCCCGCTGGTGCGCGAGATCTCATCGGTCTTCGACCATTTCTTCAATGGCGATTGGGCAGTTCCGATCAGCGCTCTGGCGGAACGGCCGTATACCGATCAGGATCTCGCCGCCGCCCGGGCGACGCTGCGCGAGCGGATCGCGACCGACAACTACCCCTATCCGGTCGATCAGGACGTGGCCGAGTTCAAGGCGGCACTGAAGAGCGAGATCGACAGCTTCGTCTGGGCGCCGGGCGGCATCGTCTGGGACGACCCCGCCGAGATCGCTGCCGCCGGCGGCACCAGCCGGATGCTCGAGGGGCTGCACCGGCGTCTCGGAAGCCTGGAGACCGAGTTGCTGATCGAGTCCCCCTATTTCGTGCCCCGGGATCGGGGGATCAGACGGGCGAAGGAGCTCAATGACCAGGGCGTGCGCATCCGGGTGCTGACCAACTCCCTGGCCTCCAATGATGTGATGGCGGCCCATGCGGGCTACGCCGATCGCCGCAAGCAGGTGCTCGAGAGCGGTGTCGAACTCTATGAACTGCGCGCCGACGCCGGGCTAATCAAGAAACGGCTCGCCTTCTTCGGCGCCAAGGCGGCGCTGCATGCCAAGGTTATCGTGTTCGATCGCAAGGACATCTTCGTCGGCAGCTTCAACCTCGACCCGCGCTCGGCCGACATCAACACCGAGGCGGGGCTCTATGTGGAGAGTCCTGAGCTTGCCGCCCAGGTGGTCGCCTGGATGGACGAGGGCGTGCGGCCCGAGAATAGCTATCGGGTGCTGCTGGACGACGACGGGGAGCTGTCTTGGGTGACCCGGGACGACGGCAAGGAGGTGGTCTACCACGAAGACCCCGAGAGCACTGCCTGGCAGCGCTTCATGGCCAGCCTGATCGGCATCCTGCCGGTCGAGGGGCAGCTCTGACATCGGTTTCGGAATCAACGTGCAGCTTCCGTTAGCGGGCCTGGCGGTCGGTCACCGACGACGAGATGTAGGCATTCAGTCCGGAGCTTCGACAGCGCATGATGCTGGAGTAGGCCGAAGCCCGGACTGGATCGACGCTGTCTCGGGTCTGCGCGCGCGGACGGGCGAGAAAACACCTCGCCACACGCCTTGTCAAATGGGTGCTTGTGGGTGTAGAAATCGATGATGCTCGAAACATCCACGGTTCGCATTACCCCAGAGATGCTCTCCCTCGTCGCGGAGATCGACGAGTTTAAGGGAGCCTGGCGCCGGAGCAACTCTCGGCGCTGCGCCGGGTTGCGACCATCGAGAGCGTCGGCGCCTCGACACGCATCGAGGGCAGCCGGTTGTCCGACCGCGAGGTTGAGCGGTTGCTTGCCAACCTTGAGATCAAGGCGTTGGCCTCGCGCGACGAGCAGGCGGTGGCCGGTTACGCGGATGTCATGGAGTGCCAAAGCCGCGTTTCGTACCATACCGGTCGGGTTGTCGGGGTTCCATCGTTACCCCAACGCGGGCAGGGAGTTGACTGAGTTGGGGCCGGTGCTTAAGCTGCGGTCGAAGACAGCGGAATGGTCACGAGCCTCGCCATGCACGCACGCGTTCAACCCTCGCTCTATCAACAGCTCGAGTCGCTGCCGGCCGGTTTGATCGGCGAGATCCTTAACGGTCAGCTTCACACTCAGCCACGTCCCACCGGGCGACACGCCTACGCGGCGTCCGCGCTGGGGGCAGAGCTTTTTGCGCCGTTCAGCAAGGGGCGTGGCGGTGACGGGGGCTGGTGGATCATCGACGAACCCGAACTGCACTTTCTTGTGGACGTTGAGGTCGATGTGCCGGATATCGCCGGCTGGCGGCGCGAGCGGATGCCGAGTGTGCCGGAGGGGCACCGCTTCACGGTGGTGCCGGACTGGGTCTGCGAGGTCCTGTCGCCGTCCACAGAGAGCAAGGACCGGGAGATCAAACTGCCGATCTATGCCCGCTTCGGCGTCGCCTTTGCTTGGCTGCTGGACCCGCGCAAGCGGACCTTGGAGACCTACGCGCTGGGTGATGGGGTCTGGCGTCCAACCGGGCGCTTTTCAGATTGCGATCAGGTCCGTGCCGCACCCTTCGATGCCTTTGTTATCGCGCTGGATGACCTTTGGGCACCTTGACCTGGGTAGAAAGTGAGCAGGTGAATTTGTCCTCGGACGTGTCGCGAAGGAGCTTGGCATACTGTCCCCATAACAATTCTCATCCGCGACGAACGCCGTCAACGCAACGCGCCCCCTAAAGACGAGCGTCCTTAAGACAATACCCCCGTACGCCCTGGCGGTCCCGTTGTTCGCCCTCCCGGCGGTTCGAGAGTCGCCTGCCGATGGCGTTCCGCCCTCCATCCATAAGCGGGCGTACATTTCGCCGGTCTAGTACACGCCAGTAGAAAGGGTCGAGTAGTGAGACACGCGCCGAGGCGAAAAATCGGGCGCGGCACCTTCGACTGGCAACGCTTTCACTGCGAGGAATCCGACATGCAGAACAATCCCGTTGCCTGGTTCGAGATCTACGTCCGGGACATGGACCGCGCCAAGGCCTTCTACGAGGCCGTATTGCAGATCACGCTCAAGCATCTGGCACCACCGAAGGACCAGCCCGCGGAGCAAGTCATCACGATGTGGGCATTCCCGATGTCGGACGGGCATTACGGCGCGTCAGGCGCCTTAGCGAAGATGGAGGGCGTCACCCCTGGGGGCGGCGGTACGCTCGTCTACTTCAGCTGCGAGGACTGCGCGCTGGAGGCCGCACGTGCCGCCGAGCATGGGGGCAGCGTCGTTCAGGAGAAGATGCCCATTGGTGAGTATGGCTTTATGGCCCTGGTAAACGACACCGAGGGCAACATGATCGGTCTGCATTCGATGCAGTAGCTCATGCGCGAGCGGCGAGCGCACGCATTTTTACTCTTTTGCCGGCCCGCCTGAGCAGGCTTTTGGCGGCGGCACCACCAGCTCCGAGGAGGAGATCAAAGCAGTGTCTGCACAAAGCTCGCCAAGGCCCGGCCGCGCCGCCTCTTTGGTGATCACCGCGCTTTGTCTCGGGGGCGTCGCGGGTTCCGTCAACGCCGAGGTACCGACGCCCGGCGACGGCGCCGAGGGATGAGATTGGGCACGATAGTCCGTGAGCCGCTGCTGCACTTCCTGGTGCTCGGCGGCCTGCTCTTCCTGCTGTTTGGCCTGACCCAGGAACCCGACCGCGACAATGGTCGGCAGATTCGCGTCACCGCCGCGCAGATGGAGCAGCTGGCCGCCCAGTTCTCGCGCACCTGGATGCGCCCGCCGACCGAGGAGGAGCTTGCCGGCCTGATCGAGCGCCACATCCGCGGCGAGGTCTTCTACCGCGAGGCCTTGGCGATGGGCCTGGACCAGGATGACCCCTACGTGCGCAACCGCCTCGGGCAGAAGCTCGAATTCCTGCTCGATGATCTCTCCGCGGAGACGGCGCCCAGCGACGACACGCTGACGCAGTACCAAGAGGAACACCCGGAGCGGTTCCAGGAGCCGGCACGGGCGACCTTCCGCCAGGTCTATCTGAATCCGGACCGGCATCCGCAACTGGAGGCTGAGGCGGCCGGCCTGCTGGAGCGCCTGCGCGCCGGCGCCGACCCGGCGGGGGTCGGCGATGTCACGCTGCTCGACCACGCCTTCGACGACGCGAGCCAGCCGGAGATCGCCCGACAGTTCGGCGCCGCCTTCGCGGACTCGGTCTTGGAGGTGGAACAGGGCGAGTGGCTTGGTCCGATCCGCTCCGGTCTCGGTGCCCATCTGGTGCTGGTCACCGACCGGCAGCCGGCCCGGCTCCCAACGCTCGCCGAGGTGCGGCCCCAGGTGCTTCGGGAATGGCAGGACGCGCGCCGCCGGGAGCAGAAGGAGCAGGCGTACGACCGACTCCGAGCACGCTATGAGATCACCGTCGAGCCTGCGGACAGTCCGCAAACGCTGACCTCCAGCGCACGCCCGGACTCGGTCGCCGATATGCGATGAGCATGTCCTGGCGCCCACTCGTCCTCCGGCTGGCCGGTGTGCTGTTGCTGATCGGTCTCGGTATCGGTCCCGGTCTGGCCCCGGCGGTCGCCCATGAATCGCAGCCCGGCTTGCTGGAGCTGCGCCAGCTGACCGCCGATCCGTCCCAGCAGACCTGGGAGATCATCTGGCGGGCGCCGATCTACTACGGCAAGCCGCACCCGGCGCGGCTGCAGCTGCCGGCGGCATGGCAGGCCGTCGCCGAGCCGACGGTGCAGCGTCTGGCGAGCAGCGAGCTGCATCGCCAGATGGTCCGGATCGCGCCCGAGGCGCTGGATGGCAGCGTCATCGCCTTTCCGGGTCTGGAGCAGACCATCACCGACGTCTTCGTGCGGGTGACGCGGCTGGACGGCACCGAGGCGTCGCAGGTGGTCCGGCCCACCAAGCCGCAGGCGGTGCTGCGCGGCGAGCGCCCCTGGACCGTGACCGCCGGCGAGTACCTGGTGCTCGGCTTTCACCACATCCTGATGGGCGTCGATCACCTGCTGTTCGTGCTGGGGCTCTTGATCATCGTGCGCGGCCCGCGGCAGCTCATCGAGACCATCACCGCCTTCACCGTCGCGCACAGCATCACGCTGGCCCTGGCGACGCTGGGCTACGCCAGCGTGCCCGGACCGCCGCTGAACGCGGCCATCGCACTGTCGATCCTGTTCCTCGGGCCCGAGATCGTCCGCGTCTGGCGCGGCCAGACCAGCTTCACCATCCGCCATCCCTGGGTGGTGGCCTTCGGCTTCGGGCTGCTGCACGGCTTCGGCTTCGCCAGCGGGCTGTCCACCGTGGGCATGCCGCGGGCCGAGATCCCGCTGGCGTTGCTCATGTTCAACATCGGCGTCGAGCTCGGGCAGCTCGTCTTCGTGGCCTTGATCCTGCTGCTCCACCGGGCGTTGCGGGTCCTGGAGTTCCGCTGGCCGCGCTGGGCCGAGCTGGGGCCGGCCTACCTGATTGGCATACTGGGGGCCTATTGGACCATCCAGCGCTCGGTGATGGTGCTATGACCCGGGCTGCTCGAAGCGCCTGGGCGGCGCTGCTGCTACTGCTTTGGGCCGGGGCGGTCGGCGCCTGCCAGATCTGCATCCCGCTGCCGGAGCGCACCCTCGCCGACCGTTTGCTGGCAAGCGATACCGTGGTGCTGGCACGCGAGGACGCGGCGCGGCCGTTCCACTATGAGCCGGTCGAGACGCTCTTCGGCGAGCCCGGCGGCGCACCGATCGACCTCTTCCTGCACAGCCAGGCGCGCCGCATGCTTGCGGCGGATCCGCAACGTGCGATGGTGCTGGCGCACAGCCCCCGGGATGACACCTGGACGACGCTCGGATTCAACACGCCGGAATACGAGCGCGTCGTGAGTGAGATCCTGGCGCGTGCCGATCGCTGGCGCCCGCGTGAGAGCGACAACCGCGAACGGCTGGATTGGTTCGTCCCTTTGCTCGGCCATCCGGACGAGCGCCTGCATGAGCTGGCCTATCTGGAGATCGGCCGCGCGCCCTATGCCGAGATACGTCGGCTCGCCCCGCGCATCGACCCGGGCACCCTGCACGAGATGCTCGATGATCCACGCTACCTGGAGTGGCGTAGCCTGGCCATTCTGATGCTCGGGGAGTCTGGCCAGGAGCAGGACCAGGCACGGGTGCGCGAGACGCTCGCGCAGACGGCGCGACTCGGGAGCACGGCGAACCTCGCCGCCTGGGCGACCGCCTTGGTGGCCGTGGATGGCGCCGCCGGCATCGAGCAGCTCAAGAGCCTTTACGCGTCCGAGCCGGGACGCAGTCGCGACGAGCTCGACGCGGTGCTCCAGGCCCTGTCCGTCCACGCCAAGGCCACGCCCGAGCTGCGCGGCCCGGTGGCAACCGTTTACCGGATCATGCTGGAGCGCCAACCGGCAATGGCACCGGCGATGGTGCACGATCTCATCGCTTGGAAACGCTGGGACTTCGCAGAGCGCATGCGCGAAGTCCGACAGGATTTAGCGGCCGATCCGCTCGCCGCCTACGCGCTCGGCCTCTACCTGCGGTTGGCACTGTCCAACGAGGTAATCGTGCCCTCGCGCAATGATCGCGAGACGACCAACCTAACACTCGCCGACCAGCCGGCTCAGGAGTGATGCAGATGACTCAGAGGCCCATGCAGATGTTGATTACCAGATGCCGACGCGAAGTACCGGTGGCGCCGTTGGTTGTCGTGGCCGCCGGGCTGCTCCTCGCGCCCTTGACGGCGCTGGCGCATGTCGAGGGCGGCGCGGCCGGCGGCTTCCTGAGCGGCTTCAGCCACCCGATCTCGGGCCTGGACCACGTGCTGGCGATGGTCGCGGTCGGGCTCTGGGGTGCCCAGCTCGGTGCCCCGGCCATCTGGCTGCTGCCGGTTGCCTTTCCGATCATGATGGCCTTCGGTGGCCTGCTCGGTCTCTCGGGCGTCGAGCTGCCCGCCGTGGAGCTGGGCATCGCGCTGTCGGCGGTGATTCTCGGCGCACTGATCCTGGGGGCGGTTCGGCTGCCGCTGGCGGCCGCGTTGCTCGTGGTCGGCTTCTTCGCCGTCTTTCATGGCCACGCCCACGGCACCGAGATGAGCCCTGGGCAGAGCGCGATCCTGTACAGCATTGGCTTCGTCATCGCCACCGGCCTACTGCACGCCGCTGGCATCGGCATGGGGCTGGTTCAGCGCTGGAGCGCCGGGCGCGCGGCCCTGCGCGGCGCCGGCGCCCTGGTCATGGCGGGCGGGGTGTTCTTCCTGTGGAGCGCGCTGGCGTGACCCGGCCGTTGTCAGTCGTTGCGCTGTCCTTGTTGCTCTTCGGCGCGCCATCGGCGGCCCTCGCGCACCTGGTCAGCTCGGGGCTCGGGCCCTTTTATGACGGCGCGCTGCATCTGCTGCTGTCACCTGAGGACCTGCTCGCGCTGCTCGCCCTAAGCCTGCTCGCGGGGCAGAGCGGCAAGACGGCCTCGCGCTGGCTGATCACGAGCCTGCCGGTGGCATGGCTCGGTGCCGGTGTCGTTGGGCTCAACCTCGAGGTCAGCCCAATTGATCCCTGGTTGAACGTGGCGTTACTGACCATGCTGGGTGTGCTGGTGGCCACCAATGCGAGGCTGTCTTCACCGATCATCGCCGCCCTGGGCATCCTGATGGGAGTCATTCACGGGCTCGAGAACGGCGCCGCACTGGCTTCCGTTGGCGCCGCCGCGACCTCACTGGGCGGTGTTGCGGCGACAGTGCTCATCCTGGCGCTGCTGGTGGCCGCGCTGGTGTCCTCCCTGCGCGTCGCCTGGAGCCTGATCGCGGTGAGAGTCATGGGCAGTTGGATTGCGGCGGTCGGCATGCTCCTCATCGGCTGGATGTTGCCGCAGGCCGCTTGAGCCGCTGCAAGGCTCTCCGCGCCCGGCTTCGTCCGCTCCTCATCGCACGCTATAGCCGCGCGGCGTATTCGCTCTCGCTGACGGAAAGTCCGTGGTCCCGGACGGATTTTCCGATCGTGAAGCCGAATGCCCGGTCACCATATTGCGTCTCACCCGGGCTGCGGGTTTTTCCGGCTTCGCCTGTCTGAGCCGAGCGGCACGGGACGCATGTCACAACAAGCATAGTTATGAGAGTGGAGGCGAGAACAATGCGAAGACGAACCGCGTTAGCGGCTGCCGCGGGCCTGGCGGTCCTTACCTCGATGGCGGCGTCCGCCGCCCAGCTGCGGGCACCAGAAGATGTTCTGAGCGAGCTGATCGAGAACAATGAGTCGGCTTATCTGAGCCAGAGCGAGCAGAACATCATGATGATGCCTGACAACGCGGCGCTGTGGACGGCCGATGAAGGCGAGGCCTTGTTCCACGAGGAGCGCGGGCCGAACAAGGTGTCGTTGGAGAGCTGCGATCTGGGTAAGGGCCCGGGGGTCGTCGAAGGCGCCTACGTCGAGCTGCCTCGCTACTTCGAAGACACCGGCCGCGTCATGGACCTGGAAAGCCGGCTGGTCTATTGCATGACCAGTATCCAGGGATTCTCTCCGGAAGACCCCGAGGTCAAGACACGCCACGGCTCGTCGTCGGACATGATGAAGCTGCAAACCTTCATCGCCGCTCAGTCCAGCGGCTATCCCTGGAACCCGGCGATGGATCATCCGCTCGAGAAGGCCATGCGCGATGCGGGAGAGGTCCTTTTCTATCGCCGTGCCGGCACCTCGGACTTCAGTTGCAGCACCTGCCATACCGAGACTGGCAAGCGCATCCGCGCCTCCGTTCTCCCGGACATCAACCAACCGCATGAATGGACCAAGGCGATCTCGTGGCCGGCGTACCGCGTCGGCCAGCAGAACGTGCGCAGCAGCAATCATCGCATCCGAGGCTGCTACTGGCAGATGCGACAACCGCAAAGCATCCCCGGATCGGATGCGGCAATTGCGCTGATGTCCTTTTGGACCGACGCTGCCCGCGGACAGCCCGCGATCCTGCCCGATAAGAAGCGTTGAGCATGGCCCCAAGAATGGAGAATTTACAGATGACGCAGCGACAACTAACCATCTCTGCCTTGGCCGCCGCCGCCCTCTTTTCGCTCTCGACGGGCGTTGGCCTGGCCGCACCGGCATCGCCGCAGGCCGCCTATACGTCCATGAGTCCCGAGGAACTAGCTGAATATTTGATCTTCGAGGCCGGCGGTTTCGATCTGGAGGCCGAAACCCAGACCGGCGGGCCGGCGCGTGATCGCATGGTGCAGGACCGCATTCAGAAGGTCTGCTCCGCTCTTGGGCGATCCGGCCAGCCGCTTGACCGCGCCACTGCGGCAAAGATCAGCGCACTTGCCGAGGCATCCATGTCCTTCCCGGATGACGGCGTCAAGCTCGGTGACTGGCAGCGCGGTGAGGCGATTGCCCGATCGGGCTTCGGCTTCCGAATCGGCCACCGCACCGACGATCACAGCAGCGACGCGCCGGGAGGCAACTGTTACGCCTGTCATGCGCTGGACCCCAACGAGACGGCCCACGGCACGGTCGGCCCGAGCCTAACCGGTTACGGCGCGCTTCGCGGCACCAGCGACGCGATGCTGAAGCACACCTACCAGATCCTGTACAACGCTCATCTGTTCTTTCCGTGCACCAATATGCCGCGCTTCGGCCATCACGGTACGCTGACCCCGGAGCAGATCAGTGACGTCATGGCCTATTTGCTGTCGCCCGAATCGCCGGTGAATGCCGAGCCCCCGCAAACGGCTGGGGTAAGCGGCGACACCAGCGACTGACGCGCTGAGGCGATTTCTGTCAAATCTCATACCAGCTGACTTGTCTTGACGCCCGCCTTCGGTGTCGCACCGGCAGTCACATAGCTCGGCTATGCTCCTGCCGGTGCTCCTTGAAGGCGAACCTCAATCCGGCATCATCTGGTACGAGACTTTCCGGCAATCGCCTTAAGCACCATACGCCGAGCCGCTCCGCGACTCACGGAGCGGCTCGGTGATGCCGGCGCTCCGCTTCGAATTCGACGCCGACACAGGGCAGATGTCCGCTGGCGCGGAGGATTTCGACTTGACGTCCGCTCTCTTCACCGTTCTGGACTTGGATACGTGGCGGAGGATGGAAACGGTCAGCTTCATTGGCGGCGGTCAGTTGATCGGGGTTGGCTTTAATATCACTAACGCAGTAGCCAATTCTCCCGACAACCCGGTAAAGAGCGCCAGCATCACCGCGACTAGCGGCGAGATCGTTGTGCAGGCTGGTCCTGCCGGCGCCGCGTTCGCTCTTGGTGGTATCAATGTGACAGGGAACCACTATCGCGGATCCCGCATGTATCGAAGGGGGAAATATCGTCAGAATTGACGAGTTAGGCGCCCTGCTTGACTGTCTGGCGGCAACAGCGGTTTGCGGTAAACTGGTGGCTGAACAGCGATCAGTTCCAGGAAGTCCACCAAGGCAATGGACCGCATCTTTGAGCTCGGCAACAACACCGGGGAGATCGGCAACTGGGAGATTCGGGACGATCCGGCGATCCTGGGGCACCTACGTCGTTGGCTATGTCTACGACGGCGGCGGTCAGTACGAGTACCGCTTGTTCCAGGACGGGACGACTTTTACCTTCTGTGAAACTGGCACCGGCGACGGACAAACGAACGGTCGGGCAAATACCGAAGCGACCATAATCTCCAGCGGCAGCTGCGGCTTCTGAGCCGTTCGGACGCCGAGATGGCGCTGCAATGCGCCTCCCTCGGTGACTGAGACAGACCAAGGTTTTCTGTGAAACGCATCACAGTGCTGACCGGGTTGCTCGCCCTGACCATCGGCGCCGCGCTTGTAATCGAGGCGCGTCGCGGTGCCGATGCGGCCGTCGATGCCCGCCCGGCGCCGGAGTTCACCCAGACGCGGGCGTCGGCCTGGATCAACGGCCCGCCGCTGCGCCTGCGGGAGCTGCGCGGCCGGGTCGTGCTGCTGGATGTCTGGACCTTTGAGTGCTGGAACTGCTATCGGTCGTTCCCATGGCTGCAACATGTCGAGGAGCGCTACCAGCCGCAGGGGCTTCAGGTCATCGGCATCCATAGCCCGGAATTCGACCGCGAACGCGAGCGCGCCGCCGTGGTCGCCAAGGTGCAGGAGTTCGGTCTGACACACCCGGTCATGATCGACAACGACTTCGGCTATTGGGAGGCACTGGGCAACCGCGTCTGGCCGACTTTCTATCTGATCGACAAGCAGGGACGCATTCGCTATCGCTTCGTCGGGGAGACGCACAGGGGCGAACCGCAGGCGCTCCGCATCGAACGGGCGCTGGAGGCGTTGCTCGCCGAGGATGGCTGACGCGCCTGGTCGAGCCCCGTTTTTTCATGGGGCTAGATTGCAAAACGCGTTCATATACAAAGCGTTGGCAGTCGATACAGCGCAAGAGGATTGCAGGCATGTCCCAAGGCCCGCGCCCTCTGATCGCGCCATCCAAGCGCCTTGACCAACCCGCGGCCCCCCGCTAATCTCGGTCTCCAACTCACACCGAGTCGAGGAGCGCGGGATGGAGCTGTTCAAGAAGACCTGGGATCCAATCGTTGCGCTGTCGATCATTGCCGTGCTCGACATCTTCATGTTCATCACCATCGGCGCTTGGACCGTCGGCGGCGGCGAGACCATGATGACCGGTCTGATCGCGCAGTTCTTTCTTGGCGATGAACTCGCCCGCATCCCGTTCTGGAATCTGGTCTTCGAGCCCGATCCCACCTATTGGAAGATCTACATCAGTCTCGGCATGCTGTTCGGTGCCATCGTCGGTGCCTTGCTCAGCAAGGAGTTCTTCTGGCGCTTTCCGCGCCACCTGTCCGAATGGATCATGATCACCATCGGCGGCCTGCTGATGGGTATTGGTATCCGCCTCGCGTTCGTCTGCAACGTCAGCACCTTCTTCGGCCTGACGCCGGAGATGAACCTGGGCGGCTATCTGGCCATGAGCGGTATCATCGCCGGCGCCTGGGTCGGCTCCCTGATCTATAAGAAGGTGCTGGAGAGCTAAGCATGTCACCCATCGGCCAATGCATTGCGGCGTTCATCTTCGGGTCCGTGGTCGGCTTGCTGGTGCAGCGCTCGCGCTTTTGCAACACCGCCGCGCTGCGCGACGCCATGCTGTTCAAGACCTATCGCAACACCAAGGCCTTGTTGGTTGCGATGATGATCCTGACGCTCGGCTTCACGGCGTTTCTGACGGTTGGCGACGGGAAGCCGTTGCGGTTCGACGTGGGTTTGAATCAGGTGATGGGGCTCTTCCTGTTCGGCATCGGCATGGTGTTGGCCGGGGCCTGCACGGTGTCCACCTGGGTCAAGGCCGGCGAGGGCAATTTTGGCGCGATCTGGGCCTTGCTGTTTACCTTCATCGGCATGTTTTTGTTCTCGCTGCTGTGGTCGTTCAGCTATTGGCCGCCGGCGCCCGGTAGCATGACCGGCGAGCCGAATCTCGCCGCTCTTCAGTTCGGTCACACCAACGCCGCCACGCTGCAGGAGAAGTTCGGTATCCCGGCCATCGTCTTCGGGCTGGTACAGTTCGCGGTGCTGTTCGGCATCTATCGCGCCATTCGCCGCAAGGAGCAGCGTGCCGAGCAGGCCGCGACGGCAGCGGCGGCAAAGTGATGCGGCCACGCCGGTTCGGGCCGGCTTGAAGCAATGCAACAATAAACAACAGGGTGCGGTTTCCTTGTCGGTCGCAGGCACCGCCTCGTTAGCATTACCCACCACAGGAGGAACATTGAATGGGACTATTCGGCAAGAAGAAGGAAAGCAGCGCCGGCGACGGTGTGGCGCCCGCAAGCATCACACTCGACGACGGCAGCAGCATCACACCGGCTCAGGTGGTCGACTGCATCGGCGATTCCTGTCCGCGACCGCAACTGATGACCAAAAAGGCGGTCGACAAGGCGGGCTCCGGCGATGTGATCGAGGTGCGCGTCGACAACTCCACGTCGATGGAGGCGATACCGCCGATGATGCCGAGTCTCAATTCGCGCCATCTTGGTACCGTCAAGTCCGGCAACTACTGGAGCGTTCTGGTCTCCAAGAATTAGTGCAATCCGGCCCGATTGCGGTATCTGTCTAAAGTGGCCAAGCAATCGGCATCTGATGGGGAGATCGGTGACATGAGCACAGGCGAGCTTCAGATGGCCGTGTTTTCCGGGCTGGTGCTGCTGATGACGCTGGTCGGTATCGGCTACATCTACATCGCCCAGCCCGAGTCTCTGCGGAATGACCGCGATGGCGTGCCATACTTCACCCCGAAGGTCGAGAACCCGGCAACCGGCCAGGGAGTCGACATGGGAACGCTGATACGGCACTACCGGGGCGAGATGCCCTGACGGGGGAGCGCGCATGCAGCTGGATTTCGAGACCTGGGCGATGTTGATCGCGTTCGTGGTGGCCTTTTACGCGATGTTCGTCAGCTTCACGAAGGATCCGTTCTGACCATGAAGACGCCGCAAATCCTTCTCTTCTGTACCGGCAGCCTCGCCGCGAGTCTTGGACTCGCGGCCGTTCTCTACCCCTTTGCCGCGGTCGACAGGGACACCATCGAGATGTCGCGTGCACCGCAGCCGATGGAGCTGCTGCCGGACGTCGACCTGGGGCCGGACTTTGGGCGGCTCCCGGTGGTGGAACTCATGGGCTACTACATCGAGAATCCGCCGCAGCAGACGAACGCCAATGCCCCGAAGCCCGAACAACGGCACTTCGGCGGCTGCTGAGCCGGACGCGACGCGTCATGCCCCAAAAGGCTTGGCAGCACGCATACGCCTATTGCTTCTCCTGGTATTGGGAGCTTCGGTGATGGCAGCCGAACCCGTTCAGCGCCCCGCGGCAGAACTGCGTTACGTCCAGCCGGCCGAGGTGGGAGCGGAGCCACTGACGCTGATCGATACGCGCGCCGAGGCGATCTGCCGTTCCGCGACGCTCGCCGGTGCACTCTGTCTGCCGACAGAGGCGTTTTTCGGCCCGCACCGCCGGCTCGCCAGCGTCCGCGACATCAGCTGGGTACTCGGCAGCGCCGGGCTGCGCGGCGACGAGTCGGTGCTGGTGCTCGGCGCCGATCCGGTGCGCCGGGATGCGGTGGCGGCACTGCTCTATCTGGCCGGTCAGGCGCGGGTGCTCGTACTAAACGCGCCGATGGATGAGCTGCTGGGGCGCGCGGGAGCGGCACCAGCCCCCGGGCGGCAGCGGGGCATAGTGCGCGACGCCATCCACCTCGGCCCCTGGCGTGAGGGGCAGATGCTGCTTCGCGACGAACTCGCGGATGCGATCAGCGAGGGCCGCGGCCTTCGCTTGTTGGATGGGCGGTCACTGGATGAATACTGGGGTGAGCGCATCCGTGCGCGTCGCGGCGGCCACCTGCCTGGGGCCGAGCCGGCACCTGCGGCCGAGCTGAGAGGCGCCATGGCGCGGAGCGAGGCCGGGCCGGTTGCCGGTGGTATGCCGGTGGTGGCTTATGCCCATGATCCATTGACTGGGCTTGCGTATCTGACGCTGCTGCGTGCGGGCTTCGGTCTGGATGCCGCGGTCTATCTCGGCGGCTGGCGCGAGTGGGCCGATGACGGCCGGCTGCCTGCCGATTCGGTGAGCTATGCCCAAATCGACGCAGCGGCGCGACGGGTCTCGGATCATGGGCCGACCAACGAGCGACCCTCGGAACCGATGTCCGGCTGGTCGCAATCGCTGCTCACGCTGGCGGCGATCCTGACCGCCGGCGGTTTCGGTTATCTGCTTGGACGGAGGACGGCCTGATGTCGGAGATGGCGGCACAGACAGCGCGACCAGAGGCAGCGCAAAAGCAGGACATCGATCTGCTGATCATTGTCTCGACATCCCAGGCGGCAGGCGTCTTGGTCCCCCTGGCTGCCGCCTGCCGGCGTCGCGGTCTGCGTTGGACCTGTTTCTTCACCAACGACGGCGTGAGCCTGCTCCAGGACGCGGCGGTGATCAAGGCCATCAAGTATGCCGAAGAACCCATCGCCTGCGAGCACTCCTGGGCGCGTTGCGCCGGTGAGGCGCCTTGCCCGATCACGCTCGGCAGCCAGACCAACAACAGCGCCCTGGTTGGCCGCGCCGGCAAGATAATTAGTCTTTGATACGCTGCCTGAGGTTCGACCAAGCACGGCAACGCGAGGAGATCGATCGATGCAGAAACAGATGCTGGTGCTGGGCCGCCGTGATCATACCGAGGCCATGCGTGTCGCGGCAGGGCTGACCATCTTCGGTCACCAGGTGCGCTTGGTCTTCATGAACGGCCCAGTGGCGGAGACGCCGGAGAATTTGGAGCAGGCCGAGACACTCGAGCTGTGCGAGATCGAGCCGGAGACCACGGTTTCGGGGCAGGACTTGAACTGTCTGGACTCGCGCGCCCTGGCGCTTGCGCTGATCGAGGCGGACGCGGTGATCAGTCTATAGGCGATGCCTGCGATATCTCATATCAACAGACCAAAGCTCCCGACATGAACATCGCCATACTGAAGACCGGGCTGTTTCCCGACTCGGAAAGAGTCGAAGATGCACTCAACCATTTCGCCGTCAGCGACTATCTTTTTACCTATGATGCCACCCGCCGCGATCTCAGCGATGCGGACTGGGATCAGGCGCTCGATGAAATCATGGCCGCTGAACGCGTCTTCGTGATCTGACGACCGGCTTCCGGCAGCGATAGAGCCGAACACCGCAAGCAGCGCCGGCCGCACTACCGGGCGCCGATGGAATAACGAAAAGAAGCAAGGAGATAGGACGATCCACTCAATCCTACGAGGAGAACAGTCAATGACAGTCCAAGACTCGAATAACACCCACCCTGTCAGGCCGCGTCTCGCGGCAGCCGGTCTAGTCGCACTGTTGCTGGGTATCGGCAACGCGGCCTGGGCCGATGCCGAGCCGCTGGTCGACGTCGATTGGATCAAGGCGAACAGTTGCGCCGATAAGGTTCGGGTGCTGGATATCCGCAACGATCTGGACGGCGGTTCACGCACCGACTATTTGCGCGGCCACATCCCTTGTTCCGTCTACACCGATTATCTGAAGGGCGGCTGGCGCGCCGAAGACAAGAACAAGGTGCCCGGCCAGCTCGCGTCCGTTGACAAGCTGGAGGCGCTGATCGGCGGGCTCGGAATCGGCAACGAGACCCATGTGGTCATAGTGCCGGCGGGCAAGAACGCGCTGGACATGGGCAGCGCGGCGCGCATGTACTGGACCTTCAAGGTGCTGGGGCATGACTCGGTGTCGATTTTGAACGGCGGTCTGGCGGCCTACACCAAGGATGAAAAGAACCCGCTGGCCAAAGGCAGTGAGCAGCCCGAGCCGCAGACCTTCAACGCCAAGGTGCGCGAGGAGATGATCGTCGACAAGGACGACGTCAAGGCCGCGGTCGAGGCTGGAACCCTGCTGGTCGACAACCGCCCGCATGACCAGTATGTCGGCATCAACCGGCATCCGAAGGCGGCGCGCAGCGGCACCATCCCCAACGCCGAGAACCTGCCCGAGAACTGGCTGACCGACAACAACGGCGGCAGTTTCCGCGACGTCGAGACGCTGAAAAAACTCTATGCCCTCGCCGAGGTTCCGACCGACGGCGCGCAGATCAATTTCTGCAATACCGGCCATTGGGCGGCGCTAGGGTGGTTCGCGTCCCACGAGCTGCTCGGTAACGACGAGGCTAAGGTTTACGACGGCTCGATGCTGGAATGGTCGGGCGATGCATCGGCCCCGATGGAGCAGAAGGTGTCGTTCCAATAGCCGAGGTTCGTCTGATGGCGCTGACCATCGGCTATTCCGGCCGATGGTCGGCCCGAAGCGCTTCAGTGAAGGCGAAGCGGCGCTGTCCCGCCTAATCCGATCGGCGCCCCTGCGGCGGCGATTCTCGTCGAGGGGTCGCGGGCGAGTCGAAGGAATCCGCTCTGTCCACGGGTCTGTATAGGTGCTGCGACTGCTTCGTCGATCGAGCCGAGGCCGGCGGCGCGTCCTTACCGTCGCCATTTTGTTGCTTGCGCCCTTGACGAGCGGGCAGGGCGCGCAGGACGAACACAACCAGCGCTTTGGCATGGAAATCGCCGTCATTGCGGGTGATCTGCGGCTGTTACAACAGGGCGGCCTCGAACAGCGACATCGCCAGGGGCTGGTCGACCGTATCACTAGCGCACTCGGGTTTCTCGGCCTGCTGGCCCGCGAGGCCCGACAGGCCAGCGATGGCCGCGATCCAGTTGCGTCGATGGAAATAGCGGATGCCCGCCGGCACTTCGCCGACGGCGATCTTGCCGCGACCGCGACCCGGCTGCGGCGTCTTAGTCAGGCGCATCCGCTCGATCTGAGCGGATTCCTACCCGTGCAAAGCACAGCGCAACGCCTCGCTAGGGGACGAGAAATCTATCAGAGCACTTGCCGCGCTTGCCACGTTGCCCCCGATAGGGCAAGGGACAACCCAGCGCGAAACCTGATTCGAGACGCGGCCACGATGCCGGAACAGGAGTTCGTCGCCCGGCTGCTCGCCGGCGTCCGCGGCGATGCCCGCACAGGCTTGGAGAATCCCCTCTCAGATGAGGACATCCGCTCACTGCTCGCCTGGCTGCGCAATGCCGATCCGGTCGCGGATCGGTTGGGCACTGCCCAGGACGCCCAGGAATGAACCTCGTGCGAGGCTCCGGCGTTGCGCGGATCCAAGAAACCGAGCGCCATCGATGTCTGGATTGAAGCCCCGGACTCGCGGCGTGGGAAACTTCGGTGCCGCGACGTGATCCTAAGTCGGCAATCAACAACACTAGCAGAACCAATCGATCTCTCGAGGCAAAGCCATCATGATCAAACCCTCTATACCGGCCAGCATCGCGGTCCTGGCCGCCGCGGCCATGTCGCTTGCGCCTTGGTATGGTTCCGGATCCGGGTCTGCAACGGCCGCCGAAACGCCGTCCAGCAGTGCTGCTCAGACCGGCGGCCAGCGCACCGACGGACAGCGCTGGCAGCGTCCCTCGCCGGATGAAATTAAGAGCCGGCTCGATCCGATGCAATACAAGGTAACCCAGCAGGACGGTACCGAACCGCCGTTTCGTAACCGCTACTGGGACAACCACGACGATGGCATCTACGTCGACATCGTCTCCGGTGAGCCCCTGTTCAGCTCTCGGGAGAAGTTCGAGTCAGGGACCGGCTGGCCAAGCTTTCACTCGCCGCTTGAGCCGGCGCTGATCGTCGAGAAGAGTGATCGTAAGCTCTGGATCAAACGCACCGAGGTGCGCTCACGCTACGGCGACTCCCATCTCGGTCATGTCTTCGACGACGGTCCCGCGCCTACGGGACTGCGCTATTGCATCAACTCGGCCGCACTGCGTTTCATTCCGGTCGCTGAGCTGCAGAAGGAAGGCTACGGGGATTATCTGGCGCTGTTCGAGAGCGACTGACCAGCTCCCGAGCGGAGGATAACGGCAGAATCTGCCAGATTGCGACAGTCGGCAAGCGCCTATCGACCTCGTGAAAACGGCGGACAGGGCGACAGGGAGCGCGCCGCGGTCGTCGCGTCAAGCCGTCGAACTGCCCGCTATACTGAGTCCAGACAGCCAGCTGGAGCCGCCCATGTCCACCCAGCCAATTTTGCATGCTTCTCGCGCCTGCGCCCTGCTGGCGGCAACGTTGCCGCTGTTCGTTGGCTGTGTGTCGACGGGACAGGTCGTCACAGACTGGGGCGAAATCACCCTTGCCCCAGGCGACACCGGTAATTGCCGCTCCAACCCATGCCGTGTGTTCTTCGAAATGCCCGAGGGTGAAGGAAGCTACACCGTCACCGGTACCGGCTTCACCATCGGCGACTACCCGGCGGGCAAGACGGCGATGATCGGGAGCTTCTTCGAGAGCAGTGCCATCAAGGTACAGGACGCCGGCGTTCCGCCGGCCTACATCTACGTGCCCGGCACTGCGGGCAGCGTGGATTAGCCTGCAGCGGCAGTCGTGTTCGGAGGTCGTGGCGCCGAGGGGTGATTTTCGCGTTCGGTTGCTTTAAATCAACTAGGCATCGATCGACGCGTTAGCTAGATATTGCGGTCCTTATAATGTGCGACACAATATATTGTGTCTTCACCAATGAGGGACCCTTGATGGACAGCAGCCGGCCAAGGCTCGCGACGCTTCCGAGCCGTGTGCTCAAGCGCGACGGGCAGCAGGTGTCCTTCGATGCCGCCAAGATCGAGGTCGCCATCCTCAACGCCGGCCGCGCCACCGGAGAGTTCGGCGAGCTGGAGGCGCAACTGCTGACGGCGCAGGTGGTCAAGGTGTTGGCGCACCGCTACGGGGTCGATCGCCTGCCGGACATCGAGGGCATACAGGATGTCGTCGAGCAGACGCTGATCAGCGCCAACCATTTCGAGACCGCCCGTTCCTACATCGTCTATCGCGAGCAGCGCGCCAAGCTGCGCGCCGACCGCCGCACGCTGGTTGACGTCGCCAGCTCCATCAACGAGTATCTCGATCGCTCTGACTGGCGCGTTGCCGCCAATGCCAACCAGGGCTATTCCCTCGGCGGACTTATCCTGAACACCTCGGGCAAGATGATCGCCAACTATTGGCTGAGTCACGTCTACCCGCCCGAGGTCGGCCAGGCGCATCGCGACGGCGACATGCACATCCACGACCTCGATATGCTCGCGGGCTACTGCGCGGGCTGGTCGCTGCGCACGCTGCTCACCGAGGGCCTGAACGGCGTCCCCGGCAAGGTCGAGGCCGGCCCGCCGCGGCACATGTCCTCGGCCATCGGCCAGATCGTGAATTTTCTCGGCACCCTCCAAAACGAGTGGGCCGGCGCCCAGGCCTTCTCCAGCTTCGATACCTATATGGCGCCGTACGTGCGCATCGACGGCCTCGACTACCCGCGCGTCAAGCAGTACATCCAGGAACTGATCTACAACCTCAACGTGCCATCGCGCTGGGGCTGTCAGTGCGTGGACGCGGAGACTGAATGCCTGACCGAGCACGGCTGGAAGCGTTACGACGAGATCGCCGAAGGCGAGCGCATCGCCACCTTCGACTGGCGCAACAATCGCCTTGAATACCTGGAGCCGCTTGCGATCACGGCCTACGACTTCGACGGCGACATGTACGTGCTGCGCAACCGCACCCAGGAGCAATGGGTCACGCCGAAGCACAAGGTCGTGAGAAAGGTCTTCAATTCCGATGACCGCTGGGTCCTCGAAGAGATCGAAGACGTCGCTAAGCTGAAATCGCCGGTCATCGTGCCGAATGCCTGGGAGACGACATCGACCGTCGAGGTGGACGACAACCTCGTCATGTTGCTGGCCTGGGTGGTCGCCGAGGGCAACCTTGATTTGGACGCTGGTCGCCGCCGCGTCAGCATCTGGCAATCGACGGGCAACCGCGAAAATTCCGCCGAGATAGCATGGCTGTTGACCGAGATGGGCCTGACCTGGCACGAGCGCCGCCAAACCGGCACCTATGCAAACCACCCGGTCTGTCGTTATCGGCTGAACAGCGAGGGCAGCGAGCTGGTGCTGACCCACTTGCAGCGCAAATGCGTGCCGCCGCTGATCCGTACCCTGTCGGCGCGGCAGATCCGGCTGTTTCTCGATACCTATATCAAGGGCGACGGCAGCATCGAGCCGAACGGCCGCACCTGCATCTACACCAACGACCAGGCAAATCTGGACGCGCTGCAGGAACTCTGCGCCTTGGCTGGCTACGGCAGCACCGTCTATACCCGCGGAGACTCCGGCGTGCATGTGCTGAACATCGTGCGCAACCGCGAGACCTACATCCAACTGATCGAACGCAAACCCTATCGGGGCAAGGTCTGGTGCCCGACCACCCGCAACGGCACCTTCGTCGCACGACGCCGTGGTAAGACATTCATTACCGGAAACACTCCGTTCACGAACCTCACCTTCGACTGGGTCTGCCCAGAAGACCTGCGCGAGCAGGTGCCGGTGATCGGAGGCCAAGAGCAAGCCTTCACCTACGGCGATCTCCAGACCGAGATGGACCTGATCAACCGCGCCTACATCGAGGTGATGACCGAAGGCGATGCCAAGGGCCGCATCTTCACCTTCCCGATCCCCACCTACAACATCACCGATGACTTCCCGTGGGACGACGCCAACGCCGAGCGGTTGTTCGGCATGACCGCAAAATATGGCCTGCCGTATTTTTCCAATTTCGTATCGTCGGACATGGAGCCCAACATGGTGCGCAGCATGTGCTGCCGGCTGCGCTTGGACGTAACGGAATTGCTCAAGCGCGGCAACGGCTTGTTCGGCTCCGCCGAGCAGACCGGTTCACTCGGTGTGGTCACCATAAATTGCGCCCGGCTCGGTTACACCCACCGGGGTGACGAGGCCGGGCTGCTGCGACGGCTCGATGCGCTGATGGAACTCGCCAAGAAGAGCCTGGAGCTGAAACGCAAGGTCATCCAGCGCCACATGGATGCCGGACTGTTTCCCTACACCAGGCGCTATCTGGGCACGCTGCGCAATCACTTCAGCACGCTGGGCGTCAACGGCATCAACGAGCTGATCCGCAACTTCACCGGCGATAGCGACGACATCACCACCGACTGGGGGCACGCCTTCGCCAATCGGCTGCTCGACCACGTGCGCGCGCGGATGGTGCAGTTCCAAGAAGAGACCGGGCACATGTACAACCTGGAGGCGACACCGGCGGAGGGCACCACCTACCGCTTCGCCCGCGAGGACAAGAAGCGCTTCCCCGACATCCTGCAGGCGGGCACCGAGGATGCGCCCTATTACACTAACTCGTCGCAGTTGCCGGTGGGCTATACCGACGACCCGTTTCAGGCGCTGGCGATGCAGGACGAGCTGCAGGCCAAGTACACCGGCGGGACCGTGCTGCACCTGTACATGAGTGAGCAGATCAGCTCGGCCGATGCCTGCAAGCGCCTGGTGCGCCGTTCACTGGAGCGTTTCCGGCTGCCCTATATCACGGTCACGCCGATCTTCTCCATCTGTCCGCAGCACGGTTACATCGCCGGCGAGCACGAATTCTGCCCGCTGTGCGACCAGGAGTTGATCGCGAAGAAGCGCGCGCGGCAGGGCGCCGAGGGGCAAGTGCCGAGCGCCTCCACCTCTGATGCGAGCCAATCACTCGGGTACTCACCGGTTCCAGCAGCCCAGGACCACCAGTAGCTCGCCGAACGCGAATCGATCGATCAGGCGCGCAATACCAGGAGCAAGAGCGAAATGATCAACGACACCATCGAACTGAAAGACGAAGAACGCACCCGCTGCGAGGTCTGGACACGGGTCATGGGCTACCACCGCCCGGTGTCCGCCTTCAACAGCGGTAAGCGCTCCGAGCATCAGGACCGCACCTACTTCTGTGAGCAGCCGCGCGGCGCACGACCGGCCGCCGCCGCGCTGAAGGCCGCTTGAACGGCGACCCAGCAAAATCGCTTGAGGTCGGCGGCCTGACGCCGCTGACCAGTATCGACTATCCGGGCGAGTTGGCGGCCGTGGTCTACTGCCGCGGTTGCCCCTGGCGCTGCCGCTATTGCCACAATGCGCACCTGGTCGATCCCGGTGCAGCCGGTGCCGATGACAGCGAACACATCGGCTGGGCGCAAGTCATGGCGTTTCTAGAGCGGCGCCGCGGGCTGCTCGACGCCGTCGTCTTCAGCGGCGGCGAGCCGACCGCGCAATCCGAGCTGGCTGCGGCGATGACCCAGGTTCGCGCGCTGGGGTTCAAGATCGGTCTGCATACCGGTGGATCCTACCCTGAGCGGCTCATCCCGCTGCTGCCCCTGCTCGATTGGATCGGCCTCGACATCAAGGCCCTGCCCGAGGACTACCCACTGGTCACGGGGGTGGTGGGCTCCGGCGACAAGGCTTGGCGGAGCCTGCGTCTGCTGCTGGATGCCGGTATCCCGCTCGAGGTCCGCACCACGCCGATGCCCGGTCTGGACGATCGCGAGTATTTGCATAAACTGATGCAGCGGCTCGCCGAGGCCGGCGCCATCGACTATGCGTTGCAGCAATGCCTGCCGGAGCACGCCCTCGACTCGGCGCTGGCCAGCCAGTCGACCCCGCTGCCGCCCGATCTCTGCCCGCCGTCCGCCTTTCGTGCCTTCGGCATCAGGGCCGCGCGGCGCGCCCTGAGCTAACGCGCGCCGGCATCGGCTGCCTGGGCCGGACGACGCCGCGCGCAAACCGTTCAGCGCCGGCCGCCGATGCGGCCAGCGCTCATCGATCACCCGTGATGGTGCCGCGCCTCGGCGTCGCGGTAGTGCACATCGATCCAGCAGCGTGGCAGGTCTTCGCCGGACATGAAGATCAGTTGCGTTTTCGGGAAACGCTCTGGCTCCTGCACCTCCTCGCCGTAGTGGTAACGGCCGATCAGCGTGTCGTGCATCGGGTTGTAGAGGTCGACGAGGCTGAGAACCTCGATCAGCTTGCCGGTCTCGCGGTGCTTGAGATACATGATGAGCCTCCTATTCTCGTGTCTGCGTCTCTGTCTCCACCTGCCTTTAGTTTAGTCGGCAACGATGCAAGTCTCGAACGAACCGCAGAAGAATTTTGGTTGTCGTTGTCGTAATCGCGGTCTCGCCGATAGGCGACAACGACAACGACGACCAGCAGCGCTTTCGACTGCGTTCATCGGTTCCGGGTTTGTCGGGGTGGGGCGCTTTGACGTTCGGCGATCGCTGGCAGTGTACCCGCCTAAAAGAGCAGACGGGACCGCGTGATCGGTTGGCGGTGGTTGACGGCGGCGGCGGGGGGCAGCGGGCAACGATCAGCGATCGCGATAAAAACCGATCTCTGCCACGCAGATGTCAGCGCGCATCGCCCGCCCGATGGCGACGATACCCAGCCGCTTGAGCCGAGTCAGATCCAAGGCGGGCACCAGCCGGTGAGGCTCGAACTGCGCGAACGGCAGGCGCAGCTCGCGCCACTCGTCGACGGCGTCGAAGTCAGCGCGGTAGGATTGCCAGGGCATCGTGGTTGCCGCCGTCTTCAGATGCAAGTTGTAGCGCTCGCCGTTGCCGCGCACGATCAGCCGCACGCCGTCGTAGCTGCTGGCGTCCATCCAACCGGATGGCGCCAAGTCCAGGTTAATCTGCGCGAAGCCGCCATTGTTCTCCAGGCTGACGTCGCCCTGCATGCACAGCGCCGGCCGACCATGCGTCCTGAGCCGCTCGGCACGGGCGTTCGATACGCCGCCCATGACGCGGTCCGTCACCAGCCGCCATGGTGTTCCCAGTCTGGAAACGCCGTCCTCGGAGGAGAAGTCGTCGATCAGGCCGGCGTCTCGGGCGCCCGCAATCGGTGGTAGAGTCATCAGCAGGAACAACCCGATCAGCAGAAGGAGCTGCTGGCCAGTCTGACCGATTGGCGTTGTCCTTGTCACCTCTGTTGCACCGGCTCGAGGCCGGGTATTAGATTCAGATCGCACGGCGCAAACTCTAGGGCCAAGGGCCAAGGGCCAAGGGCCAAGGGCCAAGGGCCAAGGGCCGCCGATGTCGCAGCGCCGGCATCTGCTGGCAGTCGTGCGAGCGCCTTGTCCAGTCGATCATCCCTTCTACTTCCGGAGTCATGCGATGTACAGTTTTTCAACCAAGGTCGGCGGTGGTTTCGACGAGACCATCAGCCGCGTCACCGAGGCACTGAAGGTCGAGGGCTTCGGCGTCCTCAGCGACATCGACGTCAGCGCAACGCTCAAGGCCAAGCTCGGCGTCGAGCGGCGGCCGTACCGCATTCTCGGCGCCTGCAACCCGCAGTTTGCCGATCAGGCACTGAGCGCTGAGCCTGATATCGGTCTGCTGTTGCCCTGCAATGTCGTCGTGCGCGAAGAAGCCGACGACAGCGTCACCGTTTTGTTCATGGATCCGGTCGCGGTCCTCGACCTGGTCGACAACCCCAGTGTCCCCGAACTGGCGTCGCAGGTCCGGGCTCGGCTGGAGCGTGTCGCGTCAGCACTGAACGGCTGACTGGAACAGGCTGCGAATAGCCTGTTGACCCGTCAGCGATCGGCCTTTCGACGGCGCCTGCTCGCCGCAATGCCGCCAAGTCCTGCCAGCAGCAACAGAAGTGGAGAGGGCACGGGCACCGGGTTGCGTCGAGCGGGGGGAGGAAGTTGGCCGGGTCTTCGGTACTCAGGAAGAACCCATTGAGATCCGGGCCGCCGTTCGTCGCCGTCAACCGGAAACCGTAGGCGACCGCGCCGACCCCAAGACCGAAGTCGTTGAGATCGATGCCGGCGACGCCGATTTCTTGCGAGTTGTCGATCTCTGTCGTATCGACCGAGATGCCGCTCATCCAGAAGTCGTTGCTGCTGACCGCAAGAGGCGCGGAATACAGGGGTGCATCGAAGGTTCCGCCGGTGATGACTTCGATCTCGAAGCTGTCATTGCTTCCGCGCTCGAAAAAGACCAGCTCGGGTACGGCGTCAAGCGAAAGAGGGTCATTGTCCATCAGCCCGGCCTGAAACAGTACCTTGAACGCGAAGGATCCGCTCTCGCCATCCGACATCTCGCTCAAGCTCAGGCTGTTGAAGGCATTGATGAGCGCCGGCTCCTGGATGTCTGGATCTGTGCTCTCCTGATCCGCCGGATCTAATCCGGCCTTGTTGAACGGATTGTCGTCTCCATCGCTGTTATCGTCGTCGTCGCCCCACTCCGCATTGATGTTCTCGCGCCCCGAGAGCACGACGAAATCCTTTACGGCACTGAAGCTCGCGCCGCTCGCAAAGGTCGCGCCCTCGAAGGTGAGCGACTCCAGAAAGACATCGTCGGTATAGGGAGCGCCCGCGACGTTGTTACTTCCCGACGGTTCCGAGGTCGTGATCGCGGTTGGCAGCACTAACGCGGCTTGGGGCTGCTCCGCGGCGATCAAGGTCACTGCCAGCAGCACGAGCAAGCCAGTCGCACGCCAAGTCGCGGTGTCTGTAGTTTGGCGGGTATCAGGAATCGGATCTCGGGGGGTTCTCATTTCGTAGCCGGAAGCCTGTATGTAAGGAAACTGAATCCTTGTGTATTGAAGGCGCCCAGCTCGGCCAGACGTATTCGGCCGTCGCGAAGATGGGACGCTTTACCTGCGCTGATAGATCCGCAGAGCCCTTGCAGCGAGTACGTCTCAATGTACCCAAGAGCAACAGCGGCCGGCGAGTATGCAAACTCGCCGGCGCGCGGACCGTGATGGAAGTCCCAGAATCCTGTTCCTACATCCGTGGTGGAGCGCCGATCAGGCCGGCGGTTTTCGCTCGGACGGCGGCAAGGGAGCGGGCTCGAAGCCGCGGCCCTTGCCCTCGAAGAAGCGCACGAAGAACTCAAACAGCACGAGTCGGCTGGTCTGGACGCTGACGACGATGCTTTCGAGAACGATCACAAACAGATTGCCGACGACCAGGATGACGAGGCTGGCGGTAACGCTGGATGTGCTCTCTGCGATGCCGAGCACGGCGGACATCAGTGCCGCGTGGGCGAGTGCGAAGGCGCCGACACGGACGAAGGAGAGGGTATTGAGCAGCAGCGAGAAGCTGGCCTCGACCAGTTCGCCCAAGCCGAAGATGAGCGCCAGCGCGGTGCGCTCCGTCCAAAGCCGGTTGCCGGCACAGAGCAGTATGCCCGCCGGCACCAGCCAGAACGCCCTCGGGTCGACGAACGCCAGCAGCGCACCCCAGTAGACCAGCAACTGAGCGGCGTCTGCCACGCCCTCCGAGCGCCCTTGATTGCGCCAGCAGGTCTCGACCGTGTGCAGCAAGACCCCGAAGGAGAGCGCCAGTGCGCCGAACAGCATCGGGACGACCAGCACGGTCAATGGCTGCTGCAGAGGCCGAAGCCACAGCGGCTCGATCAGGTGCTCGTAGCCGAATACGTCCCCATAGACGAAGCCGAAGCCCATGGACGCAAGGCCGCAGACCAGCAGCAGCGGCCAAAGCCGCGTGCGCCGGCGCAGCAGAAGGCCGGTGGCGGCGATGATGGCGCCGTGGCCGACATCGCCGCACATGTAGCCGAACAGCAGCGGCACCAGCAGCGCTACCCAGGTGGTCGGGTCGGCCTCGGTCACGCTGGGTACGCCGATCGCGTCGGCGAACACCTCAAACGGCTGCAACCAGCGCGGATGCCGCAGAACAGCCGGCTGCTCGGCGTCGGTCGGCGGCTCGCTGAAGCTCAGGCGGGCGTCGACACCGACCTCGTGCAGTGCCAAATCGAGCGCCTTGGCGTCCGGCTCGCTGGTCCATCCGGTGATCCAGCAATAGTTGCCCTGGCATTGGATATTGCTCGCGGTGTCTCGAAACCAGCTGATCCGCTCCAGCATGCCGATGGCGCGATCGAGACCGTGGGCGTCTGCGAGTCTGCGTAGCTCCTGCTCCAGGTTGCCCAGTTCGCGCTCGACCTCGGTCAGTCGAAACGGCAGCTCGGCAGCGCAGCTGACCGCCGGGCCGTCGAACCAATCCGGAATCGCCAGGCACTCACCGCCCCGTGCGCGCGCCTGCTCGCAGAGCCGTTCGCACTTGGCGGCGGCGATCAGTCCGAGCTGCGCCCGGTGCTCATCGGTCTCGATGGTCAACGCAAGGGGATCGTCGGCACCCGAATTCAGCGGCGCATGATCCGGGATCTGTTCCGCCGCGGTCGCCGGCAGCACCAGGCAAATGCTCGTGAGTACCGGCCCTGCCGAGCTTAGTGCGGCTGGCTTCAACTCCGGTGCCTGCTCAGCCAACACCGGCAGCAACCGCGCCCAAAGCCGCAGGACGCGGCGACGTTCGCGCAGACCGGCAACGCGTCCGAGCTGTGGTTGGGCCGCCGCGAGCCAACGCTCGAGCCGGCGCAGCGCCGCCTGCACCGAGATATCCACCGGCAGCGTACAGCAGCGCTTCTCGTAGACTGGCAGCGGCCAGTAGCGCCCGTGCGCGGCGGCCAGCGAGCGGTAGCGGGCGATCGGCTCGGCTAGCGAGCGCAGCTGCCGTGCCGCGTTTCGGTCACCAGTCCATTCGAACTGAACTTGGCCGCGGCCCGCCAATGCCTCCAGGGCGTCGTCGACATCCTGTTCAAGAACGATCAGCTCGAACCATCGAGCCGAGGTTGGGCGCAGTGCCATGACATTGCTTCCCGGCACCGACCTTGACCTTGGCCTTGGCCGGCCGGCGCCTGCATTCTGGAGCCTTGAGTGACGAGTTAGGCGTCTCCAGTCGGGAGTCCGTGTAACGCGATCAACGCGCTTGCCGAATTGTTGCGCCCGCGGCCCATCGCCACTGCCATGCCTTCAGTATGGTCCATGCGGTCGAGATCGCAGGCGGCTTGCTCGAGCGACCCCGCTGAGCATGCTCCGGGGCGGCTAGAGCAATGTCCGTGATACCGAATTGGTCTTAGGGCTGGACCACTCCGGATCAGGATGCATCTCGAGTTGAAATAATAATGAGAACGACTATCATTACAATTCATCATGTGCTCAGGCAGCGTCATGCCTCCAATGTCTCCCCAGCCAGGCCGCTTCAACAAAAGCCACATGACGTCTGGAACTCAGAGATATGCGAGCGATTTCCCTTCGCGTCCCGGCAGTCCCAACCCTGATCGCCGCGCGTCGGACGACATCGGGGTCGGCTACGCCTGCCTTGGGGCAAGGTCGACGTTGAGCGCTCTCAGGTTTCCGAGGCCTACTACCGCGGGGGACTCAACCAGTACATGTCGCGCACCGCCGGCAGACCGTCGGCAGCCGGGCTGCCAGTTAGACCGACAAACGAGCCAACCAGGAGGCAATGATGAACCAGGTCAGCAACGCCGATCTTGACCGACGCCACGACACGCATAGCGCAGACGCCCTGCGGGAGCCACAACGGATCGCCAGCACCGAGCTGCTGCGTGGCCAACGCAGGCTCATCATCGAGCATGGCGACGCGACCTATGTCCTCCTGGTGACGCGCAGCGGGAAGCTCATCCTGAACAAATAGACCGGTCGGTCGCTGAAGCGCCGGCGGGTGCGTCTGCTTCGGCTAGTCGAATCCCTCGCGCCGTCCATCAATAGCATTGAACGGTCGGCCTCGGGCGGCGCAAGTGTCAGCTGGCCTCGGCCAGCAACGGCTCTGCCAGCTCTCGGCCGTCCTCATGGCCGGTCAGCAGTTCGCGCTCGAAGGCGTCCCAGTCCACGCGCGCGCCTAGATGCTTAGCGACCAGACGCATGTCTTGTTCGGCATTGGCCAGGCAGCCGGTGCCGCCCGGCGACGGCGTCATGTTGAAGACGATGCCGTGCCCGTCGATGATCTTGGTCTCGTCCACCTTCAGTTCGCGTGTGCGGCGGTCGATCAGGTGCGGCCGGATGCCGCCGAAGCCCTCGGCATACTCGATGTCGCGGGCGTCGATGTCCGGCACGATCTTGCGGATCTCGCGCACGAACAGCGGCCGGTTCAGGCCCGGCACCTCGAACAGGAAGTTCCGGAGCATGTCGTTGCGCACATGGCGCTGCTTGACCAGATCCCACAGTGTCGCGGCGACGTCCTGATCGAGCCGCAGCTCGCGGAAGAATTTGTGCGACTTAGTCCGGTCACAGCGCTCCAACATCGGCATCATCAGTGCCGTCGGACCGAAACGCGTCTTGCCACGTTCCTTGATGTCGTGGTCGCCATGCACCGCGGGGAACGGCAGACGGGGATTCTGCACGCGGAAGACCTTGCCGTTCAGCGCATCCGGTGCGAAGTAGAAGGAGCCGGCCACCGGCAGGCAGGAGTACTCCAGCCCAAGACCCATCTGCTGTGCCATTGGCAACGAATGGCCACCGGCGCAGACGACCACGGAGCGCGCCAGCATCTGTCCGCGGTTGGTGCTGACGACATAGTCGGCGCCGTCCTTGCGAACGCCGCTTACGTCGGTGCCGAACAGCTGGCTGACGTGCCGGTCGGGATAACGGATGTTGTCGCGGTCGATGAGCACGCACTCGGTCGAGAACGACTCCGCCAAGGCCTGAAAGTCGACCGCGCAGTAGTCGTTTGGCGTGCCGGTGGCGACGATCTCATCCGGTCGCCATGCGCCGTGCATCAGTGCGACGTTCGGTTCCAGGTCGGCAATGTCCTGGCGCTCCAGCAGCTGCATGCGCGGGTAGGCGTGTCTGAAGGCCCGATAGCGCGCACGGATGCCGCTGCATTCGGCCGCGCCGACGCCGAGGACCATCTTCGGCATCCGACGCGCGATGCGGTCGCACTCGCGGGGAGGCAGCTTGGTCGCGTAATTGACGAGCATCGATGCGCTGCGCTTGACGGCCAGCGCCTTTTCCAGGCTGTAGTTTGTCTCGATGTCGCCGCAGTGGATGGTTTGGCTGTTGTTGTGGCTGTGCGAGTTGACCTGCGCGGGCCGGTCATACTTTTCCACCAACAGCAGGCGCTTGAGATCGGTGAATCGGGCCAGCTCGTAGAGCAGGGCGGTTCCGCTCACGCCTCCGCCGACGATAATGCAGTCGTAACGGGTCGAGGCTGTCATGGTCTTGGTGGTCCCCGGGCAACGCGGCCCTCATGGATCCGCAGCGCCGAGGCCGCCCTGCAACCGCATCGATGACGAGACGGTGGCACGGGTTGACCATTGTGCACTGCAACATAACGCCCACGGTAGACGACAGCTCGTTCTGTGGAAAGCTATTTATCTCTGTTTAGTCTATTGTTTATACCAATACACCTGCAGGAACCGCCTATTCGGCCTTTGTTGCGGATCAGTTCTTCGGCACCTTACGCCTTAGCTCGTCGAGCCAGACGATGGCATCGGAGTCGCTCGGGGCGCGCCAGTCTCCGCGCGGGGACAGGGAGCCGCCAGAGCCCACCTTGGGGCCGTTGGGCATGCAGCTGCGCTTGAACTGGCTGATCTCGAAGAAGCGGAAGAGGAAGACCTCGAGCCAGTGTCGGATGCTGCCGAGGTCGTATTGGTTTCGCCGCGCGGGCGGCAGGTTGTCCGGCCAGTCGCCGCGACTGCTGTCGTGCCAGGCATGCCAGGCCAGAAAGGCGACCTTGCTCGGCTTGAGTCCGTAGCGGCTGATGTAGAAGGTATTGAAGTCCTGCAGCTCGTAGGGGCCGATCCTTGCCTCGGTGCTCTGCAGGCCGCCGGCGTCCGCCGGCACCAGCTCCGGCGAGATCTCGGTATCCAATATGGCTTGCAGCACGCTGTTGGCGGCCGCGTCGAACTGATCCGTGGCGATGACCCAACGGATCAGATACTGGATCAGGGTCTTCGGCACCGAGGCGTTGACGTTGTAGTGCGACATCTGGTCACCGACGCCATAGGTGGACCAGCCGAGCGCGATCTCGGACAGGTCGCCGGTGCCGAGCACCAGGGCGTCGTGCAGGTTGGCGAGCCGGAACAGATGCGAGGTGCGCTCGCCCGCCTGGACGTTCTCGAAGGTGACGTCGTAGACCGGTTGGCCGTCGGCGAAGGGGTGGCCGATGTCCTGTCAGCATCTGGGTGCAGGATGGGCGGATGTCGATCTCGCCGGCCGTGGTGCCGAGCGCATGCATCAGCTTGAGCGCGTTCTCGCGGGTGTCCGCGCTGGTGGCGAAGCCGGGCAGGGTGTAGGCGAGCACGTTGGCGCGGGGCAGCCCGAGCCGGTCCATGGTGCGCGCCGCGACAAGCAACGCCTGGGTCGAATCCAGTCCGCCGGAAACGCCGATGACGATGCGCTCGATGCCGGTCGCGTCCAGCCGCTTGGCCAGGCCGTGCACCTGGATGTTGTAGGCCTCGTAACAGCGTGCATCGCGGGCGGTGCTGGCGGCGGGCACGTACGGAAAGCGCGCGATCTCGCGCTGCAACAGCAGGCCGTCGCCGAGTGCATCGCGGCTGGGCAGGTCCAGCGCGAAGGTCACCCGGCGCATCTCGCGCAGACGTTGGCGCTGCGCCTGCGCCGAGTCGCTGAAGCTGGTCGCGCGCAGACGCTCCGCTGCAGCCGTTCGAGATCGATGTCCGCGCTGATGAGCTGGTCGCGCCCGCGGAAGCGCTCCGACTCGGCCAGCATCTGATTGTTCTCGAAGATCACCGCGTGGCCGTCCCAGGCGAGGTCGGTGGTCGATTCGCCGGGCCCCGCCGCGGAGTACAGATAGGCGGCAATGCACTTCCCGGACTGGGCCGCGCAAAGGTCATTGCGGTAATCGGCCTTACCGATCGTGATGTTGCTCGCGGACAGATTCAGCAACACGGTCGCCCCGGCCAGCGCGGCGAAGGTGCTGGGCGGGATCGGCGTCCACAGATCCTCGCAGAGCTCCATGTGCAGCGTTAGACCGCCGATATTGACGGCGTCGAGCAGCAGGTCGTTGCCGAACGGCACCGTCTCGCCAAACAGCCGTATCTCGCGCGACACCGCCGCGTCCGCGCCGGCGAATTGACGCTTCTCGTAGAACTCGCGGTAGTTGGGCAGAAAGGTCTTGGGCGCCACCGCGAGCACATGGCCCGCGTGCACCGCCACGGCGCAGTTGAACAGCCGCCCGTCGAGCTGCAGCGGCACGCCGACCGCCAGCAGCGGGCGCAGGGTTCGGCTCGACTCGACCACCGTGTTCAGCGCGGAAAGGCTCGCGTCGAGCAGCGCCTGCTGATGAAACAGGTCGTCGTTGCTGTAGGCGGACAGGCCCAGCTCCGGGAACAATGCGATCACCGCGCCCGCTTCATGCGCCTGTTCGGCCAGCGCGATCGTCGCGGTCGCATTCGCGGCCGGGTTCGCTACTCGCACCCGCGGCACGCAAACCGCGGCGCGGATCATGCCGTGGTGGTAGAGGTTGAAGAAGTCGGGCTCGGGTTGGGGGGAGTCAGCCTTGGACATGGCGTGGAAGGTCAAGGAGTCGAGCGCGGGCGTGGGCCGGCATCCGATTAGGCAAGCAGATAATCGAGCAGCCGGACCAGCCCGACCACGGCGCCGACCGCGGTGATGGTCCAGACGGTCTGCCGGTGGATTGCCGTCAGCAGTCGTGCCTCGACGGAGCGGGTCTCCAGTCGAACCTGCTCGATGTCCTTGCCAAGCGTCAGCCGAACCTGCTCGATCTCCTTCTGTAGCCGAAGCTCCATCGCGCTCGTTTCAGCGCGCAACTGTTCGATCTCCTTACGCAGGCGCAACTCCGTCTCGCTCAGATCCGTCTTCGTGGCCAGCAGTTCGCGGACCGGCAGCTGTTGTTCCAGCGCATCGATCGCATCGGCAACCGCACGGAATCGCGCCTGGTCGTCGTCGGCCGACGTGATCCGTTCGTACAATTTGAGTGCAACGCTCATCGGGCCGGCATCTCATTAGGGCGTATGGCTTGGCAAATTCGCCGCTTCTTTCGACATCATATAACGATCAGCATCGGACTTTGTCTTTGGACAGACGGGTAGACCGGTTGCGCGTGGTCGATGCCTGCGCGGATCGCTGCATTCATGCCTCCCGTCCCGGCGCCAGACGGTCGAGTCGAAGGCGCTCCCGGTCGTCGAACAGCCGCCGCGAGCCCACCCAGACGGCGGCGACACTGCCCAGACCGGTGCCGGCGGCGATCAGGAACATGATCAGCAGTTGGTACTTGGCGGCCTCCATCGGCGGGCTGCCGGCCAGGATCTGGCCCGTCATCATGCCCGGCAGGCTGACGATGCCGGCCGTTGCCATGGCGTTGACGATTGGGATCAGGCCCGAGCGCAGCGCGTCGCGGCGGATGTCCTCGATGGCCTCGCTCCAAGTGGCGCCGAGCATGAGCCGCGCTTCGATGCGGTTCTTGCCTTCCGCGGCCTGGCGCGTCAGGCTGTCGAGCGCGATCGCGATGCCGCTCATGGTGTTGCCGAGCAGCATCCCGAGCAGCGGGATCAGGTACTGCGGCTGATACCAGGGCTCGACACCGATGACGACCGTTAGCGCCAGCACCGTGATGCTGAATGAGGACAGGAACATCGACAGGGCGCCGATGCCATAGCCCCAGGGCCCGCGGAAGCGCCGCTTCTGGCGCGCCATGACCTCCCAGCCGGCCACCGACAGCATCACCAGCGCAAGCAGGCCGATCAGCAGCGGATCGGTGGTCTCGAACAGCACCTTCAGCACCAGCCCGATCAGCACCAGTTGCACCGTGCTGCGCGCGGCGGCAATTAGAATTCGGCGCTGAACGCCGAGGTGCAGCCGCCAGGACAGCCATGCAAGCAGCAGCACCAGCGCGGCGGCGAGGCTGAGATCGAAGGGGCTGAGCGAGATCAGGCTCACGCGGCCGCCTCCGGCACCAAGCGGCCGTCGACGATAACCAGCGATGCGTCGCCGATCCTTGCCCGCTGCTCGGCATCATGGCTGACCCAGAGCACGGCGGTGCCTTGGCGGGAGCGATAGGCATCGATCACGGCCTCGACTTGATCCCGGTTGCTGGGATCGAGGTTGGCGGTGGCCTCGTCCAGCAATAGCGCCTGAGGGCGGTTTGCCAACAGTCGGGCCAATGCCAGGCGCTGACGCTCGCCGGTAGACAGGCGGTTCACGCTCCAGCCGAGCACGTCGGCGTCGAAGCCGAGTTGATGCAAGAGTGCCATGAGATCGGGTTCCGGCTGGTCGGCGTGCGCGCGGTCGGCGCCGCTTTGGGCCGAGGCGCCTGGCCCGGATGCGGCGCTCTCGCCGATGCCTGGGTCTTGGCTGCCATCGGCAGCCGGGAAGTGTTCCCCGACGGTCTCACCCCACCAGCCGGACTCCGCCGGCAGCAGTCCGACACGGCGGCGCCAGTCCGGCGCGCCCATCGCCGAGCGCGCCAGTTGACCCAGGTAGACCTCGCCCTCGTTTGGGTCGAGGTCTGCGACCGAGCGCAAGAGCAGGCTCTTTCCGGCCCCGGACGGTCCGAAGACAAAGGTCAGTGAACCGGCCGCGATGCTGAGATCCACCGGCGCCAGGAGCCTTGGGCGAAGCGCCTCGAGTCGCAGTGCAGCCATGGTCAGTCCATCCTCAGCGGCGGCGGTACATCAGGTCGAATATAGAATGGCCAAGGCGCTCGCCGCGGCGCTCGAACTTGGTCGCTGGTCGCCTGGATGGCCGCGGCGCGAAGCAGCCGCGTCCGGCCCGGTTCTCGAGCAGATCATCGGCGCCATCGAGCACCGCCAGCATCTGCTCGGCGTAGGGCTGCCAGTCGGTTGCTGCATGCAAGAGCCCGCCGGGCGCCAATACCCGCGCCGTCAGCGCGACGAAGGGTGGCTGCACTATGCGCCGCTTGTGGTGCCGTGTCTTCGGCCAGGGATCCGGGAAGAACAGTTGGACCGCCGCGAGACTCGCCGGCGGCAGTCCGTCGCGCAGCAGTTCCACTGCGTCGGCGCGCATGACCCGGAGGTTGTTCAGGCCGCGACGCTCGATCTCCAGCAGCAGATGGCCGAGTCCAGGGCGATGTACCTCCAGCCCGAGGAAATTCTGCTCTGGCCGCGTCTCGGCCATCTGCGCCAGTGACTCGCCGTTGCCGAAGCCAATCTCCAACACCACCGGATTGGGATTGCCGAACAAGGCCGGCAGATCAAGCACTTGACCGGCATGGCGCTCAACGCCAAAGCGCGGCCAGAGTTCGGCGAAGGCGCGCATCTGGCCAGTCGTGAGTCGCCCCTCGCGCAGCACGAAGCTGCGCACGGGCCGCTGGCAAGCGATGTCGGTGCCGCTTGGGTTGGGGTCTTCACTGCACATGCGTTGTCGAGGTGATAGGGATTGGCAAGTTTCGAGTGCGAGGGCCAAGGGGTTCGGCGGCGGGATTCAGGGCGCGCTGCCCCCACGCAAGATGTCGCCTTGGTTTACGGTATCATCCCGCGGCCGGCGCCGGTCGCGCTCTCGCTCTCGCTCCCGGAGTGCTGTCCCGCGACTGGGCGGCAATGGATCTTCACCGATTATCGCGGTCTATGCCGGCCGAGCATCAGCGCCAACCTCGCCAAATCAATCTTCCTTCACCTGAAACCTACCCTCTGTCATGCCCCGAGTCGATGCCCACAGCTTTTACGCCGAGTGCCTGGAGACACACGGCGCCACCGCCGAAGGACTGCATTTCCATTCCGCCCACACCCAGCTGGAGCGCTTCCGTGTCCTGCGCACCCTGCTCCCCGAGAGCTTGGCGTCGGTGACCCTGCTCGACGTGGGTTGCGGATTCGGTGACCTGTACCGCTTCCTGGAGCAGGCCGGTGAACCGCCCGGCCGGTATATCGGCGTCGACATCCATGAGCGCATGGTCGAGACGGCGCGCGAGCGCACCGGCGCCGAGATCCTGCTGATCGACGCCGTGACCGATCCGCTGCCCGAGGCCGATTACACCGTTTGCAGCGGCGCCATGAATACTCTGACGTTGGATGAGACCAAGCAATTCATCGAACGCTGCTTCGCGGCATCGCGCACGGGTTTCGTCTTCAACCTGCTGCACGGGCACGACTGGTCGCATACCTACAACTATCGCAAGCCGGCCGAGATCGAGGAATGGGCCGCGGAGCTTGGGGCCGAGTGCCGCATCGTCGACGGCTATCTGTATGAGGACTTCACCGCTGCATTGACGCGCCGTACCTGACGCGCCGTATCTGACCCTCTGGCCCATCGCCGTGTTGCCCGGCGGCACGGGAGCGGGACCGTCAACCCGGGCCTGGGCCTGGCTCGGGTGGGGCAGATCTCAGAAGAAGGTCCCCTCGATGGGCGATGATGCCGAGGCGAAGCGCTTGGCCTGCATGCGTCCGGCGCGGAATGCCTCGCGCCCGGCCTCTATACCCTTGCGCATGGCGCTGGCCATCAGCACCGGGTCTTTGGCGGCGGCGATGGCCGTGTTCATCAGCACGCCGTCGCAGCCGAGCTCCATGGCCACGGCGGCATCGGAAGCCGTGCCGACGCCAGCATCCACCAGGATCGGCACCGAGGCGTTTTCGACGATGGTCAGGATATTTAGCGGGTTGCGGATGCCGAGCCCGGACCCGATCGGGGCGGCGAGCGGCATCACCGCGCAGCAGCCGACGGCTTCCAAGCGCTTCGCGATGATTGGGTCGTCATTGGTGTAGACCATCACATCGAAGCCGTCCTTGACCAGCAACTCGGCGGCCGTGATGGTCGCGACCACGTCCGGGAACAGGGTCTTGTCGTCGCCGAGCACCTCAAGCTTCACCAGCTTGTGGCCGTCGAGCAGTTCACGGGCCAGACGGCAGGTGCGCACCGCGCTGTCGACGTCATAGCACCCAGCCGTGTTCGGCAGGATGGTGTACTTGCTCGGCGGCAGCAGGTCGAGGATGTTTGGCTCGTCGGCGTTCTGACCGATGTTGGTTCGACGCACGGCAACGGTGACGATCTCGGCGCCGCTGGCCTCGATGGCGCGCGCGGTCTCGTCTAGATCCTTGTACTTTCCGGTGCCGACCAGGAGTCTGGACCTATAGGTGCGGCCCGCGACGGTGAAGGTATCGGCGGCGGCATGGGTGGTGTCTACGGACATCGGCGTGATTGGACTCTTTTCGAAGGTTGGCGCGGGTAGGCTGCGCTTGGATTGCCGCCGCTGGCGGCTCGGATCGGCTCAGCCGCCGCCGACCGCGTGGATGATCTCGACCCGGTCGTCGGCCGCCAGTCGATGGCTCTCGAACAGGCTGCGCGGGACCAGTTCTTCGTTGACCTCGACGGCCATGCGTCTGCCGCTCAGCGCCAGCCGGTCTATCAGACCGGCCATGCTGAGCCCATCCGGGATCTCGATCGGGCTGCCATTAACGGTAATCTGCATCTTTCCTCACGATCCTCTCACGAAAAGCACGAAAGGGGCCAGGCTCAATTTAGTCGCAGCGGATGTTGCGTTTGCCCGGGTTTCCGGTCCGGGCCATCGTCCCTGTCCTTACGAGGCCTGCCGCGCTTTCGCAAGGTGCGGCGTTGGCCGGTGATTGCCTGGATCTCGGCATAGAATTGGTTGTTGCCGATCGGCTGATCCTGTTTGAGCGCCATCCGGAGGTTGGTTAGGGGTAAGTCGTCAAGCGTGCTGCCGAAAAGATCCCGATAGGCAGCGCGTCGCGATTCATCGTCCGGCCCCAGGTCTAGGTATAGTGCATGCCGTGTGACCAGTGTGTCAGCTCTGCCGAGTCCGTTGGCCTGGTAGCTGGACCAGCGATAATCGGCGGGCTCCGCGACCATGCCTGCCCGGACGGGGTTGAGCTCGATATAGCGATGGCAGAGCAGCAAATAAGTATCCGCCTGCACCAGGGATGACTTGTAGCGGCCGTCCCACAAGGTGCCAGTGCGCCCATAGGTCTGGTTGACGTATTGCACGTAGCGCCGGCCGACGGAGATCAGCACCTGCGGAACGCGAGCCGCGTCCTCGGGCGTCAGCAGCAGGTGCACGTGGTTGGTCATCAAGACATAGGCATGCAGGTGGCAACGTTCGCGCTCCAGTGCCTCGCGCAGCCAGCCAAGGTAGGCGACCCGGTCCTGGTCGTCGAAGAAGCAGTCCGCCCGGTTGTGTCCGCGCTGAACGATGTGCAGCGGCATTCCGTCGATGTGAACGCGTGTGCGCCTGGGCATTTGCGGACTATAGCAGAAATTGAGCCTGGCCCCTTTTTAAGATTGATGAGGACGGTTGATTGAATAACTGGTCGGAGGATCTCATCCCGGTCGAACACGCCCGCACGCTCGACGGGCTCTTTCATCAACGCGTGAAGCGCTCGCCGGAGCGGACCGCTTATCGCTGGTTCGAGCGCGGCGCCGGCGAGTGGCGCTCGCTCACCTGGCGCGAGACCGCCGAGCAGGTCGCGCGTTGGCGCGATGTGCTTGCCGCCGAGGCGCTGAACCCGGGCGATCGCGTTGCAATGCTCCTGCGCAACTGTCCCGAATGGGGCATCTTCGATCTGGCCGCGCTGTCGCTCGGCCTGGTGACGGTGCCGCTCTATACTGACGACCGTGCCGACAACGCCGCCTACATCTTGCAGGATGCGGCCGTGAAGCTGCTGCTGGTTCAGGATGCCGGTCGCTGGCGGCGTCTGGCACCGGTCCTCGGCGATGCGCCCTGGCCTCGGCGCGTAGTGATTCTGGACGATCGCGACGCGGCTTCCGAGGCCGCCTCCGATGATGCACGCGTGGTGGCGGCGCGCCATTGGCTGCCGGTCACTGGCAAGCCTTGGCAGCAGCGCGCGGCCGATGCGGACAGTCTCGCGACCATCGTCTACACCTCGGGCACGACCGGCAGGCCGAAAGGCGTGATGCTCAGTCACGGCAACATCCTGACCAACGCCCATGGTGGTCTGACAATGATCGATGTCTACCAGGAGGACGAATTCCTGTCCTTCCTGCCGCTCTCGCACATGCTCGAGCGTACCGGCAGCTATTACCTGCCGATGATGGCGGGAGCGACGGTGGCCTACGCGCGCTCGATCGCGCAGCTCGGCGAAGACATGCAGGCAATCCGCCCCACCGTCATCATTGCCGTGCCACGCGTGTTCGAGCGCGTCTACGGGCGCATTGTCGACCAACTGGCCTCGCGCCCGGCGCCGCTCAGGCGGCTGTTCAAGCTCGCGGTCAAGGTTGGCTGGATGCAGTTCGAGCGCGACCAAGGACGCCGCGGCTGGCATCCGCTGCTGCTGTTGTGGCCGTTGTTGCGACGCCTGGTCGCGCGTCCGGTGTTAGACAAGCTCGGCGGGCGCATGCGGGCGGCGGTCAGTGGCGGCGCGCCGCTGCCGTTCGACGTGGCGCGGGTCTTTGTCGGCCTCGGGCTGCCGCTGCTGCAAGGCTACGGTCTCACCGAGACCAGCCCGATCATCGCCGTGAATCCGCTCGCGGACAATCGGCCGCAGAGTGTCGGCGTATTGCTGCGCGGGATTCAGGCGCGCATCGGCGCCGACGATGAGCTGCAGGTGAAGGGCTCCTGCAACATGCTCGGCTACTGGAACAATCATGCGGCCACCGCGAAGGTACTCGATGCCAACGGCTGGTTCAGTACCGGCGATCAGGCGCGAATCGACGGTCGCCATCTCTACATTACAGGCAGAATCAAGGACATACTAGTCCTGTCCAACGGCGAGAAGGTGCCGCCGGCCGATATGGAGATGGCCATCGGTCTCGACCCGCTGGTCGAGCAGGTGTTGGTGATCGGTGAAGGGCGCTCGTACCTGAGCGCGCTCTTGGTGCTGAATACCGACCTCTGGACCGGCTTGGCGACCGAGTACGGCCTGAATCCCGGCCAGCGCGAGAGCCTGAACGACCCGCGCCTGGTGAAGGACATGCTGAAGCGTGTTCGCGACGCGCTGGCGGACTTTCCCGGCTATGCGAAGATTCGTCGGGTGACGCTCACCCTAGAGCCCTGGTCGATCGACAACGGTCTGATGACGCCAACGATGAAGATCAAGCGCAACCTGGTGCTGGCGCGCTACCAGGGCGATGTCGAACAGATGTATGACATGGATGCTTGATGAGGCGACTGCGCGAGGCCCGTGCCCGCGAGATCAAAGGCGATGGTCGGCTATTGCCAAGGGCAGAGGGTTGGTGGGAGCCGGCCGCGCAGTGGCGCCTAGCCGCCTTTGTTCCTTGCTGTCATCCCCATATCCGAGTCATGAACGGCGACCTACCCTCCACTGACGATCTTCCCTCGCGCTTTGGCAAGGCCATGCTCATTGCCGCCTGGGTGGTTGGCCTCGCGCTGCTGGTGCTGTTTTTCAGTAACCTGCTCGAGCATCAACGCAACCCCAACCGCGATCTGGCGCTGGAAGTCGGCGCATCCGGACTGCCGCAGGTGATCCTGCAACGCAACCGTATGGGCCACTATGTGGCGGCTGGCAGCATCAACGGCGTCCCGGTCACCTTTCTGCTCGATACCGGCGCCACCAGTGTGGCGCTGCCGATGGATCTGGCTCAGCGCATGCGATTGGCGATGCGTCCCGGCGGCGTCAGCAAGACCGCCAACGGTCTGGTACGAACCTGGTCGACGCGGCTCGACAGCGTCAGTCTTGGCGGTTTGACTGCCAAAAACGTGCGTGCGGTGGTGATGCCGAACATGCCAGGAAACGAGGTGCTGCTCGGAATGAGCTATCTACGTCGCTTCGAGATGATCCAACGCGGCGATACCATGACGCTGCGCGTGCCGGGTTGAACGCGTCGCAGGGTCGGCTGCTCTCGCTGACGGTCTTGCGCAGCATCCTGAAGCAGCGGTTGCTCAGACTCGCCTGACGACGCCGCCGCGGCGGCTGTCGGCGCCGCCGGATAGGCGGCCATCGGCGTCGATCGCGACGCTGTGCGCGCCGCCGAAGAACACGCTGCGCTCACCCCAGGCGAGGATGTCGGGCCAATGTCCGCGCAGTGCCTCGAGCACGTCCGGCGGGCAGGGCGGCTCGATACTGAGTTTACCGCCCTCGTAGTGGACGCGCGGCGCATCGACCGCCTCATCCAGCGGCATCCCGAGGTCGATGCGGTTGCTCAGCACCTGCACTATCGCGCTACGGATGCGGTTCGACCCGCTCGAGCCGGTCACGCACCAGCCGCCGTCCGCATGCCGCACCAGGGTCGGACACATCATTGAGCCGATGCGGGTGTCTTCCGGCCAGCGGTGGAAACCGCCCGGGTTCAAGTCCTCTTCGCCCAACATGTTATTCATGAGAATGCCGGTTTCCGGCAGCAGGTAGCCCGCCCCCTCGCCGTTCGACAAGGTCAGGCTCGCCAGATTGCCGTCGGCGTCGGCAATGCTAATCTGTGTGGTGCCGCGGCGAAACGCGGCCCTGTTGCGCATCAGCGCGCGATAACGGGCAAGCAGCGCCGGGTCGGCGAACGCGGGGTCGATTAGGGCGGGGTCGAGCGCCGAACGGCCGGCCGGCCGCGCTTCGGCCCGCAGTTCCTGCGTCAGTCGCATGGCGGTGGCGAGCAGGTGTCGATGGGCGGCGCTGCCGAATATGGCCTCGTCCAGAGTCTGTTGGCAGAGTAGGTCCAAGGCCAGCGCGATCAACAGCCCGCCGAGTGACGGCGGCGGATTCAGATAGAGCCGCGCGTCGCGGTAGGTGGTGGCAAGCGGGCTGCGCTCGATGACGCTGTAGTGTTCGAGGTCGGCTATGCGCAGATGCCCGCCGCGGGCCTTGCAGTCCGCTGCCAGTTGCTGGCCCCAGGCTCCGCGATAGAGCAGCTCCGGTCCGCGGGCGCCCAAGCTGGCGAGCGCGTCGGCGAGTTCCGGCTGCTGGAGGCGCTCGCCGACAGAGGCGAGTCTGCCCGCATCGGTTCTGGATGCGTGCTTGGCGAAGACCCGCGGGCAGGCGCGCAGGATGGGCTCGACGATCTGCGCGATGCGGTGCTGGAAGGCGTTGACCACGACGCCGTCTCGAGCGAGCGTCATCGCCGGTTCGAGCAGCTGTTCGGCCGGCAGACGGCAGAGCGCGCGTTGGATGGCGAACAGACCGGCGAGGGCACCAGGCACGGCGATCGAGCCCATGCCGATGTGGAACTCCTGCGCGGTGGCGCCAAAGTCCGCCAGGATCGGATAGAAATCGAGGCCGTCCGGGTCCGCCTTGTGCCGCGGTGTCTGCACAAAGAAGTCATAGATCACCGGCTCGAAGCCCGCGCGGCGCGCGTGCAGAAAGCCGCCGCCGCCGAGGGACGCCAGCACCGGTTCGGCGACACAGGCCGCCGCCAGTGCCGCGGCGATGCCGTCGAAGGCGTTTCCGCCGTCCTCTATTACCCGTGCCGCGGCCGCGGCCGTCTGTTCGTGCCCTGCCGCGATAATCGCTCTGGTCATCATGCCTCCCGGCGCCGCACGCTATAGTAGCGTTCCGCCGCCCAACTTTCGCTGTTCGATGACGCGAAGCAGCAGCACACCAGTGACCAGCCAGCCAGACCCCAGCGACGATGCTCGGCAATCGCAGCAGCTTGCCGCCCTGCGCGCCGAGCTCGAGCTGGTGCGCCGGCAGTCATCGGAAGACATTGCCAGGCTTGAGCAAGATCTCGCGCTTGCACGACGCCTACCGCCGCAGTCGCGCGATCCGGCCGAGGTGATCGCCAGCACCGCGGTGGAGCAGGAGTTGCTCAGGCTGCGCAACGCGCTGCGTGAAAAGGAACGCATCGTTGTGCAGCTCAATGGGCAGTGTCGTGGACTCGAGGATCAGCTGGAGGATCGCTACCAGCAGCTCGATGGCCTGCGCCGGCAAGTCGATGCCGGTGAGCGCGAGATCGCCACGCTGAGACGGCGGGCGCGGGACGCGGAGCAGGCGCTGACGCGGCTGCGATCCTCCACCCAGGCGCCGCGGCCGGTGCCCATGCGCTGGCCAAAGGCGCAGAGCGCGCTCTGGTGGGTGGCAGGGCTGCTGGCCTTGGTGCTCGTGGCTGCCTCGGTTTGGCGAGACGAGACCGTCGTGCCCAGCGCGCAGCCGCTGCCAGTCACGCCGCAGCCGCTGAATGTGACTGCTGGCGAGGCGCTCGCGACTGGCGCCGATCCGCTGGACGAGGGACCGGCGTCAGCGCCACCTAGTCCCAGTGCTGAACCGGCGCCGGTGCGCGGCCTTGTGCGTGACCGCCATGGCCCGGAGCTGATCGCACTCAACCCGGCGACCTATCGCATGGGTCGTTCCGCCGGTGTTGCCCATTCGGATGGGGCGCCGGTGCGCGAGGTGGTCCTGCCGGCTTTTCTGATCGGCTCCCGTGAAGTGACCTTCGCCGAGTACGACCGCTTCGTCACCGCGACCGGTGCCCGGCGGCCGAGCGATCACGGCTTCGGCCGCGGCAAACGTCCGGTGATCGACGTCAGTTGGGGCGATGCGCTGGCGTATACACGCTGGTTGTCGCGGCGGACGGGTCATCGCTACCGGCTCCCCAGCGAGGCCGAATGGGAGTATGCGGCGCGTGCCGGTGGCAGGTCGCTCCATTGGTGGGGGGCCGATGCCCCGGCCGGCAGGGCCGTCTGTCTGGACTGCGGCTCGCGCTGGGACGGCCGCTCAACGGCGCCGGTGGCCAGCCTTGCGGCGAATCCGTTCGGGCTCTATGACACCGCCGGCAATGTCTATGAATGGGTTGCCGACTGCTATCAGCCGACGCACCGCAACGCCCCGAGTGACGGCAGCGCCCTGCAGCTGCGCGGCTGCCGACAGCGTGTCGCCCGCGGCGGCAGCTTCAGAACGCCCTTGACCTCCGTTTACTCGCACGCGCGCCGCGGTTTCGAGCCTGAGACCAGGGTCGACATGATCGGCTTTCGGATCGCCCGCGATGCCCGCTGATGCCGCGCCGGCGCTCAGGGATGCGGCGCAGCAGATGAGCAACGCTGATACGTCCGGTCGCGTCCTCGGCGTCGGCATCGCGACCTTGGACATCGTCAATGTCGTCGCGGATTATCCAGCCGAGGACTGCAAGGTGCGCGCGCTCAGTCAGCGCGTGCTGCGCGGCGGCAATGCCGCCAACACGCTGGCAGTTCTGGCGCAGCTCGGCCGTGACTGCGAATGGGTCGGCACACTGGCCGATGACGCCGGCGGCGCGCTGATCGGCGCCGATCTGGATCGCGTTGGTGTGCGCCGCGCGCATGCCGTCAGCCTAGCTGGCACAACTAGCCCGACATCCTACATCGCGCTCAGCCAGGCCACGGGCAGCCGGACCATCGTTCATCATCGCGCGCTGCGCGAACTGACCGCTGCGGATTTCGACGCCGTGCCCCTAGACGATTGCAGTTGGGTCCACTTCGAGGGCCGCAATCCAGCCGAGACCGCCGCGATGATCGCCCGCGTTCGCGCCGAGCGCCCGGGCCTGCCCATCTCGGTCGAGATCGAGAAGCCGCGCGACGGTATCGAGCAGCTGCTGATGCGGTCGGATGTGTTGATCTTCTCCCGCGCATACGCCGAGTCGCAGAGGCAGGCGCCCGGGCCGGTCGACCCGCGCGCGTGCCTACGCCAGCTTGCCGCGACTAGCAGCGCCGGCCTCTGTCTGCTGCCCTGGGGGCGGGACGGCGCCTACGCCTTGGCCGCCGGCGGCGAGGTCATTCACGCGCCGGCGTATCCGCCCGGCCGGCTCGTGGATACGCTGGGCGCGGGCGATGTCTTCAACGCGGCGGTCATCGATGGTCTGTTAGACGGCCTCGCCCCGCCGGCGCTGCTGGCCGGCGCCAACCAGATCGCCGGATACAAGTGCGGACGTTATGGATTCGACGGCCTGGTCTCCAGCGCCAACGATGCCGGGTTGCTGTAACATCGCGGTCAACACCGGTTTCCAGAGTGATTTCAGGGGCTCGGATTCGGCTGCGCCTGATGCACGACCTCGATTTCGCCGAGGACTTCAGCGCTCAGCTCCAGGTCGACGCTGCCGAGGTTCGTGTCAAGCTGATCGAGGCTGGTCGCGCCGATGATGTTGGAGGTGACGAAGGGCCGGCTGGTGACCCAGGCCAGCGCCATCTGTGCCGGATCGAGGCCATGGCGGCGGGCGATGCCGACGTACTGATCGGTTGCGGCGACGGCCTGTGCGTTGGAATAGCGGTCGAAACGCGAAAACAGCGTCAGTCGTGCACCCTGGGGTCGGGCGCCGCCCTGATACTTGCCAGTCAGCATGCCGAAGCCCAGTGGTGAATAGGCCAGCAGTCCACATTGCTCGCGCATCGCGACTTCGGCCAGCCCGATCTCGAACGACCGGTTCAGCAGGTTGTACGGATTTTGGATGCTGACGACACGTGGCAACGGATGCTGATCGGACAGCGCCAGCGCGTGCATGGTGCCCCAGGGTGTTTCGTTTGAAACGCCGACATGGCGGATCTTGCCGGCGTGCACCAGGTCATCGAGTACCGCCAGCGTCTCCTTCAGCGGGATGCTGGCGTCTTGCTCGCTGTGCTGATAGCCAAGCTTGCCGAAGTAGTTGGTGTCGCGATCCGGCCAATGCAGCTGGTAGAGGTCGATGTAGTCGGTTCGCAGCCGCCGCAGGCTGTCGTCGACGGCGGCGATGATGTTCGCCCTGTCCAGCCTGCCCGAGTCGCCCCGCGGGTGCGGCATCCAATCGGCCGGCCCGGCCACCTTGGTTGCCAGGATCAGCTTGTCGCGCTGGCCGCGGCTTGCGAGCCAGTTGCCGATGTAAGTCTCTGTCAGACCTTGCGTCTCGGCGCGCGGCGGAACCGGATAGATCTCGGCGGTGTCGATGAAGTTGACGCCGGCGGCGACGGCCCGATCGAGCTGTTCGAAGGCATCGGCCTCGGTATTTTGCTCGCCGAAGGTCATTGTGCCGAGGCAGAGTTCGCTGACGCTGATGTCGGTTCTGCCCAGAGGTCGATAGCGCATAGGGTCACCTTAATTGGGTTCTTGGGGTTTGATTATCTCTATCTACCTATTTGGGGCACCTGCCTGCCGTGGCCAACAGACGCGACCGCGGGCGTGAGTCAGATCATCGCGGCGGTGACGTGTTGCGAAGTCCCCGCTTTCCACGAACGGCAGCGGACTTCAGGATCCGGATCGACGACGGCCGGCTCAACCATGGCCGGATCGGCCGTGGATAGATGTGAGATCGGCCCCAGACAGCTTACTCGACTACCCGAATCAAACGCCGAACTGCCGCTTCCAGGATCATGAGCCTCGACCCCGCGCTGTTCTCCCCCTTTGCCATCTGGACGGCGCTGATCCTGTATCTGTGCTGTCTGGTCTTGGCCCTAGGCCTCGCGCCCTGGCGCAGGCTGCTCTCCGCCCGGCTCACGCACGTCTTCTTCGGCGCCATCGTCGTGCTGATGTTCCTATGGCAGATGGAGACACAGGTGCAGCCGGGGCTGTCCTACCATTTGCTCGGGCTCACCGCGACGACCTTGATCTTCGGCTGGTCGTTGGCAGTTGTCGCCGCTTCGCTGGCTTTGCTCGGCGTGCATCTCAACGGCGGGCTCGGATGGGACGGCTTCGCGCTGAACGCGCTCGTCAGCGGCGTGCTGCCGATCACGCTGACGCAGGTCATGCTGATCCTGATCCGCTGGTATCTACCCAAACAGTTCTTCGTCTACGTGCTGGTCAACGGTTTCCTTACCGCAGGGCTGGTCGGTGTCGCCATGGGCTACATGGCCGCCTGGCTGCTGGTTGGCAGCGGTGCATACACCTTTGCCGAGCTGAGCCAAACGGTGCTGCCCTTCTTCCCGCTGATGTTCCTGCCGGAGGCCATGCTGAACGGCTGGATCATGGTGATTCTGGTAGCCTTCCGTCCGGAATGGGTCTACTCGTTCAGCGATGAGCAGTATCTGAAGGGTAAGTAGTCCGTCGCCCGTGCGACCCGCGGGCGGCCATGCGGCGGAGTGATCATCATGGGTTGGTTTGGCAAGGTCGTCGGCGGGCTGTTAGGTTTCGCCGCCGGTGGTCCGATTGGGGCGATGTTGGGCGCGACCCTTGGTCATGGCGTCGATCGCGGCGTACAGAAGTTGGCCGCCGACATGCAGTTGCCGCTCGGCGACCGCCAGCGGATCGAGAGCGTATTCTTCGCGGCCACCTTTTCGACCATGGGGCATCTGGCCAAGGCCGATGGGCGGGTGTCCGAGGCCGAGATCGCGCTGGCCGAAGCCGTGATGGCCAGGCTGCAGCTCACCGGCGAGCGCCGCAGCGCCGCGATCGCTCTGTTTCGCCAGGGCAAGGCGGCCGATTTCGACCTGCAGGCGGTGATCGAGCGCTTCCGCCGCGAATGTCTCGGCAGACGCATGCTGGTGCAACTGTTTCTGGAGGTTCAGCTCCAGGCCGCCTATGTCGACGGCGAGCCCACGGCGGCCAAGCGGCGCATGCTGGAGGATATCCGCGCCGGGCTGCGAATCCCTGCGGTCGTGTTTCGCCAATTGGAGAACCTGGTGCGGATGCAGCGCCAGTTCGGCGACGCCCGAGCCAGCGCCGGTGCGGGTGGTGGTGGCGCAGGGCAGCGCGGTCGTGCATCGACGCAGGGTCCAACGCTGAGTCAAGCCTACGCCGTGCTGGGCGTGACGCCGAAGGATTCCGACGCCGCTGTCAAGCGCGCCTACCGCAAGCTACTGAGCCAGCATCACCCGGACAAGCTGGTCTCCAAGGGCTTGCCGGAAGACATGATCAAGCTGGCCACGCAGAAGACCCATGAGATTCGACGCGCCTACGAGATGGTCCAGCAGGCGCGCGGGATGTAGCGGCGGCGAATCTTCTCTGCTCGTGGCCGGAGTGAGGTGGTTTAGGCGACCGGCAGCGCGGTGCGCTCAACCACCTGGCGCAGCACGAAGCTCGAGTGTACGCCGCTGACGCCTTCGATTCGGGTCAGCTTCTCCAGCAGCAGCGCCTGATAGGCGTCCATGTCGCGCACCACCACCTTGAGCTGATAGTCGGCGTCGCGGCCCGTGATCAGCGAGCACTCGAGCACCTCCGGCATCTCCGCCACCTGCGCATCGAAGTTGGCGAAGCGTTCCGGTGTATGGCGGTCCATTGAGATACTCAGAAAGGCGATCAGGTTCAGCCCCAGCTTGCGTGCGTCCAGCATGGCCCGGTAGCCGGCAATCAGGCCGCTCTCTTCCAGCGCCCGCACGCGCCGCAGGCAAGGGGATGGCGAGAGTCCGATGCGGTCTGCCAGTTCCTGGTTGCTGATCCGGCCTTCCTGTTGAAGGATCTCGAGGATGCGTTTGTCGTAGCTGTCCATCGGCAGAGATGCTCGGGCTCGTGGTCGGCATTGGCCCAACTGGGCCTGGTTTGTTTTTATCGCGCCATTCGGATTAAAAGTAGCAGATTATTGCCAAGAAATGGGAAAATAGCAGAAGTTTTGCAATCATCTTTCGGCTAGAAAGGCGCATTCTGTTTCCCGTCGGCCACAAGCCGGCAGTCGGGCAAGACCCACAAGGTCGAGCGAGGGGCTGGGAGCACGGAGCTGGTGGCTAGAGAAGAGTCTCTAGATTCTGGCTCCCAGCCGTTCACCCCGGATCGCGGTGTTCGGCCAACCCGATGTCCGCCGAACTCTTGGTAAAACCTAGCCCCAGGCGACTGAGAAAATGTCATTCGATCCCAGCAAATACCGCCGAGCCCCAGCCGTCCATCTGCCGGACCGTCAATGGCCCAACCGCGTTATCGATACCGCCCCGCGCTGGGCGAGTGTCGACCTGCGTGACGGCAATCAGGCGCTGCGCGCACCGATGAGTGTCGAGCAGAAACGCCGGCTGTGGTCGCTGCTGGTGGGCATCGGCATCAAGGAGATCGAGGTCGGCTTTCCGGCCGCGAGTCAGCCGGACTACGATTTCGTCCGCTGGCTCATCGAAGCCCGGCAGATTCCGGACGACCTGACCATCCAGGTGCTGGTGCAGGCGCGTGAGGATTTGATCCAGCGCACCTTTGCAGCGCTGGACGGTGTGTCGCGTGCCATCGTGCACGTCTACAACTCGACCTCCCCGGTGCAGCGCGAATGGGTGTTCGGTGCCGATCGCGACGGCGTCAAGGCCATCGCGGTGCGCGGGGCCGAGCTGCTCGTCGCCGAGGCGGCCAAATATCCAGGCACCGACTGGACCTTCCAGTACTCACCCGAGAGCTTCTCGCAGACCGAGCCCGAGTACGCGGTCGAGGTCTGCAACGCCGTGCTCGATGTCTGGCGGCCGACGCCGCAGCACCCCTGCATACTGAATCTGCCGGCCACGGTCGAGTCCGCGAGTCCGAACGTCTTTGCCGACCAGGTGGAGTGGTTCTGCCGTGAGCTCGACCGCGTTGGCGGCCGGCGCGACAGCGTCATCGTCTCGCTGCACACCCATAACGACAGAGGCGGCGCCGCGGCGGCCGCGGAGTTGGGTCTGCTGGCCGGTGCCGACCGGGTCGAAGGGACGCTGCTCGGCAATGGCGAGCGCACCGGCAACATGGACATCGTCACCCTGGCGATGAATCTCTACAGCCAGGGCGTCGATCCGCGGCTCAGCCTGGACAATCCTGACGAGATCATCGGCGTCGTCGAGGAATGTACCGGGATTGCCTGTCATCCTCGCCACCCCTGGGTCGGTGATCTTGTCTACACGGCCTTTTCCGGCAGCCATCAGGACGCCATCAACAAGTCTCTCAAGTATCAGCGTGGCGACGCCGCGCGCGACAGACCCTGGCAGGTTGCCTATCTGCCCATCGATCCGGCTGATATCGGGCGCAGCTATGAGGCGGTGATTCGCGTCAACAGCCAGTCCGGCAAGGGCGGCATCGCCTTCGTTCTGGAACGTGAATACGGCCTGAACCTGCCGCGCTGGTTGCAGCAGGCGCTTGCGCCCATAGTGCAGCAGGTCAGCGAGCAGCGCGGCGGCATCATTGATGCCGAGACCATCCATGCGTTGTTCTTAGAGCACTTCGTCCGCGATCAGGCGCCGGTCGCGCTGCGCGGCTATCGGCTGAACCGCAATGGCCGCGATCGGATCGAGGCCCGCATCGGCTTGCTGGGTGCGGATGGCGGCGCGAGTGAGCATCGGATTATTGGTGGCGGAGATGGCGCCATTGCCGCTTTCGCTGAGGCCTGGACGGGCTTTAGCGGACAGCCGATCAACGTGCTCGACTACCAGGAGCATGCCATTGGCGCCGGAACCGATGCCGAGGCGGTCGCCTATGTGCAGCTCGACATCGGCGGCACCCGCGTCGGCGGCGCCGCCATCGATCGCGATACCGTCGGCGCCTCGCTGAAGGCCGTGCTGTCGGCGCTCAACCGTGCCGCTGAGAACGCTGCGCCGGGCCGTATCGCCAACAGTGCATGACTGACGCCGAGCCCGCAGCGACTGCGAGCGCAGCTGAATAGCTGTGCGGGCTCGGTGGGAGCGGCGCGGCGCCTCGCCGCGACCGGCATGGAAGGCGGCACCGTACGCATGTCCTTGCCGCCGCGCCGAGTGCGGGCAGAAGCGGATGCTATGCGCGCAGCGCAGCAGCAGCCCCGGGCCGGTCGAAAATCCCGCGGTGCACTCCCATCTTCCGCTATTCTCGCCACCTCGTTGCCACGCCCCGTGCGCCGCCCATCAGAGCCAACGCCATGTCGCTACCCCGGACACTCCTTCATACCCTCTTTCTCCTTCTCCTCTGTGCCAGCCTGGCTGCCGCGGCGCAGCCGCCGGCCGGCGACTTCAGCTGGTCGGTTACGCCAGTGTATGGATTCGACGGCGGCCTCGATTCCGGCGGCGAGGCAGGCTATGCGAGCGTGCTGACGCGGCTGGGGCGCAATTGGTCGCTCAACGAGCAGTCGTCTATGGGCATTCAGCTCAAGTTCGACTACGAGGACTGGCGCTTCGACAATCCAGTTGGCTTTGGCGGTGATGACCCCTGGGGCCAGGTCTACCGTACCGGGCTCTCTTTTCCATTCACTTATGGCACGCGCGGCGGCTGGCGCTGGTTGTTCTCGCCGACTGTCGAGTATGCGGGCGAATCCGGCGCCGAGTTCTCCGATGCGCTGGAGTACGGTGCTACCCTGTCTGCCATTCGGCGTCTGCGTTCTGACCTAACGCTTGGGCTCGGTGTCGGCGTGTTCGAACGCCTCGAAGAGACCAGCGTATTTCCGTTGGTCATCGTCGATTGGCGCATCAGCGAGCGTTTGCGGCTGTCCAATCCGTTCGTCGCCGGGCCAACCGGGCCGGCGGGGCTCGAACTCTCATACGCGCTCAACTCGGATTGGCGGGTGGGTCTGGGTGCGGCGTATCGGTCGTTTCGCCATCGGCTGGACCGCGACGGGCCATTCCCCAGCGGCATTGGTGAGTACCGATTCATCCCGGTCTTCGTCAATCTCGGCCGTGATCTGTCGCCGAGCCTTCGGTTCTCCCTCTACGCCGGTGCCGGGTTGAATTCCCAGTTGCGCGTCGAGGACAAGAACGGACGACGCCTCTACACCGAAGACCAAGATCCGACGGCCATGCTGGGCTTGTCGCTGATCGGACGTTTCTGATCAGTCCGTCCCGACGCGGCACAAGCTGTCGCGACTGCTACCATATCGGCTTTGTCATCGGCGGTGCCGGACAACCGCCTGGCGCGGCATCGTCGATCAGGCGGTGACCGTCGGAGACTTCCATGCCGGCTGGCACAAATCGTCCCAAGGCTTCGTATCCGAGAGACCTACCGTATGACTCCCAAAGAGACCGCCCTCGTCCGCGCTTCCTGGGCCAAGATCGCCCCCATTTCGGAACAGGCAGCAACGTTGTTCTACGATCGGCTGTTCCAAGTGAATCCGGAGCTGCGACCCTTATTCAAAGGAGAGCTGGACGAGCAGGGAGAGAAGCTGATGCGCATGATCGGTAAGGCGGTCGACGCGCTCGATGACCTAGAGCCGCTGGATCGTGTGATCAAGATGATGGGGGCACGCCATTGGGGCTATGGCGTCCAGGACGAGGATTACGAGAAGCTCGGCGAGGCGCTGTTCTGGACCTTGGAGCAGGGGCTTGGCGATGAGTTCACGCGAGAGACGAGGGCCGCGTGGGTTTCAGTCTATGGTGATTTGGCCGACCTGATGCGCGAGGGCGCGGCGGGCTAGACGCCGATGGAGCAATCGCTTCGTCTTCTGGCACTGATACTGGCAATTCCCCGCGCGCCAATACTGTCCGGTGCGCGGGGGAATGCGCCTGCTTCAGGGCGTCTGTAACATCGATGGGTAGCTGCGGTTGCCTTGACGCGGTGGCGGCGTCTGGGCGTCGATCGTGTTGCCGGTATCGTCGATGACGAGCACGGCGCAGGGCGCGCGGCGCATGACCGTTCGGGTCACCGAATTCGACGACAGCAGGCGTGTCAGTCCTTGCCTTGGTCCATCGCCGATCACGATAAGCTCTGCGCCGATCAACTCGGCGACTTCAGGAATACGTTTGCCTGGCAGCCCGGCGAGAGCGAGTTGCCGGATCTCAACGGTCTTGTAGGCGGGATCGCTGCCGACACATTCGGCCACTTCCTCGGCCAGCATCTGTTTGGCGATGTCGGCGATCGGCATCAATCCGGGTCTGCTGTCGTGGCGATGGTAGAGGCCGATGGTGCGACCGCTCTCGTAGACCACGTGCAATGCAATGACCGGCTGTCCGGTGTGGGCCGCCCGTTGGCAGGCTTGACGCAGGCATTGGCTACCTTGGTGGTCGAAGCTGACAGCGGCGATGACTGGAGCCAGGGTGGAGGCCGTGTCCGCCGGGAGGACGCAAGACCAAGGTGTTCTTGGTGCAATCATGCTAGCGCCCCAGGTTTCGGATGAACAAAAGGTGTTTTCGGTGCGGTCACGGAAATCCCCCTCGCATCAAGTTGTTATTGGAATTGGCTAGGCTGCCTTACCTCAGGAGAATACTGCGTTTCGGGGTTTATGCCTAGTCTTTCAGTCGCTATCCATGACTTGGATCAGGGTTCGTAGGTCGGCTGCCGTATCGCGCAATGCATGGGCCGCGCGGCGCGCTGCCTCGCCGCTGCCGAGCTGCCCGGCAACCTCGTCCACGCGATCCGCCTCGGCGAGCAGTTGATCGCGCACGGCGGCGAGCTGCTGGAGCTTGGCGCCGGCGGCTTCTCGCAGCTGCTGTGCCGCCTCGACGCGCTCGTCGTCGGTCCGCGCGTGCTCGAGGTCGCGCACGGCGATCGCCTCCTGCATCGAGCTGCGCCACCAGTGGAAGAACTTGGCCTTGTGGTCCGCCATGGTGTTCAACGCGATGGCCATGGCGTTGATTTCGTCGCGTCCGTCGGGATGGGTCTCGATTCGCTCGCTTGGGTTCTCTCGCGTCAGTCGGTCCAGCAAGCCGGCCATTGCGCGCACCGGGCGCACGATGCGCAGTGTAATCAACACCGCCAGCAGGGTGCCGAGCAGCGCGGCGAGACCGGAGACAATCAAGCTCCAGCGTGCCCGTTCGCCGGAGACGGCCGCGATCTCCGCGCTCATGCGCTCCATCTGCGCGGTCGCCCCGCTCAGATTGGCCTCGACCACCGGTGTGATGTGCGCTGCCGCCTGGTACATGGCCTCGGTCAGGTTGGCGATGCGTTTGTTCTGATCCACCAAGGCGTGGAAGTCGCGGACATAGCCGTCGAGCAGAACCTTGAGTTGCGCCTGCTCACCGTCTGCCACCGCGGAGGCGGCGATCTGGTCACGGACATCGGCCGCGATCTCATCGACCATGGCCACGTAGCGATCATCGCCGCGCAGCAGGTAGTCCTTCTCGCGCCTGCGCATCTGCAGCACGCGCGCCTCCAGATCGGGCACGTAGTGCGCTTCGAGCAGAGACTCGATGCGGTGTGCCGCGTCCCGGAACGGCCCCTTGCCGCCATCGATATCACCGCCGTCCAACGCAGTGCGGGCATAGTCATCCAGTGCTCGGCGATAGGTCTCGATCTCGGCGCCGAGCGCCTGGCGGGTTTCGTGCCGCAGTTCGGAGGCGGCGAGCGCGGTCTCCATTTCGTTCAGCAGTCGCTGCGCCCGTTGCAGATACTGCTCTTCTCGGCGCAGGCCCAGGTCCTTCTCGCTGCGTCTCGTCTGCATCAGCAACAGATAGAGCCGATCGGCGTTGTAGTGTCCGGCGCGCGCCTCGAGCTCGTGCACGGCATTACGGAAGGCGCCCTGCAAACCCGAATCCTCGTCCAGTCCGCGAACGCGCCATGCCTCGACGATGGCCTCGAAACGGACGGTGAACTCGGCATTCAGCGCGGTGATCTCTTCGGCGGTGCGCTTCGATTCGCTGTCGATGCCGGCCAGTAGTGCGGCCTGATCGCGCAGTGCCGCCGCCTGCTCCAGGGCTTGCTCGGCAAAGGCGGTGTCGCGGGTCAGCAGGAATCGGTCGGCAGCGCCGCGCATGGCCGTCACTCGGCTCTCGATGGCGAAGGCGTGTGCCTGGCGCGCACCGTAAACCGAAGTGAATTCCTGTTGGGCCGCGACGATGTCGCGCATGTTGGTGTTGTAGTTCCAGATCACGCCGAGAAAAATAAGGCCGACCAGGCCGAAGCCGAGGCCGATTTTCTCGCCGATACGAAGCCGGGTTGCGAGCTTGGTCACGGGGCGTTCCTCGTGGCATTAGGTCTGGTACCTGGGCGCGAGCCGCCGTGACGGAGCCGGCTATCGCTCGGGCGCGTCTGCGGTGCCCACGGCAAGCGTGAACGCTACTCTGATCATAGCTGGCTAACAACGATGAAGTTGCCGGGCTTGAGGCCGTCCCGTCTGTCGAGCTGTCCCGACGGGCGTTCGATGCTCTCCTGTCAGGCGATTTATTGCGAAATTCTTGCGGTTTGGTTTCAGTACTGTTATCAATCCCCCCCGGCGCCCTGGTTTATGCGTATTTTCGTTGCCGAAAGCATGACTTTGTTTCCACGCTCTGGGTGTTAGAGGCAACGGCGTATACACTTAAGCGACGCGTTTTTGGGGCTTGACGGCCGAGGTCTTTGCTTCGATGGTATGGCTTAGATGCCGATCGCGACGAGACGACCGAGTCCGTTGCTCCGCAATCGCAAATGGGGCCGCTGAGAGCTAGAGTCGCCGGCCATGGAGCGGCCAACAGCGACCGACGCGGGGCGATCAATTTGGCTCCTTCGCCTGGTCGATGCGTTCCGGAGGGGCGGGTCGACGGCAATGGCGCCTTACACACATTAAATTTAGAGGGGGAGAGGTCGAATGCGATCCGCCAATCCAATCTCCGCGCTGTTCGCGCGGTCACCATTCAAGCCGATGCAGGAGCATATGGGCATAGTGACCGACTGCGTCGGTCAGGTGCCGGCCCTGTTCGATGCCTTGATCAGCGGCGATGCCGCCGCGCTCAAGACAGCGCAGGAAGCGATCTTCGCCAAGGAGAGTGAGGCCGACAAGATCAAGAACGATGTCCGCATCCACCTGCCGAAGAGTCTGTTCATGCCGGTCGACCGGCGCGATCTGCTCGAGGTCCTGGAGGTTCAGGACTCCATCGCCGATACCGCCCAGGACATCGCCGGACTGCTGATGCAGCGGGAGATGACGGTGCCGGACGACATGCAGGCGGACCTGCGCGCGCTGGTCCAGCGCTGCGTTGATGCCTGCGGCCAGGCCAATGCCATCATCGGTGAACTCGATGAGTTGGTCGAGACCGGTTTTCGCGGACCCGAGGCCACGCGCGTCGAGGCAATGGTCGTATCCTTGAACCAAATCGAGAGCGAGACCGACGATCTTGGCATCGCGCTGACGCGTGCGCTGTTCGCGCATGAAGACAAGATGAGCCCGGTGTCGGTGATGTTCTGGTATCGGCTGATCCACTGGATAGGCAATCTGGCCGATTATTCCGAGAAGGTGGGTGACCGCCTGCTGTTGCTGATCGCGCGCTAAACCGCCCGATCCATCACCCACATGCGGCGGCTCGATGCGCCCTCGGACGGCCCGAGGTACGCACGACCGCTGTCGAGAACAATTTCCTCGGAGGAATCATGGATATCATCGCAACTTACGGGACCGTTTTCCTGGTCCTGGCCGTCATCTTCGGCTTCTACATGACCTGGGGCATCGGCGCCAACGACGTCGCCAACGCCATGGGTACCTCGGTGGGCTCCGGCGCCATCACCGTCAAGCAGGCGATCATCATCGCCGCGATCTTCGAGTTCGCCGGCGCCTTCCTTGCGGGCGGCACCGTGACCTCGACCATCCGCAAGGGCATCATCGATCCGACACCGATCGCGGCGAACCCGGAACTGCTCGTCTACGGCATGCTCGCGGCCTTGCTCGCGGCGGCCATCTGGCTGATGATCGCAACAACACGCGGCTGGCCGGTCTCGACGACGCACTCGATCGTCGGCGCCATCGTCGGCTTCGCCATCGCCGGCATCGGCATGGATGCCGTCAAGTGGGACAAGATCGGTCAGATTGCCGCGAGCTGGGTGGTCTCGCCATTGCTCGGCGGTGTCATTGCGCTGTTGCTGATGCTGAGCATCCGTAAGCTCATCCTGAACGCCGACAACCCGTTCCAAAGTGCAAAGCGCTGGGGGCCGGTGTACGTCTTCCTGGTCGGCTGGATCGTCAGCCTGGTGACCCTGTTCAAGGGTCTCTAAGCATCTGGATCTGCACCTGACGACGACTCAAAGCCTCATTAGCGCGACGGTCATTGGTATCGTCATCGCGCTGATCGGCAAGGTAATGATCGACCGGGTCAAGGTGCAACCCGAGGCGGATCGCAACTTCCATTTCGCCAGTGTCGAGCGGGTGTTCGTGCCGATGATGATCTTCACCGCCTGCGCGATGGCGTTCGCGCACGGCTCCAATGACGTCGCCAACGGTATCGGTCCGATGGCCGCCGTGGTCTCTATCGTGCAGAGCGGCGGCGAAGTGGCGCAGAAGGCGACCTTGCCGATCTGGATACTGATCGTCGGCGGTGTCGGTATCGTCATCGGGCTTGCCACCATGGGTTATCGCGTCATGCAGACCATCGGCACCCGCATCACCGAGCTGACGCCCACCCGCGGCTACTGCGCGACGCTGGCCGCGGCCTCCACGGTCGTCTTGGCGTCGAAGACCGGCTTGCCGGTCTCGACCACGCATATCGCGGTCGGCGCGGTCATGGGTGTCGGACTGGCCCGCGGTATCGGCGCGCTGGATCTGCGTGTCATCGGCAATATCGTCATGTCTTGGCTGATCACGCTGCCGGCCGGAGCCATCCTCGCCGCGATCTTCTTCTTCATCTTCAAAGCGATCTTCGGCTGACGCACCACTGGCCGCGGCGGAGCCGCGGCCGGCGGTTGTCGCTCTGGCCATGCCTCTTCGTGCCACGCAGTTTGTCGCATCAGCCCGAAACCATGACGACGCGCCGAATGGCCGGGCTGCCCGACGTCGAGTTGGAACCGGTGGCCGAGCTGCGGCGTTTTCGCCGCGTCCCGGTGGCGCGGACGGTCCGCTTCAATCAGATCATCGTCACCGGCCCGCCGGGGTCAGGTAAGTCCACCTTCATCTGCCAGCTCGGCGGCTGGCCGGAGGAGGGTTACCTGGATCTGTCTCAGCCGCATTGGTGGCGCACCCAGATGCTGGCGGTGCGCCCGCGCGAGGTGCACCTGGGTCTGCCGTTCCTTGGGCAGTCCGCGGCGATGGCGTTGTTCGAGGATGACTGGCTCGGCAATTGGCAAGCCCTGGAGCTGGACGAGGCGCGCATCCAGTTGCCGCCGCCGAAGCGGAATTTCTTGTCGGTGAACTGGCGCGACCGCTTCGTATTCGAGTTCCTACTGCCGGCGCCGGAGCGCATCTTCGAGCGCCGGCTTGAGCGCGCGCGCGCCGGAACGCACCCCGTGGACAGGCGCGTCGAGCTGGAGCAGATCCGCGCGCAGGTGCAGCTATTCGGGCGCGTGGCACTGTATTTTCATGCACAGGGCATGCATGTTTATATTCGCGAGCGAGTCAAGGGGAGACCGCATCGCATCCCGGGCCCACCGGCCTAGATCGCCGATGACCTGAGCGTGGCTGTTCGCGAGGCTGTGTCAGCCGTCGCGTCGCGGCCAAGCCAAGTCAACCCGCCAGAAAACCAGTCGCTCCGAGTGCTCGATCATGCCCCAAGCCACGACCGTCAGCCGCAAGAAATTCCTACGTTATTTCCAGGAATTGATCCAGGACATGGAGGAGTGCGACGACGTGGAGTTGAGCGGCTCACTGCGTCTTGGCGACAAGAAGGTGCGGGTGCCCGAACCGGCCTTGACGCTGCAATTGCTGCTTGGCGGCGAGGAGGGCTATCGGCTGCATCTGGACCCCGAGATGGTCATCGATGCCGAGGGCGAGTTTCACCGCAGCGGCGACTATCTGCTGTTCGACCCCACCAGCTACTTCTCTTCCATCAGCGGCTTTGTCCGGCTGTCGGCCGGCGAGTCGGTGACGCTGGGCCGCGACGATCAGCTGCAACGACTGCTGCTGGCCTATCCCAACGTTGTCGCCGAAAAGCACCTGCGCCTCAAGCTGACCGACAGCGGCTTGGCGTTGAAGAACAAGTCTACGAAGCGCGGCGCCTGCGTCACGCCGCTGGTCGAGGACGAGGTGCTGGACCGGATGGTGCGCTGGCGCCGCGCCAATATTGAGCGACTGGCGAAGGTGCTCGCGGCCCCCATCGACGAGCTGCCGCGGGATGCCGCGCTCGACCTATTGGAGCGCGTAAACAAGGTCATGGAGCGCGAGGCCTATCGGCTCACGACCCGTGATGGCGGGCCGGGCGGTGTGCTGCGGCTCCCTGGTCGGCCGATCCCGATCTTCGTCGGTGATCTGCATGCCTGTATCGATAACCTGCTGGTGATACTGACGCAAAGCGCCTTCCTCGAGTCGCTGCAGGACGGCAGCGCCCTGTTGATCCTGGTTGGCGACGCGGTGCACCCGGACGAGCCGGGCAAAGAAGACCAGATGGATCTGTCGATGCTGCTGATGGACCTGATCTTTCGGCTCAAGCTCAAGTTTCCCGACCGGGTCTTCTATCTGCGCGGCAATCACGACAGCTTTGCCGAGGACATCGCCAAGGGCGGCGTACCGCAAGGGCTGGTGTGGGAAAAGGCCCTGCTCGACCAGCGCGGCGTCCGCTACCGCGACGGCATGCAGCGCTTCTATGACCTGCTGCCCTACATCGCCGTGTCACCGGACTATGTCTGCTGTCATGCCGGAGCGCCGACCATGAAGGCATCGCGCAGCGACCTCATCAACACAGGGGATCAGCCCAAGCTCCGGCATCAGCTCACGCACGTGCGTCTCCGCAAGCCCAACTCACCGAGCGGCTATGGCAGCGGCGACATCAAGCGGTTGCGTAAGCAGTTGGGGGTGGAACCGGATACGCCCTTCGTCGTTGGCCATACCCCGCTGTCGCCGGACAAGACGTTGTGGATGAATGCCGGCGGCATCGAGCACCACCATGTCCTATTCGGCGCCAACCAAGAGACCATCGGCGTGATCACCAGGCCTGGCGACCACCTGGTGCCCCTGACTTATCCCGTCGAGCCCTTGCTGCCGGTCTACAACCGGCTTGTCCGCACGGGAAGGCTGACGGCATGATCTAGCGATGCGCTGATTTATTGGCCGTCCCTACTCACAATCAGCCCAACAATCAGCGTGGAAACGGCCGTTTCTAAAAAAGGCGCGGTCTTCAACCCACCGAAATTTTAGCTAGTTGCGCGGCTGATGATGGCGGGGCTTCCGGCTCTGGTCTCGCCGCTGGATTTTTCAGCGTTTTCCCTTGCGGCCGGCCCGGCGCTCTGCTGACGGCATAGACCGGGATTCGTCATCTGCGACCTTGCGAGGACGGTGGCTATGCCCGGGATGCACACCCGTATTTTCGGATCCCATCCGATTCTTCGCCACAAGGTCAGGAAATCAGTGTGTCGCTATCTGTAATAATTCTGTAACCTTGATGTCACAATCGTGCCTTCGGCCCTGTCGTCTCTCTTGGTCTGATGCATCGGCTTGGCGAAGGTCCCCGTCCGGCTAACGAAATGAAATCCTCCAAAGAAGGAGCCAGAACCACGTCATGAGCAATAAGCACGAAGCGGGTCCGATTCTCGTCCCGGTCGACTTCTCGGCATCGTCTGAAGCAGCACTGATGCAGGCCGTCGAATTGGCAAGCAGTCTCGGCCGGGCGCTGATGGTGCTGCACGTCGTGCACGATCCGAACTCGATGCCGGGTTACTACAGCCGCGCGCTGAAGAAGAAGCAGCTGAGCCGAATCGAGGACGGTGCAACCGAGATGCTCGATGAGTTCCTTAAACGCGTGGTCGCCGAACATCGCGATCTCAAGAACCTCAAGCAACTCGACTCAATGCTCGTCAAGGGCCTCCCAAGCTCTCGCATCATGGAGGTGGCGGACAAACTCGACGCCAGCATGATCGTGATGGGCAGCATGGGCCTCTCCGGCTGGAAGCATCTGCTGATCGGCTCAGTCGCCGAGCAGGTCGTGCGTCTCGCCAAGGTTCCGGTGATCGTCGTCAAAGCCGACCCCAAGAAATAAATAGGAGATTCGTTTTGATGTTCAATCAGCTTTCACGGCGTTTGTCGGCTGACGCTCCCTACTGGCTGCCAGGGCTGATCGGCCTGGTCTTGATGGCGACAGCGGCAGCGGTCTGGGCCGACAACGGCGCCGTCGCCGATAGCGAGATCGACTGGTTGACCATGGGCATGGGCCTGTTCGGCGGACTCGCCTTGTTCCTGTTCGGCATGGATCAGATGGCCGATGCGCTGAAGGCGGTCGCCGGCGAGCGCATGAAGGACATCCTGGCAAAGCTAACCACCAATCGCTTCATGGGCGCGATCACTGGCGCCTTCGTCACCGCCATCATCAACTCCTCGTCGGTCACCACTGTTCTCGTGGTGGGTTTCATCAGTGCCGGTCTGATGTCGCTCGCGCAGTCTGTCGGCGTCATCATGGGCGCAAACATCGGCTCGACCGTGACCGCCCAGCTGATCGCCTTCAAGGTAACCAAGTTTGCACTGTTGATGATCGGCGTCGGCTTCACCATGTTGTTCGCGTCGAAACGTGAACGCATCCGCCATTACGGCGGCATGTTGATGGGCCTGGGCCTGGTGTTCTTTGGCATGGGTGTCATGAGCGACGCGATGTCGCCGCTGCGCAGCTATCAGCCGTTTCTCGACATCATGCAGACCATGGAGAACCCGCTGATCGGCATCCTGGTGGCGGCTGCCTTCACCGGCTTGATCCAATCATCGGCGGCGACCACCGGTATCGTCATCGTCATGGCCAGTCAGGGCTTCGTGAATCTGCCCACCGGCATCGCGCTCGCCTTTGGTGCCAACATCGGCACTTGCGTGACGGCCCTGCTGGCCTCGATCGGAAAGCCGCGCGAGGCGGTGCGTGCGGCCGTCGTACACATTCTGTTCAATATCGCCGGCGTGCTGGTCTGGGTCGGCTTCATCGGTCAGTTGGCCGACTTCGTAGAATGGCTCTCGCCGGCCTACCCGGAGCTGACAGGCACGGCGCGTGCGGCCGCGGAAACGCCGCGCCAGATCGCAAACGCGCACACCCTGTTCAATGTCGCCAACACCCTGTTGTTTATCGGGCTCACCGGTCAGTTTGCGCGCGCCGCCGAATGGCTGGTGCCGGACAGGCCATTGGAAGAGGAGGCCTTGGTCGTGCGTGCCAAGTATCTGGATGATGAGTTGCTGGCAACGCCGTCGCTGGCGCTCGACCGGGTTCGGCTTGAGACACTGCACATGGGCGAGCGAGTGCAGGACATGATGGCGCGGATCATGCCGGCCATCCTCAGCGGCAACAAGGAGACCCTGCATGACATCGAGCGCATGGACGATGATGTCGATATGTTGCACGCGCAGATCATCGCCTATCTCGGCAAGGTCAGCCGGCTGAGCCTGACCGAGAAGCAAACCGCCGAGCTGATGCGGCTGATGGAGGCCGTAAACGACTTGGAGAATATCGGCGATGTCATCGAGACCAATCTGATCGTGCTCGGCCACGAGCGCATCGACGAAGGTGTGTCGATCAGCCAGCCGACGCGCGAGGTGCTGACGAGCTTCCATGTGGCCGTGAACCGCGCCGTTGAGGCCGCGGTGCAGGCCGTGGCGCAGAACAACGAACTCGCCGCGCGCACCGTGACGGGCATGAAGCAGGAGATCTCGCAGATCGCCGACTCGGCGGCGGCCCACCAGGCACAACGACTGGTGGCCGAGGAGCCGAACCGCATCCCCGCCTACACCATCGAGATCGACATCATCGAGAAGCTCAAGCGCATCTACTACTTCGCCAAGCGCATGGCCAAGACCGTCGAGGTCGAGGAGGCGGTGGAAGCTCTCTAAGTCCCGAGGGGTTCGTGCCGCCGGCATGGAGAGGGCATGGCGGACCCGGCGCCATGCTCAGCCGGATGCGGTTACTCGTGCGAGGTGCGAAGCAGCAGCCGGCGGCCAACGCTAAGAACGCGGCCTTGGCCCTTCCAAGGGAACGAGCACGCGCTTCGTGTCGGCCATTGCGCTGCGCCGCTCCGCCGCTGCCTCGCGTAATACGTGGATAGATGACGATAGGAACAAGGCAGCAATGGCGCAGCCGACCAGGATGTCCGGCCAGCGCGAGTGCAGCGCCCAGACCGCCGCCCCGGCGCCCAGCACCGCGACGTTGGCGATGATGTCGTTGCGCGAGCAGAGCCACACGGAGCGCATGTTGATGTCCTCTGCGCGATGGCGCCAAAGAAGCCACAGGCACACCGCGTTGCCGGTGAGCGCCAGTGCCCCAACGAGCCCCATCGTTGGCGCGTGAGGCAGCTCGGGCACTAGCGTCTTGTACAGGGCCTGGCCAAGCACGGCGATTCCGAACAGGAACATGACCCAGCCCTTGACGGTTGCCGCCCTGGCCTTCCAGAGTGCGCCGCGTGCGACGACGTACAGACTGAAGCCGTAGATCAGCGCATCCCCCAGCATGTCGAGGGCGTCGGCCAGGAGCGCTGTGGACGACGCGAGCAGCCCTGCGATCCCCTCGGCAACGAACAGGGCGGCATTGATCCACAACACCCAGAGCAGCGTCGCTCTTTGCCGCTCGCGCAGCTTTTCCACCTCGCAGGCACTGTTTGCGCAGCAGTCGGACATAATCTTCTTCGCTCCCGTCTACAAGGCGTTGCGCGTGCCCTTGGCGGCGGGCGAGTTCATGCGGTTTCCGTCATGAGGCCGATTGCCGCCGTCGTGAGGACCGTGATCACGACCACCAACCAGGGCGGCGTTCGCCATGCCGTCAGCAGTATGAAGGCGGTCAAGGCAACCGCGAAGTCCGACATCGCGGCCACCGAGCTGGTCCACAGTGGCTGGTAGAGGGCCGCGCCCAAGATGCCGACCACGGCGGCATTGGTCCCGGCCATCGCGGCGCGCGCGCGGGCGGACCGTCGCAGCCTGTCCCAGAACGGCAACACGCCTGTCAGCAACAGCATGCCGGGCAGAAAGATGCCGAGCAGCGCGATCATCGCGCCCATGAAGCCACGCGGACCTGGCTCCGCGATAGCGCCCAGATAGGCGGCAACCGCGAACAGCGGTCCGGGAACGGCCTGGGCCGCACCGTAGCCGGCGAGGAAGGCGTCGCCGCTGACCAACCCGGGCTCGACCAGGCGCGTCTCCAGCAGCGGCAGCACGACATGGCCGCCGCCGAACACCAAGGCGCCGGCGCCGAAAAAGACCTCGAACAGCCGGAGCGACGGCTCGGGCCAAAGCGCAAGGATCGCGGGCAATCCGAACAACAGCAGACCGAACAGCAGCAGGAGCAGCATCCCCGTGCGCCCTGAGACTGGCACCCGGAGCCGGGCCGCGGCACCATGGTCGAGTCCGCGGCACCATAAGAGCCCGGCCGAGGCGCCGGCGACGATCGCCGCGATCTGTCCAATGGCGGAGGGAGAGAAGGCGAGGATCAGCACGGCGGCAAGCGCGATCGTGGCCCGTTCGCGGTCCGGTGTCAGGCTGCGCGCCATGCCCCAGACTGCCTGGGCGACGATCGCCACCGCCACCAGCTTGAGGCCGTGAATCAGCTGCTGCCCGAGCGCTCCGCCGAGCGCCTCCGCGCCGAGCGCAAACGCGAACAGCAGCGCCGCCGACGGCAGCGTGAACGCCGCCCAAGCAAGCAGTGCGCCTGCCGCGCCGGCGCGAAAAAAGCCCAGCGCAAAGCCGACCTGGCTGCTTGCCGGTCCGGGCAGGAACTGGCACAGGGCCACCAGGTCGGCATAGTCCGCGTCGCTCATCCAGCGCCGGCGCAACACGAACTCGTCGCGGAAATAGCCCAGATGAGCGATGGGTCCGCCGAACGACGTCAAGCCAAGGCGTAGAAAGACTAGGAAAACAGCCAAGGGGCTGCGGTCGGAATCGGCTTTGTCGATCATTCGCTCGTCTGCGGAGCCAGGACAGGCATAGCCCGTTCAGGCGCCCAGCGCCGGGAACGCCCCTTTCAGTCCTTCGATCAGCATCTGAACGCCGATGACGGCCAAGATCAACCCCATGATACGGGTAATGACGGCAAGTCCGCTCTTACCAAGATAGCGGACCAGTCTCTCGCCAGAGACGAAAAAACCATAGGTGATGGCACAGAGCAGCGCGAACGCGGACAGGGTTACCAGCATATTCATGATGCCGCCGGTAGAGGCGAAGTTCATGGCCGTGGCGATGGTGCCGGGGCCGGCCAGGATGGGCAGCGCCAGCGGAGTGATGGCGACCGACACCGCCGCCTTGCGACTGTCTGCCTGGTCGGCGGGGCTCGGATGGTGCACGGACGAGGAGTCGCTGTGCAGCATCTGAAAGCCGATCAGGGCCACCAGCACTCCACCGGTGATGCGAAATGCTGGAAGTGTGATGCCGAACAGATTGAAGATCACCGAGCCCAGCAGGCAGAACACGGCGATGATGATAAAGGCCGCAAACATCGCCTGGAGGGCCACCGTGCGCCGCGTGGCCTTGTCATCCTCTGCGGTTAGGCTGAGGAACAGCGGTGTATTGGCAAGGGGGTTCATGACCGCAAAAAAGCCCATGAACACCGTCAGGCCATGGCCGATGACGTGCTTGTCGATCACGAGTGCGTCCACCAGATGCTCCTTTGTGATGCTCGCCGGCCCCGGGGGCTGCACGAGTCGAGTAAGGCCAAATAGTTTACACGGCTAATTCTTGACAGGGTGTGGACGCAGACGAGACAGCAGCGAGCGCTGCCGGCGGCAGGGACGAGTCGGGCGCAAGGTCCGCGCCTCATAGAAAGGCACGGACCTTGCGCGTTGCTCCTCGCGAAACGGGGCAGCTTGGCTTGCAGTCGCCCGATTGACGGGAGGAAGGGGCTCGGTTGTTACTTTTTGCCTTCCATTTGTGCAGCATCGCCTTCGTCGATGGGGTTCATGTCGCCCGAGACCTCTTCGGCATTGAGCTTCGCGCCTTGTGCGGCCTCTTTCTTCTCGCGCTCAACGGCGGCTTCTGCCTTCGCTTCGGCTGCCTTCGCCTCGGCCTCCGCGGCCTCGTCGGCCTTAGTGACGGCGTCCTCCAAGCCTGCGGCAGATTCCGCGAAGACAGCGCCGCCAGAAAGACCAAGGGCGACGCACAAGGCGCCGGACGTCAGTATGCGTTGGAAGTGCATGGAACGCTCCTCAAGGTTGCGTTGGTATGGGCTCTCGCCCGGTTTTCCCCCGCCCAGACCGGACCGGGGTTCCTCTGCTTACGGCAGCTTGACTCCAGACACCGCAAGCGATCGGTCCGATTTGCGCTGGCCTCTGCGGCGCATCGCTAGGCACTGACGACGGGGTAGGGCACGCATTGATCGTGCCGCGGATACTGGCTCATCGGTCAACAGTCCTTGTTGCAGATCCATGCCTCGGTCTCGCAGTCGCTGATGCAGACCGTTAGCGACACATCAGGCTCGTCGAAGTGCTCGTCCGCTGCGCGCGCCACTGTATGCCGGCACTGCTGCTTGCATGCCGATAGCGTCGCCTCGCAACTGGCCACAGGCTCCGGGCCGGACAGGTCGCCGGTCAGATCGAGCGATTGCAACGTACTGTGACCCTCCTCGGCGAGGACGGCGAAGGGCAAGAGCAACAAGTAGACGCAGCATAGGTTCTTCATGACAGGATTGTCCAGGATCGCTCAGCGCGAGGTAGCGCTCGCCTCCGTCACGGTAGGCCGTGGCCCGGTAGCGGCAACTCCCCGAACTGCCGATAGTACGCCTCGGCGAAGGCGCCCAGGCGTGGCGAGTCTTTCGACCGGCGATCGACGAGTGCATCTGTCAAATGACGCAGGCATACCATCTCCATCCTGCCCGGACGACGTCATGAGTCAGGACGGGTGACGCAACGGCCTGGCTCTACAAGGTCTCCATGGCCATCTGGAAGCGGGCCATGGACTCAGGCGAGGGGCTCAGTCCGGCCCCGGGACGGCATAACGTCGTCCGGGTCTCTGCCCGTGAGCACCGCGATCAACCGTTCGAGGGTCTCCTTGTTACCAGAAGTGCGCGAATTGCGCGGCCGCGGCGGTTGTTGTTGGCATAGCCACCTCTGGCCGCTTGGCGATAAGCTGTCCTCGGCGCAGTGATCTTTTCCCCTGCCAGATGGTGGATTCGTTGCGTGCGGCGATGGGAATCAAGGTCCCATCCTTGCCGTTTCCGCCGTCTTGACCGAACTCGGCGTCAAACCGCGGCGCGCATTCGCCAAGGAAACGTGGTGAGCACCCGGTGCTCGGCCGCGGCGAGGTCTAACCGGTGCGCGAGTAGCGACGCCGGCACCCCGGTAGCCATCGATGGCGTTGAGAGCGCGCAGCCGGGTAGAATTCTGAGAAAAGGCGCACCGTTTTTTCGGATCGATGCGCTGCGTAGCCGCGTCGAAGAAAGCGCAAGGCTAGTAGGACCCCAGCGATCGGTCTGACCATCGACATCTTGATGCTGTAAAGGAGGTTCCGATGAGCTGGTTGTTGCTCGAGTGCTTCCGGCGTGCCGCTCGACTGCTGGCTGGAGCCCTATTTTGGGCGCTGGTTGGGGTATCCCTGGCGGCGTCCGGCGCGGCCGGGTCACCGACAGCGGCAGCGGGTGCGGTCCCGGACTATGCCACGGCAATCCAGCCTATCTTCAACCGCCGCTGCATCGCCTGCCACGGTTGTCTCGGCTCGCCGTGCAACGTGAAGCTGGACTCGTTTCGCGGGGTCGATCGTGGCGGGTTCGGACTCAATGCCTACTCCGATCACCTCGGCGATTATCCGCGTACCGATATGGACGCCGCCGATAGCACGGGGGTCTGGCGCCAACGCGGCTTTTATCCAATCCTGGCGCGCGACGGCACGGCGGAAGAAAACCTGGACGCCTCGCTGCTGTACCAAATGGTTGCCGCCGGCGTGCGCGGCAACGAGCGCGGCTTCCGCCGCGATGCGCTCGACGGGCTGCGACCAAACCGCTACGAGGCGCATTGCGCGGCGACACCGACCGCGCTGGCGGAACAGCTGGAGCAACATCCGGCGGTGGGGATGCCGTTCGGGCTGCCGGCCATCTCCGAGCAGGATTTCGCGACGCTGCGTTCATGGGTGGCCGCCGGCTCGCCGGGACCCGATGCAACTGCTCGGGAGCAGGCGCTCGCGGTGGCCAATCCCGATGCCGTGGCCGCCTGGGAGGCATTCCTTAATGCAGATGATCCGCGCGCCCGGCTGGTCAGCCGTTTCATCTTTCAACACGTCTTCCTGGCGACCATCGTGCTGACCGACAGCCCCGGCGATCAGTTCCGCCTGGTCCGCTCCAGTACCCCACCGTCTCGTGTCGTCGAGGACGCCAACGGTAACAAGCGGGTCGAGTCCCCACCGGTCAAGGTCATCGGCACTGGGCTGCCCTATGACGATCCCTACACCTATGCGAAGGTCGATAAGTTCTACTATCGACTGCAGAAGCGCAGCGAGCCACCGGTGCAGAAGAATCATTTCATCTGGCGCCTCGCCCCGGAGGACATCGCACACCTGACGCGGCTGTTCGCCATCGACAGTGGCACCGGTTGGGACAGCAAGGCCGACTTGGACCCGCCCTACGGAATCGAGAGCCCGTTTGTCCAATTCGCGGCGATCCCCGCCGAGTCGCGCTATCGCTTCATCCTTGAGAACGCCGAAGTCATGGTCGGCGGCATCACCTATGGCCCGGTCTGCAACGGGCAGACCGCCACCTACGCCGTCAAGGACCAGTTTTGGGTGTTTTTCCTGGATCCCGCACAGGACCCCTCGGTGCAGGACCCGCAACTCGGGCTCGAGAGTTCGGCGATGCTGATGGATCGATCGGTACTCGGCACGGCGCCTATTTGAATGCCTTCGCCGAGACCAAGGCCCGCCTGGCACCGGGCGGCTGGTCTCTCGACAGCATCTGGAACGGCGATGGCGCCGATCCTGACGACAAGGGCAATGCCTGGCTCACGGTCCTGCGCCACGCGACCAATGTGTCGGTGCTGAAGGGCGCCCAAGGCGGAATGCCGCGCACCCTGTGGTTGCTCAGCTACGCGGGCTTCGAGCGCATGTACTACGACACCGTCGCCGGCTTCGCCTACTGGGAGGGCGACCTGGGAAAGCTTGAGACCCTGCTCTTTTTCAACGTGCTGCGCCAGACCTTCGAAGATCACTTCCTGTTGCTGCTGCCGCAGCAACACCGAGAGACTATCCGCGACCGCTGGACGCGTGGCATCGGCGCACTCGCCATGGAAGCGGTGCCCTTCTCCGGCGCCGGGCAACCTACCGGAATTTCACTGACGGGTGACCAGCCGCTGGCCGAGCTGGCGGCGCTGATTGCCAAGCGCCTGGGTCCCGCGATCAGCGGGCTGCCGGACCCACTCAACCCGCGGGTCAAACCCAGCGTCGAATTGGCCGCACCCATGCAGGGTTTCGACGACTTCGAGCGCGCCATCTCGGCCATGACCGCGGTGGACGAGCGTCAATTCGTGCGTTTTCTGCCCAGCGTCACGGTGCTGCGTCTGAGCCATGGCGGCGAGCAGCGGGTCTATTCGCTGGTTGCCAACCGAGCATTCGCCTCCCAATGGACACTGTTGTTCCAGGACGGCCAAGCACTGCCGAACGAGGACACCATGAGTGTCTACCCGACCCTGGTAAACGGTTTCCCGAACCTCTTCGTTGATCTCGATCTGGACCGAGCGCCGAGCTTCCTCAGCGACCTCGCAGCCGTGGCAACCAGCGAGGACTGGCAACGCCTCGAGGAAAGCTACGCGATTCTCCGCAACAGCGACCGGTTCTGGCCCTTCTACGACTGGCTGAACGCCTGGAACTTCAGCGAGCGCGGCGACGACGCCGGTTGGCTCGATCTGACCTACTACGATGCCCCGGAGCGCTGAAGCCGATCGACTGGCGACACGCTGGGCTTCCGTTCTCAGCCCGCGGATATCCGCACACCCCGCCAAGGATTGTTTTCAATGCGCAACCACGAGCCTCACCCATAGGTAGGCGTTGGCCAAGGTCAAGACGGACATCGGCGGTCCGACCTTCCCGAAGCTCCAGAACGGTATCTTGAAGCCATCCCGGCCCGGCGAGCTCCTGGATCAGGTTTTGGGCGATGGCTATCGCGCCGTCTTTGATCTGGTCGGTGCCGACAACCTCGGCGCAGAGCCGGGTGTAGCCAAACAGCGCTTGTCCGTTGCTGGTCCAGGGGTGGGGCACTGCACCGCGGTCATGCAGGTGCATGTTCAGGATCCTGGGTTCGCGGGCTAGCAGACGCGCGCCAGCCGCTCCACCCAGTCCGCGACCTGTGGCTGCGTTTGGAGTCCGTCCTGACGGATCTCGATCATGACGTGGGGAATCCCGCGGCGCTCGCCATGCGTAGGCAGGGTGAAATCGTGGCTGTCCTCAATGCCATAGGGCTGATTGTCGCCGACCAGTAGACCAGTCTGCCGGGCGAGAAGTGGACGCAGCTGCCGCGCAAGCCGTGGATCACGCCCATAGGCCAAGCCGATCGGCCAGGGGCGCGACTGGCCGCCGAGCCGCGGCGTGAAGCTATGCAGGCTGATCAACCGCAGCCTGGGGTCGGGATGTGCGTCGAGCCACTGGGCGATCGCCTGGTGATAGGGCAGGAACAGGGCCGCGAGCCGTGCCCTGCGCTCCTCTGCGCTCAGGCCCTGGTTGCCGGGGATCGGGGTTCCGTCGCTCTGTGCGGCGATGAGCTCCGGGCTCGCAAGGGGGCGGTTGAGATCGATCGCCAGACGTGAGTAGCTACCCAGGATCAGCGGCGCATCGAGCCTCGCCGCAAGTCCGCGGGCGACCGCTGCCGCGCCAGGATCCCAGGCGATGTGCTGATCCAGTCGATCACGCCTGAGCCCGAGGTCGCCAAGTCGCCGCGGCAGCCGGTTGGAGGCGTGGTCACAGATCAGCAGGGCCTTTGCCGTGCCCTTGGGGTTGACGAACTCGTAGGCTGGCGGCTCGTCAGGGTCGAGCAGAGTGGGCGTTCCGGCATCCTCTGGCGCCGAGCGCCACCACTCGCCCCAGGCGGCCTCGCCGCTCATCAGCCGCGCGTCCCCACCTCATCGGCCCAGACCCTGAAACCGGTCAGTGTAGCGGGGCCGAAGGTGTTGCTGAGCGGGACATCCGCCGCGTCGCGGCCTTGCGCGATCAGCACCCGCCCGATGCGTGGGATTCGGTTGCGGGGATCCAGGGTGTGCCAGCGTCCACCCAGGTAAACCTCGAGCCAGGCCGAGAAGTCCATGGGTTCGGGCGAGGGCGGGACTCCGATATCGCCCAGATACCCGGTGCAATAGCGTGCCGGGATGTTCATGCAGCGGCAGAAGGTGACGGCGAGATGCGTGAAATCTCGGCAAACGCCCGTTCGCTCATGGAAGACTTCGAGCGCGGTCTTGGTCGCTCGGGAGTATTGATAGCCGAAGGTGATGTGATGATGTACGTAGTCGCTGATCGCCTGCACGCGCGGCCAGCCAAGGGGTGTCTGCCCGAACAGCGACCAGGCCGTTTCGGAGAGCTGGTCGGTCTCGCAGTAGCGGCTGCCCTGGAGGTAAACCAGTGCCTCGCTGGGCAGGTCCTCGACCGCGTGCTGCACCGCCGTCGGGTCGACGGCATCCGGTAGACCGCTGTCATTGATGCAGGTGTCGGTGCTGATGCGGATGTCGCCCGGGGGCGCCACCAGCCGGCTGCACCAGTTACCGAAGCCGTCGCGGTAGGCGGTGACCGGCACCGCGGGCTGGGTCCGGATATGGTCCGGAGCGAGCAAGTCAGAGACCCGGCTGTAGTGGACATTCAGGGTCAGGATCATGGGCGTGCGCTGGGGGCACGCATAGACCAACTCATAGCCGAGGCGAATCTGCATCAGTCAACTCCTGGCGCCAAGCGCTTGGTACTCATTTTGAGACAACTCGCCTAAGCACCCCCGCTTACCCTATCAGTCTTCAAGCTTTTTCGAAAAAGCCAGTCAAACGGGTTTGATATGGGCGTGGGGGTAGTGCGGCTCACGCTTTTGAAAGGACAGAATCGAGGGGTCTTGAATCACACCGCCATCGATGTTCACGGCCCGTCGAATGGTTTCGTTTTGCTGCCAGCTATCGGGGCCCGCCACGACGGTCGGTAAATGCACAACGAGAGCAGCTGAGATTGAGCGCGAGGCACTTTCCCAAAGATAGCTCGGAGTATGATCAACCGCATAATAATCTATCGTGTTGTATTTAAAAATCGGATTCTTGAATGTCGTTGGTTTGGCAAAAAAGAAGCCCATGCCTTCGTCGCAACTGACATCAATAATCAGGCTCTTCGGCTTGAGGTACGAGCTTTCCGCTTCGGTCACAAAGTGGGTGGGGTTGTCTGTTTCTTGAAAGGTTCCGTTTATGATGATATCCGCTTCGCTGATCAAATCAGTCAACGGCCGCGCGGTTCCGTCGTGTTCCACGACCAGCATGCGTGCCTCTCCTTCATTGCCTTCCCGGATCCGCACATAGTGGCAACCAAGCACCTCTTCACGTACCTCGTGGTCCGGGCGCTGAATGCAGATGGTAATATCTCTAAACCCGTGCGCCTTGAGGGCGTATATCGCCCCGCGGCTGACTGCACCAAAGCTGAAAAGGATGACCTTGCGTTGGTTGCCGTAGTGCCCATCGATACCTTTGAGTTGTAAGGCATGTATCACCGCGCAATAGCCAGCCATCTCGTTATTCTTATAGAAGGTGTGACGGCCAATCTGACCGCTAGGAGACCAAGAAAACATTTCCTCAAAGGCAATTAGTGTGAGCTTGCGATCAAGTGCGGCTTGGGTGATGTCCCGTTGCTGTACACAATGCACCCAGCCCCAGAGTGTTCCGCCTACGCGAAGTTCTTCTAAATCAGCTAATACCGGTTTGGCAATGATGATCCTGCCAAGGTTGGCCAATAAGTCGTGGCGTGTGGCAATGCCTCCTGTCTGAGCGGCAATCTCGGAATCCGGGATATCGAATCGTGCTCCATAGCCCTCCTCAAATATCAGCTGGCGACGGATTTGTTCAGGAATACGTGACAAATGTTCTGGATGGATTGGAACACGTCGCTCATCCTCTTTTCTTGAAGTCCCAATGACTCCCAAGGTTAAGTTGCTCATATCGTTTCTGTTATCTCGAGACAATCAAGAATTGCGATTCTATAAACGTGATGCCCTTGGCAAGCGGGTTGGCGCGCGCGATTTGGTCAAACAGGGCAATGATCGAACTGGCGTCGATGGTGTCATCGAAACGGATCTCGGCATTCATGCGCTGCACGTCGACCGCGCCCTTGATGCTCAGGGCCGCTGACCGGTGTTTGCTGAGCCGATCGTCGAGCATGGGCGGAATCTTACACTTTCTCCCAGACCGTCATCGCGCCTTCCTCAGCCGAATTTTCGTTTGAGACTTGCTCTATCGGGGTATCTGACCTCGGCAACTGCGCGACGACTCGAATCTGGATCTCCGAGCCGACATCGAGCCCGATGCCACCAAGAAACCCGATGGCATCGCTAAGGCCTTGGCTCAGCCCCTCCGCATCAGGCATAGGCCGAATGTACCAAGAGGCTGCCTGCCGGGCCGCGCAGGGTATCGGCTTGAGTGGCGCTCGGCACCAAGGCTAGGTTAGATTCCGCGTTTCAAAACAGGAGCGAAGATTCAATGTCTGACCGCCGAGCCATCAACGCTTTCCACGTTCAGCGAATGCTCCTGAGCCTGCGCACGACTGCCTTGATCCTGTCGTTGACGGGCCCTGTGGCCTTGGCGTCGGACTATCCGTCGAGCGATTATTTTCTCGCCGATTGGGAGACGCGGGATGCCTGGAAGGGGAAGGGTTTCAGTTTTGGTCTCAACTACACTTCCGAGCCCATGTTCAATGTCGCCGGCGGAGAAGCGCGCGGCGGCACCTATGCCGACAACATCGCGCTGGAGTTTGGCTTCGACCTGGAGCGCATCCTCGGTATCCCGGCGACCAGCCTGGTTATCAAGGGGTCGAAGCGCGACGGGCTCTCCGTGTCTCAGCGTTTCATCGCCCCGTCCGAGGGCGGAAACGTCTTCACCGTCCAAGAGCTCTTCGGCGGCCAAAACGTCAAGCTCTCCAATGTCCAGTTCAATACGGTGCTGCTCGCTGAGCGACTGAACCTCGCCTACGGGCGGCTCATCGCCAACGACGACTTCCTGCGCTCGCCGCTCTACTGCCAGTTCGTCAACAACTCCTTCTGCGGCAGTCCGAAGCCGGTCTTCCTACAGAACCCCTTTACCTTCACGGCCTACCCCCTGGCGACCTGGGGCGCGCGCGTTCGCTATGACACGCCGTCAAGGCTGTGGACCCTTCAGGCGGCGGTCTACGACGGCGACCCCGAGGGCAAGGAAGGTGATCCGACGTCCCGTGACCATAACGCCCATGGGACAAGCTGGGGCCTGGGCAACAACGGGGTGACCCTGGCTGGCGAGCTGCACTACCACGTGAACCGCGACTCCAACCAGGCATTGCCTGGTGTCTACAAGGTCGGCGGCTATTACATGACCGGCCGCTTCCAAGATCTGTCGAGCACCGATAATGCGACCACCACCGGCAGCGCCATGGGCTGGCTCCTCGCCGACCAAATGCTCTACCGACCGGAGCCCGGGGTGGGTCGAGGCCTGTGGGGCTTCGGCGCACTGGTCTTCAGTTTCACGGACGATACCAATCCCATGCCCTGGTACTTCAACACGGGCCTCGTGTACGAGGGGCTATTCAAGGGCCGGCCCAAGGACACTACGGGGCTGGCCGTCACCAGCGGCTGGTTCGGCGACGAGGTCAATGTGGCACGCCGAGCCGAGGGTCTTCCGGAGAAAGACTACGAGGCCGTCGTCGAACTCAATCATCAATTCGTTCTCGGCAGGGGCATCAGCATCCAGCCGGACATCCAGTACATCATCCGTCCCGCGGGCACTGGGGAGATCGATAACGCGCTGGCGATTGGCGCCCGGGTCAGCGTCAACTTTTGATCGAGCGACTACCTGGGGGTTGAGCGGAGCGATGACCGCGACGGCGTCGCCCATCGACGATCGGCCGTGCGGAACCCAGCCGGGCTAAACTTCGCCTCGAAAGAATACTCGCCGACAATAACCGCCGATCTCAACGGCGCAAGCAACCATCCCAAACCACCACGGGAACAGGAGGACATCGCGTTGGCTTCACTTATCCTGAAGGCGCCGCTCGACGGCGTCATCGTGCCCCTGGAACAGGTTCCGGACCCGGTCTTCGCGCAGAAAATGGTCGGCGACGGGGCCTCCATCGACCCCATCAACCAAGTGCTCACTGCGCCCTGCGACGGGCGCGTGACGCAGCTTCACAAGGCCCATCACGCGGTGACGCTGACCACCGCCGACGGCATCGAGCTGATGATGCACATCGGCCTCGACACCGTGAACCTGAAGGGCGAGGGATTCACCGCCAAGGTCGCGGAGGGTGATCAGGTCTCGACCGGCGACCCGCTGATCGCGTTTGACGCCGACTACCTGGCGACCCATGCCAAGAGCCTGCTGACGCAGATCCTAGTGACCAACATGGAGCGGGTGGCGTCGATGCGGCCCGCCAGCGGCGTGGTGCGGGCCGGCGGCGATGACTTCCTGACCATTGAGACCATCGCCGAAACCAGCGCCGAGGCTGAGGCCACGGGCCGCACCGTCAGCTCTCAGGCGATCCTGATCCCCAACGCCACCGGCCTGCACGCACGCCCGGCGGCGGTGCTGGCGAACCTGGCCAAGCGCTTCAAGTCCAAGATTCTGCTGACCCGCGGCGACGACGAGGCCAACGCCAAGAGCGTGGTGTCGATCATGGGCCTGGAGATCGCGCAGAACGACAAGGTGGTGATCGTCGCCACCGGGCCGGATGCGGACGCGGCCATCGACAGCATCGCGCCGCAGCTCGCCGCCGGCCTCGGCGACGAGGGCACGGCGCCGGCGCCGGCACCGGCGACCACCGAGCCCGACCCGGCCGCCGCGCCGGCACCGCGGCCACGCTCCGATGACCCGAACCTGCTGCTCGGCGTCGCCGCATCGCCGGGAATCGGCGTTGGCACTATCTTCCAATTGCGCCGCGACGAGATCGAGGTGCCCGAAACGGCTGCTGGCGAGCCCCGCGCCGAGCGCCGTCTGCTGGAGGACGCCACCGAGCTCGCCAAGAACGAGCTCGAGTCGCTGCAGGCGGAACTGCGCGCCAAGGCCGACCCGGCCAAGGCCGCCATCTTTGCCGCGCATCAGGAACTGCTCGAAGACCCGGACCTGATGGACATCGCCGAGAGCGCCATCGCCAAGGGCAAGTCCGCTGCCTTTGCCTGGCAGCGCGCCTACAGCACCCATGCCGATCGGCTCTCCAAGCTCAAGAACGCCATCATGGCGGGCCGCGCCGCGGACCTGCGCGACGTCGGCCGCCGCGTGCTCGGCATCCTGACCGGTCATCCCAGCGAAGAGCCGGAGATCCCGGCCGGCAGCATCCTCATCGCCGAGGAGCTGTCGCCGTCCGACACCGCGAAGCTCGACCCGACCAAGGTGCTCGGCTTCGCCACCGTCGGAGGCGGCGCGACCTCCCATGTCGCCATCCTGGCACGCTCGCTCGACATCCCGGCCGTGGCCGGCATCGAGCCGCGGGCGCTGGATCTGGCCGACGGCGGGCAGGTGATACTGGACGGCGGCAAGGGCCAACTGCGCATCGATCCCGACGCCGCCGAGGTCGATCGCATCCTGACCCTGAAACACAGGCTCGCGGAGAAAAAGCAGGCCGACCTGGCCGCCGCGCTGGAGCCGGCAACCACTACCGATGGCCATCGGGTGGAAGTGGTCGCAAACATCGGCGGCATCGACGACGCCCGGCAGTCCGTGACGCTCGGCGGCGAGGGCGTCGGTCTGCTGCGCTCCGAGTTCCTGTACCTTGAGCGCCAGACCGCCCCCAGCGAGGACGAGCAGACGCAGATCTACGCCGACATCGCCACGGCGCTGGACGGGCGGCCGATGATCATCCGCACGCTCGACGTCGGCGGCGACAAGCCGCTGCCCTATCTGCCGATGCCGCGCGAGGAGAACCCCTTCCTCGGCATCCGCGGCGTGCGCATCGGGCTGGAGAAGCCGGAGCTGCTGCGCACCCAGGTGCGCGCCATCCTGCGCGCGGCCAAGGGCCACAAGCTGCGCATGATGTTCCCGATGATCGCGACCATCGACGAGATCCGCTCCGTGAAGGGGCTGGTCGACGAGGAGCGTGCCAAGTTGCCAGACGCTGGCGACCTGGAGCTGGGCATCATGGTGGAGGTGCCGTCCACCGCCGTGATGGCGCGGCAGTTCGCGAAGGAAGTCGCCTTCTTTTCCATCGGCACCAACGATCTCACCCAGTACACCCTGGCCATGGACCGCGGGCACCCGAAGCTCGGCGCCAAGGCCGACGCGATGAACCCGGCCGTGCTGCAGCTGATCAAGCAGACCGTCGACGGCGCCCATGCCGAGGGCAAGTGGGTCGGTGTCTGCGGCGGCATCGCCAGCGACCCGCAAGCGGTTGCGATCCTGGTCGGCATTGGTGTCGACGAGCTGTCCGTCAGCGTACCGGCCATCCCGGCGGTCAAGGCCGAGGTGCGCGCGCGCTCACTCGCCGATTGCCAGGCACTGGCCGAACGGGCCCTGGCCTGCGACACCGGCGCGGAAGTCCGCGCGCTCGTGCCCACCGAGTACTGATCCCAGTGAGTACTGACCAAGGAGATGCCAAGATGAGTCTGAAAGCAACCTGGGACGGCGCCTTCGCCAACCTGCAAAAGATCGGCAAGGCGCTGATGTTGCCGGTCTCGGTGCTGCCGGTGGCAGGTATCCTGCTCGGCGTCGGCAGCTCCATCGCCGGCGCCGACGATCTGGCCCCCTGGCTGATCAAGATCGGCGAGATTATGGCCGCCTCCGGCGGTGCGGTCTTTACCATTCTGCCGCTGATCTTCGCCATCGGCGTCGTGCTCGGCTTCACCAAGAACGACGGCGTCGCGGCCATGGCCGCCACGGTCGGCTACTTCGTGCTGATCGCGGCGCTGGGGGTCATCGGGCTCCTATTCATCGACTGGATGGCGCCGGCCGAACCCTTGGCGCTCAAGGACGGCAACAGCGCCTATGTCGAATACGACGCCGGACGCGAGCGCTTCCTTTGTCTGGACGCCCAAGGGCGCACGCTGAGCAAGGTCCGAGTCGAGGAAATCGACGGCCAGCAAGTGAGTTGCGGCGAAGGCGATGCTGCCGTGACCGTGCCGTTCTCGATCGAGGAGGCGTCCGAAGGCGGTGGCGCGCTCGCCCTCTACCAAGACAGCACCGGCAACAGCGTTCCCTTCCCAGTCGCCAAGAGCCGCGCCGAGATCAAGAAGATCTTCGGTATCGAGTCCATCGACACCGGTGTCTTCGGCGGCATCCTGATCGGCCTGATCGCCGCCTGGCTGTTCAACAAGTATTACCGCATCCAGTTGCCGGCCTATCTGGGTTTCTTCGCCGGCAAGCGCTTCGTGCCCATCGTCGTGTCGTTTGCCGCCATCGGGCTGGCCGCGATTCTGGCGGTCATCTGGCCACCCATCGGCGGCGCCATCCGCACCTTCGGTGACTGGGCCGCCTACGGTAATCCAGCGGCGGCAGTGACCATCTACGGCGTCGTCGAGCGCATGCTGTTGCCCTTCGGCCTGCATCACATCTGGAACGTGCCCTTCTTCTTCGAGGTCGGCACCTACATCGACCCCGACACCGGCGAGGCCGTGCACGGCGTGCTCAGCCGCTACTTCGCTGGCGACTTCGAGGCGGCCATCCTCGGCGGCGGCTTCGTGTTCAAGATGTTCGGCCTGCCGGCGGCGGCGCTGGCCATCTACCACACCGCCAAGCCCGAGAATAAGGCGCGCGTGGCCGGCATCATGGGCTCGGCGGCCCTGACCGCCTTTCTGACCGGCATCACCGAGCCGCTGGAGTTTGCCTTCCTGTTCGTCGCGCCGCTGCTCTATGCGGTGCATGCGGTGCTGGTCGGCATCGCCTATCTGGTTACCTATCTGCTCGACGCCCGGCTCGGCTACAGCTTCAGCCACGGCTTCATCGACTACGCGCTCTACTACGTGAACAACATCAGGCCCTGGATCGTGCTGATCCTGGGGCCGATCTTCGCCGTCGTCTACTACGTCGCCTTCCGCACGCTGATCCTCAAGCTGGACCTGAAAACACCGGGCCGTGAGGAGGCAGTCGCGGATGCCGAGAACTTCAAGGACATCATCGCCGACGACTTCGCCAAGGAACTGGTGCTGGCCTTCGGCGGCAAGAGCAATATCGCTGCGCTGGACGCCTGCATTACGCGCCTGCGCGTGGAGGTGACGGACATCGGCAAGGCCAATCCGGACAAGCTCAAGGCCATGGGCGCGGCTGGCGTTGTGGTCGTGGGCAACAACATGCAGGCCATCTTCGGGCCCAAGTCCGACAACCTGAAGACCGACATGGAAGAGTACCTGGCCCACGCCGGGGCCGAGGCCGAATTGCCCGAGGGCGCCGCGGCACCCAAGGTCAGCTACAAGGCCGACGAACTCCGGCCGCGTGCCCGCGATCCGCTGGCACCGGAGAAGGCCCGCGCCATACTCGCGGCGCTCGGCGGTGCAGAAAACGTGCAGCAGGCCGAGTCCGCGGCCGAGACACGGCTGCGCGTCGCCGTCGGTGATGGTGCAAGGCTGGATGAGACCGCGTTGACGGCAGCGGGCGTTCAGGGAATCCTGCGCCTCCCCGACAACGTGCTGCACCTGATCGTCGGACTCAATGCCGATCAGTACGCGGCCGAGATGAAGGCAGCCATGGCGGGATAGCGAGGCTGTCAGACTCAGGCGGGGCGCGGCAAGGATCAGGCAGCCTGACGGGTATCCGCATCGGCGATTTCGCTGATCGGAGCCGGCACCCTGGGCTTCGCCTGTCGGGGTGCCAAGCCCCATTCGACCAGCTCCATACGTCCGTCGGTATGCTCGACAATGGCGGTGCAACTGTCGACCCAGTCGCCGCAGTTGATGTAGGTGATGCCATCCAGTGTGCGGAAGCTTTGGCTACCGGCTGTGCGGTGGTCCGATGTCTGCGGAGGTTTCCGCGGCGAGCTGCAGGTAGTGCTGATGCAGATTTCTTACCTGGGGTGCGAGCGCGTCGGCGCTGCCAGCATTGTCGATGACGTCATCGGCGCCCGCTAGCCGTTCTGCCCGGGTGACTTGGCTGGCCATAATGCGGCGAATCTCCGCCAGCGCGAGACCGCTTCGCGCCTGAACGCGCTCGATCTGCAATGCTTCAGGCGTGTCGACGACGAGCACGCGGTCGGCGAGATCGGTCTGCCGAGTCTCGAATAGCAAGGGGATCGCGAGGATGGCGTAGGGGGCATCGGAGGCCTGCATCTGCCGCATCATGTCCGCCCGGATGCGTGGATGCAGAATTGCTTCCAGTTGCCGCCGGCAGGCGGCGTCGGAGAAGACGATGCCCCGCAGCCTTGCACGATCCAAGTTGCCCTCGGCGTCGACCAGATCAGCGCCGAATGCCGCGGCAATGTTCGGGAGCGCAGCGCCGTTCCTTGCCGTCAGTGCGTGTGACAGCTCGTCGGCATCGACGATGGCTGCACCCAGCTCGGCGAACAGGGCAGACACGGTGCTCTTGCCGCTGCCGATGCCACCGGTTAACGCAACGCTGAACATAAGAGGGATATCGGGGTGACCTTATGCGAGCCCGCTCCAGCGCAGATAGGCATCGGTGATGCTATTGCCCCAGACGAGGCTGATCCAGCCGGCGATGGCGAGAAAGGGTCCGAATGAGATGGGTGTTTGGCGCTCGCCGCGGCCGACGGCGACCATCAAGATACCGAACAGCGCGCCGGGGATGGTGGACAACAGCAGGATCTGCGGCAACGACTGCCAGCCGAGCCAGGCGCCGAACAGCGCAAGGAGCTTGAAATCGCCGCGGCCCATGCCCTCTTTTCCCGTCAGCAGTCGAAACAGATGGAAGATCAACCACAGGCTCATGTAGCCGGTGACGGCGCCGATGATGGCGCTGTGGCTGTCTGCGAAGATGCCCCAGACGCTAAGCAACAGACCAATCCACAGCAACGGCAGCGTGATGTCGTCCGGCAATAGCTGGGTGTCGGCATCGATGAAGGCCAGTGCGATCAGCCCCCAGGTCAGCAGCAGCGCAAAGCCGCCCTGCAGCGTTGGCCCGAACTGCCACAGCACCATCACCGACAACAGCGCGGTCAGCAATTCGACCAGTGGATAGCGCCAGGAGATTGGCTCAGCGCACTGACTGCAGCGTCCGCGCAGCAGCAGATAGCTCAGCACCGGGATGTTCTCCCAGGGGCGGATGCGGTGTCCGCAGCTGGGGCAATGAGATGAAGGCGTCGACAAGCTGAGGCGTTCCGTCGGCGTGCCGGGGTCGGCCTCACTGCCGGCGAGTTCGGCGCATTCTTGGCGCCATTCCTGTTCCATCATCCGTGGCAGTCGCAGGATGACCACGTTGAGAAAGCTGCCGACGATCAGCCCCAAGGCCAAGGTGGCGCTATAAAGCAGCATGGGCATTTGCGCCAGCGCATCCACGACTTCCATCAAGTGTTCCTCGCCTGCGTGAGCGATCGAGTCGTCAGACCACCGCGGCCAGCTTGAAGATGGGCAGGTACATGGCGACGACCAAGCCTCCCACCAGGCCGCCGATGACGACCATGATCAGCGGTTCGAGCAGGCTGCTCAGCGCATCGACCGCGTTGTCGACCTCCTCCTCGTAAAAGTCCGCGACCTTGCCCAGCATGTCGTCCAGCGCGCCCGATTCCTCGCCGATGGCGGTCATCTGGATCACCATGTGCGGGAACAGTGTGCGTTGGCGCATCGACAACTGCAGGCTCTGGCCCGTGGCCACCTCTTCGCGCATGGTGCGCACCGCATCCGAGTAGACGATGTTGCCGGTGGCGCCGGCCACCGAGTCGAGTGCCTCTACCAGTGGGACACCGGCGGCGAACATGGTGGAAAGGGTGCGGGCGAAACGGGCCACCGCGGCCTTGTGTAGGATCGGGCCGATGACGGGCAGCTTCAGCGACGTGCGATCGAGCAATTGGCGGAACTTGGCCGATTTTTGGTGCAGCTTGCCGATGCCATAGATTGCACCGCCGGTGGCGAGCGCGACCCCCCACCAGTACTCGCGAACAAAGTCCGACATGCTGATAACGAGCAGCGTGAAGGCAGGAAGATCCGCTCCGAAGCTACTGAACAGGGCCTTGAACTGCGGGATGACGAACAGCAGGATCACCACGGTGACGATAATGGCAACGACGATGACGGCGGCCGGATAGAAGAGTGCTTTCTTGATCTTTCCCTTGATGGACTCGGTCTTTTCCTTGTAGGTCGCGATCTTGTCCAGCAGCACGTCGAGCACACCGGCCTGCTCGCCGGCCGCGACCAGGCTGCAGACCAGTTCGTCGAAATAGTCGGGGTGTTTGCCGAGCGCCTCGGCCATGGCGGTGCCGTTCTCGATGTCCTGCTTGATCGACAGCAACAGCTCCTGCATCGACGGATTATCATGACCGCGGCCGACAATATCGAAGGACTGCACCAGCGGCACGCCCGCCGACATCATGGTCGCTAGCTGGCGACTGAAGATCGTTATGTCCTGACTCTTGATCTTCCGCTTGCCGCCGCTGAACAGCGGCTTCGCCTTTTTGTGCACCTTCAGCGGGTTCACGCCCTGACGGCGCAGGTCGGCGCGGGCCAATGCAACATTGCTCGCGCGTAGGTCGCCCTTGACCCGGTTGCCGCGCCGGTCGACACCCTCCCATTTGAAGACGTGCGCCTTGTCCGCCTTGGGTTTCTGTTGAGTCGCGCTGACCGCCATGACAATCAGTCCTTGGTGACGCGGTTGAGCTCTTGCAAGCTCGTGGTACCGGACTTGACCTTGGCCAAGCCGGCTCGACGCAGATCGGCATAACCTTCCTTGTCCGCCTGATTCGCCAACTGGATCGAGTTACCCCCTTCCATGATTAGACGTCCCATTTCTTCGGATACTCTGATCACCTGGAAGATACCGACCCGGCCCTTGTACCCGCCGACGCAGTGATCGCAGCCAACGGGTTTATAGATGGTGATGCCCTCGGCGATCTCGTCCTCGCCGAAGCCTTCTTCCCGCAGCGCCTCATGCGGAAGATCATCGATCTGTCGACAACGCGGGCACAGCCGGCGGGCTAGGCGCTGGGCCATGATCAACAATACCGAGGAGGCGATATTGAATGCCGGAACGCCCATGTTGGCCAGCCGCGTCAACGACTGCGGGGCGTCATTGGTATGCAGTGTCGACAACACCAGGTGTCCGGTCTGCGCGGCCTTTACCGCGATCTCTGCCGTCTCCAGGTCACGGATCTCGCCCACCATGACGATGTCCGGATCCTGACGCAGGAAGGCGCGCAGCGCCGCGGCGAAGGTGAGCCCGGTCTTCTGGTTCATGTTCACCTGATTGATGCCGGGCACTTGGATCTCTACCGGATCCTCGACGGTCGAGATGTTGATATCGGGCTTGTTCAGGATGTTCAGCGCTGAGTACAGCGTGACCGTCTTACCCGAGCCCGTGGGCCCTGTGACCAGGATCATGCCGTATGGCTTGCCGATGGCCTCCATGAAGGCCGTCTTCTGCGCGGATTCCATACCGAGTTGGTCGATGCCGACCGTGGCCGCCGTCGAGTCGAGGATACGCAGGACGACCTTCTCACCATAGAGCGTCGGCAAGGTGTTGACGCGGAAGTCGATGTCGCGCGTGCGGCTCAATTTGAGCTTGATGCGGCCATCCTGCGGTACGCGCCGTTCGGCGATGTTCATGCGCGACATGACCTTGAGTCTGGCCACCAGCCGCGACGAAATACTGACCGGCGGGTTCGCGACCTCGTGCAGCATGCCGTCTTGTCGGAAGCGCACGCGGAAGTACTTTTCGTAGGGCTCGAAATGGATATCCGACGCGGCGGCCGCGATGGCATCGACCAGGATCTTGTTGACGTAGCGCACCACCGGCGCATCGTCGACGTTCGGGTCCGAATCGTCGATCGTCACCTCATCGTCGTCGTTGGCGATGCCCAGATTGTCCAGGTCCGCGTCCATGAGGTCCGTCATGGTGGTGTCCTGGGCATCCAGCGCCTGGTCGATGGCCTTGGTAAGCTTCGACTCCTCGACCAGGATGGCGTCCGCGCCGAGACCCGTGTTGAAGCGTACCTCTTCCAGCGCCCGGTCGTTGGTGGGGTCGGATACCGCGACGAACAGCCGGTTACCGCGGCGATGGATCGGCAGCACGCGATGTCTGCGGATCAGCTTCTCGTCGACCAAGGCGAACGGCAATTCCATCAGTTCCATAGCGTCCAGATCCATCAAAGGCACGCCGAATTCCTGAGATGCCGCGATCGCGATGCTGCGGCTGTCGAGCACCTTCTCGCCGACCAGGTACTGGATGAATGGCTGACGCCGGCGCACCGCCTCGTTATGCGCCGTTTTCGCTTGCTGTTCCGTAAGCAAGTTGTCACGGACGAGTCGATGCGCCAACCCGGCAGGCTTTATTTGAGTTTGCTCTGTCGCCATTGGCCTTTACCTTATGCAGACGCTGATCTTCTCGCCATCCCGGCCCACGGCGGTCAGGGAGGGCACCGGTTTCAGGGCCGTTAAGTGGTCTGTAGTTTGCGTCCTCAAAGTCTAGCCGAGCGCCTGCGCCGAGACTGCGCACCCGCTCTCGCTTCAGCGATTGACCCCAAACGCCAGGCGCACATTGTTGGCGACCAGGCCGTTGTCCTTTTGCTCGCTCTCGTTGAGATAGAACTCGAGGATGGTCTCGCGGTTCATCAGCATGTCTTCGCTCACGTCTTCGGCGATCTCGTTGGCATGGCAGAAGACGCTGATATAGGGCGAATCCGGCTCGCGCGGGTCGGTGATCCAGAGGTTGGGCGACAAGGTGTCGAGAAAGCGTAGGAAGCCATAGCCCTTGTCCGGGAACCACTTGGTGCAGACACCGCGCACGCAGGCGCCCGGCTTGCCCCACTCGTTGCGCGGCTCATAGGCAATCGGCAGCAGGTCCGGGATCAGAAAGCCGGACCAGAAGGCGTCGACCTCTTGTTGCAGCTGGCGCGACACGTTCTTGAAGCCGATCAGCTCGACGCGGCAGCCGCGGTTTTGCAAGGCGCTGACGACTTGTAGAAAATCTCCGTCGCCAGTGACCAGGATCACCTGATCGAGCTTCTCCGCCTGGAGCATGGCGTCCACCGCCATGTCGAGGTCGGCGTTGGCCTTGGTGGAGACATTGCCGGCCTCGTCGGTGTATCGGCGAACATACTTGACGGTGATCTTCCAACCAAAATCACGCACCATCTGTTGATAGATGCGTGATTTCTTCGCGTACTCCACATCCTCACGGGCGCGCTCGGCATCGAAGGCAATATAGGTATTGAGTCGTTGCAGCAATCCGTTATCGCGTCCCGCGAAGCGCCTGAGCACGTCGTAGCGCATCTGGTATCCACCGTTATAGCGAACATTCTCGGCGTCGACATAGACGCCCACTCTCTGCGTTGAAGGCAAGGCAATGAACCTCTTCGAGTCAATGGAATCGTAAAACAGTCGCAGTCCTCGGGCACCGTTTGCCGCTCGTGGACTGATGGCCTTGGTGGGCCAACGCTCCGGAGGAGATGAGGGCAACGAAAGCCGGGGCGGTGGACTGCGCAATCGCTAAAGAACAAGACAGGCGCCAGTCATGATGCGCCGGGGAGGGCAGGTCGTACAACCTGCATCTGGCCGCGGATTTTCCACCCGGAATCGGGCGGACCATCGCGCTCGGGCAAGGTGTCAAGGGAACGCGGCGGCGGCCTTGGTGCGACCGCCGCCGAAGGCCCTCGATGCTATTGGCTATTGGTTGGCGCGGTTGCCGAGCAGATCTTCCACAACTGTCGGGTCCGCCAGCGTGGAGGTATCGCCCAGCGAGTCCACTTCGTTGGCGGCAATCTTGCGCAGGATGCGACGCATGATCTTGCCGGAACGTGTCTTCGGCAGGCCAGGCGCCCACTGAATCAGGTCGATGGTGGCGATTGGGCCGATCTCGGTACGCACCAGTTTCACCAGATCCTTCTTCAACTCATCGGTCGGTTCGACTCCGGCCATCGGCGTCACATAGGCATAGATGCCCTGGCCCTTGATGTCGTGCGGATAGCCGACCACGGCCGCCTCGGCGACCGCCTCGTGCAGCACCAGCGCGGATTCGATCTCCGCCGTGCCTAGACGATGCCCCGAGACGTTCAGCACGTCGTCGATACGGCCGGTGATCCAGTAGTAGCCGTCCTCGTCGCGCCGCGCGCCGTCACCCGAGAAGTAGTAGCCTGGATACTGCTTGAAGTAGGTGTCGATGAAGCGCTGATGGTCGCCGTATACGGTGCGCATCTGACCTGGCCAGGGTCTTGTGATCACCAGGGCGCCATCGGTCGCGCCGTCCAATATCGTGCCCTCCGAGGCATCTACCAGCGCCGGCACCACGCCGAAGAACGGCCTTGTCGCCGATCCGGGCTTTAGCGCTGTCGCACCGGGCAGCGGCGTGATCAGGTGTCCGCCGGTCTCGGTTTGCCACCAGGTGTCGACGATCGGGCAGCGGCCGTCGCCGACCACGTTGTGATACCACTCCCATGCCTCGGGGTTGATCGGCTCGCCCACGGAGCCGAGGATGCGCAGGCTCTTGCGCGAGGTCTTCTTGACCGGCTCCTCGCCGGCGCGCATCAGCGCGCGAATGGCGGTCGGCGCGGTGTAGAAGGTGGACACGTTGTGCTTGTCGATGACCTGCCAGAAACGCGACATATCCGGATAATTCGGGATGCCCTCGAACATCAGCGAGATGGCGCCGTTGGCGAGCGGCCCATAGACGATATAGGTGTGTCCGGTTACCCAGCCGACGTCGGCCGTGCACCAGTAGACCTCACCCTCTTGGTAGTCGAAGGTGTACATATGTGTCATGGCCGCGAACACCAGGTAACCGCCGGTGGTGTGCAGCACGCCCTTCGGCTGGCCGGTAGAGCCGGACGTATATAGGATGAACAGCGGGTCTTCGGCGTCCATCTGCTCCGGCTCGCAGTCGGCGGCAGCCTCGGCCATCGCCTCGTGGTACCAGATGTCGCGGCCCTCGCTCCAGGCGATGTCGCCACCGGTGCGGCGCACGACGATACAGGTATCGATGCTCGGGCACTCCTCCAGCGCCTTGTCCGCGTTCTTCTTCAGCGGCACGTTACGACCCCCGCGCACGCTCTCATCGGAGGTAATCAGCAGCCGGCATTCGGAGTCCTGGATGCGGTCGCGCAGCGAATCGGGTGAAAAGCCGCCAAACACGATGGAGTGCACGGCGCCGATACGCGTGCACGCCAGCATGGCGACGGAGGCTTCCGGAATCATCGGCAGATAAATGCAGACGCGATCGCCCTTCTTGACGCCGCGTGACTTCATCACGTTCGCCAGCTTGCAGACCTCGGCGTGCAGCTCGCGATAGGTCAGCTTACGGTCTTCCTCGGGGTTGTCTCCTTCCCAGATGATGGCGGTCTGATCACCGCGGGTGTCCAGGTGCCGATCAAGACAATTGTAGGAGACGTTGAGCTTGCCACCTTCGAACCAGCGGATGTGCACGTCCTCCGGTCCGAAGTTGTAGTCCATCACCTTGTCCCACTTTTTGTACCAGGTCACGAACTTATCGGCATACTCGGCCCAGAACGCCTCCGGGTCTTCGACCGAGCGCTGGTACATGCTGCGATAGGTCTCCTCATCGATGTGCGCCTTTGCGGCAATCTCGGCAGGGACCTCGTAGATCTTTGACTCGGACATGGTGTGTCTCCTCGATGGTAGCGGTGTGGCTTTGTGGATTGGGGCTTCCTTGCCGAAAGAAGGAGGGTTCTGGCCTAAACTTCGAAGTCTAAACCCTCGACTGCCGACCCGCTACCATACCGGAGCATGCGGCTGCCAATATTGAGCGTCGTCATTTTTGTGCGGCCGCAACCCTACCTCTGGGCAGGTTATCCCGGCCTTTGCGGCCTGGCGCCGCGCAGGAAGCATGGACTATGGAATCACCCTTTGGCGGTGTCGGACGCCGGCAGCGTGCGTCCGCTGAGGAGTTCGTAGACCTCGCGGCCAGCGCTGAGATCGTGGCAGCGTAGGATCGCGGCGCGGCCGGGTGTGCTCGGGTCCGGTTGCACTCGGACCCCGGCCCTCTCCGCTGTTTTAATAGTGGCGTCGCTCAAGTCGGCGTCACCGAACACCGATATCACGTAACCACCGGGGATCGGCGGCGGTGCTTGAAAATGCCCGTCGTCGACGAGTGCCACCCAGGCCGATAAAAACGCCGGGCCGTAGAGATCGAAAAAGCCATTCGATCCGCGCAGATGGGCCTCGATGGGCCGCCCGCCGATCAACTCCATGTTGCATAGACCGGTGTAGCCGGCCAGATGCTCGGCCACCCAATCCTGTATCCAGTGCTCTAGCTCCGGAAGCGCGGCGCCGACATGCCAGAAAACCGGTCGCTCGGCGTCCTTCGCATCGGATGCGCAGGTGTGGGCAAACCAGACCGCCTTGCCGTCCTGCACCAGGCAATCGCTGCTGCTGTGCCGGCCCGTCAAGCGTTCACACCAGAAATAGCCTGGTTCCGCAGGCACCGAGCCGGCGCCTATCGCGCGTGCACCGAGGCCCATGCCCGCCAGGTTGGTCATTGGTTTGACGAACAGCTCGGTCTCTGGGCTGATGCCGTAGTCCGCTGGATCGACACCGCAGGGTGCCGCCCGTAAGCCGGCGCCCAACGCCAGCCTCAGCTTGTCATACACCTGCCTGTGGCGCGGGTTCAAACGCCAGGCGGCGGCGTCGCTGACGGCGACATCGCGACCTGGCTCCGGCTGAAATAGATGCCTGCGCTCGGGCAGGACGCCGATGAAGGGCATGAGGAGAGGAGCGAGGAGCTAGGTTAGGAAATTTCGATTGTTGTGCGGGTACATGGGAAGCCGACGTGTTCCGGTCCGTCGTCTGCATGCGTCAGCTGGCCTCGGCGGTCGCGTCGACCCGCTCCACTTGGCATAGGCCGGACTTGAACGGCGGGAAGCCGCTGATTGGGTCCAGGTGGCGGTCGTCGGTCAGCTCATTGATGTTGGCATGATTCCAGCCGTGGGCGCAGTGTACGACACCGGGCTTGACCTGATCGGTGACGCGGGCGGTGAACAGCACCGCGCCGCGCGGAGAACTCACCCGCACGGCCTCGCCATCCACAATGCCGCGCGTTTCGGCATCGACGGGGTGGATCTCCACCAGCGGCTCCGGTACGGCACGGCGCATGCGCTCGATGTACTGATGCTGGGAGTGCGTCATAAACTTGTTTCGCGCCCCACTGGTGAGCACGAGCGGGTAGTCGCGCGCCAGGTCGGGCGTCGACACCGGGCTCTCGGCGGGCTCGCAATAGACTGGGAGGCCGTCGTGGCCGGCCGCCCGCAGGTCCGACGAGTCGAACTCCACCTTGCCGCTGGCGGTCTTGAAGCCGTTCAGCCGATACAGGCGGTCGGCGTCGAGAAAACCGTGATCGACGAGGTCATCGATCGCCTTGGCAAACACGGTCACGCCATCCGGATTGTTGTACACCTCGTCTCGGATCTCGTCTGGAATCCCTTCTGCGGCCTCGGCCCAGGATGCCTCCAGATCGCCGTGCCAGAACTGCTCGGCCATGCCGAGACGCACGCCCAGCTCGAGGAATACCTCGCCGTCCGGGCGCGCCTCGCCCTTCGGCGCCACCGCGGCGCGGCGGTAGCGCAGCTGTCCTTGGTAGGCGCAGCCGGGGTAGGCAATCAGTGCCGGGCGCTCCAAATTGGTCGCGGCAGGCAGCACGATGTCGGCCATACGTGTGGCAGGGTTGTGGAAGAAGTCCGAGGCGGCGAAGAAGTCCAGTGCCCCTAGCGCCTCCTCCACGCGCTTCGAGTTCGGCCACATGGCGGTGTTGACGCCCATCGCCAACAGCGCCTTGATGCGCTGCGGCTTGCCGTCGAGGATGCAGTCGGGCAGCAGCATGCTCTGTGCCGCCGGCCAGTAGCGGGTCCAGATGGGGAATACTTCATCGCCGACGCGTGGCGGCAGGTTCTTTACGCAATGGTCGAACAGCTCGATTGGCTTTGGCAGCACCTTGTCGTTGAAGAAACGGTTGCCGCCCTCGCGGTCGAGGTTGCCGGTCACCGCGGACAGCAGAATCAGGGCGCGGTGATTCTGAAAACCGTTGCTGTGCTGCACCGTTGCGGTGGGTGAGAGCATGATCTGTGCCGGGCGGCTGCACGCAAACAGCTCCGCCGCGGTGAGCAGATCGGCCTCATCAATGCCGCAGATCTCGGCAACCCGCGTCGGCGGGAACTGCCGCACGTAGTCGCGGAAGGCGTCGACACCGTTGCCCCATTGATCCAGGAAGGCCTGATCCTGCCAGTGATTGGCGAAGATCAGATGGTGAAAACCCAACGCCAAGGCGCCGTCCGTGCCCGGGCGAATCTGCAGGTGCACGTCGGCCTGTTCCGCCAGCGGGGTGCGGCGCGGATCCACGACCACCAGCCGCTTGCCCGCTCGGGCGCGGGCGAGCGGATGCGCATGAAAGGGTGGGATCGAGCCAAGCGGGTTGGTCGACCACACCAGCAGGCAGCGCGTGTTGTTCGAGGCCACCGTCGACGTGGTCTTGACCTTGTATCCGAAGGTGAGCTTCTCGGCCACCATGGTGGCCGAGAAGCAGCAGCCGCTCTCGGTCATGTAGTTGGGCGAGCCGAATGCGTGTGCCAGACGCTGCAGTTGTGGGCGCGCCTCCTTGGTGTAGCCGGCAAAAAAGGCCACCGCCGGTGCGCCATGTTGGTCGCGCGTCCTGCTCAACTGCTCCGCGATGGTGCCGAGCGCCTCGTCCCAACTGATGCGCTCGAAGCGTCCGCTGCCGCGCGCTCCGCTGCGCCGCAGCGGGTACAGCAAGCGGTCCGGGTGATTGCGTCGGTCGAGTTGCACATAACAGCGCGGACAGTCCGGACCATCGATCTTGATCGGCTCGCTGCCGGCGTCCAGCGTGACGTCGATCGCGCAGTTTGCATCGCACTCATAACAGGTGCTCTTTACAGTCGTCATTCTCAGGATCTCTCAGACGCAAGGCTGCCGGTGAAAATGCAATTACCGCGCCGGATTTCAAGCCGACGCGCGCAGCCGCCGCATGATGCGCTGTAGATCCTGCCAGCCCTTGGCCTTGTCGGCCGTCGAGTGCGGGCGGAGATAATAAGACGGGTGATAGGTGACGATCAGTGGGGTCGGTTCGGAGCCGTCGCTTGGTCGGTACGCATGCACGCGCCCGCGCAGGCGCCCGACCGACTCGGTGGTGTCGAGCAGATTGCTGGCCGAGACGCCGCCGAGGCTGACCAGCAGCCTGGGCCGCACCAGCGCGATCTGCCTGGCCAGGAAGGCGCGGCAGGCGCTGGCCTCGTCGGGGTTGGGGTTGCGATTGTTCGGCGGGCGGCACTTGACGACGTTGGCGATATAGACCTGCTCGCGGTCAAGTTCCATCGCCGTCAGCATCCGGTTCAGCAACTGGCCGGCACGGCCGACGAAGGGCTCGCCGCGCATGTCCTCGTCATGGCCGGGGCCTTCCCCAATCAACATCAGCTCAGCGTTCGGATCGCCGACGCCGAACACCGTGTTGTTGCGCCGCTCACACAGCCGGCATGCGCGGCAGCCCGCCACGCTGGCCTCTAGTGTTGGCCAGTCCATGCCGTCAACCGCGTTAGCGTTTGCCGACGGCGCCGGCACCGCCGTCTGTGCGGATGCGTCCAGAGGTGCGGCCCTGTCGACCAGGACGGGCGGCTGATCGGTCGGCTGATCAGTTGGCGTTGTCCGCGCCGCGGCGACGCACGGCGTTGCCGGCTCGCCGGCGGCCTTCGCGGATGCCTCCTGCGCCGCCAGGTCGCGATTCAACGGCTCAGCCCCAGGCTGCTTTCCGTCCGCGGCAACCTCCGCCGAGCGCAGGCGCCAGACGCTGACACCCATGGCCGCCAAGTACTGCAAACGGCGCGCTTCATCCATCCGACTCAAGCCTCTCCCGCTGCCCCGCCGGGCGGTTCCGCGCGCCGAAAACCGAACTGCCGCGGCTCATTGCTCGGCCCGCGGCGCTTCCCGTCAAACATCCCCAATCTGCGGATGCGCGCGCTCCCGCGGCTGCATGATCTTGTTCACGGCGTTGATGTAGGCCTTGGCGGACGCGATGACGATGTCGGTATCGGCGCCGGCGCCGTTGACGATGTGCCCGCCACGCTCCAGTCGCACCGTGACCTCGCCCTGGGCGTCGGTGCCGCTGGTGATGGCGTTGACCGAGTAGAGCTTCAGCGTGGTGCCGCTGTTCACAATGGACTCGATGGCGCGGAAGGTGGCGTCCACCGGGCCGCCGCCGAGGGAGACCCCAGGCTCCTCCTCGCCGTCGACGCTGAGCACCACCTCGGCGCGCGGCGTCTCTCCAGTCTCTGAGCAGACCTTCATCGACACCAGCTTGACGCGCTCGTTGGCGGCGTCCAGCGTGGCGATGGTCACCAGCGCCTGCAGGTCCTCGTCGAAGATCTCGTGCTTCTTGTCTGCCAGGTCCTTGAAGCGGCTGAAGGCGGCGTTGAGTTCCTCCTCGCTGTCGAAGGCGATGCCCAGTTCCTGCAAGCGTGCGCGAAAGGCGTTGCGGCCCGAGTGCTTGCCCAGCACCATGCGGTTCTCGCTCCAGCCGACGTCCTGCGCGCGCATGATCTCGTAGGTCTCGCGGTGCTTGAGCACGCCGTCCTGGTGGATGCCGGACTCGTGCGCAAAGGCGTTGGCGCCGACGATGGCCTTGTTCGGCTGCACCGCGAAACCGGTGATGCCCGAGACCAGCCGCGAGCAGCTGACGATCTGTGTCGTGTCCAGCCCGGTGTCGCAGTCGAACAGATCCTGTCGCGTGCGAACGGCCATCACGATCTCCTCCAGCGCCGCGTTACCGGCGCGCTCGCCGAGGCCGTTGATGGTGCACTCCACCTGCCGCGCGCCGTTACGCACGGCCGCCAGCGAGTTGGCCACGGCCAGGCCCAGGTCGTTGTGGCAGTGCACCGAGAACACCGCCTTGTCGGCGTTCGGGATGCGCTCGCGCAACTGCGAGATCAGGCTGCCGAACTGGTGCGGCACCGCATAGCCGACGGTGTCCGGAATGTTCAGCGTCCGCGCCCCAGCGTCGATGACCGCCTCCAACACCCGGCACAGAAAGTCGATCTCGGAACGGCCGGCATCCTCCGGAGAGAACTCCACATCGTCGGTGAATTGGCGCGCGCGGCGCACCGCATGCACCGCCTGCTCGACCACCTGATCCGGGCTCATCTTGAGCTTCTTCTGCATGTGGATCGGCGAGGTGGCGATGAAGGTGTGGATGCGCCCCGAGTTGGCGTTCTTCAGCGCCTCGCCGGCACGGTCGATGTCCTTGTCCAGCGCCCGCGCCAGACCGCACACGGTGCTGTCCTTGACGCTCTCCGCCACGGCCTTCACGGATTCGAAGTCGCCCTGGCTCGCAATCGGGAAGCCGGCCTCGATCACGTCCACGCGCAGTTTTTCCAGCGCCTTTCCGATGCGCACCTTCTCGTCGCGGGTCATGGATGCGCCGGGACTCTGCTCGCCGTCGCGCAGCGTGGTGTCGAAGATGATCAGGCGGTCTTTGGTACTCATTGGGGCGTGCTCGTGCTGGCGTCGTGTCTCTGCGGTGTGGCGGCATCGGCGGGCGGCTTCTTTCCTGCCGCCGCCTGTCCTGCACACTGCGCAGTTTTAACACGAACGCGCCCGGATGCCACGTCGCGGCGTTGGGCGGGGACAGCATCGACTGGACTCGCCTCCTGCTTGGGGTCAGGAAGGCCATTCCTGGCACTTCTAGCCGGATGGGACGGCATCGGTCCCGATCGCTGCCCCGGTATACGATTACGTGTAGAGGTCGAGCAAAATCGTCTAACCTTGGGTTTTCGACGTCCGAGAGATGACTGGCCGATGGAAGCCCTCAAGCTAAAAACCCTTGACGACTTGTTGCTTGAGCCCGACGAACGCGTCGAGCTGATCGACGGCGAGATCGTGCGTCGGCCGATGGCGCGATCGGAGCACAGCATGGTGCAGGGGAGCACCGCTATCGAGCTCGGCAGCTTCAGCCGGACCGCCGGCCCGAGCGGCTGGTGGATACTCACCGAGGTCAGTGTCAGCTACGAGCTGCATCAGTGTCCGAGCCACGACATCGCCGGCTGGCGAAAGGAGCGCATGCCGGAGCGCCCGCGCGGTGTGATCGATGTGCCGCCGGATTGGGTTTGCGAGATCGTCTCGCCGGGCCATGAGCGTAAGGACACGCTGAAAATCTTTCTGTTGCTGCAACGGCATAGGGTGCCGTTCTACTGGCTGATCTGGCCCGAGGATCGGACGTTGATCGCGCATCGGCTCGAGGACAGCGGCTATCGGGTAATCAAAACGATAACAGGGGCGTCGATCGCCGAGGACCCGCGGGCACGCATCCCCCCGTTCGACGCGGTTGAGCTGGATGTGAGTTACATCCTGGGGGATTGACCGCCGCGTTCGTTGGCCTGCCGTGGCCGCGGCTTGCAGCTCCGGCGCGAGGAACGCCGGTTGTCGAGCCGGCGCGTCGGGCAGGGGGCTTGATGAAGACGTTCTCGGCTTGCCGTCTGCTGAGTGATTAGCCGAGACGATCACGCGCTGACTGAAACGTCAGCGCTACCAGGAGGCGCTCCCAGAGGGCGCGCCCAGTCGGCGTCAGCCGCCCGCCATGAACATGTTGAGCATCAGCTTATTCAGGCGACCGACGAATGCGGCCGGATCATCGAGCTGGCCGCCCTCGGCGAGCTGCGCCTGGTCGAACAGGATCATGCCCAGATCGTCGAACTTGGTGGCGTCGGTCTCCGTCTCCAGCCGCTTGACCAGCGGGTGGTCGAGGTTGACCTCCAGCGTCGGCTTCATATCCGGCGCGTCCTGTCCCACGGCCTTCAACACGCGCGCCAGGTTGGCGCTCATGTCGTGCTCGCCGACGACGATGCAGGCCGGTGAGTCGACCAGCCGGGTCGAGACGCGCACGTCCTGCACGCGCTCGCCGAGCGAGTCCTTCAGCCGCTTCAGTAGGTCGCCGTGCTCCTTCTCGGCCTGCTCGGTCTTCTCTTGCTCCTCCTTGTCAGCGAGTTCGCCGAGATCGAGCTTGCCCTTGGTGACCGATTGCAGGTGCTTGCCCTTGTAGTCATGCAGGTGCGAGACCAGCCATTCATCGACGCGGTCGGACAGCAGCAGAACCTCGACGCCCTTCTTGCGGAATACCTCCAGGTGCGGGCTGTGGCGGGCGGCGGCATGGCTGTCGGCGGTGATGTAGTAGATCTTGTCCTGCCCCTCCTTCATGCGCTCGATGTAGCTGTCGAGCGAGACGGTCTGATCGCTGCCCTCGCTCTCGCTGGAGGCGAAGCGCAGCAGGCCGCCAATGCGTTCGCGATTGGCGAAATCCTCCGCCGGGCCTTCCTTGATCACCTTGCCGAACTCGTTCCAGAAGGTCTGGTAGTTCTCCGGCTCGTCCTTGGCCATGGTCTCGAGCAGGCCAAGGATGCGCTTGACGTTGGCGCCGCGGATGGTGTCGATCTTGCGGTTGTGCTGCAGGATCTCGCGCGAGACGTTGAGCGGCAGGTCGTCGGAATCGACCACGCCCTTGACGAAACGCAGCCAATGCGGCAGCAGCTTGTCGGCCTCGTCCATGATGAAGACGCGCTTCACGTACAGCTTGACGCCGTGCTTCTGCTCGCGGTCCCACATGTCCCAGGGCGCGCGCTTGGGCAGGTACAGCAGCGTGGTGTATTCGTTGCTGCCCTCGACGCGGTTGTGCGCCCAGGTCAGCGGCTCCTCGAAGTCGTGCGAGATGTGCTTGTAGAACTCCTTGTAGTCCTCATCCGAGAGGTCCGACTTGCTCCGCATCCAGAGCGCGGTGCCGCGGTTGACCTGCTCGAACTCCGGCGCCTCGTCCTTGGCCTCTTTCTCCTTTTCCTGGTCGTCGCCGTCGTCGTAGCTCTCCTTTTCCATCTCCACCGGGACGGCGATGTGATCGGAGAACTTGCCGATGACGCTGCGCAGGCGCCAGCCGTCGAGGAATTCCTTCTCGTCGTCCTTCAAGTGCAGTATCACGTCGGTGCCGCGGCCGGGTTTCTCGATCGTCTCCAGCGTGAAGCTGCCGCGACCGTCCGACTCCCAGCGCACGCCGTGCTCGGCCGTCAACCCGGCGCGGCGCGAGAGCAGCGTCACCTTGTCGGCGACGATGTAAGCGGAGTAGAAGCCGACACCGAACTGGCCGATGAGGGCATTGTCGGTGGATTGCTCGCCGGAGCCGTCGCCCTTGCTGAGGGCCTCGACGAAGCGACGCGTACCGGAACTGGCGATGCTGCCGATGGTTTCGATGACTTCCTGGCGGCTCAGGCCGATGCCGTTGTCTGAGACGGTCAGGGTGCCGGCCTCCTTGTCCAGCACGACGCGCACGCGCAAGTTTGGATCATCCTCGAACAGCTGCTCGTCGGTGAGCGCCTCGAACCGCAGCTTCTCCGCGGCATCGGACGCGTTCGAGATCAGCTCGCGCAGAAAGATCTCCTTATTGGAATAGAGGGAGCGGATGACGAGGTCGAGCACTTGGCTGACCTCGGCCTTGAATTCGAGTGTTTCCTTATGGGCTTCAACAGTCATGGGTTTAGGTCACCTGTGGCGTTGTCGGTTCCAGAATCGATAGGGCGGCGCGAATCCGTCGTTCGCGGTCGCGCGCCAGCCGTTACAATTTGAGGCCTCGGGCTTTGTCGGCGCCACGTCGATCGAGGCAAACCAGTCAGATTTCAAGGGTTATGTAGATGCAAGCGTTAGTCGTCAGCACCACGCCGTTCGACGGCCAGAAGCCGGGTACGTCGGGCCTGCGAAAAAAGGTCAAGGTATTTCAGCAGCCGAACTACCTGGAGAATTTTGTCCAGGCCGTGTTCGATACGCAGACGAAGCTGGTCGGCGGCACCCTGGTGCTAGGTGGCGACGGCCGCTTCTACAACCGCGAGGCCATCCAGATCATCCTGCGCATGGCCGCCGCCAACGGTGTCGAGCGGGTGCTGGTGGGGCAGGGCGGTATCCTGTCGACGCCCGCGGCCTCCTGCATCATACGCAAGTACAAGACCCAGGGCGGCATCATTCTGTCCGCCAGCCACAATGCAGCGGGCCCCGATGAGGACTTCGGCATCAAGTTCAACATCGATGCCGGCGGCCCGGCGCCGGAGTCGGTGACCGAGGCCATCTTCGAGCGCACCACCTGCATCGACCGTTATCTGAGCATTGATGCCGACCCGCTCGACCTGGACCATCTCGGCGAGCGCCGGCTCGGCGACATGCTGGTCGAGGTCATCGATGCGGTGCGCGACTATGCCGAGCTGATGGAGACCTTGTTCGACTTCAACGCCATCCATCAGTTGTTCAACTCCGGCAGCTTCCGCCTGCGCTTCGATGCCATGCACGCGGTCACCGGTCCCTACGCAAAGGCGATCCTCGAGGAGCGTCTCGGCGCGGCGCCGGGCACGGTGATGAACGGCGTGCCGCTGGAAGACTTCGGTCATGGTCATCCCGATCCCAATCTGGTGCACGCGCATGAGCTGGTCGAGCTGACACGTGGTGCCGCCGGGCTCGACTTCGGCGCCGCCTCCGATGGTGACGGCGACCGCAACATGATCCTCGGCCGCGACTTTTTCGTCACCCCGAGCGATAGCCTGGCCGTGCTCGCCGCCAACGCGCATCTGACGCCGGGTTATAAGTCCGGTATTGCCGGTATCGCGCGTTCGATGCCGACCAGCCAGGCGGCGGATCGGGTCGCCGAAGAACTCGGCGTGGAATGCTTCGAGACGCCGACCGGCTGGAAGTTCTTCGGCAACCTGCTCGATGCCGGCCACATTACGCTGTGCGGCGAGGAAAGCTTCGGCACCGGCTCCAACCACGTGCGCGAAAAGGACGGCCTCTGGGCGGTGCTGTTCTGGCTCAATTTGCTCGCCGTGCGGCGGCAGTCGGTGGCCGACATCGTCACCGAGCACTGGCGCCGTTTCGGCCGCAACTACTACACCCGCCATGACTACGAGGCGGTGGACAGCGATGCCGCAAACGGCTTGGTCGATCACCTGCGCATCCTGCTGCCGGACCTGCCCGGCAAGAAGCTCGGTGACTACACCGTTGCCTACGCCGACGATTTCACCTACACCGATCCGGTGGATGGCAGCCTGTCGTCCAAGCAGGGCATTCGGATCGGCTTCGAGGGCGGCTCGCGCATCGTCATGCGCCTGTCCGGCACCGGCACCCAGGGCGCCACGCTGCGGGTCTACATCGAGCAGTTCGAGCCCGACCCGAGCCGGCATGACCAGCCGGTACAGGAGGCGCTGGCGCCGCTGATATTGATCGCGCGCGAGCTGGCGCAGATCGAGGCGCGCACGGGGCGTGCCGAGCCGGACGTGGTCACCTGAGACGCTCGGTCACACTGCGCATGCTCCCGGACTGACCGCTCGGACTAGCGCCTGAGGAATAACCTGTACCAAACCTCGATAAATTCGAGGTTGCAATCAATTCCCCAAGGCTCAAATATCCAGCCGTGCGGCATTGACCATGTGAAACGCTGGCCTTGTCGCGATTTTGAACAACTTTGGAGCTCGCAACATGATCAAGTCTTCTATGTCGGTTCTGTCTGTCGCCCTGTTCGGACTCGCGCTCATCTTCGGCGCAGGCTCCGCCGTCGCCGGCGACGGTAAGAGCTGCGGCGGCAAGAAGAAGGACGGTGGCACCGCCGTCGTCGTCACGCCGGAGATGCCTCGAGGCTGATCCTGCGGCATAACCGCTGGCTGAATTTGTTCGCGCGCACCTCCCTTTGCGTGCGTCAATTACGGCGGTGCACCAATAGGGCCCTGTCGGCATCGCCGGCAGGGCTTTTTTCGTTTGCGGCATAGATTGCCGTTGTTGCTTGGCAGCGGCTGGCGGAAATAGCCGTGTTCGGCATCGGAGTTCGACAACGCACGCTGCGCCGTGATCGAGCAGGCGGCTTGAAGTTCTAATCAGGGCACGAACCGCCGGTCGGCTCTCAGCGCGGCATGACCATCGCCTGCCGACGTGTCTTCGTCGAAAGATTCTACTTCGCCCGTCTAACCGACCCAGGGTTCGAACCGTCTGCCTTGCCGAGGACCGCATGGGCAGCGCGATTGTCTTTCTGGATCGGCTGCAACGGCGGGCGGAAACGCTTTTAGATAACGCGGAGTGGGGTCGCGTGCTGCCGGAGCTAACTGCGCGTGGTGGACGGCTATCAGTATCGCGAACTGATCGAGTGGCCCTGGCGCTTGGCCTATCGCCTCGAACTTGATGCGGTGCTGATCACGGTCGTGCTGGGCCAGAATACGCACCCTAGGCGCGGGACGATGAAGTCGGCGGCAGCGACGTGGATCTGCTTGCGCTGCCAATTCCGCTCGGCCTGACACCGATCGCCCCGCCCGCCATCCGGTGAGCGATCTGACAGATCAGTGCTAATCTGTCGAAAATCTAGTCATGCGCAAAGGCTACAAATGCTGGCAGTCAAACTCTCCGAAGGCGGGCGTGTGGTGGTGCCGGCCAAGATCCGTAAGGCGCTGGGCCTAAAGGCAGGCGACAGGGTGCTGTGGGAACTCGGCGACGCCGAGGCGAGGGCCACGACGCGCCGCGAGCAGTTGCATCGGGCTCAGGCGCTGATCAGCCGGCATGTGCCGACCGCCGTGTCGCTGGTGGATGAACTGGTTGCAGAAAGGCTTGCCGAGGCAGAACGTGACTAATGTCGTGCTCGATGCCTCCGCGGTGTTGGCCCGCCACTGATCTGCAAGACATGATCCATCGCAACATCCCGGTGAGCCAAGCGATGGGTTTCCGGATCACAGAGTTGACGGATCGGCGCATCAGCGTTGCCGCGCCGCTTGCGCCCAATCGCAACATCCACGGTACTGGATTCGCCGGCAGTCTTTACGGGCTGGGCATGCTCGCCGCCTGGGGTCTTTGCTCGCACATCATTGCGCGATCTGGTCTGGATGCGGATCTGGTGGTCGTCGAGGCCAGCATCCGGTACCGCTCCCCGGTTCGCGGTGACATCGTCTGTCGCTGTTCCATCCCGGACGACGCAGCACAGGCCTTCGTCGACAATCTTGCCGCCAAGCGGCGTGCACGTGTCGCACTCGAGGTGGCGATTGGCGACGGGCCGGCGGCGGTTATCCACGCAATGATGTACGCCAGCCAGACGGCGTAACTGCACAAAGGCTTGGTTTTCAGGCGGCCCTAGACCCGCAGGGGCGCTTGGATGTCGATTGGATTGCCTATCCGTCAGTGCGGTATTGCCAGTCCGCACTTCGCCATTTCCCTGCATGCGGCGGACCCAAGGCGCTGGCGGGGTAACCATTCACTCCCTCGCCGACGCCGGAAAGCACCCCGCAGCCTGCCTCCAGCAACGACCGCGAGCCTTGTCTGCTGTAGCGGGTGCCGGCTTGCATCGCGGCGAGTCATGCGCGCATATTCCGTGCGATCCCGACGTTGCCGCCCGCCTTAACCGGCGCGGAGAATTGCCCCATGTCGACTCTCCCGAGCGCGCGCCGACCGCTGAAGACCCGTGATGCCGGATGGGCTCGCACCCTAGCACGCTGGCTCGCGGAGCGCCGGGTGTCGCCGAACCGGATCTCGTTGCTCAGTCTGCTGTTCGCGCTGCTCGGGGGTGTGGCAATGCTGGCCGCGCCCATGGTCGAGGCGGGGATGCGCAGCACGCTGCTGGCGTTTGCGGCCGGCTGCATCCAACTGCGGCTGCTGTGCAACCTACTCGACGGCATGGTGGCGGTGGAGGGCGGACTGGGCTCGCGCGCCGGTGAGGTCTATAACGACTTGCCGGACCGCCTCGCCGATCCGCTGCTGATCGTGCCGGCGGGGTATGCGAGCGGCTTTGCCTGGGGGCCGGAGCTGGCCTGGACCGCCGGTTGCCTGGCCCTGCTCACCGCCTATCTGCGGATGCTCGGCGGCGCTTGCGGCTTACCGCAGGACTTCCGCGGCCCGATGGCCAAGCCCCATCGCATGGCTGCCATGACCATCGGTTTGCTGGCTGCCGCGCTGCTGGTGCCGCTGGGCCTGGACGGGTCGGCGTTGGTGGTCGCGCTGCTGGTGGTTGCGCTCGGCGCCGCCTGGACCGCGGTTCGGCGCACGCGCGCCATCGTCGCGGGCCTCGAGTCCATATGACGGGCGCGTCCCTCGCCGCAGGTCTGCTGGCGAGGCTCACCCGCCTGATCACCGGCGTGCGTGCGCGCTGGGTCTGCGCTGCACCCAGCGCTGCACCCAACACCGCCCCGCGGGTCTATTTCGCCAATCACGCCAGCCATCTGGACACACTGGTGATCTGGGCCTCGCTGCCCAAGCCGTTGCGCGTGCGCGTCCGGCCGGTGGCCGCCGCTGATTATTGGGACAGACCGGGGCTGCGCCGCTGGCTGGCCAGCCGTGTCCTCAATGCCCTGCTGGTGCAGCGTTCCGGCGGCAGCGGCAGTCGCGAGGCCCTGCGCCAGCTGGTGGCCACCTTGCAAGCCGGCGACTCGTTGATCCTGTTTCCGGAAGGGACCCGTGGAGACGGCAGCCACATCGGTGCGCTGCGCCCCGGTCTCTACTTTGTAGCCCAACAATGCCCGGACGTGGATCTGATCCCGGTCCAGTTGCATAACCTGAGCCGCATCCTGCCCAAGGGTGAACTGCTGCCGGTGCCGATCCTCGGCAGCGCGACCTTCGGCGCGCCCATCCGGCTGGCACCCGACGAGGACCGCGATGCCTTCCTCAACCGGGCGCGTGCCGCCCTAACCGATCTGGGTGAAAGCCAATGAACTTGGTCTGGGACCGGGAGATGCTGATCCTGCTCGGCGGCATCGTCGGGCTGCTGGCACTGAGCAGCCTGGTGGGGCTGGTGCTCACGCGGCGGGTGGAGACCGAGTCGGGGCGGGCGGTGGTGGACAATCTCAATGCCCGCATCCGCTCCTGGTGGGTCATGACCGCGGTCTTCGTGGTGGCGCTGGCCAGCGGCGGGATCGGCTCGGTCGTCTTGTTCGGGCTGATCTCCTTCGTGGCCTTGCGCGAATTCATCACCCTGACCCCGACCAAACGCGCCGACCACCGCACCCTGTTCTGGGCCTTTTTCGTCTTCGCGCCCGCGCAGTACATCTTGGTGGGCATCCAGTGGTATGGGCTCTTCGTGATCTTCATCCCCGTCTACGCCTTTCTTTTCGTGCCCGTGCGCAGTGTGCTGGCCGGAGATACCGAGGACTTCCTGGCCCGCACCGCCAAAATCCAATGGGGCCTGATGGTCGCCGTCTATTGCGTGAGCCACGCCCCGGCGCTGCTGATGCTCGAGATCCCGGGCTACGAGGGGCAGCAGGCAAAGCTACTGCTGTTTCTCATCGTCGTCGTGCAATTGAGCGACGTGCTGCAATACGTCTTCGGTAAGACCCTTGGCAAGCGCCGAATCGTGCCGTTGGTCAGCCCCAACAAGACCTGGGAAGGTGCCGTCGGCGGCATCGCCGGCGCCAGCCTGATCGGCGCGCTGCTGTGGTGGGCAACGCCCTTCTCGCCCTGGGCCGCCGGCGCCATCGCGCTACTGGTCTGCGTATTGGGGTTCGCCGGCGGACTGGTGATGTCCGCGATCAAGCGCGACCGTGGCATCAAGGACTTCGGAACCCTGATCGAAGGCCACGGTGGGGTCATGGACCGAATCGACTCACTCTGCTTCGCCGCTCCGGTCTTCTTTCATGTGGTACGGTATTTCTACCTTTAGGGTGCGTTGAAGCGCCCTCCTGCAGTGTTCCATCCACGAGGTGCAAATTGAACCCGAAGAACCTGGCATTCGCGACCATCGGCTCCTTGCTGCTGGGATCCGCTCTCACTGCCTGGGCTGATGAGGAAGTCATCACCAATGGGCTCGATGTCGATGTGCGCCAATACATCGACGAGTCCCCGCACGGCCAGCCTGATCCAGCCGCGGAGCAGGGCGTAGCGAACGTCCAGGATCTCGGTGACGGAAGCACCAACGACGGTGGGGCGCCGGATGGCTATTTCGACTTGCGCGACGCGGCCCTCGACGACGAGCAGAACCTCGGACCGAACGCCCCCGGCTATATCCCCTGAGGGCGCGCGCGCCCCCGACGCAGCAGCGCAAGCCCTGACATCGGCCATCTCGCTCCGCAGGGTGGCCTCGGGATTTTGCCTAGGCCCGCAGGGCTGGGGCAGCACAAAGTCCTTGCGCCAAGGCGAAGTTTGATTTTCGGCCCACTCGCAAAGATGGCCAGCTCCGGCCCATGCACGCCTCGGAATCGACGGCTGCGGAGATTGACGGCTTCGGTGAGCATGTGCGCCGCCGGGCGCTATGCTGATCCGCCGGCAGAGGCCTCAGGGCGACGTGTCCGCGCTCGCGGTATTCCGGTACGATCTGATGCACCCGAGTTGAACGTCCGCTATGGGAAACCTTGGTGTCCTGGTCCGGTTTCAGGCTTTGATTCGCTCTTGGCCGAGACCGGTTTGTCGCGGCGGTGCCGATGAGTTTCCGCTTCCGACCCAAAGCCGACTGTGAAGCAAAGTTTCCAGTTAGGGGGAGAGTACTTTCCACTTGGCTCCGGAGAATAATCGCAGGCTGCCTCAGGTGAGCGCACGACGCCCAAGTGCTCAGATTTTCGCTAAGTCCGATCTTGCTGCTGCGGATCAGCGGCCGACTCGTGACTAGCGACTCCTGCCCGGCGATTTTCTGGCCACGCGGATCGGACAGACTGTGGTGTTGCAGCTCATCCCAACTCATCGGCGGTCGGAGCACAACCTTTGCCGACCCGCACGGTTGCCCCAAGCATGCCGCTCAATTCAGCGCCAGTCCAACAGGAATCCGCATTCGAATCAGAATCGATGGTCATCGGCAAGCACCTGTTTATGCGCCTTCGCGAGTTCAACGGGTATCGCGCCATGGGGTTGGTGCCTACCTGCGGCACTGCGGGCCGACGTGTTTGCTCATTGACGGGGGACCGATAGGTTGACTCATCAATGAGCTGGATCACCGTCATTTGGTCCATGGCCGCCGGCGTATCCTTGACGCTGGCAGCCGTGAATCTGCTCGTCTGGCTTCGCGATCGTGATGCGGTTGCCAACGCCCTGTTCTCGGTCAGCGCCGTGGCGGCCGCGGTCCTCGCCATGCAGGAGCTCGCCGTGATGCGGGCGCAGACCCCTGCCGAGTTCGGCGCCATCTTGCGTTGGATGCATGTCTCCGCGGCAATGATCGTGATCGCCGTGGTCTGGTTCACGCATCTCTATCTGGGCGCCGGACGGCGTTGGTTGGCGTGGCTCATCACCGGCCTGCGTCTACTGGTGCTGATACCAAACTTCGTCCTTTATCCCAACGCGACCTTCGCTGAGATCCATGCCCTCAACAGGGTGTCTTTCCTGGGCGAGACACTGTCGGTACCAATGGGCGAGATGAATCCGTGGCGTTCTCTCATTCACCTGAGCATGGTGTTGCTGTGCATTTTTGTCGTGGACGCCGCCCTTGCCGCGCGCAAGCTGGGCCGTGGTCGTCAGGCCCTGGTGCTGGGCGCTTCGATTCCGATCGCCATCGTTCTTTCCGCGACGCTTTCAGGACTGATGGTGCGCGGGATACTGCCGGGTCCGTTCGTCACCTTGGTCTATTTGGTGCTCGTGCTCGCCATGGCCTTCGAGCTGAGCGTGGACCTGCTCCGGGCGAGACAGGTTGCCGGCGAGCTGCGGGACAGCCGCGAGCGCATGCGCCTGGCCGCCCAGGCGGCGGACCTGGGGTTGTGGGAGTGGGACGTCGTGAGGGATGAGATCTGGTCCAACGATGTCGACCATACCATTGCCGGAGTCTTTGGCGGCAAGCGGATCGGCCTGGCGGATTACCTGGAGCTGGTCCATCCCGATGATCGTGACCGCCTTGAAACAACGATCCGCCGAACGATGGCGCAAGCGTGGGAGCTTCAGGTGGAGTACCGGATGATCGGCGCGGATAGCACCGAGCGTTGGATCGTCGCCTGGGGCAAGGTCGAATACGGCGAGAGACGGCAACCGCTACGCATTCGCGGCGTGTCCGTCGACATCACGGCGCGAAAGCAGCTCGAAACCGAGGCACAGCGACATCGCAACCAGCTTACACGCGTGCAGCGTGGCTTCGTTCTGGGCCAGCTCTCCTCGGCAGTGGCACACGAACTCAATCAACCGCTGGGGGCGATTCTGCGCAACGCCGAGGCGGGCGAAGCCTTCCTGCGACAGGATCCTCCGGACCTCGGGGAGGTGAGGGAGATCCTGGCCGATATCCAGAAGGACGATCAAAGGGCGGCGGCGGTCATCCAACGGATGCGCTCGTTGCTCCAGCAGGGAGAGCTGCGCTTCGAGGCGATCGCACCGCTGGAACTCGTCCAACAAGCCGCGGCGTTGCTCGAAGCGGAGATGCGTACGCAGCATGTGGCACTGGGTATTGCGGTGCCGGCTGATCTGCCCGAAATTCGGGGAGATCGCATCCATCTCCAACAGGTCCTCGTCAACCTGTTGCTCAACAGCCTTGATGCCGTGAAGACAGGGAACCCGGGGCAGCGTCAAATCGATGTGCACGCCGCCCGAGCCGGGGAGGCAATGCTCTCATTGGTCGTCGAGGACAGCGGGCCCGGTTTCGACCCGGCGCGACTTGCGGACCTGTTTGAGCCGCTTTACACCACCAAGCCCGATGGGATCGGACTCGGATTGTCGCTTTGCAAGACCATCGTCGATGCACATGGCGGGCGCATCAGCGCGGCAAACCGCCCGAGCGGAGGCGCTCGCGTCGAGGTGTTGCTGCCGGTCGCGGCAGGGGATGAATCGACGTGAGTGACCGGTCGCCAACGGTGTTCATCGTGGACGATGACGCCTCCTTTCTCAAAAGCATCGAACGTCTGCTGCGCAGCACCGGCTTCGTGACCCAGTGTTACAGCTCCGCGGTCGATTTCATCGCGCAACAGGCACCGGATCGCGTGGGCTGCGTGTTGGCCGACCTGCGCATGCCCGACATGGACGGCATCGCCTTGCAGGCGCACTTGGCGAGGTCTGGGAATCCGCTGCCGGTGGTTTTCCTCACCGGTCACGGCGACATTCCCACCAGCGTTCGAGGCGATGCGGCAAGGGGCCGAGGACTTCCTGGTCAAGACCGCACCGAAAGAGGCCATCATCGCCGCGGTGGAACGGGCGCTTGCCCGCGGCGCCAAGGAGCGTGTATTTCGTGCGCATCGCCGTGCGCTGCATGCGCGCCTCGACACGCTGACACCACGCGAAGAGCAGGTGCTGTCCCATGTCATGAATGGGAGCAAGAACAAGCAGATTGCCGCGGTCCTGGGTATCGACGAGCGCTCGGTCAAGCGCCATCGCAGCAATCTGATGCGCAAGCTCGAAGTCACCTCCGTTGCCGAGTTGGCGCAACTGGTCTTTGAGGCAGGAGCGCGCGACAGCGACTGCTGCGGCACAGAACACGACCACGAGTAGCCGAGCCTATCTCTATAATGTGTCATGTCTCGCCTCCGCGGAAATTCGCGCGCGACAGCGACTGCTGCGGCACAGAACACGACCACGAGTAGCCGAGCCTGCCTCTATAATCAGTCATGTCTAGCCTCCGCGGAAATTCAGGCCCTCGCCATCGCGCCCTTGTGGCATTGATGCTCTTGATCGTTTCGTCCATCGGCTGGGCCTTTGAAGCTTGAGCGCGTTGACGAAGGCCAACAGGCCGGTGAATTCTTGTTGAGTTGGTGTCGATGCGACTGTTGCGGGTGTTTCTCGACGAGCAAGTCCAAACGACTGGCATGGCGCTGGTCCTGCCGGACTATCTCGCGGAGTTCGCAACCGGCGTGGCCCTGGTCTGGATGGTTTTGTTGTTTGCCGCTTGGATTCCGCAGGTCTTCATCGGCTCGTCTCGCGTCAGCGCGCAGAGCTTGGACGCGAGCTTGATTCGTCTGATCTCGAGGGTCATTGCCGTGAACTCACTGTCGAAATGCGTGCCTACATCCGCACGACGGTCTACCCGGAGTTCCTCGCCATCCAAGAGGACATCATGCTGCGAACGATGAAACTGGTGCAGCAAGCGGGAACGGGTTTTGGGGTGCCCGCCCAGACCCTTTACATGGCCCGCTACCAAGGGCTCGACGACGCCGGCCGCGAAGCAGCAGAGAAGCGCGTGCGCGAGTGGGCCGCGGCCCATGAGCTGCCGTTTCCAGACATCGCCGAAAATGACCGCAAACGCATCAGCGGAAAGCTCGACTATCCACCAGAGGGGTCGCCAGGGGCTGCCGGGGGATAGCGCGTCGGCCCGATGTGCCGATGCGGGCTCGGAGCGCACGCGGTCATGCGCGGGCTGAGGGGCGCGCAGCAGTTATGCCTAGAAAGAGCAGTTGACCGCTTAGCCTCACATGCAAGCATCTGATTTTGTTATAGGTTTTGGAGATGTTGGAGAGTCACCCGCTAGGTGAAGGGCGCTACCCTTTCTAGGTTACGCGGTGCGGTTCTCCCCGCTGGAGCTGATCGACCAGCTCGCGGCGCAGCTTGTTCACAGGTTGGCCGCCGCCCCGGCGGCATCGCCATCGCTACCATGGGGTGCTCGCGCCCAACGCGCCGCTGCGTGCGGCTGCCATTACCTTCGGTCGTGAGGTGGCGGTCGGCATCGGATTGACCACCGGCAGGATTGCCGTCAAACTCAGACTCATGGTTTCCTTGATTCCTTACATGGGCCCAGTCGGGCTGGAACACCAATGCTCGCCAAGAAGACCTCCAAGAATCAGCTGACGCTGCCCAAGGCGGTGGTGGCCAATTACCCGGATGTGGACTACTTCGACGTGCGCGACGAGGATGGGCGCATCGTGCTGGTGCCGCTGCGGCCAAGCCGCGCGGACGAGGTGCGCGACAAGCTGGCGCAGCTCGGCCTGTCGGAGCAGGACGTGGACGCCGCCGTCACCTGGGCGCGGGAGCAACGCTGAGCCCTGTGTCCTACGCGGAGACGGTGACCTTGCCCGAGTCGCCGCCAGCGGCGCCTCGGTGTCGCGACCCGAACGATCAGGTATTTGTCGATCTGGCTATTGTCGCGGACGCGGATGGCATCGTCACAGGCGATCAGGATCTGCTCGCCCTGGCGGACGAGATGCGGCTGCCTGTTTGCGCACCAGCGCAATGGCGGGAGGCCCTGGTCAGCTAATTCCAATCGTAGACGACGGCGCCGCGCTCGGGGTCGAAGCCGTCGGCGGTCTTCTCCAGCTTCGGATAGCCGCGGCCGGGGATGTCCTTGTCGCCCACCGGTGCGCCGGTGCCCCAGTTCGCCATCTGGTTCACGAGAGGGAAGAGCCTTGCTTGAGCATGGGCGAGGCTCCGAGCAGGATGAGTTGACGGTCTGATTACCGAGATCCGGGGCACTCTGCATCGACCTTGTCTGGACGGGCAGGACTACCAGCGACCAAGGAGTCATGGGGTCTTGGCTGACCGCGCCGAGTCGAGCCAATCTCCGACCCGCGTCGCCCAGTAGGTCATCGCCTTCTTGGTGTAGGCCCAGGTGTTGAACGAGTCCGTGAAACCACCGACGCCTTTGCTCACGGCGTTACCGACGCCTCCGGACAAATCAACGTTGAATTTCTTCGCGGCCCGGGTCTCGATGAAGGCGGCTACCTGGCGCTGGCTGCTGCTGTCCAGGGCTTCCATTTCGACGGACGCTTCGCCGACGAAAGGTGAACTGCCGGCATCGCCGCCCAAGGCCCCGATGCCGGCCTCGGCGACGCCCCCGAACGGGACAGCCAGGGTGATGACGGACGCCTCGGGCTTGTTCGGCACCAGGTCGGTGACGGCGATTCGTAGCCGGAGTACGTCTGGTCCCGGCTCGCGCACCACTTGGTAATGGCCACGCAGCTGTTCGATGATCGCGTCGTGGAAGTAGTCCGCAAGCACCTTCATGGTGGTCGGGTCGATTTCGCCACGCTCGGCGCCCTGCTTGAGGTAGATCTTGATGCGATCGACCATGACCTTGTCGTAGACGGCGATCTGCGCGGCGGGCTCGGACCAGCTGTAGGCATCGGAGCCGGGCTTGTGCCGGAGCTTCGAATAGTCGCTAAGAAAGCCCACGGATTGGTAATCGCCGAAGGTTGCGGCCATCGTGGCCGCGGATGCCGCCAACAGTGCGCTGGCGACGAGTGTGATGATTCGCATGCGTTGTCCCTCAGGGTTTCCGAGACCGTTGGCAGATGTCTACAGATGTCGCCGTGCGCACCGCTAGTCGATGTTGCCCTTCTGATGTTGATCGTAGAAGTAGCCGCCCAACGCGCCGGCTCCCGCGCCAATCAATGCGCCCTTGTCCGCGGGGAAAATAGGGACAGACCCTGAGGTATCCCCACTAAAAAATTATCCAGAACAGTCTTCTAGAAGGGAAACCTAGGGCGGAAATGAACATGCATGGGGTTTGGTGGTCCACAACGGGCGACCAAACCTGCGGAGGACCCCCCATGCATGCCCTGACGATTCTACAGCGTTGTGTCGCACCGTTGCTTGCCGGCATCCACCGTCGGCGCTTGACGGTGTTGCTTGAGGCCGTGGCCGCGACAGTGAGCGGCCCGCGGCTGACGCTGACCGAGATTGGACGCCGATTTGGCGGCGGGTCGCACCTGCGTCATCGCATCAAGCGTGCCGACCGGCTGCTGGGCAACGCGCATCTTCGCTGCGATGCCAAGCACATCTACACGGCGGTGGCGCGGATGCTGATCTCGGGCGTGGCCGAGCCGCTGATCGTCATCGATTGGAGCGATCTGAAGGAGGACCAGTCGCTGCATCTGCTGCGTGCCTCGGTGCCGGTGGGCGGTCGCAGCCTGACGTTGTATGAGGAGGTCCACACCCAACGCAACTTGGGCAACCGCCACGTGCAGCATCGGTTCCTGCACCAGCTCAAGGCGCTGCTGCCGGCGACGGCGCAGCCGATCATCGTCGCGGACTGCGGCTTCCCTGTTCGGAACCGGGTGCCGTTCTACCGCGAGGTCGAGCGTCTGGGCTGGCGCTGGGTCGGGCGGGTGCGCGGGCGCGACTACATCAAGCTCAAGCACCGCTGGCGCAGCTGCAAGAACATCTTCAAGGAGGCCACCACCACGCCGACGACACTCGGCATCGGCGAGTGGGTGCGTAGCAATCCGTTGCGCGCCACCTTCGTGCTAGTGCGCAAGCCCAAGCTCGGACGCCGGGCGAAGACCGCCTCCGGCAAGCGCTCGCGCTCGAAGAAGAGTCAGCAGGCCGCGCGCAATGCCCGCGAGCCGTGGCTGCTGGTGGCCTCCACCCGGCTGGCCGACTGGCCGGCGAAGCGGTTGGTGGCGGTCTATCGACAAAGGATGCAGATTGAGCTGAGCTTCAGAGACATGAAGAGCCAGCACTTTGGCGAAGGGCTCGAGTGCAGCGCCTCAAGCGGCACCGCCCGCTTCACGGTGCTGGTGCTGATCGCATCACTGGCGGCGATCCTGCTTTGGCTGATCGGTACCGCCGCCGAGCGTTGCGGCCTGCACGAGCGTCTGCGGCCGGGCACGCGTAAGCGCCGCGCCTACTCACGGCTGTTCTTGGCCCGACTGCTGCTAACGCTGGAGGACTGCCGCACGAGCGTCGCCGAGCTGGTCGATGCGATCGGGCCGCTCGATCAATGGGTCGCGAGTGACCATGATGCGCTGCTCGCGCCGTGACCGAGGGCTTCCCAGGTTTGTGGGGATACCTCAGGGTACGTCCCCTATATTCTCTTCCCCTATATTCTCTACCCTGGTGGGACACGGCAGACTAGAGTCCCTTTCGGGACGGTGGCGCGCCCAACGAGAGTGCAGTAGCCTTAGGCCTAATAGGTCTTGAACGCGCCGCACAATTGAAGCTGCCCCTGTAAGAAACGAAACAACATGGAAAATTTTCACACATCATCGGCAGCACTCAAACGCGGCAAAGTACTGCGGGCTTGCACTTCCACCCTTGCTGCAATCTTCATTATGACCAATTTTGGGGCCAGCAGTTCGGCGTTGGCACAGGGAGAGGGAGGGGGACAGGCAGATTTGGCGACCCAGTCACAGAACCCGATCGCCTCGCTGATCAGTTTGCCTTTCGAATTTGATAGCTATCAGAATGTCGGGGAAGAAGATAGAACCCAGAATACTATAGTCTTTAAACCGGTGGTTCCAATCGATATTAGCGAAAACTGGGAATTAGTTTTGCGCGGCATCATTCCTTTCATCGACCAGCCAGATTCTGGTCCGATTGATGGGAAAACAGGCGTTGGCGATATCCAGCTGCAAACCTACTTTGTGCCGAAAAAGACCAACAGTTTGGGCGGGGACAACTTTTGGACTTGGGGTGTCGGACCGGTACTTCAGTTCGATACGGCATCCGACGACATCCTTGGTACAGGCAGAAATGCCGCGGGCATCGGCGGCGTCTTATTCTCCAAGATTAACAATTGGACGGTGGGTGCATTGCTCAACAACGTTTGGGATGTGGACAGTTCCAACACGCGCGAAGGCGTTAATTTTATGACATTCCAACCCTTTGCCAACTACAACCTCGACAACGGTTGGTATCTGAAAACTGGCCCTGTCATAACCTACAATCATGAAGCAGATAGCGGGAACAAGTGGACTATTCCGGTGGGCGCCGGCTTCGGCAGGATCTTCAATTTGGGAAAACAGCCCGTGAACTTTTCAGTATCAGCATACGGGCTTGCAGATAAACCCGATGGCGGTGCGAATGCCCAACTTCAGGCAATCCTCGTCTTCCTGTTCCCTGAATAGGGACACGAGCTTTTGTGAGTCCGCCACTTGAAACGATAAAGAGCCGCCTTTGAGGGCGGCTCTTTCGTATTCTGGACTGAATACTCTGGCTCCTTCACCTTGAAATGACACGCGGCGCACATATGGATATTCTCGCGGTTCAATAGGTTCAGGGGCGCTGCCAGACTAATTCGCGGTGATGAAGCGCCTCGGACAGCGGTATGTCCAGCACGTTAACCGCACTTACCGACGCACCGGCGGCTTGTTCGAAGGCCGGTTCCGCTCGTCGCTGATTGAGGCCGACGCCTACCTCCTCGCCTGCCAGCGCTACATTGAGCTGAACCCAGTCCGCGCGTCGATGGTCCCTGCGCCGGGGGCGTATCCTTGGTCGAGTTACCGGGCCAATGCGTTGGGCGGAACGGATCCCGTGGTGACGCCACACGCGCTCTACCGGGAACTGGCGGGCTCCGACGAGACGCGTCTCGCCGCGTATCGTCGGTTGTTCGAGGACGTGCTCAGTGCCGAATTGCTGCGGCGCCTGCGCGATTGCACCAACGGCGGATTCGTGCTCGGCAGCCCGAGGTTCGAGCGGCAGGTCGCCGCCATGCTCGGACGACGGACCTGGAAGGGCTCGACACGGCTGACGAGAGTCCCTTTCGGGACGGTGGCGCGTGCAAGGAGAGTGCAGTAGGCTCCGCAAATCACAGATCAGCTACCACCCCCACAGGGGGTGGTTTGATGAAGGCCCCCAGAGGGGGTCATGGGTACCGGCCTGGTACCGACCCGACGGCACCTTGAACGCAGACAGCGGCGAGGTGGCGCGTTCGTCTCGCCGGCGGGACTCGATTGCCGGTGCGCGTATTCCCTGTTTAACTTTCGAGCATATTGCACTCTGCTTGCGCGCGCCACGTCCAAAGGGACTCTAGTCAGCCTGTCGCAGCAGGTTAGCGTTCGGCCCGTTGAGCCGTTGGTCGAAGTCGGGCACGTCTGAGGCGGTAGCCTTTTGCGGCACCGCTTTCTGATGCCGGTCGTGCTTGGTTCATCAAAATACCGAAGAGCGATTGAAGTAACGCTTGGCCACACGCCGGACGGGCTAGCGCAGCAGCTCTTGCGCAGTACGCGAAACACCTTAGGCGGTGGATGACCGATTGGTGAGTAGAAACGTGCGAGCCTATCCGAGGCTTGCCGAGTGGTCGCCTCATCAGCGGCGACGCCGGGTGAGACGAATGCGTACTCGTGCCGTGAACTCGTCCTTTCACGCGGTTCCAGAACAGGATCCGATCAGAAAGGATCGCCAGAGGAGCAAAGCCAGCCCGTTCGACAAGTATGGGCAGCGCCCGACCGTCCACCCGAACGGGCGCTTGTCGGCGGCAGCAACCCACCAGAGCCTCGTCTAAGCCTTGCTGCCATGAAACGCAAGGCTCGATGGTCACGCAGCGCCCACCTAGGGTTGGTCGCTGCCCTCAGCACGATGCGCAGACGCCTCGACCAGGTCGGCTGTTGCTCTTGTCTGAGAGCCGAGCGAAACGCCCAGCACCTCCCTGCGCACCGTTACTGTGCGGCAGACGCCCTGTTGTCACCAAGGCTGACAGTCGCGACACTGGCTGTGCTCTCATTCTTTATGTGCTGGCAAACCGCCTTCGCGGAGAACGCAGAGCAGGGCGCCTCCCGCACCGGGGCGCCGGTGCAAACTGCTTTTGACCATGACCCTTTCAGCGGCCCCCGAGCGGTGTCCACGATCCTGCGCGATGATCGCGAGGAGAAGGCGGATCTACTCAATCTCAATGTCCTCAAAGCGTGGGAAGGATGGAAGGCCGGTATCGCCGAGAGCACAGGGCTCAGCTTCGGCGGCGATTACCTCGCAGTGGGTTTCGCCGCGACCGACAGCCTCGGCGACGACACCTCGGCCTCTGGGGTCGCGCGCTTCTTTGGCTCCTGGGAGTTGCTGAACCGCGGCGCGGCGAACACCGGCAGCGTTGAGTTCAAGATCGAAAACCGGCACGCCTACACCGACATCCCGCCGTCTGCCTTCGGCGTCGATGTCGGGTTTGTCGGTACGCCAGAACCCGTCTTCAACAACGACGGCTTTCGCGCGACCACTTTCTATTGGAAGCAGGACTTCGCCGACGACCGCGCTGTCTTGCGTCTCGGCTTTCTTGATATGAAGGAATATTTCGATGGTTACGCGTTGGCTAGTCCTTGGACCGGCTTTCTCAATCTCGCCTTTACGGTCGGCTCAAACACGATGATCGTGTTGCCGGACGCCGCGCTTGGCGCGATGGTCGGCGGCTATCTGACCGACAACATTTATGCGGCAGCCAGCATCATGGACGCCGGTTACCAGCCGACATCCATGTTCGACGGCTTCGATACCTTCTTCGGTGACTTCAACACCTTCAAGACCGCGGAGATCGGGATCACCGGAGGTGGCAAGCGATTTTTGTTCGACAATGCGCATATCGCGGTCTGGCAGCAGGATGAGAGTGACGTTAGCGGCGTGCAGCGCGGATGGGGCGTCAATGTCTCTGTCTCCCGTGTTGTGGCCGAGCACTGGTTGCCGTTCTTGCGTGCCGCTTGGGCCCATGAAGGCGGGGGCCTTTACGATAGGTCGGTGAGCGGCGGTTTTGGATACCAGAACAAGCCCGGCGGCAACCAGCTCGGCGTCGGCCTCAACTGGGGCCGCCCTAATTCGGATACGTTCGGGGTCGACCTCAACGACCAGTGGATAAGCGAGGTCTACTACAGGGTCCAGCTTACCGAGAACCTTCAGATCACGCCCAACCTGCAAATCGTTGTGAATCCGGCTTTGAACCCCGCGGACGCTCTCGCCTTGTTCGGATTGCGAGCCCGAGTGACGTTCTGATCTTTTGACACGGCCTTGCGGCGAAAGATGATTTGCTTTATCGTCGAAACATGTTATCGCCGAAGCAAGGTTTACTTCCAAAAAAAGAGGAAAACAACATGAACAAAATCGTACCTAAAGATGAGCTAGTCAATTTTATAGGGACCAAGGTTGAACCAACCGGATGGTATGAAGTTACGCAGGAACGCATCAACGAATTCGCCCACTGCACAGGCGATAACTACTTCATGCATGTTGATCCCGAAAGA
>CAVPHF010000033.1:0-110759 GCA_963704155.1 uncultured Gammaproteobacteria bacterium
CAACTTCGGGGCGGGCTCCGGTTGGTCGCTGAAGATATTTAGCCCGTACTCGGGAGACCGCCCGCTTGCTGAGTGCCGGTTGTTGTGAGCACCCGCCCGGCGCTGGTGCCGCGCCATCGCCACTGACGCTCACACGGCGCCGCCCCGGAAAAACGCAGTTCCGGAATCAACTAAATAGAGCAAAGCGGATGGAAGGGGGACCGTTGAAGGGGCCGATGCCCGCAAAGTCGCACGCTGCTCGATCAGGAGTACATGAGGCTGACGGGTGTTGTCGCTTAGTTTATTCCACGGGAATTTGTCAGTGTAATCCGGGCTGGCCGTGCCGGATTCGTCCACCGCCATTACGGGTGTCTCCGAGACAGCATATCGTGGCTCGATGCGGGTCTAGCAGAGAGACGATTCATGTCGCCAAAAACGAAGAGAATCCTCATGGCACTGCTGGTCTCGGAATGAGTGCTGGAGTGCTGGCAGAAGACGAGCGAGAGAAGCTAGAACAAGAGCTTGTAGAGCTCAGCGCAAACTCAGCGCAGCTTGATGCCGAATTCGAGATGCACCCATTCCGGCAATGCCTATACGAGTTTGAAGCAAGCGCTCTCAAGCTTGGCTTGTGCAATTCTCATGGTGCTCGGAAGACGAGCAGGGAAGAACGCTCGAGCAGCGATGCGGGCCGCCTCCAGGGAACTACCTTGATCTGCATAAAAGACTGATTGAAGCGAACAGCGGAGAAGACGTCTAAAGAGTATGAAATCAAAGAATCCATCAAGATCGGCATTGGCTCTCCGGAGTGAGACGTGGTCGCAAAGTTCGGCAAGCCAATGGATGTCAACCGTACTGTCACGGCTGCTGGTGAGCGCAAGCAGATGATTTACTACGACGGGATGATCGTCTATACAGAAAACGGTGCTGTGACCGCTTGGCAGGATTGAACCCAAAGAGGCAGCGCGTAAAGCGCTGATGGACTAGCCCGCTTGGAGGCATTTTTCTACGCAGATGCGTCAAGTTTCATGCGGGAAGTTTGGCCTCGGTAATGAAGTTGTCGTAGGCAGCATCGAGTCGTTTTGCGGCGGCGCAATGGGCGGTTCGGCGCCTTTTGGCAGCCGTCGATACAGTTGCGAGAGGCCGGTTTTTGCATTTATGGCCCGATGACTCTGCGCGCCGGTTGCGCGCCAGTACCGAGTTCACCACCTCAGAGGCTTTTATGCGTACATTTCTTGTTTTCGTTGGCTTAGCTATTTTTACCGGCGGGGTCTGGGAAACGCGAATGCGGAGATGACCAAAACGGTCGAAGACGGAGGAAGTGTCACGCTAAAATTATCCTCAACTACCGCGCTTAACGCGTTCTCATCGCTCAACAGGAAGTGGGTTACGTTAAATAGCGAGAATCACCTGTGACGCTTAAAGAGGCTGGCGTCAAGGTGGAGTTCAATGCTGATCCTGGCGGATTTAGACTTTTCCTTACCGGACTTGGCAAGCCGAAAGAAGACGTATCTGCCATTACAGTGGTAGGTATCCTTTTTGACGTTTTTAATCGACGACTCAGGAGCTTGAAGTCTACTCTCATACGTGACTATTCACCAATCGAGGTTGTTTACCTGTCGCGAGGAGGTCATTGGGATGCGACAGAAAACGTTGCCGAGACTTACTTGACTTCGGTTGTTTTGTCGCGCAAGTACGACGTGAGGACGGTTCTGTTGGCAGTACGATGCACAGGAGCTAAGGAAAGCCCTTTTAGAAATTAGATATTTCCGGGTTGACCCGGCTAATCTCGAGGAGGAATCGGAGTAGAAGACACCAGGCAGGATTCCAAGCATGTGCGTAAAGCGGCCTCCGCCGTGGAGGCCTAAGTCATCGGCAGCGTGCATCGACCCCAGAATTCACGCCGCGTTGATCACAGTGGCACGCGATATTGATACAGGAGCATAGAACCATGTTGGCTTTAGATGAGCTTCGGAAGCATTACTCTGTCGCTAACGACGAAGAATTGCGTAAAGTGCTAAGGTGGAGGTATCTGGGTCGCCGCTACCGTTAAAAAGGGCACTTTTTCGACTCTTTTGTATGAGGCCGTGAACTCGCGCACAGCGAAGAGGGGAAGCGAATCCAGAAAGCACAGGAATTAAGTAGCCTGACTGAAAAGCAATTAATGGAAATTATTTTTACCCACAGAAATGGCGCCCGATATAGAAATAGAAAAAAGATTAGAAATAATTACTGCGGAATGTGCATTCGGCATGAACATCTTCAAAGATATATTTGCGGGTGTCAGGGATATAGTGGGCGGCCGGAGCGGAGCGGCACACAGGATATCTTGAGAGAAACGCGAAAAACGGTGCTAAACGAACTCCGAAAGGAGGCATATGCCGTAGGCGCAAATGCGGTAGTTGCTGTTGCCTTGGATTACAACGAATTCTCTGGTGGCGGAAAGTCAATGTTGTTTGTAGTTGCTTCGGGCATGGCTGTTAAGGCGAAAGTTAACAGCCTTGGATTAGCGCAGGCTCTCGCTCTCGTCCATCGGGTTTCTCATCTGTCGTGTGCTTGGCGGCTCACGGCTGGCCGGAGGAACTTTCCTCGATGGACTGCCCGGAAATGTCAAACTCTTACTGCCACCCCGGCAAAGCCTGGAGTTTTCCTTTTTCTTGGATAATTGCCGCCGGAGGTTCCACCGCGCCCTACCCCGCGATAGCGGCTTAGTGCGTTGGCCGACTGCTGTCCGTTAGTCCTTTCTGAGGCTGGGGACGGCTGAGCGCGTGACCCACCGGCGGCAACCGACCCGCAGCTGACGCTGGAGCTTATGGTGGCGACTGACCGCTCGCGACCCATTGCTGCCGCTGACGACAACGGCTTGAGCGACCGGTCTTGGACGCATTGCAGCCTATCGCAGCTTGATCCTCTGGACGTGTCCCATGTCCCACAACCGGTAGCTTATCCCGGAGGCGTGCCGAGATCGAGACAGGATCGAAGAAAAAGGTGAAACGACCGTAGACGAAAGGCCGCTCAGTGCGGTAGAACGGAACGTGTCAAAGCATTTCCGAGTCTATTCCTCGCAGCTCTGCTGGTCGACTTGTGGGCCGCGCGAGCGGGGGAACCACCTCTCAATGTGAACCGGGGCGCTCAACAACACCGGTGTCGTGCCCGGACGAAACCGAATGTTTCTCGAAAGGTGAGTCAAACGGAGCGAAAGACTCGACTTCCGCCAGCAGTGGCGGAACTCTTCCCAGCGCATCGGCTCAGAGACGATCTCCACAGATCGCCATCTTGCTCAGATTCCTCAACCGGTCCGCGACACCGACGAGGCTCGATCGGTCCATGATGCCCTCGAGAGGACGCTCGGGGCGGTAACTGTCACCAAAATCAGCCCCATGCCGGTGATCCGCACCTTGACGAGGCTCTCATTTACGACACGACGCCGAACAGCGATCCCGTGATCGACTCAACCATTGCCACAATCGAGGCCACCGCCGGCGCAGTATGGTTGAGGCCGGAATATGGAGCATGAAGGGCAATCCGGCGCCAAACACCCCAGTACCACGAACAGTGGCCAACGCGGCGTGCTGAGCATGGCCAAGGCCTGGTCAGCATCAGTCAGTCCGATCAGTATGGTGACAAATAGCGCGAACGATATCGCGAGAATCGCCTGTGAGCTGCAGTGCGGTACCACATACTTGAAGCCGAAAATGAATACCGCATGGAACAGCCCGGCAAGCAGTCCAGCGACGGCCCCAATTCGGGTGACGCTGCTCGCCCCGGTCTCGTAAATACGCGTCAGCAGCACGATGCCAAGCATTACCATCACGATCGCGGCCCATTTGGCAACGACCTCTCCCTGAGACGTGGGTCAAGCTGACCCTCCGCAGCCGGGTGATCAGAGTCCGGCGATGTAAGCCTCAATGGCAGCCGCCGTGCAGCGAGCACAATCCGGTGCCACCGCCCCATCGATCAATGGGTCCCCGCGGAATCCGAAGAGATATCGGAGGATCAGGATTCCGTCGCTCAGGGCGTCCTGTTCTCCGTTGCCATCGACGTCGAATATCACGCTGCAGCGTTCGAGTTCCAGATAGTCTTCAATTTCGATGGCAGTGCAGCGAGTACCGCACGCCACCGCCCCATCGATCAATGGGTCTCCCGCGGAATCCGAAGAGATATCGGAGGATCAGGATTCCGTCGCTAACGAGCGTCCTGTTCTCCGTTACCATCAATATCCAGCGATGGTCGGTGACAACCGGTAGCAGGAGGTCGGCGCTCTTAATAACGCGGCGAATGTATCGACCGATCCTCCTGACGTTTCCTGGGCACCTCCCGCTGTACCGGGGAGGTCGTCATAGCTGGTCTCACCGGTGAGGTAGACGTCCCCGGTCGCAGGATCCAGTGCCATCCCGTAGCAACTGCTATAGGTTCCTCCCAGAAGTGGACTGACTCAACGAGGTCAGGTCAGTGGCCAGACGGGCGACGAAACTGTCCGCGGGGCGCCACTGGAGCCGCACAGGTGGCGCCTGGGAAATCATATGATTCCGTCGTCCCGCGCGACGTATATCTCGCCCGAGAGTGGATTTAGATCGAGCCCATAGGCACGCTCGTTCGCTCGACCTCCCAAGTACGTGCTCTGATGCAGTACCGTCAGATCAGTGCTGAGCTGGGCCAGGAAAGCATCTCTGGTGCCGACCGTCGCGGGGTTCCCCAGTGTGGGTTGGGCACCGCCTGCGGTTCCAGGCAGGTCCTCCGAGGCCGTGTAACCCGCGGCGTAAAGAGTTCCTCCACCCGCACCCAGTGCAGCGCGCGAAGCTCCTCCATAGAACTGCCGCCTAAGTAGGTCGCCTGCTCGAGCGTGGAGAGATCCGCGCTCAAATGCGCCACGAAACCATCAACCATGCCGCCGAAAATCTGCCTGTGCTCTCGCCCGAAGCGCCTGGCAAGTCACCTTCGGTGATGCCCACATGAGGAACATAGCCGGTGATACCGGCAACGTACACATCGCTGCTGTCGGGATCGATGAGGATCGCTTGACCAGAGTCGTCGCCCTGCCCGCCGAGATAGGTGGCTCGAGTGAGCGAGGTGAGGTCGCGGGTTAAGCGCGCAACGAAGGCCTCGCCGTAACCGACCCAGTTGGGCTGTGCGCTGCCCGTGGTCCCCGGGAAATCTTGAGACCTGGTTGTCCCAGCCACGTAGAGATCGCCGTTGCCCGGGTGCAGGGCGAGTGCCGATCCGCTATCGTGGGCCTTGGCGCCGACATAGTTCGGTGGAACGGCGCCCCCGACGTAGGTTGCCTGCTCGAGGACGGTCAGCTCCGCGTTGAGCCGCGCGATGAAGACGTCATAGTCGCCCATCAGACCGCTCTGAGCACCTCCTGTCGTAGCCGGAAAGTCGGCCGAATCGGTGAAGCCCGTCACGAAGACGGTGCCCCCGGTCGGGTCGAGGGTCAGCGCCAGGCCGACATCGACCATGGTACCGCCGAGATAGGTGGCCTGTTCAAGCACGCTTAACTCGCTGTCGAGACGCCCGACAAAGGCGTCTTTCTCGCCGCCGCCAATGCTGCTTTGGGCGCCACCCAGCGTGCCGGGGAAGTTGTCAGAGCGGGTCTCGCCGACAACGTAGACGGTACCGGTCCTGGGGTGTACTGCAATGCCCCAACCGTATTCGATGCCGCTCCCACCCAGGTAGGTAGTCTGGATGATAGGATCGATGGTAACCGACAAAGCGGGGTCGTGTTCCCCCAAGGCGAAGCCGTAGCTAGCACCTTCCCGGAGGACATAGGCAGCCTCGACCGGACGCCGGCCCTCGACCGAGTCCTGCCACGCCACTGGGGCAGTGAATGTAACCGCACCTGAACCCGTCTGGACTTCCAGGTCCCCTGCCGTGTTGACCCGTAAAGCCTGGGCCCCACCGAGCCGGAAGCGGATTACGTCAGGATCGGTTTTCGGTGCGAGGACCAGACGCTTTTCAACTGTGCCGGCGTATGCGGCCAACTCGACCGCGATGCCCGGCCAGACGTCGCCGAGTCGCACCGTCTCGTAGGTTCGGACGCCGTGCTGCCAGCGCTCGGGGTCGTTGCCCCGGAAATAGCTGAGCCGAGTCCTGGCGGCCTTGCCGGCCGCAGGTTTCGCCGTGCCACCGAGCGGGGTCTCGGTGAGCACCCAGCCTGGGGACTCCACTTCGGAGCCGGTCACATCGTCTCCTCTAGGACCGCTGAGCGCATAGACCAGAATGCCCTCGCGAGTGACATACAAAGCGCCCCCGGCGGTGGGGGCATAATAGCTGACCCTCTCGCTTAGCTCGCCAGCGTTCGCTAGAAACGGAAAACTGAGCGTACGGGCGTCTGTGCTGCCTGAGATGCCGAACGTGAGCAAACCGAGTGAGACAACGAAACTCATCAGTGGTCTGGATACGACCCGCTGGAAGAGCCTCCGGCCAGACCTCAGTTCGATGGTTGATAGGGATGAAACAGTATCCGTACGCGTACTAAATGTGCATGCATTCATTGCTCCCCAACCTCCTGCCGGGCCGCTCCCCGCCACGGGCGCATGCGCTGCCGTCGCTCCCCGCTGCCGGGGTCGCAGTCTGGCACAGAAAGAAGACTTCTCAGTTAAATTATAGCCATTCCCGCCTTCAACGGACCGTGCTAGAAGGCGCCGCTCTCGACGCGATGCATGCGCGGAATCGATAACGGGCCTTCGTTGGTTCTCGTGTTTCGGCCACCGAGCACCAGCCGTCTAAAAAGCCTCAAAAATGGTCGCGCGAAGTATCAGTAGGGCCCGCGGATATGCGGCTCCACCTCTCGGTCGTAGTTTTCGGCGATCCAGCCGTGTTGCTCCGCCGACAGGGGCGCCAGGTTCGATGCCGCGTCGTTACCCAGCACCTGATCCGGGCTCGAGGCGCCCGGGATCGCCGTGGCGACGGCATCGTGGTCGGGGACCCAGCGCAGCGCATTGGTGCTCATGGCGTCGTCGGACGACAAGATAGGGCGCAGCCCGTCCGCCAGTTCGACGCCCTTGCCGAAGGGCAGGCCGGCGAAGGTTTCTGCGACGTTGAAGGCCGCGCCGTCCCTGTTGTAGGTGCGGTGGTCCTTTTCAGTGAAGGTGGTCTCATTGGTGAACTTGCCGGCGAGCAGGCCGCTTGCCAGGGCCGCCCGGGCGATGATGGCAACGCCCTTTTCGAGCGCCGCGTCGAACAGCTCGCGGGACGGCTTCTGGCGGAACAGGTTGAAGATGACCTGTAGGGATGTGACGCCCTCCTGTTCGAGGCAGATCAACCCCTCTTCGACCGTCTCAACGCTGACAAAAGGCCAGCTATTCCCGCTGCGTACGCCCACGATGGATCGAGGCCGGCGCGGGCGTCGGTGCAGAGCCGACAGGCACCGCGAGATGCTCGCCGCTGCTTGGCGCCCAGGTCACGCTTGGCTGTCGGTTTCCTTCAAGAGACACGTCGCGCACGCTCGGTCACGGCTGCAGGCTAAGACGTGTCGTGGGCCAAGGGCAATTGCGGTGGCGCGATGATGGAGCGATACAGCGTCTCCCAATCGGGAATCAGGCACAGCTCGAAGCGGCTGCGCAGCTTGCGCCACAGGGGGCTTTGCTGCCCACCGCCGTCCGGGCCGCTTGGAACAGCCGGCAGCAGCGCTGTTGGATTTGATCGATCAGGAAGGCCAGCATCATCAGGTGCATCCACACAGTAGCGAGATGCTGGTGGCCGTGACCGAAGTTGTGCTCGAAGTGGTAGCCCTGGTTCTTGACGGTGTTGAAGGTCTCGTTCTCGATCTTCCAGCGGGCGCGGGCACCTCGCATCAAGGTCATCAGGTTGTGGTCGTGGATCGGGAGATCCGTCACCCAAGCGAAGTGGGTGACGCTGCCGTCGGGGCCATGCTCCCAGTACTCGAGGAAGTTCACCTCGAGGTCGAAGTTGGCGTCGGTGAGCGGCGCGCCGTTGAGGTAACGGACGCGGTGGCGGAAGAATCGCTGCCGGTCGGTCAGGGTGGTCTCGGTGGTCTGCGCGCTGGCTGTGACCCAGTCGAACAGCAACGTGTGATCGCTCTGCTTGGCGCCCCCAGGATGAAACGCAGATCAAGCGCTTGCAGATGGCGGATATGCGGCGCATTGGAGGCCAAGCCGTCCTCGACGACGATCAGCTTCAGGTGCGGATGCGCGCGGCGTAGATCCGTCAGCAACCGCTTGGCGGCGTTGCGCTCGCAATCGTTCTTCTTCGCCCCGTCGGGCTTGAGAATCGGCTCGGGCGCGAGCGGAAACACCTCCTTGTGCTCGGGATGCACCAGCACCGCGCCGAGCATCTGGTGGTAGTAGGGCGTCGTGCCGTTGCGGTGGTGCTTCTCGGCGCAGCGCGCGCAGTGCACCGTCTTTGAGGAAAAGTTGCCGGTGCCGTCGAGCGAGAGCAGATAGTGGCCGTCGAGATAGTCGAACCCCTCCAGACCCTTGCCCCGCTGCAACTGCGCGAACAGTGCCTTACACTGGGCGCAGGCAGGCCGGATCGAGCGCGTCGAGGCGCTCGCGCAAGCGCGTGTCGCTCGGCACCCGCGCGACCCCGTAGAGTGCCTGGAGGTTCGCCGGGATGGTCGCCGCCTCCCGTTGGTCGGGCTCGAATTGCAGCAACGAGGGATACTTCAGGCCGAACAGCGCCAGCCGCAACAGCAGATGATCGACCAGCGCGATGTCGTGCCCGGGCGCATCGGGGATCTGTGCAAACAACCGTCGTGCCGTGCGCAGCAGCCCCTCGGCGCTGAGGTGCTTGCGACCAAGGGGTGCACTCATCGCTATCTGCCGCGCTGCTTTAAGGTTGCGTGGCAGTGTACTAATTTTGCGCCGTAACTTTACGAAATCGACGGCGTGTTCGAGCCTGGCGCAAATGCCTCCGATCTCTCGTAAGCCGTGCGCTTCAAGCCCGCGGCGGCACTGACGCCGGAAGCCCTCGCAGCCATCACCGAGCAGGTGCCCGAACAGCTGCTGCGTTGGCTCATTCGTGCTGGGCTGATCGAGCCCAATCCCGTCCGCGAGATGCGTGCCGGCCTCGTCAGGTCGAGTGTCCGCTGAACGAGCGGTTGCAGCCGCTTGCCGGCGCCGGCCTAGCGTCCGGACTTGGCCGAGAGCTGCCCTCGGGGAAGTCTTAATCGACCCAAGTCTGTCTGGCTCGTAGATACCCCTATCGGCGGTGGAGGAATCCGGCAGGGCCAGCTCGGATCTGGCTGAGAAATTCTCCCGAAAAAGAGTGAGCGACAACAGTAGCCCGACCAGGCGAATCATGCCCCGATGCGGCCGGCCATAGACGATGGCCAACTCGCCGAAGTCCTTGTCCAGGGTGATGAGGACGCGGTTATCCTCGAAGGCGCGCTGCAAAATGGCCGCATCGTCCGGATCGGGCTCGGTCTCGCCCATATTCGTTGCACGTCATGGCTTGCGTCGGCTAGTGCTGCACCGCGGAAATCCCGAGGCCGTTCGTTGTCGTAATCGAATCCGCAAGCGGTGTCGCGCCGACACTCGATTACGACAACGACAACGATCAGAGACGGTCTTGGAACCTCTGCACTGCTGCACTAGGCTGTCCGCCGCGCGCCCCAGACGCAGGTGTCCAGCAAGACCTTCAGGCGGCATGGACCATCAATGGCTCCACGCGCTCGTGCTCCACTAGGCGATGGGCGCAGGCGAGACAGGCCAGCACGTCTTCGCGCTCCAGCCAGGCATAGCCCTCCAATAGGGTGTCGATAGCGTCGCCGGCGGCGAGCATGCCGAGCAAATGCTCGACGGCCAAGCAGCGCCCGCGGATGACGGGCTTGCCGCCGAAAATCGCTGGGTCGACGGTGATGCGGTTCAGCAATTGATCTTCTTGCACGGGGGTTTCTCAATCGGGCGATTTGGCGCGGCTTCTACTGGGGCTGGTGGGCGTTGCCGCTGAGCAGTGCGTCGAGGTAGCGGGCAACCGACTCGGTGCTGTTGCTGCCAATGACTTGCAGCGAGGGCAGGTCGGCGTGGAGACGAGGGTCGGCGTTTTCCATCAGCACGCCGGCGCCGGCGCCGGTGGCGATGAGGTGCAGCATCTCGCGGTCGTTGAGTCCATCGCCAAAGCAGACGACCTCGGCGGGCGAGAGTTCGAGACCTTCCAGTATCATGCGCAGGGCGGCGCCCTTGCTGACGCCGGCGGCCATGACCTCGAGCGTCTGCGGCAGCGAGAAGGTGGTGCCAACGCGATCGCCGACGCGCTCGTGGATGGCCGCCTCCAGTTCGAGCAATCGGGCATGCTCGGCATAGTAGAAGATCTTGAGGACATCGATATCGCCGAGTGCGGCGAAGTCGACGACGCGGTAGCAGAAGCCGGAGTTCTGGTGATAGCGCAGCAGACTGGGCTCAGGCTGCTCGACGAGCCAGGCGTCGGTGAGGAAGGCGTTGGTGTGCACGCGGGCGAACAATGGGTCGCGGAGCAGGAACGCGACGGTGTCGCGGTCGATGGACAGCGACTGCACCAGGCGGCCTTGGCCGTCGTTGACGGCGGCGCCGTTGCAGGTGATCAGGCAGCCGTGGGTGCCGAGTTGGCCGGAGAAGACGCGCACGTCCATATAATGCCGGCCAGAGGCCAGGATCAGGTCGATGCCGGCCGCGCGCACTTTGCGCAGCACGCCGCGCGTGTAGTCGCCGAGCCGGTGGTCGGGCCCGAGCAGAGTGCCGTCGAGGTCGGAGACGACGAGCTTGTACATGGCTGTTGTCCTGTCGCGCGGGTCGGCGCAGCATCGGCGAATGCGGGTTTGAAGTCCAGCGCGGCGGGCGCCCTTTGTGTCGGCCGACCCTCTGGGTTCACTCTCTTGTTGCGGGCGTTTTCGATTCGGGTTGTCAGTCGTTCAGATGAAAGGGTTAGTGTTTTCGTACCAGCGCCGCGCGGCGAGTCGTCCGGCTTTGCGGCTGCTGGCGCTCGTCTTCCTGCCACTGCTATTGGCGGTTGGCTGCCAGCGCGGCGCACCGGTGCTGGCGTTACAGGGCTCGACCATGGGGACGAGCTACAGCGTGCAGCTGGCGGCGGCGCCAGCGGGCCTTGATACGCAGGCGCTGGGGCAGGCTATCGCGCGCGTGCTGGAGGAGGTCAACGTCTTGATGTCGACCTATCGGCCGGACTCGGAACTCTCGCGCTTCAATGCGAGCGAGTCCACCGATTGGTTCGCCTGCTCGCCGGAGCTGGTCGAAGTGCTGGCCGCGGCGCGGCTGGTCAGCGACGCGAGCGGCGGCGCCTTTGATGTGACCGTGGGACCCCTGGTGAATCTGTGGGGGTTCGGGCCGGAAATCGAGCCGAGCGAGCTGCCGGGGCAGACGCAGATAGACGCGGCGCGCGCACGCACGGGTTATCGGCAGCTGGAGCTGCGCGAGTCGCCGCCGGCGCTGCGCAAGGCGCGGCCAGATCTTTACGTGGACTTGTCGGCGATCGCCAAGGGTTACGGCGTGGATCGCGTTGCCGCGCTCTTGGCGCGGCAGGGCATCGAGAACGCGCTGGTGGAGATTGGCGGCGAGCTGCGCGGGCATGGCGTGAACGGCCGCGGCGAGCCGTGGCGGATTGCGGTCGAGCGTCCACTGCCGGATGGTCCGAGGCAGGTGTTCCGTGTACTCGGCTTGCAGGATATCGGCATGGCCACGTCCGGCGACTATCGCAACTTCTTCGAGCTGGACGGCAAGCGCTACTCGCACAGCATCGATCCGGCCACGGGTCGGCCCGTGGGGCATGCGCTGGTCTCGGTGACGGTATTGGCGGAGAACACCATGATGGCCGATGCCTGGGCGACGGCGCTGCTGGTGCTGGGGCCGGAGCGCGGTCTGGCCCTGGCCGAATCGCGCGGACTCGCGGCGCTGCTGATCAGCCGCGACCGTGGTCGGCTGAGGGCGCGGGCGACCAAGGGGTTCGAGCAGGTCGCGGGCGGTTAGGCCAGCATCTCGGCGATTGGTATCAGCGCGGCCGGCTCGAACACGCCGGCCCTGGCCTTATGCTCGTATCCGGCCGCGTCCAGCGGTGCGGCGGCGCTGCGCTTTGGCGATCCGTTTGGAGAGCCTTTTGCAGAGCCGATTTCAGATTGGGCTCGATCATGGTGGCGGTCTATGCGGGCGAGATTGCATCGTCAGCATAGACCGCGCGGCTACGCGCCCAGGGTTTCGGGTCTTAGGCGATTGACAGAAATCGCCTTAGTCGTCGGTTGCGCGTTGGAAGGCGTCGGCCAACTGCTTTTGCACGTTGGCGGGCACGACACCGTAGTGGCTCAGCTCGATCGAGTAGGTGCCCTCGCCGCCGGTGATGGACTTCAGACGCGACTCATAGCCCTCCAGCTCGGCCAGCGGCACCTCGCCCTCGATGACGATGCGCCCGAGGCTCTTGGACTCGCTGCCGTTGATGCGCCCGCGGCGGCCGGACAGGTCGCCGGCGAGATCGCCCATGTTGCTGTCGGGCGCGGTGATGCGGATGCGCACGATCGGCTCCATGATGGCCGGCTTGGCCTTGTCGACGGCATCGATGAAGGCCTTCTTGCCGGCGGTGGCGAAGGCGATGTCCTTGGAGTCGACCGGGTGCGACTTGCCGTCGTACACGATGACGCGGACATCCTGCAGCGGATAGCCTGCGATCGCGCCCTCGTCGAGCACCTGGCGAACGCCCTTCTCGATGGAGGGGATGAACTGGTTGGGGATGCAGCCGCCGACGGTGGCGTCGACGAACTCGAATCCAGCGCCCTGTTCGGTCGGCTCGATGCGCAGCCAGACCTCGCCGAACTGACCAGCCCCGCCGGTCTGCTTCTTGTGCCTGTGATGGCCCTCGGCCTTGGCGGTGATGGTCTCGCGGTAGGGGATGCTCGGCGGGTGCGTCTCGATGTCGACGTGGAACTGCTCCGAGAGTCTGCGCATCAGCACCTTCAGGTGCAGCTCGCCGAGGCCGCGCATGACGGTCTCGTTGGCGGCGGCGTTGTGCTCGACATGAAAGCAGGGGTCTTCGGACTCGAGCTTGTGCAGCGCGTCGGTCAGCTTTTGCTCGTCGCCGCGCTTGGCGACGTTCACCGCGAGGCCGAACAGCGGCACCGGGCACTCGATGCTGTTCAGATGGAAGTGGTCCTCGTCGTGCGAGTCATGCAGCACGGCGTCGAAGTGGATGTCGTCGACGCGGGACACGGCGAGGATGTCGCCGGGAACGCCCTCGTCGTCTTCGATCAGCTCGGCGCCGTGCACGCGGAACAGATGATTGACCTTGAACGGCTTGCGGGCGTCGCCGATCAGGAGCTGGCTGTTTGGCGTGATGCGCCCCTGATGGATGCGGAAGATGCCGATCTTGCCCCGGAATGGGTCATTGATGATCTTGAAGACATGCGCGATGGCGTGCTTGTGCGGGTCCGGCGATACCTCGACCGGCTTGATGTCGGCGCCCTCACCCTTCATGAAGGGCGGCGGGTTACCCTCTGACGGGTTCGGCATCAGGCGTACCAGGACCTCCATCAGTTCCTTGATGCCGGCGCCGGTCTCGGCCGAGCAGTAGCAGATGGGGATCAGGTGCGCCTCGCGCAGCGCGGCCTCGAAGGGATCGTGCAACTGCTCCGGCTTGAGATCCTGGCCTTGCTCCAGGTAGAGCTCCATCAGTTCCTCATCGACCTCGACCACCTGGTCGATGATCTGGCTGTGCGCCTCTTCCACCGAGGAGAAGTCGGCGCCCTCCGCCGAGGGGTTGAAGAAGCAGTCGATGACACGGCTGCCGGAGTCGGCGGGCAGGTTGATCGGCAGACACTCGGGGCCGAAGGCGTCGCGGATCTGCGCGGTCAGGTCGCCGAGGTCGACGCCGGGTGCGTCGATGTGGCTGATGATCAGTATGCGGCAGAGGTTGCGGTTGTCGGCGGCCTTCCACAGCCGCTGTGTCATCGGTTCGATGCCGTGCTCGGCGTTGATGACGATGGCCGCGGTCTCCACCGCGTTCAGCACCGACAGCGCCCGGCCCAGAAAATCAGGAAAGCCGGGCGTATCAAGCAGATTGATGTGCTTGCCGTGCGTGGTGAAGCCGGTGATGCCGACGTCCAGCGAGTGCTGTAGGTCCTTCTCCATGTCGTCGTAGTCGCACACCGTGTTGCCCCTTGCGACACTGCCGGGCTCCGAGATGGCGCCGGCGTTGGCGAGCAGCGCTTCTACCAGTGTGGTCTTGCCGGCTCCGGCATGGCCGACGAGGGCGATGTTGCGGACGTCCTCCGCGTTGTAGTCAGACATGGATCGACCTTTCTCGAGTGACGGGTTAGGGGTGTGCTCCGCGGTGCACGCAGGTGTGCCGCAAACACGAAAGTATAGCGTAACGGCCTGGTCATGCGGCACCCGAACGGCCAATGCCATCGGCTTGCCCAGCAGGTCGGCACGCCATGTGCTTTATGCCACCTTGGCCGCTACCATAGCGGTGGCGTTCAATCCGCCGTGGCCGGATCCGCGGCGCGCCCGGGACACGCACACACAACTTGCAGGGGGCTGCTGCTGATGTACGAGGCCATCATCTGGATTGCCGTTGCCTTTGCGATGGGGGTCGCGGTGCGGCAGGTGGGTTTGCCGCCGTTGGTGGGCTATCTGGCCGCCGGCTTCGCCCTGCACGCGGTCGGCGTGACCAAGGGCGCCCTGATCGAGAATCTGGCCGATCTGGGCGTGACGCTGCTGCTGTTCAGCATCGGTCTGAAGCTGAAGCTGAAGAGCCTGGCGGCGCCGCATGTGTGGGGCGTCGCATCGCTGCACATGTTGCTGGTGGTGGCGGTGATGGTGCCGCTGCTGCTGAGCCTTGGTGACCTCGGCATGCCCTATCTGTCGAGCCTGGATTATCGTTCCATGCTGGTGTTGGCGTTCGCGCTGAGCTTCTCGAGCACGGTGTTCGCGGTGAAGGTGCTGGAGGAGAAGGGCGAGATGGGCTCGCTCTACGGCACCATCGCGATCGGCATTCTGATCATCCAGGATCTGGCGGCCGTGATCTTCCTCGCCATCTCGGCCGGTAAGGTGCCGACCATCTGGGCCCTGCTGCTGCTGGCGCTGTTTCCGTTGCGACCCTGGATATTGCGGGTGCTCGAACGCGTAGGCCATGGCGAGCTGCTGCTGCTGTTCGGGCTGACGCTCGGCCTCGGCGGCGCGCAGTTGTTCGAGCTTGTGCACATGAAGGGCGATCTTGGCGCACTGCTGCTCGGTGTGATGATCGCGTCGCACCCGAAGGCCGGCGAGCTGGCCAAGTCGCTGCTCGGGCTTAAGGACCTGTTCCTGGTCGGCTTCTTCCTCAGCATCGGACTCGGCGGACCGCCAGGGCTGAATGCGCTGCCGCTGCTGCTGATTCTGCTCGCCATGGTGGTGTTCAAGGCATTCCTGTTCGAGCAACTGCTGCTGTTGTTCCGGCTGCGCGCGCGCACGGCCTTCCTGGGCGGGCTGACACTCGCCAACTACAGCGAGTTTGGGCTCATCGTCGCCGCCATTGCAGTGGACAACGGCTGGCTTGGCGGCGAGTGGCTCGGCATCATCGCGATGGCCGTGGCACTGTCTTTTGTTGCCGCGGCGCCGCTGAACGCGCGCGCGCATTTTCTGTACGAGCTGTTCGGCTCGCGCCTGCGCCGTCAGGAGCGCCGCAAGCGCATCGCCGAGGAGCGCGAGATCGATCCCGGCGATGCCGACGCGATGGTGGTCGGCATGGGACGCGTCGGCACCGGTGCCTATGACAGCCTGCGGCAGGACAAGGGGCGCAATCCGGTCGGGGTCGATGCCGATCCGGACGCGGTGGCGGAGCACTGCGAGGTCGGGCGCTACGTGATCCAGGGCAGTGCAACCGACGCCGATTTTTGGCATCGGCTGCACCTCGACGATGGCCACGTCAAGCTGGTGCTGCTGGCCATGCCGCAGGTGTCGGAGAACCTCTTTGCCGCACAGCATCTGCTCAAGGAGGGTTTCGAGGGCGCTATCGGCGCCATCGCGAAGTATCCCGACGACGAGGCCGCGTTACGCGCCGCCGGCGTGCATCAGGTGTTCAATCTGTACGCCGAGGCGGGTGCGGGTTTTGCCCAGCACGTGTGCTCGGACGCGCTGCTGAAGCTCTAGGCCTAATCGCGGCGACCTTTGGTGGAGACGGCGGCAAGGGGGCCAGTGCGGCACCGGAGCGGCGGCAATCGCATCGGCGAATCCCGCTACCACGCGCTTAGAATGCGCAGGGCGCTTATGAGGGAACGGTGCACTAATAACCTGCACAACTCTATCTATTGGTAGACGAAGCGCAATCGGGGTCGGGGTCGGGTCGGGGTCGGAATCGGAATCGGAATCGGAATCGAAGTGCGGGGCGTTGTCCGCGGACGACAACAAACAGCAGAAGGCACTGCTCGATCGTATTGTGGCCATGCTGACGAAGCTCGGACAGCGTGGCTACGCGGTCCGCGACGAGCTTGGCGAATACCAGGTCGGTCAGTTCGATACCGATACCGATACCGATACCGATACCGATTAGCTGGCTAACGACCCCCGAGCCGATAAGCTGTTTAACCTATTCTTGCAAGGTTACTAGGCGATGTGACAGACGTCGCCATAGGTGCAGGCATGAGTCGAGACAACGAGGATCTCCGGGGGCAGAGCATGCAGAACGACGCGCATTCAAGAGACGGGCGCAATGCCAAGCGCGAGCTGACCAGAACGGCCGCGGCGACGGTTGCGGTAATGGTGCTGATTCTGGCGCTGGGCTTCATCGGCAATCAGCTCTACGTGATCGAGGAGCAACTCGCCGAGAATCCGCTCAAGGCCGATTGGGAAGCGGTCATGCTGCCGGCCGATGTCGTCGCCAAGGGGCGTGCGATGTACGTGCCGGCGTACTCGCACATCTATGCGCGCGGCGCCGCGGTCACCCGCTTGGCGGTGACGCTGAGCCTGCGCAATACCGACCCGGAGCATTCGATCCGCATCGATCGGGTGCGCTATTTCGATGGCGACGGCAAGCCGCTGCGGGACCTGGTCGAGGCGCCGATCGTGCTTGGTCCGATGCAGACCGATTCGCATCTGATCGAGGCGGACAAGGTTCGCGGCGGTTCTGGCGCCAACTTCGTCGTCGAGTGGTCCGCGCAGGAGACCATCAATCCGCCGATCATCGAGGCGGTGATGATCGGCGACGGCGGTCTCGCGTTCACCAGCCGCGGTGAGCCGATCGAGAGGCATTGATCCTGTTCCGAGCCGGCCGGACTGCCTTGTCTGGTCTGCGCTGTCTGGCCTGTGTCGTCTGTTCGGACCTGGCCCCCTCGCACAGCGACAGCGCTTGCGGGCGTTGCTGCCGCGCCGCTTATGCGTTCGCCCAGGGCGGCTGGCGGCCGCGTACCACCAGATCGATGAAATGCAGTTTCCTAACGACCGGGCGCGACATCACGAACGGGTAGAAGTCGCGCTGTCCGAGGCTGCGTGCCAGTTCGTTGAGCACCGTGACCATCTCGACCCATGAGTTGATCAGGAACAGGAAGTGGACCGCGGTGCCGTCGTTCGGGGCATAGAGGTCATCCAGCGTGAAAGGCTCGCTCTCGGTCTCCAGGTCCTCCGCATCGAGGCCGTAGGCGACGGCGGTCGCCAGGCTGTCGGCCAAATGCAGGTAATGCGCCCAGGTCTCGGCCCAGTCTTCCCAAGGGTGTGAGCTGGCATAGGCGCTGATATGGCGGTTGGCCCAGTCAGGCGGCGGACCCTGCTCGTAGTTGGCGCGCAGAGCGGCGGCGTAGTCCATGCGCTCATCGCCGAACAGAGCACGATAGGGGTAGAGCCAGTTGCTGTCGCGTATCAGCCGGTCCCAGTAGTAGTGGCCGATCTCGTGGCGGAAGTGGCCGAGCAGGGTTCGGTAGGGCTCCCGCGTTGCCGTTCTGATGGCTTCGCGCTTGGCGTCGTCGGCTTCCTCGACATTCAAGGTAATCAGGCCGTTCGCGTGTCCGGTCAGCACTGGCCCGTCGTGGGTCGTCGGACGCAGCAGGTCGAACGCCAGCCCCTGACCTGGGTTCTCCAGCTTGGACTCGACCGGCAGGCCGAGCGGCAATAGCTGGGATACCACCCGTGCCTTTGCGTCCTCGATGGCGCGCCAATAGCGCTGGTTGTCCGGGTCGCTGAGATCGGGCAGGGTGCGGTTCAGGCGGCAGGAAATACAGAAGGCGTTGTTGTCATCGCTTGGAACGAGCCAGTTGCAGCCCGCCGCGGAGTGAAAATTCGCACAGCGGCGATAGCTGTGCGGCGCGGCTGGATCTGCCTCGAGTTGCCAGGTGTCCGGTGCGTCGCCGGGATACAGCGTATGCACCTCGCAGATGCCGGGTGCGTAGCCCAAGTTGGCGCCGCAAGCGAGGCAGTGGCTGTTACGGAAGAACACCGGCCGACCACAGTCACAGCGAAACGCGCGCGGACTGCGCGCCTTGTGGGGTGCCTTCCACTGCGCCTCGAGCCGTGTGACGATCGAATCGAACCAGGCCATGGACGGTCACCTCACATGGTTGCGCACATAAAGGCGATCGATCAGCGCCAAGCCCCTTGGTGCGCGTCCTTCGGCCGCGGCAGATCTGGCGATGGAGATCGGGAGACGCGGACTTGACCGCCGCGTCAGCTTTAGTCGACTGATTGTAGCGCCGATGCGTTCCCATCAGGGGGTGATGCAGCTGCCGGAGGGGATCAGCCGTGTCTTGACCCACTCGACCGGCGCTGCCGATAGCGGCGCGTCAATGGACCGCGCGGCCGCTCCGGCGGTATCCTCTCGCTGATCAGCGCACCGGCGGTCCGCGGCCGCGGCCGCGGACGCGCGGCCTGCGAGGCCGCTACCGCTGCGGCTGTATGCTGGTCTTTTTTCTCTCGTGTTCAGATCGACAAGCTCGGGGTACCAATGTTCGATATCGTCAAAGACATCTTCAAGAAACTGTTCACTGGCAGTTCGGCCGACAAAGTGGCTCCGAGCCAACCCGAGGGATCGATCGCTGCGGCGACGCCGAAGCCCCAGCCGACGCCTGAGCCGACGCCTGAGCGGATGCAGGCGCCCGCGACCGCCGCGGAAGCCGTGTCCGATCGCGCGCCGACCGCGGCGCCGGTTGCACCTGAGCCGAGAGCGGCCGAGACGGCCGCCGGGCCCAGGTCTGAGCCGGAGGCGGCGCCAAGACCCGCTGCTACGGCATCGCCCGCCGTTGTGAAATCTGGCGGCGCCGAGCCTGCTGCCAAAAAGGCCGCATCAAAGAAGGCCGCTGCAAAGAAGGTGACGGCGCAGCAGACCGCGCCAAGGAAGACGGCTGCCAAGCAGGGTGTAAGCGAACCGGCCAAGACTCCCGACTTGTCCGCTGGCCAGGCCTCGGCGACCAAGACGCCGGCCGCCAAGAAAGCGGCCGCGAAGAAGACTGCATCGAAGAAGGTCCCTGCCAAGAAGCAAGTGGCCAAGAAGACCGCGGCGAAGAAGGCGCCGATGCCTAAGGGCTCGGACTAGCCGCGGTTAGGCGTTTGACAGGGATTGCCTTGTCGCCTGTCAGGCTGCAGCGGCCTGCGGCTGATGGCTCAGGCAGCCCTTGGGACAGACGCGCGAACAAGATTCGCATCCGATACAGTCGAGCAGGTTCTTGAGGTTCATGACCATGCCCGGCGCCTCGTCGAAGTCGTCGTCGAAATCGTCATCGTCGTCGAGTTCATCGCGGTCGATAAGTTCGAAGACGTCGCGCGGGCAGACCTTGTAGCAGCGCCCGCAGCCGATGCAGAGGCCTTGGTCGAGGTCGACGATGAAGGCGGGGGTCCAAGCGGCGCCGCCTCGGGTCAGGCCGGTGATGGTGCTCATTGCTGTTTGCTCCGTTGCTGGGTTGTTTGGATGGCCGGCGCCGGCGTCAGGCGGTTGCCTCAGCAGCCTTGAGCCTGGCGGTTGCCTCGGCCCAGGCCTGGCATGCGGCGTAGGTGGCTTGAGCCACGTCCGGGATCTCTTCGTAGGCGGCCGGCAAACGTTCTTCGACCAGGTCGTGCAGCTCGCTCGCGCGTTCGCTCGCGATGCGCTTGGCCTTTTTGACCGCCTTTTCGAGTGCCTTGATGTCGTCTTCAGTCATAGGTTTGTTGCTCCAGGATCCGTTACGCGGTGCGGGCAAAGCGTTTCGGGTCACGAGAAGCAAGGAATGCCGCGATTCGGCCAGGCGATCACTGCCCGGGCGGATGCGGCCTTCCTCGACATTCGCCCCTTGAAACTCGCGACTTGCCGATCAGAGTCCTGCGGCCTCAGCGTGCTGCCCGATCAGCGCCAGGGCCACGGACAGGATTTTGTCGGCGTCGTCTTTCATCTTGCCCAGCGTCTCGAAGCCGAAGCGATGGACATCGCGCAGCGTGCGGTCCATGACCACCAGCTTGCCGACGATGATCAGCACGCGGCCGAAGCCCTCGTGGGTGAGGTTGATCATCGGCGTCGCCATCAGGCCGCATTCCTTCTCGATCAGCGCCGAGATGGCGTTGTAGAAGACCTTGACCCGGGCGATGACGATCTCGTCCGGGTCGCCGATGATGGGTATCTCGCGCTTCTTCTCCTTGGTCAGGACGAACGGCTCGAGGATCTCGGCGGCGGACAGGTCGTCGTAGCTGCCATAGGGATCGATGGCGCGCATCTGCCGGATCATCTCGACACCGAAGTCCGTGCTCAGGATCGGGTCGTCGGCGGCGATGTTGGCCGTGGCGACTGTCATGGGGCATTCCTCATGGTTGTTTCGTGTTTGGAGTTTGCTGGCCGGGCGCGTTCAGCCGCCGACGGCGGGGTGAATCGGCTCCAACCGGACGAGCGCCGCCGCCGGTACACGGCGCAGCAGCAGCGGGCGAAATCTCGCCTTCGCGCCGGTGCCGCCGGTAATGACACCGGCGAGCCAGAGGCCGAGCAGTAGACCGGCCAGGCTCCCGAGCACGCCGATCGAGTCGCCGAGCCCGGCCTGCTCGGCGGCGCCCGCGGCGCCGATGAACGCCAACAACGGCAGCAGATAGGCGACCAGCGACGCGCGCACCAGCAGCGGGCCGCGGATGCCAACGACCACCTGCTCGCCGGGCGCAAGACCGATGGGATCCAGGACCCGCAGTCGTGTGGCATTGCCGTTGCCGAATAGCTTGGCGACCACGGAGGTTCCGCAGCGCGTGCCGGCATGGCAGGCCGAGCAGCTGCTCTGGCGTCGCACCTCGAGCAGTGCGGCGCCGTCAGCGACCGCGATCACCGTGGCTTGTTGTTCAATCATGCGTCGTCTCGTTTCAGAAGGAGCTAGGGGCCGAAAACCTCATCTAACCGTGTTTCCGGTGCGGGGCAGGAGGCTCCGTCTGATTGTTGGCCAGGATGGCCAATCAATCAGTCTCTCCTTAGGACTCGTTCCAGCCTTCCATCTCCATGGTCTCGAAGCGGTCGGCCGCGCGCGGCCGGCGTCGATCGATGGCGCGCGCCAGCCAGACGCTGGGGCCGTCGCGCAGCTCGCGCTGCAGCCCGCGCAGCAGTGCGCTGATGGAGGTGTTCGGCGCCACCTTGATGGGCTGGATGCCCTTGACCTTGAGCCGGCCGACCGCCGAGGCGCCCACGGCCAGACAGTAAACGGCGACGCAGTCGGCCAGGGCGTCGATCTTGGCGCCGAGCTTGTCCTCGTTGCCGTCCATGTCCAGGCGGCCGAACTGGGTGACCTCGAGCAGCTCGCAGCGCCCCGGCTCCAGGCTGTAGATGACGAAGCCCTCGGCGGCGCCGAAATGTTGATCGACGTGGCGCCGGTCGGCGCTGGCGAATGCGATCCGCACCGCCGGCACCGCGTCCTCGTCATCGCTGACGATCTTGAGCTTGCGTTGCAGCGTCATGGGCTGTGATCACCTCCTTTAGCGTATCGGCTAGCGTATCGAGGCGGGCGCGGCCAGGGGTTCAGGCGGCCCGTTCCGCGTCTGGCCATTGTTTGAGGCGCGAGCGGTATGGGTGGATCTCGCCCTTCTCCAGCCCGAGCATGATGTTGGCGAGGTCGAACAGCGTTTGGCGGCTGCCCTGGTACCCGATCCAGCAGCGCTGATAGCCGCCGACCAGGTCGAACTGCGGAAAGCCGGCGCGCAGCAGCGGGATGCCGAGCCGTTCCGCGGTGTGCGCACCATGCGAGTTGCAGATCATGACCTCGGCACCATGGATGCGCGCGGCCAGCTCGAGGTCTTCTAGATCGCCGATCTTGACCTGATCGGCACGCACAGACTTTAGGCTGGGGGCGTTGGCCGGGGCGACGGCAGCGACGGTCTCGGCACCCATGCCGGCGAGCAGCTCGGAGAACGCCAGCAGCAGGTCGGGGTCGGCGGCGACCGCGAAGCGACCCTGGCCGAGCGAGAAGTGCGCATCGAGCATTGCGTCCTGGAGCTGAGAGCGTTGGCGCGTGATGCGCTCCGGCACCGGCTCGCCGCTGATCTCGGCCAGCGCCGTGATGAATCTGTCCATGGCGGCGAGCCCCATCAGATGCGGGAAGCGGTAGTCGGGCACGCCCGTGCGCTCGGCCAAGGCGTCCGCGGCGCCGTGCATCGAGCCGCCGATGACCAGGGTCGCGACGGCGTCGCCGAGGTTGTCGAGCTCGTCGAGCGGCGTACCGCCGATGGTGAGCGGGCTGAAGTCCGTGTCCACCAAGTGGCCGTCCAAGGCGTCGGAGAGGTCCGGCAGCAGCAGCGGGCGCAGCCTGAAGCGCTCCAGCAAGTCCTTCAGGTGCTCGATGTCGCCGACGCTCAGATGCGATCCCGCGAGCACGTTGACCTGGCGCCGGCGGCGGCCCGGCTTGGTGCCGGCGACAGTGGCCTTCGGCACCAGGGTCTCGATGATGGCCTTGACGCCGGCGTTGAAGCCGCTCTCGAGGCAGCCGACGTAGTCGGGCGTCGACACGGGAACGACCGCCACGCCCTCAAACTGCGGATAGACGGTGCGAAACTGATGCACGGCGCGGCGCAGGTCTGCGCCCTGGGTCTCGACCAGTCCGGTGGTCGGTACGCCGATCAAGGCCGGCTGGTGTTTTTCGCAGATGGTCTTCAAACCGGCGACGACGCTGTCGTCGCCGCCCATGATGGTGCTGACCTGGTCCATTGCCGTGGTCTGCATCGGCATCGGCTCGCGAAAATGCTGGATGAAGAAGATCTTGCCGAACGCCGTGCAGCCCTGCGATCCGTGCAGCATGGGCAGACAGCGATGCATCCCGAGAAAGGCCAGGGTGGCGCCAAGGGTCGAGCTTGCCTTGAGCGGGCTCACCGACAACGCCTTGTTGCGCTTGACGATGGTCGGTCCGGCGGTGCCGCAACTGCGCTGATCAGGCATTGGCCCACTCCAGTGCGGTCGTCGTGATTGGTGTGGATGGCTCGTCGGGGCGCGCGGACTCCTCGCCGTCGCCGGCGCCGTCGATTGCTTCCGAAAGCGGCGCTGTCAGGCTCCAGGGCGGGGCGCTGCGCACGGCCGGCCAGATCGGGCTCTCGATGGTCAGGCACAGCTGGCGGGCCAGCTCCAGCATGCCGTCGTAGCCGGCGTAGCCGAAATCGCGCTCCTGATTGATGTCGAGGAAGGGCATGCGGGCCTTGAGCGCCGTATACATGTTGCGGCCGCCAGCGATCAGGATGTCGACGTCTTGCGCTCGGCACATGTCCAAGAGCGCACGCGGGTTGCCTTCATCGAGCATCACCGCGTCCTCACCCATCAGCTCGCGAATGCGCGCCTTGTCCTCTTCGGTCGACTTGCGCGTGCCGCTGGCGACTACGGTCATGCCGAGATCCTGCAAGGCGGCAATGATCGACCAGGATTTGACGCCGCCGGTATAGAGCAGCACGCGTTTGCCGGCCAGGCGTTGGCGCCAGGGCTGCAGCAGTGCGTCGATGCGCGCCTCTTCGCGGGCGATCACGGACTCGGTGCGTTTGCCGAGGTCGGCATCACCGATGATGCGGGCGAAGTCGCGCAGCGCCTGCGAGACATCATTCACGCCATAGAAGCTGCCCTCGAACCAGGGCGTGCCGAACGCCTCCTGCAGCTTGCGCGCGACGTTGATCATGGCCTTGGAGCAGACCATCATGTTGACCTCTGAGCGGTGCATCGTCTGCACCTCGCGGAAGCGGGCGTCCCCCGACAGCGTGCACAGCACACGCAGGCCCAGCTCGTCGAGCAGCGGCAGCACGTGCCAGAGTTCGCCGGCGATGTTGTACTCGCCGACCAGGGTCACGTCGTGCACCCTGAAGTCGCCGTGCTCGATACCGGCAGGTACCGGATCGGGCTCACGGCCGCCGCAGACCTGATTGACCATGGACTCGCCGGCAATGCGGTTGCCGAGATTCTTGGTGCCGTAGAACCCTGCCGCGTCCACTGAGATCACCGGCGTGCCCCAACGCTTCGCGGCGGCCTTGCAGACGGCGTCGACGTCGTCGCCGATCAGTGCCGGGACGCAGGTGTTGTAGACGAACACGGCCGCCGGCTGATAGCTGTCGATGGCCTGCTTGATGGCATGGAAGAGCCGCTTCTCGCCGCGGCCCATGATGATGTCCTGCTCGGTCAGGTCGGTGGTCATACCGAGCTTGAACAGCTTGGGCCCGGACGAGCGCGTGCCGCGGTTGTCCCAGGAGTTGCCGGCGCAGGCGATCGAACCGTGCACGATGTGCGCCACGTCGGCGATTGGCAGCAGTGCGATCTGCGCGCCGTCGAACGAGCAGCCGCCGGCCGTCGCGCCGGGCTTCGGCTTGGCACAGCCGGACTTGGCCCCTGGCGCGGCCTTGGCGTTGTGTGAGCAGGCCGGTTCATCGAGCAGCGCGGCGATGTCTTTTTGCTTCATGCGCGATTCCAAGGGCTAAGCGTTGGAATGCTGGAAGCAGGAGTCGTGCCATGCTGGCCTCTCGGCCATCCCATGGTTTCCGCGACTGGGCTTGGACGCGATAAAGAGTGCGCGTTCCCGGGCCAGCGCGCGAGCGATTGCGCTGGGCTTTCAGGCCCGGAAACGGCCCGGAATCGGCCTGTCAAAAGACCGCGCTGAGTAAGGCCAAGCTTGTCGCAAAGCCCACAAACCGGCTCGTCTGACAGATTTGCCACAGCGGGCAGGGGCTGCTCGCGGCCATGGCGATCACCGCCCCCGTTTCGATCGCACACCCGGGCCTAACATTGGACCAACGGGATCAGGACTGGCACCGCGATTGCTAAGTCATCAGGAATATCAGCAAAACCGACAGCCTGGACCTGCCCATGCCTATGGACCTCAATAGTCTCGCCACCGCCGTGCAGCGGGGCGATGTCATTCCCTATCTCGGCCCTGGCGCCTTGGCCGGTGTGGTCGATACCGCTAGCGGTGAGCCGATGCCGGCCGACAGCGATAGCCTGATCCTGGCGCTCAACCAGGGCAGGCCGATGTCGCGGCGGTTGATGTGGGAATTCCCGCGCGCGGCGATGGACGTTGAACTCAAGCGCGGGCGCGGTGCCGTCAATCGATTCCTCGAGGCGACCTATGGCACGCGCGGCTGGACGCGGTCGCCGCTGCACGACTGGATCGCCGCGCTGGCGCCGTCCTATGTCATCGATATCAATCGCGACACCCAGCTGCAGGATTCGTACGCCCACTGCCCGCATACGCTGATCCGGGGTATTGCGCGGGTGGGCGGCAGCGACTACCGCTTCCGTATTCATGCCTACGATAAGGGTGCCTATCGCGAGGTGGACCAGGAGGCGGTCGATCCGAGCCTGCCGATACTGTTCAAACCCATGGGCAGCCCGCGACCGGACGCCACCTACATTGCGTCTGATGCCGACTTCGTCGACTACATCACCGAACTGATGGGCGGGTTCGCGATCCCGAGCTTCTTGAAGGCCTATCGGCTCGACCGCCGTTATCTGTTCCTGGGGCTGCGGATGACGCGCGATACCGAACGCATGGTGCTGTCGGACATCATCTATGGCGCCGCGCAGCCGGCGGGTTGGGCGTTGATCCCGGAGCCTACCGACAAGGAGCGGCGCTTCTGTCAGACGCGGGGAATCGAGATCATCGAGGCCGATATCCCTGATCTGCTAAGAGCGGCCGGTGTGCAGGAGGACGACCTGATCCCGGCTGGGCATGAGATCGGCTGCTGATGAAAAAAGTGACGAGGGGCTAGTGGTTGCATACGAAACAGCGTCTCGGCTCGGCATACGTCGAGCCGAGACGCTGGGCTAGGCCGATATGGCCTCGGCGTATTGTCGGCGGCCCTCTAGGGCCTCGGCGTAGAGATCCTGGTAGTCGCGTGCGCTGGCTGCCCAGCTCAGGTCCTGCCCCATGCCGTTGAGGATTATGCGGCGCCACTGCTCGGGTTGCTCGCGCGCCATACTCAGCGCCTTCTGAATGGCATGCCAGAGTCCGTCCGGGTCCGCGTCGCTGAACAGGAAACCGGTCGCGGAGCCCTTGCTCAAGGTCTCGTCGTTGGTGTCGATGACGGTGTCGGCTAGCCCGCCGGTGTGATGGACGATGGGCACGGTGCCGTAGCGGAGGCTATACATCTGGTTTAGCCCGCACGGCTCGAAACGCGATGGCATCAAGAAGGCGTCGCAGCCGGCCTCGATCAGGTGCGCGCGGGTCTCGTCGTAGCCGACATGAACGCTGACGCAATTCCGATTGGCCTTGGCGGCCTCGCTCAGGATGCGCTCCAACTCGCGCTCGCCGGAGCCCTGCATGACCAACTGCACGTCCGGGTCGGACACTAGCCGCGGCAGGATGCTGGCGATTAGGTCCGCCCCCTTCTGTTCCACCAGTCTGCCCACATAGCCAAGAACGAAGGCGTGCTCGTTGCGGGGCAGTCCGAACAGGCTCTGCAGCTCGAGCTTGTTTTCCGCCTTCAGATGAATGTTGTCGCGGTCATAGGCCTGCGGCAGGGCAGGGTCTCTTGCCGGGTTCCAGGTCTGATAGTCGATGCCGTTTCGGATCCCGCAAAAACGACTGCCGAGTTGACGCAGCAAGCCGTCGAGTCCGCAGCCATTGCGCTGGGTCTTGATCTCTTCAGCATAGCCGGGGCTGACGGTGTTGACGCGGTCGGCGAAGATGATGCCGCCCTTGATGAAGGACATGCGCTGGTGAAATTCCAGCCCGGCTACGGACCAGAGCGCCGGCGGCAGTTGCAGCCGGTCGAAGGTCGCGCGGTCGAACAATCCCTGGTAGCTCAGGTTGTGGATGGTGAAGACGATCGCCGGGCGATCGTCCTGATCGCGCAGGAAGGCCGGTGCGAGGCCGGTCTGCCAATCATTGCAGTGCAGCACCTGCGGGCGCCAGTTCAGTGCCGGCAGCCCCATCGCGACGCTGGCGACCACGCGTGAGAAGAGCATGAAACGCTCAGGATTGTCGCCCCAGTCGCGGCCGCTTACGTCAGTATAGGGATTGCCCTCGCGGCAGAAATGCTCCGGCGCGTCCACCAGGTAGACTGGTAGGTCGCGGTTGGGCAGCAGGCCTTGCAGGATGCGCACCGGGGTGCCGGCGCCGGTTTGCAGATTCGGTAGTCTGAGTTCGAGCAGGCGTCTGATCTCTCGTACCATGCGCACCGCTTGCGGATAGGCCGGAATGATCAGACGCGCATCGTGGCCGAGATCGCGCAAAGCGGTTGATAAGCTCGACGCAACGTCGGCGAGACCGCCGGTCTTGATCAGCGGATGTGCTTCGCTGCTGGCGACCAGCACGCTGTAGCCGGGCGTGCCAGCCCCCCCGGCAGTCGGCCCAACGGAGCTTGGAACGTAGTATTGGTCCATGCGCTTGCCCGTAGCGGTTGATGCGGAGAAGGTGGCAGGAGAGCGCCGGCGAACGAACGCCGCCGCCGTTTGTTCGGAACTCGACGTTAGCACAAAGCGACAGATATGGAGAAAACCGCATGAATCAATCCTGCACGCTGATCATCTTCGGCTCGACCGGCAATCTGGCCCAGATCAAACTGCTGCCGGCGCTCTACCAATTGGAGTCCGGCGGATATCTGGCCCCATCGTTTCGTGTGATCGGCTTCGGCCGCCGCGATTGGTCTGACGAGCACTGGCGCGGCGAGGTGCGCTCGCTGTTGAGTGAACGGCTTGGCGGACGTCTGGACAAGGACGTGCTCGAGCGTCTGCTGCAACGGCTTTATTTCAGCGAGGGCGATCTCGAGGACGACGACGGCTTTCGGCGCCTGGCCGGGCGACTGCGCGGCGACGACGGCTTTGCAGCCAACCTGATCTTCTATCTGGCCATCGCCCCGGCCTTCTACGGGCCAGTGGTGGATCGTTTGGCGGCGAACGGGCTGAACGAGCAGAACCCCGGCTGGTCGAGGCTGGTGGTCGAGAAACCCTTCGGCTACGACCTGGAGAGCGCGGAGGTGCTGGATGGGCACCTGCAGCGGCACTTCAAAGAGGAGCAGATCTATCGCATCGATCACTACCTTGGCAAGAGCACGGTGCAGAACGTGCTGGTGTTCCGTTTCGCCAATCTCTTGCTCGAGCCGCTGTGGAACCGCAATTACATCGACCACGTGCAGATTACACATGCCGAGGCGCAGGGCATCGGCAGCCGTGCCGGTTTCTACGATGGCGTCGGCGCGCTTCGGGACATGATCCAGAGCCACCTGTTGCAGATGCTGACGCTGGTGGCGATGGAACCGCCGCCGAGTCTCGATGCCGAGGCCCTGCGCGACGAGAAAGTAAAGGTGCTGCGCTCGATTCGCCCCATCCCTCGGCAGGCGGTGCATGCGCATGCATTCCGCGCCCAGTATCGCGGCGGTGAGGCCCAAGGCGGCAAGCAGTCCGGTTACCTGCCTGGTTACCTGGAAGAACCCGGCGTCGACCCGTGCAGCGCGACCGAGACCTACGCCGCGATGAAACTCTACATCGACAACTGGCGCTGGCGCGGCGTGCCCTTCTACCTGCGTACCGGCAAACGTCTGGGCGCCACCAACTCACTGATCAGTATTCGCTTTCGTCATCCGCCGCAGCAGTTGTTCAGCGACACGCCCATCGAGCAGCTGAAGCCGAACTGGCTGTTGTTGAATATCCAACCCAACGAGTGCATGCGCCTGGAGCTGCTGGTGAAGCAGCCGGGTCTGCAGATGCGCACCCAGACCGAGCGCCTCGACGCCAGTACTTGCAGCATCGGCCGCGACCAGATCGATGCCTATGAGGCGCTGATCCTCGACGTTACCGAGGGCGACCATACGCTGTTCCTGCGCTACGACGAGGTCAACTACGCCTGGCGCGTGGTCGACCCGGTTTTGAAGCTGTGGGCCACCGAGCGCGAGTACATCCACACCTATCCGGCCGGCAGTTGGGGACCGACCGAGGCCACCCGTCTGTTCGATAGGGAAGACCAAGATTGGCGCAATGGGCTCGACGAGTGAGCAGCGAAGGCGGGATGGCGCTGCTGTGACTCTAACCTAGCTTCGCCTGGCCCTTCCCGATCAGCCTCGCCTCCGCCTCGGCATACTTGGCCGCGGTCTTGTCGACGATGTCCTGCGGCAGCTCTGGGCCTGGGGCGGTCTTGTCCCAGTCGAGGGTCTCGAGGTAGTCGCGGACGAATTGCTTGTCGAAGCTGGGCGGGCTGCAGCCGGTTTGGTATTGGTCCGCGGGCCAGAAGCGGGAGGAGTCCGGCGTCAGGACCTCGTCGATCAGGTGCAGGGTGCCGGCGGCGTCGAGACCGAACTCGAACTTGGTGTCGGCGATGATGATGCCGCGGGTCAGGGCGTAGGCCGATGCCTCCAGATAGATACGGATGCTGAGGTCGCGCAGCTGTTCGGCGAGTTCGCTGCCGATCAGGCTGGCGGTGTGCTCGAAGCTGACGTTCTCGTCGTGAGCCCCGACGGCGGCCTTGGTGGAGGGTGTGAAGATGGCGTCTGGTAGGCGCTCCGCTTGGCGCAGGCCCGGCGGCAGCGGGATGCCGCAGACGGCGCCGGTGCGCTGATAGTCCTTCCAGCCGGAGCCGATGAGATAGCCGCGAACGATGGCCTCGACGGGTAACGGCTGGAGCCGGCGCACGACGACGGCGCGCTCACCGAGGCGGCGGCGCTCGTCCGAGTCTATAACGACCTCGCTGACGTCGACGCCGGTGAGATGATTCGGCACCAGGTCGGCGGTGCGGGCGAACCAGAAGTTGGAGACCCGCGTCAACACCTCTCCCTTTCCGGGGATGGGCTGCGGCAGCACCACGTCGAAGGCCGACAGGCGGTCGGTGGTGACGACCAGCATCCGTGTGTCGTCGATGGCGTAGATGTCGCGGACCTTGCCGCGATTGATCAGCGGCAGGCCCTCGAGGTCGGATTGGAACAGGGCTGACATGGTGGTTGCATCTGCGGTTGGGCTGTTGAGACTATACCAAGGAATGAGTTTGGCCGAGATCGATCCCTTTTTGGCCGCCTTTCGCGGCAGCTTCACCTCGACGTTGCGCTGGCATCAGCTCGATGCGCTCTGGGACAGGGTGCGGGCGATGGCCGCCGACGGCTGGTATCTCTATGCTATCGGTGAGCCGCCGCCGGGTGCTCCAGCGAGTGCGGAGCAGGTGCTGCGCTTTGTCGATGAGATTGACCGCCTGCTGCGTGCCGAGCATGACGAGGACTTTTGCGGCATCGTCTACGCCGATGACCTGACCAAGCCGGCCATGATCAAGATCTACGATCCGAACAACCTCGGCGTTGTCTGCGGCTATAGTGACAACCCGCCGCTGCCGGGTTGGGTGATGAGCAAACTGCCGCCGGTGGATATGCCTGCGGCGCAACTCAGGTCCAAGAGCCGGCAGCGCTGGTGGATGCGCCTGTTCGGCTAGGCGAGCCTAGAACTAGAATACGCTGAAACGCCACAAACGCCCGAGGCCCCCAGGATGTCCCGAGTCAATCTCCCGACCCTGATTCTTGCCGCCGCCGCGGCCTTTTTCGCCGCGCCGGTCCCAGCCGCGGAAGGCTTTGACGACAGCGTCGTGCAGACCATCAAGTACCCGGAGTGGTTCAAGCAGGGCTTCTTCGAGCTGCCGGACGATCTCGCCGAGGCACGGGAGGCAGGCAAGGACGGTCTGTTCCTGTTCTTCTCGACCCAGGGCTGTTCCTACTGCCATCTGTTCATCGAGACCAGTCTTGCCGACCCGGTGATCGCCGAGCGACTGCAGGCGCATTTCGACAGCATTGGTCTGGAGATCTTCGACGATGCCGAGCTGACCGATCTCGCCGGCAACAGGACCAGCGTCAAGCATTTTGCGCTGGAGCAGGGCGTGGAATTCGCACCCACGCTTTTGTTTCTCGATGGCGACGGTCGCGTGCTGCTCCAACTCACCGGCTACTACGACCGGCAGCGCTTCGGGCTCGCGCTCGACTACGTGATCGGCCGGCACCATTCAGACGAAACCTTTCGCGGCTGGCTGGCCCGGCAGGCGGCACCGACGCAGCCAGCGCAGGCGGGTGGACTGATTGCCGATCCGCTGTTCAGCGACCCGCCCTATGCGCTGGACCGCAGTGCCGTGGCGGCCGAGCGTCCGCTGCTGGTGATCTTCGAGGGCGCCGATTGTACGCATTGTGCGCGCTTCCACCGCGAGGTGCTGCAGGACGGCGATATACGTCCGATTCTGGAGCGGATGGACGTCGTCCGCCTCGACGCGGCGGACACTGGCACACCGGTGCTGACGCCGGCCGGTGAACGGACCACGCCTGCGGCCTGGGCCGAGCAGTTGGGCTTCACCCAGTACCCGGCGCTGGTCTTCTTCGATGAGACTGGAAAGCAGGTACTGGAGACCGACGCCCTGGTGCTCAAGAGCCGGATGCTGAACTCGCTCGGGTTCGTGACCGAGCGCGCGTACGAGCGGGGCTGGACCTATCAGCGGTTCGCGCGGACTCAAGCGCTGGCGAGGGCGGCCGCGACCCAAGCAGAGGAGCAGGGCGCGCAATAGTCGCGATGATCGATTCAGCCGAGGATAGAGGACCGAGGGCCCAGGGACGAGGACGGACTGCGCACGAAGTCGATCCACCTTGACCTAAGCAACGGGCGGCGCCGGAGCCTCTCCGTCTGGCGATTGACCCGGATTCGCCGATTGCCTATCGTCCTCGGCGGTATTCGACAGACGCCGATCGGAGGCTCCTGATGGCGAAGCAAATCATCCACACCGACCAGGCCCCACGGGCCATCGGCACCTATTCGCAGGCGGTGCGCGTTGGCGATACGGTGTATCTTTCCGGGCAGATTCCGCTGCTGCCCGCGACCATGGAATTGGTCGGCGATGACATGGAGGCGCAGATCCGTCAGGTCTTTGACAACCTGCGCGCGGTGGCTCGGGCGGCCGGCGGCGACTTGCCGGATCTGGTTAAGCTGAATATCTACCTGACCGACCTGTCTCATTTCCCGCTCGTGAATCAGGTCATGGCCGATTACTTCAACGAGCCCTATCCGGCGCGCGCCGCGGTTGGTGTGGCGTCGCTGCCAAAGACCGCTCGGGTAGAGATGGACGGGGTCATGGTCGTGGGCGACTGACGCGAGACAGCGGCAGGCGTTGCCGTTACCATCGCGCTTGGGTTTCTTCGAGCCGGAGTGAATAATGCGCCTTTACCCGTTGTTTGCCTTGTTGGTCCTGGCCCTGCCCTTGGTCGGTTGCGGGTCCAGCCCGGCGAAGCAGCCGACGGCGACCGCCGCCGTCTCCCAGCCGCGACTCGCAAACAGCGGCCTGAGCCGTTCGCTTGCGACACGCGCCGCCGCCGATTCGTCTCTGGTCGGTTTCGGTGCCTATGCAAGCAGCAGCCGCGGCAGCTCCGGTGGACCCAGATTGACGACCGGCGACTTCGCAGGCCGTGGCGATGTCGAGCGCTTCATCGATCTCATGCAGCAGCGCCACGGTTTCGACCGCGCCGAGCTGGTCAGCGTGTTCTCGCGGGTGCAGACTGACCCCTGGATACTGGAGTACATGAATCGCCAGTGGCGGCCGGCGTCCGGTCCGACCGGCGCTTGGACGCGCTACCGTTCCAAACACATCACGAGCGCGATGCTGGCCAAGGGCGATGCGTTTTGGCGTCAGCATGCGGCAACCCTGAACCGCGCATCGCAGAAGTATGGCGTCCCGCCCGAGTACATCGTCGCCATCATTGGTATCGAGACCAAGTGGGGCGGCTACATGGGCAAGCACCGAATCGTCGATGCACTGTCGACGCTGGCATTCGATTACCCGCGGCGTTCCGACTATTTCACCGGCGAGCTGGAGCAGTTTCTGATCATGACCCGTGACGAGGGCAAGGACCCGTTCGCGCCGGTCGGCTCATTCGCGGGCGCCATGGGGCTTGGACAGTTCATGCCGTCGAGCCATCAGAAGTACGCGGTCGATTTCGATGGTGACGGTCACCGCAACCTCTGGGACCCGCAGGATGCCATCGGTAGCGTCGCTCACTACTTCAGCAAGCACGGCTGGAAGAGCGGGCAGCCGGTGACCACCCAGGCTGCCGGCGGAAGCGGGCTGCCGCAGTCGATGGAGACCGGATTCAAGAGCAGCTACTCGGTCGGCAGCCTGAAGTCCCAAGGGTTGCGCGCTGCCGCGTCGCTGTCCGACGACCAGCGGGTGAGCCTGTTGCGCCTCGATGCCGCCGGTGGTTACGAATACTGGCTCGGTTTCGACAACTTCTACGTCATCACGCGCTATAACCACAGCACCTACTACGCGATGACCGTACACCAGATGGCGCAGGCGCTGCGTGCGCGCCGCGGCGGTGCTGGTCCGACACTGCGCGTGACGCAACAGTCCGAGGATGCCGCGCCAGCCGGCTGAACCCGCGGCCTTGATGGGACAGGGCTCGCGCGCCTGACTGGCCGATGCTGACGCGAACCGATTCCTTACGCAGGCTCTCCTTGTACCGTGACGGTAAGCTGTCGATGATGACGCTGAGTCCGGTGCTCATAGAGGAAGACGCCCTGCCAGGTCCCCAGTGCGCATCGGCCGCCACTGACGGGAAGCGTGAGGTCCATCTTGGTCACTATGGCGCGGATATGGGCGGGCATGTCGTCCGGCCCCTCGTCGCTGTGGTCGAACAGCGGGTCGCCGTCCGGCACCAACCTGGCCAAGAAGGCCTCGAGGTCGCGGCGGACGGTCGGATCGGCGTTCTCACACAGGATCAGCGATGCGCTGGTGTGCTGAACGAAGACATGGCACAGGCCCGTGTGGATGCCGGACTCTTCGACGGCATCCGCGATCTTGCGCGTGATGTCATAGGTGCCGCGGCCGCGGGTGCTGATCTCAATGCGTTGCTGAAAGCTGTGTCCGGCGTTCATCGGTTGGCTGGTCGGTTGGTCGTGGTCTTGGTTTGTCGTGCGCCTTTCCGCCGGTGCGCGCTAACAGCCTGATTCGATCGGCGGCGGAGAGCGATGGACGCAATACCCGCATTGGATCAGATTCCGGTGGACCGCCTCAAGCGGGTCGGCCCGCGCATGCTGGAGCGGCTGCACAGGCTGCGCATCGTCACCGTGCAGGACCTGCTGTTCCATCTGCCCGTGCGCTACCAGGACCGCACGCGTCTTCGCCTGCTCGGTGATCTGCGCGAGGGAGACGAGGCGCTGGTCGAGGGCATCATCTCCGACGCTCAGATCGGCTTCGGTCGACGTCGTTCGCTCAAGGTCTGGCTGCGCGATGAATCCGGTGGCGGTCTGATGCTGCGCTTCTTTCACTTTGCCCGCGCCCAGTCAGAGCAGATGCGGCCCGGTGAGCGGGTGCGCTGCTTCGGTGAGGTGCGGCAGGGGCCGCAGTCGCTGGAGATGGTGCATCCGGAGGTTCAGCAAAGCTCGGCTACTGACGCGGTGGCCGTTGGTGATGCGCTGACGCCGGTATACCCCTCGACCGAGGGCCTACAGCAGATCTCGTGGCGTGGCCTGACGGATCAGGCGCTCGCGCTGCTCGCGGTCGATACAGATGGCTTGCGCGACTGGGTGCCGGCGGAGCTGGTCGCGCCTCTGCGCCTGCCGCCGCTTGCCGATGCATTGGCCTATCTGCACCGGCCGCCCGCGGATGCGCCCGTGCAGCAATTGGTCGAGCGCACTCATCCGGCCTTTCTGCGCCTCGCGTTCGATGAGATGCTGGCGCATCAGCTCGCGTTGCGTCGGCTTCGTCGAGCGCGCCGTGCCCTGACCGCGCCCGTGCTGGTAACGGATGCCGCCCAGCGTGATCGCCTGCTGGCCGACCTGCCGTTTCGTCTCACCGGTGCACAGCAGCGCGCGTTGGACGAGATCGCAGCGGACTTGGCGCTTGCGCAGCCAATGATGCGCCTTCTTCAGGGCGATGTGGGTTCCGGCAAGACCGTGGTTGCGGCCTTGGCAGCCTTGCAGGCGGTCGAGGCCGGGTATCAGGCGGCGCTGATGGCGCCCACCGAGCTGCTCTCGGAGCAGCATCTGCGCAACCTGGTGCGCTGGCTCGATCCGCTCGGGCTCAAGGTCGCCTGGCTGTCTGGTCGGCACAAGGGCGCCGAGCGCGAGGGCATTCTCGCCGGCATTGCGGCGGGTGAGGCGCAGGTGGTGGTCGGCACGCACGCGCTGTTCCAGGACGAGGTCCGCTTCGCGCGGTTGGCGCTCGCGATCATCGACGAGCAGCATCGCTTCGGTGTGCATCAGCGCATGCGGCTGCGCGACAAGGGCGAACAGACGGGCGGCACACCGCATCAGTTGATCATGACCGCGACGCCGATCCCTCGCTCGCTGGCGATGGCGGTCTACGCCGACCTCGACCTCTCGGTGATCGACGAGGCGCCGCCCGGGCGCATGCCGATCACCACGGTCGCGGTTCCAGACAGTCGGCGCAGCGAGGTCGTCGAACGGGTGCGGCAGGCATGCGCGCAGGGCCGGCAGGCCTACTGGGTGTGCACCCTGGTGGAGGAGTCGGACGCGCTGCAGGCGCAGGCGGCCGAGGATACCGCGGCGGCGCTGCGCGAGAGCCTGCCGGGGCTGCGCATCGGCATGGTGCATGGACGCATCAAGGCCGCTGACCGCGAGCCCGTGATGCAGGCCTTCGCCGACGCTCGGCTGGATCTGCTGGTCGCCACCACGGTGATCGAGGTCGGTGTCGACGTGCCCAACGCCAGCTTGATGATCATCGAGAACGCCGAGCGCCTGGGTCTCGCGCAACTCCACCAGCTGCGCGGGCGGGTCGGTCGCGGCTCGGTGGAGAGCCATTGCCTGTTGCTCTATCGTCCGCCGCTCGGGGCGACCGCACGCGAGCGCCTGGCGATCCTGCGCCGAGAGACCAGCGGCTTCGCGATTGCCGATGCCGATTTGAAGATACGTGGCGCTGGCGAGGTATTGGGGACACGCCAGGCCGGCGCGGCCCAGTTCCGGCTGGCCGATCCGCTGCGGGACAAGGCGTTGGTGCAGGCCGCGCAGCAGGGGGCCGACCGTATGCTGGCGCGATGTCCGGAGCAGGCAACGCCGCTGATTCGGCGTTGGCTCGGCGATCGCGACGAATGCGGGCAGGTGTGATGGCGGTGGGCCAAGGGCCTACCGGCGAGGGGCGAGGGACTTGCTCGCGGCGACAGGGGCGGTCGCGCGGACCGGCAGCTAGGCAGCGTGGCAGCTCAGGCAGCCTGGCAGCCGGGCAGCGCGTCGCCATTCGCCAGTCTCGGTATGCGATAATCCGCGCCCTTGGTCCGTCGCCGGTCCGTGCGTCCCGCGGAATCCGTTGCTTGCATAGTCCCCGAACCTAGCCCCATGCCCTTTCCCGAGATCAAGGTCGAGACGCCGGCCATGCCGACCTGGCGTGAGCGCGTCGATGCCTATATCAAGCTGGTGCGGCTACACAAGCCGATCGGCATCTTCCTGCTGATGTGGCCGGCGCTCTGGGCGCTCTGGTTTGCCGGAGACGGCCATCCGCCCTGGCAGATCGCCGCCATCTTTGTCGCCGGCGTGGTCCTGATGCGCTCCGCCGGCTGCGCGATCAACGATTATGCCGACCGCGATTTCGACGGTCATGTCGCGCGCACCAGCAGCCGCCCTCTGGCGCGGGGACTGATCATGCCCGCTGAGGCGCTCGGCGTGTTCGTCGTGCTCAGCCTGGCGGCCTTCGGTTTGGTCCTGATGCTGAACTGGCAGACCGTGGCCATGTCGGTGGTTGCCGTCGTGCTGGCCATGATCTATCCGTTCATGAAGCGCTTTACCCATGTGCCGCAGCTGTTTCTCGGCGCTGCCTTCGGCTGGGCCGTGCCAATGGCCTTCATGGCCATCCAGGGCGGCATACCGGGCTGGGCCTGGGTATTGTTTGCGACCGCGGTGATCTGGGCGCTGATCTACGACACCGAATACGCGATGGTTGATCGCGACGACGATCTGAAGATCGGCATCAAGTCGACGGCCATCCTGTTCGGTCGCCACGATCGGCTCATCATCGGCCTGCTCCAAGTGTTGATGCTGGCGCTGTTGGTCTATGTCGGCATCGCCGCCGAGCGCGGTTGGGTCTACTTCGGCGGACTTCTGGTCGCGGCGCTGTCGGCGCTCTACCAGCAATGGCTGATCCATGACCGCGAACCCAAACGGTGTTTCCTGGCCTTCCTGAACAACAACTACTTCGGCATGGCCATTTTCGTCGGATTGGTGCTCGACTACCTGCTCGAACCCCTTGGTTGAGCCGGTGCCGCTTGTCCGGCACCAGAGGCGAGGCATCGACAAGCCCTGTCGGCTGTACTTCCCGGCGACGGTCTCGCCGCGTCGGGTTCCGCATGCCAAGCCTGGCTGCCGGGTCAGTCCACTGCCGGCACCGTGGACTGTTGCGGAATCACTCTCGCGTCGGGGTTCGGAAAACGCTCGACCACCCATTTAGGGAGCTTGGCCTGGTTGGCGTGATAGAGGGCGTCTGATTCGATGATGATCAGCACCAGTATGGTCGCCATCACTGGCAGGATGCCCATGCCCACGACCAAGGCGATGACCGCTTCCTTCATCATGCCGCCGTAGGCGTGGCCTACCCAGCCGAGCAGCATGACTGCGAGGAGCAGCGAGAGCATGCCGATGAATATGCGGCTGCGCCGCGCACACAGCTGCCAATGACACATCACATACCAGGGGTCGCCTTTGATCGAGCGGCGCGCCCGCCACAGCGTGTAGCCGAGCAAGGTGAACGAGATGGCCGGGATCACGGCGAGTATCCACGGAAAGCTGCCGGCGACACCGCCAACCGCGACCGCCATCAGTATGTGGTTGCCGACCAGATTGGTTAGGAAGATCTCGTGCGGGATGTTGGCCTGCTTGATTTCGCGGTCGCTGACTTCAAAACGCATGTCGGGTAGGCGAGGTGCCGTTCAGAGGGCTTGACCAAGCAGTATATGAGACCGCGCTAATGTTGTAACCCGGTTGTCGGTTTTTGGGGCGGGACAGCAGCCGCCGGCAAGCGCTCGGGCCTGGTGCGGCGAACCCAGGGTCGCGGCCATCGAAGGTCGCGGTCGCTATCGGAATCGAGATGATTCGGCTTGGGAGACGCGCCCGACCGCCGGCTCTAGGGTCCTGCCTTGGCGCAGACCGGGCAGGCCGGGTCGGCCGGCAGGCGCAGGCTGCGCCACTCCATGGTCAGCGCGTCGAGCAGCAACAAACGGCCGCACAGCGGATCGCCGAAACCGGCTAAAAGCTTGATCGCCTCGGCCGCCTGGATACTGCCAATGATGCCGACCAGCGGCGCCAGCACGCCGTTTCTCGCGCAGGTCTCGTCGCCGCCGCCGTCGCTCGGGTACAGGCACTGATAACAGGGGCCGCCGGGCTGACCGGAGAACACGGATACCTGTCCCTCGGTGCGAATCGCCGCGCCTGACACCAGTGGGATGCCGGCCTTGAAACAAGCGTCATTGATGGCGTAGCGAGTGGCGAAGTTGTCGCTGCAGTCGAGGATCATGTCGACTCGCTCCGCCAGCGCATCGAGGCGTGCGCCGTCGAGGCTGCCCTTGACGGGCTCCAGCCGAATCTCCGGATTCAGCGCTGACAAGGCATCGATGGCGGACGCCACCTTGGTGCGGCCGATCCCATCGGTGCGATGCAGCAGCTGACGCTGCAGATTGGACAGATCAACCGCGTCGAAGTCTGCCAGCAACAGATGCCCGACACCGGATGCCGCCAGGTACATGGACGCCGCTGAGCCGAGTCCGCCGAGTCCGACGACGAGCACCCGCGCGGCGAGCAGCCGCTGCTGGCCTTCGATACCGAAGCCCGGCAGCATGATCTGCCGGCTGTAGCGCAGCGCCTGCTCCTCGTTCAAGCGCGCGTCCTGGGCACCGATCGAGTCGCGCAGCGGCTGCCGTCACAGCAATCGGGGCGTGCCGGTCTCCCTTGGCCCCCGGCCCTCGGCCCTCGGCCCTTCTTCGTCACAAATAACGCCGCCAGTGTTCCGGACGCTGATCGCGACAGCCATGCTCGAGCGCCCGATAACGGGTGGCGAAGACACGCTTGGTGCAGTTGCTGTCACCGCGCTTGCAGTCGCAATTTTCGCGGAAGGTGCTCTCGGTGTAGTAATACAGCGCTCGCTTGATCCGGAACATGATGCTGTTGTCCAGGTGCAGACCGAGTTCGTCGAGCGCCTCTTCGATCTCTTGCAGACAGGTCTGAGAGAGGTCGTAGCTCAGATTCAACAGCACCCGAGAAACGGGTTCGATGCTCAGCACCCCGTCCACGGCCTTGAGGAAACCGGCGGCGGTACGGGCGTCATCGCGCTCGGGATGCAGATCCCGAAAGTTTATCTGGCGCATTTTGATGCGTTCGTCGTCGTCGATATCCATGCCATCTGTATGCTAATCGAGGACGAAAAATAATCAAGTGAATCCGCTGGTCACTCGTTCATGTCCAGCGAGATCCCGATGTGTGCGTACCTGCTTCAGCGCGGCTCGCTCGAACAGTCGGCGCACGGGTTCACCCTGATCCCAGCCGTGCTCGATGGCCAGCCAGCCGCATCGGCGCAGGCAGGCGGGTGCTTGCGCGATGATGGTGCGAACGGCATCCAGCCCATCGCTGCCGGAAACGAGCGCGGCCGCGGGTTCGAAGCGCAGATCGCCGCGGCGTAGATGCGGGTCGTCCGCGCGGATGTAGGGGGGGTTGGCGACGACGGCATCCAGGCTGTTCGGGGCAATGGCGGTGAGCCAATCACTCTGCAGCAGATGCAGATTATCTAGTTGTAACCGATCGGCGTTGACGGCGGCGATGGTGAGCGCATCGGCCGCGCGCTCGATACCGATTAGCGTCCAGCCGGGGCGCTCAGCGGCCAGCGCGCAGGCCACCGCACCGGAGCCTGTGCCCAGATCGGCACAGATCAGTGGCGACTCGGCGGAGAGCGCGGCCAGAGTGATCTCGACCAGGAGTTCCGTGTCCGGGCGCGGGATCAGCACGCCGCGCCCGACGGCCAGCGGCAGTCCCCAGAATTCGCGTCGTCCGAGGATGTAGGCGATCGGCTCGCCCTGCATGCGCCGCCTGAGAAGGGTCTGCAGGCGGGCGTACCCGGCCGGCTCGAGCGGCCGCTCGGGCCAGGCGATAATGGCGGTTCTATTGATGCCGGCGGCCTCGCACAGCAAGAGTTCGGCTTCCAAGCGTGCCGAGTCAGTGTCGGTCGCCGCCAAGGTCCGCAATGTCTCGTTCAGCGCCTGGCGAATGCTGATCATGGCCGCGGGCCCACCGAGTAGCCCGTTGTTGCGTGCGTCAGGCCTGGCGGCGGACGCAGACCTTGGACAGGCGCATCAAGCGTCGGTCAGGGCCGCGAGTTGGTCGGCCTGATACTCCTGGCGAAGCGGCTCGATGACCTCCGCGAGATTGCCCATCACGACCTCGTCGAGCTTGTACAGCGTGAGGTTGATGCGATGATCGGTCAGCCGATTCTGCGGAAAGTTATAGGTGCGGATGCGCTCGGAGCGGTCGCCGCTGCCGACTTGTAGCCGGCGTGACTGGCTCTGCTCGGCGGCCTGCGCCTCGACCGCCTGGGACATCAGCTTGGCCTGCAGCAACGCCATCGCGCGGGCGCGATTCTTGTGTTGTGAGCGCTCGTCCTGGCACTCGACGACGATGCCGCTAGGCAGGTGGGTCAGCCGCACCGCGGAGTCGGTCTTGTTCACATGCTGCCCGCCGGCACCGGAGGCGCGGTAGGTATCCACGCGCAGATCATTGGCGTCGACCTGGATCTCGTCCACCGCCTCCACCTCTGGCAGTATCGCCACGGTGCACGCGGAGGTATGGACGCGGCCCTGGGACTCGGTCTCGGGTACACGCTGAACGCGGTGGGCGCCGGACTCGAACTTGAGCCGTGCGTAGACGCCGGCGCCACTGATGCGCACGACGACCTCCTTGTAGCCGCCCATCTCGCCCTCGCTCTCGCTCATGATCTCATGGCGCCAGCCAAGCGATTCGGCGAAGCGTAGATACATGCGCAGCAAGTCGGCCGCGAACAGGGCCGCCTCGGCGCCGCCCGTGCCCGCGCGGATCTCCAGGTAGACGTTGCGCTGATCGTTTGGGTCTGGCGGGACGAGCAATTGCAGCAGCCGCGGTTCGAGCTGCTCGCGACGGCTCTCGGCCTCGGTCAGCTCTTCGCGCGCCAGCTCCGCCATCTCGCGGTCGGCGAGCATCTCGTTGGCCGCGGCGATGTCGTTCTCGACCGCGTGATACGCGTCATAGCAGCCGACCACGGGCTGCAACTGGGCATACTCACGACCGAGGTCGCGAAAGCGATTCTGGTCGTTCTGGACATCCGGATCGGCGAGCAGCGCCGTGATCTCTTCGAAGCGCTCTGCAAGCCGCTCGAGCTTACGTCGAATCGATGGGTTCATCGCGACGGGGTCATTTGCAGGCTTCTTGCTCCGCCTTCAGCTGGAACAGTTCGTTCGCGGCACTGAGCAGGTCGGATTGACCCTCGCGTCCGGCGCGCCTTAGGCGCACGCTCGGATTGTGCAGCAGCTTGTTGGTCAGGGTGTGCGCGAGCAGGCAGATAACCTCCTCGGCGGGTTTGCCGGCGGCGAGCTGGCGGTGCGCGCGCTCCACCATCTGGTCACGGGTGCGCTCGGCGCGGGCGCGATAGTCCTGGATCAGCGAGACGGCATCCAGGGAGCGCACCCAGGCCATGAACTCCTCGGTGTGCACCTCGACGATCTCCATCGCCTGCTCGGATGCCTGTTGACGCGAACGCATGCCTTCTTCGACCACGCCCTGCAGGTCGTCGACGGTATAGAGATAGACGTCGTTCAGTTCGCCGACCTCCGGTTCGATGTCGCGCGGTACGGCGATGTCGACCATGAAGACCGGCCGATGGCGGCGCTTTTTCAACGCCCGCTCGACCACGCCCTTGCCGAGCACCGGCAGTGGGCTGGCGGTGGATGACACTACGATGTCCGCTTCCGGCAAGTGACTGGCCAGCTCGGTGAGCGCGATCGCATAGCCGTCGAACTGTGCGGCGACGTTGTGGGCGCGCTCGACCGTCCGATTGGCAACGATGATGCGTCCAATGTTGTGCTGGTGTAGGTGGCGGGCGGCGAGCTCGATGGTTTCGCCGGCGCCGATCAGCAATGCAGTCTGCTTGGACAGGTCGCTGAAGATCTGCCGTGCAAGGCTGACGGCGGCGAACGCGACCGACACCGGGCTGCTGCCGATGGCGGTGTCGGTGCGCACCTGTTTCGCGACCGAGAAGGTATGCTGAAACATGCGCCCGAGCATGCGCCCGGCGCTGCCGCTGTCGCAGGCGGTTTGGAACGCCGCCTTGACTTGCCCCAGGATCTGCGGCTCACCGAGTACCATCGAGTCGAGTCCGCTCGCCACCCGGAGCAGGTGGCGGATAGCCTCGCGGTCATGGTGGGTGTACAGATGCCGCGCGAACAGTTGCGGCTCGATGCCGTGAAAGCGGCCGAGCCAGCCGCGCAACTCGGCGTCGGCGCCGCGCGTCTCGACGGCGCAATACATCTCGGTGCGATTGCAGGTGGACAGAATCACGGCTTCTTCGACCGCTGTTTGCTCGGTCAGGGTGCGCAGCGCACCGACGATCACGTCCGGCCCAAAGGTGAGCCGCTCGCGAATGTCGACGGGTGCCGTCTTGTGGTTTAGGCCGAGGGTCAATATGGTCATGGTGCTGTCGGGATGCTGGCCGGTGACTTGTCCGGGTGCTGGCCGAAGATTGGCCGTCATCGCGTGGCGCCCTGCTGAATGGTTTGTTTCGTACCGTAACATGCGCGAACGCGGCCGGCACGCAGGCGGCCGCGGACTGGCCTGTCTCTTCGGTGTCGGCGCGTCCATGCGATTTCGATGGCGCATTTCGATGGCGGAACTGCCCTAGTATACTGCCATCAAAAGCGCATGACGGCTGATCGCGATCAATTGCCCGGAAGACCCAACGCTACCATGTCAATACGCCCTATCGGTGCCAGCCTGCTGGCCCTCTCGCTCTCGCTGACGGGTACGCTCGTCTTGGCGGAGAGTTCGAACCGGGTTTCAGCCGAGCCGCCGGCGAACTCGGCCGACACGCCTGCCGCGACCTCCGACCAGCCGATATCCTCGGACCATGCCGTCACCGAGTTGACGGCGGACGTCATCTATGGGGTCCTGGTCGGCGAGATCGCACAGCAGCGCGGCGATCAAAAGATGGCCTTCACCCACTTCCTGCATGCCGCACGCCTGGCCCGCGATCCTGGGCTGGCGGAGCTCGCGGCACGTTCCGCGCTAGCGCTCGGCGATGCGGATTCCGCGGTGCGGGCAACCGAACTCTGGGTCGAGCTAGCGCCGAACTCGCCGAAGGCGCGTCAGATCGGTGCCTACGTGCAGATCGATGCCGGCAACCGGGCGGGGGCATTGGCCGAACTGCGCGACCTGATCCGGCTGGCGCCCGATCGCGGTGAGGGCTACATGCAGGCGGCGCAGATGCTGACGCGGGTGTCCGAGACGGACGAGCGCCTTGCGATGATGCGCGAATTGGTGGCCGATGACACCGAGGATGCCGATGCGCAGCACGCGCTCGCAATGTTGGCCGCGGCCGCCGATGATACCGAGTCCGCGCGCTTGTACGCCGAGCGCGCCGCACAGCTGAGACCCGAGTGGAACAAGCCGCGTGTGTTCCTAATCCGTCTGCTGGTCTCCGAGGAGCGCACGGAGGAGGCCGTGGCCCTGTTGGAGCGCTATCTCGTCGAGCAGCCCGACGACCAGGAGCTGGCGCTGATGCGTGCCCAGTTCTATATGGAGGCGGAGGAATATCAGCAGGCGCTCGATCTGTTCGACCGTATGCTCGCGGCTGGCCCTGGACAGTCGGAGGTGCTGTTCGCGGGCGCCGTGCTGGCGTTGCAGATCGAGGCGCTGGATCGGGCGCGCACCTATCTGGAACGCCTGCGAGACTCCGGTGAGCGAGCCGACGATACCGCCTTCCTACTCGGGCAGTTGGAGGAGCAGGCGGGCAATTCCGACCTGGCAATGGACTGGTTCGGCAAGGTCGGCGGAGAGAATCTGACCAGTGCCCAGGTGCGGATTGCCGGTCTCCATGCCGATAAGGGTGAGGTGGCGCGTGCCCGCGAGATCATGCAACAGTTGCGTGATCAATCTCCCGGCGACCCCACGACGCTCTATCTCATCGAAGGCGAGATGTTGCGTGAGCGCGGACTCGATGCGGAAGCCTCCGAGGTCTACAGCGCCGCGTTGGAGACTGATCCGGATAACGCCGACCTGCTCTATGCGCGTGCCATGCTCGCGGTCAGCATGGATCGCGTCGACTTGCTGGAGCAGGACCTGCGGCGCATCCTGATCGCCGAGCCGGATCACGTCGACGCGCTGAACGCGCTCGGATACACGCTGGCGGATCGTACCGACCGGCTGGATGAGGCCCACAGTCTGATTCAGCGCGCGTTGCAGTTGGATCCCGATCAGCCCGCCATTCTGGACAGCATGGGCTGGGTGACCTATCGCATGGGTAACGCCGAGGCCGCCGAGCCTTATCTGCGCAAGGCGCTGGACGCCGTCTTCGATGCCGAGATTGCGGCTCACCTGGGCGAGGTGCTTTGGAGCCTGGGCAAGAAGGACGAAGCGCGCGCGATCTGGGACCGCGCGCTGGCCGAGGATCCGGAGCATGAATATTTGCTGCGGGTGTTGAGTCGACACCGCTTCAGCCAGACGGAGCATTGACCTTGATACCGCGGCCGGACGCCGATGGCGCCTGGTTGGCGCCGGCCAAGCTGAATCTGATGCTGAAGGTCCTCGGTCGGCGTGCCGACGGCTACCACCTCCTTCAGAGCGTGTTTCAGTTCATCGACCGCTGCGACCGCCTCTTCTTCGAGCCGCGCGCCGACGGACGTATCCGGCGCGGCCGCGGTGCCCACGGCGTGCCGGCCGAGCAAGATCTCGTCGTGCGTGCGGCCGTCGCGCTGAAGACGGACACGGGCTCTTCGGCCGGCGTCGATATCGACGTCGACAAGGTGTTGCCGATGGGCGGCGGTCTGGGCGGCGGAAGCTCCAATGCCGCCACCACGCTGCTTGCCCTGAACCGCCTCTGGGGCCTGGACTTGGATGTTGCTCGCCTGGCCGAGATTGGCTTGTCGCTCGGCGCCGATGTGCCGGTGTTTGTCCGCGGACAGGCGGCGTGGGCCGAGGGAGTCGGCGAGCGGCTGACGCCGGTGGCGTTGCCGGAGCCTTGGTATCTGGTCCTTACGCCACCGACGGCCGTCTCGACCGCGGCTGTCTTCTCAGATCCGCAATTGACACGCAATTCTCGTCGCAGCACAATGGTGGACTTCGTTGCGGGTGATTGCGGGAACGATTGCACTGCCGTCGTGCTGACGCGCTATCCTGCGGTCGCGCAAACGTATGACTGGCTGAATCGGTCCGTTGCCGGTCGATCAGATGGCGCGCGCCTCACAGGAACCGGCGGTTGTCTGTTCGCAGCCTTTGAGCGTGACGAGGATGCGCGTGAGATCGCCGCGGCCGCGCCGGCGCACTGGTCTCCATTCGTCGCGCGCGGTTGTAATCAGTCGCCTCTGTTCGGCTCGCCCGAGCAGTCTGGACATCAACAGAGAAACTGATCCACTGGGGCGTCGCCAAGCGGTAAGGCACTGGGTTTTGATCCCAGCATTCCCAGGTTCGAATCCTGGCGCCCCAGCCATTTGAATCCGGCCATTTGAATCCAGCCATCTGAACGAGTCCATCAGAAGCAGGCCGGCTGATCAACGCCATCCAACCATCGGCTGCGAGAGCCCGCCCGCCCACGAGTCGATATGGCTCGGCTCGGCCAACTGATCCGCTCCGCAGCGGGCCGAGACTATCGGGCTCGTTGGTTCGGGCTGTCGGCCGGGGTGGGGCTCGGCAACCGGTCGAAGTGTCAATCCCAACGGCCCATGTCGACGAGAGGATCGATCGTGCCCGCCAGCCACATGATGGTGTTCTCCGGTAACGCCAACCCGGATCTGACCGCCGAGATCGCTGCTCACCTGAGTATCCCGCTCGGTAAGGCCGTCGTCGGCCAGTTCAGCGACGGCGAGGTCATGACCGAGATCCAAGAGAACGTGCGCGGGCGCGATGTGTTTGTCGTGCAGCCCACCTGTGCGCCCACCAACGACAACCTGATGGAGCTGTTGGTGATGGTTGACGCGCTGCGTTGGGCATCGGCCAAGCGCGTTACCGCGGTGATTCCCTATTTCGGCTACGCACGCCAGGACCGGCGACCGCGCTCGGCGCGTGTGCCGATCACAGCGCGGCTGGTTGCCAAGATGATCGGCTCCGCCGGCGCCGACCGCGTGCTGACCATGGACCTGCACGCGGATCAGATCCAGGGCTTCTTCGATATCCCTGTCGACAATGTCTACGCGTCGCCGATACTGCTCGGCGACATCTGGCGGCGCAAGTATCCGGAGTTGATGGTGATATCGCCCGACGTTGGCGGCGTCGTGCGTGCGCGTGCCCTTGCCAAACGTCTCGACGACGCCGACCTGGCCATTATCGATAAGCGGCGGCCGCGTCCAAACGAGGCTAAGGTGATGAATATCATCGGCGATGTGCGCGGACGCTCCTGCGTCTTGATCGATGATTTGGTCGATACCGCCGGCACCCTGTGTCAGGCGGCCGCGGCCTTGAAAGATCACGGCGCCGCGCTCGTGGTCGCTTACTGTACGCATCCGGTGCTCTCCGGTCCGGCGGTGGCGAATATCAACGCATCGGTGCTGGACGAGCTGGTGGTGAGCAACACCATCCCGCTGCATGCGGACGCCGAGGCCTGTCCGAAGATCCGCCAGCTCAGCATCGGCGAGTTGCTCGCGGAGACGATGCGCAGGGTGTCCAATGAGGAATCCGTCAGCTCTTTGTTCGTCGACTGAGGCCCGGTGACGGCGCCGAAGCCGCCCCGGCATTCGACGGTTTTTATCAGTGATCGCCGGTCTTGCAAGGCTCGGTGGGTCATCAGTGTGCCGGCCGCGGAGCGCGGGCGGCGGTTATCGTGTCGATTGGCCTGGTCGCGGGCAATCGATCTTTTTCTATGGAGAAAAGCCAATGAGTGAGACTTTCGAGGTCATCGCCCAGGCTCGAGCCGATGAGGGGAAAGGTGCGAGCCGCCGCCTCCGCGCTCAGGGTCTGGTTCCCGGTATCGTCTACGGCGGTCATAAGGACCCGCAGATGGTCGCCGTTGCGCACAACGAGCTGCTGCAGCGGCTGGAGCATGAGGCGTTCTATTCGTCTCTGCTTGATCTCAAGATCGACGATCAGACGACCAAGGTGGTCCTAAAGGATCTGCAGCGACATCCGGCCAAGCCGTTCATCCTGCATATCGACTTCCAGCGCGTCAGCATGGAGGAGAAGCTGCGCTTGACGGTGCCGCTGCACTTCGAAAACGAGACCACTGCCAAAGGGGTAAAGCTTGGCGGCAAGGTATCGCGTAACCTGACCGAGATCGAGATCAGTTGTCTGCCGCGCGATCTGCCTGAGTACATCGTCGTCGATATGGCGAACATGGAGATCGGCGATGTCGTCCACGTATCTGACCTCAAGCTGCCCGAAGGCGTCGAGCTGACGTACGGCCTCGATCCCGAGGCGCCGGTGGTCCTGGTCCACGCCGGCTACGGCGACGATGCCGATGCCGAGGAGGATGCCGAGGACGATGAAGCGGGCGAGGAGGGCGGACAGACGCCCGTCTGATGGTCGCGCGCTAAGGTGCCGACGGCTGCCCCGCGGCCGGACGCCCGCGGCAGCCGCTGGTTGCCGCGGGTTTTTTGTTTCTAGGGACGCGCTGAACCATTCAGCGTCTCCCTAGATGGTTCTGTTTCGGAGGGTCATGAGGCCATGACAGAGGGCGGTATTCGGTTGATCGTCGGCCTTGGTAATCCCGGGCCCGAGTATGAGCGGACCAGGCATAACGCCGGATTCTGGCTGCTCGATCGCTTGGCGGCCGATCATCAGGGCCAATTCAAGGCCGAGTCCAAGTTTCATGGCATGCTCGCAAGGGTTCGCGTCGGCGGCCGGGATCTGCGCTTGCTCAAGCCCATGACCTACATGAACCACAGCGGCCGTGCTGTTGCTGCCGTGGTGCGTTACTACGACATCGCGCCGGAGCAGCTGCTGGTTGCCTACGATGAACTCGACCTGCCTGCGGGGCGGCTCAAGCTTAAGCTCGGCGGCGGGCACGCCGGCCATAACGGGATGCGCGATACCATCGCCGCACTCGGCAGCCGCGACTTTTGGCGCCTGCGCATCGGCATTGATCATCCGGGCAGCAAGGAGCAGGTGGTCGCCTACGTGCTGAGCCGACCGTCGAAGCAAGATGCCGCCGCCATCCTCGACGCCATCGATGACGCCGGGCGCGGCTTGCCGGAGTTGATCGACGGCAAGTTTCAGTTGGCGATGAACCGGCTTCATTCGGCGCCCTGAGGGCAGATCCTTGCCGGGTCATCTCCGCAGCGAGTGCGGCGGAGACTGGCCGCTGGCGCAGGCCGCGCCCCCTCGATCATTCCGCGGCGGCTGGGGTGCGAGCATCCAATGCTAATCGTCAACTCAGAAATGATGCACGTAGCGCAGATTAAAGCGGCTCCCCTCCGGCCGGTTCTCCGCATTGGATTCCCAGTAGGCGTTGAAGAAGACGTGGTCGTTCGGTGACACGTGGTAGACCAGTCCGGGGCCGATGCCGAGCACCTGTTCCTTGCTGTCGCGCACGCGGTGGCCGTCGACCTCGCTGTCGTTGAGCTGCTTCAGATAGTAGCCGTTTACGCCTAGGCGTAGTCGCTTCGGCAGCACCTCGTAGGCGCTGGCGAAATTCAGATGAATGGCTTGCCCAGCCTGGCTGTCATCGGCATTCAAGGGCTTGAATGGATCTTCGTTCTTAGCGTTCCAAAGGTAATGCAGGCGCCAGGAGGCGGTCCACTTTGGGGTCAGAAACGCCGTCGCAGCCCAGTACGGATTGAATGAGAAGAAGTTGCTCCCGGCATTGATCGCATCATCCGCATCATAGGCGCCGGTCGGCAAGAGCATTTGCAGCTCAATTCGTTGTACTAACCTCGGGCCATTCGGGCCCATTATTGGATCCCACTGCAAGAAGGGGCCAACCAGCAGGTCGCCGAGGTTTCCGCTATTGGCGGAAAGCGCAAAGTTGTCTTGGGGATCGAGATCGAAGTCTGCGTATGGGAGCATCAGGTTGATGCCCCAGTAGGCATCCAACATCGGTTTCTGGTCGGATTGATACACGAGCTGGGTGATGCCCACAGTGGCGTCGATTTCGGCCTTTTGCAGCCCCTGTGCAGTCGGCAAGAGCAGGTTATCGCCGCTCCCGTCTTTGAGGCGACCCTTTCGGTATAACTGAACGTATTGCTGCACGTACCAACCCGCACCGGCCGGTGGTGCACCGTCGAGAAAGCTCGTGAAGCCTAGATTGATCGCCGGCAGCTCATACGCATCCGCGGGCTGTGCCGCAATGCAGACCAGTATGGACCCGAGGATGGGATATCGTATTTTGTGCATGGTGACCCCTGTGGTTCGTTTTGATGCCTCGACTACTGATGCCGAAAGCCGACGGGCGATACTGCTTGGCACCGGCGTTGTATTTTCGCAGACTGCTCGATTTCCGCAACATCGCCCAAGGCAGCTGGTGAGAGAACGGGTTTTGGCCTAGCGGGGATCATCAAAAGGGGTCGGCAAGGGGTTTTGGACTTCGCCATGGCTCCTGCCGAAGCCGTCGCTGCGCGGTGCGATCAGGATATCGAGCCAGTAAGGGCCAGATGATGAGCTGAAGCAACCGGTCCGGGATCGGAGCCACATGTGCGAACAGGGTAAAGATAAAGATAAAGATAAACAAAAATGATAGATATATAAAGTAATTGTGAGGACGAGTGCCAGCTTGCCTTGGTTGACAATCCGCAAAGATCGCGTAGTATTGGCATGGAATAGACAGCGTATTTTGTTTGCAACATGGCGGGCGTACCCAGATGCCGCCGGCCTTCAGGACACGCGTCTGTTTTGGTGCTTTGGCGGCCTGTCCTTTGGGCGCGGCGCCTCGGGAGGCTGGGGCAACTGTCGGTCAGTGCGCCAGTCTCGACGGTACTAATAATTCTTGGAGGCAGGTGTGAAAACGACATTGAAACAGGTCTTGTCTGCGACCATTGCGTGTGCGCTGTTGCCCGCATCCGCTTGGGCGACGAACGGTTACTTCTCTCATGGCTGGGGTACACAGTCGAAAGCGATGGCTGGTGTCGCGACCGCGCTGCCGACCAGCACCCTGGTCTCGGCGACCAATCCGGCAGGCATGGCGTTTATCGGCCAGTCGCTGGACTTGGGGGTCGCCTTTTTCAGTCCGTCGCCCCGCGGCTATGAGGCCAACAACGATTTCTCCACTGAAAACGGATTTCCCACCGGTCCTTTCGTCACGCCCGGGTAAGTACGACAGTGACGACGACTGGTTCCTGATCCCGAGCTTCGGTTACAACTATGTGATCGACGAGCGCAGCACCATCGGAGTCAGCGTGTTCGGCAACGGGGGCATGAACACGCGATACAAGGATCGGCCTCCGTTCGAGAACTTCGCGGCATTTCCCAAATCAGTTGGCCGTGCCCCCGGGCACACAGCCGCCGCCGGAGAGCGGGCTGTTCGCAAGTCCGAGCGGCCTGCTGTTTCAGATGACTCCGCAAGGCCCGGCGCCGGCGACTGGTCCTACCTCGGCGCCGAATAATGCCAATCCGAACGGCGTGTTCACGGCCACGACGCCAACCGGTATCAACTTGGAGCAGCTCTTCATCGAGGTTCCCTTACACGCTCAAGATCGGTGACGGCAAGCAGTCGATCGGTATTGCGCCGGTCTTGGCCGTGCAGTCGTTCGAGGCGAAAGGTCTCGAGCCCTTCAAGCAGCTCTCCGTGAATCCTGACAATGTTACTAACAACGGCGCAGAGTGGAGCTACGGCGCTGGCCTGCATTTCGGGTGGTATGGCGAGATCGACCGACCAACTGGCGCTGGGCGCCTCCTATCGCACCAAGGTCTGGATGACGAAGCTTGATGATTACAAGGGGCTGTTCGCCGACGGAGGCAGCTTCGACATCCCGGCGATGTTCAACCTTGGTGTCGCTTACAAGCCTCAGCCCAATCTCACGTTGGCCTTCGACTACCAGCACATCTTTTATGACGAGATCGATGCGATCTCCAACTCCAGCGACTCCGACATAACTCAGTGCCAGACGGCGGGGCCGAAGCCCTCCTTCTGTCTGGGTGGCGAGAGCGGCATTGGGTTTGGATGGCAGAGCATGGATGTCTTCAAGCTGGGGCTCAAGTATGACGCGAATGAGAAGCTGAGCCTGCTGGGCGGCGTCAGCTACAACACCGAGGTCTTCAGGACGGATGCCCAGGGCCTGTTCAACGTGCTTGCTCCGGCGACGATTCGCTGGCACGTCACGGCAGGTGCCACCTATCGGCTTAATGACAAGGATGCCCTGAACTTTGCGTTTTCCTATATGCCGAAGGAAACGTTCGATGGCACCAGCCCACAATTGGTCCAGACCCAGACGGGCAATCTTTACATGGAGCAAATGGACATCGAGGTCAGCTGGCGGCATAGCTTCTGAGGTCTGTAGGGTCGCCTTGGCGCTGGATCGGCTGATATCTTTGGCGCAGACCCGCCGCCGGCGTCTGGGTCGTTCGCAAGGCGCCCCATGCGTTCGAACGCATGGGGCGCTTGGTCTTGGTCGGGCCGTTAGCTGGCGCGTGCCGGCGCGGGAACGCGCCCGATAGAGACGTAATGCAGTCCGGCTGCCGCCAGTTGGCTGTGGATCGAAGATGTTGCGACCGTCGAATACCACCGGCTCTTTCAGCTTCGCCTTGAGGGCGCTGAAGTCCGGGCTGCGGAATTGCGCCCACTCGGTGACGATGGCGAGCGCGTCGGCACCATCGACCGCGGCCATCTGCTCGTCCACCAGCGTCAGGTCCGGCCGTTCGCCATAGATGCGCAGCGTTTCTTCGCCGGCGACTGGATCGAAGGCCCGGACCCGTGCGCCGGCCTCCCAGAGCTGCTCCATCAGGCGGCGGCTCGATGCCTCGCGCATGTCGTCCGTGTTCGGCTTGAAGGCGAGCCCCCAAAGCGCGATCGTCTTGCCGCGCAAGGCGCCGTCGAAGTAGGCGCTGATTTTCTTGAACAGCACGTCCTTCTGCCGGTCGTTGACCGCCTCTACCGCCTGCAGCAGTTGCGGGGAGTAGCCGATCGAAACGGCGGTGCGCTCGAGCGCCCGGACATCCTTCGGAAAGCAGGAACCGCCGTACCCGCAGCCGGGGTAGATGAACTGATAACCGATACGCGGGTCGGAGCCGATGCCGATGCGCACCTGTTCGATGTCGGCGCCGACCGCCTCGGCAATATTGGACAGCTCGTTCATGAAGCTGATCTTGGTCGCCAGCATGGCGTTGGCCGCGTACTTGGTGAGTTCGGCGGAACGGATGTCCATCAGCATCACGCGATCGTGGCTGCGGTTGAAGGGCGCGTAGAGTGCGCGCAACAGCTCGCCGGTGCGGGGGTTGTCGGTGCCGACGACGACGCGATCCGGACGCATGAAGTCCTCGATGGCAGCGCCTTCCTTCAGGAACTCCGGATTCGATACGACGTCGAATTCGTGCTTTGTGCCTCGCGCCGCCTGGGTTTCGCGAATCGCCTCGGCGACGCGGTCTGCAGTGCCAACCGGTACGGTCGACTTGTCGATGACGACGCGGTAGCCGGCGATGTGCTCGCCGATGGTCTTGGCGACGCTCAATACATGCCGAAGGTCGGCGGAGCCGTCCTCATCCGGCGGCGTGCCCACCGCGATGAATTGAAACAAACCATGTGCGACGCCCGCGGCAAGATCGGTGGAGAACGAAATGCGGCCGGCCGCGCGGTTCTTGCGGATCAGATCCTCGAGTCCTGGTTCGAAGATCGGCACGCCGTCGGCATTGAGTAGGTCGATCTTGCGCTGGTCGACGTCGACGCACATGACATGGTTGCCGACCTCGGCCAGACAGGCACCCGTGACAAGGCCGACATAACCGCTTCCGAAAATGGTGACGTCCATCGATAGCTCCGACTCTCTATGACCGCGCGCCACGCGGCGAGTGTTTAGGTTCGATCTGAAATCAAGCCGCGGAATATTAGCAGATTTGGCAAGCCGGCCATCTGGGGAGATCGCCGCCGTGGCGGCTATCCCGAGCGCAGGCGCGTGCCCGATTCGGCGTTGACGAGCAGTCGCACGCACTGTACTATGCCTAGCTCGGTCGACATCGGAGGGGTTCCCGAGCGGTCAAAGGGATCAGACTGTAAATCTGACGGCTCAGCCTTCGGAGGTTCGAATCCTCCCCCCTCCACCACGTACCTCAAAACAGTGGCAAGGACGATGCGCTGCGCGACTCGATGTTTTGGCGCGTGGGCAGTCTCTGATCCCAGGTTAGGCGCAAGTCAGGCGGCGCCGTTAGCAGTGTGTCGAGCGGCAATTCTAATTGCGAAGACTGGCCTTAAGGATACAGCCGCAAGGACCCGGAAAGCAGTCGCGGCGGGTGTAGTTCAATGGTAGAACCTCAGCCTTCCAAGCTGATGGTGTGGGTTCGATCCCCATCACCCGCTCCAAACGGTTTGATGGCGTGGAGGCCGGCATGTCGTTCGAAATGTGGATGATGGTCCGGTCCGAGAAGCTGTTTTGGGATGCTACTCCGGGAAGGGGTCGCTCAATAGAGACAGGAGAGTTTCGCCCATGTAGCTCAGCTGGTAGAGCACACCCTTGGTAAGGGTGAGGTCACCGGTTCGACTCCGGTCATGGGCTCCAGTAATTGACGTGCAAGGCCAATGGCGGCCCGCGTACGTCTTGATTCGAGATAGCTGACCGCCGGCGATGCGGTGTGTCGGTCTGGGCCTCAGGTACGCTGGCGGAGAGGAAGTCGATGTCCAAAGCAAAGTTCGAACGCAAGAAGCCGCACGTCAACGTCGGCACGATCGGTCACGTCGACCACGGCAAGACCACGCTGACGGCGGCGATCACGGTGCACCAGGCGAAGAAATTCGGTGGTGAGGCGCGCGCCTACGACCAGATCGACAACGCCCCCGAGGAGCGAGAGCGCGGCATCACCATTGCCACCGCGCACGTCGAGTACGAGACCACCAAGCGCCACTACGCGCACGTCGACTGCCCGGGACATGCCGACTACGTCAAGAACATGATCACTGGTGCGGCACAAATGGACGGTGCCATCCTAGTGGTATCGGCGGCCGACGGTCCGATGCCGCAGACACGCGAGCACATCCTGCTCTCGCGCCAGGTCGGCGTGCCCTACATTGTCGTCTACCTCAACAAGGCCGACATGGTTGACGATGCCGAGCTGCTCGAACTGGTCGAAATGGAAGTGCGCGAACTGCTCGACAGCTACGACTTCCCCGGCGACGACACCCCGATTATCACCGGCTCGGCGCTGAAAGCGCTCGAAGGTGACGAGAGCGAGATCGGCGCCCCCTCCATCGACAAGCTCATGGACGCGCTCGACAGCTACATCCCCGAGCCCGAGCGGGCGATCGACGGTGCCTTCCTGATGCCGATCGAAGACGTCTTCTCCATCTCCGGTCGCGGCACCGTGGTGACCGGGCGCGTCGAGCGCGGCATTGTCAAGGTGGGTGAAGAAGTCGCCATCGTCGGCATCAAAGACACCGTCAAGACCATCTGCACCGGAGTGGAGATGTTCCGCAAGCTGCTCGACCAGGGCGAGGCCGGCGACAACATCGGCGTGCTGCTGCGCGGCACCAAGCGCGACGACGTCGAGCGTGGCCAAGTGCTGGCCAAGCCTGGCTCGATCACGCCGCACACCCACTTCGAGGCCGAGGTCTACGTGCTGAGCAAGGAGGAAGGCGGGCGTCACACGCCGTTCTTCAACGGCTACCGGCCGCAGTTTTACTTCCGCACCACCGATGTCACCGGTGCCTGCGAGCTGCCCGAGGGCATCGAGATGGTGATGCCGGGCGACAACGTGAAGATGGTGGTCAGGCTGATCGCACCGATCGCGATGGAAGAGGGTCTGCGCTTTGCCGTGCGCGAGGGCGGACGCACCGTCGGCGCCGGCGTCGTCGCCAAAATCATCGAGTGATACTTGGCCTGGTTCCGCGGGCCGAGGGTTGAGGGCCTTAGTCCTCAACTCCCGGCCCTCGGCCCTCGGCCCGTCTCTTTAGGCCAGTAGCTCAATTGGCAGAGCAGCGGTCTCCAAAACCGCAGGTTGGGGGTTCGAGTCCCTCCTGGCCTGCCATACATCGGCGCTGATGCGCTTCTTAATGCAATGAATGCACGAGCCGAAGCCGGGTCTTCCGGCCTCGATACCGCTAAGCTCGTGGTGTCGGCGACCATCATCGTCGCCGGCATCTGGGCTTTTTACTTTTTTGCAGGATATTCGCTGCTGTTGCGGGTCGTGGCCCTGTTGGCCCTGTCCGGGGGCGCGGCCGCGCTCGCGCTGACGACCGCGCCGGGTCGCCAATTATGGCGCTTCGCCGTCGATTCGCGAATGGAAGTGCGCAAGGTCGTCTGGCCGACCCGCCAAGAGACCATGCAGACCACGCTGATCGTCATCGTGATGGTGTTCTTGCTCGGCGTTCTGCTGTGGCTGTTCGACATGGTGCTGATGGCGATCCTGCGGTTCCTTACCGGACAGGGAGGCTGAGCGTGGCAAAACGTTGGTACGTGATACACGCATTCTCCGGCTTCGAAGGCCATGTGCAGCGATCGCTGCATGAGCGGATCAAGCGTGCCGGCATGGAAGAGTATTTCGGCGACATCCTCGTACCAACCGAAGAGGTGGTCGAGATTCGCCAGGGCCAGCAGCGCAAAAGCGAGCGAAAATTCTTCCCCGGTTATGTCCTGATCAACATGGAAATGACCGACGAAACCTGGCACCTGGTCAAGGATGTTCCGAAGGTCATGGGGTTCATCGGCGGCAAGGGGGAGCGGCCAGCGCCGATCCCGGACTCCCAAGCCGACGCGATTCTGCAGCGGATGCAGGACGGTGTCGAAAAGCCGCGGCCCAAGGTGCTGTATGAGCCGGGCGAGGTCGTGCGCGTGACCGACGGCCCGTTCACTGATTTCAACGGCGTCGTTGAAGAGGTCGATTACGTCAAGAGCCGCGTCAAGGTCTCGGTACTGATCTTCGGGCGCTCAACGCCGGTTGAGCTGGAGTTCGCGCAGGTCGAGAAGGGCTGATCAAATCTTGGTCCGCCATCAAGAACGCTGACTCAGTTGCTTAGATGCGGCGCCAATGGCATTTCGCGCGCGGCTATCGAGCCCCACTCTGTCCGCCGGCACCCTTGGGGCGGCGCTGGGTGGATTATCAGTTTAGGCCCCGACCGACGGATGTCGGCGGGATCATCGTCGATACGACGAAACCATCACTCGGGGAGCCAGTCGCGGTGATTGGCGTTTGAACCCGTCGGAGTCAATCCATGGCGAAAAAAGTATCCGCCTACATCAAGCTGCAGGTCAAGGCCGGCGAGGCCAACCCGAGTCCACCGGTCGGTCCTGCGTTGGGCCAGCATGGCGTCAACATCATGGAGTTCTGCAAGGCTTTCAACGCCAAGACGCAGGAACTCGAAAAGGGTCTGCCCACCCCGGTCGTGATCACGGTCTACTCGGACCGCAGTTTCACCTTCATCACGAAGACGCCGCCGGCCGCGGTCCTGTTGAAAAAGGCTGCTGGCATCCCGAAAGGCAGCGCCACCCCGAATACGACCAAGGTCGGTACGGTATCGCGCGCCCAGCTCGAAGAGATCGCGACCGCCAAGATGCCCGATTTGACCGCGGCCGACATGGACGCCGCGGTTCGCACCATCGCCGGCAGCGCTCGTGCTATGGGTCTTCAAGTCGAGGGGGTGGAGTGATGGCCAAGTTATCCAAGCGTGCGAGCATGATCCGAGAGAGGGTCGAGGCCGGTAAGGTCTATGCCGCCGATGATGCCTTTGCGTTGTTGAAGGACATCTCTAAGGTGAAGTTCGTCGAAAACGTTGATGTCGCAGTCAATCTGGGTGTCGATCCGCGCAAATCGGATCAGGTCGTGCGCGGGAGCACCGTCCTCCCGCACGGCATCGGTAAGCAGGTTCGTGTCGCGGTCTTCACGCAGGGCGCGAACGCGGATGCCGCGACCGAGGCCGGCGCGGAGCGAGTCGGCATGGAAGACCTGGCCGAGGAGATGAAAGGCGGCAATCTGAATTTCGACGTCGTGATCGCCTCGCCGGACGCGATGCGCGTCGTTGGCCAGCTCGGCAAACTGCTTGGACCGCGCGGGCTGATGCCGAACCCGAAGGTTGGTACGGTTACGCCCAATGTGGCCGAGGCGGTTCAAAACGCCAAAGCGGGCCAGGTCAGGTATCGCACGGATAAGGCAGGGATCATTCACTGCCCATTGGGCAAGATCGATTTTGACAACGACAAGCTGCGCGAGAACCTCGAGGCCTTGCTGGCCAACCTGATGAAGGTAAAGCCCAGCGCGGCCAAGGGCATTTATATGCGTAAGGTCACGGTGTCCTCGACCATGGGCCCCGGTCTGGCCGTCGATCACGGCTCGCTGTCGTTTTGACCAGTGGCGCCTTGCCGGCGCTCGCGTTTCGATTTGAGCGGCCAATGGCCGCTTCGATAAGGCGATTGACGGAACTCGCCTAAGAGCTTTGGGGCATCGGCGCTGGTCGCCGAGGTCCGTCAAAGACCGCAGGTGCCTCGATCGATGGCAGGGATGCCGCCCGGTCGCGGCTTAATCCACGCCTGCGTAGATGGTGCCCTCGAATCAGATTTGTCCGCGATGGACTGGCCTCTGATGACAGCGCACGACGACCGAGAACGGCGTCGCCGCAACGGATGCGGCAACGCGTAATCGCCGAGTGCCGCTCCGGTGGCGCTCCCTTGGACGATCCCTGTTGCGATCTCTGTTTGGGATCAAAGCGAGTGGGGATTTTCGTAATCTGTGATTAGGAGGTAACGACGACCATGGCGCTGACTTTCCCCCAGAAAGAAGCCATCGTCGCCGAAGTCGCGGAAGTCGCGAAGTCTGCCTATTCGGCCGTCGGTGCCGAATACCGTGGATTGACCGTCGCGGAGATGACCGACTTGCGGGTTCAGGCCCGGCAGGCCGGTGTCTATGTCCGCGTGGTCAAGAACACGCTGGCCAAGCGAGCGCTCGTCGATACCGAGTTCGCTTGCATGGCCGACGCGCTCACCGGGCCCCTGATGCTCGCCTTCGGGCAGCAAGATCCGGGCTCGGTGGCACGGGTGGCAAAAGACTTCGCAAAGACCCATGAGAAGTTCCAGGTGCGGGTGATCGCCCTGTCTGGACAACTGCTCGATCCGTCCGAACTCGAGAAGGTCGCAAAGATGCCGACCTACGACGAGGCGATCAGCCTGCTCATGGCCGTGATGAAGGCGCCGATTCAGAAACTGACGACTACGCTCAACGAGGTTCCAAGCAAGCTGGTGCGCACCGTTGCCGCCGTTCGCGATGCGAAGGAAGCTGCCTGAGGCGGTTCCGTAACCGCCGTCGGTACCCTGAGCAAGGCGACCGGCGAATCGCAAGACCGCCCGCGGTCATGACGGCAGCTCGCGTTGAGTCGCTCTATCGAAACCAAGATGCAAGTGCCGCACGGGCGGATACTCGCCAACCAAATCAAGAACTGGAGAAACCAATGGCTGTCTCTAAAGACGAAATTCTCGACGCCATCGCCAACATGACGGTGATGGAGGTTGTTGATCTCATCAGCGCGATGGAAGAAAAATTCGGCGTTACCGCCGCTGCTGCCGTTGCCGCCGCGCCGGCGGCCGGCGCCGGTGGCGGCGATGCCGCCGCTGCCGAGGAGCAGACCGAATTCGACGTCGTGCTGACCTCGTTCGGCGCCAACAAGGTGTCGGTTATCAAGGTCGTGCGGGCACTGACCGGTCTCGGCCTCAAGGAAGCCAAGGACGCGGTCGAGGGTGTGCCGACGACGTTGAAGGAAGGCGTTTCCAAGGCCGATGCCGAGGACGCTAAGAAGCAGCTCGAAGAGGCAGGCGCGGCTGTCGAGGTTAAATAAGATCGTCATCGCACCAGCGCCTATGCCAGCGCTGTTTGGGGCTGGCGGCCAAGAGCCGCCGGCCTTTTGCCGTTTACATTTTGGGCCTTTCCGAGACATGGCCGCTGGGCCTCGACGGCTGCAGCCTCCGCTGTCGTCCACGGCCATGGCGCCGCAGCGATCCGCCGGAACATGTTCGCGGACGGCGCAGCCCGCACGACGTCCGGCGCCGGTCCGTTACCCGGACCCACACGCAGATTAACCACGAGGGACAGGTAGCATGGCCTATTCGTTCACCGAAAAGAAGCGCATCCGCAAGAGTTTCGGCAAGCGTCCGAGCATTCTCGAGGTGCCCTTCTTGCTGGCAACTCAGATCGACTCCTACAAGGATTTCCTACAGATCGACAAGCGGCCTGGCGAGCGCGAGGACGTCGGCCTGCATGCCGCCTTTAAGTCAGTCCTGCCGATCGAGAGCTACTCCGGCAACGCGGTATTGGAATACGTCAGCTACCGTTTGGGGGAGCCGGCCTTCGACGTGCGCGAATGCCATCTGCGCGGGGCCACCTATGCCGCGCCTCTGCGCGTGCTGCTGCGCCTGGTGATCTACGACAAGGACGCACCCGCCGGCAGCAAGGTGGTCAAGGACGTCAAGGAGCAGGAGGTCTACATGGGCGATTTGCCCCTGATGACCGAGACCGGCACCTTCATCATCAACGGCACCGAGCGGGTCATCGTCTCCCAGCTGCACCGTTCGCCAGGGGTCTTCTTCGATCACGACAAGGGCAAGACCCACTCGTCCGGCAAGCTGCTCTTCTCGGCACGGGTGATCCCTTACCGCGGCTCCTGGCTCGATTTCGAGTTCGATCCCAAGGATAACGTCTTCGTGCGCATTGATCGTCGGCGCAAGCTGCCGGCGACCATTCTGCTGCGCGCCCTCGGTTATGGCGCCGATGACATCCTGGAGCGTTTCTTCGACACCGATACCTTTCATCTTGGCGAGGTCAACGAGCTGGAGCTCGTGCACGAGCGTCTGCGCGGCGAGACCGTCAATTTTGACGTCAAGATTGGCGATGAGGTTCTGGTGGAGTCGGGCCGGCGCTTCACCGCGCGCCATGTCCGCGAGCTGCAGAAGGCCGGAATCGAGCGCTTGGAGGTGCCAGAGGAGTTTCTGATCGGCCGCACGCTGGCCCGCACCCAGATTGATACCGAAACCGGCGAGGTGATCGCCGAGGCCAACAGCGAGATCACCGAGGAGCTGCTGGCGCTGCTGCGCGAGAAGGGAGTCAACCGGCTGGAGACCCTGTTCGTCAACGACCTGGATCATGGCCCCTATCTGTCGGAGACCTTGCGTGTCGATCACACACGCAACGAGCTGGAGGCCCAGGTCGAGATCTATCGCATGATGCGCCCTGGCGAACCGCCGACCAAGGAGGCCGCGCAGAACCTGTTCCACAATCTGTTTTTCACGCCCGACCGCTATGACCTATCCGCGGTCGGCCGCATGAAGTTCAACCGCCGTCTGGCGCGCGAGGCGACCGAAGGCCCGGGTATCCTGTTCGATGGCCGTTACTTCGGCGGTCGCAACGACGAGTTTGCCAAGACGCTGGTTGCCGAGCATGGCGACAGCTCCGACATCGTCGACGCCCTGCGCGTGCTGATCGAGCTGCGCAACGGCCGCGGCACGGTGGACGATATCGACCACCTGGGCAACCGCCGTATCCGCTGCGTCGGCGAGATGGCCGAGAACCAGTTCCGCGTCGGGCTGGTGCGGGTCGAGCGCGCTGTCAAGGAGCGCCTGTCGCTTGCCGAGTCGGAAGGCCTGATGCCGCAGGAGCTGATCAACGCCAAGCCGGTTTCGGCCGCGATCAAGGAGTTCTTCGGCTCCAGTCAGCTGTCGCAGTTCATGGATCAGAACAACCCGCTCTCCGAGGTGACGCACAAGCGCCGCGTCTCGGCGCTCGGCCCTGGCGGTCTGGCGCGCGAGCGGGCCGGGTTCGAAGTGCGCGACGTGCATCCGACCCACTATGGCCGCGTCTGTCCAATCGAGACGCCGGAAGGACCGAACATCGGTCTGATCAACTCGCTCGCGGTGTACGCGCGTACCAACAAGTACGGCTTCCTGGAGACGCCGTACAGGCGTGTCGTCGACGGCAAGGCGACCGCCGAGATCGATCATCTGTCGGCCATCGAAGAGGGCACCTATGTCATCGCGCAAGCCAACGCAACGCTGGACGACGAGGGCCTGCTGACCGACGCGCTGGTGTCCTGCCGGCACATGAATGAGTTCACGATGAAGGCGCCGGAGGAGGTCCAATACATGGACGTCTCGCCGCGCCAGATCGTCTCGGTGGCGGCCTCGCTGATCCCGTTTCTGGAGCACGATGACGCCAACCGCGCCCTGATGGGTTCGAACATGCAGCGCCAGGCAGTGCCGACGCTGCGTGCAGAGAAACCGCTGGTCGGGACCGGTATGGAGCGGGTTGTGGCTAAGGACTCCGGCGTCGTGGTCTGGGCGCGGCGCGGCGGTGTCGTCGATTCGGTAGACGCGGGGCGTATCGTCGTGCGCGTCAACGACGACGAGACCGAGGCCGGCGAGCCCGGTGTCGACATCTACAACCTGACCAAGTACACCCGTTCGAACCAGAACACCTGTATCAACCAGCGGCCCCTGGTGGCCCCTGGCGATCTGGTGGCCGGCGACGACGTACTCGCCGACGGGCCGTCCACTGACATGGGTGAACTGGCCCTTGGGCAAAATCTGCGCGTCGCCTTCATGCCCTGGAACGGCTACAACTTCGAGGACTCGATCCTGATCTCGGAGCGCGTTGTGCAGGAGGATCGCTTTACAAGCATCCATATCGAGGAGTTGAGCTGCCTGGCGCGCGACACCAAACTCGGCCCGGAGGAGATCACCGGCGACATCCCCAATGTCGGCGAATCGGCGCTGGCCAAGCTCGACGAGTCGGGCATCGTCTATATCGGCGCAGAGGTGCGCGATGGCGACATCCTGGTCGGCAAGGTCACGCCCAAGGGAGAGACGCAACTGACGCCGGAAGAAAAACTGCTGCGCGCGATCTTTGGCGAAAAGGCGTCCGACGTGAAAGACACCTCGCTGCGCCTGCCGTCCGGCATGGCCGGCACCGTGGTCGATGTGCAGGTGTTCACTCGCGACGGTGTCGAGAAAGACAAGCGTGCACTGCAGATCGAAGAGATGGAACTCGAGCGGGTACGTAAGGACCTTGCCGACCAGCAGCGCATCATGGAGAAGGACACCTTCGAGCGTATGGAGAAGGCGTTGGTCGGCAAGACCGCGGACGGCGGTCCGGGCGGATTGAAGGCCGGCGCCAAGATCACCAAGACCTACCTCGCCGAAGTCGCCGAAAAGCACGGCCGCGACAAGTGGCTGGAGATACGTGTACGCAGCGAGGAGACGGCGGCGCAGCTCGAGGCCGTTGCCAACCAGATCAAGCTGCAGCGCGAGGAATTCCGCGAGCGCTTCGAGGCGAAGAAGCGCAAGATCACCCAAGGCGACGAGCTGGCGCCCGGCGTGCTGAAGATGGTCAAGGTGTACGTGGCCGTCAAGCGCCGCGTCCAGCCCGGCGACAAGATGGCGGGCCGCCACGGCAACAAGGGTGTCATTTCACGCGTAGTACCGGTTGAGGACATGCCGTTCAGCGCCGATGGCGAGCCGGTGGACATCGTGTTGAACCCGCTCGGCGTGCCGTCGCGGATGAACGTTGGCCAGGTATTGGAGACGCACCTCGGCTGGGCGGCGAAGGGGCTGGGCCATCGCATCGATGCGCTGCTGCGGGCGCAGGCCGGGATCGCCGAGCTGCGCGCGTTTCTCGGCGAGGTCTACAACAGCAGCGGCAAGGCCGAGCAGCTCGACCAACTCGGCGACGAGGAGGTGATGGCGTTGGCCTCCAACCTGCGCGGCGGAGTTCCGCTTGCGACGCCGGTGTTCGATGGCGCGTCCGAGGACGAGATCCGGCAGATGCTGCGTCTTGCCGAGTTGTCCGAGACTGGTCAGACACCGCTCTATGACGGGCGTACCGGCGAGGCATTCGAACGTCCGGTCACGGTCGGCTACATGTACATGCTGAAGCTGAACCATCTGGTCGACGACAAGATGCATGCGCGCTCGACCGGTCCTTACAGCCTGGTGACCCAGCAGCCGCTCGGCGGCAAGGCGCAGTTCGGCGGCCAGCGCTTCGGCGAGATGGAGGTCTGGGCGCTCGAGGCCTACGGCGCGTCCTATACCCTGCAGGAGATGTTGACCGTGAAGTCCGACGACGTGAATGGCCGCACCAAGATGTACAAGAACATCGTCGACGGCGACCACCGCATGGAGGCAGGCATGCCGGAGTCCTTCAACGTGCTGGTCAAAGAGATCCGCTCGCTCGGCATCAACGTCGAATTGGAACAAGACTAGTTTCGAGTGACGAGTGAAGCCTGACCAGGGGTCTTCCGGCGCGGTCGTTCTGGCCGGAAGCCCTCTCACTCTTCTCTCCTCGAACCTCGACACTCGAACCTCGACACTCTCTTCACAGGAGAAAAGGTCTTGAAAGATCTATTGAGAATTATCAAACAGCAGGGTCAGGTCCTGGAGTTCGATGCGATCCGCATCGGGCTGGCGTCGCCCGAGATGATCCGCTCCTGGTCCTACGGTGAGGTCAAGAAGCCGGAGACCATCAATTACCGCACCTTCAAGCCCGAGCGCGACGGCCTGTTCTGCGCCAAGATCTTCGGACCGGTCAGCGATTACGAGTGCCTGTGCGGCAAGTACAAGCGCCTGAAACACCGCGGCGTCGTCTGCGAGAAGTGTGGCGTCGAGGTGACACTGGCCAAGGTTCGGCGCGAGCGCATGGGCCATATCGATCTGGCCAGCCCGGTCGCGCACATCTGGTTCCTCAAGTCACTGCCGTCGCGCATCGGCCTGCTGCTCGATATGACGCTGCGCGACATCGAGCGTGTCCTCTATTTCGAGTCGTTCGTCGTCGTCGACCCCGGCATGACCGACCTGGAACGCAGCCAACTGCTGACCGATGATCAGTATCTGGAGGCGCTCGAGGCAAACGGTGACGAGTTCGATGCCCGCATGGGCGCCGAGGCGGTGTTCGAGCTGTTGCGCACCATCGATCTCGATGCCGAGATCCGCAAGATGCGCGAGGAGATCGAGTCGACCAACTCAGAGACCAAGATCAAGAAGCTCAGCAAGCGCCTGAAGCTGATCGAGTCGCTGCAGGCATCGGGCAATCGGCCCGAGTGGATGATCCTGACCGTGCTGCCGGTGCTGCCGCCGGAATTGCGCCCGCTGGTGCCGCTCGATGGCGGTCGCTTCGCGACCTCCGATCTGAACGATCTTTATCGCCGTGTCATCAACCGCAACAATCGTCTGAAGCGGCTGCTCGATCTCGTGGCGCCGGACATCATCGTGCGTAACGAGAAGCGCATGCTGCAAGAAGCAGTGGACGCGCTGCTCGATAACGGGCGTCGCGGCCGTGCTATCACCGGCACCAACAAACGTCCGCTGAAGTCGCTGGCGGACATGATCAAGGGCAAGCAGGGCCGCTTCCGCCAGAATCTGCTCGGCAAGCGCGTCGACTACTCGGGCCGTTCGGTCATCGTGGTCGGTCCGACGCTGATGCTGCATCAGTGCGGACTGCCCAAGCGCATGGCGCTCGAGCTGTTCAAGCCCTTCATCTTCAGCAAGCTGCAGCTGCGCGGCCTGGCGGCCACCATCAAGGCCGCCAAGAAGATGGTCGAGCGTGGCACGCCGGAGGTCTGGGACATCCTCGAGGAAGTCATTCGCGAGCATCCGGTGATGCTGAACCGCGCGCCGACACTGCATCGTCTGGGTATACAGGCATTCGAGCCGGTGCTGATCGAGGGCAAGGCCATTCAGCTGCACCCGCTGGTCTGCACCGCCTTCAACGCCGACTTCGACGGCGATCAGATGGCGGTTCACGTGCCGCTGTCCCTCGAAGCGCAGCTCGAGGCGCGCGCGCTGATGATGTCGTCGAACAACATCCTCTCGCCCGCCAATGGCGAGCCCATCATCGTGCCCTCGCAGGACGTCGTGCTTGGGCTTTACTACATGACCCGCGGGCGCATCAACGCCAAGGGTGACGGTCTGGTGCTGTCGGGCATCGATGAGGCTCGGCGCGCCTACGAAACCGGTCACGCCGACCTGCACGCCAAGGTCAAGGTCCGCATTCGCGAGGTGATTCGCACCGACGAGGGCGAGACCGAGGAGCGCTGGGGCATCAAGGACACCACCATCGGTCGCGCCATGGTCTGGGCAATCGTCCCCGAGGGGCTGCCGTTCGATCTCGTCAACGACAAGCCGCTGGGTAAGAAGCAGATCTCGCGGCTGATCAACACTTGCTACCGCGTCCTTGGTCTGAAGGACACCGTGGTGTTCGCCGACCAGATCATGTATCTGGGTTTCCGTATGGCGACCCGCGCCGGTGTCTCGATTGGTCTGGAAGACATGGAGGTTCCCGAGGAGAAGGCGAAGATCATCGGCGACGCCGAGGACGAGGTGAAGGAGATCGAGGACCAGTACACCCAGGGTCTGGTGACCAATGGCGAGCGTTACAACAAGGTCGTCGATATCTGGTCGCGCACCAACGACCGGGTGGCCAAGTCGATGATGCAAAAGCTGGGCAAGGACCGTGTGCTGGATCGTGACGGCAATGAGGCGGAGCAGGACTCGTTCAACTCCATCTTCATGATGGCCGACTCCGGTGCGCGTGGCTCGGCCGCGCAAATTCGCCAGCTCGCCGGCATGCGCGGTCTGATGGCCAAGCCCGACGGCTCGATCATCGAGACGCCGATCACCGCCAACTTCCGTGAGGGGCTGAACGTCATTCAGTACTTCATCTCCACCCACGGTGCCCGCAAGGGTCTCGCGGATACGGCGCTGAAGACGGCCAACTCGGGTTACCTGACGCGTCGTCTGGTGGACGTCGCGCAGGACATGGTGGTGCTCGAAGAGGATTGCGGCACCGAGAACGGCCTGCTGCTGACGCCGATCATCGAGGGGGGCGACGTTGTCGAGGCGCTTCGCGAGCGCATCCTCGGCCGCGTCACCGCCGCCGATCTGTACAAGCCGGGTACCGATGAGCTGGTCTGCGAAGCCGGTACCCTGCTGGACGAAAAGTGGGTATCGGAGCTGGAGGTCCTGGGTATCGATCAGGTGCAGGTTCGCTCGACCATCACCTGCGAGTCGCGTCTCGGTGTCTGTGCACAATGCTATGGGCGCGACCTGGCCCGCGGCCACCGCGTCAACATGGGTGAGGCGGTCGGTGTCATCGCCGCGCAGTCCATCGGCGAGCCTGGTACGCAGTTGACCATGCGCACCTTCCATATCGGTGGTGCGGCATCGCGAGCCGCAGCGATCAGCAATGTGCAGGTCAAGGCCGCCGGCACGGCGCGGCTGCACAACATCAAGACCGTTCGCCATCACACCGGCAACCTGGTGGCCGTGTCGCGCTCCGGCGAGCTGACAATCTCGGACGACAAGGGATTGGAGAAGGAACGCTACAAGATCCCCTATGGCGCCACGCTGATCGTCGGTGACGGTGATGCCGTCGAAGGCGGCCAGATCGTTGCCACCTGGGATCCACATACCCACCCGGTCGTCACCGAGGTGGCCGGCAAGCTGCGCTTTGAAGACTTCATCGACGGCACCACGGTGCAGAGCAAGACCGATGATGTCACCGGTCTAGCCTCGGTCGAGATCATGGACCCGAAGCAGCGTCCCTCGATCGGTAAGGACCTGCGCCCGATGGTCATGCTGTTGGACGACAACGGCGAGGAGCTGAAGCTGGTCGGCACCGACCTGCCGGCACGCTACTTCCTGCCGGCAGGTGCCATCGTCACCGTCGCCGATGGCGGCGATGTCGGCGTCGGCGACATCCTTGCCCGTATTCCGCAGGAGTCATCGAAGACGCGCGACATCACCGGTGGTCTGCCCCGTGTCGCCGACCTGTTCGAGGCGCGCAAGCCGAAGGAGCAGGCGTTGTTGGCCGAGGCCAGCGGCACGGTCAGCTTCGGCAAGGATACCAAGGGCAAGCAGCGCCTGGTGATCACCATGGACGATGGCGAAACGGTCGAGGAGCTGATTCCGAAGTGGCGCCATGTCGGCGTGTTCGAGGGTGAGCGCGTCGAGAAGGGTGAGGTCATCTCCGAGGGCGAGCTCAGCTCGCACGACATCCTGCGCCTGAAGGGCGTCACGGCACTGGCCGAGTACCTGGTGAAAGAGATTCAGGATGTCTATCGTCTGCAAGGCGTGAAGATCAACGACAAGCACATCGAGGTCATCGTCCGTCAGATGTTGCGCAAGGTCGAGGTCACCAACGCCGGCGAGACGCGTCTGTTGCGCGGCGAGCAGGTCGACCACACCGCGTTGCTGGCGGAGAATGAGCGCGTCCTGGCCGATGGCAAGCAGCCGGCGCTTTTCGAGCCGCTGTTGCTCGGCATCACCAAGGCGTCGCTGGCGACCGAGTCGTTCATCTCCGCGGCCTCGTTCCAGGAGACGACGCGGGTCTTGACCGAGGCGGCCGTGCGTGGGTCGGTCGATGGGCTGAACGGGCTCAAGGAGAACGTGATTGTCGGTCGCCTGATCCCGGCCGGCACCGGCTTGGCGCATCACAACGAGCGTCGGCGCAAACGCTTGGCGGAGTCCGGCGCTGGTGCCGAAGAACGCATGGAGATGGCCGCGGAAGACTTGGAGCAGGCGCTCAAGCAGGCGTTGAACACCTCGGAGTCTGAGGCCGAGTAACGCGCTTTACCCGCGGCGGTTCGCCAACCGCCGTGTGGCCTGTGTTCGGGCGGCCGGGCGTGGCACAAGGTCGCGGCCGGCTGCCGAAGGACCTCTCCTAGGTGGTCTGCGGTGCCCTTGCCTTTGTACCGCACGGCCACACCGCTTCGGCGCCGTGGGTTGACAGCGCGAAGCAGCACAAATATACTTCTCGTCTTAGCTCGCCGCGGATCACTCCACGGCACGCGTTTTTATCCTAGGCCGGTCCCCGCAAGGGTCCGGCCTTCATAATAGCCGCTTATCTACGTCGAATCCTGCGCCCGCGCGCTGCTGGCCCCCGATGTCGATGCGACCTTGGAGCTGGCGTCCGGTTCGGGTGCGGGAAGAGGCATGTCCGGACGGGCGCGGGTTCAAGCCAGAGCGTCTTTTTCATTCGTTGGGTGTCGAGTCGCGCAAAGCGCATCGTTGGAGTTTGTCATGGCGACAATCAATCAGTTGGTTCGGAATCCGCGCAAGCGGAAGACCGCCAAGAGTAATGTGCCAGCCCTGGAGAGCTGCCCGCAAAAGCGTGGCGTTTGCACTCGTGTCTATACGACGACGCCGAAAAAGCCGAACTCCGCGCTGCGAAAGGTGGCCCGTGTTCGGCTGACGAACGGGTTCGAGGTTGCCTCCTATATCGGCGGTGAGGGCCACAATCTGCAGGAGCACTCGGTTGTGCTAATCCGCGGTGGCCGTGTGAAGGACCTTCCCGGTGTGCGTTATCACACGGTGCGAGGAACCCTGGATACGTCTGGCGTCGAAAAGCGGCGACAAGGCCGGTCCAAGTACGGCGCAAAGCGTCCCAAGGGTTGAATGTCATGCCGCGGCCGGCAGGCGTGCGGCCTCGGGTTGGAATTGCACGCCGAAGCCAGGCGTAACGAATCGAACGCAATCATCGTCTGCCCTCGTGGCGGTCGATCAGGTCAATTGCCTCGTTCAGGAAGTCGGAGCCAAAGAAGATGCCAAGAAGACGCGTCGTCGCACGTCGCCAGATCCTGCCGGATCCGAAGCACGGCAGCGAGCTGCTTGCTAAATTCATCAACATGCTGATGGAAGACGGCAAGAAGTCTGTCGCCGAGCGGATCATGTATGGCGCGCTGGATCAGGTCTCGGCGAAGAAGGGTACTGACCCGCTTGAGCTGCTGCAGCAGGCGATGGAGAACGTACGGCCCGCGGTGGAAGTGAAGTCTCGCCGTGTCGGCGGTGCCACCTATCAGGTGCCGATCGAGGTGCGCCCGTCGCGTCGCAATACGCTGGCCATGCGCTGGCTGATCGACGCCGCGCGCAAGCGCTCCGAGAAGTCTATGGCCCTGCGTTTGGCGGGTGAGTTGATGGAGGCGGGCGATGCCCGGGGCTCTGCGGTGAAGAAAAAGGAAGATACGCATCGGATGGCGGAGGCCAACAAGGCGTTCTCGCACTACCGCTGGTAGCGCGTTAGCTCGCGTCGTTTTCACCCCTTTAGAAACGGTTCAATAGGCGGACACAGTCGTGGCACGTAGTACACCAATCGATCGGTACCGAAATCTCGGCATCATGGCGCACATCGATGCCGGTAAGACGACGACGACCGAGCGCATCCTGTTCTACACCGGTTTGTCGCACAAGATCGGCGAGGTGCATGACGGCGCCGCCACCATGGACTGGATGGAGCAGGAACAGGAGCGCGGCATCACCATTACCTCGGCCGCGACCACTTGCTTCTGGAAGGGGATGGATCAGCAGTTTCCGGAGCATCGGATCAACATCATCGACACGCCGGGGCACGTCGATTTCACTATCGAGGTGGAGCGGTCGCTGCGGGTGCTGGATGGCGCGTGCGCGGTCTTTTGTGCGGTGGGCGGTGTCGAGCCCCAGTCGGAAACGGTTTGGCGGCAGGCCGACAAATACGGAGTTCCGCGTCTCGCGTTCGTCAACAAAATGGACCGCACGGGTGCAGACTTCTTGCGCGTGGTCCAGCAGGTAAAGGATCGCCTCGGCGGTCAGGCCGTTCCCATCCAGCTGCCCATCGGCGCCGAGGAAAACTTTGCCGGCGTCGTGGACCTGGTTCGCATGAAGGCGATCTACTGGGACGAGGCATCCAAGGGCTTGACCTATGAAGCGCGGGAAATTCCCGAGGACCTGGTCGCGCAATGCAACGAATGGCGCGAGAAGATGATCGAGGCGGCCGCCGAGGCCAACGAAGAATTGATGGAGCGTTACCTCGAAGGCAACGAACTGTCGGAGGCCGAGATCAAGCGCGGGCTGCGGCTGCGCACGATGGCGTCCGAGATCGTCCCGATGCTGTGCGGCTCGGCCTTCAAGAACAAGGGCGTTCAGGCGATGTTGGATGCCGTTGTCGAGTACATGCCCGCGCCGCCCGACGTGCCGGCCATTCAGGGCGTCCTCGACGACGCCGACGAGACCGTTGAAGAGCGTCCGTCGACCGATGATGCGCCCTTCGCGGCACTGGCGTTCAAGATCGCGACCGATCCCTATGTCGGAACCCTGACCTTCTTCCGCGTCTACTCCGGTGTGCTGAATTCCGGCGACACGCTGTACAACCCGGTCAAGCGCAAGAAGGAGCGCATCGGCCGTATCCTGCAGATGCACTCGAATGACCGCAAGGAAATCAAAGAAGTGCGGGCCGGTGATATCGCGGCTGCAGTGGGTCTGAAGGATGTGACGACCGGCGAGACGCTGTGTGCCCTGGATAAGCCGATTACGCTCGAGCGCATGGAGTTTCCCGAGCCGGTCATCTCCGTGGCGGTCGAGCCGAAGACCAAGAGTGACCAGGAGAAGATGGGCGTCGCGCTGTCGAAGCTGGCGCAGGAAGACCCGTCGTTTCGGGTGCGTTCCGACGAGGAGTCCGGTCAAACCATTATCTCCGGCATGGGTGAGCTGCACCTGGAGATCATCGTCGACCGCATGAAGCGCGAGTTCAGCGTCGAGGCCAATGTCGGTGCACCTCAGGTCAGCTACCGCGAGACCATTCGCACCAAGGTCGAGCAAGAGACCAAGTTTGCCCGCCAATCTGGCGGCCGCGGCCAGTACGGGCATGTGTACGTGCGCCTGGAGCCGCAAGAAGCCGGCACCGGATATGAGTTCGTCAACGACATCGTCGGCGGCGCCATTCCGAAGGAGTACATCCCGGCGGTAGACAAGGGCATCCAGGAAGCCATGACCAACGGCATCCTGGCGGGATTTCCGATGGTCGACATCAAGGTCACGCTGTACGACGGCTCTTACCATGAGGTCGATTCGAGCGAAATGGCGTTCAAGATCGCTGGCTCGATGGCGCTGAAGGAGGGCTCGGCGAAGGCCAAGCCCGTGCTGTTGGAGCCGGTCATGAAGGTCGAGGTGGTGACGCCGGAAGAGAACATGGGCGACGTCATGGGCGACCTGAACAGTCGCCGCGGCATGATCCAGGGCATGGAAGACGCCCCGTCAGGCAAGATCATCCGGGCCGAGGTACCGCTGGCGTCGATGTTCGGTTACGCGACCGATCTGCGCTCGGCGACGCAGGGCCGCGCAACCTACAGCATGGAATTCGCTAAGTACAACGAGGTTCCGGCGAGCATCGCCGAAGCCGTCGCGAAGAAACAGTAACTGTGCCCAATACGGGATTCTGACTCGGGGATAGCAGGCCATGTCCAAAGCAAAGTTCGAACGCAAGAAGCCGCACGTCAACGTCGGCACGATCGGTCACGTCGACCACGGCAAGACCACGCTGACGGCGGCGATCACGGTGCACCAGGCGAAGAAATTCGGTGGTGAGGCGCGCGCCTACGACCAGATCGACAACGCCCCCGAGGAGCGAGAGCGCGGCATCACCATTGCCACCGCGCACGTCGAGTACGAGACCACCAAGCGCCACTACGCGCACGTCGACTGCCCGGGACATGCCGACTACGTCAAGAACATGATCACTGGTGCGGCACAAATGGACGGTGCCATCCTAGTGGTATCGGCGGCCGACGGTCCGATGCCGCAGACACGCGAGCACATCCTGCTCTCGCGCCAGGTCGGCGTGCCCTACATTGTCGTCTACCTCAACAAGGCCGACATGGTTGACGATGCCGAGCTGCTCGAACTGGTCGAAATGGAAGTGCGCGAACTGCTCGACAGCTACGACTTCCCCGGCGACGACACCCCGATTATCACCGGCTCGGCGCTGAAAGCGCTCGAAGGTGACGAGAGCGAGATCGGCGCCCCCTCCATCGACAAGCTCATGGACGCGCTCGACAGCTACATCCCCGAGCCCGAGCGGGCGATCGACGGTGCCTTCCTGATGCCGATCGAAGACGTCTTCTCCATCTCCGGTCGCGGCACCGTGGTGACCGGGCGCGTCGAGCGCGGCATTGTCAAGGTGGGTGAAGAAGTCGCCATCGTCGGCATCAAAGACACCGTCAAGACCATCTGCACCGGAGTGGAGATGTTCCGCAAGCTGCTCGACCAGGGCGAGGCCGGCGACAACATCGGCGTGCTGCTGCGCGGCACCAAGCGCGACGACGTCGAGCGTGGCCAAGTGCTGGCCAAGCCTGGCTCGATCACGCCGCACACCCACTTCGAGGCCGAGGTCTACGTGCTGAGCAAGGAGGAAGGCGGGCGTCACACGCCGTTCTTCAACGGCTACCGGCCGCAGTTTTACTTCCGCACCACCGATGTCACCGGTGCCTGCGAGCTGCCCGAGGGCATCGAGATGGTGATGCCGGGCGACAACGTGAAGATGGTGGTCAGGCTGATCGCACCGATCGCGATGGAAGAGGGTCTGCGCTTTGCCGTGCGCGAGGGCGGACGCACCGTCGGCGCCGGCGTCGTCGCCAAAATCATCGAATAAGCATCGTCGCAAGAGATTGATCGCGTAAGGACGCCCGCAGAGTAATCGCAATGGCAAATCAACGAATCCGAATCCGTCTGAAGGCGTTCGACCACCGGCTGATCGATCAGTCCGCGCGTGAGATCGTCGACACCGCAAAGCGCACCGGCGCGCAGGTGCGCGGCCCCGTGCCGCTGCCGTCGAAACACGAGCGCTACACGGTACTGATCTCACCGCACGTGAACAAGGATGCGCGTGACCAGTATGAGCTGCGTACGCACAAGCGCTTGATGGATATCGTCGACCCCACCGACAAGACCGTTGACGCGCTGATGAAGCTCGATCTGGCGGCCGGCGTCGATGTCCAGATCAAACTGAGCTGAGCGCTGCGGCGTCAATTGGGCGGAACTGAACAGAGGAACCAACGATGACCATGGGAGTGATAGGACGCAAGGCCGGCATGACGCGCATCTTCGGCGAAGATGGCGCCAGCGTCCCTGTTACCGTCATCGAGGTGGCGCCAAACCGCGTCACCCAGGTGAAGGACGGCGGCAGCGACGGCTATCATGCCGTACAAGTGACCATCGGTAGTCGTCGCGCTTCTCGCGTGACCAAGCCCATGGCCGGGCACTTTGCCAAGGCCGGCGTCGAGGCGGGTGATTGTCTGCGCGAGTTTCGCCTGACCGACGACCAGGGTGCGGATCTCGCGATCGGCGCGCAGCTCGATGTGTCGATGTTCGAGGCCGGACAAGCGGTCGACGTGCGCGGTGTCACCAAGGGCCGCGGCTTCGCGGGCGCTATTCGCCGGCACAATTTCCGCAGCCAGGATGCGACGCACGGCAACTCACTGTCGCATCGCGCGCCTGGCTCGATCGGGCAATGCCAGACCCCCGGCCGTGTCTTCAAAGGCAAGCGCATGGCCGGTCAGATGGGTAACGTCAACCGTTGTCAGCAAAACCTCGAGGTCGTGCGGGTCGATGCCGAGCGTAACCTGCTGCTGGTGCGCGGCGGCGTGCCCGGTCCGGCTGGTGGCAGACTGGTGATTACACCGTCGGTCAAGCAAAAGAGCCCGAAGTAGGGCGCGGAAGCGACGCCTCAAGCCGAGCTCGAAAGAACATAGTAAGGGTCGATTGGATCATGCAACTGGCAACTCGAACTGGTGCCGACAGTCTGGACGTGTCCGATAGCGTCTTCGGGACCGATTACAACGAGGCCTTGATACACCAGGTCGTCACCGCCTACATGGCCGGTGCACGCTCCGGCACCAAGGCACAAAAGAACCGCGCGGCGGTCAGCGGTGGCGGCGCCAAGCCCTATCGTCAGAAAGGCACCGGCCGCGCCCGTGCTGGAACCAGCCGCAGTCCGCTGTGGCGTGGCGGTGGAGTGGTGTTCGCGGCGCAGCCGCGCGGCTATGCGCAAAAGGTCAATCGCAAGATGTACCGCGGCGCCGTGCGCTCGATCTTGTCGGAGCTTGTGCGTCAAGAGCGCCTCAGTGTCGTCCCCGAGCTGTCGCTGTCGGCGCCGAAGACCAAGGAGCTGCGCGCCAAGCTGAACGAGCTGGAGCTGCGCGACGTGCTGTTGCTGGTCGAGGGGTATGACGATGCCTTGTTCCTGGCCGCGCGCAATCTACCGCTGGTCGACGTGATGACGGCGGCCGAGGTCGATCCCGTGAGCATGATCGCGTTCGAGCACATTCTCGCCACCGAGGGCGCCGTGCGCCGCCTAGAGGAGCGTCTGGCATGAATCCCGGAATGAATCAGGAACGCCTGATGAAGGTTCTACTGGGGCCGGTGATCTCGGAAAAGTCGACGATCGCGGCCGACAACAACCAGCAGTTCGTGTTTCGGGTGATGCCGGACGCCAGCAAGCGCGAAATCGGCCAGGCGGTCGAGCTGATGTTCGACGTCCAGGTCGACGGCGTTCAAGTGCTCAACGTCAAGGGTAAGAAAAAGCGCTTCGGCGCACGCTTCGGCAAGCGGCCGGGCTGGCGCAAAGCCTATGTTCGACTGAAGCCCGGACAAGATATCGATTTCGGCGGCGGCGCCTGACGACACCGCGCCCAGGGCCCTGGGATCGCTTGACGCGGTTGACCGGGGCCTCGGAGCGGACCGCAGAGCGCGGCCCGGCACAGCAATTCGGAACAGCAATCATGGCAATCGCAAAGACGAAACCGACATCGCCCGGTCGCCGCTTCATGGTCAAGGTGACTGATTCGGCCTTGCATAAAGGCGGCCCGATGGAGTCCCTGGTTTCCCCCAAGGCGCGCTCCGGCGGTCGCAACAATCTTGGACGTATTACCGTCCGCCATCGCGGCGGCGGTCATAAGCAGCGCTATCGCATGGTCGACTTCAAACGTCGCAAGGACGGAGTACCGGCGATGGTGGAGCGGCTGGAATACGACCCGAACCGCAGCGCCAATCTGGCCCTGCTGAAATACGCCGACGGCGACTGGGCATACATCCTGGCGCCGAAGGGCTTGGCACAAGGGGCGTCCGTCGTCGCATCAGAAACCGCGCCGATCAGTGTCGGCAACTGCCTGCCGTTGCGCAACATTCCGGTGGGTACCGAGGTGCACGCCGTTGAGATGCGGCCCGGCAAGGGTGCCCAGCTCGCCCGCGCTGCTGGCGCCTCGGCGCAGCTGGTAGCGCGCGAGGGCACCTATGCCACGCTGCGACTGCGCTCGGGGGAGACGCGCAAGGTACCGGCCGATTGCCGTGCGGTGATTGGCGTCGTCGGCAACGGCGAACACAGCCTGCGCAAGCTCGGCAAGGCCGGCGCGACGCGCTGGCGCGGTCTCCGCCCGACCGTGCGTGGCGTTGTCATGAACCCGGTCGACCACCCGCATGGCGGCGGCGAGGGGCGTACCTCCGGCGGACGCCATCCGGTGAGCCCTTGGGGCGTGCCGACAAAGGGTTACAAGACGCGCAAAAACAAGCGGACGGACGGCATGATCGTACGTCGGCGCCGTCGTAAGTAAGTTACGCGAGGACTGAGTCAGTGCCACGTTCAATTAGAAAAGGTCCGTTCGTCGACCAACACTTGGCCAATAAGGTCTCGGAAGCGGTCGCGCAGAACAGCAAGCGCCCGATCAAGACCTGGTCGCGCCGATCCATGGTCCTGCCGGATATGGTTGGCTTGACTATCGCGGTGCACAACGGCCGCCAGCACGTGCCGGTATTGATCAATGAGAACATGATCGGCCACAAGCTCGGCGAGTTTGCGCTCACACGCACCTTCCGCGGCCATGCCGCCGACCGCAAGGCCAAGAAGCGCTAGGAGAAAGTCGATGCGAGCAGAGGCAAAGCTCAAGTACGCCCGTATCTCGGCGCAAAAGGCACGGCTGGTTGCAGACCAGATCCGCGGGCAGCATGTCGAGCGCGCGCTCAACGACCTGGCGTTCAGTACCAAGAAGGGCGCGGCCTTGCTGCGCAAGGTCCTGGAGTCCGCGATCGCGAATGCCGAGAACAACGTGGGCGCCGACGTCGATGAGCTCCATGTCGTCGAGGTCCAAATCAACGAGGGACCAACCATGAAGCGCATCCGCGCACGTGCCAAGGGCCGTGCGGCGCGCATCATGAAGCGCACCAGTCATATCAGTGTGACGGTCGCGGAAGTCTGACGCTGGAGTATCAAATGGGACAAAAAGTACATCCGACTGGGATTCGACTGGGCATCGTCAAGGACTGGACCTCGACTTGGTATGCCGACACGAAGAACTACGCGGACATCCTGAACAATGATCTCGAGGTGCGCGAGTACCTGAAGAAGCGGCTCGCCTCGGCGTCCGTTAGCCGCATCCAGATCAACCGTCCTGCTCGCAATGCGCACATCACCATTCACACTGCCCGCCCTGGTGTGGTGATCGGCAAGAAGGGTGAAGAGATCGACAAGCTGCGTGCCGAAGTGTCCCAGCGAATGGGTATCCCGGTTCACATCAGCATCGAGGAGATCCGCAAGCCCGAGCTGGATGCGCAGTTGGTGGCCGAGGGCATCGCCCAGCAGCTGGAGCGCCGTATCATGTTCCGCCGTGCCATGAAGCGCGCGGTGCAGGGCTCGATGCGCGCCGGCGCCGGTGGTATCCGCGTCAACATTGCCGGGCGTTTGAACGGCGCCGAGATCGCGCGCTCGGAATGGTATCGCGAGGGTCGGGTTCCTCTGCACACGCTTCGCGCCGACATCGACTACGGCTTTGCCGAGGCGCGCACGACCTACGGCGTGATTGGGGTGAAGACCTGGATCTTCCGCGGTGAGGTATTTGAAGATTCGCACGAGGATGCCGGGCAAGACAAACGCGCCGGCAAGAAAGGCTAAGTCATGCTGCAACCCAAAAGAACGAAATTCCGCAAGCAACACAAGGGACGCAACCGCGGCCTTGCGCAGAGCGGAAACCAGGTGTCCTTTGGCGACTTCGGCCTCAAGGCCATTGGGCGTGGACGTCTGACAGCGCGCCAGATCGAGGCGGCTCGCCGTGCAATAACTCGCCGGGTGCGCCGTGGCGGAAAGATTTGGATTCGTGTCTTTCCGGACAAGCCGATCTCCAAGAAGCCATTGGAAGTCCGCATGGGCAAGGGCAAGGGCAACGTCGAATATTGGGTCGCCCAGGTTCAGCCTGGTCGTATGCTCTATGAGATCGAAGGCGTGACCGAGGACCTGGCGCGCGAGGCGTTCAAGCTCGCGGCCGCCAAGTTGCCGATGCAGACCAAGTTTGAGCGGAGGACGGTACTGTGACCAAGGCGAGCGAGCTGCGAAGTCAATCCGTCGACGAACTGGAGAAGCGGCTGCATGAGTTGCTCAAGGAGCAGTTCAACCTGCGTATGCAGAAGGGCAGCGATCAGTTGAACCGCCACTCCCAATTCAAGGCGGTCCGGCGCGACATCGCCCGGGTAAAGACGGTGGTTAGCCAGAAGCAGGCGCAGGCGGCGAGGGTTGAGGCATGAGCGAGCAGGAGCAGGGTTCCAATCGGACCGTTAGCGGACGCGTTGTCAGCAACGCCATGGATAAGACCATCACCGTGCTGGTGGAACGTCGCGTGAAGCATCCGCTCTACGGCAAGTTTATGCGCCGGTCGATGAAGCTGCATGCACACGATGAGACTAACGAGTGCAACGCCGGCGACCTGGTTCGCGTGGTGCAATGCCGTCCGCTGTCCAAGACCAAGTGTTGGCAGTTGGTCGAGGTCCTCGAAAAGGCGCGCTAACGCAGACCCGATACGGGGTCAGGGCCGGCACGGCGCCGCCGGCATACGCGGGCTGGCGCCGCGGGAATGAATTTAGGCAGAGGTAGGTCCAGACAATGATTCAAATGCAAACCCGCCTCAGCGTGGCCGATAACAGCGGTGCGCGCTCGGTGCAGTGCATCAAGGTGCTCGGCGGTTCGCACCGGCGCTACGCCGGCATTGGCGACGTCATCAAGGTGACGGTCAAGGATGCGATCCCGCGGGGCAAGGTCAAGAAAGGCGATGTCTTCAGCGCCGTGGTCGTGCGCACCAGAAAGGGTGTTCGCCGTCCAGACGGCTCGCTGATCCGCTTCGATGGTAATGCCGCCGTGTTGCTCAACAACCAGCTTCAGCCCATCGGCACCCGCATCTTCGGACCGGTGACACGCGAGCTGCGCGGCGAGCGCTTCATGAAGATCATCTCTCTCGCACCCGAGGTGCTCTAACGATGCGGAAGATCAAGGTGGGCGACGACGTCATGGTCGTTGCCGGAAAAGACAAAGGCAAGCGGGGCCGCGTGCTTCGAGTCGATGGCGAGCGTCTCGTGGTCGAGAACGTCAACATGGCGAAGAAGCACCAGAAGCAGAACCCGCAACGCGGCGTCCCCGGTGGAATCGTCGACAAAGAGATGCCCATTCACATTTCGAACATCGGCCTGTACAACCCGACCAAGAGCGGCGCTGACCGGGTTGGTTTCAAAGTGCTAGCCGATGGGAAGAAGGTGCGGGTGTTCAAGTCCGACGGCGAAGTCGTCGACGTCTGAGAGTAATCGACATGTCCAGACTACAAACCCAGTACCGCGAGCAGATCGTCGAACAGCTGCGTGAGAAATTTTCCTACAAGAGCGTCATGCAGGTGCCGCGGTTGGAGAAGATCACGCTGAACATGGGCGTCGGCGAGGCGATCAACGACAAGAAGATCATGGATCACGCGGTCAAGGACTTGACCCAGATCGCCGGCCAGCAGCCGATTGTAACCAATGCGCGTAAATCGGTGGCCGGCTTCAAGATTCGTGACGGATGGCCGATCGGCTGCAAGGTGACGCTGCGCCGCGAGCGTATGTATGAGTTCCTTGATCGCCTGATCAACATCGCCCTTCCACGCGTGCGGGACTTCCGTGGCTTGAACCCGAAGGCGTTCGACGGCCGCGGTAACTACTCCATTGGTGTGCGCGAGCAGATCATCTTTCCCGAGATCGATTACGACAAGATCGACGCCATTCGGGGCCTGGATGTCACCATTACGACCTCTGCAAAGAACGATGCAGAGGGACGCGCATTGCTGGATGCCTTCTCATTTCCGTTCAGGACCTGATGCGCCGGTTTTGATCCCCCGAGTCTCGAGAGAGAGCCTGTCGAATAAGAGAGTGCCGAAATAGACTTATGGCAAAGAAAAGCATGATCGCGCGCGAAGTGAAGCGCAGGCGCGTGGCCGACAAGTACGCTGCGAAACGGCTGCAACTGAAGGCCGTGATCGCCAACCGCGGCGCAGATCCGGAGGAGATCGACGCCGCGCTCGGTGCGCTGCAGCGGCTACCCCGCGACGCCAGCCCGACGCGTCAGCGGCGCCGCTGTCGAGTCAGCGGTCGCCCGCACGGCGTTTATCGCAAGTTCGGCCTCGGGCGCAACAAATTGCGCGAGGCGGTGATGCGCGGCGACGTGCCCGGTGTCGTCAAGGCCAGTTGGTAGTGCCAGTTGTGTAGAGCTTGGCCATGCCGGTACCGGTCATGGTGCCGGATGGAGCTGAGCGGCCGATGTCGCTGCGAACTGTTGCAGCCGGCAGAAACCCCCGGCGAGCGGCTGGAGTTTAGGGCCTAGCGGGCCGTTCACCGGTGTCGTCGTCGATAGAATCGGGTAGGTCGCTGCGCGCGGCTCGCCCCAGACCCAAACCTCGTGAGGGTATCGCGCCTGAAACGGCGGACTGACCCCGGAGCACCCAAATGAGTATGACAGACCCTATCGCGGATATGCTGACGCGTATCCGCAACGGCCAGACGCGCGGCAAGATCACCATCACCATGCCGTCGTCGAAACAGAAGCTTGCGATCGCGGAGTTGCTGAAAGAGGAAGGCTACATTGCCGACCTCTCGGTCGACCCTGGGGATGGCAAACCTCAGCTCGAGCTCAAGCTCAAGTATTTCCGCGGCAAGCCCGTGATCGAGTACATCAAGCGCGTATCGCGTCCCGGTCTTCGCATCTACCGTGGAAAGGGCGATATCCCGCAAGTCTTGAACGGTCTAGGCATTGCGATCGTCTCCACTTCCAAGGGCCTGATGAGTGATCGCGCCGCGCGCCGAGAAGGCCACGGTGGCGAAATCCTGGCCTACGTGGCCTAACGGGAGCGCACGATGTCGAGAATTGCAAAAGCACCAATTACCGTCCCGTCGGGCGTCGATGTGAAGATCGACGGCCAGAAGGTAACGGTCAAGGGTCCGAAGGGCGCATTGTCATGGAGTCTGCACCCGGCCGTGGGCATGGTCTCCGAGGATGGCAGTCTGAAGATCGCTCCAGTCGACGACAAGGGCGACCACTGGGCCATGGCCGGCACGATGCGAGCGCTTGTCAACAACATGGTCGTCGGTGTCAGCAGTGGTTTCGAGCGCAAGCTCAGCCTCGTTGGCGTCGGTTATCGCGCCCAGGCGAAAGGCAAGGTGCTCAACCTCGCGCTCGGTTTCTCGCACCCGGTCGACTATCCGGTACCAGAGGGGATCGAGATCGAGACGCCAGTGCCGACCGAGATCGTCGTCAGGGGCGCCGACAAGCAGCGCGTTGGTCAGGTTGCCGCGGAGATCCGCGCGTATCGGCCGCCGGAGCCCTACAAGGGTAAGGGTGTGCGCTATGCGGATGAGCAGGTCATCCGCAAAGAAGCGAAGAAGAAATAGGGGTATGACGATGGACAAGAAACAAGCTCGTCTGCGCCGCGCAACGCGCGCCCGCGCGAAGATGCGCGAGCTGGGTGTGTATCGGCTGTGCGTGTTCCGCTCGCCGCGTCACATGTACGCCCAGGTCATTTCCCCGGATGGCAACAAAGTCGTCGCGAGCGCATCGACCCTGGACAAGGAATACCGGCAAGGCGCCGAGGGTTACACCGGCAACGCCGGTGCGGCAGCGGCGGTCGGCAAGATCATCGCCGACCGCGCACGTGCGGCCGGCGTCGAGCGGGTCAGCTTCGATCGCGCGGGATTCAAGTATCACGGGCGGGTGAAGGCCTTGGCCGACGCCGCGCGTGAGCACGGACTTCAGTTTTAAAGGCGGCAACCATGGCAAGTTACAATCCCAAGGCAGAGGGCGACGACCTTCTCGAAAAGCTGATTTCCGTCAATCGTGTCGCGAAGGTGGTCAAGGGCGGCCGCGTGTTCGGCTTCGGTGCCCTTACCGTGGTCGGCGACGGCAAGGGCCGCGTCGGCTACGGCACTGGCAAGGCGCGTGAGGTGCCGGTTGCGATCCAGAAGGCGATGGAGTCGGCGCGCAAGAACATGGTCGACGTGCGCCTCAAGGGCACCACCCTGCAGTACCCGATGGTCGGGCGTCACGGTGCGGCGCATGTCTATATGCAGCCCGCATCCGACGGTACCGGCATCATCGCTGGCGGAGCAATGCGTGCGGTGTTCGAGGTCGTCGGCGTTCAAAACGTGCTGGCGAAGTGTATCGGCACCAACAATCCAATCAATGTCGTGCAGGCCACCATCAACGGCCTGTCGAAAATGGTCGATGCCGAGATCGTCGCCGCCAAGCGCGGTAAAACGGTCGATGAGATCCTGGGGTGAATGCGATGGCAGAGGCAAAGACAATGAAGGTCAAGCTCGTGCGCGGCGTTCACGGCCGGCTCAAGACGCATCGCGACTGCGTGCGTGGCTTGGGTCTGCGTCGCATGCACCAGGTGGTCGAGGTAGAAGACACCCCGGCGACACGCGGCATGCTGAACAAGGTGTCATACATGGTCAGCTTGGTGGAGGAGGGATGACATGCGACTGAACACTCTAAGACCCGCTGACGGCAGCAAGAGCGACCGCAAGCGCGTCGGGCGCGGCATCGGCAGTGGACTCGGAAAGACCGCGGGCCGCGGTCACAAGGGCCAGAAGTCGCGCTCCGGCGGTTTCCACAAGACCGGCTTTGAGGGCGGCCAAATGCCGCTGCAGCGCCGGCTGCCGAAGATCGGATTCCGCTCGCGCAAGGCGCGTGAATCCGATGAGATCCGGCTGAACGAGCTGGCCCAGGTCGAGGGGGCCGAGGTCACCTTGGAGAGCCTGCGCAGCGCCGGTCTAATCGACCGCATGGTGCGCCAGGTCAAGGTGATCAAGTCCGGCGAGATCGATCGCGCCGTGACGCTGCGCGGCATCGGCGTTACCGCCGGTGCGCGAGCGGCCATCGAGGCAGCGGGCGGTTCGGTCCAGGACTGAGGTCTCGGACACCGTGGCGACAGCGCAGCGCATTGGCGCGTCGAGGCTGTCGCGGTCATCAGGTGTCGTGAACGCAAGCGAACGGCAACGGTAGCAAACAGGCAAGCAGCAGCACCATGGCCAAGAGCAGTGCTTCGATGATGCAGTCTCTGAGCGGCGCGGGTAAGTTGACCGAGTTACGTCAACGCCTGTTGTTCGTGCTCGGGGCGCTGTTGGTGTACCGAATCGGCACCTTCATTCCGGTCCCCGGCGTCAACCCGGAGGCGCTGGCGGTGCTGTTCGACCAGAATCAGGGCTCGATCCTGGACATGTTCAACATGTTCTCGGGCGGTGCCTTGGAGCGTGCGAGCATCCTCGCGCTCGGCATCATGCCGTACATCTCGGCCAGCATCATCATGCAGCTGATGACGGCGGTCCTCCCAAAGCTCGAGCAGCTGAAAAAGGAAGGCGAGGCGGGCCGGCGCAAGATTACCCAGTACACGCGCTACGGCACCGTGGTGTTGGCAACCTTTCAGTCGATTGGCATCTCGATCGCACTGCAGAGCCAGACCGCGGGCGGTTCTTCGCTCGTGGTCAGCCAAGGCGCTGGATTCGTCTTTACCGCGGCGGTCTCGCTCGTCACCGGCACCATGTTTCTAATGTGGCTCGGTGAGCAGATTACCGAGCGCGGTATCGGCAATGGCATCTCGCTGATCATCTTTGCCGGCATCGTGGCCGGCTTGCCCTCCGCGGTGGGCGGCACACTGGAACTCGTGCGCACCGGCGAGATGAACGCCATCGCTGTGCTCGCGCTGTTCGCGCTGGCGCTCGGCGTCACTGCCTTCGTCGTCTTCGTGGAGCGCGGTCAGCGGCGGATCACCGTAAACTACGCACGCCGCCAGCAGGGGCGTCGGATGATGGCGGCGCAGAGCACGCACCTGCCGCTGAAGTTGAACATGGCCGGCGTCATTCCGCCGATCTTCGCGTCCAGTATCATTCTGTTTCCAGGCACCCTCGGGCAGTGGTTCGGGCAGTCTGAAGATTTCCGTTGGCTCGCCGACATTGCCGGCAAGCTGTCGCCCGGTGAACCCATCTACGTGATCATGTATGCGGCGGCGATCATCTTCTTCTGCTTCTTCTATACCGCGCTGGTATTTAACGCCAAGGATACCGCCGACAACCTCAAGCGGTCCGGGGCCTTCATTCCCGGTATTCGCCCCGGTGAGCAGACGGCGCGCTATATCGACACCGTGATGACGCGGCTGACCGCCGCCGGCGCGCTCTACATCACGGCCGTGTGCCTGCTGCCCGAGTTTCTGATCGTGGGCTGGAACGTGCCCTTCTACTTTGGCGGCACCTCACTGCTGATCGTCGTCGTTGTGGTGATGGACTTCATGGCGCAGGTGCAGGCGCATCTGATGTCGCACCAATACGAAGGCCTGATGAAGAAGGCCAATCTCAAGGCGCCAGGCGGCGGCATGATGCGCTAGGCCCTAGCGCGGCGCCGGCGGGCTTGTCGGACTCATTTCGGAGACACTCATGAAAGTTCGTGCATCGGTCAAGAAGATCTGTCGCAACTGTAAGGTCATCAAGCGCAACGGTACGGTGCGGGTCATCTGCAAGGATCCCCGGCACAAGCAGCGCCAGGGATGACCCGATAGGGTTTCGAATTGACCATTTGATCAAGACCAAAAGACTGTTATACTAGGCGGTTTACGCTCGGCCGGTTGTGCCGATCTCCGCCGCTTTCCCAGGAGCTTACGCCGCATGGCCCGTATCGCTGGAGTCAATATTCCTGACCGCAAGCACACGCTGATCGCGTTGACGTCGATCTACGGCATCGGCCGCTCGCTTGCAGCGAAGATCTGCGACGCGGCCAACATCCCGGCCACCACCAGAATGCAGGATCTCAGCGAGGATGAGGTCGAGCGTCTGCGTGGCGAGGTCGGCAAACACACGGTCGAGGGTGACCTTCGTCGTGAGGTCTCGATGAACATCAAGCGCCTGATGGACCTGGGCTCTAATCGCGGCATCCGGCATCGTCGCGGTCTGCCGCTGCGTGGTCAGCGCACCCGCACCAACGCACGCACCCGGAAGGGCCCACGTCGTCCGATCAAGCGCTAGGCGCCCGCCCGAGCGCTCCGGTAAGTTCGGAGCCCCCTGCCCGCGGCGATCTTTGGAGAATAGTCATTGGCTAAGCAAGTACGTACGAAGAAGAAGGTCAAGAAGCAAGTGGCCGATGGCATTGCCCACGTCCACGCCTCCTTCAACAACACCATTGTCACAATTACCGACCGCCAGGGTAACGCGCTCGCGTGGGCGACATCCGGCGGCTCTGGCTTCCGCGGCTCGCGCAAGAGCACGCCCTTTGCCGCGCAGGTTGCGGCATCGCGCGCCGGTGCCGCGGCGAAGGAGTTCGGGGTCATGAACCTGGACGTCAACGTCAAGGGCCCTGGACCGGGGCGAGAGTCCGCCGTGCGTGCACTAAACAATGCGGGATTCAAGGTCACCAGCATCACCGATGTGACGCCGATTCCGCACAACGGCTGCCGTCCGCCCAAGAAGCGTCGCGTCTAACGCGCGCTACTGCAGAACACAGGGGAAACAAGATCACATGGCAAGGTATACAGGACCAACCTGCAAGCTGGCTCGACGCGAGGGCGTCGATCTCGGGCTGAAGAGCCGTGCACGCGCGCTGGAGACCAAATGCAAGATGGAGAAGATGCCGGGGCAGTCGCAGGACCGCCGCCGCCGCCTCTCCGATTATGGTGTCCAGCTGCGCGAGAAGCAGAAGGTGCGCCGAATCTACGGCGTCATGGAGAAGCAGTTCCGTAACTACTACAAGGAAGCCGCGCGACTCAAGGGCGCGACCGGCGAGAACTTGCTCCAACTGCTCGAGCGGCGACTCGACACCGTCGTTTACCGCATGGGGTTCGGCTCGACCCGCGCCGAGGCGCGGCAGTTGATCAATCACAAAGGTGTTCTGGTCAACGGCAAGGTGGTATCCATCCCGTCCTACAGTGTCCTGCCGGAGGACGAGGTCGAGGTCCGCGAGAAGGCGAAGAAACAGGTGCGCGTGCAGAATGCGCTGGCACTCGCCGAGCAATACGGGTTTGCCGATTGGGTCGAGGTCGACACCAAGGGCTTCAAGGGCCAATTCAAGCGTATTCCGGATCGTGCCGACCTGCCGGCGGATATCAACGAGTCGCTGATCGTCGAGCTCTACTCGAAGTAACCGTATTGCAGGGGTATTTTGTATGGCCGACGTCGGTACTGGATTTTTAAAGCCGCGAATCGTCAAGGTCGAGCCCGTCGAGGGCAGCCGGCACCGCGCCAAGGTCTCGCTTGAGCCGCTCGAGCGGGGTTTCGGCCACACGCTCGGCAACGCGCTTCGGCGCATCCTGCTGTCCTCAATGGACGGCTATGCGGTCACCGAGGTCGAGATCCAGGGCATCCTGCACGAGTACACGACCATCGAGGGCGTGCAGCAAGATGTGCTGGAGATCCTGCTCAATCTAAAGCAGTTGGCGATTACGCTGCACGGGCGTGAGGAAGCCACCTTCACGCTGAGCAAGGTTGGTCCCGGGCCGGTGACGGCGTCGGACATCACAATCGACCACACCGCCGAGATCGCCAACCCGGAGCTGCTGATCGCCAACATCACTGGCGACAGCGAGCTGAGCATGACGCTGACCGTTCGGCGCGGTCTCGGCTACGAGCCCGCCACGCAGCGCGAGGCCGAGTCCGGCGAGGACCGTCCGATCGGCAAGCTGCCGTTGGATGCATCCTTCAGCCCAATTCGGCGGGTCGCGATCGAGGTGCAGTCGGCGCGTGTCGAGCAGCGTACCGATCTCGATCGGCTGGTGGTCGACATTGAGACGAATGGCACCGTGGACCCGAAAGACGCGATTCAGCGCTCTGCGTCGATCCTGCGTGACCAGCTGTCCAGCTTCGTCGACCTCGACCAGACCGTCGGCACCGAGACCACCGTCGAGCACCTCCCGGAGGAGCCGCCGTTCGATCCGATCCTGGTGCGACCGGTGGACGAACTGGAGCTGACAGTCCGCTCTGCCAATTGTCTGAAGGCCGAAAATATCTATCTGATCGGTGATCTCATCCAGCGCACCGAGGTGGAGCTGCTGAAGACACCCAATCTCGGCAAAAAGTCGCTCACCGAGATCAAGGACGTGCTCGCCACTCGGGGGTTGTCGCTCGGCATGCGGCTAGACAACTGGCCGCCCGAGAATATCGAAGAATTAATGGTTAAGTAACCAGCGCAAGTAACCTAGCGGAAGAAGAACCATGCGCCATCGCAAGGCTGGAAGACGACTCAACCGAAACAGCGCCCACCGCGAGGCGATGTTCAGAAATATGACTGGCTCGCTGATCCGGCACGAGCTGATCAAGACGACCTTGCCTAAGGCCAAGGAGTTGCGTCGTGTCGCTGAGCCCTTGATCACCCTGGGCAAGACCGACTCGGTACACCACCGCCGCCTGGCCTTTGCGCGGCTGCGTGACAAAGAGGTGGTCGGCAAGCTGTTCACCGAGATAGGTCCACGTTACGAGTCCCGCCCCGGCGGCTATCTGCGTATCCTGAAGTGCGGTTATCGGGCCGGCGACGCTGCTCCGATGGCCTATGTGGAACTCGTCGATCGCCCGATCATCGAGACTGAAGAAGAGGTCGAAGATCTGGATTGATGCGTGTCCAGCAGGACCGGCCCGCAGGCCGACCTCCTGATGCTGAATAAACAGCCGGGCATTGCCCGGCTTTTTTTGTGCCCTGGGCCTATGATTCAGCATCGTGACCCAGCAATCCTGAGCCATGGCCATGACCACGCTCCATGATCCGCCAAGGCGTATCGCGCTCGCGACCGACTTTGGCGACGGACCCTATGTCGGTCAGATCCAGTTGCTGCTCTCCGCTCTGGCGCCCGGCACCCCCGCGGTCGCACTGATCTCCGACCTGGTGCCGTTCCGCCCTGACCTTGCCGCCTATCTACTGCCGGCGCTGATGGCGCAGATGCCGGATCGGACACTGTTTTGCTGCGTGGTCGATCCCGGCGTCGGTGGCGAGCGGGGTGTCATCGCTGCCCGTGTGCATGATCAATGGCTGATCGGCCCGGACAACGGCCTACTGGTGCCGAGCATTCGCACCGACGCACAGGCATCTGTGCTGCGTGTCCACTGGCGTCCCCGCAGGCTGTCGCACAGCTTTCACGGGCGGGATCTGTTCGCCCCGCTCGCCGCGGCCATGGTCGGCGGCGAGCTGCCAGAAGCCGAGCCGGCGCGCGTGTCGGAGCTCGTCGGCGCCCATCTTCCCCAAGACTCGGCCAAGGTCTGCTATGTGGACCGATACGGCAATCTGATCTCCGGAGTGCGCGCCGCTGATGTCGAACCTGATACCGTGCTCCAGGTCGGGTCGCACCGGATCGCTTTCGCGCGGACCTTCTGCCAGGTACCGGCCGGGCAGTTGTTTTGGTACGAGAATGCGTTCGGCCTTCTCGAGATCGCGGCCAACCAGGGCAGCGCGTCGCGGTTGTTGGGATTGTCCGCGGGTGACGAGCTGCCTGTGGTGCGAACGACGCCCGGGTCGCCGGATCGTCATCACCACGGCGACCCAACTGGTATCTGATTTGCGGCCAATGGCCTAGAATCCGGTCGCAGTCAGGTGTCGGAAACCGCCGTTGGGCCGTTTCTCGGTCCGCGCGAATGGCACTGTTGATCAAACTGGCTCACTGCGCCGAGGAACGCTTAGATGCCCGTGTACGAGTTCTACTGTCCCGAGTGTCATACGCTCTACAACTTCTTCTCGCGCCGCGTCGACACATCCACGCGGCCCGCTTGTCCCAGGTGCGACGGCGGTGCCTTGGAGCGCCAGGTGTCGATGTTCGCTATCTCCAAGGGACGCGGCGACAACGACGAGTCGGCCGATCTGCCGGCTGGGCTCGATGAGGACAAGATGATGCAGGCGCTCGCGTCCATGTCGGGCGAGATGGAATCGCTGAACGAGGACGACCCAAAGCAGGCGGCCCGCATGATGCGCCGACTGTTCGATGCCTCCGGCATGAAAATCGGCGATGCCATGGCCGAGGCCATGCGTCGGATGGAGGCGGGCGAGGATCCCGACGCGGTCGAGGCCGAACTGGGGGATGCGCTGGAGCAGGAAGACCCGTTTTCGGCCAGCGGCGGGTCCGGGTTGCCCAGCTTGAGGGCGCTGCGGCGCGGTCTGTTGCCACCGAAGCGTGATGAGACCTGGTATCCACTAAAGTCCGCCGGCGAGGGGGCAGCCGACTGATATTTGGCCAGGATGGCCAATAGATCAGCTCTGCGCTGGCGTTTCGGGTCTGCCCCGATCGCGACGGCGGGCGCGCCGGCGAGCCGTTTGAATTGAGTCGGAGAATGAATGGTTGGGAGCAGGGCGCCTTTGGCGCTATGCTCTTAACCGCGGTTTCTCGTGCTGCACCGCGGAAAATGCCGGGGCCGTTCGTTGTCGTAATCGAATCCGTCATCGGCGTCGCGCCAATACTCGATTACGACAACGACAACGATCAGAGACGGTCTCGGAACCCCTGCACTACTGCACTAGGTTCAAGCCTGGCGAGTGACCGGGCAATAAGCACCCTCGACCCAAGGAGATCGACAATGGCCAATTTCGCTGATCTGGTAGGCGCCTTTATGCAGAACGCGATGACGCAATCGGGCGGCGCCCGCGTGGGCAGCGTACTGGACGAACTGCAACGCGGGGGGCTGCCTGGGCTCGGCGGAGGCGCGAGCGCTGGCGGTTCGAATGACCTGCTCGGCGGCATCCTCGAAGCCGTCAAGGGCGGCTTGGGCAATGCCGCCCATAACCCAGGCCAGGCGGGCGGAATCGGCGCTGTGCTGGGCTCGCTGCTCGGCGGCGGTAAGGGCGCGGTGCAGGGCGGTATGCTGGCGGTGCTGGCAAGCGTGGCCATGAAGGCGCTCAGCTCGGCTGGACAGGATGCGCAGGGTGCGGGTTCGGGCGCGGGCCCCGGTGCCGAACCGAGCGGCGGCTTCGGCGGATTTCCGGGCACAGTCGGCGCCGTGCTCGGCCGCAATCAGGGTCCCTGGTCGGGCGGCGACGTGCCGATCGGCATGCGCGTTCCCCGCAACACCGCGGAGCAGGAGGCGTTGGAGTCGACCGCCCAGTTGGTTCTCAAGGGCATGATCAACGCCGCCAAATCCGATGGCCAGATCTCGCCCAGCGAGATGCAGCGCATCGTCAGCAAACTGCACGAATCCGGCACCGACCAGGGCCTACAGCAATGGGTGCTGCAACAAATGCAGGAGCCCTTGAACGTGCAGGCGTTCGCCGCCGAGATCCCGAATCAGGAGGTCGCGGCGCAGGTCTACGCCGCGTCGCTGCTCGCGATAGAGGTCGACACCGACGCCGAACGCCGTTACCTGCAACAGCTGGCGCAGTCGTCCGGCCTGCATCCGCTGGTGGTTGGACAGATTCACCAGTCGTTAGGCGTCACCGCCTAGAGGCGATGCTTGGGTCGACCCGCCTGGATCGGGACATGGCGCAAGCCACTGGAGCGGAGCCGGAGTCCTCTCGTTTCATCGCTGCGACAGCCGCTCGCGCATCGCCGCTGCCGTATAGCCGGCGCTGTCGGAGACGAGGTCGGCCGGCGTTCCCTCGGCGATGATGCGCCCGCCGTCGCCACCGCCCTCCGGACCGAGATCGATGATCCAATCGGCGGCGGCGATCAGGTCCAGGTCATGCTCGATGACCAGCACCGAGTGGCCTGCCTCCACCAGTCTCTGTAAGACACCGATCAGCCGCTCGACATCGGCCATGTGCAGTCCGACGGTCGGCTCGTCCAGCAGGTAGAGCGTCGGGCGGTCGGTGAGACCATCACTGTCGGTGCGCGCCTTCGCCAATTCGCTGACCAGCTTGATCCGCTGCGCCTCGCCGCCCGATAACGTCGGGCTGGCCTGTCCCAGCGTCAAATAGCCAAGGCCGACCGCCTGTAGCAGCGCCAGCGGATGGCGGATGGCCGGATGCGCGCTGAACAGCTCGACCGCCTCGTCGACGCCCATGGCCAGCACCTCGCCTATGCCATGGCCGCGGTAGCGGATGGCCCGCGTCTCGGCATTGAAGCGGCTGCCGTGGCAGACCTCGCAGGGCACCTTGACGTCCGGCAGGAAGCTCATCTCCAGGCGCTGCACGCCCTGGCCGTCGCAGGCATCGCAGCGTCCGCCCTTGGTATTGAACGAGAACCTGCCCGCGCCCCAGCCCAGCATGCGCGACTCGGGCGCCGCGGCGAACAGCCGCCGGATACGGTCCCAGAAGCCGATGTAGGTCGCCGGGCATGAGCGCGGTGTCTTGCCGATCGGGGTCTGGTCGACCTCAAGTACCCGGTTCAGCTGTTGCCAGCCGGTCAGGCCGCGGCAGCCGTGCAGGTCGGCCTGGCGCGCACGCGCTCCGTCCGGGCGGTCCGCGGCCAGCAGTGACCGCAGCGAGCGGGCGATCACCTCGCGCACCAGCGTCGACTTTCCGGAGCCGGACACGCCGGTGACGCAGACCAGCCGCGCCAGCGGAATCGACAGGTCCAGGTCGTTTAGGTTGTTCAGCGCGGCGCCGCGGATCGCCAGGTGCTCGGCGGCGGGGCCGCGGCCCGCGCCGATGTCGGCCGCCCGCGGCGACCGCGCCAGGAACCGCCCCGTGACCGAATCGGGATCGCGTGCCAGCTCGGCTGCCGTGCCGCGCGCGACCACGGCACCGCCGTGCAGGCCGGCGCCCGGCCCGAGGTCGATGATCTCGTCGGCATGCCGCATGGTGTCTTCGTCGTGTTCTACAACGATGACGCTGTTGCCCTTGTCCCGCAGCCCGGTCAGGGTGTCGATCAGCATGCCGTTGTCGCGGTGATGCAGCCCGATGCTCGGCTCATCGAGCACATAGCAGACGCCGCGCAGGTTGGAGCCGAGCTGTGCCGCGATGCGGATGCGCTGGGCCTCGCCTCCGGACAGCGTCGGCGCCGCGCGGTCGAGCGTCAGATAGTCCAGCCCGACCTGACGCAGAAAGCGCAGCCGCCCGCCCACCTCGGTCACCAGGTCGCGGCCGATCGCCGCCTCGCGCCCTTCCAGGTGCAGGTCGTCGAGCCAGCGCGCCGCGTCGCGGACGGTCAGCGCCGACAGCGCGGCGATGGACAGCCCGTGAAAGTGCACCGCCAGCGCCTCGGCGTTCAGCCGATGGCCGTCGCAGCGCGCACAGACGGCATCGACCTCGGTCTCCGCCCATTGGCCTTCCTCGCCGGTCTGCTCGGCATCGAAGCCGGCCAGCGTAACGCCGGTGCCGAAGCAGGCCGTGCACCAGCCATGCTTGGAGTTGTACGAAAACAGCCGTGGATCCGGCTCTTCGAAGCCCTTGCCGCAGCCGGGGCAGGTGCGGCTTGTGGAGTAGGTGGCCGCCGCGCGCCGCCCGCCACCGTTCGTCGCCGCCTCGCCCGCTGCCAGCACGCGAACGAGACCCTTACCCAGGTCCAATGCCTGATCGAGCAGTGTCCTCAGCGCCGTCTCGTGCGCGGCGTCCAGGTCGATCTCGCCGACCGGTAAGTCGATATCATGTTCGCGGAAGCGGTCCAGGCGCGGCCAGGGCTGGGTCTGCACCGGTTCGCCGTCGACGTACAACAGCTGGTGGCCGTTGCGCACCGCCCAGGCGGCGAGCTCGTTGTAGATGCCCTTGCGTGCAATCACCAGCGGGGCGAGCAGCGTCACGCGCTGTCCCGGGTAGTCGCTCTGCAACCGTTGTAGGATGGTGTCGCGGTCGCGCGGTGCGATGGGCAGATTGCACTCCGGGCAGTGCTGCGTGCCGAGCTTCACGTACAGCAGCCGCAGGAAGTGGTGCACCTCGGTCAGGGTGCCGACCGTGCTCTTGCGGCCGCCGCGGCTGGTGCGCTGCTCGATCGCCACCGTCGGCGGGATGCCGAACACCGCGTCCACGTCCGCCCTTGCCGCCGGCTGCACGAACTGGCGCGCATAGGCGTTCAGCGACTCCAGATAGCGCCGCTGGCCCTCGGCGAACAGGATGTCGAAGGCCAGGGTGCTCTTGCCGCTGCCGGACACGCCGGTGACGACGATCAGACGCCCACGCGGAATCGACAGGGTTAGATTCTTCAGGTTGTGCTCGCGGGCATGCTGGATGAGTATCGAGTTTCGAGTGCCGATTTGCGCGGGGGCGCAAACAGCGAAGACGGCGCTGCTGTCCGCGATCGTATCGGCAGCGTCCGACTTGCTCGCTCCTCGATACTCGGCACTCAATACTTCCTGCCGCAGCGCTGCGCCAGTGTGGCTGGATGGATGCCGGGCGACAGCGTCAGGCGTGCCGGCGGCAACCAGCGCGCCGCCGCCATCGCCGCCCTCGGGCCCGAGGTCGATCAGCCAGTCGGCGGCGCGGATCAGGTCCAGGTTGTGCTCGATAACCAGTAGCGAATGACCGGCATCGATGAGCCTGCGAAACGCCCGCAGCAGGGTGGCGATGTCATCGAAGTGCAGGCCGGTGGTCGGCTCGTCCAGCAGGAACAGCAGACCGGGCCCGCGCCGCTTGCGGCCGGACTTGGCCAGGTGCCCGGCCAGCTTCAGCCGCTGCGCCTCGCCCCCGGACAGCGTTGGCACCGGCTGCCCCAGGCGCAGATAGTCCAGACCGACGTCGGCCAAGGGCGCGAGCGCGCGCCGCACCTCGGCATGTTCGGCGAAGGCGTCCAGCGCCTGCGCGACCGTCATGTCCAGCACGTCGGCGATGTTGGCGCCCTGGCCTGGCGCCGTGGTGATGTCCGGCAACTGCACCTCCAGCAACGCCGCCGTGTAGCGCCGGCCATTGCAGTCCGGGCAACGCAGATAGACGTCGGAGAGGAACTGCATCTCGACGTGCTCGAAACCGGAGCCGGCACAAGCCGGGCAGCGGCCCAGGCCGGAGTTGAAACTGAAATGGCCGGCCTTGTAACCGCGCTCCTTGGCCAGCGGTGCCGCCGCGAACAGCTTGCGGATCGGGTCCAACGCGCCGACATAGCTGGCCGGATTGGAACGCGACGTGCGCCCGATCGGGGACTGGTCCAGCATCAGCACGTCGTTGATCAGCTCGGCGCCGTCCACCGCATCGCAGTCGCCTGGCCCGCCTTCCGGGTGGCCCTTGGCCTTGGTCAGGTGATTGAACAACACCTCTTGCACCAGGGTTGACTTGCCGGACCCGGAGACCCCGGTCACCACCACCAGCCGGTTCAGCGGGATGCCGATATCGATTCCGCGCAGGTTGTGCGCTCGGGCACCGCGGATCAAGAGCGTCGGGGTGTCCGTCAGTCGGCGGATCGGGCTCGCGCGGCGCCTCGATCTGCCGGCGGCCGGCCAGATAGGCGCCGGTGAGCGACTCGTCGCAGCGCAGCAGTTCCGCGGGCGTGCCCTGAAACACCACCTCGCCGCCGCGCTCGCCGGGGCCGGGACCGATGTCGATGATGCGGTCCGCGGCCTGCATCACCTGCGGGTCGTGCTCCACCACCAGCAGCGAGTTGCCCTGATCGCGCAATCGCTGAAGGATCGCGACCAAGCGGTCGATATCGCGCGGGTGCAGACCGATGCTCGGCTCGTCGAGTACGAACAGGGTGTTGACCAGTGATGTCCCCAGCGCGGTGGTCAGGTTGATGCGCTGCACCTCGCCGCCGGAGAGGGTACGCGACTGGCGGTCCAGGGTCAGATAGCCCAGGCCCACCTGCACCAGATACCGCAGCCGTGCGCGGATGTTGGTCAGCAGCAGGTCCATTGCCTTGTCCATGCCGCCCGGCAGGATCAGATCGTCGAAGAAGGCGCGGCAGCGCTCGATCGGCAGCCGCATCAGGTCGTGAATGCCGAGCCCCGGCAGTCCGAGCCAGGCGGTCTCGGCCATCGCGGTGCGCTGGTGGCGAAAGCGCTGCTCGCGCGGCAGGGCGGTGTCCGCCAAGTCGTGGCTGCCGATGCGCCAGTCGAGCGCCTCATCCTTGAGTCTTGCCCCGTCGCAGGCGACGCAGGCGTCATAGCTGCGATAGCGCGACAAGAGCACACGTACATGCATCTTGTAGCTGCGCCCCTCCAGCCAAGCAAAGAAGCGGCGGATGCCATACCAGACGCCCTGTCGGGGGTTAGGATTCCACTCGCCTTCGCCTTCCAGCACCCAGGCGCGGTCGGCCTCGGACAGATCGCGCCATGGCACATCGGTTGGTACACCGCGGCGGTGTGCAAAGCCGATCAAGTCCTCCTGTACCTCGGAATAGCTGTCCGACTGGATCGGCTTCACCGCGCCATCGAGCAGCGACTTGCCCTCGTCCGGCACCACCAGCGACCAGTCGATGCCGATGGTGCGCCCGAAGCCGCGGCATGCCTCGCAGGCGCCCACCGGCGAATTGAACGAGAACAGGTTCGGCGTCGGCTCGCGGTAATGGATATCGCAGTCCGGGCAGTGCAGGTCGGCGGAGAAAAGCCAGGGCGGGCCGGGCTTGCGCTCGGCATCGAGCGGATACACACGAAGCCGGCCGTGGCCTTGGCCCAGAGCGGCCTCCAGCGCCTCGACCGCGCGGCCCTGGTTCTCGCCGGTCAGCGCCAGCCGGTCCTGGATCACCTCGATCTGCTCGTCGGTCTCGGTCTGCAGGCGGATGTAGCCCTGTTGCGCGAGCAGCTCCTTCAGCTGAGCGGCCGTCATCGATTCCGGCACCGGTACGTCGAAACAGATCAGCACCCGCGTCGAGCCATCCGTCGAGCCAGCACCGGTTCTGTTCCGCAGCGCACCCCAGATGCTCTCCGGCGTGTCGCGCCGGACCTCGCGCCCGCAGCCATGGCAGAACAGCCGCGCGGCGCGCGCGAACAGCAGCTTCAGATGGTCATTCAGCTCCGTCATGGTGCCGACCGTCGAGCGCGAGGTGCGCACCGGGTTGGTCTGATCAATGGCGATGGCCGGCGGAATGCCATCGATCCGCTCTGCCCGCGGCCGGTCCATGCGATCCAGAAACTGCCGCGCATAGGGCGAGAAGGTCTCGACATAGCGGCGCTGTCCCTCCGCATACACGGTATCGAAGGCCAGCGACGACTTGCCCGAGCCGGACACGCCGGTGACCACGATCAACTCGCGCAGCGGCAGATCCAGGTCGAGGTTTTTCAGATTGTTCTGCCGCACCCCGCGCAAGCGGATGCAGTCGTTGGGGTCGGGCATCTGGGCAGGGGTCCTGAGGGATGGTGCGAAAAGAGCTTGAACACCGCAAAATGGACGGGTGCGGCGAAATTCGCCAATCTGCTGGCATCGAGGGCTGGCTGGCCCAAGGCCTCAAGCAGCGGTCACCACCCCGACCGGCGACGGCTTTCGAGTTGCAGGGTGCGGAGGATACAGAGGGAAAGCTTCGGAATCCTAACAGCAGTCAGGCAAGCCGCGCACCCGACGAGATCGCCCTTCTTATTTGCCAAGGATGCGCAATAATCGGCGAGCGCCTCGTTCGTCTATGCTCGCCCTTCAACCACGCCACCGCGGTATCCCGATGCAGCAACTCACGCCGGAAGGCCAACAGGTCGTCTCCAATCTGTCGCAACGCTACGGGTTCAGCCCCGATGCAGTCACCCACATGCTGTTCGCGGTCCTGCACGGCAACGGCAGCATGGCGCAATTCGATCACCCCGAGTTCGCCGGCTCCGGCCAGTGGATGCAGGGCGGTATGATGATGCTGGGCGACATGTTCAACCACACGCTGAAGGGCCGCGTCGACGCGCTGTGCAACGAGATCTCCGGCATCCTGGCGAATCAGCCGGGGCTGTTGCGGTCGGGGAGTTTTCAGTCTCAGTCCCAGGGTGGCGGCGGCCAGCAGAGTCAACACGCCGGCGGCCGCTCGATGGGCGAGTCGAGTCTGTTCGTGCCGGATCCGGCCGACCTCTGGTGGCCGCGAGCACTCGGCGAGCCGAATGCGACCGGCTCCCAGAACCATGTCCGCTATGCCTACTTTGCCGGTGCCCGCCGCTTGGCCGTGGAGACCGGTGGGCAGGTCTGGGTCTACGACACCCAGGATCACCAGATCGGCGGCTTCTCACAGCAGCAGGGCATGGGCGGTTCGATCCTGTTCACCAGTCAGTTCGGCACGGTCAACCTGACCACGCTGCCTGTGGTGTCGATCAACGGCCAGCCCCAGCACCCGCCCCGGGTTCAGAATCAGGTCCCGTCGCCTAGTGCGCAACCCGTTGGTGCACCGCCCGCGGCTGATCTCCAAGGCGGCCCCATGGCATCGAGCGAACAAGACATCTATGGGGCCATCGAGCGGCTGGGCAAGCTGCATGCAAACGGCCTGCTGACGGACGACGAGTTTTCGCAGAAGAAGACCGAGCTCTTGGGCCGGATCTGACCTGACCGATCGAACTGTTGCCGGCAGGAATAAGGATGACCAATTTGAGGTACTTATTCGCGGCCATCGAATAAATGGCTTTACCAAGGGCGCGTCCGTCGCCGGCGCCCCAGCGAGGCACCTGCGATGCCGGCAAGCACCAGCGCCAACGTGCCGGGGAGAGGGACCGGTGCGATGGCCGCCGCGTGGAGCAGGTCGGTCGATGTGTAGTTCTCGGCCCGCGTTCCCAGCTCCAGCCCGTATTGGGTGCCGGTCATATCAGACAGGGCGATCGGGACGACGGCGCATTTGGCGGCGTTTCCGGGTCCGTAGCAGCCGCCGGGCGGTGTCGTAGGGTCGAGCGCGGGCCCCGACCTGAATCCGGCGCCGATGAAGTCGGTCAGTTCGGTGCCGACCAAGGCATCGACCGTGAAGTTCGTGGTCGCGTCGCCGAAGCGGCCGATGATGCCGGCGCCGTCCAGCACCGGATCGACAATGAAACCGACACCGTATTTTCCGGGCACGAAAGGATTTGTTTGATCGAATATTGCGATGGTGATGCCACCGATTGGGTCGTCCGCAAAGGAGGCGACGCTGTACTCGGTGCCGGCGATGGTCATCTGCGCGGAGATCGGCGAGTGGGCGATGAACCCTGTGATTCCGAGTGCGGCCACAAGATTTGGGCTGCTGTCATCGAAACTGGCAACGAGCTCGAACGGCGTCCGCGGGCCGAAGGGGATTTGCGTGCCGCCGGCAGGCGTGAGGCTGTCCGTGGTCCCGAAGAATCCTGAATAGGTGAAGTTGACCACCGTCGCCTGCGCGGGAACGGTATTGACGGCAGCGAGCAGGCACAAGGCAGCAAGCTGGATCTTTATCATTGTATTATTTATCTTATTGATATCAATGGGTTGAGTCGACGCCTGAACCGCGCAAACCGACCGGGTTCGCGCGCAGTGTTGAGCCGGGCAGGCATTCGTGTCAACGCAATAATGAGTCAGGGGAGCGGAAGCGTCCGCAAGCCGGCCCAGCCGGGGATTATGGTGAATGGCCAGGCCCCTTCGTCACGAATGTGCCGGTGCGCTGTATCGCGGACAGCTTCGTGGAGTCTTTGCGGCGACAGTTGCCGAAGCACCGCGACCTCCGCGAGGTCCCGCAGTCACAGCGCCGGCCTCCCCATCAAAGATCCAGCGGACTCTTCGCTTCTTTAACGGTCATGCTGGGCACCGTATGCGTATAGATCATCGTCGTCTTCACGCTGCTATGGCCCAACAGCTCCTGGATGGTGCGGATGTCGTAGTTCGCCTGCAATAGATGTGAGGCATAGCTGTGCCTCAAGGTATGGGCCGAGGCGCGCTTGGGGATTGCGGCCTCCTGTACCGCGACCTTGAGTGCCTTTTGCAGCGCGGTCTCGTGAAGGTGATAGCGGCGCCGCTCAGAGGTCTTGGGGATCGCGGTCAGCTTGGCCGCGGGGAAGAACCACTGCCAGGCCAACTCCTTCGCTGCCGACTTGGATTTCTGCTCATAGCGGTTGGGTAGAAAGGTACCGGCATAACCCGCCGCCAGGTCCGCGCGGTGGACGCTTGCCACCCTGTCAAGCTGCGCCCGCAGCGCCGGCATCAAGACCACGGGCAGGGGCAGGGTTCGGTCCTTTTGGCCCTTGCCGTCGTGTACCGTCAGCACCCCAACCTCCAGATTGACGTCCTGTACCCGCAGCTTCAGGCATTCGAACAGCCGCAGGCCGCAACCGTAAAGGAGCTTGGTCGGCAGGTCGAACGGCGGCGCAAGCCGATCGATCACCCGCTGCACCTCCTCGCGAGAGAGCACGACGGGAACGTACGGCCGCCGCTTGGCCCGCACGACACCCTCGACCTGGCCGAACTCTCTGCCGAGTACATGCCTGAACACGAACAGCAGGGCATTGAATGCCTGGTTCTGGCTCGACGCGGAGACATTCCTATCCACCGCGAGATGGGTTAGAAACGACTTCACGTCGTCCATGATCAGCTCCGAGGGAGGCTTGTTGCGGGTGAAGCCCTGTAGCTTCCGCGCCCAACTCGTATAGCTCTTCAGTGTCTTCCCGGAGTAATGGCGGACCTTGATGGAGTCCGACAGTCGGCTATACAGCGCCGGCCAATCGTTGGGCACTGCGACGTTTGCAGCGGGCGCAGTCGTCGGAACGGTAGGGTCGCCGCGGGCTGGCTCGGGCGTGGACGACGACGTCGGCTTCAGCGATGCGTTTGTGCTCGCATCCTGTTGCGCCGCGCTGGCTGTGGCGGGACTCCTGGCGGCAGGGGTGGTGGGACCAGGGGTACCGCCGCGCTCGGCGATTGGCGAGGACGCGGTTTTTACCCGATACCGATCCTCGCCGCCGGAGTTCGAAATAGCTGATTGGCGTGGCGCTGCATCGTAGGCGACTGACGGCCGCTCACCAGCGGGCCGATCGGATCCCAGCGCGACAGGTGGCTGATTCAGCTTTCCGGCTTGGAGAAAATAAAGCCGAACCGCGTCCACTGCCTGCGTACGCATCCAGTCCGCCTGGTTCTTCTCCCGGAGCTTGTGGAGAAAGGCTCGCACACTCTCACGTTCGAGCGGACTCTGCTCATACTTGCCGCAGAAATCGAGATAGAACCGCAGCCATTTGCGATAGTGCGTTTGCTGGTGCGCGGGGATGGCGTTCTGCGACAAGGTCTCGTCGTAACGCGCCAGGAGATCGGGCGGGATGGGCAGCATCTGAAGGTATCCCTTCTTCTGTCTAACACGCCGGCTCGGGAAGTTATACGGAAGCAAAACTAGCATTCATGGAGTTTCGTTGTCAACGCTGGGCGGGGGGTGGTAAGTTACACGGAAACGGTAGAATCAATTGTTAGGTGCAGAAAGAAAGTAGACTACAATAAACATTTATTGTTATAGGTATATAGAAAATAGAACGCGCCTTAATAAGGTGCTCTGTATAGGAGGATAAAATGAATCATTACCCACACGGAATTGATCGAGTAAAACAAAGAGACATTGAAAATACAGGCTCACGGGTCTTAAAGTTTTCCATAGAGGGTCCTTTCAATATTGGTGACCCCGTACACGAATTGATAACAGAAAGAGCACTTTTGAACGCGGGCCTTATATCGGGACATTACGAGGAAGGCGGAGTTGGATGGGAATTTATAAGAGGGGTTATTTGGAATGATGACCCCGAAGGTGATTTGTTTGAAAATGATACAAATGAGACGGACAATTCTGGATTCAGGGCGAGAATTTTTACTAAGGTTCAAAAGGTTTGAGAAAGGGGCTTCTCAAGGTGCAATATATTCAAATGGTAGCCCGCTATTGGCAAGATCTCATTTTGGTGATCTTCAATGCTTTCATAGTATGGCATCCAAAAATGGCGAATCAGTTCATGAGACCCTTTCCCACATACTCGAATGGTCAGAATTTCTATATCGCGTATCAATAGGCAATATTGACCCGGAACTGACAATTGGCGCTATTTCTATTGGGCGAATGCATGAATGGTTTCCAGGGGAAGCGAAAGAAATCAAGAGTATCTTTTTAGTTGGTCGCATGGGTGATGTGCGTAAACGTGCAATTGGGGCATTAATGCATATAATTCAAGACTCGTTCTCTGCTTCACACGTTGAACGGAGTGCTGCTAGAGAAATCGTTGAATTCCATTCCTACATTGGACAAGATCACCAAAAACACAAGGAACATGATATCTTGATCGACGGTGGAATCGATAAGATGCCAAATGCACTAGAAGCTGCTGAATTATGCAGAAAAGCGCTTATGTACTGGCAAAAGATCTCGACCATGGTCAAAAATGAAGGTATTCTTGGAAAGAGAAGTTTATAAACTTTCTGCTACAACTAGACCCGCAAGCCCAGGGGAATAATTATAAATCATTTAAATCTGGATCGGACACTCAGTTTCATGCAGGGACAGAAGTACCAGAATCAGTAGAGTTTTCTTATACCGTAACAGGCGAAATACTTGATCATGACACTTTTAGTCCAAATGAAACCGGTTCATATACTTGGGGTGAAATTGCATCAATTGTTCCAGATTCGTCCCAAACTAGCTTCTCTCACAACATAGTAGTAGACAATGAAGTTGAACTAGACTGTGTTTTGGTGTTTTCAATGAATACTCAACAAGCACTTAGTGTGACGTCCATATTCCGTTTGTTTGAGGGTTACAAAGATAATCGCAAGGAAAAGGACAAGTTAGTTATTGGTCCACTGATCTTGGAGCGAGATACATTTAAGGACTTCCTCAGTAATCATAAGCTAAAGACCGGCGAAGGAGGCTGGGCTACAATCACATTCTCAGTTTCCAATGAATTCTGAGGCTCTTCTCTGCTTCGAAGAGCCTGACACGTTCCTGTAGCAGCGCTAACAATGTTCACTCGGACAGCCACCTTTTCGCGGTGGATGGTTGTGATGTCGGCGTTTGGCATGAATACAGCAAACCACCCATATTCTACCTAACATATATACGAGGTTGATCATGAGCAAGAAAACACTTGAATCATTTAGTCTTGAAACTTTGCGTGCTGAACTGACGGCAAGAACACAGCTTGGCGTAGGATTAGAAAAGACTTTGGCGCGTGTTTCTTCAATATTAGAACCAAATCCAGATTTAGAAGGCCATAGCGTAGATGAGATTGTTGAGAGAATATTGTTAGTGCAGAAGGGAATATATGGTGATGATGACAGAGAAGAGATAGTAAATGTTTCTACTCAAGAAATAGTTGAAAATGCAAATGCTGTTGCCGCAATATTCAAGATTAATGATGTAGTTAATAATGATAATGGAACCATATCTCTTCCAACAAGAACACTGGGTGAGAAATTCGAAGAACAGGGAGTCAAACTATGCAGTGACGAACCCTTTCATGAGCAACCATCTGGTGCAATATGTACGGCTTTTTTAGTCAAGCCAGATATCATAATTACTGCGGGCCATTGTTTAAACAAACATAATTTACATACTAGGCGCTTTGTCTTCGGGTATATAGTGAGGGAAGATGGAAAGGCAGTTACAACAGTTTCAGCAGACAACGTGTATATGGGTGTTGAAATTCTAGGTTGGGAACAGGATGGTGGAGGTCCTGACTGGACAGCGGTCCGTTTAGATAGAAAAGTCGAAGGAATAGCTCCTCTAAAATACCGCACTACAGGGAAAATAGAAGACAACACCTCTGTTTATGTAATTGGGCATCCAATAGGCCTTCCGAAAAAATTCGCTTCTAGTGCAGAAGTAACAGACAACAAGGCAGCCATTACTTTGTTGCAAATTTAGATACTTATGGTGGTAATTCTGGCTCACCGGTATTTAATAGCGATACGCATAAAGTTGAAGGAATACTTGTGCGAGGCGAAACAGACTTCGCAACAAAAGAAAACTGTTTGACTTCGTTAGTCTGTCCGGTGCAGGGATGCAGAGGCGAAGATTGTACCCGAATCACTCAAGTAAATAAACTAGATGAATAAGCGCTAGTTAAATATAACTGAATTCACGTAACGGAACGCCCCTCCGTTACGTTGAAATAATCGAGGGGCACAATCGTAATGATAGGAGATATGATATGGCTGATATCAAAGTGAACAAAGGTGTGTGGGAAAACGCATCAGAGGCTGAGCGCGCTGATGTTATAGCACATTTAAAGAAACATCAGGTGCTTGGCGATGCCGACTCTATAGTTGGAGATGAAAATACTCCGGACCCCAAGTGCAGACACACCACTATTTTCTATGTCTGTCGGTGATATTGCGATAAAAGGGCTTTGATGACCTGAAATGCCCCATATGCAAAGCCGCGTGCGACGCTGCAGCAGCAGCAGCAGTAGTTGCTTGCACAGCTGGTGGTCCAGCATTAGCAGCATGTTTGGCAGGAATAGCAGCAGCGAGGGAAGTTTGTAGAAACGAATGTTGCTAATAAATCGCCTAACAATAGCATAAACTCGGACCTCATAAAGCGGCCCTCCTTCGTCGCGCCGCTTTATGAGGCCGGTTATGATGCTAAGCGTTGGCGCAGAAAGCACATACGCCGTCATCCGCGACCATTGATCGCCGCTGGTCGGGCATGCACCAAAGCACTTAAGCCGACGCGGGATGTAAGAGGAAAGATGGCCGCACATTTTTCGGCGCGTAAGCGACCGAAAATGAAGGAACCCGGAAATCGCGCTTTCGAGTTCCGACTGATTTTCGGCTAGGACAGCCATTAAATCAGTATCTCCTTAACCAAAACACCGGAGGCTTCACATGTCTACATACCCACAGCAAGTGACAAACGCACTAGAAAAACTGAATGATCCAGATGTGCAGAAACGGCTCCTCACTTCTATGCGAGATGCTTTGAATAAACAACTCGAAACGGAAGGCATAACGATAACTCCTGAAGTTTTTACCGCATTGGCATCTTCAGCAGAAGAACGCAGTGGCGGCCGCTTGGCGGGTGCCGCTGCAATCGTTGCTATCGTAGCTCTTTCTGTTTCTGATCGGCGTATGAAGCGTGATATCCATCATTGCGGAAAATCGCCAAGCGTATTTTTTCGCACATATCTACGAATTTTCTTATCTTAACTCCTCTGCCCGCTGGAAAGGAGTTATGGCACAAGAATTAATGTCTACGCACCCCGATGCTGTTATAGAAGACGAAAACGGCACGTTACTCGTCGATTATAGCCAAATCGATGTCCTTTTCCAGCGTGCCTAGTTGCGTTTGATAAATTTCAGAAAAGCTCCTATCGATCTAATTGATAGGGGCTTCATCTGTTTCTCAATAGACCAACAGGCACAACGCGCCATTTCATGGGCGCGCTTTATAAGCCAATAAAACCACCTTGGAGAAAATGGTAATGAATAAGAAACTCTTGATTCCTTTTGTAGTAGCAGTTGCTGCTACAACTTCTATAGAGAGCGCAGTGGCAGCATGTGTTGCGCGTAATTCCGAATCGTTCCGTATTACGGAAATATCAGAACTTCCGGTAAATAGCGCAGCAGCACTAGAAGCTGCCACAAAGTGTGTCGAGAAATCGATTGCTTTGAATAAGAACCCATGTAAATGTTGGCTTGCTTGCAGTCCGGCCGGAATAGTGCCAGATAACGGAGCAGCTCTTGTCGCACAAGCAATAGAATCGTTGGTCATAGATTCAACAATATCATGTCCGGATGATAGCCGTATGTCTCCATTGAGTCAAATTTTCGAGAACCTCCCGCTCCCACTACAAGGTACGATACTGCGTTCCGCGCAGAACAATAATAAGACAATCAAAGAACTGCATGATGATCTGGGAAAATCAGTTGATCGAAGAGCAGAGCTATTCGATTCATCTCTTATCCCTCAGGTAGGAGAAGACAGAATTATCGGCGGAATGCCTCAAGAATATGAGGAGTATCCGTGGGCTGTCTCAATAGCCGTAAAATCCAGAACACCTGTCTCAGGACACTTCTGCGGAGGATCTGTTATTGACAAGCATCACGTTCTCACCGCTGCGCATTGTTTTGAAGAAAGAGGTCGTCCTCTTGAGCCAAGTTTGGTGCAAGTACGATATGGATCGGAATACTTGGGGCAAGCAGGAGGGCTAACAGATATAGAAGAGGTATGCATACATAAAGGATACAACGGCTTTTCAAAAGATAATGATATTGCTGTTGTCAAGTAAAAGACTCGATAACCACATTACCCGCTACGATTATTAAGGAATCAGAAGCGGCTATCACGACTCCCGGAAGAATGGCTAATGTCGTCGGATGGGGTGTGCTAGAAGAGAATGGGTTTGGCTCTGAGGTATTAATGGGGGTAGGCGTCCAATTAGTCTCCAAGGACACTTGTAACGGGCCAGCATCTTATATGGGACGGATTACCGATAATATGCTGTGTGCCGGAGACCGGAGAGGAGGAAGGGACTCGTGTCAGGGTGATAGCGGAGGGCCTCTAATGATGAAGATTGGCGATAGCATCCTAGCGCAAAATATACAGATCGGGGTAGTAAGTCGGGTGCCGGGTGTGCTAGACCAAATAAATATGGTGTCTACACCCGCTTATCAAACTATGAAGATTGGGCTCGCATCTTACGTGACGTCGCAGTCGAGGTCAGAATGCAAAACGTTTCGTTGAATATAGGAAAAAGGGTTAGCGTCAAATAGCGCCAACAAAAGCCTCCAGCCGACCGCCCAAAGTGCCGCTCGCTGCGCTCGCAGCACTTTGGGCGGCGGCTGAGGCTAACGTTAAGCTGTAGACGTAGTAACCAACAAAAGGGAGAAAGACCATGATAAAAGACAGAAAGTTAGATATTGATGATGCACGAACGAAAATGCTTGAAGAAGCTTCTGGTGTCATCCTATATGGGCTATCAATTGATTCATCCACGACAGAGGATGATGGCCTTGGCCGCCGGCTGTGGGACACTCATTTCCCGATCCTGTGGTGCCTTTGCCCACTGGACTCTCCTGATAATCCGTGCCCCTGCACAGGCCCGATTGTGTGGATCCCGCGCGCAGCAGTAATGGCGACGAGTCCGTCGAATAAGCTTAGCAAGGATGGCCAGATAATCGAGCAGGTGGTCGTAGACGATAAAACTGAACTCGTAGTTGATACGATTTCGCGCATTCCAGTAGAACGCTTCCTCTCCGAGCAGGCTTCACGCGGCTCAAAAAATAACAACAGGGGATTCTGCGATAATCTGTTAATTCCAGCACCGTTGCAGACAACACAGGAGGCGGGTATTCTTTGGTACGAAATCGAGCTACCGTCAGCGAAAGCAAATGGAAAAATCACTGGATTCAATGAAAAAGCGGAGGGGATAAATTACCTGGACTGGGAACTGGAACCCGATGGCGAGATACGATGGCAAATCTCTGATGCATCAACCACTGTGGGTGGATCAGTAACTGTAAAAAAGAGTTCTCCAGGAAAGGTTAAGATTCTGGGTGAGATAGAAAAGCAGAATTTTTCCATCTTTGCTTGTGAGAATAAAGCAGAATTGCCCTGAAATAGATGGAAAAATATGTCTTGACTCACGCCAGCTTTCATTGCTCTCCCAGTGGGGGCGAGTGGCTGGCCCAATTGAGAACGTAGCTAAAGCAATCCAAGTGAAGGGCAACGACTCAACTGAGTCACGTTGTACCGGATGCCGCCTTGCAGCAGGTGCATTTGCATTAGCCACTGCGAGTTGTTTTTTTGGCAACATTCTTGGATGTGGTGGAGCTGTATTGGGAGGAGCTGCGTTTGGATTAAACTGTCCGGGTGCCTGCAGTTGATGTTTCATATGTGTGCGATTACGTAATTAGGTGTGAGCTGTAAGTTCACTCTGTTGGCACACCAACCTAACAAAAGTATACACGCGGACTGCCAAAAAGTGGCGCGGCGTTCGCTACGCCACTTTTGGCATCCGGTGATGCTTCGCGTTGAACTAATCCGCTCCGCGGAGCTTCCATCGCTACCCCAACGCGCCCCTTCGATTGAGCGCAGAGGGCAGCGAGCCTTGCGGCTGGAGCAGCGTTTTTCCTCTGCTCTCCTCAGCAGCGCGCACACTGAGTGCGACCCGATCCGGGTCGCCTGCCGAGGACCGGACGATGACGCCGCTGCGCCAACGCATGATCACTGCCATGCAGATGCATGGTTACTCGCCGCGTACCCACCAAGAGCTACCTGGCCGCAGTGCGCGGCCTGGCGAAGTACACCCACCGCTCGCCGGATAGCCTGAACCGCGACGACCTGCGCGGATACTTCGAGTACCTGGTCACCGAGCGCCACCTGGCTCCGGCCAGCGTGCGCCTGTCGTATAACGGCATCCGCTTTCTCTATCTGCAGGTGCTCGACTGGAACACGCTGGACCTGGAGGTGGTGTTGCCCAAGCGCGAGCAACGCATCCCGGAGTTGCTCTCTCGCGCCGAGGTCGCAGCCATTGTGGACGCCTGCTCCCAAGCGCGCTATCGCAGCATGCTGATGCTGGCCTACGGCTGCGGGTTGCGCCTGAGCGAGGTGCTGGCCTTGCGGGTGGCGGACATCGACAGCGAACGTCAGCTGCTACGCGTGCGCCAGGGCAAGGGTGCCAAGGATCGGCTGGTGCCATTGTCGCCGACGTTGCTCGCACGGCTGCGCACCTACTGGCGGCTGTATCGGCCCGCCGACTGGCTGTTCGCCGGACGCAGCGGCGCGCCGTTATCGACCACCAGTCTGCAAAAGGCCTACACCTGCGCCAAACAGCAAGCCGGGGTGACCAAGGTCGGCGGCATCCATGCGCTTCGCCATGCCTATGCCACCCACCAACTGGCCGCCGGTCTGAAGGTGGAACGCCTGGATACCTCAGGGACAGACCACGTTTTTTCCGTGTACCTCTTCGGCAGCCTCATTTTTTGGGTTTCCGGACTTGTTCTTGCGAGTTTAGACTGATGAAATGGCCCAACTAGCGCGCCAGCCCGCGCCTTGGAGCAGCCCTCGCTACCGCTCGGGCTGCTCCAAGGCGCGGGCTGAGGTTAACGTTGGCGCGAAACAAATCTCAGGCCACGGTTAATACGCTCACGAAACAAATTCACATCGGCAATCAAGGGGATGGGATTTGGAAATTCGCTTCTACAACGATCCCTCAACTGGCGTTCCACACATTTACGAGCACGGTGTGACTGAAGAAGAGGTATCCGACGTTCTGATCGGCCTTGGCGAGGACCTGCCTGCAAAACGGAATTCACGAATGAAGATTGGGCAAACCAGCGCGGGACGATACCTTCAAGTCATCTATGTTCCAGATGAAGATCCTGAAAGCGTGTTCGTAATCACGGCCTACGAACTGCAAGGTAAAGCCAAGACCGCCTATCGGCGAAGGCAACGGAGGAAAAGGCGATGAGTAATGCGTTTCCAAAGGGCTGGAACGAAGAGCGTGTGCGTCAAGTGCTAGCCCACTATGAGAGTCAGTCGGAGGACGAACAGTTCGCGGAAATTGAAGCAGCCTTCGAGCACGAAGATACGATCATGATGGCTGTACCTGCGAGCCTCGCCGCAGAGATACGTGCGCTGATCGCGCGTGAGCACAATCATTAAGCGCCAACATACGGCTCGGCCCGACCGCCCGTTGCCTCGCCGTCGCTACGCGCTCCGGCGCGTCAACGGGCGGCGCTCCAGCCTTAACGTTGGGCGTGTAGACCACGAACGGCCATCTCGATCCCAAAGCCAGGCTGATGCCAACACTCCTGCTCGAAGACGGGTTCAAGTTCTTCTTCTACGCAAATGAACACGAGCCGAAACATGTTCATGTCGTCAAAGGCGATGAGTACGCCAAGATTGAGCTAGGCACCTTTTCAGTAAGAGCAAGCTACATGAAGCCGAAGGACCTCAGGAAAGCACTCGCCATCGTTCGGCTTCACAACCATGAGTTCGAGGAACGCTGGGATGACTGGCAGAGCAAGCGGTAAGGCAGTTCACTTCGACGACCGTCACCTCCACGTCGAACTTGAAGACGGCAGGGTGATTTCGACACCCATGCAATGGTATCCCGAGTTGCAGGCCGCAACGCTGCGCCAAATCGGCAACTATGCATTTATTTGTCGTGGCACAGGCATCGAGTGGCCTGACTTGGATTACCATCTGAGTATCGAGGGCATGCTTGCGTATACCGAAGAGAGGCAAGTCGCATGACCTCTCGACTATATCGCCCAACCATTACACCAGCCCGAGCGCCTGCTGGCCGAGCCGCCGCTGACGCGGGCGGCTCGCCAGCATGCGCGGGGCTGTGCTGAACGTTAGGCGCCAAACGCAAGAAGCAGGTTGAGCTAGTGCCGCCCAAGGTTAGAGAGTTGATCAGTCAGTTAGAAAAGGCAGGCTTCGCTAATCGCGGTGGGAAGGGGAGCCATCGTAATTTTGTTCATCCCAATGTTGTGAAACCGATTACCATTCCTGGCCAACCAGGAGACGACGCCAAGCAGTACATTGTTCGTGCCGTCGTGCGCGCAATCGAAGAGTCAAAAAATGAAAGACAGTGATCGCTATGCCAAGTTTGTCGAATGGTCGGAGGAAGACCAGTGTTACGTAGGCAGTTGTCCTGGTTTGATGCTAGGCGGATGCCACGGCGACAACGAGATGTCCGTCTTCAAAGAACTCTGCGACATTGTGGCAGAGGTCGTACAACTCTATAGAGACGACGGAAAAGAGCTTCCACCGCCCACAGCGGGCAGGGACCTTGTCAATCAATTGCAAGACGTCGCCTAACGAGCCCGCCAGCCCGACGCCAAACTGCGGCGGGCGCATCGCGCGTCGCCGCAGTTTGGCGTCGGGCTGCGGTTGACGTTATGTGCCCGCGGAGTTGTGATGGAAATAGTTAACGGGATCGGCGGTGTATTTTTCCGGGCTAAAGATCCGGAGCTAATCAGGCGCTGGTATGAGAAGCATCTAGGCGTTCTCCCGGCGCCGATGTCGTACGAAGAGAAGCCATGGCAGCAAAGTGCTGGCTCAACCGTATATGCGCCATTTGATGCCGATACAGAGTATTTCGGCCGTCCTGAACAAGCTTGGATGATCAACTTTCGCGTCAGCGATTTGGATGCAATGGTCGACCAACTTCGGAATGCGGGTATAGACGTAGAGGTCGATGAGACCGTGCAGCCCAATGGCCGATTCGCAAGACTGTACGACCCAGAAGGTAATCCGATAGAGCTGTGGGAACCGAAAGAGTGAAAACCACGAGCGCTGACCGCCTAAATATGTCGGCAAATAACCAGTTGGGGCAGGCGCTCGCTACCGCGAGCTGGACGCCTGGCTTCGCCAGCCGCGCCTGCCCGAGGCGTTAGACAGCCTACGCCCCGCCGAGGAGGTGACAGTGATTGTGAGCGACTGGAAAGAACAGGCCCGATCGATGATCGGATGCGCTGTGCTAGCACCATCGAGCCACAACACCCAGCCATGGTTCTTCCAGTTGTCAGAATCGGCAGTCGATCTATTTGCTGACCGCACACGTGCGTTGCCAGCAAACGACCCTGAAGACCGGGAGCTTGCCATTAGCTGCGGTTGCGCGCTTATGAATCTGCGTATTGGAGCCGCCAGCGCCGGTTTACATGTGCAGGTGCGGCTTCTTCCCAAGCCAGAGGAACCGGACCTCCTCGCCCGCATGTCTCTCTCAGGGCGAGAACGGGGCCAGGTCTTGTATTTTGCACGAAACCATCTATGCTTGAGGCATGGCACGTCCGCTGCGCATCGATTTCCCTGTGGCCCTCTACCACATCACCTCCCGCGGCGATGGCCGCGAGGACATCTATCGGCGTGACGCAGATCGGAAGGCCTTTCTCGAACTGCCGCGGAGGTTTGCGAGCGGTTCAACTGGTGGGGGCACGCCTACTGTTTGATGTCCAACCACTACCACCTGTTGATGGAGACACCGGACGAGAATCTGTCGAAAGGAATGCGCCAGCTGAACGGCGTCTATACTCAACGCTTCAACGACCTGCATGGGCGCTGTGGCCATGTGTTCCAGGGACGGTACAGGGCGATCAACCTGCAAAGGGACGCCTATCTGAAAGAGCTGTCCCGGTATGTGGTGCTGAACCCGGTTCGTGCGCACATGGTCGCTGCACCCGAGGATTGGCCCTGGAGCAGCTACCGCGCGACCATCGGTGATGCACCCTGTCCGGAGTGGCTGCGTCGCGACTGGCTGCTGTCGACCTTCGCCGATTCCGAACACGCGGCAGTGGCGGCCTACCGCCGGTTCGCCCATGACGGCATCGGCCAACCCGGCCCCTGGGAACAGCTCAAACACCAGCTCTTCCTCGGCTCTGAGGCATTCGTCGATCGCCTTCGCCAGACGCTGCCGCCGGACCGCGATCTCTCGGAAGTCCCAAGTGCCCAGCGCCGGAAGCTGCCCGAGCCGCTGGCCCACTGCGCAGCGCTGCACGCCGACCGCGACCAGGCGATCGCCGCCGCCTACGCGAGCGGCGGC
>CAVPHF010000034.1:0-9456 GCA_963704155.1 uncultured Gammaproteobacteria bacterium
ACATGGATGGCGTCGAGCTCGCCGCGCTTGACACGCTGCAACACCGTTTGGCGGGAGACGCCGAGTAAACGCATGGCATCGACCAGGGGGACATAGCCGTCGGGCGCCTCACCGGCGAAGTGCGCGCGCAGCGCATCGGTGATCACGATGCGCCAAGGTGCGCCCGGCGTGATTTGTTCGCCGGCGATCAGGCCGTCGTTCAACTGCCGGTGCAGTGTCGATGGGGCCACACCGAGGGCGGCGGCTGCTTCGCGGACGCTCAGCGGCTCGCCGACGACGGGCTGCGCCGGCGGCTTGAAGCAGGGAATCGCCCAATGGGTGCGCAGGCTGGCGACGCGATTGACGGTGAAGGGCAAGCCGGTGGCGGTGGTGCGCTGCTGGCGGTTGAGGATGCCGGCGATGACGGCGTCCGGATAATGCTGGGCCAAGCGGCGCATGAGCCCGACGGTGTCCTCATCGGTGCGCACCGTGGCTGCCGGTCGCCGTAAGGCGACAGCGATCTCGCTGAGCAAGCCGCCGTTCCAGCGCAAGGTCAGGTGCACCGCGTGTGCGTCCTTGTCGTGTGTGACCAGGACCTCTTCGAGCAAGGCGCGCAGTAGCTCCTTGCGGTCGCGATCGCTGGTCGAGGGTGCCGACCAGACGGCCTGCAGATCCTCGGCCAGGCCGAGGAGCGTGTCGCGCTCGGCCGGGGAGAGCGCCTCCGGCTGTTGCTGTCGGCGTTGTTCCAGCGCCTGTTCGGCGGCCCGCACCGCCTGCAACGCGCACTCCCAGTCGGCCTCCAAGCCGCGGGCGACCAGCCGGTTGTCGGGGTCGACGTTGCGATAGCGGCGTTCGGCCAGTTGCGCCTGGTAGCGCGCCTGCTCGAGCTGCTGTTGGAGCTGCGAGCGTGCCGCCTGCTCGGCGTTGTCGCCCGCCTCGGCGGCATCCAACGCCGCCTGCAGGGCCGCGGGCTGCACCGCGGCAAGCACCGCCTCGGCCACCGCCTGTTGCAGGCGTTGCCCGCCGACGCGCAGGCAGGCCTCGCCGCGTCCGTTGGCAAGGTTGTCGCCGGGGCAATAGTAGGATGGGACGGCGTTGCGCCCGCTGTAGGCCACCAGCAGCTTGCGCCCGCAATGACCGCAGAGGGCGAGGCCCTGCAACAAGGCGGCGCCCTCGCGCACGGCGCCGGCGCCGGCATGCGGTGTGGGGTGGGTATTGGCGGCTAGGCGCACCTGATTGGCCTCGAAGGTGGCCCAATCGATGAAGCCCGGATGGTGATCATGAATCAGCACACTCCACTCGGCGCGCGGTAAGCGCTTGAGGCGTGTGCGCACCTCCCCGTCCCCATCGATGTAGCGCTCCTGACGCGTTTTGCCGTAGACATAGGCCCCAGCATAGACCGGATTGGTCAGCACCTGATGGATTTTCGTATAGCTCGGCGTGACCCATCGCAGCGCGCCGTCGGGGGTCTGCGAGGGGAAGGGCAATGCCTCGCTGCGAAACCACAGCCACACCCGTCGTGCCGAGCCCATCTCGGCGAAGCGCTCGAAGACGGCGCGAATGGCGTCGGTGACCGCCGCGTCGGGGTGAAAGCGCACCTCACCGTCCGCCTCGCCCCAGACCAGCCCGATGGGCAGCCCGCGGCGCAGCTCACCGCGCGCGGCCTTGTTGCGGATGCCGCCGTCGAGGCGCGCGCGCAGCACATGCAACTCCGCCTCGGACATGGTGCCCTTGAGGCCGAGCACGAGCCGATCGTTGAACAGCCCCGGGTGGTACAGCCCGTCGGCATCGCCGATCAGCGTATCGGTGGTGCCGCACAGGTCCAACAGCCGATACCAATCGGCATTGTTGCGCGCCAGGCGCGACACCTCCAGGGCCAGAACGATCCCGACCTGGCCGAGGGCCACCGCGGCGGCGAGCTCGGCGAAGCCCGAGCGCGTACTCAAGCCCGAGCCCGAGAGGCCGAGATCCTGATCGATCACCCGGATCGCCGCCGCCGACCAGCCGAGCTGCGCGGCCAGCGTCTGCAACCGATACTGCCGTTCGGTCGACTCGCGGTTGTGCGCGACCTGGGCGGTGGTGGACTGGCGAATATACACCACCGCCAGGCGCGCCAGATGCGATGGCGTGATCTTGCTGAATTCAGTCATCGGCCTGCTCCTGCCGGCGTGGTGCACGTTGGGCCAGGACCATCTGCCGCATCAGGCGCGCCAGCAGGGCACGAATCGCCTGTTGCCGTTCGGCTTGGAGGGTCTCCCACGCCGGTACCGCCCCGGCGGGCGGTGGCGGCTGCAGCAGCGTCAGTTGTTTGGGCATCGCTTGGCTCCTTCGGTGAGATCGGCGCAGCCTCGGCGGCCTGCGCGCGGCGAAGGAGTGCATTAACAACGACGCGGGTCTGTCGCAACTGCGCCAGCGTGGCCAGGACCATGGGGCTGGATGCGGGCAGACCATGCAAATCCGTCCAGGCGGCGGGAACCCGCAGCCGTGTGCCGTCCGGGAGCACGAGGACGAGCTGTAGCTCGCCGTGGTGGGTGGCGGCACTGAAGACCTTCAGCGCTTGGCCATCAAAGGGGTGGCGCGGTCGTCGGACGGTGACCCGTTGCGGATAACCGTCCGGGTGTTGGTGGTGGGTATTGTGTCGTGTAGTCCTTCGACACATGGACCATGACTGGGTGCTCATGGACGAAGTGCAGGCGCACATCAGCGACGGGCGTGTTCTGGCGCTCGATCGACGCCTACGCTCAAGGCGGACATACTCGACGGGCTGAGCAATGGACATCCCGAGGCCGGGGGCACGCCGCAAGGCGCCGTTATCAGTCTCCCCGGTGTTGGCCAACCTCTACCTGCACTGCGACTCGACTGCCGGATGAGCGAGCGGGGATACCACACTGTCGGGCAGGCGTCGTGCGTTATGCCGATGACTGTGCGCCACGAAGGCGTACTGGAGGGCGCAAGCCCTCCGTGCAGCCATGCTGCACAAGAGATGGGGGAAGGCCCCCCGAAGCCGCCGTGCAGGCGGAGGCTTCAAACCACCCACTGCTGCTGCGCTCAAGAGGCGTGGTGGTGCGCGAGCTGGGAAAAGGCCGGGCGCGACCCGGTCAGGTACGGACCGTGGAGTCGAACGTAAGTGAACCGCTGATGACGTGTCGAAAGCGTAGGAACGACGTCAAAACCGAGGGGGAGTCGTTACCTCGGGAAGAGCCTGGGGGCAACCTGTCTACTGCCCAGGCGGCGTCCGGCATGAAGGCGGCGAGAACGCGGTCCAGGCTCTTGTGCGGAACGTGGGAACCTGTCACCTCGATGTTAAGGGAGCCACGCAAGGGGAAGCCCCCCGAGCGTGTGAGTACCGATGCGGGGTACAGGGACGGAGCAACCTGTAGTAGTGAGGAAGGTCCTGTAATGGGGCTGGAGCGAAGGGGTTGCCCTATCCGGCCTGAAACGATGAGGCAACCAGCGATGGGAGGACCTCGTTGAATCAGGCAAAGCCATTTCCCATCACCAAACGTCAGGTGTGGGAAGCCTACAAACGCGTCAAAGCCAACCAAGGAGGGGCGGGCGTGGACGCGCAGTCGTTAGCCGAGTTTGCCGAGGATCTGGAGAACAACCTTTACAAGCTCTGGAACCGACTGGCGTCCGGGAGCTGGATGCCCCCACCGGTCAAGCGGGTGGAGATTCCCAAGGCCGACGGCGGAGTCCGCGGTCTAGGCGTGCCCACGGTGGCGGACCGGATCGCCCAAACGGTCGTCAAGCAAGCCCTGGAGCCGGAGTTGGAGAAGCTGTTCCATCCCGACTCCTACGGCTACCGGCCCGGTAAGAGTGCCCACCAAGCCATTGGCCAGGCGCGCCAGCGCTGCTGGCGCTACGACTGGGTCGTCGATCTCGATATCAAGGGGTTTTTCGACAACATTGACTGGGACCTCATGATGCGAGCGGTGCGCCACCACAGCCAGGACAACTGGGTGCTGCTCTACATTGAGCGGTGGTTGCGCGCCGAGGTGCAGATGCCCAACGGGAGCCTGCAGTCGCGCGAGCGCGGCACGCCGCAAGGCGGTGTCGTCAGTCCGCTGCTGGCCAACCTCTTCCTGCACTACACCTTCGACGGATGGATGCAGCGCACCTACCCGCAGATCCCTTTTGAGCGGTACGCGGACGATGCGCTGTGCCACTGCCGGACCAGGGAGGAGGCCGAAGACCTCAAGGCCGCGCTGGAGCGGCGATTTGCCGAGTGTCGACTGGAGCTCCATCCGGAGAAGACCAAGATCGTCTACTGCAAGGATGACGATCGGCGTCTGGAGTATCCCTGCACCCGCTTCGATTTTCTGGGCTATACCTTTCGCCCACGCCGATCGAAGAACCGCTGGGGCAAGTACTTCATCAACTTCAGCCCGGCGATCAGCAACAAGGCGGCGAAGGCGATTCGCCAAGAGGTCAGAAGCTGGCGGCTGCAACTGCGCAGCGACAAGGACCTTGACGATCTGGCACGGATGTTCAATGCGGTCATCCGCGGTTGGGTCAACTACTACGGCGCCTTCTACAAGTCGGCGCTCTACCCGACCCTACAACACATTGATCGCAAATTGGCCCGATGGGCGACACGCAAGTTCAAACGCCTGCGCCGCCATCGACGGCGGGCCGAGCACTGGCTGCGCCGCATCGCGCGCCGCCAGCCCGGACTGTTTGCCCACTGGCGCTTGCTCTACGGGCAGGCTGGATAGGAGGAGCCGGATGAGCGGAGACGTTCACGTCCGGTTCTGTGAGCGCCTCGGGGGGCGGTTCCCCGGGGCGACTCGACTCGTCTGCGCGTTTGCAAGCCGAGAGGATGCGGAGCGCTTCTTCGCGGTGCTGCCGAAGCGGCTGGAGAAATTCGGCCTCCAGGTGGCGCCCGAGAAGACGCAGCTGGTGCGCTTCAGCCGCGCGCGGCCGGACCCCGGCACGCGCATCGCCTTCCTCGGCTTCGAGCTGTACTGGCAGCGCACCTTCAAGGGGCGGGCGCAGCTCATGCGCCGGACTGCACGCAAACGACTGCAAGCGGCGCGGCGTCGCATCACGGACTGGATCAAGAGCCACCGGCACCTGCCGGGCAAGGACTTCATCGAGGGACTCAATCGACGGCTGATCGGGCACTACAACTACTATGGGTTGCGCGGTAATGTCGGCGACCTGTGGCGTTACCGTACGGCGGCCGTCATCGCTGCATTCAAGTGGCTAAACAGGCGCGGGGGCAAGCGCCGGAGCTATACGTGGGATGCGTTCAAGCGCGCCTGCAAACGGCTCGGTGTCGCCCGTCCCCGCGTCATCACGCCCCGCAGCACGCAACGGGAACTGGTGTTGGCATGACTTCCACGCTCGCGCGACAGCGAGTACAACCGAGGAACCGGATGCGTAATGTGGCGCCGCCGGTTATGTGGCGCCGAATCGTTAAGCCGCGGTAGCCGTTAGACGCGTAGCGGCCTGGGGGCCACATAACCTTATCGGAATTCGGTCAGATCTCTTTTGCACAGGAGATCTGACGATGTTCGAGAAGCTATTCAAACGACCGTCCGTAATCGCCCGCCAGCTCGCCGCTCCCCTGGCATCCGAACGTGCATCGTTCCTGGCTCAACGCGCGGAGCAGGGCGCAGCGCGGGATACCTTGGTGCGCCTGGCACGGCAGCTTTTGGTCGTCGTTCGGGAACTGGACTTGACCTCCGGCGACTCGATCACGCTCGGGGCGATCGAGACAGCCGCTGAGCGCTGGGCCAGACAACAGCATCGGCGCCGTCGCGCTCGCACCCTTCGGTGGTCGCGGGTCTTCTTCGTGCAGACTGCCACCGCCTGGCTTCGGTACTTGGGCCGGCTGCGCATCCCCGAACCGCCACCGAAGCCCTTTGCCCCGCTGGTCGATGCCTTCATCGGCTTCTTGAAGCACGAGCGCGGTCTGTCGACGGCGACGACGACCAATTACCAGTGGCATGTCGAGCACTTTCTCGCCGACTTCAGCACCCGGTGGAATTCCGTCGCGGAGGTTCGCGTTGAGGATACCGATGCCTTCCTCTCCCGCCAAGGGGCACATTGGTGCCGCGTCTCCATCGCCAGCAACGCCAAGGCACTCCGAGCATTCTTTCGCTACGCCGAAGATCAAGGATGGTGCCGGACTGGAATCGCCGCAGCGATCGAAACGCCGCGCCTGTTCCGCAACGAAACCTTGCCGACCGGCCCTGTCTGGAAAGACCTCCAGCATCTGATTCCGGCAGCCGACAGCCAGCACCCGCGTAGCATCCGCGATCGCGCCATCTTGCTGCTCTTCGCCGTCTATGGCCTGCGCAGCGGCGAGGTAGCCAGGCTGCGTCTCGAAGATATCGATTGGGTCCAGGCGCACATGACCGTTGCGCGTAGGAAGCAGCACTGCTCCCAGCTCTATCCCCTGACCTGTGAGGTCGGTGGCGCTATCGTGCGCTACCTCCAAAAGGTACGCCCACGGTGCGGGTACCGGGAGGTGTTCCTCACGCTCAAAGCCCCGTTCCGCCCCCTCTCGGCCGGCGCCCTCTACCATGTCACCCGCAGTCGTTTCGACCACCTGGGTATCCACACTCCCCATCGCGGTCCGCATGCCCTGCGCCACGCTTGTGCCTGTCATCTCTTGGCCGAAGGCGTGTCGCTCGAAGCCATCAGCGATCATCTCGGCCATCGCAGCCTCAGTAGCACCCGTCACTATGCCAAAGTCGATCTGCCAGGGCTGCGTGAAGTGGCGCGATTCGACTTGGGAGGATTGCTATGAATCTCGCCCAGGTCGCCCATGACTATGTCGCGCTCAAGCAATCGATGGGGTCGCGTTTTCGCACCGAAGCCACCATCCTAAAGGCCTTCTGCAAGGCAGTGGGTGACGTTGCCATCGCCGACGTCGCGCCGCAGCAGGTCGAAAGCTACCTCGCCGGCACCGGACCCGTGACCCGGTACTGGCACCGCAAATACGAGGCGTTGAGCGGCTTCTATCGCTTCGCGCTGGGTCGAGGCTATGTGACGCTGTCGCCGCTGCCTAAGACGGTGCCCAAGCGGCCCTCACCGTTTCGGCCCTACATTTTCCCCGAGGCGGAGTTGTGCCGCCTATTCAAGGCGGCTGGCGAATTTGAGACACCCCGCGCGGCGCTCCAGGGAGCAACCTTGCGCCCATTGTTGCTGTTGCTCTATGGGGCCGGGCTGCGTATCAGCGAGGCCCTTGCGCTAACCCTCGGCGATGTCGACCTGGCCGCAGGGTTGCTCACCATTCACGAGAGCAAGTTCTACAAGACACGGCTGGTGCCAATCGGTCCGCGGTTGACGGCAACGCTGAGGGCTTACGCCGATGACCGGCGCCGGCAGGGTCATGCCAACGATCCCGCCGGTCCTTTCTTTGTGACCCGAACCGGTACAGCTGTCACTCGGGGCATGGCCGAACAGGCATTCGTCCGTCTGCGCACTATCGCTGGCATCGCGCGAGAGGATGGCGCTCGCTATCAACCCCGCCTCCATGATTTGCGCCACGCCATGGCCGTCCACCGTCTCGTCGCCTGGTACCGCGAGGGTGCGGATGTACAACGGCTGTTGCCGCAGCTGGCAACCTACCTCGGTCACGTCGATGTCGCGGCCACCCAGCGCTATCTGACGATGACACCGGAATTGCTGCGTGAGGCCAGTCGTCGCTTTGAACGCTACGCCCAGCCGGAGGTGGGTCATGAATGACACCGCTCTGCTGGGTCCGTGGGTCCGTCGCTTTCTCCTTGAGCACCTCATCGTCGAGCGGAATCTTTCGCGTCAAACGCAGCTGAGCTATCGCGATACGCTGCGACTCCTGCTGCCTTTCGTCGCCGGGCAGTGCCATCAGTCGCTTGATCGACTGACCGTGGAGCAGGTCAGCGCGGAGCACGTGCGTGCCTTTCTGCGGTATGTCGAGGAGGAGCGCCAGTGCACGGGCGCCACACGCAATCAACGTCTCGCCGCAATCCGCGCCTTGGCAGGCTTCATGGCCGAGCATAGTCCCGAGCATATCGCCTGGTGCGGAGAAATCCGCCGCATTCCCTTCAAGAAGACCGTCCAGCCGGGGGTTCCTCATCTGGAGAAATCGGAAATGGACGCCCTGCTCAGCGCCCCGGACCGTGCTACCAACCAAGGGCGACGCGATTATGCGCTGTTGCTCTTCCTTTACAACTCAGGGGCACGGGCGAGCGAGGCGGCAGAACTCAAGATCGCCGACCTCGACTTAACTCAGCTGGCGGTCCGATTACTGGGTAAAGGCAACAAGGTCCGTTATTGCCCGCTGTGGCCGACGACCGTACAGACACTCACACCGCTGGTGGCGAACCGGGCGCCCGCCGACCCTGTCTTCCTCAACCGCTGTGGTCAGCCAATCACTCGCTTCGGTGTACACACGTTGGTGGAACGTTGTGCCCAGCAGGCGGCTCACGCGATTCCCTCACTGGCAAGCAAACGCGTAAGTCCGCACACGGTGCGTCATACAACAGCCTTCTTTCTTCTGCGTTCTGGGGTCGACATCAACACGATCCGCGCCTGGCTCGGACACGTCTCGCTCAACACCACGCGTGTCTATGCCGAGCACGACTTGGAGATGAAAGCCGAGGCGTTGGCGACATGCGAGCTCACCGAGGGCGAGATACCCGGACAACACTGGACAGCCGACGCTTCGTTGATGGCGTTCTTGCAGTCCCTCTAGGGTCGGTGGTGAAATTATGTGGTCTCCAGCGGGCCGCGGACGAGCATCTGCGGCCCCTGCGCACCTCAGCGCCACATAACCGGCGGCGCCACATTACGCATCTTATGTGCTGTAGCACATAAGATGCGGGAAAACCGCACGTCCGGGTCTGTGGCGGGGGCTCCGGGTGACCGGAGTCCCTACGCCGGAGGCGTGTAGACCACGAACGGCCATCTCGATCCCAAAGCCAGGTTGATGCCAACACTCCTGCTCCAAGACGGGTTCAAGTTCTTCTTCTACGCAAATGAACACGAGCCGAAACATGTTCATGTCGTCAAAGGCGATGAGTACGCCAAGATTGAGCTAGGCACCTTTTCAGTAAGAGCAAGCTACATGAAGCCGAAGGACCTCAGGAAAGCACTCGCCATCGTTCGGCTTCACAACCATGAGTTCGAGGAACGCTGGGATGACTGGCAGAGCAAGCGGTAAGGCAGTTCACTTCGACGACCGTCACCTCCACGTCGAACTTGAAGACGGCAGGGTGATTTCGACACCCATGCAATGGTATCCCGAGTTGCAGGCCGCAACGCTGCGCCAAATCGGCAACTATGCATTTATTTGTCGTGGCACAGGCATCGAGTGGCCTGACTTGGATTACCATCTGAGTATCGAGGGCATGCTTGCGTATACCGAAGAGAGGCAAGTCGCATGACCTCTCGACTATATCGCCCAACCATTACACCAGCCCGAGCGCATGCTGCCGAGCCGCCGCTGACGCGGGCGGCTCGCCAGCATGCGCGGGGCTGTGCTGA
>CAVPHF010000035.1:0-53035 GCA_963704155.1 uncultured Gammaproteobacteria bacterium
GAGTTCGGCCAAGTCGTTTCTCGAGCTCGCCGAGCTCTTGGTCGCCCATCAATGGTCGACCTATCGTTTGCCCCTTCGTGAGAGCGGCAACCCGTTCAGGATCCGCTGGTAACTCCAAGAAGTCCGCGAAACTATCCACGCGTTCCAGCAGGGGGCGAACAGTCACCAAACCATCGTCTTGGCGCCGCAGATGTGCTGGCGTGCTGGACCAAGGCCAATCGGCCGCCGTCGCAGCGAGTTTCGCCTTGACGGGATTCATCGCCACGTAGCGGAAAGCTGCCATCAAGTGCGCTTCATCCATTGCCACGCAGCCAAACCGCCCTTGAAACAAATGACCTGTTACCCGCAATCGTGCGTTGATGTACCCGCTGTAGCGACGATGCGTTTCGCCGACGGCGCGGGATAGCCCGGTCTCGTCTGCGGGTACAAGAATCAAGTGAACGTGGTTGGGCATCAGGCAGTAGGACCAGACGTCCACGCCGTTTGACCGGCACGCCTGGGCTAGCCAATCTCTGTAAAGCGCATAGTCGTCGTCCTCCATGAATATCCGTTGGCGCCTGTTCCCACGTTGCGTCACATGGTGGGGGATGCCGGGTACGATGATTCGTGGGAGCCGAGACATGCACCTAGCATAAGCCGAGAGGGAAATGGCGTAAATAGTAAAGTGTCACCGATATCCGTTGATGCTTTTTATGCTCCTATCCGGTTCGGAACGCCCAGACCGCGTGGACCGGGTCGGAGTGTGGCAATCGGTGCGCGTAGGTGTCGTTGGCCGGTCTGGGGCGGCCGCGTAGGCTGCGGGTGTGGCAGTCTTGGAAGCGATTGCTGCGGTGGAAGTATTCCAGGACGAGCCCCGGTCGTTCGAACTCGTGCAGCAGTGCCCAGCCTCTGATCACCTTCGGCGGGAACCAGCGGTTGGAGAAGGTCATGATGGCGACGCCGTCGGGCGCCAGCACCCGCCCGAGGTCGCGGAACACCGCGAGCGGGTCAGTCAGGTACTCCACGGACACGGTGCAGACGACGGCATCGAAGCGCTCCTCGTCGAACGGCAGGCGGGGCTCCGCGTTCAGGTCGTGGACCACCCGCTCGGTGAGGATCGTGTTGCGGGCGAGTTCGTCGGCGTTCATGCCGAGACCGGTGATCGACTCGGCGTCCAGCGTCGTCGGCAGGTGCGAGTGCCAGCTGCTCATCAGGTCGAGGATGCGAGCCCGTGGCGGGATGAGCCTGCCGTAGAGCGCGGAGATCTCGCTGATTGCCGTGCTATCCAGGTGGTCGACCAGGCGCGGCTGACGGTAGAAGCCGGCGTCGTCGGATGGGTCGGAGCGGGTGAAGCTGTCCTCGTCGAAGAAATCGGTCGCCACGGCCGTCATGGCGCCCCTGCATGCCGGGGCCATCGTCGAGGAGCGCGCTGATGAGATCGAGCCCGCCGCCACCGGGCCAGGCGTTCGTCGGGCTCGGCTCGATTTCGGCGCTCAGGGTCAGCGGTTTACCCGCCAGCGGGTGATTGAGGTCCACCGTCAGCTGTTCCTCGTCGATCCCGATGACACGGAACGGCGAGCGGCCCGACGGCGGCGTACCGCCGTCGCCGGCGAGCAGGCGGCGCGGATAGAAGCGGCCGGCCCGCGGCAGCAGGACACCGAGACCCGGCAGGCGCCCGTCGAAGCGCGACGCGGGCAGGGTCAAGACCTGATCCCGGCGCCAGTCCGGCAGCAGGGTACCGGGCGCGAACATCGCCTCGGTGCGGAAGCCGCTGTGTTGATCCGCCAGCGCCTCGGTCAGCTCGCGCGGCAATCGGTCCAAGCCGAGCTCAACCGACGGGATGTAGCGGGCGTCGCGGTGTCGGGCGCCGTCGCTGTCCCAGGCGACCTCGCACAGCAGCGCGAGCGGGTGCTGCGAGTCAGCGCAAGGGTCGTCTCCTTGCCGAGGCGGACGCGCTCCTGGCCTCGGCCAATGCTTAGTCGTCCGACGAATGGCAGTGTTGTTGCTCACGCTACTCCGCGAAATCTTCTCACAGCCACCCTCACCGACTCCGCCAGATTCCGCAACCGCTGTTGCTTCTGAGCCGCGAAGGCGTACGCAATCCTCCCGCTCTTCGCGACGGCAGGATTCGGCCAGTTGCCGACTTGCCGACGCTGGCGCTTCGCCGGTCGGAGTCCGCTGTCGAGCGGTTAGGTGACCGGCACTAGATTGCTTGAGGGCGCCTAATGCCTGCGGATGATGTTCAAGTTTCGACGCAGCCTAGGACCGGCGAGGGTCATCGAAATGGAAATCGAAATCGGGATCGGAATCGGAATCGGAATCGGAGTCACTCGCTACGATTTCGATAGCGATAGCGATACCGATACCGATGACCACGACTCGTCGGTCTGAGGCGAAGCCTCGTTAGTGATCATGAGTACCCAAATCAGCCCAGGCACAGATCGATAGGCCGCGCCGACACAGCCTGCGGCAAGGACCAACGCCGGGCGCGACTGTCGTGTCGGGCGGTTGGTGTATAGGAACGGGACCTTGACGACGTCGCCCTGACTAAAGGTCGGCATACGCCGCCGCGTCCGCGTCAGAATGCCACTCGTCGAAGGCGCGGAAGGGATCGTCCATCGGCTCTGCGTTGTGCTTGGCGAGGATGACGCGCCCCTCGTCGAGACGGTACTCCAACTCGTCGCCGGCTTGCAGACTCAGTGCTTCCCGCACGGGCCGCGGGATGGTGGTCTGGGTCTTGCCTACCAGCTTTCTGGCGCGCTTGCTGGTGATCATGGCGTCCTCGGCAAGTAACATCCTTGGGCCAGGCTAGCCGGTCGTTGGTATGCGGTCAACGGTGAGCTGAATTTCATGGGCCTACTGCCTGATGCCGAACCACGTGCATCTGGTGCTGGTGCCGAGCACGGAAGACAGGCTGTGCTGCACGCTGGGCATGGCGCATCGGCGCTATGCGCGCAGGATCAACTTCCGTCAGCGCTGGCGCGGACACCCTTGGCAGGAACGTTTTCACTCGTTCGTGATGGACGAGCCACATTTGCGCACGGCCGTACGCTATGTCGAGTGCAAGCCGGTCCTGGCCCAGCTGGTTGAGACAGTCGAGCAGTGGCCAGCCAATTTGAAACATTCCCATCTAGTTGCTATGTTTTTTGGTCACCAATCCTGGTCGACTGAGAGGAGCCTACTATGGGACTTGTGAACAAGTTGTTTGGTGGGGGCACGCCGGCTTTCCCGCCGCTGGATTCCGGTCACTATGCCGCCGAACGCGTCGATGCCGTTCGCTCTGAACTCGAAACCCTCATGGGTAAGACCAAAGACCGTCTGGAACTTATCCCGGCCGAGCACGCCGCTTATGTCTTTATCGGCAAACCGCCAAAGAAATTTGGCGTCGCCTGGATTCATGACGGCAAGGTGAGCAACTTCAAGAATCTTGTCGAAGAGAAGGGCGTAACGCCCGCGCGGCTCGAGACCCTTGTGGGAGAGCTCCAGAAGGCCTATCAGCAAAGCGCCGCCGCGGAGCGGTACACGCTGTCCGTCGGCGGACGCGAGGTCGTGGTGACTCCCTCTGACGAACTGGAAAGCGCGGTCCATCATGCCATTCAGGCCGTGGCGAATTCATAGGCATCCAAGCGCCCCTGAGAGTCCAGGGTCGCCTTGAGCGCAAACCTAGCGCAGCCTGGAACATCGGTCCGGCTGCACCAAGGGGCTGGCCGAACTCGCGAGCGTTTTAGGAGCGTGCTTTGCCGAGCGTTGGGGCGAGAGTGTGGGCGAGTCCGACTCCCCGCGCTTGTCAGGCATTTCCTATCACCTTTTTGCTTTTCTGCCACGACAAGGATAGACCCCAGTGGTACGTCTTTCCGAACGTCGCCCAGTACCCACTCTCCAGACGTTTCTGAAGTTCGGCTTTGGTGCATTTCTTTCCACGGTAGTACTCTACAACGCGGTAGCGCCCCGACAAGAAACCCGATACGGCGTCTATGTACGCCTCCACCCTTGCAGGGTCCGTGCATGGGAACCACTCGAGCCAGAAATTTCCGATGCTGGAATGCAGTTCATCCCGATTCTGAAAATTGAGATTTACGGCGTACTTTAATCCCGGTTGAACGGGGATATTGATGCTCAGCTCAACAGGGTCTGATACGTTTTTCTTCAGCTCAAGCGAGGGCAGAAGACTGCCAATTCTCTGAAAGGCATCTTCGGCGATTTTTATGCACGCTCGTTCGTCCATCTTTTAAATGCCTAACGCCAGCCGTAACGGGCGGCCGAGAAGCCGACGTCCCAGTGAGCAAAGCGAACGACGTTGACGGACTTGTTGTGCGTTCTCACGCTGCTGATAGACGCTTAACGTGCAATTCTTTCCGATGCTGCTCAGCTTGCCAAAGATCAAACTGAGTTTGCTGATTTAGCCAGCTTTCGGAAGAGGTATTGAAAGCGATAGACAGCCGAACGGCCATTTCAGGGCTAATGCCCGCTTTTCCATTGATAATGCTGGAAAGCGTTTTTCGGCTAACGCCAAGAGCTGCTGCCGCCTCGGTAATTGATACCCCAAGAGGCTCAAGGCAAAGTTCTTTGAGAATTTCGCCAGGATGGGGAGGATTGTGCATAAGCATGATATCGCCTCAGTGGTAATCATCGTAATCGACAACCTCTGCATGTACCCCTTCAAACCGGAAGGTAACGCGCCAGTTGCCACTAACTCTGACTGACCAGGTTTCTTTTCAATCTCCTGTGAGTTGATGCAGATACAACCCTGGAAGATCCATATCAGCCGCTGAGGTGGACGCATTCAAGCGGCCCAAAATCAGCCGTAACCGATTAGCATGCTTCGCTTGAATTCCAGACTTCTTCCCTATTTTGACGAAGTGCTCCAGACCTTTGTGCTTGAAACTCTGCACCATGCGCGAACCGTAACCCGTTACGTTACACTTCGCAACCTTTTACACATTACGTTAAGACTGGCCTGCCGCTTGCTAGCCATTATTGAGATCAAGTTGTGAAACGACATCAGCCAACGCGGTTGTTGCGGCTGCGCCCTCGGCTTCTCTTGCTCTGCGTAGATCTTGTAAATCTTGATAATCCTCCAGAGCTTCGGCGACCGCGCGAAACTCGTCGATGGGGAGTACGGCGTACTCTTCGGAGCCTTCTTGGCCTATGAACTGAGGATGAAGGTTCATCGATCACCTCTTGGCGTAGACATGCTTTCGGTGCATAACACGGTAAACGACGACTGTATCGTGTTCAACTTCGAACAGAACGCGGTAGTTGCCGACGCGAAGCCGATACTCGGGTGTGAAGTTTGTGAGCCGCTTTATGTCTCCGGTGAGTCCGCCCTCTAGTTCGCTGAGCCTTGTCGAGATCCGTACTGCGTCCTTCTTGTGGATGGACTGTAGATCCCTTATCGCCTGCGGCTTGAGTTCAATCTTCATTTGGATTTGGAAGATGTCGGCCGTTCGCTATTGGCTAACGCGCAGCATCAGCGGCCATGCTATTACCCATAACTTCCGCTGGCGTCGCTCTGCGCCTGCAGCGCGAGCACGAAATCGGCGGCGCGTTGCAGGCCGATCCATATCGTTTGCGGCCCCGGGAAGCCGTCGCCTTTGCGGTTGAGGAAGCCACCGAGGCCGGCGACCATCCGCACCATGGTATTGAGCGAGGGCGGTTCGGTCGGTGGGGGCTGGCGTCGGGTCACCAGATAGACCGCTTTCCATTCCGCGTCGGCGAAGACCGCGTCACACGGCATCTCGGGGCAGTCACGCCCGAGGTGGGTCAGAAACAGCACGCGCCAGGCGATGATCATGTAGAAGGCCAGCGCCGGCTCCAGGCGTTCGCGGGTCTCCAATTGTAACTCTTCGATTTTACAGCCGCTTTTGAGAATTTTGAAATAGACTTCCACTTGCCATCTGCACAGATACCAAGCGAGCTTCTCAAGCGCCTGCTCGGCGTCCTCGACGGGCAGATTGGTCAGCAACAGCCACTGCAGCGGCACCTCCCCGGGCGGTGGGTTGATCTCCTCGGCGAGCAGTGCGGTGACGCTCACCTCGGGTAAGGTCCGATCGGGGCGTGCCGGGGCTTTGAGCGTCACCCGCACGGCCTTGAGCTGTTGGGTCACCGGGCGCGCCGGGCGAGCGCTCGCCGCCGGACGCTCGAAGGTGATCTCGGTGAGCACGGGGGCCGCGTCGAGCGCCTGGCGCAACGTGCGTCCGTCCTTCAGCAGCCGCTCGTGGTGTTGCCCGCGGATCAGCCAGTCGGCGCCGGTCTGCGGGCACGGCGCCTCGACGAACACATCGTAGATGTCGCCTTCGCGATCGGCGATGTAGACCGGACGCGTCTCGGGAAAGCGCTCGGCCAAGGCGTTGACCCGGGCGAAGCCATCGACCCAACGTGCGCTCTCCTTGTCTTCCAACGGGCGGCGCCGATCCTTCGGCTGGCCGAGACTGCCCGGCTCGCGCGTGAAGCGGTGGGCGTCGAGCACGCCCAGCGGCACCCGCTCGGGGGTGACCACCAGCGTCGGATGCAGGTACAGACCCCAGCGACTTTCCAGATTCAGCACGCCCAAGCCGCCGATGACGTTCTTTTTCTTGGTGTAGTCCAGCTCCGTTGTATCCTGGATGCATAACACACGCGGGTGCGCGCGCAGGCGCGCTTCGGTGCAGGCGATATGCGGGGCGAGCACGGCCTCGGCGGTGACCGCGTCTTGGTCGAACAGCCGATAGGCGGCCCGGGTCTCGTCCCAACCACTGCAGGCCCCCGGAATACTCAGCGTCGGTTTTGCACCCAAGGTCTCCACCAGGCGCTGCGCGCGCCGATTCAGTCGCCGATCGCCCAAGTCGATGCCGGCCAGTTCCGCTGCGAGCCCTTGCATCAGGACACCCCCAAGGCGGCGCGGAAGTCGCGCCGCAGCGGATAGGCGAAGACGGCTTTACGGGGCAACGCGGCGCGACCGAACCGGTCCAGTTTGCCGCGTCCGGCGGTCTCGCCCAGGTACTGCCAGTTCGCCGCCCGATAACAGGTGCCATGGAAGCGCGGTTGCTCCACGAAGGTCTCCAGCAGCACCACCGCGCAGCCGTAGCGCGCAGGGAAATCCACCCTCACCCGCGCGGCGGCCATCGCCAAGACCTTGGAGGCGAGATTGTTCACCTGCACCCACGGCAGGATCAGAAACCGGGCGTTGTTGAGCACGCCGCCGAGCGCTCGCTCACGCGTCGGCGCATCCCAACCGATCCAGCGATCGCGCGCCGCCACCTTCCAGGCCGCCGCGCCGAAGCCGAGTGCACCCAAGACACCGCCATCCCAGCGGATCAGATAGCGCAACTGCGCGCCGGACAACGGCGTATAGCCCAAATAATGCCAGCGTGCGATCAAGGCGTTCCACAGCCGCGAATCCGCCGCGCCGGCGACCGCCTCGAGACGCAGGCCGGCAAGTGCCTCCACCGAACCCCTCAGCGTCACCGCCGCGGGCAGCGCATCACACCGCGGCTGCAGCGCCCGGCCATTGCCGTTGCCGTTGCGCGGCGCCGGCAGCGCGATCAGCCCCGCACGGTGCAGGCGCAACAGCCCGACCCGGCAGCTCATCAGCTTCGGGCGTCCCTGCACATCGACCCAGTTCAACGCCGCGCAGACCCGCCGCGCGATCTCCGCTCGCTGCGGCGGATCGGCCTCGCGCACCGCGGCGCGGATCCTCTCCAGATCCGCCGCACTCAGCGGGCGCCCGCACAGCTTGCCAACCGGTTCCTCGTTCATCGACACTCGCCCCATCGGTGGTGATGGGGCGGCATTTCAACAGCTCAGGCGGGCTGTGTCCAGGCCCCGGGGCGTCGGGGCGTGCGAAGATATGGGTAATCGCATGGGCATGGGTCGATGAGCAAACCGATTTGCCCCGATTCTGCTTCCCCTGACTGTCGAACGCGAACCTCACACACGGTGGTACCGCCAGAGCCAACAGCGAGCACCGAGCTTGCCTTCAACTCCTTGCGGTTTCGAGGGTCTGGTCCTATCAAAAGCTTGGAAAGAACACTGATCACGGACGACTTGCCGACGCCTATCTGACCTAGGAAGGCGATGCAGAAGGAGGGGTTGACAAGATAGTCACGGAGGCCGCGGATACGATCCAGTCGTTGGTTCGTGGTCTCCGCGAGGCTCTTAGTCGTTTCCGGATCGTCTAGCACTGCTTTCAGTGCTTCCATCGATCGTTTAACAGAGTCCCGCAGCTCGCTGGGAAGTAGATGTTCACCGTTGTTCATATCGTCCTCTCAAAATCGAAGCTCAAAAGCCCGTACTGCTTGCTGTCGGTCAGAAATTACCAAGTTCGCCATCTGCAACTCCCATTGGCTGATGCTGGGCATCGACATCGAGCCAATAGTGCTGCACCTTCACCACCTCATGCCAGTCGATCCGCGCCGGGTCCTTGATCGGCTCCAGCAGCCTCGGCTCGTCGTTGCAGTTCGTCACGACGTAGAGCCAGTAGCAGTCCCGACGATCCTCGGCGACGCGCCGTTCGTTTGGGGTCAGCAGGGAATCCAGGGACAGGCCACCAATAAATCGCGGCATCGCCGGCGCATGATCTGCGGTGCAACGCCATTGCTACGGTTTTAACCCCGCCGGCCACAGAAAGAACGGCCCGTACTGCTTCGACACGCGGAATTCACCGCCGACCGCCTTGCCCTTGTCGGTTAGCTTGAACATGTTGCCATCGCGCTCGTAACTTCTCAATAATGCAGGGCATGTATATCAGTGAGCTGCAGAGATAAGCTAGAATATCTGGTAAGAATTCTCCGTAGTCTTCAGGTCGAGTTGGTCGATGTCCGATGTCAAGCAACTGCCGATCGTCGTGGACGCGCAGCGCACGCCGCTAGTCGAGCAATTGCTGGAGCAAATCGAGCAGCTACTTGAGGCACACCGCGAGCAAGCGGAGCGAATTCAGCAGTTGCGCGACGAGATCGCCGTGCTCAAGGGGCAGAAGGCAAAGCCGAAGTTCAAGCCGAGCGGCATGGAGACCGAGACCGAGCCTAGCGGCAACGGCGATGAGTCCGATGAAGGGACGGCGACGAGGGGACGGCGCAGAGCGTCCCCCACGCAAGCGCGCCGGTTCGTCCAAGCGGCGCAAGACCGCGCAGCTGACGATCCACGAGACGCGCCAGGTTGCGCCGACGGTGCCGATACCCGAGGGCTCGCGCTTCAAGGGCTATCGCGACTTCGTGGTACAGGACCTGCGCATCCAGGCGCACAACACCCGCTATCGGTTGGAAGTCTGGCAGACGCCGGACGGCGAGCGACTGGTTGGCGAAGTTGCCGGCGAGCCTCAACGGCAAGCACTTCGGCGCGGAGCTGCGTCGCTTCCTGCTCTACCAGCACCACCACTGCCATGTCACCCAGCCGTTGCTGCACGAGCAGTTGCGCGCCTGGGACATCGACATCTCCGTGGGGCAGATCGACGCCCTGCTCAGTGGCGGCAACGACGCGTTTCTGAGCGAGAAGGACCAGTTGCTCGTCACCGGACTGGCGGTCAGCCGCCACATCACGGTGGATGATTCCGGGGCGCGGCATCAGGGCAACAACGGCTACGTGACGCAGATCGGCAACGACTGGTTCGCCTGGTTTGCGAGCACCGGCAGTAAGAGCCGGATCAACTTCCTGCAACTGCTCCACGCCGGCAACATCACCTACACCCTCAACGCGCACGCCTTGACCTACCTGCAAGAGGAGCGCCTGCCCAAGGAGCCGCTGCGCCGCCTGCAGGCGCAGACCCGGACGACGATCAGCGAGGTCGCCTGCTGGGAAGCGCATCTCGACGCCTCGGGCATCACGCGCGAGCGCCATCGGCGCATCGCCACCGAGGGGCTGTTGCTCGGCGGTCTGATCGAGAAGGGCTTCTCGCTCGATCTGGTGATCGTCAGCGACGGCGCCGGACAGTTCGCCATCCTGCTCCATGCCCTGTGCTGGGTGCACGCCGAGCGCCTGGTGCACAAGCTCATCCCGCTCAACGAGCAGCACCGCCTGGATCAGGAGCGCGTGCGCGATGAGATTTGGGACCTGTACGCCGACCTCAAAGCCTACCAGCGCGATCCCGACCCGGCGCTGGCCCCGGCGCTCGCAGCACGCTTCGACGCCATCTTCACCCAGCGCACCTCCTTCACCACCCTCAACCAAACCCTCAAGCGCCTGCACGGCCACAAGCAGAAACTGCTGCTGGTGCTGCAACGCCCGGACATCGTGCTGCATACCAACGGCAGCGAAAACGACATCCGCGGCTATGTGAAATGGCGCAAGATCAGCGGCGGCACCCGCAGCGATCTGGGCAAGAACTGTCGCGACGGCTTCGCCAGCCTGAAGAAGACCTGCTGCAAGCTCGGCATCTCCTTCTGGGACTACCTCGGCGATCGCATCGGACAGCACGGACTGATCCCGCCCTTACCCGACATTATTCGCGAACGTGCCGCAACGGCGCGTGCGGTGCCCTGAGATATTGAGAAGTTACTCGCGCTCAAGGTACCCGTCCGCCAACAACTTCTCGTTCAGTTCGCCGGTGCGCATTCCCAGCGCTTTGGCGAGCTTGGAAGTGGTGAGCTTGTCGTAGCCGTTGTCGGCGGCCTTGGTGGCGACCGGCGCGGGGCTATCGGGCTCTTTGGCCCCTGCGGGGTCCACCTTGTCTGCCGCAAGCCGAACCTCTTCGCTGATGCGGATCAGGCGCTGGGCCTCTTCGTAGGTGTCGCGGTACAGCTCGGGCTCCTGCTCGCGGTCGACGTGGATGCCCATCTCGTTGTTGTTCACCTGGCTGAAGTCGTAGAGGTTCATCGAGGTGATGATGGCCGCGCGCTCGTTGACGTAGCACTTGGCGTGCAGGTGCTGGCAGAAGCTTGTGCGCACGAAGGCCAGCGAGCGCAACCAGTTGATCTCCTGCGGCGCCAGCTCGCTCTTGCCGTAGACGATGCGCACGTCGATCTTCATGCGGTCCTTGTCTTCCAGTAGTTCGCGGATGCGGTCGTTGAACTTGAGGAAGGGGCTGATGATGATGAGCCGTTCGCATGAGGCCTTGATCAGTTCTTCGAGGTAGTAGTTGGTTGCGCTGGTGTTGAGGAATCGTGCCATGTTTCATTTCCGTTAGGTCAGGGTCTTTCGCGAAACCGCGCCTGCAGAGAGCCCAACCAGCGCGACGGCATCGGGCAAGGGGAGGGGCGCGTCGGGAATCGGTGTGGTTGTTACTTGGAGATGCCGCGCGAGAGTTATTTGGACTGTAGCTCGACGGGACTCCCTGGACTGTGAGGCAAGGAACAACTTCGCGAACCCGTGCGATAAAGGCGTCATCCTGGCCCCGCGGGGCGACTTCCGCGAGGTGGCATTCTCATCAACGGTCATCGCGGTGCCAACCCATCCGGAGCAGCAGCCCGGTCGGTGACTATCGCGGGTGGCGGCTGCTGCACGGAGGCGCCCACAATCACGCAGAAACCAGGGGAAACCGCTCCGGTTGTTCGACGCTCTCTAGACCTAAATCGACATCAAGGACTGGCCAATAGAAGTGCTTGGGACTCGGCTCTTCGACGTTGAAGATGGCAGCCAACGGTGCATCACGGAACCAGGGGAAGTCGGCATACCGCAAGAAGTGCTCCGTGCCGTGTGCGAGCAGCCAAATGCCATGGGGCGAGACCTTTTTCACCTCGACCGCCGAACGGTCGGCGTTCGGCTCGACATCACTCCTCGTCATGGGCCTGGGTGTTTAGTTGGATGCGGACCTGGTTTGTGGCGGACAGATTATGCCTCTTCGCACGCACGGACCTAAAGCCGGAGCGGCGCCTGAGGTGTCCGGATAACGTCGATCGATACGGCTGAGGCTGGCGCGCATCGGGCGGATTTGACGCCGCTGAGCTGCACGAGCATGGGCGCTTCTTCTTGGGGGAAAAAGGGAACGGAAGGCCCCGGTCCCGGACGACTCTGCGGAATTCTTCACCAAGCTACCACTCGAGACGGCCGGCGCCTTCATCCGCCAGGTGTTCCCCTGGTACGACCTGGACTTGGGGCTGACGACGTTGCTCGCTGTCCTGCTTCTATTGCCTGGAATCGGGGCAGGTGTCGGCTGGCCTGCTTGCGTGAGTGCATTCGCGTTGGTCGGCTTCGTGATGGCGCGCCAGATACTGATGCCGAGGACCAACCAGGCTCGCGACGCGAACCTGGCGGGTGATGCCGACGCGGGCAAGCCCTTCAAGCGCCTCCATGGCCTCAACGTCATGATCAACGGGGCACGGTGGCTCGCGGTCTTCGCAGCGCTCTGGATGCTGTTCAGTTTTCTGCCGATCGCCGCCTGATTTCACCCGGCCGGCGGCTGATTCCGCCTGGTTGGGCACTGGCCGAACGCTGGCCCTCCGACAGCGGCTACGGTGACGCCCGGAATCGGCGCAGCTCGCGCTTCAGCCAGTCGGCGCTGGGCTCCTCGCGGCCCGCGCAGATGACGCTGTAGCCTTTGCCGGTGGTGCTGCTCTTGGTGGCGGTGTACTCGATGAACTGCTCGGTGGTGTTGATCCAGCGTTTGGCGTACGCGTACTTGCGCTCGATATGATCGCGCGCGGCCGCGGCGTCGTGCTTGTCGCCGTTGCGCACGAAGACACAGTCGGATGTCTCGATGAAACCCAGCAGATGGTCGATCTCGCTCTGCGTGTCGGCATAGGCAGCCAGGGTGATGGCCCACAAGATCAAACCGAGGGCTGTTGCGTTCTTGTCTCACTGTCGCGGCTCCAGAAGGGACTCGGGCAGCCGGAATCTCACCCTCACCGGGTTATGATCGGAGCTGGTCACCGCGACGCTGTCGGCGTGGACGACTTCGAGTCCCCGAAAGAAGACGTGATCCACCGGGCGCCCGAAGAAGCGGCTGCGTGCGTCCTGTGCCAGTTGCACCGGGGTCAGCCCGAGGCGCTCGGTCACCGCGGTCAGCGCCTCGCTCCGGCTCTGGCTCCAGTCATTGAAATCGCCAGCCACGACCATCGGACCGGTGTGACCCGCCAACACCTCCGCCCAGGCTTCCAACTGGCCGCGCAGCGGTCCGGCGCCGGGGGCGAAGTTGATTCCGTGGAGATTGGCAATCCACAACTCCCGGCCCGCGCCATTGATGGGAAAGCGCGTCAGCAGCCCGGATTTTGGAAGGCGTATCAAGGGCTCGGCGAGCCTGGCCAAACAGGCGCCTGAGGCCGGAATCCTGCCGGCCGTGAGCACGCCGGTTTCGGCGCCGTTGTAGTCGAAGGCACGGGTCATGTACCAGCGATGGCCCGTGCGTGCGAGCAGACCGCTGAAGGTTGGCGTCAGGTGCGCCTCCTGCAGCAGCACGATGTCCTGATCCCTGGCGAGCCGCGCGTAGTCCCGCGGCCAGTCGGCTGAGCGTCCCTTGAAGACGTTCCAGGTCATCAGGCGAAAGTCGGCGGGTCCGAGTGCGGTCTCCGAGGCCGAGTCAATGGGATACCTCAGCCATCCGTCGGCGCAAGCGGCATTGTCGGCTCGGACGACTTGATCGCCGGCGCTCGCAATGAGCTGCTCGCTGTCAGGCAGGCTGACGCAGCCGGCGACGACGAGGCCGAGCAGTGAAGCCAGCAAGGCGAGCGTACGCGAGTTGGTGGAGGACTGCATCGGGTGCGTCGATGGTGCTGGCGAAGCGCGATTGCGGATAGGGGGCGTCGTCCAGGTCGTGCTTTTGATTCTAATTCCAGGCGAGCTCGGAGCGGGTCCGCCAATACGCGTCCGGCGTTTCGCTGAGACCCTCGATGAGGGATTCGGCCTCGGCATTCCATTCGATCGCCGCGGCTTTCAGGTTCGACTGCAGCTGCGCCTCGGTGGCGGCCCCGCTCAGGACCACGGAGACCCAGGGACGAGCAAGGGCAGCGGCTAGCGCTATCGCATCCATCGAGACCTGGAAGCGCCGCGCGAGGTCATCGAGCAGGCGACGGCGCGAGGCGAAGTCGGCTGCCTGGTTGCGCTCGGTCAGGCGTCCGTTGGCCAGCGCCTCTTTGATGATGACGGCAACACCGTCGCCGCGGGCTGCCGCCAACGCCGGCCCGGCCGATGGCTCCAGCAGATTCCAGGTCGCCTGCACTGCATCGAACAGCCGCATGCCATGCACACGCAAGGTCAGTGCCTGTTCCAGTACCGCCGCTTGGTCTGGTCCGCTCAAGGTAAGGCCGATCGGCGTCCCGGCGGCCTTCAAGCGCGCCAGCTCGGCATGGACAGCGGGATCTGCCAGGACGCCGCTGTCCAGGGTGGCGGAATGGATCTGGTACAGACCCAGATAGCCGCCCAGGTTCGCCTGCGTCTCCTGCCACTGACGTTGCAGGACCGGCAGTGAATGGTCCTTGACCTCATGACGCTCGGCATCAATGCGCCAGTCGGCGGTGTAGGTGTAGCCCCACTTCGAGGCGACCGTCACCGCTTCGGGCGGGATCTGGCGTGCGCGCAGCCAGTCGCCGAGGAACGCCTCGCCGCGGCCGTAGGAGCGGGCGGTGTCGAAGTAGCGCATGCCGGAGCGCCAGGCGGCATCGAGCACGGCAAAAGCCCGCGCGCGCATGGCCTCGACGCTGCGCCCATCGCGGGTATCCTCGGCGTGGCCGAGATTGATATAGCCAGGGCGGCCCAAGGCCGCGAGGCCGAGACCCAGGGCGGTGATCTGGCGTTGGCCAAGGAACGGACGCAGAGGCAAGGTGGTCTGTGCAGACATGGCGGAACGGTTATGGGCGAAGGGGTCGGGGGTGTGTCGGCGGCCAGTGCAGAGATTCAGCTACCGCTATTAATCGTTGTCGTTGTCGTAATCCAGTATCGGCACGACACCGACACCGGCTTCGACACCGAAAACGACCCGCCTCGGGATCTCCGCAGTGCATCCACCCCGGCCCGCGTCTCGGGGGCGAAGGACGGCACGGGCCTGATTCCCCGAATTTTCTGCGCTTGGTCTTGGCGCCATCGCCTTAACCTTGTTGTGAAGGCCGGCGCCGCTGGCACCACCAAGAGAAAAGGCAGTGATCGAATACAGCACCTTTAAGTCCCTGCAGATGTTGCTGTTCTGGGGCTCGGCGATCGGGTTTTGTATCTGGCAACTGCGCAGCCTGCAACAGATGCGCCGGCAGCGGGCGCAGGTCGAGCAGGACCGGCCGGCGCGGCGTGTACGGAATTCAGGCAAGCAGCGCCCGGACTGACCCCGCGCGGGGCCGGCCCGAGCGGCGACGCCAGCGCGGCTGTTCCGACCGCCAGCCCCGCGTGAGCAGCGGTTCGCGTTATGGCGATTGCTGTCCGCGATCGTCGCCTCGGCCTGCGCAACAGGCCGCCGAGGGACCGATCGACGGCGCCGGCTCTCTGTTCGCATAAATGTGCTCATCGCGTATGCCCTGGATCTCTTTCTCTCTTCTGTTGCTCGGCGCGCTCGTGGTCGCCACCGGCCTTGAGACGCGCCGCCTTGAGGCGCGCTTCCCGCCTGTTGGCTCGTTTGCCGACGTCGACGGCGTGCGTCTGCACTACAGCATCGCCGGCCCGGAGGCCAGGGCCGGGGCGCCGATGGTGCTTCTGCACGGGGCCAGCACCAGCCTGCTCGATTTCCACGCGAGCCTGCTGCCACCGCTAGCCGAGCGGCATCGGGTCATCGCGCTGGATCGGCCTGGCCATGGCTACAGCGAGCGGGCTCAGCCCGCAGGCGACGCTTGGCTTGACCCCGCTGAGCAGGCACGGCTGCTGCACGGCCTGTTGGCGCAGCTCCAGGTCGACCAGCCGGTGCTGGTCGGACATTCGTGGGCGGGCGCCGTGGTGCTGGCCTACCTGCTGGCCTATCCGGACGAGGCGGCTGGCGGGGTGCTGCTGGCCGGCGGCAGCCATCCGTGGGAGGGCGGCGTGGCCTGGTATAACGACCTTGCCGGTCTACCCGTCGCGGGCGATCTGTTCGCCTACACGCTTCCGCTGACCTTCGGCCGGCTGCGCCTTGGCGACGGGCTCGCGGACGCCTTCGCGCCGAATACCCCGCCGCCCGGGTATCTCAAGCGGACCGGCGTCGAGTTGACGCTGCGCCCCCGCACCTTCCTCGCCAACGCCGAGGATATTCGCCTCCTGAGCCCCTTTCTGGAGCGCCAAAGCACCCACTACGACAGGCTCCGCCGGCCGCTCCTGCTGATCACAGGCGACACGGACGGCGTTGTGCCGGCCTGGAACCACGCGGAGCGTCTGATCCACCAAGCGCCCTTTGCAGACCTGGTCGTTCTGCCGGGGATCGGGCACGGCCTGCACCATGTTGCAACCGAGCGCGTCGTCGAGCTCATCGACGCCTTCGCCCGCCGCGTTGCGCAATAGTCCGATGGCACATCATCAGTGAACCAGGGACAGACCACCAATAAATTGCGGCGTTGCGAGCATCGGACCCACGATGTAAGGCTACGGCTACGCTTTTAACTCCGCTGGCCACAAGAAGAACGGCCCGTACTGCTTCGACACGCGGAAGTCACCGTGGGCGCCTTGCCCTTGTCGGTTAGCTTGAACATGTTGCCATCGCGCTCAAGGAATCCGATGGCCATGAGCTTCTCGTTCAGTTGGCCGGTGCGAATCCCAAGCGCCTTGGCGAGCTTGGAGGTGGTGAGCTTGGCGTAGCCGTTGTCGGCGGCCTTGGTGGCGGTCGACACGGGGCTATCGGGCTCCTTGACCGCTGCAGGGTCCACCTTGTCCGCCGCAAGCCGAACCTCTTCGCTGATGCGGATCAGTCGCTGGGCTTCTTCGTAGGTGTCGCGGTACAGCTCGGGCTCCTGCTCGCAGTCGACGTGGATGCCAATCTCGTTGTTGTTCACCGAGGTAGTAGTTGGTCGCGCTGGTGTTGAGGACCTTCGCTATCAGTACTTATCCAAGCTGTTCGGTTGGTGAAACGCGTTGTGTCCTTTGGGGGAGCGTAGCCAAGCCGCGGGTTTGCGGCAAGGCCGGGTGTTCGGCGCCATGTCGCAGATCAGTTCGCACGCGATGCTGTCGGCGGGCAACGGGCTGCGGCCAGACCGGGACGCCCGCTCTCAGCGTCCCAAACTCCGTAAGCGCAACCGTCGGTGCAGGATCGCCTCCACAGGAGTGCAGGCTCGGCACGCCGTCGCGGTCGTCGTCGACGGCGCACTCGGCGACGTTTCGCTGGTTAGGTCCAGCACCGAAAACTCGCTTCAACGACAGGGGCGACGGCTTTCGATCAAGGGCGACCAGGACGAATTGAACTTCTGACAATCAGCCCCTTTTTCGGATACCTTTTCGCCTTTTTGGTACTGGCGGGGCTGATTGCCGTAACGGCTAAGCCGGAGCATCCGACGCATCCAACCAATCCTCCAGCGTCGAGCCCGCTACCCGCCGAAACTCCCTTTGGTTGTTTGTGACCAGCAGCGCGCCCCTTGCCCTAGCGTGGGCGGCAATCAGGAGATCCATGTTGCCGATGGGGGTACCGGCCTTGCGCAGTATCGCGCGGATCTGCCCGTAGTGGACGGCGGCGGTCTCGGACCAGGGCACGACGGCGAGCCGCCGGCAAAAGTCGTCGATATCGGCGTGGATGTCGTCTGAGCGGGTGGGATGCAACTCGGCGCCATCGCGCAGCTCCGCCAGCGCCACCACGGAAATGGCCAGGTTGGCGTGTCCGACGGCGTCGGGGAGTATTCGGGGACGGACCACGATATTTTGGTTCCATGCTGATTTTTCTCAGGCGGCTCTTGCGCTCTCGACGCTGGCTACGGCTCCGGGTGCGATGCCAAAGCCTTCGCCGATTGTGGACCCGAAGAAACCGTTCGCGGCCTCGTCGAACCAGTCCCTTCCGCATGAGCGCCAATCTGCACAGTCACAACCGGGGGGTGACGAATCCGGCCTGCACGAAGTGTTGGTCGAAGGCGAGCGCAGTCGTCAATGCCAAGCTGCGCATGATGAAAACCGACTCAGGCATCGCGTTCGCCGACGACGTAGGCGTCATGATTGGTCGAGAGGTCGGTCGGCCCCTGGGTCTTCACCCTTCGCAGCCGCGAAAAGATCGTCTCGTTGCCATCCGTGTCCTTTGGCTCGGCAGCGACCAGGACGACGCGCACCGTCTTGCCATCCAAGACGCGGCGATGCTCCGGTGGGATGTCGAGAACACCGTCGTGGGCGACGGTCTGAAACTCGATTGCATTCATCGTTGTGGAAAACCTATCGGTGGTTGGGAACTGGTCGGTATTGTGATCGCCAGGGCCAACGCCTGTTGATCGGGGAAACCAGAGGGGAAACCAGGGACAGACCACGAATACCGCTTCTTGGAAAAGGCAACTGACTCGTCAAGACAGAGGCTGCTAGCATTAGTCCGGCGGTAGTTCGTCGCCTGGAGCGGCCGGTTTGTCCGGCACCTTCGAGAGAATCGCGCGGTAGCGGTCGAGGTCCGCCCGGCCTGCGCGATCTTCGATCAGGACCATGGTGTTCGCGCGATTGGGCTGCGTCGAATTCCGTTGTTGTTGCCGTCGTGCATGCAGATCGCTTCCACAGGGGTTGCGGACGGCGGGGGTGTCGGCTCGGGTGGGTGCGGCCTAACCTGATCAGGAGTGCAGGATGAATTGCGAAAGAAGGACGATCCGTCCCTCGTCGCGGGCGGACTCGGGCTTCTCGCGAGCAAGGACCGCAGCGACCTCCGCGAGAAAGTGTGGCGGCTGCCAGAGTCGGAACCGATCGGCATCGATACCCGCGAGCAGGGTAAGGGCTGGCTCGGTGTCGGCCTCTCCTTTGCGTTCGCGGAAGAACCATTTGAGTACCACGCTTGCGTCGATGACTAGGTTCAAGGGCGTCCCTCGTGCCTCGCTGCCGCGATCTCTGGGTCCGATCGGATCGGCGCCCGGGAACGACGGTCCAGAATCCGGTCAATCGCCGCGTGGCGCTGCCGCTGGCGGGCGGTGCGCTCGACGGCCTCTCGCATCAGCTCGGTGATGATGGCGTTCTTGTCCTCACCGGCATACGCGGCGTTGAATGCGTCTTCCACCTCATCGGGAATCTTGAATTGCACAGCTGCCATGTCTAATGCTCCGTCGTTTTGAGAATTACATGTGTGAGAGATCGTCTTCAACAGCTATCCGAACGGTGGTTGTCATGGCCTCGGTCGTCAGTTGGAACCTAGGCCGGAAGGCGCTTGACCAAAAGTGCTTGGGCTCGTTGTGTCGTAGGGCGAAGCCCTGTGTCCGACTGGGGGAAGCGTAGCCAAGCCGTGAGCTTAGGGCAAGATTAGGGTGGTGGAGGGTAGCAGGGAGGTGCGAGGCGAGGCGGGTCGCGGACGAGGTTGCAGCCGCGATTTGGCTGCGCGAAGGTCCGCTGTCGTGGCCGTCGCGATTGCAAATCGCTACCACAGGGATTTCCAAGCCGGGGGCTCGGCTCGGCAAAGTGCTGGCGCTTCAGCATGCGCAACTGTTGCCGCAAGGCCGGGACGCTGTCATGGCGCGTGCGCCCCGAGCTTCAGGCGCTGCTCGATGCGTCCTAGCATGGCTTGCAGTGTATCGGCGGCGTCGATGGCCATGTTGAGCACGCTGGCGTTGCGTTCCGGCTCGTCGGGATACTCATGCGCGAACTGGTTGCGAATGGCGCGCAAGCGCGGCCAATCTTCCGCTCGCTCCAGGTAGCCTAGCTGCTCGAGGCGGTTGAGCTTGTCGAGCATTGGCCGGTGTTCGTATGGCTCTTGCAGATAGGTCAGCACGGCCGGCAGCAGGCGGCTACCGATCGCATCTTGCAGCTTGCCGAAGCGCAGCACGAATTGATCGAGATCCTGCACGGTCTCGGCATCGAGCGATTGCAGGCTTGCCCCAGTCAGCGGCAGCTTTGGGGCCAAGGCGGTCAGCGCATAGTCCATGTAGTGGACATGCTGTCGGCATTCGCGCCAGGCCTGTTGCAGACGCAGTTTGGGGATCTCCTCACTCATAACCGGATTCCGGTCTGGTCGGCGATGGCGAAGATTGGCGGGCGCACGCGCCGGCTCGGGTAATCGACCAGCACATCGATGCGCTGCTCGCCGAGCACTTGCTGCACCCAGACCTGGAAGGCGATCTCGGCGTGCGCGATCGCATCGGGATCGGTGAGCGAGGTGCTGATCAGCAGGTCGATGTCGCCGCCGCGCTTGCGGTCATCGATCCGCGATCCAAATAAGCGCACAGTGGCATCGGCACCAAAGCAGGTGTGCGCCGCTTGCTTGATCGTCTGGCGTTGGTGAGGGTTCAAACGCATACCGATCGCACCGTCTAGCCGTGTTATCGAATCCGCTCAAGCAAGCGCCTGAGCACCGGCAGGCTGGCGCGCGACTTGCGCGGGGCCGCGGGGGCAGGTTTCGACATCAACAGGCATCATCCAGGTTGGTGAACTGCTGGTTCAGTATAGTCGGATCGATCTTGCCGCGGTCATCCTCTATGGTCTCGTCTTCGGTGGCAGTCTGCTCGATGAGCGCGCGCTGCGGTCTCTTTACGCGGATGTTCAGGGATGGGCATTTATCGGCGGATGCGCTGGACATCGACATGGGTCTCGCGGAGGTCTCATTGATTCGGGTCTGGTCTGTCTACACTCGCATTCCTGGTCGACCCCTGGCTAGGTTAAGACGCCGACGATCTGCCGAACCAGCGCGTTCGATGCACCGTGGCTGACGATGGCGACATAGGAAAAAACCAGGGACAGACCACCAATAAAATACGGCATCGCCGGCGCCGGATCTTCGATGCAACGCCATTGCTACGGTTTTAACTCCGCTGGCCAGAGGAAGAACGGCCCGTACTGCTTCGACACGCGGAATTCACGGCCGGCCGCCTTGCCCTTGTCGGTTTGCTTGAACATGTCGCCATCGCGCTCGAGGAATCCGGTGGTTAAGAGCTTTTCGTTCAGTTGGCCGGTGCGAATCCCCAGCGCCTTGGCGAGCTTGGAGGTGGTGAGCTTGTCGTAGCCGTTGTCGGGGGCCTTGGTGGCGACCGGCGCGGGGCTATCGGGCTCTTTGGCCGCTGCGGGGTCCACCTTGTCCGCCGCAAGCCGAACCTCTTCGCTGATACGGATCAGGCGCTGGGCCTCTTCGTAGGTGTCGCGGTATAGCTCGGGCTCCTGTTCGCGGTCGACGTGGATGCCCATCTCGTTGTTGTTCACCTGGCTGAAGTCATACAGGTTCATCGAGTTGATGATGGCCGCGCGCTCGTTGACGTAGCACTTGGCGTGCAGGTGCTGGCAGAAGCTTGTGCGCACGAAGGCCAGCGAGCGCAACCAGTTGATCTCCTGCGGCGCCAGCTCGCTCTTGCCGTAGACGATACGCACGTCGATCTTCATGCGGTCCTTGTCTTCCAGCAGTTCGCGGATGCGGTCGTTGAACTTCAGGAAGGGACTGATGATGATCAGGCGCTCGGTGATGGCCTTTATCAGCTCTTCCAGGTAGTAGTTCGTCGCGCTGGTGTTGAGAAATCGTGCCATCAGTCACTTCCGTTTGGTCAGGGCATTTTTCGCTAAACCGGACTCCGGCGGAGAGCGCGACCCGCGCGGCGGCATCGGGCAAGGTAACGGGCGCGTCGGGAATCGGTTCGCTTCTAACGTGGCGATGCCGCATTAAAGTTGTTTGAACTGTAGCTCGTCGGGAGTCTCTGGACTGTGAGACAAGGAACCACTTTGAGCGTCGAGCCGTGGCTATGGCCTGTCGCAGCCGACGTATTATTGAGTCGATTGGTCTTTTGCACGCGCGTGGCATCAGTGCCGCTGCACGGTGCGGGCAGGCTGAGAGCTGGCGCTGTTCGGGCTGACACTGGCCGGTTGCGTTATCCGGCGACAGCTCGGCGGCATGGATGACCGGCCACTTGACCGTGCGTTCCCCCACCCGCGGCCCGCGCCGCCCTGTCGGGCATCGCGCATTCCGCTTTGGACATATCCCACCAAACTTGGGGTAATAAGTCACAGCCGCGGCTCGATCGCGTCGCTTAACCTACTCCTATGCTCGGCTTTGTCGCCGGGAACCAGGAAGGATACAAACGAGCGCGAGGTGTTAGGTCATGCAGAAGCACGTGGATGTGGCGGTGATCGGCGCGGGACACGCCGGTCTGAATGCAATTAAAGAGGTCCGCAAGGTCACGGACAACTGGGTGCTCATCAACGGCGGGCCGCTCGGGACCACCTGTGCGCGCATCGGCTGTATGCCGTCGAAGGTGGCCATTCAGTTGGCGGACACCTACAAGATGCGCGACAAGCTCAAGGGCTACGGCGTCAGCGGCGGCGATGCGCTGGCGCTGGACCGCCCGGCGGCGCTGGAGCACGTGCGCGACCTGCGCGATACCTTCGTCGACTTGGTACTCGCCAACACCACCGACGAGATGGATGCGGAGCACCTGATCCAGGACTACGCCGAGCTGCTGGATGCCCACCGGCTGCGCGTCGGCGAACGGGAGATCAGCGCCGATGCCATCGTCGTCGCCACCGGCGCGCGCTCCGTGGTACCGAACGCCTGGCGCGCGGAGTTCGCCGACGGCATCCTCACCGCGGACGACATCTTTGAGCAGGAGGAGCTGCCAGCCTCGGTGGCCGTCATCGGCCTTGGGCCGATCGGCCTGGAGATCGGCCAGGCGCTGCATCGCCTTGGTGTCGCAGTCACCGGTGTCGACCACGGCCAGCGCCTGTCCCGCATCCAGGACCCGGCCGTGAACCGCGCCGCGGTGGACATCTTCCAGCGCGAGTTTCCGCTCTGGTTCGGCGACGAGCCGCGGGTGGAGCGCTGCGACGGCGGCTTTCGGGTGCGCGCCGGCGAGCGCGAGACCGTCGTCGAGAAGCTGTTCCTAGCCCTCGGGCGGCAACCGAGCCTGGAGCGGCTGCGGCTGGACCGGCTCGGCGTGCCCGTGGATGACCACGGGGTGCCGAGCTACGATCCCGAGACGCTGCGGGTGGGCCGCACCTCGGTGTACATGGCCGGCGACGCCGCGGGCGGGATTGCCAATCTGCAGCGGGCCGCGGCCCAAGGGCGCATCGCCGGCTTCAACGCCGTGCATCGCCGCAAGCGGCGCTGGCTGGCAAAGACGCCGATGGCCATCGTCTTCAGCGAGCCCAATATCGCCACTGTCGGCATGCCGTGGAGCGACTTCGACGAGCGGCGCATGGCCGTGGCGCAGCAACGCTTCGGCCCGGTGGGCCGGGCGCTGATCATGGGCCAGAACCGCGGGCTGCTGCGGGTCTACGCGGCGCGTCGGTCCGGGCGCATCCTGGGTGCCTCCATGGTGGGGCCGCGCTGCGAACACCTGGCGCACCTGCTCGCCTGGGCCATCGAGGAGAAGATGACAGTCGAGCGGGCACTGGAAATGCCCTTCTATCATCCGGTCATCGAGGAGGCGCTGCAGGACGCGCTGCTGGAGCTGAAGGCGGAGCTGGCCAAGGCCCGCCCCGGCTGGGTGAGCGGTTGGCTTAACCCCGCAAGCACCCCGATCAGATCGCCTGTGCCCAACTGAGCCGCCGTGCAGCTCAGGTGTCCCGGTGGGCACGCACCGGCCAGGTCGCTGGCGCCGCCAGCGGCTGCGCCTGGCCGCGTTCGAGCCAAGCCAGCAGGTCCACCATCAGCTCCGGCACTTGTCGGACCGGCGGCGCCGCATGCACGACGGAATCGGGATCCAACAAAGCGCAACCTTCGCTCGCTGGCTTCGTAGTCTGCGGGATGCACGAGCGCGGGCACGCGTCGTCGCCACCCGGCCTCAGCGCCTTGAACAGCCGTCGCATCACGTCAGGCAGTTCCGCCGCTGGAACATGCAGCAGGCTGGCGCAGGCCCAGATGCCGTCGAACTAGTCCTACCAGTCGATGTCCTGAAGACGCAGGCACTGCACTGGCGATCCCAAATGGCACTGAGCGAGCGCGACGAGAGCCGGAGAGGCGTCAAAGGCCATTATCCGATGACCGCGCTTCGCGAAGGACAAAGCATCGCGGCCGGACCCGCATCCAGCGTCAAGGATCTGAGCCTCATCCGGCAACAGCGGCAGGAAGCGGCCGAAGAGCGGCGTCATGTCGACTTCGACCCTGTTGCTAAAGAGACTTGTCTGCTGAGAGGCACTGCAGCGACCAAAGCCCGAGGATAGGCCCCGGCAACAGCCACCAGATGACCCAGGGCCCCTGGCTCGACCAGAGTGTGGTGGTCAGCGCGATGGCCGGAATGGTCAGCGCAAAGCCGAAAGCATTCATGACTGCCAAGCTCGACCCAATGTGATCGCGCGGCGCCGCGGCGGCGGCCAGCGCCGAGAATTGCGGTGAGTCGGCGATGACGGCAAGCCCCCAGAGACCGAGCAGCACCAACAGCGCTTCCGGCGGCGCCCAGGCGAGCAACGGGTAGGTCAAACAGATGAGCCCGGACGTGATCAGTGCCCCTCGCGCAACCCACAGGCTGCCGCGACGCCGACTCGCCATGCCACCACCGACGCAGCCGAACAGCCCCAGGGCGATGACACCGAAGGACAGCCACGGCAGGAGAGCCGGCGGGGCCCCCAGACGTTCTAGCTCGCGGGCAACCAGAAAGGGCGTCAGCACCCAACAGGCGTAGAGCTCCCAGCAATGGCCGAAGTAGCCGCCGGCGACGGCGCGAAAACGCCGCTTGCCCAGTGCCGCTAGGCCGTCCGACAAACGTAATCTGGCGACTGGCGCCGGCAGGTAGGGTCCGTCGCCAAGGGCAAAGATTAAGCTGCCGCCGAGCAGCGCAAGCAACGACGACGCGAGACTAACACCGTTTACGCTGAACCACAGCGATGTGCCGCAGAGCTGTGCGAAAACGATCAGAACGAGCGGATGCCGCTGCCACGGGGAAGGATGCATCATCCTTTTTGAACCGGCGCTTGATCGCCGCGCACCTCACACAAGCGATTGTTTCGGTCGGCGTATTGCGCGTTCCTCCTGCTTCAGGCGCCGAGTGCAGCGCCCCATCATCGATCCCGCGCCAGATGGGCCTGTACCATCTTAAGCTCACCGTAGGAGCAGTCGTCGCCGAGCACCTGCTTGGCGAGGCCAAGCTCGCCGGCCCCCGGCCGGTCCGGCGCGGTCTCGGCGAGCGCGGCGGTGATGCGCGCGAGCTTCTCGTCGCCGATGAGCTCGGTGATGGCGAGCTCGCCGCTGGCGATGTAGTGGGCCAGGTGGCCCTCGATGGTGGTGGGCTTCAGTGACCGGCGGCCGGCGATCTCCTGGATGCTCAGGCCCTCCTTGTAGAGGCGATAGCTGATCAGTCGGGTGTTGGTCTCGGGCGTATCCGGTTTGGCGCGGCGCTGCCGCGACGGGCGACCGACGGCCGCGGCGTCGATGCCGTTGCGCCGGCGATAGTCGGAGAGGATGCCGAGGATTTCCTCACCGTAACGCTCGACCGTCTGCTTGCCGATGCCTTTGATGCGGGCCAATGCCTCCGGTCTGTCCGGCAGGCTGTCGGCAATCTGTCGCAGCACGGCTCGGGTGAGGATGCGATGGCGGGTGACGCCGTCGCGCTCTTCGGCTTCCGCCTTGCGGGCGCGCCAGCGCCGCAGCGCCTTCAGGAGCGTTGGGCTGTCGGCATCGTCGGGGTGAGTGTCGAGCCTTTTCTCCGCCCGCGGCGCACCCGACTCGGCATCGATTCGGGCCTTGGCGACCGCACCGAGATAGGCGTTGGTGGAGAACCGCTCCCTGCAGCTGTCGATGCAGGCGGTCTTGATCGCCAGCGCCTTACGGAGATCGTCGACGGCCTGACGGAGCGTCTTGCGCAGGGCCTTGTTGTCGGTGTCGAACGCGAAGGCGTCGAGCCAGGGGCGCAGACCCTGGTCGAGCTTTTCGCTGAAGTAGGCGGATGCCTTGCGCAGGCGCTCCTGCAGGTGCTCGTCGTCCTCTGGGACCTGGTCCGCTCGGTAGAGAGACGCCAGCTGGTGGCGGAATTTTCGGCCGACGGTGACAATCTGCTCGATGACCTGCCGCTCCAGCGCGTCGATGGCGTCCAAGCCGCACAGGTCGATGACGTTTCGGTTGCCGCGCACGGTGGCGAGCAGCCGCCGCAGGCGGGCGCCGAGTTCGTCGAAATCCCAGCATTCTTGCAGCAGCCGCTGCTGGTAGGCGATGCGCGCGTGATCGAGCTGGGCGCGAGTCGGCGGGTGGAGGGTGGCCTCGTCGACATAGTGCGAGACCTGTTGATCGGTCAGGATGGCGCGGCGCAGGATCGGTGCGCTGAGTACCATGCCCTCGAAGGTCTTACAGCGGCTTAGTGCGACGTAGACCTGTCCGTGGGAGAAGGCCGCCGCGGCGTCGATGATAGCCCGCTCGAAGGTCAGCCCCTGGCTCTTGTGGATGGTGATGGCCCAGGCAAGGCGCAACGGGTATTGGATGAAGGTGCCGATGACCTCCTCGGAGATCGCCTTGGTGTCTTGGTCGATGCTGTAGCGGATGTTCTCCCAGGTGGCCGGCTCCACCTCGATCGTGGTCTCGGCCTCGGTCTCTGTAGCGGGACAGCACACGACGATGCGCTCGCGCCCGAGGTGCGTGACGGTGCCGATCTTGCCATTGAAGTACCGCTTATCCGCGGCGCCGTCGTTGCGCACGAACATGACCTGGGCGCCTTGCTTGAGGGTCAGGGTCTCGGCGGTCGGATAGCTGTGCGCCGGATAGTCGCCCTGGATTTGCGCCGCGAAGCTGTGGGGCTTGGAGCCCAGCGCGCGCAAGCGCGTCTCGTTGATGCGATCGGCGCCGCGGTTGTGCGTCGTCAGGGTGATGTAGCCGTCCGCATCATCCGGCGTGAAGCCCGGCAGGCAGCGGGAATTCAGCCGCTCCAGGGTGGCCTCGTCCAGCCGGTTATCGCGCACGCGATTGAGCAGCTCGATGAAGTCCGCGTCGGACTGCCGGTAGATGTGCTCGAGCGCGATCGGGACCACGTCGGTCGCGGCCAACGCCCGGCTGCTGAAGAAGTAGCCGGAGTCGTAGACGTCTTTCAGAACAGCCCAGTCCTGCTCGGGCACGACGGGCGCGAGCTGATGGAGATCGCCGATCATCAACAGCTGCACGCCGCCGAAAGGCAGGTCGGTCGCGCGCTGGCGACGCAGCACGAAGTCCACCGCGTCGAGCAGGTCGCAGCGGACCATGCTGATCTCATCGATGACCAGCAGATCAAGGGTCTGGATGATGTCGCGCTTCTGCCTGCTGAAACGGCGCTCCGCGGCCTGCCGCTCGGCCTCGCTGCCGGGCAGGAAGGGACCGAACGGCAGCTGGAAGAAGGAATGCAGTGTCACGCCGCCGGCGTTGATCGCCGCCACGCCGGTCGGAGCGGTGACGATCATGCGCTTGGGCAGGTCTGCTTTCAGCGCGTGCAGAAAGCTGGTCTTGCCGGTGCCGGCCTTACCGGTGAGGAAGACGCTGTGACTGGTGGCACGAACAAACTGGTGTGCCAACTGCAACTGCTTATTCGATATGGCCTTTTCCATCACGCTCTGAGGCGCCTTGGGTGCCGTTACCCTGCGGGCTCCTTGCGCGTCCGCACCGGCCCTCAGCCAGGCGCCGAGACGATCCAGCCGGCATCGTCGCAACGGGCCGCGGCCAGGGCATCGAGCGAGTCGATCTCGGGTACCTGTTGGCGCAGGATGCCGTCGCGGATGCTGTAGGTCCAGCCATGCACGATCAGTCTGCGGCCTTGCTTCCAGGCATTCTTGACGCTGGCGGTGTTGCAGACGTTGGTCACCTGCTCGGTGACATTGAGTTCGCACAGGCGATCCAAACGTCGCTCTGGGCCGAGCCTCCCGAGTTCTTCGGCATGGAAGCGGCCCACGTCGCGAATATGCCGCAGCCAGTTGTCGATGATTCCGTGATCCTGTGGCTCCAGCGCGGCCTTGACGCCGCCGCAGTCGTAATGGCCGCAGACGATGATGTGGCCCACCTGAAGCACCTCTACCGCGTACTGGATGACCGACAGGCAGTTGAGGTCAGTATGGACGACGACGTTGGCAATGTTGCGGTGAACGAAGACGTCCCCCGGGTGCAGTCCGATGATCTCATTGGCGGGGACGCGACTGTCGGCGCAGCCGATCCACAGCAGGTGCGGGGTTTGCTGTTGCGCGAGACGCTTGAAGAAATGCGGGTCATCGCGCTTGACCGCTTCGGCCCAGGCAAGGTTGTTGTCGAACAGGTGCGGCAAGGTCTTCAACGGCGGTTCTCGTTACGGCAAGCGTTCTTGGGCAGGGCATGATACGGATTGTCCGAGGATTCCGCGCGCGCCACTGCCCAGGCGCGTCAGCTAGACGCAGTGATCGCATACCAGCCAGCCCGGCGCGCCGCGCGACAAGTTGTATCATCGCGGCCCGCTCGGCACATTGGAGCACATCCGTGCGAACCAATCGTGATTGCGACGCAATGGAGCAACGCCTTGGTCCCTAGGTCTATCGACCGGCCTAGGCGCGGCTCGATCCGCTCTGCCGACCTTTCGATAGGCTGCGACTGCGCTGGATCAAAGGCGGCCTTGGCCGCTTGATTCGGGTCAAGGTCGCTGCCGCACGCGGGCGGCGATAGTGAACTTCGACATCAGCGGACAGCCATCGAAGGCAACCCATGGATGCCGGCTCCATGACATTCCCCAGCGTCGATCGAGGCCAGCATGCACTGCAACCAATGTGAACAGACCTTTCGTGAATCCGCCTGCGTCAGCGCCCCGGGCGTCTGTGGCTAGGACGAGGACGTACAGTCGCTGCAGGAGCTGGACCAGGCGCAGACTATCGTCGACGCGGTCAAGGCCGGCCAGATCAGCCGCTTCTTCGTTATCGGCGGCTGCGACGGTGCCGAGAAGGGACGCAATTACTTCACGGACTATGCGTTTGCCACGCCGCCGGACTCGTTCATCCTAACGCTGGGATGCGGCAAGTACCGCATCCGCGAACACGACTACGGCGCGCACCTGGGCCTGCCGCGCCTGATGGATATGGGCCAGTGCAACGACGCCTATGGCGCCATCGCGGTCGCCCTGGCGCTGGCCGAGGCATTCGAGTGCAGTGTCAACGAGCTGCCGCTGACACTGGTCATCAGCTGGTTCGAGCAGAAGGCCGTCGCGGTGCTATTGACCTTGCTGCACTTGGGCGTCAAGGGCATCACGCTGGGTCCGAAGCCGCCGGCCTTCATCAGCGCCAACGTCTTCCGGATCTTGCAGGAGACCTATGACCTGCGGTTGACGGGTAATGATGCCGTGGCGGATCTGCGGGTTGCGGTCGCCGCCTGAACCGATGTAATTGAACGCGGCGGGCAGTCCGCCGCGCCTTGTGCCATGGGCGTCGTTGCCGGCGATCGCCTTGGACGCCGACACTGCTTGCCTAAATCGACTCTATGGAAACCGCGTTGGACTCTGAACTGAAGCAGGCGCCGCTGTTGGCGGCCTTGAACGATGCCCAGCTCGCGCGTGTCGTCGCCCATGCGAGCATGGTCGAGCTCAACGAGGGCGACTGGCTGTTCAGCCAGGATGACGCGGCGACGCGCTTTTTCTTTGTCCGCTCAGGTCAAATGCGGCTGTTTCGGCTATCGGCGGATGGCGACCAAAAGGTCATCGAGCTGCTGAGCGCGGGGCAGACCTTTGCCGAGGCGCTGATGTTCATGGGCACCGGCCGCTACCCGGTCTGCGCAGCGGCGCTCGGTCCCGCGCGGTTGATCGGCATCGATGCGGCCGACTTCGTCGCGATGCTGCGGGAATCGCCCGAGACCAGTTTCGCCCTGCTTGGTGACCTGAGCCGACGGCTGCATGGACTGATCGCCGAGATCGACAGCCTGACCCTGATCTCGGCCACCGGCCGCGTCGCGCGGTGGTTGCTGGCGCGGCTGCCAGCGGAGCACGGGGATGAGGACAGCGAGAGCCGGCGCACGCTGGCACTGGACATGCGCAAGTCCGTGCTCGCGTCACGCCTGTCGATCACCCCCGAGACCTGGTCGCGTATCACGCGCCGGCTGTCCGAAGACGGCATCATCGCCGTCGATGGACAGCGGATTACGGTGCTGAACCGATCGGCGCTGCGCGCCTTGGCGGACGATGTCGGCAGCGACTGATCTGGCGCCCGTTAAGCCAGATTATAAAAGAGGGCATGCTGCCCCACCGGTCCTCCCGTTCAAGAAACAGCGCGGCAGTCAAAATGCGGCTCCCGACCAACCTGCTTTTCAGCGGCCTACGCCGCTCAAATGGCGGGGCATCTTGCCCCTGACGGGGAGCACTGAATATCTCAGCCCTCTATAAATGCTGTGTTCTGGCCTTCCAAGTGCACTACAACTTCGCCGTATACCAATGCGAATGATCGTACACCCGCACAAGAAGCTCATCAATGAATGGCGCGGTCAATACCCTGGATAACACCGATACCCGTCCGCCACTTAGGCACTCGTAACCGTTTCGTAACTTTCTTATAGTAACCTCCGGCCAAAAAACCATAGGAAGGCTACCCTCAAGTTGCTGGTAGACGCTGCCAATGGCCGTACCAGCCGACTTATCCCAGGCTGAATTTGCTCTCCCCAACGCCTCCGGAGGTTCAATGAATAGCTTTGCATCCCCTTTGAGGGCCGCGCAACCGGTGCTGATGACGGCGCTGCTATTCGGCGGTACGGTTTCCGCCGAAGCACAGAACTCCTTCAACCGGATCGCCTCGTTCCCGGTATTCGAGAACTCCGATATCGCCAACGAGACCGCCGCCGAGATCGTCGCCGCCAGCACAGACGGCAACACTCTGGTTTACACCGACAGCCCTCTCGAAGTTGTTGGTTTCGTCGATATCACTAATCCCGCCGCGCCGGCAGCCGCTGGCGCTGTGGACGTTGGCGGCGAGCCGACTTCGGTTGGAGTCGCCGGCAATTTTGCGCTGGTTGCGGTAAACACGTCCGTAGATTTCATCAACCCCAGCGGCAACCTCAAGGTTTTCGATATCGCCACGCGTTCTTTGGTGCGCACCATCGACCTCGGTGGCCAGCCCGATGCCGTGGCCGTGAGTCCGGATGGCAACTATGCCGCCATCGCCATTGAGAACGAGCGCGACGAAGATTTCACGCCACCAGGCGGCGAAGAAGGCGACCTACCCCAGCTACCCGCTGGTTTCTTAGTGATCGTCAACCTCAGCGCCGACCCCACCAATCCGAGTAGCTGGACGACCAACACAGTCGATCTCACTGGCCTGTCTGGGGTTACGTCTCCCGAGGACCCAGAGCCTGAATACGTGGATATCAATACCCTGAATCAGGTTGCTGTGTCGTTGCAGGAGAACAATGCCCTGGTGCTAGTGGATGCCCCTAGCGCCACGATCATTGGCAGCTTCTCGGCTGGTGCAGTGGATCTCACCGAGATCGACGCCACCGAGGAGGACCCGGCACTGATCTCGCTCACCGAATCACTCTCGGCCGTGCCACGAGAGCCCGACGGACTTAGCTGGATCAATGACCAAGTGTTCGTCACGGCAGATGAGGGCGACTGGCTCGGTGGCTCCCGAGGCTTCACCCTGTTCGACACGGGGGGCAACGTGCTCTTTCGCAGCAGCAATACTTTGGAGCACGAGGTCGTCCGCCTCGGCCATTACCCAGATAGCCGCTCGGGGAACAAGGGTAACGAGCCGGAGAACGCGGAGTACGGCAACTTCGGCGGTTCCGAGTATCTGTTCGTCGGATCCGAGCGTTCGAGTGTCATCTTCGTCTACGGTCTGAGCGGCAGCGGCACCAATGTTTCGCCGACCTTAACGCAGACCTTGCCCGCCGGCGGTCTGGGGCCGGAGGGCTTGCTTGCCATTCCCGGGCGCAATCTTTTTGTGGCTGCCAGCGAGGAGGACTCTCGGGACGACACCTTTCGTTCGGTGATCTCGATATATCAACTGCAGGCTGGCCCGCCGAACTATCCCGATATCGTCTCGGTGGATCGTACCGACGGTACGCCGATTCCCTGGGGTGCACTGTCTGCGCTGGCGGCTGATCCGACCGATTCGGATACTGCCTACACCGTGTACGATAGCTACTATCAGCAGAGCCGCGTTTTCACGCTGGACATCTCTACCGACCCCGCAACCATTATCGCCGAGACGCCGATCCTAGATAGCAACGGAATCTTGGCGAACGTTCAGAACAACGTCCTGGATGCTCGCGACGACACGACGCCTATCGAGATCACGCTAGTCAATCCCGACAGGACCGTCAATCTGGACCCCGAGGGTATCGCCATCGCCCCCAACGGGAACTTCTGGATCGCATCAGAAGGCGACGACAATCCATTCTTTCCGAACATGCTGATCGAAGCGAACCGCGCCGGAACAATCGTCAAAGTGGTACTGCTTCCCGACACCACTCGGGCCCTCATCGATAACAACGGGTTCGAGGGCGTAGCGGTGGCAGGCCGTTTCGTATACGCCGCTTTCCAGCGCGACCAGTGGGATGGCGTGGCCAACCGGGTGCGCATTGGACGCTACGACACCACGACTGGCCAATGGAGCTTCTTTTTTTATCCGACCGAAACGCCCAGTTCGCCAAATGGGGGGTGGGTCGGCCTGTCGGAACTCACCTACGTGGGCAACGAAACCTTTTTGGTGATTGAGCGCGACAACCAGGCCGGCGCAGATGCTGCCCTAAAGGCGATCTACCAGTTCAATATCAGCGGCATCACGCCGCTATCGGACGATGCCGCACCAAACTTTCCGGTGATCGAGAAGACACTGGTCACGGACCTGATGCCCCAGCTTGGCGCCACAGGCGGGCGCATTCTCGAGAAGGTCGAGGGACTAGCCCTGCTCTCAGATGGCGACCTGCTCTATGTCATCGACAACGACGGAACCGACGACTCCAACGGGGAAACCCCGCTGCTGCGTACCCGGGCCATGGCGTCTCCGCTGGTTACGGATGTCCTGGTAGACCGGGCGGGCGGCACTGTCAGCGTCATTGGCCAGAATTTGACCGAGGACATAGTCCTGTTGATCGACGGCACGCAGCAAACAGGAACCTTGCAGCCGGATGGTAGCCTGGTATTCCCGATCCCCGTCGGCCTCGAGGGCATCGTGCCCATCAGTGTTCAAAGCGCAGGAGGAGCGGTTCTAGCCTCCACTAGGGCGACCTTCAGCAACGGAAGTGACGCTACTCCCGTTCCCGCATTATCGGTCTGGGGCATGTTGATTCTTCTGGCACTCCTCATGGCCAGTGGCGGACGTGCGACATCCCGACGAGGCTAGGCTCCGCAGCAGGTTGATCGGGCGCGCCTGTTCCAGTCAGATATAACGCGTCTAGATAGAGCCCGAGACCTGGCCGCGTATCCCACGCCGGCTCTCCGAGGACGGCATCATCGCCGTCGACGGACAACGGATTGCAGTGCTGAACCGATCGGCGCTGCGCGCCTTGGCGGACGATGTCAGCGGCGACTGACATCGGGCCCGTCAGTGAAAGGAGCGCAAGTTACCGCAAGGATCGGTGCCCGATTGAGGTTGAACCCGGACGGCACGAGTCTAGCCGAGTACGTTAGCGGTACCACCCGCGTAGCGACGAATCGAAGACAGCGGAGCCTTTGCCTCGGTTGCTCTACGTGAAAGGGATCGGTTCCGAGGCCTTAGCTGACTACCGGGTCAAACGGCTTGCCCTTGGGTATGAAGACAAGGTTCACGCTGAGCTGGTGAGGACTGTAGACGGTGGTGCGCAGAAGTATCCCCTGTTTCTTGACGATTGCCTGCTCGGTCATCGTGCGGATTTTCGTGGTGTCGTCGTAGCTATCCTCGACTTCCTCGTATTCCAGCTTCATCGCGCACCTCTCTGCTCGGTTGGGTACTCACAACTGTAGCCGGTCGATGGCAACTTACAATAGAGCTGGACGGCATCACGGCCGACCCCAATTATTTTGCTGGTGCTCGCCAGCGTGCACGCGACCGGAATCCGTCATGATCGAACGAGGACCCGATATGCAGGACATGAAGTGTCCCTTCTCGACCGTGCAGGCCGCCGGTCTGGCGCACTGCGCTCTAGCGCAGCAGGTGGTGAGGCGCGGCGGCGCGGAGTACGGCTGCACTGAGGCCAAGGCCTTTGCGCGTTGCGAGGGCGCGGTGCGGCATCTGACCGCCATCGGCCTGCCCGCGCTGGGCTTCGAGGACGACCTGACACAGACACCTAAAAGCGCCTACGACAAGGTCCTGCTCGGCGGGCTCAACGGTATTGATGTCGTCCTCGGCAGCCAGACCGCCGCCGCCGAGAACATCGGAGGCCGGATAAGCGAGTTGGCCGTGCGATACCCGACCATTGACGATGTCCCGAATGCGGCGCTGACGGAGGCGATCCAGTCCTACACGCCGCCGCGGCGACGAGGCCGGCGCGCATGACAACGACGCTGGCAGTGCTGCCAACGCGGATCGCCCTGCCCGGTAGGCCCGACTTGCTGAAACGACTGTGGCATCTGCGCTTTGAGCCGCGCGTCAGACGATCTCAGCGGCTCAGGACCACCCGATAGCGCGCCTTGCCGCTGCGCAGATGGGCGATGGCGTCGTTGATCCGCTCGAACGGGAAGTGCTCGGTCACCGGGGCGATCTGGTGCCGAACCGCAAAGTCCAGCATCCGGCGGATGGTCGCCGGGCTGCCGACCGGCGAACCGGACACCGAGCGCTGGGCAACGATCATCGGAAACACCGCCAGATCGAGCGGCTCCAGGGTCGCGCCGACGAAATGCAGCCGGCCTTTCGGCTTGAGCGTCGCCAGATAGCCGTTCCAATCCAGCTTCACATTGACGGTGGAGAGGATCAGATCGAAGCGGTTCGCCGCCGCCTCCAATGCCTCCGGATCGCGTGAGTCGAGCGTTTCGTGCGCTCCGAGGCGCAGTGCCTCGTCGCGCTTGGCCTCGCTGGACGTGAAGGCGGTCACCGCGCAGCCCCAGGCGTTCAGAAACTTCAACGCAAGATGGCCCAGCCCGCCGATGCCAATGACGCCGACCTTCGCGGTGGGCGAGATGTCGAACTGGACCAATGGGTTGAAGACGGTGATGCCGCCGCAGAACAGCGGGCCGGCGCTGGCAACATCGATGCCGTCGGGCAAGGAGACGACACTGGCGGCGGCGGCGCGAACCTTGTCGGCGAAGCCGCCATGGTGTCCGACGATGGTCGGCTGTGCCTGGCCGCAGAGGTTGTGGTCGCCGGAGGCGCAGGGATCGCAGTGCATGCAGTAACCGGCATGCCAGCCGAGGCCAACGCGCTGGCCGGGGCTCAGATGGTCAACGGCGGCGCCGACCGCGCCAATGCAGCCGATCACCTCGTGTCCCGGAACAAGCGGGTAGCTGCTGAGTCCCCAGTCGTTATCCAGCATGCTGAGATCGCTGTGACAGATGCCGCAGTGCTCGACCTCGATCTCGACCTCATCGGCGCCGAGCGGACCCGGGTCGTACTCATAGGGCTGGAGCTCGCCAGCCGGCTCGAATGCGGCATATGCCTTGATCATCTTTGCCTCCGGAATCTTAGATGGGTGTGATCATCGTACCTGGGAGATTGTGGGGGCGTTCCCGGATTTCGCGATGGCTGCGTCCGGGCTACCAAGGAAAGTGCCTGGCTGTCGGCGCAGCCAAGGCCCGAGTCTGACGGCCAGGGTTGCCCTGGTCGGGCGGTTTTCGGCGCGGAGCGAGCGGCCGCCGACGGTGCCGACTTGAGCGGCCAACCCAGATATCCAGTTCAGGTAGAGAGCAGCCGGCTACGCAGCGGTCACCGCGTCAGTTCCAAGGCAGCGCGGCGCGGGTCTGCCAATAGTGCTCGGGCGGCTCCGCGAGGCCCTCACAAGCGTCGGCGGCTTGCTGATCCCAGCTGACATCGAGCGCGGCCAGATTGGAACGCAGCTGGGTCTCGGTTGCGGCACCGCTCAAGACCGCGGCAGCCCAGGGCTGGGCGAGCACCGCGGCCAACGCAAGGGCATCCAGCCCGACGTCGAGACGCTCGGCCTCGGCGACGAGAACGGCCCGCGTGGCCGCGAACGCCGGATCCTGGTTGCGCCCTGTCAGCCGGCCGTTGGCGAGGGCTTCCTTGACCAGAACGCCGATGCCCTCGCCGGCGGCAGCGGCCAATGCCGGCCCGCAGGAAGGCTCCAACAGATTCCAGGTGGCCTGCACGCTGTCGAATAGCCGCACGCCGTCGATCTGAACCGAAAGTGCCCGCTCCAGGATCTCGCTCTGACGCGGCCCGCTCAGACTGAGCCCGACGGCGGTACCACCCGACTTGATCGCCGCCAGTCGCCGCAGCACGGCGGCATCATCCAGCACGCCGCTGTCCAGGGTTGCCGAGTGGATCTGATACAGACGCAGCCAGGGACCGAGCTCGTCGCAGGACTCCCGCCACTGGCGCTCCAAGACCGCCAGGCCGTGGTCCTTGATCTCGTGATGCTCGGCATCGATCCGCCAGTCGGCGGTGTAGGTGTAGCCCCATTTCGAGCCGACCGCGGGCGCATAGCCGGTTCTCCGCAGCCAATCGCCCAGGAAATCCTCGGCCAAGCCATAGGAGCGGGCAGCATCGAAGTAACGGACGCCGAGTTCCCAGGCCAAGTCGAGCATGCGGTGACAGTGGCGGCGCATCGCCTCCGGGTCGCGTCCGGCACCGAGGTCGCCGCCGTGCCCCAGGTTGATGTAGCCGGGCCGGCCTAGGGCCGCTAGCCCGAGCCCGATGCGGCTGACCGGTATTCCGGTTTCACCAAGCTGAGCACGCTGCATGGATGGGTCTCCTGTCACGAACGTCGGCGGCAAAAATGACGCGCGACGGCCCTACCGACGGCGCCGAGATGGAACCGCTTCGCTGATATCAGCGGTCGGCAGGCTGCGGCCGGACCATCCTGATCGGATCGACGGCGCGGTCGAACTCCTCCCCGGTTACGACGCCGAGCTCGAGCGCGGCCTCGCGCAGTGTTAGGTCATGTTCGAGCGCGTGATGGGCGACCTGGGAGGCCTTGTCGTAGCCGATCAGCGGACTCAGTGCGGTGACCAGCATCAGCGACCGCTCGGCATGGGCGGCGATCTGGGCACGCTTCGGCTCCATGCCCTCGACCAGGAAGATACGGAAGCTGCGGCAGCCGTCGGCCAGCAGTCGAATGTCGTTGGCGATCTTGAACAGGGCGGTGGCGAGCCCCTTGAGGACGCCGCTGAGGTGGACGAGGGCGTCATGCGAGCCCTGCACCGTGAACTTGTTCGCGGCGGTGACGAACGGCAGACCGGTCAGCGCGGCGATCTCGGCCGCGGCCGCGATGTCGAAACCCGGCGGTGCATTCATTCCGGTACCGACCGCGGTGCCGCCGAGGGCGAGCCGGTAGACGCCCGACAGTGCCAGCTCAATGCGCTCGCAGGCATCGTCGAGCAGGCCGACGTGACCGGAGATCTCCTGGCCAAGGGTCAGCGGCGTGGCGTCCTGGAGATGGGTGCGGCCGATCTTGACGATGTCGTCCCAGGCGCGCGCCTTGGCGGCGAGCGCATCGCGCAGCGCGCGCACCGACGGCAGCAGCCCGCGGACCGTTGCCCGGGCGGCGGCGATGCACATGGCGCTCGGAAAGGCGTCGTTCGATGACTGCGACAGGTTGACGTGGTCATTCGGGTGCACCGGGGCCTTGCTGCCGAGCGCGGTGCCGGCGAGCTGGCAGCAGCGGTTGGAGATGACCTCGTTGACATTCATGTTGAACTGGGTGCCGCTGCCGGACATCCAGACATGCAGCGGGAACTGATTCCGGTGCTGCCCGGCGAGGATCTCGTCGCAGGCGCGCACGATCAAGTCGTACTGCCGGGCATCGAGCAGACCCTGAGCGCGGTTGACGTTGGCGACAGCCTTCTTCAGCAGCGCGAAGGCGTCGATCATCGCCGCCGGCATACGGTCGTCGCCGATGCTGAAGTGCTCCAGCGCTCGCTGTGTCTGCGCCCCCCAGAGCCGATCGGCCGGCACTGGAACCTCTCCCAGGCTGTCGTGCTCGCAGCGAAACTCGGTCATCATGATGTACCCGGATGGCCCCTTTCGCGCGGAGTTGGGCGTTGCGATATCGGTCGCAAGCTAATCCGGCGCGTTATCGGAGGCATGAAGGCCGGCGGCCACGACTCGAATTCAAAAACCTGCGCAAGGACCGGCTGCGCGCTGCCGCAACCCCCGGCCCGGGTCCTGCCGCGTTCTGACCAGTACGATCTTCATCAATCCGCTAGGCCGCACCGGTGCCGGTTAGGTCTCCCGGCGCTTACTCGGGTAGACCTTCGAGGACGCGCCCCCAGTCGATTTCGACCCGAGGACAGGCGGCACAGCGCAGCCGATCGTGCATCTCGTACACAAGCGGCCGGTCATAGGCGCCGTCGGCCAATCGGTAGATCGTGACGACTCGGTCGGTCGGGTGCGCCAGCCAGTACTCGCGCACGCGGTGGCGCTCGTAGAGGGCGAGCTTGCGGATTTGGTCGTGGCCGGCGGTGGCCGGAGACAACACCTCGATGATCCAGTCAGGCGCCCCACGGCAGCCGCGGTCGTCCAGCTTGGCGGGATCGCACACCACAAGGATGTCCGGCTGCACCACGGTGGCGATGGCTTCATCCGCCTCATCCGACTCGGGAAGACGGACGTCGAACGGCGCCATGTTGACTTCGCATGGGCTATTTTCCAGCGCATCGGCGATCTGCCGGTACAACTCGCCCACTAGACGCTGATGGCCCCTAGTCGGCGCCGGCGCCGTGGCATAAGCCTCACCGTCGATCAGTTCGTAACGGACGTCCTCCGGCCAGCTGAGGTACTCGCCATAGGTGTGACGGGAAGTATCGCGCAGCGGCAGCGGCATGGCATTTTACTCCCAAACAGGCTCCGAAAAGCGAGTGTTACCCGTAAAATCTATACGGTAGATGGCCCCGACGGTCGACTCGCACAACCTTTTTGGCTAGGGTCCCAACCATGAACGATACAGAGAAGACAGCGCCCGCAAAGCGCTTTTCCGGTAAGCAAGTGCTGCTGTTTGTGCTGGTTGCCGTGCTGGTGACGGCCGGCCTCAGCATCTGGCTCATTCGCACCTACATCCAGCCGGCTGATTTCCGACCGGTCAGCCTGTCAGCTCGCGAGCAGGCCAAGCTCGATGTCAAGCTGCAGCAGATCGGCGTCGATCCACGGACAGTTTTACCAGACGCCAAGCGGGAGGAGAAGATCGACATGGAGGGCCGGCTGTCGCCGGAGAAATACAGCGAGAACGCCGACAAGCGCGAGATCCGCATGAGCGAACGGGAACTCAACGCGCTGATCGCCAACAACCCGGAGCTGGCCAGACGCTTCGCCGTCGATCTCTCGGACAATCTGGCCAGTGCCAAGCTGCTGATCCCGGTCGATCCGGGGATGCCGGTGCTGGGCGGACGAATCCTGCGGGTCAACGCCGGCATCGAAATGGCTTACAGGGACAATCGCCCCGTGGTCAAGCTGCGCGGCGTCAGCATTATGGGGGTACCCGTGCCGAATGCCTGGCTTGGAAACCTGAAGAACGTCGACCTGGTCGAGCAGTTCGGCACCGGGCCGGGCTTCTGGAACAGCTTCGCGGCCGGCGTCGACCTCATCGAGGTGGTCGACGGACATCTTCATATCAAGCTCAAAGAGTAAGACACCGCGGCCGTCCGCCAAGGGATCGACAGCAGCCGCGCAACCGAGCCTGTCAGCGGCGGCTGCTCATGACCGCCGGGGTAACCGCAGCACGACACGCAGGCCGGGGCCGGCGTCTTCGAGACGCAGCTCGGCAGCGTGCAGTTGCGCGACCGCCTGCACCAGACTGAGCCCAAGACCATGGCCAGGCGCGGTGCGGCTCTCGTCGATGCGGTAGAAGCGCTGCAGCACCCTCTCGCGCAACGCGTGCGGGATGCCGGGACCGCAATCGCTGACAGCGACCTCGACCGCGCTGCGGCCGGACGACCCGGCACGAAGCTCGATCGTGCCGCCGGCCGGCGTGTACTTGATAGCGTTGTCCAGCAGGTTCGCAATCGCCTGGAACAGCAGGTTGCGGTCGCCATGCACCGGCAGCGTGCCGGTATTCATCGATGCAGCTCCGGTCTCAGCGCCGGTGACAACTGACCCTTCACTGCCGGCAGCGGCACCCTGCGCCGTCTCCGCCGCGGATGCCGCAGCCTTGGAATCAGGCAGGCTCTCGGAGCCGCTGATGCGGATCTGCAGCTGCTGCTCCTTATCCAAGGCGAGCGGCTCGTAAAGCTCGGCCACATCATGCAGCAGCGGCACCAGATCGAGATCGGCAAAGGCGGCGCGCCGCGCGCCGGATTCGACCCGGGCGATACGCAGCAGGGCGTTGAAGGCGCTGAGGAGTTCCTCGGCGTCCGCGAGTGCCGCGTCCACCTCTGCGGCAGCGTCCCGCGGCAGTGCGGTATCACGCAGTTGGCTGAGTTTGGTGTGCAAGCGGCTCAGAGGCGTCCTCAGGTCGTGCGCAATGTTGTCGCTCACCTGGCGGACATTGGCCATCAGGGTCTCGATACGCCCGAGCATGCGGTTGAGGTTAATGGCGAGCTGGTCCAGCTCGTCACCGCTGCCGTCGGTGGGGACGCGGCGGGACAGATCGCCCTCCATGATCTCGCGGCTGACCTGGTTGACCCCCTCGATGCGGCGCACCACGCCGGCGCTGAGCAGCCAGGCACCGAGCAGCGCCAAGGCCGCGGTGATGGCCAGCCCCCAGGCAAGCGCGTCCTGGATCAGCCTGCGGCTGGCCGTCAGCTCGCGCACGTCGCGCCCGACCAACAGGCGCAAACCGCCGCGCAACCGGAAGACTTTGGCGCGCGCGGTGTGTTCCTCGACGACGCCGTCGAGCCCGTCGGACGCCGCTTCGCGCAGCCTGAACTCGATCCAGCCGTCGCCGTCCGGCTCAATGTCGGGCCAGGTATCGAGGTTGCCCAACAAGGCCTTATAGTCCGCGTCGGCAAGCAGATAGACCGAGGCCCCGGCCGGGTCGCGCGCCACGCGCTCGGCGAGCACGGCGGATAATCCGCTCAGCCCGCGCCGGCGGTATTGCTCGGCGAGCCCGAGGATCTCGGCGTCGATGGTGGCGTCGGCCTGGCGGGCCATATAGCCGGCGGTCGACCAATAGATAAACCCAAGCAGGATCGCCGCCGAGCCGGCGAGCAGCAGCACGTAGAGCAGTGCCAGGCGGAAGGTGAAACTGGAGAGGATGAACCGAGGTGGTTTCGACGCGCTGCTGCCGGGCGCTGAGCGGCCGCTCATACTCAAGCTTCGCGCATCACGTAACCGGCCCCGCGCACCGTATGCAGCAGCGGCCGATCGAAGTCCTTGTCGATCTTGCCACGAAGCCGGCTGATATGGACGTCGATGACGTTGGTCTGCGGATCGAAGTTATAGTCCCAGACATGCTCCAGCAGCATGGTGCGGGTGACCACATGGCCGGCGTGGCGCATCAGATACTCGAGCAACCGGAACTCGCGCGGCTGCAGCACGATGCGCCTCCCGGCGCGCGTGACCTCGCGGGTGAGCAGGTCCATGTCGAGATCCGCGACCCTGAGCCGCGTCTCGGGCTGGTCGCTAGGGGCCGCGCGCCGCAGCAGCGCCTCGACGCGGGCATGCAGCTCGGAGAAGGCGAACGGCTTGACCAAGTAATCGTCGCCGCCGGCGCGCAGGCCGTCGACGCGGTCATCGACCTCGCCCAGCGCGCTCAGCACCAGCACCGGCGTCTGGTTGCCGGAGGCGCGCAGTGTGCGAATGATGCCGAGGCCGTCGAGTGAGGGCAGCATGCGATCGATGACCATCACCTCGTAGTCGCCGCCCGCGGCCAGAAAAAGGCCCTCACGTCCATCAGCCGCGTGGTCGACCACGGCGCCGATCTCGGTGAGGGCCTTGGTCAGGTAGGCGGCGAGCTGCGGATCGTCCTCGATGATGAGTACGCGCATTGCCGATGGCAACGCCTGCGCTCAGGCGAACGGCACGGCGATGAAGCGCTGCTCGCCGTCCTTCTCGACGCGCAACAGCACGGATGGGCGCTCCTGCTTGGCGGCGTCGCGCACGGCGGAGGCCAACTCCTCCGGCGTCGACACCTGCTGCTGCCCCACCATCGAGATCAGGCTGCCCGACTCGATGCCGGCGCGCTGGGCTGGGCTCCCCGCCTGCACCTCGGCCACCAGCACACCAGCGGCGTCCTTGGACAGACCCCGCTCCGCTCGGGCCTCCGGCGTCAGCGGCGTCAGCAACAGTCCGATGCGCGGCTCGTCGTCGCTGGCCTCATCGGTGGTGTTCATGGCCAGATCCTCACCCGGCATGCGGCCGATGGTGACGTCGAGCACGCGCAGTTTGCCGCCGCGAATCACCTCGAGTTCGATCTTGGTGCCGGCGTCGATGGACGCGACAAGCTTGGTAAGGTCGCGGTAATCCTGCATCTGCTCGCCGGCCGCGGTGACGATGACATCACCGCTGCGCACGCCCGCGGCCAGGGCAGGACTGTCAGCAAGCACATCGGCCACAAGCACGCCGCCGGACTGGTCCAGCCCCAAACTCTCGGCAACGGCATCTGTCACCGGCTGGATCTGCACGCCGAGCCAGCCGCGCTCCACCCGACCGTTGTCGCGCAGATCGGCAACGATGTCGGCGACCGTCTCGGCCGGGATCGCGAAACCAATGCCGATGTTGCCGCCGCTCGGCGAGTAGATGGCCGTGTTGACGCCGATCACTCGGCCGCGGGCGTCGAACAGCGGGCCGCCGGAGTTGCCGCGATTGATTGGCGCATCGATCTGAAGGTAGTCGTCGTAGGGGCCGGACTGAATGTCACGTCCGCGGGCGGAGATGATGCCGGCGTTGACCGAGCCCCCGAGTCCGAACGGGTTGCCAACGGCGAGCACCCAGTCGCCGATGCGCGCGTCGCTGCTGTCGGCCAGGTCCACGTAGGGCATCGTCTCGCCAGCGTCGACCTTGATCAGCGCCAGATCCGTCTTGGGATCGCGGCCGATAACCCGCGCCTCGTATGTCGTGCCGTCGTTCAAGGTGACCTCGATGCGCTCGGCTCCTTCAATGACATGGTTATTGGTGACGATGTAGCCGTCCGGGCCGATCACGAACCCGGAACCCTCGCCCTCCTGCGAGCGTGGCGCCATGTCCGGCATGCTGCCGAACTGCTTGAAGAATTCATGCAGCGGCGAGTCCTCCGGGATACCCCGGCCGTGCATCGACATGCGCTGCATCGGCTTTTGCGCCACCGTGACATTGACCACGGCGGGCGTGACGCGCTCGGCGACGTCGGCAAAGCTCGGCGGCCCGGCCGGCTGCTCGAGCGGCTGCTGGGCCGCCGGGGCAACCGCTGGCGCAGTGACGGGCTGCGCCGCCTCCAAATTGTTGACGGTGACCAGGGTTGCGGTCACCGCCAAGGTCAGCGCGACGGCACCCGCCAAGGCGGCACGACGGAAGCCATCGTGCCGAGCGCGGCCTTCCTCTACTGTGGACGCCTGTGCGCGATGCGGGTCGTCCACGGGCGCGAGCATTGGACGCGGCTCGCCGATCAGGTCGCTGAAACGGTCTTCGGTACGCTGGTGTGTCATCGGTCGATTCCTCTCGGTTCGCTGTGCTGGCCGGTGTACGGTAGCGCCGCGTGGCGGTGGTCGGATGCTGTCATGATGTTCGACTACTTAGGATCAGGTCCAAGGCGTTAAGCCTGGGTGGCCGTCTCATTACAATTCGTTCATGCGAGACACGGCTGGTCTTGGCGCCGGATTTCCCCTTGGACTCCATATGAGGGCGGCAGTTGCGCGTTTCTTGGTCCCGGCGGGCTGGGGAACCCCGCGAATGGGACTTGGTCCATCGCCAGCCGACCTTGGACGATTGCAACCGGAACCCAACCCACGCATGCTTGGGCCTGGAATTGATGGACCCGCGGAAGCGAGCGGCTTTGCCGCGCCCGTATAGGAAGCCGCATGAATCCCAGGGTCGCGAACGTGGACTGATGGATTTGTCGAGCCAGCCACATGAGACCGTGACACCAGAAAAATCAGCCTGATAAGGCTGCGGAGGATCAAAGCAATGCCAGGCCTGGAAAAAGTCGAGATCGCTCGTTATCGGCGTGAATTGGACCAAGACGTGCGACATTTGGTGAAGAAGTACTGCCGCATCATGAGTTGGGAGGTGCCCGAGGTCGATGAGCGGGAGGCGAGCAAGCTGATTTTCAAGGCGCTGCGCGAAGCGCTGGATGAAGCTGAACAAGGCGCTTAGGCAAGCGCCGATCGATAGCGTTCGCCATGCGCGCGTTCCTGGTATGCGGCATGGCTGGCCGGCAGCCCTCAGGCGCCCGAAATTGCGGCTGCTTTGCATCGTCCTGATGACCGCGGCGGGGCTGGGCATGGCGGCCTGCACAGGGCAGGCAAAACGGCATCGAAGCTATTGCGAACTCGAGCCGGGCATGAACACCGATCAGCTGGCCGCCTGCGGCTGCCTGCTGAACAAGACCGGCAGCCTGAGATCGGCTCCGGAGTCGCGCGATCGAGGCGGCACCAACATGCAGACGGTCATTATCGTCAACTACCTTTGCCCGCTAGGCGAACAGGGCGTGGCCTTCGTCTCGGTGCACAACGGCATCGCCGATGCCGTGTACTACTGAAACGGCGGTGGACGATAACACGCGGTGTCTGTCCCGGCTGAAACATCCGCGACCGATGACGCGCCAATGCGCCTCGTTGGCTCCCCATGCCGCTAGCGGGTTAGCGGTCGCGGCCGTTGAGATTTTCCTGTATGCGATAGACAGCCGCGGAATCCAGCTCTCCCAGTCCCTGGCCGACCAGCGCATTGATCAACTGCGCCACCTGGGCCGCACCGGGCAGCGCGATGCCGAGTTCGTGGGCGGTCTCCAGCACGATGCGCATATCCTTTTGGTGCAACGCCGCCTTGAAGCCCGGCGCATAGTCGTCGTCGAGCATCCGCCTTCCATGCACCTCCAGCACCCGGCTGTTGGCGAAGCCGCCGAGCAACGCCTCACGCACCTTGGCCGCGTCGACCCCCGAGGCGCGGGCCAACAGCATCGCCTCGCCGACACCGGCGATGGTCTGCGCGACCAGCACCTGGTTGCAGCCCTTGCACACCTGACCGGCGCCATGGCCGCCGACGTGCACGATATTCCCGCCCATCACCTCGAACAAGGGCAGCACCCGCTCGAAGGCCTCACGCGGTCCACCGACCATGATGGAAAGCGTGCCCGCGATCGCGCCGATGTCGCCGCCCGACACCGGCGCGTCCAGCATCTCTGCTCCCGTCTGCTGCAGACGCTCGGCCATCGCGCGGGTGGCCGAGGGTGAGATGGTGCTCATATCGACGACGACGGCGCCGGGTTGTACGCCGTCGATGACGCCACTCTCGCCGAGGATGACCTGCTCCACGTCCGGCGTATCGGACACCATGGTGAACAGGATGGTGGCTCGCCGCGCAACCTCGGCCGGAGTCGCACAGGGCTCTGCGCCAGCCTCGCGCAACGGCACCGCTGACGCCTCTCGGCGCGCATGCACGACGAGACTGTAGCCCGCCTTGATCAAATTCAGGGCCATGGGCCGGCCCATGATGCCAAGCCCGATGAATCCAATGGTCTCAGTCATGGAAAACTCTCCCCTGCTCTCCTGTCGGATCGACACGATAGATCATCCTTGGCCTGCGTGATGCCGACAATGAGAGAGAAAAACCATGGCGATTGCCGGATCGCACTGCATCCCGGGCAACCTCGTCCGAACCATCACCCGCCGCGGCCTTGTCTGTCATAGTGGCACGTCAGCGGGTGCATGGTATTGGAGCCCGAACGCCTCGGCGACCGCAGGGTGGGTGACTCGCCCCGACAGCATATTCGCCGCCGTGCTCAAGATCGGGTGCGCCGCGGCGGCCTTTACGCCGATGTCCGCGAGCAGCTGCACGTAAGGCTTAGTGGCATTGGTCAGCGCGAAGGTGGCCGTTCGCGGCACGGCGCCGGGCATGTTGGCGACACAGTAGTGCAGCACGCCGTCGACAACGAAGGTCGGGGCGGCGTGCGTGGTTGGGCGACTGGTCTCGATACAGCCGCCTTGGTCAACGGCGACATCAACGATGACCGGGCCATCGTCGTGCATCAGTTTCAGGTCGTTACGTCTTATCAGGGTCGGCGCGCGGGCACCGCTGACCAGCACCGCGCCGACGATCAGATCAGCGCTGCGCAGACGCTCGCGCAGGGCATAGGGGCTGCTCGCCAAGGTCATGACATTGGCCGGCATGATGTCGTCGAGCCGACGCAGCCGCTGCAGATCAATGTCCATGACGACCACGTTCGCGCCCAGTCCGGCGGCCATCTTTGCCGCATTGGCACCCACGATGCCGCCACCTAGAACGAGCACGTTGGCAGGCGCGACACCGGGAACGCCGCCGAGCAGGATGCCGCGACCGCCCTTGTGCGCCTCCAAAAAGAAGGCACCGGCCTGGACCGACATGCGGCCGGCAATCTCGCTCATCGGCGTCAGCAGCGGCCGTTGATCGCCGACCGTGAGGGTCTCGTAGGCGAAGCAATGCGCGCCGCCGGCGCACATCGCCGCGGTCAGCTCATGACTCGCGGCAAAATGAAAGAAGGTAAACAGGATCTGGCCCTGGCGCAGCAGCGGATATTCCTCGGGCAGCGGCTCCTTGACCTTGACGATCATCTCCGCCTGGCGATAGACCTCTGCCGCGTCAGCGGCGATCTCAGCCCCCGCTTCAGCGAAGTGCTCATCCAGGATCCCGGCTGCAAATCCAGCGCCGGCCTCCACCAATATCCGATGGCCGCCTTGGGCTAGGTCATGCACCATCGCCGGCACCGCGCCAACGCGATTCTCCTGCTCTTTGATCTCTTTGGGGATGCCGATGATCATGTCGCCGTTTATTCCACTGGCGCGCCTGGGGGCGTTCTGACTATCTCGCCCAGTTTGAACGCTTCGACGCGGCGGTTCGATATGACATTGCGCCATTGTCAGTCCGCAAGGGCGCGGATGTCAGGGTAGTGCTCGATGCTGAGATTCGGAGGCTTACTGGGTGGGCGTCGTACCGTCCTGTCGCTCCAGGCGGCCCAGCCCCTCAGACATCCCACATGACGTTCTTTTCGTCGCGGGCGGCAGCCTCTAGCAGCGCGATCAGGGGCATCGCGCGGTGCGACAGGCTGACGCTCTGGCCGCGCGCGTCATCGCTGTCTTCCTCAGCTTGCGGATTGAGCGGGGCTTCCGGATTGCGCGCAACCGCCGCCTTTAGATTCTCGAGCGCACGCGGCACGTCGGCGGCCAGGATGGCGCCGGGCACGGCGCCACTATGTCCCATCATCTGAATGAGCGGTTTGGCGACGTCGCCAAACATGGTGATGTCGGCGTAAGCAGGAGTCGTGAAGGTGATGAGCATGTTGTCTCTCCGGTGGACGGCAATCGCCGAACGCGCCAGATCCAGGCTTTCATCCGAGGCGGGTCATCATCCGAAATTGATCCGTGCCTCCAAGTTCGCGCCGGAGTCGGCATTGGCAATGCATTCTTCCAACGCGATGTGACCCTCTCGATAGAGCGCGAGCAAGGCGTTGTCGAAGGTCATCATGCCAGCCTCACCGCTGTCTGTCATGGCATGCTGAATCTCGTCGACTCTGCCCTCGCGAACAAGGTCGGCGATGTGTGGTGTGTTGATGAGGATTTCGACGGCAGCCATGCGCTTGTTGCTAGTCGTGCGCACCAGGCGCTGGGCGATGATCGCGCGCATGTTGAGCGACAGGTCCAAGAACAACGTCTTGTGCAGCTCCTGCGGAAACATATTGATGATCCGCTCTAATGCCTGATGGGCATTGTTGGCATGGAGCGTGGAAATGGCGAGATGGCCTGTGCCCGACAGTTCGATGGCCGCTTCCATGGTCTCGCGGCTACGGATCTCGCCGATCAGCACCACATCGGGGGCCTCGCGCAGCGAACTCTTCAGCGCACGCGCGTAAGAAGACGTGTCGACGCCGATCTCGCGCTGGTTGACGATGCAGCCCTGGTGGCTATGCAGGTACTCGACCGGCTCTTCGATGGTGAGGATGTGACCGCTGCTGTTCTTGTTGCGATGATCGATCATCGCGGCCAGCGTTGTCGACTTACCAGAACCTGTGGCCCCAACCATCAGAATGATGCCGCGCTTGTGCATGACCAATCGCTCGAGCACCTTGGGCATGCGGAGTTCATCCAAACTGGGGATGACGTTGCTTAGGTAGCGCACGACCATACCGACGGAGCCGCGCTGATGAAAGGCGTTGATGCGAAAGCGACCACGCCCTTCCAGCCCGATACCAAAGTCGATCTCACGCTTACGCTCGAACTCGGCGATCTGGCGTGTATCCATTAAGGAGTAGACGGCTTCGCGACACATGGTCGCGGTGTACTCGGTCTCACCGACATCGCGCATGCGCCCGTCGATCTTGATGCGCACCTTGCAGCCGGCGGTGACAAAGATGTCCGACGCCTTGTGCCTGAACATCATTTCAAGATATGGGGTGAAGTCCATGACGACTCGGTGCCTTGATGCTTGAACACCTACACGCGCTTCGGATAACAGGTCAGTAGCGGCCCTGCATGCGACCAGCGCCGCTGGTCTTGGGTGTCTGGTCCTTGGTTTTATAGCCATCGCCGGCGCCGAAATCTATGGCTGTCGGCTGGTCCGGCTCGTCGTCGTCGACGATGGCCAACCCGTCGGAGTCGCCAAGGGCGTCGCGCTCGGTGGCATCCTTTCCCTCGAGCTTGATCTTCAGCCGCAGCTCGTTCATCGAATCGGCGGCTCGCAGCGCGTCTTCATAGGTGATGAGCCCCGACTCGTAGAGATCGAACAAGGCCATGTCGAAGGTCTGCATGCCGGTCTCTTTCGATTTCTGCATCACCGCTTTGATCTGGTGCACCTTGCCCTTGAAGATCAGGTCTTGGATCAAGGGCGAGTTGATCATGATCTCGACGGCGGCGACACGCCCACCGCCCACCTTCGGCAACAAGCGCTGCGAGATAACCGCCTTCAGATTCAGCGACAAATCCATTAGCAGCTGGGCGCGGCGCTCCTCAGGAAAGAGATTGATGATGCGATCCAGCGCCTGATTGGCGTTGTTTGCATGCAGCGTCGACAGACACAGGTGGCCTGTCTCGGAAAAGTTGATGGCGTGCTCCATGGTCTCGCGCGTGCGAATCTCGCCGATCAGGATCACATTGGGCGCCTGCCGTAAGGTGTTGACGAGCGCATTACCCCAGGAGTCTGTATCAACGCCTACCTCACGCTGGGTGATGAGGCACTTGATGTGTCTGTGAACGAACTCGACGGGGTCTTCGATGGTAATGATGTGCCCGCGCGTATGGCCGTTGCGATGCCCGATCATTGCCGCGAGCGATGTCGATTTGCCCGAGCCGGTGCCGCCGACTACGAGGATCAAACCGCGCTTGGTCAGCACCAACTCCTTCAGAATCGGCGGTAGACCCATTTGCTCGCAGTTGGGTATCTCGGTGGGAATGATACGCAGCACGGCGCCAGCGCGCCCCTGTTGAACGAACACGTTGACGCGAAAGCGCCCGATTCCGGGCGGGCTTATCGCAAAGTTGCATTCCTTGGTGGCATCGAATTCTCGGATCTGATGATCGTTCATGATGGAACGGATCAGCACCGCCGTTTGCTCGGGCTTGAGTGCCTGCTCAGTCAGCGGTGTGAGCATGCCATCGATCTTGCACGCGGGTGGGAAGTCCGCGGAGATGAACAGATCCGAGCCCTTGCGCTGCAGCATGGTGCGCAAGCAATCGAGCATGAACTTTGCGGCCTGCTGGCGATCCATCGAGCGTCCTCGCGATGAAGGTGCATTGGCTGGCCGTGGTCGGACCAGCATCTGTCACAAAGATACACCGCCTCAGAGACGTTGTTGAGGCATCGATCCCAGGTTGCGTAAGAAGTGCAGTCCGACGACCTGGAGCAGCATCTGCGCTTAGCGGACAATGCCACGGGAACAGCCGGTCGGGAACTTGCTTGGCGGAATATTGACCGAACGGAGCCTTAGCTTTGTCGCACGTATTCTGAGGGCGGCGGGGAGAGCAGACATAAACCGATTCCGGTCTTGCCACAAAAAGCGCGATCTGGTAACTAGTTCGTCAAGAAAACTAAACGTTTCTGACAACAACGTCATCTAACATATTAGGGCAATCGACCAAAGCAGCCAGGAAAACACTAGATCCATGCATCATGAACGCCGCTATTGCGCACGACACGGGCTCGAGTTGCCGGTCTATATCCGCTATCGAAAAAGACGATTCTTGGGCTCGCAGGCCCGCAACATCTCGGCGGGAGGGATGTATCTGGCCGTGCAGTCGCTAACCCTACCGATCGGAACACCAGTGGAGTTGGAGTTCAACTTCCTTGGCAAGAAGCAGCTTATTCCCGGGGTTGTCATCCACGGCAGCGGCAACGGCATTGGCGTCATGTTTCGGGAGCCACAGGTCGCGCTGTTCCAGGCCGTCGTCCAAGGCGCAAGTGACGCGGGGATGCAGCCGCCGCAGCAGCACGAAGACGGCAGCAGTGAGGGGTTAATGCAACGTTGAACCCCTAGGGATAAAGCGCGTCGGGCAACCAGGTAGCAAGCTGGGGGAAAAAGGCTAGCGCGACGAGCATCAGCAACTGCAGCACGATGAAGGGCATGACACCGCGGTAGATCTGAATGGTCGTCACTTCGGGCGGCGCGACACCGCGCAAATAGAATAGCGAAAAGCCGAACGGCGGAGTCAAGAAAGACGTTTGCAGGTTTATCGCGATCATGACGCCTAGCCAGACCGGGTCGAGCCCCATGGCCAGCAGCACCGGTCCGACGATAGGCACGACGACGAAGGTAATCTCGATGAAATCGAGGATAAAGCCGAGCAAGAACATGACCAGCATGACCAGCGCAACGGCACTGACAGTGCCGCCAGGCAACCCAGTCAAGAATCGCGTCACCATCTCATCGCCTTCGAACCCCCGGAAAACCAGAGAGAAGATGGCCGCGCCAATGAAGATGAAGAACACCATGCTGGTGACAAGCGTTGTCTGACGGACGACCCCGCGCAGCGTCTCCAGGTTGAGTTGCCGCTGGGCGGCTGCCAACAGAACGGCGCCGACGGCGCCAACCGACGCGGCCTCGGTTGGCGTTGCGATACCATATAAGATCGAGCCCAAGACGGCGACGATCAGCCCAAGCGGCGGCAAGATGACTCGAATGACGCGCAACCAAAAACGAGCGTCATGCCGTGGCCGCTCAGCAGCCGGAATCGCCGGCACCGCATCGGGCCGAAACATGGCGACTCCGATCATGTACGCGATGTAAGCGCCAACCAGCAGCACACCCGGAATCAAGGCACCGACAAATAGATCGCCAACCGAAACCGTGTCCGGCGACCAGACGCCGAGCTCGAGCTGTGCCTGTTGATACGCGGCCGAAAGCACGTCGCCGAGCAGTACCAATACGATCGACGGCGGGATGATCTGTCCGAGGGTGCCCGAGGCGCAGATGGTGCCGGCGGCGACGCTCGGCGAATAGTTTCGCCGCAACATCGTCGGCAACGACAGCAGGCCCATGGTCACAACCGTGGCACCGACGATACCGGTGCTGGCAGCCAGCAGCATACCCACCACGATCACCGAGATGCCAAGTCCACCGCGCATCGGACCGAACAGCAGCGCCATGGTATCGAGCAGATTCTCGGCCACCCGGGAACGCTCCAACATCACGCCCATGAAGACGAACAACGGCACTGCGATCAGCGTCTCGTTCGTCATGATTCCGTACATTCGATTCGGCAGCGCGTCGATGAACGCGTGGTCGAAGAGACCGAACCATTCCCCGATGAAGGCGAATACGAGCGCTGTACCGCCCAGTGAGACCGCGACCGGATAGCCCAGCAGCAGCACGACGCCAACCGCGAGGAACAGCAGCAGCGGCATCAGCTCAAGCACTGGCGTCGGAATCCGATGATTCAGCCGTCTGCCGGCCGCTGTCGAAACCACCCAACAGCAATCCGGCGCGAACGACAACCACCAGTCCTTGGACCATGACCAGCAGCGGCATCGCAATCAATAGGGTCTTCAACAGATAGACGCCAGGGATCCCGCCCGCTTCCCGCGAGCCCTCTTTGACCACCCAGGATTCCGTCACATAGCCCCAGGAAGATGCGAGGATGAACAGACAGACGGGCACGAGAAGAAGCAGCGTGCCGACTAAATCGACCCAGGCGCGGCCCCGTGGGGAGAAAGCTTGATAGAAAATATCGACGCGGACATGCCCATCCTGCTGGAGGGTATAGGCGGCACCGAGCATGAAGAGCGCCGCATGCATGTAGGTCACCGACTCCTGCATCGCGATGGAGCCGTAATCGAAGGCATAACGCAGCACGACCACGAGAAAGGCCACCAGGACCATTGCCAGCGCCAGCCAGGCGACACCGCGGCCGATCCATCCGTTGAACCGATCCAGCAACGCCGCCAACCTGAGCAGTTTATCGGCGAGCCTTCGAGACTCAGCGGACATCATCGACATGGAACGCATGTAGAGCAAGCCACACCCAAAGCCCTAGACTCCAAGTGGCTCAGGTGCATTGCCGATCGCTAAGGGCACGCCGAAGTTGCCAGGGACCGGGCCAAACCGGGTCACCAGCTGAACAACAACCATTGCGGGACCGCCAAGTCGGGCGGGCGCTGATCCTGAACATCGAGGATACCGTCTCCGTTGGTATCGACAAGGAAGAACGGCGGCCCGACAATCGGCTCTACCTTGACCATGTAGAGCTGCCCCTTGACCCGATACTCATACACCACCTCGGTATCGGTCTCGATAATCGTAACCTCAGGATCCACTAGGGATCGCTGCGCCGCCGAAGAGGCCGACGGGGCGCTGAGAAACCCATCGTCTCGAAACTCGTTTTGTGCGGAGGCCGGCGCGCAGATCAGCGCAGCAAGCAGCAGACCGCTCGACGGCAACAGAGGGACACGGAATCGGAGCTGCATAGGCATCAGGCCAACACCACACAAAACCGATAGTGTAGCGTGAAACAATGCTTGCCGTAGCACGCGAGCGCCAAGCGCGGGCCCAACGCAGGAAGCCACCCTCAGCACCCCGACGTTTAGGGCCCCCCAGGCGCCTATGGCCCCGACATGCACACAAAAATGAAGTGCCAAATGAAAAACCCCCGCCGTCAAATGACGGCAGGGGTTTGGATAAACCCTGGCGATG
>CAVPHF010000036.1:0-73571 GCA_963704155.1 uncultured Gammaproteobacteria bacterium
GCGCACACTGAGGACGACCCGACCTGGGTCGTTTGCGGAGGACTGGACAATGACGCCGCTGCGCCAACGCATGATCACCGCCATGCAGATGCATGGTTACTCGCCGCGCACCCACCAGAGCTACTTGGCCGCGGTGCGCGGTCTGGCGAAATACACCCACCGCTCGCCGGACAGCCTGCGCCGCGAGGACCTGCGCGGGTACTTCGAATATCTGGTCACCAAGCGCCACCTGGCCCCGGCCAGCGTGCGCCTGTCCTACAACGGCATCCGCTTTCTCTATCTGCAGGTGCTCCACTGGAACACGCTGGACCTGGAGGTGGTGTTGCCCAAGCGCGAGCAACGCATCCCGGAGTTACTCACGCGCGTCGAGGTCGCGGCCATTTTGGATGCCTGCCCCGCGGGGCGCTATCGCAGCATGCTGATGCTCGCCTACGGCTGCGGGTTGCGGCTGAGCGAGGTGCTGGCCGTGCGGGTGGCGGACATCGATGGCGAACGCATGCTGCTGCGCCCTTGATCAGACAGGGGGCCAGGGCAAAGGCGCCAAGGACCGACTGCTGCCGTTGTCGCCGACGTTGTTGACACAGCTGCGTGCCCATTGGCGGCTGTATCGGCCTGCCGACTGGCTGTTCGCCGGGCGCACCGGTGTTCCGCTCTCGACCACCAGTCTGCAAAAGGCCTACACCCGCGCCAAAGCGCAAGCCGGGGTGACCAAGGTCGGCGGTATCCATGCGCTGCGGCATGCCTATGCCACCCACCAACTGGCCGCCGGCTTGCCGGTGGAGCGGCTGCAGCGCCTGATGGGCCACACCAGCATCCACACCACGCTGCGCTACGTGCATTGGCTGCCGAGCGCCGGTGACGGCGAAGGTGCACTGGATCTGATCGCGCAGTTGGCGAGCACGCGCGAGACCGATGGAGCACCACAGCATGCCTGAAGCCTCACTGCAGGCACTCGTGCATACCTGCCTGAACGACGTGGCCGCGGCGCGTTCACTGAGTCCGCACCAATGGCAGGTCTGCCATCACATCGCCCAGTGCCGGACCGCCGCCCTGGGCGGCTTTGCGCTGGCATGCGACGCGTGCGGGGAACGCACGTTGCTCTACCATGCGTGCCGCGATCGCCACTGCCCGCGCTGCCAGCGCCACGCCTCCGAGGCCTGGTGCGAACGCCAACGCGCCGCGCTGCTGCCGGTGACCTACCATCACCTGGTGTTCACCTTGCCCGACACCCTCAACGGCTGGATCGAGGTCCAGCCCAAGGAGATCTATGACCTCCTGTTCGAGACGGTGTGGGCGACGCTCGCGGAATTCGGCGCCGATACCAAACGCCTGGATGGCCAAATGGGCATGACCGCCATGCTCCACACCTGGGGCCAGACGCTGATGCGTCATGTCCACCTGCACTGCCTGGTGCCGGGTGGGGCGCTGGCCGACGACGGCACCTGGCATCCGGCCAAGCGCACCTATCTGTTCCCGGTGCGGGCACTTGTCGCGGCATCTGCGCGGCGGCTTCGTCAGTCGCCTGCGTGCGGCCTTCGAGGCCGGGCGCTTGCAACGCATCACCGATCGCAACGAAGTCGATCGCGTGCTGCAGACGCTGATGCGCAAGGACTGGGTGGTCTACTCCAAGCCCTGCCTCGCTCGCGCCGAGACGGTGGTGGACTACCTTGGCCGCTACACCCATCGCACGGCGGTCTCCGATGGGCGACTGCTGAGCTTCGACGGCAACGTGGTCGAACTCAGCTATAAGGACTATGCCGACGGCAACCGGCGCAAGGTGATGACGCTCTGCGGCGACGAGCTGCTGCGCCGGTTCCTGCTGCATGTCTTGCCCAAAGGCTTCATGCGTGTCAGACATTTCGGCTTCCTCGCCAATCGCTGTCGGGCCAAGCGCTTGGTGGCGATCCGCAGCGCGTTGGCGGCACCGCCGCCCGTGCCCGCCCGGGCAAAGACCGAGCCCGCCACCTACGCTGGTCACCCCTGCCCGACGTGCCGCAAGGGACAGCTGCGCGTGTGTGCGCACCTCGCACCCGTGCGCCGCGATCCCGGGGGTAACGCGCACCGCTGATCGCGACTCGGCACCGTCGACGTTGTCGACTCGGACAGGCCGCCGCCGGCCTGCGGTTACACTCGCCTCGTGCTCGGAAAACCGCCTATACTGGGACCGAAAGACCCGTAAATTCATGCTCGTCGCACCACGCATGCTCGACTTTCGTCACGCAGACAACCAAACTCGCCCGCGTTTTGCGCCGCCTGGTTGCGGTCCGCCCCAGCGGCGGGAATACAATCCCCTCTTGTCGCCGCAGGCCGTGCTGAACTCAGGCACCGTGCAGGGAGCGGATTAGTCCAACAAACATTTATCCGTCGTGCGCGCCGAACTCAGTGCGTCGACGGGAACGATCTGTCGTGGCGCACGCCGGATAAAATGCTTTTTCGGTAGGTGGTATAGGCGGCTGAGCGCAGCTCGCGCTCGCCCCGTTTCGCGTACCTTCGGCCTTGCGGCGTGTCCAGCAGCGAATCGCGCATGACGATCACCTCCGCGCCTTCGCCCACCCGGTTGTACAGATCGACCACGTCGTTCATCCCCATGCGGATGCAGCCGTAGGAGGCCGGCTCGCCGAGGCGCCATTCCTCGGCGGTGCCGTGGATATAGATGAAGCGCTGAAAGGTGTTGCGGTTTTGCGGCTCTCTGCCGTCAAGCCACAGGATGCGGCTGACGATCGGGTCGCGTAGTGGCGCGTTGGCCTGGATGACCTCGCCGGTCGGCCGTCGGCCTTTGAAGACCATGCCCGGCGGGTAGCCATCACCGATCTTCTTGGCGATCTCCATCCGGCCCAATGGCGTTCGGTAGCTACCGGGCTGTGTTCCTAGGCCGAACTTGGACGTGGAGATGACATAGCTCTTCACCGGCTTGTCGTCCCGGAGCAGCAGCAGTCGCTGGTCGCGGACGCTGACGAGCAGCTTGTTCTGGGTATCCTTACCGACGGCGGTCGGACGAATGTCGCTGCCGGTCCCGCAGCCGCCGAGCGCGAGCGCGCCGATGCACAACAGTAGCAAGATGATGTGTGTTCTTAGAGCGATCGACTTCATCGGGAATGGACAAGCAATCTCGCCTTGCTGGAAAGCGCAACGCGATGGTCGGCGCAGGTTAGATACCCCCGGCGCAACGGTCAAGCAAGAATTCGGGAGATTGCCTAAGGTGAGCGACGCGGCAGCTCTGGGAGGAATTTCAGTGACGTTTTACCAAATACACGCTCTCTGCATGGCAGGACTACCCAGAATCGTTATCCCCGGCCTCTCTCTCCATGTCATTAAACGAGAAAGTCGGCGCAGCTGCGTGTTCTTTGCGGGAACAGAAGAGAAAAAGGGCTCATTTTCTGTTCTCCGGCAAGGACAAGAGAGGAAACCGCCTGGGAATTTGGGCCTGACGGCTGCGCCCACAATCTTGTCTCAACGCTCGGGAAAGTAAGCCCCTACAACGCTCACGAGGTCGGCCGGCCCCTTGGTGGAGCCGGCCCGATGTTCCAGGCTGCGCTAGGTTTGCGCTCAAGGCGACCCTGGACTCTCAGGGGCGCTTGGATGCCTATGAATTCGCCACGGCCTGAATGGCATGGTGGACCGCGCTTTCCAGTTCGTCAGAGGGAGTCACCACGACCTCGCGTCCGCCGACGGATAGCGTGTACCGCTCCGCGGCCGCGCTTTGCTGATAGGCCTTCTGGAGCTCTCCCACAAGGGTCTCGAGCCGGGCGGGCGTTACGCCCTTCTCTTCGACAAGATTCTTGAAGTTGCTCACCTTGCCGTCATGAATCCAGGCGACGCCAAACTTCTTTGGGGGTTTGCCGATAAAGACATAAGCGGCGTGCTCGGCCGGGATAAGTTCCAGACGGTCTTTGGTCTTACCCATCAGGGTTTCGAGTTCAGAGCGAACGGCATCGACGCGTTCGGCGGCATAGTGACCGGAATCCAGCGGCGGGAAAGCCGGCGTGCCCCCACCAAACAACTTGTTCACAAGTCCCATAGTAGGCTCCTCTCAGTTCGACCAGGATTGGTGACCAAAAAACATAGCAACTAGATGGGAATGTTTCAAATTGGCAGGCCACTGCTCGACTGTCTCAACCAACTGGGCCCGGACCGGCTTTCACTCGACATAGCGCACGGCCGCGAGTAAATGTGGCTCGTCCATCACGAACGAGTAAAAACGTTCCTGCCAAGGGTGTCCGCGCCAGCGCTGACGGAAGTTGATCCTGCGCGCATAGCGCCGATGCGTCACGCCCAGGCGTGCAGCGCAGCCCGTCTTCCGTGCTCGGCACCAGCACCAGATGTACGTGGTTCGGCATCAGGCAGTAGGCCCCTGAAACTCAGCTCACCGTTGACCGCATACCAACGACCGGCTAGCCTGGCCCAAGGATGTTTCCTTACCGAGGACGCCATGATCACCAGCAAGCGCGCCAGAAAGCTGGTACGCAAGACCCAGACCACCATCCCGCGGCCCGTGCGGGAAGCACTGAATCTGCACGCCGGCGACGAGTTGGAGTACCGTCTCGAAGAGGGGCGCGTCATCCTCGCCAAGCACAACGCAGAGCCGATGGACGATCCCTTCCGCGCCTTCGACGAATGGCATTCGGACGCGGACGCGGCGGCCTATGCCGACCTTTAGTCAGGGCGACGTCGTCAAGGTCCCGTTCCTATACACCAACCGCCCGACACGACAGTCGCGCCCGGCGTTGGTCCTTGCCGCAGGCTGTGTCGGCGCGGCCTATCGATCTGTGCCTGGGCTGATTTGGGTACTGATGATCACTTGCGCCGGTCAACGAGGCTGGCCGGGGGATGTCAGCCCTGTCGGACCTTTCCGGCACCGGCCTACCGGCGCCATCGGTGATCCGCACCGCCAAGATCGCAACCATCGAAGCGCGGGATGCGACCCTGCTCGGCCGGGTCAGCGAGACCGTGCACGCCGATGTGCTTGTGCGCGTCCGGGCGCATCTCGGCTTGCAGCGTTCCGAGGACAGTTTATGAAACTCGTGAACCTGGGGAGTGTCTGCTAACCGCTCGACAGCGGACTCCGACCGGCGAAGCGCCAGCGTCGGCAAGTCGGCAACTGGCCGAATCCTACCGTCGCGAAGAGCGAGAGGATTGCGTTCGTCTTCGCGGCTCAGAAGCAACAGCGGTTGCGGAATCTGGCAGAGTCGGTGAGGGTGGCTGTGAGAAGATTTCGCGGAGTAGCGTGAGCAACAACACTGCCATTCGTCGGACGACTAAGCATCGGCCGAGGCCAGGAGCGCGTCCGCCTCGGCAAGGAGACGACCCTTGCGCTGACTCGCAGCACCCGCTCGCGCTGCTGTGCGAGGTCGCCTGGGACAGCGACGGCGCCCGACACCGCGACGCCCGCTACATCCCGTCGGTTGAACTCGGCTTGGACCGATTGCCGCGCGAGCTGACCGAGGCGCTGGCGGATCAACACAGCGGCTTTCGCACCGAGGCGATGTTCGAGCCCGGTACCCTGCTACCGGACTGGCGCCGGGATCAGGTCTTGACCCTGCCCGCGTCGCGCTTCGACGGGCGCCTGCCGGGTCTCGGTGTCCTGGTGCCGCGGGCCGGCCGCTTCTATCCGCGCCGCCTGCTCTCCGGCGACGGCGGTACGCCGCCGTCGGGCCGCTTGCCGTTCCGCGTCATCGGGATCGACGAGGAACAGCTGACGGTGGACCTCAATCACCCGCTGGCGGGTAAACCGCTGACCCTGAGCGCCGAAATCGAGCCGAGCCCGCCGAACGCCTGGCCCGGTGGCGGCGGGCTCGATCTAATCAGCGCGCTCCTCGACGATGGCCCCGGCATGCAGGGGCGCCATGACGGCCTGGCGACCGATTTCTTCGACGAGGACAGCTTCACCCGCTCCGACCCATCCGACGACGCCGGCTTCTACCGTCAGCCGCGCCTGGTCGACCACCTGGATAGCACGGCAATCAGCGAGATCTCCGCGCTCTACGGCAGGCTCATCCCGCCACGGGCTCGCATCCTCGACCTGATGAGCAGCTGGCACTCGCACCTGCCGACGACGCTGGACGCCGAGTCGATCACCGGTCTCGGCATGAACGCCGACGAACTCGCCCGCAACACGATCCTCACCGAGCGGGTGGTCCACGACCTGAACGCGGAGCCCCGCCTGCCGTTCGACGCGGAGCGCTTCGATGCCGTCGTCTGCACCGTGTCGGTGGAGTACCTGACTGACCCGCTCGCGGTGTTCCGCGACCTCGGGCGGGTGCTGGCGCCCGACGGCGTCGCCATCATGACCTTCTCCAACCGCTGGTTCCCGCCGAAGGTGATCAGAGGCTGGGCACTGCTGCACGAGTTCGAACGACCGGGGCTCGTCCTGGAATACTTCCACCGCAGCAATCGCTTCCAAGACTGCCATACCCACAGCCTACGCGGCCGCCCCAGACCGGCCAACGACACCTACGCGCACCGATTGCCACACTCCGACCCGGTCCACGCGGTCTGGGCGTTCCGAACCGGATAGGAGCATAAAAAGCATCAACGGATATCGGTGACACTTTACTATTTACGCCATTTCCCTCTCGGCTTATGCTAGGCGCATGTCTCGGCTCCCACGAATCATCGTACCCGGCATCCCCCACCATGTGACGCAACGTGGGAACAGGCGCCAACGGATATTCATGGAGGACGACGACTATGCGCTTTACAGAGATTGGCTAGCCCAGGCGTGCCGGTCAAACGGCGTGGAGGTCTGGTCCTACTGCCTGATGCCCAACCACGTTCACTTGATTCTTGTACCCGCAGACGAGACCGGGCTATCCCGCGCCGTCGGCGAAACGCATCGTCGCTACAGCGGGTACATCAACGCACGATTGCGGGTAACAGGTCATTTGTTTCAAGGGCGGTTTGGCTGCGTGGCAATGGATGAAGCGCACTTGATGGCAGCTTTCCGCTACGTGGCGATGAATCCCGTCAAGGCGAAACTCGCTGCGACGGCAGCCGATTGGCCTTGGTCCAGCACGCCGGCACATCTGCGGCGCCAAGACGATGGTTTGGTGACTGTTCGCCCCCTGCTTGAACGCGTCGATAGTTTCGCGGACTTCTTGGAGGTACCAGCGGATGCTGAACGGGTTGCCGCTCTCACGAAGGGTCAAACGATAGGGCGACCATTGATGGGCGACCAAGAGCTCGGCGAGCTCGAAAAACGACTTGGCCGAACTCTACGTCCTGGCAAGCGTGGCCGGCCGCCTTCGCAGAAGAATGACCCGAGACAACTCGAATTAGTGTAAATGGTAAAGTGTCACCGTAATTCGTCACCGGAATCTCTACCGCGCCTACCCTCCGGGCCGGCTCGATCAGCTGCCGGAAAACCCCGTTGAGGCTGGTCGGATCTGCGTCTGCTCCAGCCGGCCGTGCACGCCGAACGCGCCAGGTGTATAGTCCTTGAAAAGGCTACACACTCGAGTACAGCCATGCGAACCAATATCGTTATTGATGATCAGCTCATGGAACGCGCACTTACCACCACGGGATACCGGACGAAACGGGAAGCAGTTGAAGAGGGCCTCCGGCTACTGGTGCGACTTAAGGAGCAAGAGCAAATCCGCGCCGCCCGCGGGAAATTACCCTGGAGTGGTGACCTCGAAGCCATGCGACGCGACGACAGCAGATGATTCTGGTCGACTCATCGGTCTGGATCGACTACTTCAACGGTGCAGCTACCATCGAGTGCGACGTACTCGACGCTTTGCTGGGCCGCGAGTTGGTGCTGATCGGCGATCTGATCCTGACTGAGGTGCTACAGGGCTTCCGCACCGATGCCGGCTACCACAAGGCTCGGTCCCTGCTCAAACCACTTGATTTTTGTCGACTCGGCGGGCGAACAGTGGCGCTTGCAGCGGCCGAGAACTATCGGTACTTGCGCTCCCGCGGCATCACGGTGCGGAAGACCATCGACGTCATCATCGCAAGCTATTGCATCCTGAACTCGCTCGAGCTTCTCCACGCCGATCGTGATTTCGACGCAATGGAGCAACACGTTGGTCTCAGCGTCTATCGTCCGATATGAGAGTGCACAGGCGAGGCTAGCAAGACCGACGAAGCCCGACTAATTGGCCTACGATTGGATGGAACGCGGCAATCCGGGATCGGGCAAGCTGGAAGTGGTGGCTTAGAAGCAGCCAGCGTGCGGTTGATCCTTTGCCGACCAAAGCCCTACGAAGGCCCTGAACGCCCCATGTGCGGACGCTTCGCCCAATACGCAGATGCCGACACCATCGCCCGCCACTTCGAGTTGGCGCCAGTGCCGGCGCTTCCGCCCCACTACAACGTCGCACCAACCCAGCCGGTGCTGGCGGTGCGCATCGATGACAGCGGCCAGCGTGAACTGACCGTCCTGCGCTGGGGCTTGGTGCCGTCCTGGTCGAAAGGGCCGGACAACCGCTACAGCATGATCAACGCCCGCGCCGAGACGGTGGCGACCAAGCCGGCCTATCGCGCGGCCTTCGCCCGGCGGCGCTGCCTGATCCCGGCCGATGCCTTCTATGAATGGCGAGCGACTGCCGACGGCAAGGTGCCGCACGCGATCCGGCGGGACGATCGGGAGCCGTTCGCGATGGCCGGGCTGTGGGAGCATTGGACTGGGACCGGACGGCTCCGAGATCGACTCCTGCACCATCATCGTCACCGACGCGAACGCGCTGCTGGCGCCGATCCACGATCGCATGCCGGTGATTCTGGATGCAGCCGACTACGGAACCTGGCTCGATCCGAGCAACGAGGACAAGGCGGCGTTGCAATCCCTGCTCAGGCCCACCGATCCCGCGGGCTGGACCGCCTACGCGGTTTCACGAGCGGTGAACAGTCCGCGCAACGACTCGCCGGCGCTGCTGGAGCCTGCCGCAAGCGGTTGACTGAACTGCCGTTGCTGCCTAGTGCTTGCGCCCCGTTCTCCACTCAGGGTTTGATGTCGAGCACGGGAGTATCGGCAAACGCATCGATCTCATCGATCACAATGACGCTCCCTTTGACTGCCAGTACCCTGCAGCGGCTCATCGCGATCAGGTTCGGTCGCACCGGAGCGCGGGTCGCGAAGACACCCCGCAGGGGGTTGTTGGGATTGCCGCGCGGGTGGACCTGCAGGATGTCGCGCTGCGCCGGCGAGTCGTTGCGATCGAACCAGTACAACACCCAGATGCTGTCGAGCGCGTCGACGCCGAGCAGTGCCGGACGGTATTCCTCGTACAGCTCGATGCTGGTGCGGCCGTCGGTCTTGCGGACCCAGCCGATGGGCTGGAGCTGGTAGGTCGGTCGCAGCTCCGCGGTCGTGGAAGGCGCCACGGACGCTGGATCGGCTTCGGGCGGTGCGGCATTTGCGCGCGTCATGACAAGTCCAAGGAGGAATGAGACGATCAGGGGAACGCCTAGGCGCAGCATCGGCCTTGCCCGACGTTTCTTCACCCGCACTCTCTGCGTCATTGTTTCATCCCCCGCTTGCAACGAATCGTCGTCTCCGAACCTCACTCCCAATTATCGTCCGCGCTGTCGCGGCTCGCCGAGTTGCTCGAGCGCATCGACCATCCGCGTGCTGCTGAGGTTCGCGCACTCTCCGCTCTGTTGGGGACGGCTCCCGACCAGGCTTTGCAGCGACTCGACGCCAACGACTGGTGGGCCGATGCCGGTTCCCTGGCGGCCGAGACCATGGGCGATAACCCAGGCTTGCCCAAAGCGATCTGGCAATCGGAAGTGCGCGGGTTCCGGGAACTGATGATCGAGATCGGCGAGGTACTCCGCGCGCCGGGTGCGGCGAATCCCGGCATCGCCTCCTGGCTGCTGGCGTTCAACAATTGGAATGCCTCCGGCGTTTGATCGGCTGCGCAGGCTAGCCACCAGTCTGCAACGGCAGCAACCGCTCAACCACCACCGGGTTGTCGGCCTGACACAGGATCTCGAGTCGCACCGTCGCGCGCGTCATACCACAGAAGAGCACCTGCAATTCCTGTGTAAGACGCTCTGCCCTGGGGTCGACGTCGATCAGGATCACCGCCGGCGCCTGCTGGCCCTTGAAGCGGCGCACGGTCTCAAACAAGACCTGGCCGCGGCTATAGACCTGATTGCCCAGCAGATCATAGTCGTTGGTAAAGCGTTTCAGAGTCCGATTGCCGACCCGCTCAACGTCCCCAAGCGCGGTGCTGGCAACCCCGCGGCAGGAGAGGATGACGATGTCCTGCAGGCGAAAGCGCTGCTGCAGCAGGCGCCCGACCAGTCGGCCAGCCAGACGCGGCTGTTCGCTGGGGTCGCGGTAGGAGGTGATGCCGACGCCGAGGCCTGGCAGGTCATTGGCGGCGACGAACTCAAATTCCGGCAGTGCCTGCTGGATCACCTCGGCGATCGAGGCCGGAGAACGGTAGTTGAGCAACGACCGGTAGCCGACGAACCCCTGCGCCTGCAGCCCGAGTGGGTCGGCGCCGCGAACGTTCTGGTTGGGGTCCTCGAGCCAGAGGACATCGGCGTCATCGGGCAGAAACAGGCGCAGGGCCTGGAACCAGGCGTCCTCGAAATCCTGTGACTCATCGACGACCAGCGTGTCGAAGTGCCAGTCGCCACTGGGGATGTCGGCCAGCGCCTGGGCCTCGAGTTGGCAGATCGCATCGTCCCAGAAGTCCGGACTGCTCCTCGGATATCGGTGACACTTTACTATTTACCCCATTTCCCTCTCGGCTTATGCTAGGTGCATGTCTCGGCTCCCACGAATCATCGTACCCGGCATGCCCCACCATGTGACGCAACGTGGGAACAGGCGCCAACGGATATTCATGGAGGACGACGACTATGCGCTTTACAGAGATTGGCTAGCCCAGGCGTGCCGGTCAAACGGCGTGGACGTCTGGTCCTACTGCCTGATGCCCAACCACGTTCACTTGATTCTTGTACCCGCAGACGAGACCGGGCTATCCCGCGCCGTCGGCGAAACGCATCGTCGCTACAGCGGGTACATCAACGCACGATTGCGGGTAACAGGTCATTTGTTTCAAGGGCGGTTTGGCTGCGTGGCAATGGATGAAGCGCACTTGATGGCAGCTTTCCGCTACTTGGCGATGAATCCCGTCAAGGCGAAACTCGCTGCGACGGCAGCCGATTGGCCTTGGTCCAGCACGCCAGCACATCTGCGGCGCCAAGACGATGGTTTGGTGACTGTTCGCCCCCTGCTTGAACGCGTGGATAGTTTCGCGGACTTCTTGGAGGTACCAGCGGATGCTGAACGGGTTGCCGCTCTCACGAAGGGGCAAACGATAGGGCGACCATTGATGGGCGACCAAGAGCTCGGCGAGCTCGAAAAACGACTTGGCCGAACTCTACGTCCTGGCAAGCGTGGCCGGCCGCCTTCGCAGAAGAATGACCCGAGACAACTCGAATTAGTGTAAATGGTAAAGTGTCACCGGAATCTGACTATGCTCAAAGACGATGAATGGTATCTGGTCGCCACGAAAGGAAGCCATCGGCAATTCAAGCACCCATCGAAGCCTGGTCGGGTGACGGTTCCAGGGAAGCCCAGCGATGAAATCGCACCGGGAACAAAGAACAGCATCTTCAAACAAGCAGGCTGGAAGTGAAATCATGCGTTATGCAATCGTCATCGAGAAAGCAGCAAGCAACTTTTCTGCTTATGTCCCTGATCTTCCGGGCTGCATCGCTACTGGCGCCTCGTTAGAGGAGGTCGAAGCGGAAATCAAGGAGGCGATCTCCTTCCACCTTGAGGGTATGAGAGAAGACGGAATGACACCTCCCATCCCTCAAAGTCAAGTCGAGTACGTGGAAGTAGCCGCATAACAATTGCGTAAGCGCCGACCCAAAACTGCGCGCGCAACTAAGCGGTAATATTCGGCGTTGGGCCAGCGCAGTTTTGGGCCGGCTGCGGTTGGCGTTGGGAGTAACAACTCGGAACACCGCATTCTGACTGCATGTATTTTGAGCTTGAAGGTCCGGTAAGAGATGTCGAAACAATCGCTGTTGGCAGTGGTATTCGCGACCTTGCGCGCATACGAAGGCAGTTCGGACCCGGAAGATGGCGAACACTCAAGGGCACTTCCGATGTCAAACTGCGGAATGGGAATATTCGCCGAGCGGAAGTACACTGGTACGAAGCTCACGGCATTGGCAGACGCAAAATGAAGATTAAGAGATTCATCGACTAGAGCTTCCGCTATGCCAACATCGCAAGAACGGTTCGTCCTTTGCATCGATAGCCGCGGTACGGAGGATCTTGAGAAGGGCAAGGTCTATCGCTCGATACCAGATGCTACGGCAGAAGCAGAAGGGATGCTGAGGGTGATCGATGAATCGGAAGAGGACTACCTCTACCCCGCTGAATATTTCGTCGAGCTTCAGTTACCGCAGCGCGCCATTGATGCTCTAGCCGCCTAATTCCTGGTCATGAGCGCCCAACAAACCCGCTAGCCCGACGCCAAACTGCGGCCGGCGCTTCGCGCGTGGCCGCAGTTTGGCGCGGGCTGCGCTGGATGTTATGCGCCCAACGCCCATTTTGGAGAGCAATTGTGAGCGCTAAGTACCGTGGAACACCGCTCTATTTTCATGTCCTAGCCGAACTCGTGCGCGCCGCTCAGTATCGGGGCGTAACAACGTACCAAGACATCGCCATGATTATGGGGCTCCCGCAAAAGGGAAGCCACATGGGGCGAGCAATTGGAGAAGTGTTCGGCGAGATTGTACAAGATGAAATACTCTCGGGGAGACCGATGCTAAGTGCCGTCGCGGTATCTGTCACCGGAAAACTCGGTCCGGGTTTCTATGCGTTGGCACATCATCTCGATCTCCTCAAAAGCCCGAATGAGGACGTTGAATTTTGGGAGAGTCAACGTCTCGCTGTATACGAGGCTTGGCGGCGCCCACTTCCGCAATGAATTCAAATCGCATACGGTGATTAGCTCGATTTCTCCGCTGGGTGGCTGACCGTCTGAGCCATCGCCTGGTGCACACTGCTCGGCAAGCTGCTTCCTCTGCCCAAGAACCGCGGTCTTCGGTAAGACGGAGCCTGAAGCCGTAGGGCATTACGCCCGATTCGTCGCGGAAGGGAAGGGCCAACCTGCCCCCTGGAAGTGACTGGTCAACCAATTATTCCTCGGCTCGGACAGCTTCGTGGAGTCTTTGCGGCGACAGTTGCCGAAGAACCGCGACCTCCGCCGGAATGTGTCAATGCATTTGAGACAAGAGGCCGGGGAAGTTAGTGTTGCTCGACAGGCTCGTTGTTGTCGTGCGCGGGTATTGTTGGCGGATTGATCCAGACCGCCTCAGGCGGCTGTTGAGGGGTCGGACGTTTGCCTTTGAAGCGGACCGGGTTGGCCGCGAAGGCGGCATCGAGGGCAGCGGAGCGGGTCTTGAGGACCTGTTCGGTGCGACCGTAGTGGACGTCTTCGGGGATCATAAAGGCGATGCCGCAGTGGCGGTGTTCGGTGTTGTACCAGGCAAAGACAGCCTGGCAGTGGGCGCGGGCATCTTCGATGCAGCCGAAGCGTTGCGGGAAGTCCGGTCGGTACTTCATGGTCTTGAACTGCGCCTCCGAGAAGAGAATATCGCCGATGCGTATCAACTGATAACCCAGGATGACCAAGCAAGTGGCCATCCACCTGCGCATACCAAAGGAATCTTGTTGGAAGTTGAGCCTCTGCAAACTCATTCGTAGACAGTTGGATACTCCGCAGCAGTGAATAGGCTCCAACCGCGGCACCTCCGACGCCGGCGTGGCTGCCGTCGCTCTCGCTGTTGCAGCCAAGTCGGCGCGGGGTCCACAATACGTTAGGCCTCACAAAGAAAACTCGCCGCTCGAAGTCCGCTTCCTATGCCAACCGCAAGCCACCAGCGCCAAATACAGCAGGCAGACCCGGCAGCTCGCCGTCGTGCTCTGATATGGCTTGCCGTCCTCACATGCTTGGGAGTCGTCGCGCTCCTCGTAATGGAGCCTTGGCTTCAGGGCGTCATAAGCCTGACGGATACCCAGGCCGCAATGGAGTCATTAGCCGCGGCGCTTTGGTACACAGCTCTTCTTGGGTTAGCGGGTCTTGCTGCCCTCGGCGTGTATGCTTGGCGGCTGGCAGCTCGAGTTCAGGCCGCTCTGCGCTTTCCGCCTCCCGGCTTGCCCGTCGTGCGAGATACGGTCATCGTCGTCGGACAGGCTGCTGTCCGAAGAGCTTACGTTTTGCGGGTCATCGGAGTGCTTCTTGTCGTCGCCGGGGCAAGTCTTGTCATCGCGGTAAGCTTCATCTTGCATCGGCTCGGGCAGAGTGCGGCCTGACACGGGACTCGCCTGCGAACCCAAGGCTCGCGTCGAGCTCGGCGCAACGTTGAACGGCCGCCCCAGCGGGCCTCGAGTCGCGGTAGGCGTTATCGGGGCTGGCGGCAATGGTTAGCCGTCATGTTCATGTAATCGACCTTCAAGGTACCTTGAATGGAAGGGTTCCAGGCTCGACCGGGACTAATGACGAGGCCAAGCTCGAATGGCGCCAGTGTAAGATAATACCTCCCGGAACAGCATGACGAGAGGTGGGCGTGGGACCAACAGCGAAGGCGTTCGTGTGACTGCTGCCGTGGCGCGGCCGGCGGTAACCGATGGGCTGGATGTCTATCTGGTCGGCGGTGCGCTGCGCGATCGTCTGCTGGGACTGCCGGTCGATGAGCTGGACTACGTGGTGGTCGGCGCGACCCCGGGGGAGATGCTGGATCGCGGCTTTCGGCAGGTGGGCAAGGATTTTCCGGTCTTCCTGCACCCGGACAGCAAGGACGAGTACGCGCTGGCGCGCACCGAGCGCAAGACGGCGCCGGGGTATTACGGCTTCTCCGTGCATGCCGAGCCGGGCGTGACGCTGGAGCAGGACCTGCTGCGCCGCGACCTCAGCATCAACGCGCTGGCCGAGGACGCCCAGGGGCGCATCATCGACCCCTACGGCGGTCTCGCTGACTTGGAGCGGCGGCTGCTGCGGCACGTGTCGCCGGCCTTCGCCGAGGACCCGGTGCGCATCCTGCGGGCGGCGCGCTTCGCGGCCCGATTCCATGGCCTGGGTTTCCGTGTCGCCGATGAGACCATGGCGTTGATGCGCGCCATGGTCGAAGCCGGCGAGGTGGATGCGCTGGTGCCGGAGCGGGTGTGGCAGGAGTTGGTCAAGGCGCTCGGCGAGGCGCGGCCGTCGGCGTTCTTTGAGGTGCTGCGCGACTGCGGCGCCCTGGCCCGATTGCTGCCCGAACTCGACCGTCTGTGGGGCGTTCCGCAGCCGGCCCAGTGGCATCCGGAGATCGACACCGGCGTGCATGTGATGCTGGTGCTGGACATGGCCGCGCGTCTGTCTCCGCTGCCGGAGGTGCGCTTCGCGGCGCTCTGTCACGACTTCGGCAAGGGCACGACGCCGGCCGATGTCCTGCCCAGACACCGCGGTCACGAGGAGCGCGGCGTGCAGCTGCTGGAGGCGGTCTGCGAGCGCCTGCGGGTGCCGAAACGCTTCTGCGATCTCGCGCGCATCACCGCGCGTTGGCACGGGCAGGTGCACAAGGCCGCGGAGCTGCGCTCGGCCACGTTGCTTAAGCTGTTCGAGGGCGTCGATCTGTTCCGGCGGCCTGAGCGTTTCGAGCAGATGCTGACTGCGTGCGAGGCGGACTCCCGCGGCCGAGCCGGTTTCGCGGAGCATGTCTATGTGCAGGGAGACCTGGTGCGGCGCTGCGCGCAGGCCGCGCGCGCCGTCGATGTCGGCGCCATCGCCAAGGCGAGCACGGACCGGGCCCGGATTCCAGACGACATCCGCCGCGCCCGTCTGCGTGCCATCGCTGCTGTTCGCAATGAGCCCGGGGTGCCGGCCGACCAAGACTGACGCGCGGCGGTTTCGAGCGTCACGGCCGCGCGGCAGCGCCTGTACTTCTGGAAGGCGAGCCTCAATCCGGCGCCATCCGGCGCGAGCTTTCCCGGTCATCGCCTAAGAGCCCTCGTCGATCGGCTGCCCGTCAATCATCGGTCCTTCGACCATTCGGTCAATCAGATCGAATACCGCGGGCTCGTCCCAGGGGATTGCTCTGTTCACCGACCAGCGCACGCGCCCGTGCCGATCGACGATGAAGCTGCTCGGGAAGGCGAGCACGCGCCAGGCGCGCGAGACCGCGCCATCGGCATCGATGAGTACCGGGAACTCCACATCCACGCGCGCCATGAAGGCGCGGATGCTTTGCGGCGACTCCTGAAAATTGATCGACACGATGCGGAAGTCGGTCGGCTGATAGCGGGCGGCGAGGCGGTTCATGGACGGGATCTCCTCGACACAGGGCGGGCACCAGCTGGCCCAGAAGTTGACCAGCGTGACGCTGCCTAGGTAGTCCGCCAGGGCGTGTCCGACGCCCTCGGCGTCGGTCAGCGCAAAGTCGGGTGCCGGCGCTGCGTCAGGTCGCTGGCGAAGGCCGGTCACGGGTGCCAGCTGTGGGCCGCCGGCGGCCAGCAAGGGCAGTGGCCGATCGGGCTTTGGCGCCGCCGCGAGCAGACGCGCGGCCTCGTGGATCTGCGTGGGCAGGCGTGCCGCGGTGGCGTCCTCGACCGGGTCCTCGCCGGGCTCGTGAAACAGGTACCAGTCGCGCACCTCCGGCAGCAGCAGCGCGAAGGCCGCGGCGCCGTTGTCCCAGAATCTGGTCAGCAGCGGGTCCAGCGCCCAGCGCAGCGTGCCGCGTTTCGGCTGCACGATGAGCAGCGGCCAATTGCTGGCGGCAACGATGGGGTCGAGCGCGGGCTCGTCGCCGGCAGGCGGGGTGGGGCCGAACAGGTTTGGATAGAGCAGGACCAGGCCGTCGAGCCCAGATTGAGCACCCCCGGGCTGGGCAGATCCTGGTTGATCTTGGCGCGGTTGAACTAGCGTTGTTTGCGCTGGCACTGTTTGGTCTGGCGCTGTTTGACTCGGCCCGATCTGGGCTGGCCCCATTTGCTCTGATTCGGCGCCGGCATCAGGGGTCTCGGCGCGCCGCGCCTGCCATAGCCGCACGCCGCGCAGTGATGGCAGCGCCATGCGGCCATGGGCGAGCAACAGAGTCGGCTTGGGAGAATGCGTCTGTGCCGCCGCGATCATGGCCGCGATGGTCGTGCCGGGCAGGGTGCGGATGTTTTCGTTGGAGGGCGGTAAAAACCGCGCCTCCAAGGGGTCCGCCAGCCATAGTTCGAAGCCGGCATCGAGCAGCCGCTGCATGGTGCGGGCGACGCCGGCCGGGCCGTCGCTCAGGGTGTTCGGCCACAGCAGTCGGGGGCTGCCGCCGGCGCCCAGCAGCTCGACCTGCAGCGCGTTGCCGTCGTCGTCGACGACCTCGAAGCGTTCGGATACAGCGAGATCGGTTGCCTGGGCCGAGGGTACCGCGAGCACGGCGACGCATGCTGCCGCCAAGGCCGCGGAAAAGGCTGCCGCGGCTGCCACGCGTCGAGCTACTCTAGCTCGACGGCGTCTCGGTGGCATGCGTGCTTTAACAATCATCTCGAACAAGGTGTTTCTCTTCGTAGAGCCTGTCGACCTGACGGGTTGGGCCTAGGGTTTGAGCGGGCGTTAACGGCGGGTCCGGCCGGGCGCCGACATTCTCCTGCAACCGCGATGCTGGTACCATCGGCGCCGTTTCGCTGTCATCTACGCGCCAAGGAGCAGTTACATGTCGAAGTTGTTGTACCAAGCCAATCCATCGGTCTGGAGGACGCATCCGTTCGGCACCCTGGTTGCGTTGCTCCTGGTACTAGCAGGCGCCTATGTTTCGATGACCGGCCATATTCCCTACCTGTCGGAACTGCTGCAAGGGGCCGCGCTTCCGGCATGGCTGGATCTGCGCTACCTGGGTTATGCCTTGATCGCGTTCGGGCTGCTGCGCCTGCTCGGATGGTGGCTTGCGGCGCGCTTCGACCATCTGGAGATTCGCGAGCGCGAGATCGTCTGGACGCACGGCTTTCTGAACAAGAACTACACCGAGACCAACATGGCCTCGATCCGCACGGTGCGCGTGCACCAGTCCTTGTTGCAGCGCATGCTGAATGCCGGGGATTTGGTGATCTACACCACCGGCGATTTGCCGGAGTTGTCCATCAAGGGGCTGCCGCGGCCGGCGGAGATCCGCGAGCACATCAAGCGCCAAAGTGGGGGCGAGGCGTGAAGCGGCCCGTGCTGGCGCCGGGAGTACGCGGCCAGGCCCTTGGTGTGGTCGGCGTGCTGCTGCTCGGCGGCGTGCTCGCGCTGTTGCCGGCCCTGGTCTCTGCAGGCACCGGTGCGCTGGACCGCATCAAGGTCGCCAAGACCATCACCATCGCCTACGCGCCCAATGCCTACCCGATCTCCTTCCGCGACGCGGACGGCGCACCGCGCGGCTATGCCGTCGAGCTGTGCCGGCGCGTTGTCGCCAGCGTGCAGCGCGACCTCGGGCTGGACGCGCTGGAGGTGGCCTGGATCGAGGGCAATACGCCGAGGCGGATCGCCGCGGTCGCCAACGGTGAGGCCGATATCGAGTGCGGCACCACCACCATGACGCTGGAGCGACAGCGGCAGGTCGACTTTTCCAACGTGGTTTTCGTCGAGTCCGGCGGCATCCTGGTCAAGTCCGATAGCGGCATCCGTGCGCTGTCGGACCTGGGCGGCAAGAAGCTCGGGGTGGTCCCGGAGACCACTACCGAGCGGCGCCTGCGTCCGGTATTGGAAGAGCGGTTGATCAACGCGCAACTGCTGCCGATCCGCGACGTGCTCGATGGCCGCGAGCGTTTGATGGCCGGCGAGCTGGATGCGGTCGCCAGCGACCGCTTGCTGCTGATCGGGCAGGTGGCCGAGCAGGGCGACGCCGCGAAGTTCAGCATCCTGGAAGCCGATTTCTCGGTCGAGCCCTATGCGCTTGCGGTGCCACGGAATGACGCCGACTTCCGGCTGGCCGTGAACCGCGGTCTGGCACAGGTTTATCGAAGCGGCGAGGTCGACCGCATCTTCGAGCGTTGGTTCGGCGAGGACTCCGAGCCGACGCCCTTGCTGGAGACCATCTATTTCATCTACGGCTTTGCAGACTGAGACCTGACGCAGCAGGCTTCGCCGCTTTTCCTAATTTGGGAGCTGTAAAGCCGCCCTCAGGCTCCGGGCTTAAGCGTCCATGATGCGCACCAGCCCTCGGCGGCAACGCGCTTTCCGGGGAACAGTTGGCATGGCCGCCAATCGCCGGCGTCGGCTTGGACGAACAGACAGTTGATGCAGTTTTGCGCCTCTGGCGGCGCCCCTGGGCGGGCGGCCGCGGCGCGATCCGCCTGTGCCGCGTCATGTTTGTATTTCAGCGCGATCGCCGTCGGATCCGTCGCCTCGTCCACCTTCGGGAACTCCTCCCAGCCGGCCGGCGCCGGCGGTACCTGCGCGACGGCGCGGCCGACGAGTGTCATCAAGGGTACGGTTGCCAAGCCGCCCAGAATGGTCTTTACCGCGGTGCGGCGGCCTTTGTTTGCAGGTCGATCGGACATGTCGTTTCCTCCGGGATTGATGGTGTTATTGGGCTGTTATTGGAGTGGACGCGCCGGGCTGCGCCGCCGCTTGTTCGCGCTCATGGCGCGTTCGTTCCCCGATGCCGTTCCTTGCCGGTGTCACCGCTCATTCCGATTGGGCTATGCGGCTTCGGTTGGAAGTAGGCATCGCCGTCGGGCGTCACTCGAAAGGAGCCGGTAATACCGCCCATTTCGCTCATGCTGACATCAGATGCCTCCATGCCGGTCGGCTGCAATATGATGCCCTGGGGAGTGACCCGGTAGGTCCCGTGCATTCCATTCAGGTCCTGCTTGATTTTGATCAAGGGGTAAAGGTAGGTGTCCCCAGTCTGATCGAGCCGGTACACGCCAGCCATGCCAGACATTGCCTTCATTGCTTGTCGGGCCGTTAGGGTCTGCTGCGAGGGTTCATTGCCGACAGCCTTGATCTCCTCGGCGTATCCGTTCAGTGATGTCCCGAGCAATAGACACCCGAAGAGATAGGGAATCCGAGACGGTGATTCTCTGGCGTTGTCGTCTGTCATAGCGCTCTCCGAGAGGTAACTGGATGGGTCATTCATGCAGGGACGTGAATCATCCTGGAAACAGTGATCAAGCAATCACTGATCAAGCGACGGTTGTTCCGCGGTGTCCGAGATAATCTGGAAATAAATTTCACCAGAGGGTGTCAGTCGCAGCGTGCCGGTGAGGCCGTTCACTGCCTCCATGCTCATGGTCGTTGGCGCGAGACCGCGGGGATAAAGCATGATCCCCCGCGGTGTGCGCTGGTAGATTCCGTGCATACCAAGTGCATCCGGTTTCAGCTCGAAGCCCGCGGTGGGTCCTGGGACGCGGCGCGGGTTCGAGGTGGTTTCGATTGCCGCGGCCGGCGCCGCAGCCGGCTCGGACGCGCTTGCGGTGGAAGCTGCAACGGACTCCGGCCGATCGGTCTCCGGCTGCTGAGTCGCCGGCTCGGCAATCGGTTCGGGTCGATCGGCCTCTGACTCGGCAATGGGCTCGGCTGCTGCCTCGATCGGCCGTGCCACGGCGGACGCTGCGGGCGAATCCGCTGATGGCGTCTCCGTTGCTACTGGTGATGGCGTCTCCGTTGCCACTGGCGGTGGCGCGGCTGCTACCGGCGGCGGCGTGGCTAGGCTGACGCGTCCGATCGGCGCGATATTCTTGCCAACCTGCTCGGGCGTCTGCCGACCGATAGGGTCGCTCCCCGGGTTGAACACTAGGAGGTAGGCCGTCCCGACCACCAGGAAAGTGACCGTGACCTGGAGCAGGACGCGGCTGATGCCATCCGACAAACGACTCACGGCATTCGTCCTCCTGACGCGAGACAGGGGTCGAGTCGAGACCGCGGATGACATCGCGCCAATGTTAGAAAAGTGCGCATCAACCAAAGACCTGAAAGAGTCGTCGATGGTGGTTGGTCGATGCGCAAACTGGGCAGGTCATCGGGCGCTCCATGCCGCTGACCCGGGGTACGTGAAAACCGAGGCCGCAGTAAGTGCAGCGGCCGCGGCGCAACGGCAAGACCGTCTGTGGCGATGCTTCGAGCCCGTGCAGCGACAGCGCCTCGGCGGTGCAGACGTCGGTGCACATGCCGCAGCCGGTGCAGCCGTCCGGCTGTAAGCGATAGGCGTCGGGCTCGGCACGAATAACATCGTGCGGGCAGATACGGGCACAGGCGTCGCAGCCGCTGCAACGCTGGGGGTCGATCAGGGGTGCATGGAGGCACAGTCTGCCGAGTTGTTCGCCTGCGCTGACCGCGCTCCTTCGTTGGTCCGAGCACCGCTGGTCCGAGTTCGCTTGATACGAGCCTGCCTTAGGCGCGAGGCGTCCCGGCGGCACGAACTCGCGCCACCCGCTCGCATCTCGGCTCGACAAGTCGACCGCCGCATCGGCCGCCGACTGCACGCAGCCGCGCAGAAATGCGCGTCGACCGAGGCCGGAACCCCTGTGTTTCGCCTTGGCCGCGGCAAGCTCGCGTGCCCAATCACCTGGGCGTCGCTCCTGATAGTGCAACGGTTCATGTCCGCGATCCAGCAGCAGCGCGGCGACCTGCTCGCAGTGGTGTTGCGCGCTTGTTGCGGTGCCGCGCGGACAGCTTGTGCAGTCGCCCCGGCAGACGCTCAGGCGGCGGACACCCTGGTTGTACAACGCAAGCAGGGCATTGACGCCGAGTCCGTGCAGGCACGGGAGGATGCCATCCTTGGTGTTGTCGATATCGGTGCCGATACCGGCACTCAAACCGGCTTGGTCACAGGCGGCAAAGGCGACGCCGGAGCCGTCTACGCGATAGCGCGGCGGTGAGAACCGCTCTTCAATGGCCCCTTCCGGACATGCCGGCGCGCAAAGCCCGCAGCCATCGCAGCGATCGATGGCAATGCCGAGGCTGGCGTCGTCGATCACCCAGGCGCCTGTGGGACAGGCGTCGACGCAGGCGCGGCAGCGCGCCTGCTCCATTTGCGTATGCACGCAACGTGCGGCATTGACCTCGGGCGGTAGCAGGTCTGCCGGGTCGGTCTCTCGCCAGGCGAGCGGCATTGCGGTTACCAGCCGGGTGCCGCGCCGGGCACGAAGGGGCCTTCGGCGTCAAGTGTTGGAAAGTCCGCCGCGGTCAGCCGTGTCTCCAACTCCTCGGGCGCCGGTCGCGGGTACCCGAGCGGGTCCGCCAGCAGATCGCGCAGCTCTTGCAGGTAGGCGGCGGTGAGGAGTGCCAGACCGGCGTAGAAGCGGGTGTCGCAGCGCGTCGCCACGCGCTCGGCAAACTGATCGATCCAGCGCAGCAAGTGCTCATCCAGGAAGTCCGCGGCCTCGGCCAGGTCCGCCTGCTCGGCCTCGCCGTTCATCAGGTGCGCCAGGAAGCGTAGTTCGTAGACCAGATGATCGTCGCTGCGTACGCGCCAGTCGGCCACGGCGATGCCATGGCGCCGGTAGCAGTTGCGTACCTGGAAGGTCGGCTGCTGCATGGTCAGATTGTCCTGATCCAGCCATACCGACTCGCAGGGCGATGCGCGCAGGCCGTAAGTCAGATAGATGTCGGCATAATCGGCGGCGAGCTGGTCCAGGGTCGCCTGGTGCAGATCCGTCGGCAGGTCCGTCAGGCCCTGGCGAAACAGGGCAAGCGCCTCGCTACCCCGTTTCCCGGTCATGCGCAGACCGAGCCAATCCTCATAGCAGTGCTCCCACAGCGTCAGCAGCAACTCCCGATCGACCTCACGGTCGTGCAACAGGGCCAGCGTCAGCAGGTCCTCGCCAACCGCTGCGCGCAGGCGTTCGAGGCTGGTCGCCTCAACCATGGGTTGGACCACGGCGCTCACTTGTCCACCCGCCCTTTGCTGTGGGCAATGAACACGATCGAGGGATCGGTGAGCTCCGGGTCGGCAAAGCTCTTCACCGCGCGCACGGGTTCATCGTTTGGTCCAATGGCGAGCGTGGCGTAGCGATTCTCGCGCAGCAGGTTGATGGGGCCGACGTCCAGCACGCGCATCATGCAGGCCATGACGCAATAGGGCTTACGGCCGGCCTCGATCTCGTCGACACAGAGGTTGCACTTGGAAACGATGTTCTGCTCCGGGATGAACTGGGGGGCGCCGTAGGGGCAGGTGGCCTCGCAACGCCGGCAGCCGATGCAGAGGGTGGAGTCGATGTCGACGATGCCGTTGTCCTTTCGCTTCCAGATGGCGCCGGTCGGACAGGCCGGCAGGCAGGCAGGCTCGGCGCAATGGTTGCAGGACAAATTGACCTTGTACGCATAGACGTCGGGGTAGGTGCCGCCCTCGGTATAGAGCACGCGCCGAAACCGCGGGCCGGCTGGAAGGCCATTCTTGTCCTTGCAAGCGATCTCGCAGGCCCGACAGCCGATGCAGTCGACATTGTTGTGCACGAAGCCGAGCTGCTGCTCCGGCACCACGGGGGTATAGACCTCCCGTTTGCGCCGCTTGATGGCCTCCTTGATCGTTGCCTGGTCTTGTTGTTCAGCCATGGGTCTGATCCTCTGCAGCCGTTACCGTGAAGCCCGATGCCCTTGTGACCGCTGGCGGGCCTGAGCACGCCCGTGCCCGCGCAGTGGCATGATGGATCAAGTCACAGCTCGCGCCGGAACACGTGCGCGCGCGAGGTTGCGAGCCTGTCCCAGCCTGGCCTGTGCTCCAGCTTGCTGATGCGGATGTCGCACAGCACGGTGTTGTAGGCGAAGGCACCGGCCGGGCTCGGTTCGTCGAGCGTCAACATATCGGCATTGCCGGAACGGTCGACGCCGTTCTCGTCGAGGTCCAGCCAGGCCCCCTCGTGCAGCACCAGGACGCCGGGCATGCAGCGCTCGGTGACATAGGCGGGCACGACGACGCGCCCACGGTCATTCCACAGCTCGACGGTGTCGCCGGTCTTGATGCCGAGCCGCTTGGCGTCGGAGGCATTGATGGTGACCTCCTGTTCGTAGGTCTCGCGCAGCCAGCTGCAGTTGTTGAAGATAGAGTGCGTGCGCCAGCGGGGGTGCGGCGAGATCATGTGGAACGGGTACTTCGCCGTCTTCGGGCTGTTCAGCGATTCCCAGGGCTCGATCCACTTGGGGATAGATGGGATGTGATAGCCGTACATGGTCCGCCTCCAGTCCGAGATCTGCGCCAGCTGAGACGACAGGATCTCGATCTTGCCCGAGGGCGTGTCGAACGCCTTGCCTTGCTCGATTTGGTCGCGGAAGGCGACGTGCGGCTTGTCCAGGATGAACTTGTAGATGCCGCGCTGCTTGAACTCATCCCAAGGCATGTCCACGTGCTGGTGCGGCATGACTTTGCCCTCCCACCAGGTGCGCAGGTAGGCCTCGTCGACCGCGTCCGGATTCTCGAAATAGCTTCGGTCTGCCTTCGGATTGTAGGTCTGGCCGAAACGATCGCCCATGCCGGTCTTCCAGCCGATGCGGTAGGCGAGCTCGGTGAAGATCTGGAAGTCACTCTTCGACTCGCCCATCGGCTCGATGACCTTGGGGCGATGGATGTAGTAGTGACCCTTGTACCAGGGCAGGGCGACGTCGTGGCGCTCGAAGTGGGTCGCCACCGGCAGCAGCACGTCGGCGTATAGGCCGGAGGGCGTGATGGTGGAGTCCATGCATACCACCAGCTCCATCTTCTCCATGGCCTGGATTTCTTTGTTGATGTTGGTCAGCTGGTTGAACCAGTCCGAGCCCTGCCAGAAGATGCCCTTGATGTTGGGAATCTTGCCGTCGAGCTCATCCTCGCGTGGCCAAAGCCCGATCTCCTCGCGGCTGACATTGGGATAGTTGAGCACACAGTGCGCCCAACGGTCGGACTTGATCGCCGCAAACCAGATGTTGGCGAATTGGTCGTACGGGTAGGCCACCGCCTCCGCATGCCAGGCCTTGCCAACTCCCTCGGCCGATCCGCCGAGCACGCCGATGTTGCCGGTCATTGCCTGTAGTGCCGCCGCCATGCGGTTGTACTGCTCGCCGTAGGCGTTGCGTCCCGGCGCCCAGGACGCCTTGAGCGCCGCAGGCTTGGTGCCGGCATACATGTGCGCCAGCTTGCGGATGTCTTCTGCCGACACGCCGCAGATCTCTGCCGCCCATTCCGGCGACTTCGGCTGACCGTCATAGGCACCGAGGATATAGTCGCGGAAGTTCTCTTGGCCGTTGGCGCTGCCGGAGGCCCACACCGGCATGGTGCCGGCGTCCATGCCCTGACAGAAGCGATTGATAAACGCCTGATCCTGCAGATTATTGGTGAAGATGTAGTGGGCCATGCCCGCCATCATCGCCGCATCCGTGTTCGGCTTGATTGGAATCCACCAGGCGTCATAGACCGCCGCGGAATCGGTGTACTGCGGGTCCACGAGCACGAACTTGCAGCCGCGCTGCTTGGCCAGACGCATGTAGTAGAAGGTGTTGCCGCCATGGAAGGTGTAGGCCGGGTTCCAGCCCCACATGATCATCAGCTTGCTGTGGGCGAAGGCATCGTCCTCGTTGCCGTCTTCGATGGTGCCGAAGGTCCAGCGCGAGCTGGCGGTCGTGCCCTGATAGGATGGCACCGACCAGGAACTGGTGCGGCAGCTGAACATGCCGAGGAAGCGCCCGAGCAGCCCTTCTATCTGGTCAGACTTGTGCAGAACACCGTAGGAGGCGCCGGCATAGCTCTGGTCCAGCAGGGCGGTGGCGCCGTACTTCTGCTTGATCTCGATCATCTTGTCGGCGACATAGTTCAGGGCTTCATCCCAGCTGATGCGCTTGAACTTGCCCTCGCCGCGCTTTCCGACCCGGCCCATCGGATACAACAGACGCTCCGGTGAGTACAGCCGCTGTCGATAGGAACGTCCGCGCAGGCAGCCGCGGACCTGCGGCTCTTCCTCGGTGTCCTTGCCGAAGAACCCGTCGCGCTGATAGCGTCCGTCGTCGGTGGAGATGCGCACGATGACATCGCCCTGCTTGTGCGCCACCAGCATATGGCGCGAGCCGCAGTTATGGGCGCAGCTGGTGACGACAGTGGTGAGATCGTCGTCACGCGGATAGGGCTCGTAGGCAAAGGCCTTGGCGTCGTCGGTCTTGAGCAGGCCGCCGGCACCGAGTGCCGCCGCGCCGGCCGCGGTCGACTTCAAGAAACCCCGACGGGACAGATTCAAATGTGCGTCGAGGAAGGAGAAATCGTCTCGCGTCTTCATTGTTGTTCCGCCTTCGTAGGTTCCTGAGATTCCCCGACACCGACGAGGAAGCGTGGCTCGGATTCCGAAGGACGGTCCTTCGCCCACTCGGGCACGGCCTCAGCCATGCCAGGCCAGGAATGGCGCGGGTAGGGATAACTGATCCGATACCATGGGCGACCGCCGTGGCAGCCGAAGCAGACGTCCTGTTTCTCTTGTGCCAAGGCTTCAATGGCCTGCGGCTTGAGATAATTGACGTTATGCCGGTTGGTTCGGAACGTCACATGGCAGAGGAGGCAGTTGTCTTGAAATGCGACACCGTATTCAAGCCACGGCCCAGGTACTCCCATGTTCTGATAAGGAAATTGACCGTGGCAGAGCAGGCAGGTGTTGGGGTCGACGTGCTTGCGTTGCGTCAGGGTGGGGTCGCCACCGGCGTACGACATACCGATCTCTTCACGCGGATCATTCCCCAGATGACAGGTGTTGCATTTGAGGTCCATGACCTGCGTTGCATATTCGGTGACGAGATGCCGCCGGTGGAAGGTGTCCTCCTCGCCCTCGTAGGTGTCGAGGGTCTCGTACCAGGCCAATACCTCGGTCGCCTTGACGCCGGCCGGGGACTCGTTGCGGACGCTCTTTTCTAGGACCTCGGCGTGGCAGGCCAGGCAGTCTTCGTTGGAGGCCGTCTCGCTTGCAGGCTTGAAATGCAGCGGGTGCCAGCGGGCCTGATCGTAGGTGAGCCCCTGGTTGCTTGACGGATTGGCTTGAACTGAGAACCAGCACAGCGCCAGCAGCACTGCGGTGAGCTTGACCTTCAACATCGCGCGGACCCTCCCGAAGGGTGCTGACCTCGAACTCCACGCTTCTTTCCAGGCGACGTCCGTTATCGCTTGAGCGGCGTGGTTAATGAATCGTGATCGATCGCTTAGGACTCCTGGGATCAGATACGGAACCAGATAGCGATTCGACTGCAATATGGGTGCGGCCTTCCCTGCCTGGCAGCACTTCCTTGTGCTGCATCAATGACACGGCTCAAAGACAAGCCGTTCTGTTGGCGGTTAGTTGGAGGGAGGTGTCCAGCCGGACATGCCGCCCATGCCGCCCATACCGGACATGCCGCCCATGCCCGACATGCCGCCCATACCGGACATGCCTGCTGGCATCCAGACCCAGCCGCCCATGCCCGACATGCCGGACATGCCGCCCATACCGGACATGCCGCCCATGCCACCCATCCCTGACATACCGCCCATGCCGGACATACCGGCTGGGACCCAGTAGCCGCCCATCCCGGACATGCCGCCCATGCCGGACATCCCGCCCATGCCGCCCATCCCTGACATACCGCCCATGCCGGACATACCGGCTGGGACCCAGTAGCCGCCCATGCCGGACATGCCGCCCATGCCGCCCATACCGGACATGCCGCCCATACCGGACATGCCGCCCATACCGGACATGCCGCCCATGCCGGACATGCCGCCCATCCCTGACATTCCACTCATACCGGACATGCCGGTGAACGGGTAGAAGTAGATCGAGCCCTCAGGCGTGATCTTGAAGTATCCGGACATGCCGGACATGCCGCCCATCCCTGACATACCGCCCATGCCGGACATGCCACCCATCCCTGACATTCCACCCATGCCGGACATCCCGCCCATGCCGCCCATCCCTGACATTCCACCCATGCCGGACATACCCGCTGGGACCCAGTAGCCGCCCATGCCGGACATACCGCCCATGCCGGACATGCCGCCCATGCCGCCCATCCCTGACATACCACCCATGCCGGACATTCCGCCCATGCCTGATGGTACCCAGACCCAGCCGCCCATGCCGGACATACCGCTCATGCCGCCCATCCCTGACATACCGCCCATGCCGGACATGCCACCCATGCTGTACGCCGCGGTCCCGCTGCCGGCCAACGCCAGGCCAACGACAGCGGAAGCAGCGGCGTTCTTGAACCTCTTCAGTGTTACTCTCATTCCTAGTCCTCCTCGAATTGACGAAACCCGAAATGGCACGGTCAATCGCGCGTTGGCATGCTGTGCCAGCCGCGGATGTCGTAGCGACCGTACATTCCGGGGTGATTGAACGGGGTGTACCAGTTGCCTTGATTCTCCAGGAAACGGAGACTGGCGGGGTAGGGCTTGGTGATTCCTGTCAGCGCCTGCTCATACCAGCCTTCGGGTTTCTGGACCTCGCGGATCACTGGCGCCCCGGCGGGCCGTTGCGATGGCTGCGTTCCAGCGATGGGATACTCGCCCGCGGTCACGGCCGTGGGGCCAATGACCCAGACAAGGCCGACCAGCATCAGTAACGTCGTGATGTGCTTCGTCATGCTGGATAGGCTCCTCGCTTGGTTCGCGTTGCATCCCAGACACGACTGCCTACAGCAGTCATCACGTGTCTGGCATCTCCTCCGCGGCTATCGCCCGGCCGCCAGCCCAGACAAAGCAAACCACGCGCCAGTCTCGGATTGCAGACGTCTTCTCTCGGATTTCTATCGGAATTCTGGCTGGTGCGTCACGGAAATGGCCGCAGGCTCATTCGCTGAGCCTGACGATTTGTCATGAGCGGATGCTGATGGACAGGGCGCGCCAGCGGCTTCGCCGGACCGGCGCAGCCGGCAGTGCTCGGGGGGAGGAGCGACGGCGTGATGGAGAACAATCACTTGAGCGTGATCAGTGACTCTGGTTATTGAGACAAGGGGGGCGGCGAGTTGCCGAAGCCGCGGCCTGCCAATTTGGCAGGCCGCGATCCGGGACTGATCCGACGGTCAAGGCAAGCTGCTCGAGCGACTGCTGGCGTGATCGGGGATGGGGCAACCGCACTGAACAGCAGTGATTGGCACCCCGCCCTAGTTGACCCATGCAAGTGTTGACGCATGCGTCGCGAGTGATCAGTGCACGACGATCACGCGCCCATCGTCCGCGCTGATCGCGATCTGATGCCGAAGCACCCCGCGTCGGAAGCTGTCGCCGATGGTGACCACATAGACGCGTAGGACTTTGCGGACCTTGCTAAGCTTAAGTGTCGGATCATCGACTGCCGCGAGCCAGGCCTGGGCCACCGCGCGCGCCTCTTTCCAATGGTCGATTGGCAGTTGAATCTGGCCCTCGGAGACCAGCGCCGGAACGAATCCCGCGCCGCGCTGGGTGCTGGCGCTGGCCCCCGGGTTCCCGGCGGCAACCGCCGTGGGTTGGGTTGGCGCGGCTTCGGCTACGGGTTCGGTTGCGGCCTGTGCTTGCGGTGACAGGTGCCGCAACGGGAACAACAGTAGGGCGCCGTCAGCATCGCGCTCCGCCCTCCAGCCGCGTTCCGCGAGCAGCGTATCGAGGCTGCGTGCCATCTCAACCCGCGGCGCGGCTGCAGGAGTGCCCGCGGCCGGCGCGGCTGCAGTCGATGCGGCGCCGGGTGGGAACAACAGCGTGGCGCCATCGGCATCGGTCTTGACGCCCCATCCATACTCCCTGAGGACCTCGAAGCCGGCGGGCTTGGGCGCGGCTGCCGCATTGGACGGCATGGATGAGGTAGCCGCAGACGCGTCCGCGGGAGTATCGCCTGGCCTGAGAATCAGGCTGCCGTCAACCTGCACGTCCACTTGCCACCCGGCCGCCCGCAAGGCGTCGGCAAAGGTTGGGCTGCCGGTCGTGAGTTCGGCAGCGGTGGCGGTGGCGCAGCTTAGCGCTCCCGCGGTCAAGAGCGCGGCCCACGAGCACTGAGTTTCTAATCCTCTCATTGAGACTCTCCTCTTCATTGGCACATGATCGATCGTGTTGGCGTCAGCGTCAGCGTCAGCGGCCGCGAACCGCACAGAGCAAGAGCCATGCCGCCACGCGCCCAGCGGCCAAGGCCGCCGCGTCTCGAGGCGGTAATCGGTCATGGCTGGCATCGGACAGCGGCGCGGACCTGACAGAATGTCAGTGCGTCCCGCTGGGATGACGCTACCCTTAAGCTATCAGGGTAGACGGCGCGGCGCGACGGTATCCATGATCGCTGGCGCCTTGTGGTGTTCCCGCAGGGCCGGCATTCGAAACCTCATCCTGAAATCGGCGATGAGGCCAGCGCCGCCAATGCGCATTAGGACAAGCTTTGCTATGCACTGGCTTTTCAAGAGTCTCAATCGACGGTTCGCCGCCGCGACCGCGCTCGGTCTTGTTGTCAGCTCGCTTTTCTTCTTGCTTCTGTTCGTAGGGCTCTACCGCGGGCAACTGGAGCGCGAACGCGCCAACACCGCCTCTCGGGTCAGCGAATTGGTTCAGCATTCCCTGGTGTATCTGGTTTCGAGACGCGACGTCGACGGGCTCAGGGAGATGGTCGAGCGCATGGCCCAGGCCGAGGGCATTCGCGGGGTCAAGATTGCCGATCCCACCGGGCAGGTGCGTTTCTCCAGCAATCCGGGGGATTTGGGGATGCGTCTTCCCGCGCTGCCGGATGACTTGCAGCTCCCGGTTACCCGTCTCCTCGAGAGAGGAAAGGACTCTGAGGTGCTGCAAAGCATCAGCTCGGTGCGCGAAATACAGCAAGGTGAAGGCGCCGCCGAAGCCAGCCCCGAGCGGCAGGTCAGCGGGACGCTCTACGTGGATTTCGACGCGGCGCAGATCGAGGAGCAGGCGCGGGCGACGACCTTATTGCTGATGGGCTCGGGCGCGCTGATCGTCCTGATCAACATCGCTGGCGGCTGGTGGTTCATCCGCCGGTACGTGTTGCTTCCGGTCGAGCGCCTTTCGGTCGTCAGTCAGCGTCTTTCGGCCGGCGAGCTTGGTGCGCGTATCACGCTGGCGGGCAGGGACGAATTTTCCACGCTCGCGCATCGGTTTAACCGGATGGCCGAGAGTCTGCAACAGAAGTTCAGGGAGCTCGAAGAAAAGGACAGCTACCTGCAAGCCTTGATCGATGCAATCCCGGATGGTGTGCGCGTGATTGATAAAGACTATCGCGTGGTCCTGTCCAATGCCAGTTACCGCCAGCAGCATGGGTTTGGTGACAGCGACCCGATGCCCGATCGGTGTTACGCCGCGTCACACGGGCGCAATACACCCTGCCCCGGCACCTTAACGCTGTGCACCTTGCAAGAGGTGCTGACCACCGACCAGCCGGTTCGGGTCGTGCATCGCCACTTCAAGGCCGACGGCAAGGGTCTCGACGTCGAGGTGTATGCGGCTCCGATGCGGGTCGACGGTCCCAACGGGCCGAGACGCATGATGGTCGAGTCCATTCGAAACCTGGAGCAACAGATCAAATTCTCCCATGAACAGCGGCTCTCCGAGCTTGGGCGTCTGGCGGCCGGTGTCGCCCACGAAATACACAATCCGCTGTCTTCGATCCGTCTGGCGTTGCATGCCGCGGAGCGGATCAATTCGGGTTCACCGCCCAATCCTGCCAAGCTGTCTCAGTACCTGGAGCTGGTGGATGGCGAGATCAGCAAATGTGAGCAGGTGACCAGCCGGCTACTGAAGCTCAGCATACCGCCATCGTCGCAGCGGGAACTCGTGGTCTTGGACCAGGTGGTCGACGAAACGCTCAAGCTGCTCTGTTGGGAAGCGGACCAGCATGGCATCGAGGTTGATTTCAGCACCGATGGAGCACCTCTGCGGGTGCTCGCCACAGATAGCGACCTGCGCATGATGGCGCTAAACCTGGCCCAGAACGCCTGCCACGCGATGCCGGGAGGTGGGTTGATGTCGGTGCGCTGCAAACGTGATGGCGACCGGGTGCTGGTGTCCTTCGAAGATACCGGTGTCGGCATCGAGCCGGGCGACCAACAACGCATCTTCGAGCCCTTCTTCAGCCGCCGCGCCGACGGTGTGCGCGGAACCGGCTTAGGTCTTTCGATCACGAAGACGATCGTCGAGGCCCACGGCGGACGTATTCATCTTGCCAGCATACCCGGGCGCGGCAGCTGCTTCGCCGTGTCGTTTCCAGACGCCGATGTGCCGCCGCCGGAGCACTGAAGCCCATCCAACGACCGCGACCAGGCCGAAACCATGCCGAGTAAGATACTGCTGGTCGAGGATGACAGCACACTGAACCGCCTGGTCGTCGAACAGCTCGGCGGTCTGGGTTACGACGCGCTTGGCACCAGGTCCTGGGCGGATGCCGATGCCTATCTGTCAGTGCATGAGCCGCACCTCATCGTCACCGACGTGCGGCTGCAGGATGGCGATGCCTTGGAGCGACTGCCGGAGCTGACCAAGCGTCAGCCAGTGATCGTCATGACCGCTTACGGATCGGTTCGCGACGCCGTGTCAGCGATGAAGGCCGGCGCCTTCGATTATTTGCTGAAGCCGGCGAGCGCCGAGGAGTTGCGGCTGGTCGTTGAGCGCGCCCTGGCCGATGCCGCACTCCGCGCCGATCACCGCTTCTGCAAGGCACGGCTAAAGGCGGAGGCGTCCAGGGCCGATTTCATGGTCGGGGTCAGCGTGCCGTTGCTGAAGATCAAGGAGACCATCGACGCGGTGGGTCCCTCGGATGTCAATGTGCTGATACAGGGCGAGAGCGGCTGCGGCAAGGAGCTGGTCGCACGTGCGGTGCATGTGAGCAGTGACCGACAGCGACGTAATTTCGTGCCGGTGGATTGCTGTACGCTGCAGGAAAAACTCTTCGAGTCGGAGTTGTTCGGGCATGAGAAAGGGGCTTTCACCGGCGCCGATCGGCTGAAACGCGGCTTGATCGAAGGCGCGGAGGGCGGGACGCTGTTCCTGGATGAGATCGGTGAGATCGACGCCTCGATCCAGGCAAAGCTGCTGCGAGTCCTGGAGACGGGGGTATTCCGACGCGTCGGCGGAACCAAGGACCTAATGGCCAATGCCCGCATCGTAGCGGCCACCAATCGAGACCTGGAGGAGATGAGTCAGCAGGCGCAGTTTCGTTCTGATCTGTTCTATCGCCTGAGCACCTTCGTCATCGATGTACCGCCGTTGCGTGCGCGTCGGGACGATATCCCGTATCTCGTCACGCACTTCATTCAGCATCACAATTTCTCGAGCAGGATCAACAAGAGCGTCTCCAACGATGCGTTGCGCTGCCTTACCGCCTATGACTGGCCGGGCAATGTTCGGGAGCTGAAGAACGTCATCGAGCGGGCCATTATCCTGTCGCGCGGGTCCAAGCTGATTCAGCCGGCCCACCTGGCGTTTGGAACCGGCCGCGGCAATGGGACGGTCGAGGTCACGGTCAGCTTCGATCATGATCCAACGCTGGAGGAACTCCAGGCCGAGTATCTGAGGCTGCAGCTCAAGAAGTATTCCGGCCGGCGCGCCAAGGTAGCCGAGGTCATGGCCGTGAGCGAACGCAATATCTATCGGATGATTCGCCGCTTCGGTCTCGCCGACGTGTGACCCTGGAAACGGCAGCGCTGAGCGCCGCGCAGCGCCCTCTGCATGCGCGTTACGCGGAAGCGACCGCCGCCGGCAGCGGGCCGGGGACATCTTGAAACTGCAGCGCGGCCAGGCGCGCGTAGAGGCCGCCTTGCGCCAACAATTGATCGTGATGGCCGCTGGCGATGATGCGGCCGTGGTCCAGCACCAGGATACGATCGGCCTCGCGGACGGTGGCCAGGCGGTGGGCGATGACGATGCTGGTGCGCTGCTGCATCAGCCGCTCGAGGGCGTCCTGCACCAGGCGCTCGCTCTCGGCGTCGAGCGCGCTGGTCGCCTCGTCGAGCAGCAGCAGCGCGGGGTCGCGCAGAATAGCGCGCGCCACGGCGATGCGCTGACGCTCGCCGCCGGACAGACGAACCCCGCGCTCGCCGAGGAAGGTGTCGTAGCCCTGCGGCAGGCGCTCGATGAATTCATGGGCGTGGGCGGCCTCGGCAGCGGCGCGCACTGCGTCGTCGTCGGCGTTCTCCAGGCCGTAGCGGATGTTCTCCCAGGCGTCGGCGCCGAAGATGACCGGGTCTTGCGGCACCACGGCGATGTGCCGGCGCAACTCGGCGGGGTCCAGCGCGCGCAGCTCGACGCCGTCGAGCATCAGGCTGCCGTGCTGCGGGTCATAGAAGCGCAGCAGCAGGTGGAATAGCGTCGACTTGCCGGCACCTGACGGGCCGACCAGCGCGACCCGCTCGCCGGCGGCGATGTCGAAATCGACGTCCGCCAGCGCCGCGATGCCCGGTCGGGCCGGGTAACTGAAGCCCAGGGAGCGTGCCTGCACCCTGCCGGTGACCGGTTCTGGCAGGGGCTTGGGTTGGGCCGGCGCGGCGATCTCCGGCTCGGTCACCAGCAGTTCCATCAGCCGTTCGCTGGCGCCGGCGCCGCGCAGCAATTGACCGACGATCTCGCTCAAGGACCCCACCGACCCGGCGACCAGGATGGCGTAGAACAGAAAGGCCGACAGCTCGCCGCCGCTCAGCTCGCCGGTCAGGACCTCGTTGCCGCCGATCCAGAGTACGGTGCCGATGGCGCCGAAGGTCACCAAGGTCACGACGCCGCTCATGACCGCGCTGTTCAATGAGCGCTGCATTGCGGTGCTGAAGGCATCTTCAACGCGCTCGTTGTAGCGGTGACGGTCGATCGGCTCGTGTCCAAACGCCTGCACGGTGCGGATCGCATGCAGCGTCTCGTCGACATAGGCGCCGATGTCGCCGATGCGGTCCTGGCTCTTGCGTGACAGTCGACGTACGCGCCAGCCGAGCAGCCAGGAGGGCAGCACGACCAGCGGCACGCCCAGCAGCACCATGGCGGTGAGCCGCGGGCTGGTGATGGCGAGCATGGTGACGCCGCCGACCGCCAGCAGCGCGGTACGCAGACCCATGGCCAGTGTCGAGCCGACCACCACCTGCAGCAGTGCGGTGTCGCTGGTCAGGCGCGAGATCAGCTCACCGGTGCGGTTGGTCTCGTAGAAGCCGACGTCGAGCGCGAGCGCGCGGCTGTAGACGGCCTGGCGTACGTCGGCGACCACCCGCTCGCCGATCCAGTTGAGCAGATAGCCGCGCATCGTGATGGCGGCGGAGAGCACGGCGACCACGGCTAGAAAGAATAACAGGGCTATGTCCAGCGCGCTGCTGGAGCCGTCGGCCAGGCCGTAGTCGACGACCGCGCGGATGACCTGGCCGAAGGCGAGCAGCGCGCCGGCGGCGACCAGCAGCGCAAGCAGCGCCAACAGCAGACGGCCGATATAGGGCCGGGTGAAGGTCAGCAGCTTCAGCAGCGGCTTGAAGTGCCGGCCGCGGGGGCGGTCGACGCTGCTGCCGCCGAGACTGTCTTGGTGGCGCATGCAGTGTTCCGTTTCAGGTCTGCCCGAGCGCGGATGCGCGGCGGATCAGCAAGACGCGCGAGCATAGCGGAAACGCGGCGGCGCTCCCATGCGAAAAGGCGGCTTGCTGCCGAACCGGGAATACGGCGAACTAAGGCGATTTCTGTCAAATCGCATACCAGCTGACTTGTCTTGACGCCCGCCTTCTCTGTCGCACCGCCAGTCACATAGCTCGGCTATGCTCCTGGCGGTGCTCCTTGAAGGCGAACCTCAATCCGGCGTCATCTGGTAGGAGATTTTCCGGCAATCGCCTAAGTGGTTAGACCGGAATCGGGGGTGTGTTCGACCGGCAGCGCAGACCAAGGCGCGGCTTCGGCGCCGATGATCCGCGCGAAATCGGCAGGGGCGCGACCGGCTCCGCGCCCGATTGATCCAGGGCGCGGAGCCGCGAGCTGTGCGTTGCCGCGCTAGGCGGTCAGCAGCTGATAGAGCCGGTCTTTCAGCAACAGCCGCTGTTTCTTGAGATCCTCGATGGTTTCGTCGGCGACCGGGGTGCCAAGCTCTTCGAGCTTGCGCACACGGGCGTCGAGACCGTCGTACTGGTCCATCAGTTCCGCGAACGGCGGATTGGATCCCCTCATATCGTCGATCTTGGCTTCGAGCTCCGGAAACTCGTGGACCAGGTCGTGTTTTTCTCCGAGCATCGGGTCATCATCCTCCGAAGCGATGGCACCTGCCGCCGGTGCCATGTTGATGCCGCGAGGGCAGGGTGTTCCGGCAATCGCCAAAGGGCGGGATTCTCCGGCAATCGCGTTAATTGGCCGGCATTGCCTTACCGTCAGCGCCCGGGCGCGTCAATGGCGTCGCCGGACTCCATGTCTGATTCTAAACCAGTGTTCGTCAACGCGGGACGGCATCGAATTCTCAATTACTGATCCAGGTTAGGAAATTGGATGAAAAACCCGTTGCCAGTCGGTTTATTAGTAAGGCCCTGTGTTCGCCGACCGTCGGCGACGGTCGGCGATGCGCGAGGCGCGCGGGCCGTTCGGCCGCCGTGCGGTGGCCGCGCCTACTGGGCGTTCAAGGCCTTGATGACGTCTTCGGTGATGTCGGCGCTGTCTCCGAGATAGAGCAGACCGGCCTGGCTCGCCTCGAACACGGCGGCGAGCTTTTTCTTCTCGGCAACGCTGTTCACGGCGGTGCGTGCCGGCTCCAGCACCTTCTGGCCTTCCTCCTGTTGAGCCTTCATCACCGCACGCTGGATCTCGCTGAAGTCCTTCTCGAACTGCTCGACGCGCGCCTTGATGTCCTCTTCCTTCTTTTGGACCTGCGCCTTGCTCATCAGTGGCTTGTCGCGCTCGAGCGCGGCCTGGAGCTGGCGGATCTCCTGCTCGCGCTGGCCGAACGCCTGTTGTTCGTCGCCGAATTGCTCTGCAAGCTTGGCCTGCGCGGCCTTGCCGGCATCGCTTTCCTGGAGCACGCGCTCCATGTCGACGAAGCCGATGCTCTGGGCGGAGGCGTCGATGACGACGGCACCGAGCAGACTGGCGCCGAGCAGGCAGGCGAGTAGGGATTTGCGGTGTGTATTCATGATCAATCGGTCCGGATTCAGCGCCGCTGTTGGCTCGGATTCGAGTCGGGACACCGCCGGCGCGGGCGGTGTGCGAACAACGCGTCCGATCCAGTTGATTAGGGTGTCGCACGCGCCGGGATTTTACCCATCCAGCCGGAAGAGCAACAGCGGTGATCGTTCCGCGGCGATAGATCGCCGCCATCGGCGCTACAATGCCGCGATGAAACAACGCCATCCGTCGTCTCGGGTGGTGTCCGACAACAACGACAGGGGGCGGAGGAAGAGCGCCATGGGTAACTCGCTTCAGGAGCAACTGCTCAAGGCGGGGCTGGTTAACCAGCAGCAGCTAAAGCAAACCAAGTCCAAGAAGCGCAAGCAGCAGCGTTCGGGCGGCGCGCCGGACGATGCGTCGCGCGTCCAGGCACAGCAGGCTGCCGCGGAGAAGAAGCGCCGCGATCGCGAACTCAACCGCGAGCGCGAGGAGGAGGCCAAGCGCAAGGCGGAGCTCGTCGCCCTGTGGCAACTGATCCGCGACAACCGCGTTGCGCGCGACCGCGCCGATCTGGCCTACAACTTCTCCGACGGCAGCAAGCTCAAGCGGCTGTATGTTAACGCCGACCAGCAGCGCGGATTGGTCGACGGTCAGTTGGCGATCGTGCGTCAGGACGACTTCTACCAACTGGTTCCTGCGGAGGTGGCGGAGCGCGCCGCTGCCTATGACGCAAGCCTGGTGCTGGTGCACAACAAGCCCGGCGGTGGCGAGGACGATGCTTATGCCGACTTTAAGGTACCCGACGACCTGATGTGGTAGTGCCCTTACCGGGGAAGACAGAATAATGCCGGATGAGAATGATCGCCGCCTCGCACTGCTGATCGATGCCGACAACGCCCAGGCGTCCGTGATCGACGGCCTGCTGGAAGAAGTCGCCAACTACGGTACCGCGCAGGTGAAGCGTATCTATGGCGACTGGACCCGCACCAATCTAGCGGGCTGGAAGGATGTGCTGCTGCGGCACTCGATCCAGCCGCGGCAGCAGTTCGCCTACACCAAGGGAAAGAACGCCACAGACGCGGCCATGGTCATCGACGCCATGGACCTGCTGCACACCGGGCGCTTCGATGGGTTTTGCCTGGTCTCCAGCGACAGCGACTTCACGCCGCTGGCGGCGCGTATCCGCGAATCGGGCCTGAAGGTCTACGGCTTCGGCGAGCACAAGACACCGGAGGCCTTCGTTGCCGCCTGCGATAAGTTCATCTTCACCGAGCTGCTGAAGGACGAGGCGCCAGGCGCGACGCCGCCCGCTCGGCTTGCAACGAAAGAACTGCGCGGCGATGCCAAGCTGGTCAGTCTGTTGCGCAAGGCGGTGGAGGACGCCGCCGACGACGACGGATGGGCGGAGCTGTCGAGTGTCGGGAACACCGTCAACAAGCGCTCCCCGCAGTTCGATCAGCGCAACTACGGCTATGCAAAGCTCAGCGACTTGATCAAGGCCACCAAGCTGTTTGAGCTGCAGGCTCGCCTGGTCGGTGAAGGTCCGAGCAAGCGTTACTACATCCGCGACGCGAAACGCGGTGAAGGCTAGTCGCTGTAAAGCAACCAGGTCCAAGCGAGCAGTCCCTGACGTTAACCAGGCTCGACCGCGCCCGTTCGCGGCCGGCCTCGCAATGAGCAAGGATTTGCCACCACTGCTGAGCACGCCGCCTTGAGTTTGCAACTGATCGACACCCATTGCCACCTGGACGTCGCCGAGTTCGATGCGGACCGTGATCAGGTCCTGGCGAAGGCGCGTGCTGCCGGTGTTGCGGCGATCGTGGTCCCGGGGATCGACGCCAGCGGCTGGCCGGCGCTGCTCGCGCTATGCGCCGCGCATCCGGACCTGTTTCCGGCGCTCGGGCTGCATCCGGTCTACTTGTCGCGGCACGGCGATCACGACCTGAAGGCGCTGGAGCAGGCACTTGCGGCGCACCGGCCGGTGGCGCTGGGCGAGATCGGGCTGGATTTTCATGACCCGGCCAGCGATGCTGGACATCAGCGCCGGCTCTGCGCGGCGCAGCTCAGCATCGCCCGTGATGCCGGTCTGCCGGTGCTGCTGCATGTACGCAAGGCGCACGACGCCATGCTCGCTCTACTAAGGGATGCCGGTCTGCTCGGCGGCATCGCGCATGCCTTCAATGGCAGTCTGGAGCAGGCGAAGCAGTATCTGGACCTGGGGTTCAAGCTCGGCTTCGGCGGTATGCTGACTTTCGAGCGTTCATCCAGGCTGCGACGGCTCGCCGCCGAGCTCCCGCTCGAGGCCATCGTGTTGGAGACCGATGCGCCGGATCTGACCGTGGCCTCGCATCGTTATCAGCGCAATAGCCCGGAGTATCTGCCGGAGGTGTTGGCGGCCCTGGCCGACGTGCGCGAGACTGAACCGGCCGTAATTGCCGCCGCCACCACCGTCAATGCGCGCGCGCTGCTGGGTTTATAGCTGGCGGTGCGAGAGAGGTTAGCTGTGCCATGGCGCCGCAAGAGAATCCTATCTGGCAACGGACCCGCATCCTGGTTGGTGAGCCAGGCATCGAGCGCCTGTCGGCCGCGCGGGTCTTGCTGGCGGGACTCGGCGGCGTCGGCTCCTTCGCCGCCGAGGCACTTGCCCGTGCCGGTATCGGCGAGCTGACCATCGCCGATCACGATACGGTTGCGGCCTCTAACCTGAATCGCCAGCTCTGCGCGCTGAATGGCACGCTCGGCCGCAAGAAGGCGGAGGTCATGGCCGAGCGCATCGCTGACATCAACCCTTGCTGCCGCGTGCGGGTCATCGATGACTTTCTCACCGTCGATGCGCTGCCAATGATCGTGAATCAGGGTGCGGACGGGCGCGGCTTCAGCCAGGTGGTGGATGCGATCGACAGTCTGAGCAGCAAGGTCGCGCTGATTTCCGCCGCCTTGGAGGCGGGCGTGCCCGTGGCTGCGAGCATGGGGGCCGGCGGTAAGCTGGACCCGACCCGCATCCGCGTGGGGGATCTAATGGACAGCGAGGTCTGCCCCTTGGCCCGCGAAGTGCGTCGGCGGCTGCGTCGGCGCGGCCTCGGGCGCGGCGTGCTGTCGGTCTGGTCGCTGGAGCGATCGCGCCCGCCGCTACCCCCAGAGGAGACCGGCCGCGGCCGGCCGCGCGCCGTCAACGGCACCGTGAGCTACATGCCGGCGCTGTTCGGCCTGACGCTGGCGGGGGCGGTGATCCAAGGCATCATCGGCGACGGCGACGCAGCGGTTCATCAGGGTGGCGAGGCGGCCTAGGCCGGATGCGGCAACGTGCGATTCGGGATCGCGACGGTCCTTACTGCGCGGACGGTCGCAGAATCGCGCCTACGGGAATGTCCGGGCTGGTCTATCGGCCGCTTGGGCTGCTATGGTCGGTCGCCCATATTCCCCGAGCCCTAGATCGCTCTAGGGCAGCAGTGCAGAGGTTTTGAGACCGTCTCTGATCGTTGTCGTTGTCGTAATCGAGTATCGGCACGACACCGATTACGGATTCGATTACGACAACGACAACGAACGGCCTAAGGATTTCTGCAGTGCGGCACTAGCGCGCCAAATGGTTGCAAAAGGGCCGAGCGCCAAGGGCCAAAGATGCGCGATCGTGCTGTGGCGCGATCCTCGGCGCTCGGCGCTTGGCCCACTTGAAGACGCCCGCAGGCCAACAATCGTAGCGCCGTGCTCGCGTCGGTCTGAGGCATCGGCTCGCTAGGGTTGCGAAACCTATCCGGGGCTGGTATGTCGTGCCGACCATTGCCTAGAACACCAGCCTATCGGCGGTAGCCGGGAAATCTCCTATGACACGGAATCGAAAAGGCGGATCTCCAACACGGACCAAGACCTTGTTTTGAAGACCGCAAGCATCGCCTACCGCGTCGCCGACTTCCTGCGCCGCTATCCGCCCTTTCAATACCTTAGCGACAGTGAGCTGTTGCAGCTCGTCAACGGCGGGCGCGTCATCTTTCACGAAGACGGCGAGCTGGTCTTTGAGCAGGGCCGCAAGCGCTCGCGCTATATCTACGTTATTCAGCAGGGGGTGGTGCGGCTGATCGATGCGCAGACCGATGGCGAGAGTCTACGCGATGTGCGCGGAGACGGTGATCTGCTCGGTGTTGGCCGTTATCTTGGCATCGGCGAGCATGTCTACACCGCCCGCACCGAGACCGATGTCATCCTCTATGCGTTGCCGGCGGACCTGTTCTGGACGCTGGTCAAGCGCCACCCGCGCGCGAGCCGCTTCCTGGCGGCCTACTTCTCGGCGACCATCATGCCTGCCGGTTTGGAGGCCACGCACGGGCGCGGCGACGAACTGCGGCTCGGGCGGCGTCCGGTCGACTGGATGGCGCACCGGGTCGAGCCGATGGCGGAGATGCTCAGTGTGACCTGTGATACACCGCTGCGGCAGGTCGCGGCCAGTATCGCCGGTCGTGAAGCGGCGGTCGCCGCGGTGGTGGTTGATGACAGCGGCAGCGCGATTGGCCTGATCACGCCGCGCATGCTGAGCGACCAGGTCGCGAGCGGCGCGCTTGCGCCGGATACCCCGGCGCGGGAGCTGATGCAAAGGGTGCGGGCGGTCGCGGAACCGGGTCTCGAGGCCGGTGCCTACCTGACGCGTATGCTGCAGTTTCAGTCCGAGCATCTGGTCCTGACCGCCGGTGGCCGCTTCGACGGCCGCGTGCTCGGCTTGTTATCGCGGCGTGACCTGACGCGCACAGAGGGCGCGGCGCCGCTCGCAATCATAGAGGACATCGCGTGCTCCCACAGTATTCGCGAGCTCACGCAGCTGCGCGCCCAAGGCGAGGCTTTCATCGCCGCCGGACTGACCGACCCGGAGTCGGTGCGTTGGCTGGCGCCCATTGCCGGCGCCTTCGATGAAGCCGTGCTGCGGCGACTGGTGGGTCTGGTGGAAGGGGCACTGGCAGAGGAGGGGATCGAGAGCCCGGATTTGGATCACTGTTGGGTATTTTTCGGTTCGGCCGGTCGCAGCGAGCTGCTGACACTCTACGATCTGGACCATGGCCTTGTTTATGACGAGCCGGCGCCGGATCAGCGGCGCGCCGCCAGGAGCTATTACCTCGAGCTCGGGCGTCGCGTCAGTGCCGGTCTGGCGGCCTGCGGCTTTGTGACCTCTGCCAAGGCGATCGTCGCCGGCCACCCCAGCGCGTGCCGCTCGCTGGGCGAATGGGAGTACGCCTTCAGCCGCTGGATCACTGATCCGATCGAGAGCTGCGTCTATCGCGCGACGTCGCTCTTCGATCTGCGTCCGGTGCATGGCGACTGTCGCCTGGTCGATCAGCTGCAGCGCCGCATCCATGGCGTGGAAGCTCGCAATCCGGATTTCGTGCCGCAGTTGGTCAAGGACTCGATGGCGAATCTGCCGCCGCTGACCTTCTTCCGCGGACTTGTGGTCGACGACGACGGTGGCTACAAAGAGATCCTGGATGTACAGCGCGCGACCCTGCAGCCGGTGGTCGATATCGCGCGTGCGCTGGCGCTCGACTGCGGCGCCCATGCGGGCACATCCACGCTGGAGCGGCTTCGCTCGGTGACGCCGGCGAGCGATGCCGCGGGTTTGCTGATGGAAGAGACTGCCGCGGCCTTCCGTAATGCCTTGTATCACCGCGTGCGCACGGGTCTCACCGCCGGCTCCGACGGCAGCCGTGTGGACCCATCGAAGCTGACCCGGCTGGAACAGAACCTGCTGAAGACCGGCTTTCGCACCGTGCTTGCGCTGATGGAGTATATCGGTCAGCGCTACGGCTTGGCGCCGCCGCGTTGAACCCATGACGACTCCGATCATTGCGCGCGCTCTCGCCGCCTACCAAGCGGCCTTCGCGGATAGCTGGACGGACGATACGCCCCTGGAGGAGGTGCGCTTTGTCGTGCTCGACTGTGAGACCACTGGTCTGGATGCACGTCGGCATCGGATCGTCAGCATCGGCGCCATCGGTGTCGCGCAGTGCCAGATTGCGCTGGGGGATGTGTTCGAGGCATTGCTGCGGGTGCAGTTCAACACGGCGGCGACATTGGTGCACGGTATCACGCGCGCGGAGAGCCGCGACGGCATGGAAGAGTCAGAGGCCATCGCACGCTTAGTGGACTATCTGGCCGACGGCGTCATCGTCGGTCATCACATCGGCCATGATCTGGCCATGATCGACGCGGCGCTCGCCAGACACACTGATGCTCGGCTGAGAAGCCGACACCTCGATACCGGCGAGCTGGTCTTGGCGCTGCAGTCAGACGGTGCCTTTGCCGGTCAGGCGCCGCTGAGAGATCTGTCGCTGGACGGGCTGTGCGAGCGCTTCGGCGTGGTCCCTTATGACCGTCATACCGCGCCCGGCGACGCCTTTCTGACCGCACAGGTGTTGTTGCGCCTGCTGCCGATCGCCAGACGTTGCGGCCGCGGCAGCCTAGGCGCCTTGTGCAAGCTGGACTTCCCGACCGGCTCGGCCGCGTCGGCTTGAGCACCGCCTCGCTGATGACCCCGCGCGGACACCGGATCCTCGGCCGGCGCGACCGCGGCTTTATCTGATCCTGCATCGCGGCTGGACGGCTTGCTCGCGGTTGCAGCCCGAGCCTGGGATCGGTCAACATGTGTCGTTTGACAGAAATCGCCTAAAACAACAACGCCTGAGGTGCTGACGCCATGCGCATCATCGATGCGGAGAAGCAGGTTCTCGCCGATCTGAGAGATGAGGGGCGGGTGATTGCCGAGAAACAGTATTCGGCCTTCAAGGTCACGACGGTGCGGCATCCAACGCTCGGGAAGCTGGTGCTGGTTGAAGACGCCAAAGGGAACGGCGCCTTGATCGAGGCGGAGGAATAGATTGGTCTCGAAAGCAGAACGCATTGTGGCAGCCGAGGCGCTCCCACATGACGACGAGCCTTGGTTGCGTGAACAGGCGCAGCAGTCGCTGGAGCGGCTGTTGCCGCGTCTCGAGAACCGCTTCCGTGGGGCGGTCGACGAGGTGGAGTGGATCGCCTTCGTGGAACGTCTCGAGCGCCATTTCCCGAGGCTGTTCAAACGCCTCTATGGCCTCTATGGGCGCCAGTACGACTTCTTCTTCCACCTGGAGAGCATCCTGGCCTCCGCCGCGGCGATGTGGATGGCGCGCTCGCCGGAGCTGAAGGCGCTGGACGCCATGCGCGGTTCCGATCCAACCTGGTATCAGTCCAACCGCATGGTCGGTGCCATGTGCTATGTGGACCTGTTCGCCGGCGATTTGGCGCGGCTGCGCGAGCGCATCCCGTACCTGACCGAGATGGGCATCACCTATCTGCACCTGATGCCGCTGTTCAGGAGTCCGAGCGGCGATGATGACGGCGGTTACGCGGTCAGCAGTTACCGCGAGGTGAGCCCGGAGCTGGGGACAATGGACGAACTCGCCGAGCTGGCCACCGAGCTTCGCCACCACGGCATCTCACTGACGCTGGACTTCGTCTTCAACCACACCAGCGACGAGCACGAATGGGCAAGGAAGGCATTGGCAGGCGATCGCCGTTATCAGGCCTATTACCGGATGTTCCCCGATCGCACCATGCCGGACCAGTTCGAGCGCACCATGCCGGAGGTCTTCACCGAGGATCACCCCGGCGCCTTCACTTACCGCACCGGTATCAAGAAGTGGGTCTGGACCACCTTCCACACCTATCAATGGGATTTGAACTACGGTAATCCCGAGGTCTTCAACCGGATGTTGGAGGAAATGCTGTTCCTGGCCAATCAGGGCGTCGAGATCTTGCGGCTGGATGCGGTCGCCTTCGTCTGGAAACGGCTGGGCACCAACTCGCAGAATCTGCCGGAGGCGCACTGGATCATCCAGGCCTTCAATGCGCTGGTCAGCATTGCCGCGCCGGCCATGGTGTTCAAATCCGAGGCCATCGTGCACCCGGATCAGGTGCGCGAGTACATCAGCACCGGCGAATGTCCGCTGTCTTATAATCCGCAACTGATGGCGCTGCTGTGGGATGCGTTGGCGACCCGCGACGTGCGCGTGCTGCTGCGTGCCATGCAGAACCGCTATGCCGTCGCCGACGGCTGCGCCTGGGTCAACTACGTGCGCAGCCACGATGACATCGGCTGGGCCTTTGCGGATGATGACGTCGCCGCGGTCGGCTTTGAGCCGGGGCCACACCGCAAGTTCCTGACCCGCTTTTTCACCGGGCAGCACCAGGGCAGTTTCGCCCGCGGAGCGCCGTTTCAGGAGGACCCGGTCACCGGCGATGCCCGCGTTTCCGGCACCTGCGCGTCCTTGACCGGGACCGAGAAGGCGCTCGCCGAGAACGACACTGACGAACTCGAGTTTGCCGTGCGGCGCATCCTGCTGATCCACGGCGTCATCATCACCATCGGCGGCATCCCGTTGATCTATCTTGGCGATGAGATCGCGACCCTGAACAACTACGGCTACGACGCTGATCCGGACAAGCTCGGCGACTCGCGCTGGCTGCATCGCGGCGCTTTCGACTGGGCGCGCGCAGAGGAACGGCGCGAGATGGAGACCGTGCCCGGGCGCGTCTATCAGGGGCTGCTGCGGCTGCTGCAGGTACGCGGCCAGAGTCAGGCCTTCTCGCGCGGCGAGACAGAGTTCGTCGACAGCGGCAACAAGCACGTCTTCGGCTTCCTGCGCACCAACGATACGGCCACCGTCTTCGTGCTTGCCAACTTCAGCGAGCACCGCCAACGCCTGGAGGCCCGCCGGCTGCGCCAGATGGGCATGCGCAAGACCATGGTCGACCTGTTCGCCGGTCAAACCATCGTCGCCACCCAGGAACTATTGCTCGAGCCTTACCAGCTGATGATCTTGTCCCGCTATGCCTAGCGGCTGCCGGAGGCCGCGTCGAACGCGTGCTCGTTAGTGCCGAGATCGAGCAAAGAGTGGCTAGCCCACATGAGGTCGCCGCGGGTCAGGCCGTGTTGCCCGCCTGACCTGAGTCGTCTTTCTTAGCCGGCTTCCTGTCCGGGCGGCGAAAGGCGAGGCCGCCGCAGTCGGCGCAGGGCGGGATGCGGCCGCTGCGGGTGAAGTGCGTCTCGGCCCCGCACTGGTCGCAGATCAGCGTGCCCGGTCCCGTAATCTGGCCTGCTTGATAGAGGCTCGCGCGCCGTGCCTGTTGTGCCCACTGGCCGAGCTGCAGGCTGGTCTGATCGGCGACGCTCGTGAAGGCGTCGAGCAGGCGCCGTTCCATCAGCTCCATATCGAAGCGCCACCATTCGCGAAGATCCTCGCCGGTGTCGGCGATGTAGGCGGCGGCGTCTTCGATATCGCGCTCGATGTAGTCGGCGATCTTGTGCGCCTCCTCGCGGGTCAGCTCGCCGAGTTCAACCATACTGTCGCGTGCCTTCTCCAGCATGTGGCGCAGTTTCGGCGCCGATTCACGCGCTTGCTCAATACCTTGTTCAGTGCGCTTGAGCATCTCCTCGTAGGCATCGACCAGATGATCGGCGACACTCTCTTTGTGGTCGTCTTGCTTGCCCTGCTGGGTCATCGTCTTCTCCGGCGTTGGGATAGGTCGTTCGCGCGCCGCCCGTTGCTGTGCCCTCGGCGGTGCATCTTCGCCAAGTCTGCGCGATGCGGCGAAAATCGCAAGTGGCCGTGACTGCGATTCATGCAGGTTTCGCTGCTGGATCTGTCAGACCGATTCATGCGCGCGCTCTGCCGGGGCGATGCGGCAGTCGAAAGCGATCTGATCGACCGGGGTGTCGAGGTCTCGACCCGCGGCGCCGATCGGCGGTTGCATCTTTTCCGCGCATGTTGCGCGCGCTAAACTCCTCGTTTCTCACCGGCTGCGGAATCGGCGGCCTCCCCCGCAACCCCCGTCTCCCGCCGCAGTCGACCGGCGCGGCTCTAAAGAGTGGCTTACTCGGAGCGTCGCTGATTGTGGCGTCATGTCCCTCGAGCCGTTTCGGCAGGCGCCCGCGCTATCTCTGGCCTCGATCTCACCGCAACAGCAGCAGTTTTGCCATGACAGAGAACCAACAGACATCGCCAACTCCGCCGACGGGCGCCGAGCGCGACATTCAGCTGTTCGCCACGCTACTCGGCGAGGTGTTGCGCGCGCACAGCCGCAAGCGCGTGCTGGTGGTGGTCGAGCGCCTGCGTGACGGTTTCCTGGCGCTGCGCGAGCACGACGACGCGAAGCTGCGCCAAAAGCTGATGAAGCGCATCGACGGGCTCGATCCGCAGACGCTCTCCGAGGTGATCCGCGCCTACACCATCTATTTCTCGCTCGCTCACATTGCCGAGGAGGTGCAGGGCTTCCTGCAGCGGCGCACCATGGTGAGCGCCGGCGGTCGCTTGTGGCGCGGTTCGTTCGACCACACGCTGCGCCAGTTTGCCGAGGAGGGTGTCGGGCCGGAGCGGCTGCAGCTGCTGTTCGAGCAACTGGCCTATCTCCCGGTGTTCACGGCGCATCCGACCGAGGCCAAGCGCCGCACCATGCTGGAGACCCAGCGCCGCATCTTTCTGTTGGCGCTCGACCTGCATCGGCACAAGCTCAATGAGGAGGAGCAGCAGGATCGGCTCGGCGAGATCCTGAGCGAGATCCAGATCCTGTGGAAGACCGACGAGGTGCGCGTCCACAAGCCCCAGGTCACCGATGAGGTGCGCCAGGGGCTCTACTTCTTCAGCGAGTCCTTGTTCGAGATACTGCCGCAGGTCTACCGAAACCTGGAGCGCGCGGTGCGCCGGGCCTACGGCAGCGGCTGCGCTGTGTCGGTGCCGAGCTTCGTCGCCTTCGGCTCCTGGATCGGCGGCGACCGCGACGGCAATCCGTTCGTGAAGCCGGAGACCACCGAGCTGGCCGTTCGCATGCACTGCGAGCTGGTGTTGGAGGAATACATTGTCAGGGTGCGGCGTCTGACGCGAATTCTCAGCCATTCGAGCGCCCTGTGCGCGCCCTCGCCCAAGTTCCTCGACAGCCTCGACACCGACGAGGACTACTGGCTGGATACCATGGGCGAGACCCCGCGGCGCTTCTTTCACGAGCCCTACCGGCGCAAACTCGCCATCGTTCGCCACCGGCTAGAGGTCAATCTGGCGCGCGTGCAGGCGCGCATCGAGGGCGACGATCATCCCACCGAGATGCACGAGGGCTATGCGCATGAGCGCGAGCTGCTCGACGATCTCTATCTGATCCGCGACTCGCTGATCAGTCACGGCGACGCCAACGCCGCCGACGGCGAGCTGAAGGACCTGATTCGGCTGGTCGAGAGCTTCGGCTTCCATTTGATGCACCTGGATATCCGGCAAGAATCGACCCGGCACACGCAGGCGGTCATCGAACTGTTTGCGCGCCAGCCCGGCGCGCCCTTCTACCAGGCGTTCACGGAAGAGCAGAAGCTGCTCGCGCTGGCGGAGGCGATTGCCCATCCACATCCCTTCCATATCGACAAGGCGACGCTGACGCCCGAGACGCGCGAGACACTAGAGGTGTTCGAGGTAATGGCGCGCATGCGCGCCGAGATCAGCGAGGACGTGTTCGGCGCCTATGTCATCTCCATGACGCACAGCGCCAGCCATGTCATGGAGGTGATGCTGCTCGCGCGCCTGGCTGGGCTGGCGGGTCACACGGGGGCCTCGGCCAACGGCGACGGCTGGTTCTGCAACATCCGCATCTCGCCGCTGTTCGAGACCATCGAGGATCTGGCGCACATCGATCAGGTGATGTCGACCTTGTTCGACAACGAGACCTATGCGGCCTTGCTGAAGGCCTCCGGTAACCTGCAGGAGGTCATGCTCGGCTACTCGGATTCATGCAAAGACGGCGGCATCCTTTCCTCGGCTTGGAATCTGTACGAGGCGCAGGAGAAAATCGTCGCCCTGGCGCATGCACGCGGTGTTCAGTGCCGCCTGTTCCATGGCCGCGGCGGCACCATCGGTCGCGGCGGCGGCCCGACCCACGAGGCCATCCTGTCGCAGCCGGACGATACCGTGCATGGGCAGATCAAGTTCACCGAGCAGGGCGAGGTGCTGTCTTATCGCTATGCCAATCCCGAGACCGCTCTATACGAGCTGACCATGGGCATCAGTGGGCTGATCAAGGCCAGCCGCTGCGTCATCGAGCCGCCACGGCTGCCGCGCAAGGACTTTCTCGGCATCATGGCGGAGCTGGCGGCTTATGGCGAAGAGGCGTACCGCGGCCTGGTCGCCGACACCCCGGGGCTGCTCGACTACTTCTATGAGGTGACGCCGGTCGATGCCATCGCGCTGTTGAACATCGGCTCGCGGCCTTCGCACCGAAAGAAGCAGGACCGCTCGCTGGCGTCGATACGGGCCATTCCCTGGGTGTTCGGCTGGGCGCAGTCGCGGCATACGCTGCCGGCCTGGTACGGCATTGGCACCGCCATCGAACGTTGGCGCGGCGCCGACCTGGAGCGCCTGGCCAAGCTCCAGCGGATGTATCAGGAATGGCCCTTCTTCCGCGCCATCCTCAGCAACACGCAGATGTCGCTGTTCAAGGCCGAGATGCACATCGCGCACGAATACCTGCGTTTGGCCGCGGACCGCCCACACGCCGAGACCATCTACAGGGCCATCGCCGACGAGTATCAGCGCACGCTGACCCAGGTGCTCAACGTCGCCGGTCTGCACGGCCTGATGGAGGAAACCCCTGACTTGCAGTTGTCGCTGGCTCGGCGCAACACCTATCTGGACCCATTGAACCACGTGCAGATCGCTCTGCTGGAACGCTATCGCGGCGAGTCTGCCGCGGATGAGCGCGAGCAATGGCTCGATCCGCTGCTGCGCTCGATCAACGCCATCGCGGCCGGCATGCGCAATACCGGCTGAGTTCCCGGGCCTGGCGGGCGAGGGCGGATTGGATCGCGGGTGGGGGCAGGGTTCGATCAGGCGATCGGCTTCAAATGCAGATGTCGGTGTCCGCCGTCTCCGCCGCCATGGCGGTGCTGCTGCTCGCTGATCTCGACCGGCAGTATGTAGAGCCGCCCGTTGCGCACGCCGGGTTGAGCGATGACGCTGTCCGAGAACGCCCGCACGCGATCCGCCGGGCCACGCAGCAGCACCGTCTCCAGGCAGTTGTCATGATCCAGATGGACATGCAGGGTCGCGATCGCCAAATCGTGGTGGTCGTGATGCGAGCGGGTCAGTCGCGTCGCCAGTTCGCGCTCATGATGGTTATAGACATAGGTCAGGTTGGCGACGCACTCGCCGGCTGGCTCCTGATGCAGGCGTTCGGCCTCGAGCCGCGCTCGGATCAGGTCGCGAATGGCCTCTGAGCGATTGTCGTAGCCGCGCGCGGCGCGAAACTGCTCGAACTCCTCATCTAGGACTTCGTCCAAGGTTATGGTGATGCGCTGCATCGACTTCTCCTAGAGCTGCGGTCGGCGGCTTGCGCCTGATCGCGCCTCATTCGATCCACTCGACGAGGCGTCCGTCGACGCCTGCGGGTTCCCCGCGCATGCGCAACGCAGTATGATCAATGCATTGTTCTTCATACTGTAGCCGATGCGATCTGTTGCCCCCGGGGGCTCGACTCCGACGGTTCGACTTCGACGACTCTGCTGGCGACGTGGCGGTGCATTATGGCGACCCGAAAGCGGGATTTGACTATGCCGGCTCAGGTCTATTCTACCGGTGGTCCAATAAGCCATGTTTCGGCGTTGCTGCATCAAAAGCAGGTTTCCTTGGCGCCGCACATCCTGCTCGCGGTCTTCAGCATGCTCATGCTGGCAAAGCCGCCGGCCTTGGCCCACTTTCAGGAGCTGATCCCGAGCACGGAGATCGTCGATGCCGCAAGCGATCGCGATCTGCGTCTGGAACTGCGTTTCACCCATCCGATGGCGCAGGGTCCTGTCATGCCGATGGGCGAGCCGGTGCGTTTCGGTGTGTTCACCACCGATGGCGAGCAGGATCTCCGCGATCGATTGCGTCCTGCCGACATCGACGGCAGCCGCGTCTATGCGGCCGATTACCGCGTGGGGTCGCCGGGCGATCATATCTTCTTCGTCGAGCCGGCGCCCTACTGGGAGCCGGCCGAGTCGACGCTGATCGTGCATTACACCAAGGTGGTCGTCGATGCCTTCGGCGGCGGCGATGCCTGGGATCAAAGGCTCGGCCTGCCGGTCGAGATCATCCCGCTGGTGCGGCCCTACGGGCTGTGGACGGGCAACTTGTTCCGCGGCATCGTTATGCGCGATGGGCAACCGGTGCCCTTTGCCGAGGTCGAGGTGGAATGGCGCAACGACGGCAGTGTGACGCCACCGGCCGATGCCTTCGTCACGCAGGTGGTCAAGGCGGACACTAACGGCGTCTTCGGCTACGCGATGCCGCGCGCCGGCTGGTGGGGATTCGCCGCGCTGCTGCAAGCGCCCGAGCCCATGCCTGGCCCGAACGGCGAGCCGGTTGCGGTGGAGCAGGGCGCGCTGATCTGGGTGCGCACCCGCGACATGCCGCCGACGGACTGAGAGGAATGGCGCATATCCCCGACGGCGTGCTCTCGGCGCCGGTGCTGATGACCGGCGCCGCCGTCTCGGCCGGACTGCTGGCGCTGTCGCTGCGCCGGCTCGACGACGCGCGCATCCCGCAGGCGGCGGTGCTGTCAGCGGCCTTCTTCGTGTCGTCGCTGATCACGGTGCCGCTCGGGCCGAGCAGCGTACACCTGCTGCTGAACGGTCTGATGGGCCTGATGCTCGGGCTGACGGCCGTGCCGGCGCTGTTGGTGGCGTTGATCCTGCAGGCGGCTCTGTTCGGCTATGGCGGGCTCACGGTGCTGGGCGTCAACCTGATGAACCTCGCTCTGCCCGCGGTGCTCTGCGGCGCGCTGCTGCGCCCGCGGCTGGCCGGCTTGAGTGCCGCGCGCGCGTGGCGCCTCGGCGCGACGGCCGGCGCGCTGGGCGCGCTCGCGACCGGCGCGCTGGTGGTCGCGACCCTGGCGATGAGCGGTGAAGAATTCCTGCCCGCGGCCCAGTTGGTCGGGCTCACCTACCTGCCGCTGGCCCTGGCCGAGGCGCTGATCGGCGGCATCATCGTCGGTTTTCTCTATCGTGTGGAGCCGGAACTGCTGGTATCGCCAATGGGCGTCGATGATGGATGACATCAGGCCCCGGCTTAAAGCCCGACCAAAGCCCTCGACCAACTGGGCCCGCCCGAGGTCGGCCGCCAACTGGCTAGCGGCCCTGCTGTGCCTATGCGTCTTGCAGCCGGCAGTTGCTCATCAGCTACGGGTGTTCGCGGCCGCCGATGGCGATCTGATTCGCGGCTCGGCCTACTTTGCCGGCGGCGCTGTCGCCTCTGGCGCACAGGTCCGCATCGAATCCACCGATGGCACGCTGCTCGCAACGCCGATACCCGATGCCGAAGGGGGTTTCAGCTGGCGCGTGGCGACGCCGGCCGATTATCTGATCGTTGTCCAGTCCGCCGATGGGCATCGGGCTGAGTGGATGGTGGCCGAGGCCGAGCTGGCGCCGGCGTTCGCCGGCCGACTTGGCCTATCGGCGTCGGCTGCCGCCGAGCCGGAATCAGCCGCAGGCGCGGATGCCGCGCATATCGGCCAGCCTTCGCCGGCGCGCGAGCGTGCTGCCGCGCTCGATCCGGTGCTGGAGAGTGCAATCGAGCGCGCCGTCGCGCGTCAGGTGCGGCCGTTGCGAGAAGAACTGGCCGAGGCACGGGCTCGCTCGCGTGTTCAGGACGTGATCGGCGGTATCGGCTATATCGTTGGAATCGCCGGGCTGGCGCTCTGGTGGGCCGCGCGCGGTCGGACACGCAGCGGGTCGCGGAACAGCGTCCAGGAGCCATGATGGTGCTGCTGCCGGAGCGCGCGGACACCGGCTGGGCCGCCGCGCTCGACCCGCGCCTGCGGATCATCGGTGCACTCTTGTTCGCGCTCACGGTGGTCGCGCTGCAACGGCCGGCGCCCTTGATTATCGCCCTGGGTCTGGCGTTTGCGCTGGCGCTGAACAGCGGCATCGGTCCCGGCGACCTGCTGCGGCGCATGCTGGTGCTGGAAGTGTTCATGCTGGTGCTGCTGCTGACACTGCCGTTCACCGTTGTCGGTGAGCCGCTGCTGCACCTTGGCGCGCTGACCGCGAGCGGCGAGGGCGTGGGTCTTGCGCTGATCATCCTGCTCAGGGCCAACACCGTTCTGCTGATGCTGATCGCGCTGCTTGGCTCGGTCGGGCCGGCGCGGCTCGCCCAGGCGCTGGCGGGCCTCGGCGTGCCCGAACGGCTTACCCATTTGCTGCTGCTGACGGTGCGTCAGATCGAATTGGTGGGCGAAGAGTACCAACGCCTTCGGCAGGCGATGCGCGCTCGCGCCTTCGTCGCCCGCGCCGATCGCCACGGCTGGAACAGCCTCGGCTGGCTGATGGGCATGTTGCTGGTGCGCAGCCTTGGGCGCTCGCGCCGGCTGAGCGATGCCATGCGCTGCCGCGGATTCGATGGCCGCTTGCGTTTGCTGTATCTCGGCACTGATTGGCGGCGCGGCGACACGCTCGCGCTGGCGTCTGCGTTGACGATCTGCGCCGGACTGCTCGCGCTGGACCGGCTGACGGTGTTGGCGGGGATATGAGCGCGGAGTCTGACGAGCTGCTGCGTCTTGATGACGTGCATTTTGCCCATGAAGGTGCCCGGGATTCAGGCGGCGGGCGGTGCGCGATCCTGCGCGGCCTGACCTTTAGTTTGCACGCCGGCGAACGTGTCGCACTGATCGGGCCCAACGGTGCCGGCAAGACCACGCTGCTGCATCTGCTGGTCGGGCTCAAGCGGCCAAGCGCCGGGGAGGTCGTCGCCTTCGGCGAGGCGAGACGCGCCGAGGCCGACTTCAGGCCGGTGCGTGCGCGGGTCGGGCTGCTGTTCCAGCACAGCGACGACCAATTGTTCTGCCCGACCGTGCTCGATGATGTCGCCTTCGGTCCGCTCAATCTCGGCCTCTGCGCCGATGCCGCGCGGGCTCGCGCGTTACAGACGCTGGCCCGACTTGGGCTTGGCGCGCTTGCCGAGCGGGTCACGCACCGGTTGTCGTCTGGGGAGAAACGGCTTGTGGCGCTGGCCACGGTGCTTGCCATGCAGCCGGACGTGCTGCTGCTCGACGAGCCCACCAACGGTCTCGACGAGGACAGCGAGCGGCGGCTGATCAGTCACCTCGCCGAGCTGCAACAGGCCATGCTGATCGTCTCGCACGACCGCGGGTTCTTGGAGCAGATCATCAATCGCGCCGTGGTGCTCAAGAACGGCCGTTTGACCGAGGCAGTGCTGCACCGTCACCCACACAGGCACCGCCATGTCCATCTGCACCTGCACACGCCGGACGATGGCGCGCTGCACGCCGATGAGTCGGCGACGGCAGCGCCCGCGCATCCGGATCACCACGTCGCTGAAGATCCTCCCTCGCACCAAGCATGATCGCAGCCCGATCGACCACCTGCGCCGGTAGACGAACGGTGACCGCATGCTATAGTCGAGATCCCTGTGGGCAGCATGAGGATCGGTCGCTCTGCGCTCGCGAGTTCGACGGTGCAGTTCCTAAAGGCGGGTTTTGCCGAGGCGATTTGCGGATAAAGCTGCCGCGCTGCGCCCGTTCGTTGTAAACATCTGCCGGCGGCTGCCGGCGCCGGGCGCAAGATGCCTATGTCAAGACCCAGCCGCGTTCTACTATTCGGCACTTGCCTGATTGACCTGCTGTATCCAAAGGTCGGGTTGGCCGCCATGCGCCTGATCCGCCGAGAGGGTGTCCGCGTGCTCTTTCCGCAGGATCAGACCTGCTGCGGTCAGCCGGCCTACAACTCGGGCTTTCGCGCGCACGCGCGCCTTGTCGCGCGCCAGCAGCTCGATGCGCTGGACGGCGACGATCCGGTGGTTGTGCCCTCGGCCTCCTGTGCGGGGATGCTGCGCGAGCACTATCCGCGGCTGTTTCAAGGTACCCCGGAGCAGGCGCGTGCCGAACATCTTGCGACACGGGTGGTCGAGCTGTGCGATTTTCTGAACCGCGTGCTCGCTGTCCGTCTGGAGGATCGCGGTCCGCCCGTGACCGTCGCGCTGCATCATTCCTGCTCGGCGCGCCGTGAGATGGCGGTTGCGCCTGCGGCATCTGCGCTGCTGGGGCAATTGGGCGAGGTCAGGGTCGTCGAGCCGGATCATGCCCAGGAATGCTGCGGCTTCGGCGGTACCTTTTCGGTCAAGGAGCCGGAGATCTCTGCCGCGATGGCGGCGGACAAGGCCAAGGCAATCGCGGCCACCGGCGCCGAGCTGCTGGTCAGCCAGGACTGTGGCTGTCTGATGAATCTGGATGGCACCGCAGGCAAGGCCGGTCTTCGGTTCGAGGTCCGACATATCGCCGAGTTTTTGTGGCAGCGGACGCAACTCGCAGGATGATTTGGGCTCGGCGATCCAGGCCCTGAAATCGGCTGGCAGACAGCCATTGCGTGAGGATAACGATTTCCGATGACCAAAGATGCGATTGCCCTGAGGCTTGGCCTGATGCTGGTGCTCGTCGCTGGTGTGCATCCGGCCGCTGCGGCCCAGTCCATGCTGGACGGGCTGAAGGAGAAGGCGGCGAAGGCAGTCGAGCAGGTGGGCGAGACGGCCGGCAGTGCCGCCGAGGCGGTTGGCAAGGCAACCGATGTCGTGGTCGAGCGGGCCAATGAGACCGTCGAGTCTGCCAAGAACGACTTGCGCGATGAGCCGACGCCGGAGGAGACCCGCGCCAAGCTGGATGCGATGGCCGACGAGACACTGCAGCGGCTGTTCGAGGGAGAGCCTAACGCGCGCGCTCTGTTCGACAGCAGCGCGGGCTATGCGGTGTTCGATACGCGGCAGGCCGCCTATGTCGTGACGGCCGGTTACGGACGCGGTGTTGCGGTGGATCTCGACAACGGCCAGCGGACCTATATGAAGATGGGCAGCGGCGGTGTTGGTGTCAGCTTTGGCTTCGGCGGCTTCGACAGCCAGGTGGTGATCCTGTTCGAGAACGCATTCGCCTTCAACAAGTTCGTGCTGCAGGGTCTGGATGCCACCGCGGAGGCGGGCACCATGACCGGAGAGGCAAAGGACCAGATGGCGCTGCGCTTCGAGTCAGGCCGCGCGGTGTTCGTGCTGACCCAGCAGGGCTGGAAGGTCTCGGCCAAGCTGTCCGGCACCAAGTACTGGCCTGACACCGGGCTGAACTGACTCAAGGGACTAAGCCATGCAACACGGCGACAGGCAGGCGCTGATCTCCCAGATCGGCAATATCGTCGAGGAGATCTATGGTCGCAGTGCCGGCAACGACGGCGAGGCCGCGCTGCGGCATCGACTCGACGCCTTGTTAGACGCCTTTTTGCTCGAATCACAATCGATCGCCGGCACCGAGGTGACGGTGCTGCTCGCGGATATACGCGGTTTCACGGCGCTGACCCAGTCGGTGCCGCCGTCGACCTTGATCTTGTTGCTGAACGCCTACTTCACGGCCATGTGCGACGTTGTCCAGCGCCATGGGGGGGCGGTCGACAAGTTTATGGGCGACTCTGTGATGGCCGTGTTCGGCGCGCCACAACAGCGCCCTGACGACCTGCAGCGTGCGCTCGCCTGCGCGGTGGAGATGCAGCAGGCCATGGTCGAGCTGAATCGCCGTAACCAGTCGAACGGCCTGCCGAATCTGTATGCTGGCATTGCACTCAACACCGGGACTGCGATGGCCGGCAGCTTCGGTTCTGACGTGCATAGCGAGTACACCGTGATCGGCGATGCGGTGAATCTCGCGGCGCGCATCGAGTCTTTCAGCCTGCGCGGACAGGTGCTGCTGAGCGAGGCCACGCATTGGGCCGCACAGCACCTCATCGAGGTCAGCAGGATCAACCAGGTGCAGGTCAAGGGGATGTCGAAACCCTTGTCCTTGTATGAGCTGCGCTCGGTGCGCGGGCCGCCGCGGCTGGTGATACCGGAGATCGAGGTGCGCCGATCACCCCGCATCGCGGTCGAGCTTGACGCCATCTTCCGCATGGTCGAGTCGCAAAATATACATGCCGAACAGTTCATCGGCCGCGTGAACGACATGGGCTACTACGGTATGCGAGCCGATCTGCCCATGGTGTTGCCGACCTATAGCGAGGTGGTGATCAATCTCCGCCCGGAACTCGGGGGTGATGCACCTGGGGACGTGTATGCGCGCGTGCTGCGCACGCGGCCGCACGGCGATGGCTTCAGGACCAGCATGGAGTTCACCACCGTCGATACGCCCGGACATCGGCAGGTGAAGGCGTACATCGACGATAGGCTCTGGCGCGGCTGAGCGGGCCTTTACGCCGTATCAGCGCGTCGAATGGATAGTCCGAATCGATTCGGCCAAGGTCAGTCAAGCGGCTGCGGCAACTAAGGCGATTGACTGCAATCGCCTATGACGACCGCGCCGCTGCGCTGCGCAAGGCGCCCGCTTCAACTGCGCCTGCTGGACAGGAACGGAAACAATGCCCGGAGCTGCACCTCCGTAAGATCGCGCATGCGCGCGACATTGCGCTCCGGGATGGCGTCGGGATTCAGGTGACGCGCGATCGCCCGGCTGATGCTGTCTTCCCGGATCAGATGCAGGATGGGGCAGGGCGAGCGATTGGTGAGGTTGGCGCCGTCGTCGCTGCTGGTGCCGGCAAAACGATAGTCCGGGTGGAAGCTGGCTGCCTGGAAACGGCCCTGCCAGCCGAACTCTTCCAGCAGCCGATCGACCGGGTCGAGGAACTGGTTGAAGTCGTCGAAGTCCGCGAGCAGGCCTGGAATCAGGATCAGAGTGGTCTCGATCTTTAACGGATCTGCCGCATCCAGCCGCAGCAGTTCGTCGTGTACTTCCAGCAGCAGGCCTTGCTCGTCAAGCGCGTCGCTGGTCACCAGCCGGACCGCGCTGCGGCGCCAAGGCGCCGCGGCGAACGGGCAGAGATCCATTCCGATGACCACCTGTTCCAGCCACTGGCGGACCTCGGTCTCGGGGCTGGTCACGCGATCGTCGTCGGTGTGCGCGATGAGCGTAGCTGGCCTGATCGGATCACTGAATGACGTAGAGTTCTACGCGTCGATTCTCGCTTCGCCCCGCGCCAGTCGCGTTGCTTGCGATGGGACGGTCCGCGCCATAACCGCGTGCACTGAGGCGCCCGGTATCCACACCGCGCTCAACCAGCGCCTGCATGACCGACTCGGCCCGCTGCTGCGAGAGGGTCTGGTTGACCTCGGCGCTGCCCTGGCTGTCGGTGTGACCCTCGACCCGGGCGGTCAGGTCGGCACGCTGTTTTAACAGCTCGGCGACGCGGTCGAGGGTCGGCAGCTCGCCGGCCGGTAGTTCCGCGCTGCCGCTTGGGAACTGCAGCTCATCGCCGGCCAGATTCAGCAGGATACCGCCCTCCGTCAGCTGTCCGCCGAGCTCCGCCGCGCCGTCGTAGAGCGAGCGTATGCGCTCGACATTTTGTTGGCCGGCCGATTCGGCCTCGGCGAGCTGCTTGCGCAACGCATCCAGCTCATCTCCGTGGGACTGTTGGAGCGCTGCCATCGCCTCGCGCTCTGCGGCGAGATCAGCGGCGATCCGCTCCAACTCCTCATCGGTGTTCGCGAGCGCCTCGGCGCGTTCGGCGCCGGCCGCATCGCGCAGTGCCTGCAACTCGTCAATCTGTGCCTGCATTGCACCGCGTTCTTGCTCCAGCTTGGCGGTGGCGTCACTGATGCGCGCCTCGGCCGCCTCAAGCGCCGCGCGATGCTCAGACTGCAACTGCTCGATCTGCGCTTTCAGTGTCGAGCGCTCATCTTGCAGCGTCTGCGCTGCCGCCGTTGCCTCGGCTTCCGCGGCCTTCAACTGCTCGAGCTGTCCGGCTTGTTCCGCGCGCAGGCGCTCTACCTCGGCCTCCAGCGCTGCCACCGCGTCAGGGTCGGCGCCTTCGTTGACCGCTGCGGCCGCGTCCGCCGCCGCTTGCTTGGCCGTCTCGAGCTCTGCCGCTTGTGCATCTAGGGACGCGCGCAATTGTTCCAGCTCAGTGTCCAGCGCCTGTTTCTCGGCCGCGGTGGCGTCGAGCTGCGCACGCAGCGCATCGGCCTCCGCGGTTGCGTCGGTAACCAATGCGTCGCCGCTCTCGAGCTTCTCGGCCAGTGCCTCGCGCTCACGGGTGGCCGCGGCCAGCTCGTCCTGCAGCTGCTTGATGACGTCCTGACTCTCTGCCAGTGCGCTTTGCAACTCTGCGTCCGCGGCTCCGGCTCCATCCGTGCTCACTGCCGACAGCAGGTTCTCTCGCTGTTGGCTCATGGTCACCAGCTTGTCCTTCAGCTCCTCAATAGCCGCTTCTTCTTTCTTGACCAATATTTGCAGGCGCTCTTGACGGTCGCCGCCGCGCTTGAGCTTGTCCCGCAAGGCCGCCTCCAGCTGGTTAGCGGCGTTGAGCTCGAAATTCAGTCCGGCAATGGTCTCGTTGTCCGCGGCCAGCTTGGCCTCCAGCTCTCGCTGCGTCTCCGTTACCTCAACAAGTCGCTCGCGCAGCGACGACTCCGATTCCTTGGCCTCGCTCAGCGCCTGCTCTAGCTCAGCTTTGGCTGCCGTCACCGCGTCCAACTCGGCGCGTGTCGAATCGCTGGCGTCCAGCGCCGCTGCCAGCTCCGCCTGCACCTGTGACAGCGAGTCGGTGTGCTCGGCCTGGACGTCTGCGATGGCTTGAGCGTGTTGTTCCTTCAGTGCCGCGATCCTCTTCTCATGGTCATCGCGCAGGCTCTGCGTGGCTGTGTCGTGGTTTGCCAGGAGCGTCTGGATCTCCTGTTGCGCCGCCGCCGCGCTCTGCGTGGTTGAACTCAGTTGCAGTTTGGTCGCCTCTTGTTCCTCCGACACCGCGGCGAGCTTCTCCTTGGCCTCGGTCAGGTCGGCCTTCAGCACACCGGCGTAGTGGTTATAGAGGACATAGACGCCGATCAAGGCTGCAAGCAGCAGCCAGAAGAAGGGCTTCCAGAACGTGGCGTTGGAATTGGACATCAGCATCGCTCCTCGGGATATCTGCGCTCGCGTCTTCGCCGGACGGTTTGGGCTATCAAAGCCTGTGGATTATGCCGCTTTGCCGGCCGAGATACAGCCACGCATGGCGATATTCTGGAAAAGGGCCTATGCCCTGTGAGCCGATTCCGATGGAGTCCCTGCCGTGGCCTGGTGACAGCCCGCTTGGCATTCCGGTCGGACCAAGAGGCCCGAGGTACGCGCCGCAGTCGCGCCTGTCCGCTCATGGGAACCTATGGGAGCCCTATTTCCGTTTCGCGAGCGCTTGCCGAAGACGACGAAATCACCTATCCTCTGCCGGCTTTCCGGCCACCTCCTCAGCGGCCGGTCCTCCGATAAGCCGATGTAGCTCAGTTGGTAGAGCAACTGATTCGTAATCAGTAGGTCGGCGGTTCGAATCCGCCCATCGGCTCCAATAATTCAGACAGTTATAAAAATATTGCTGTCCTCGCTGGCGTCCCTGGCTTGATTTGGTAGCCGTTCGGTAGCCGTTTGTCGTCGCTTCTCCGTGCCATCCGGTATAGAACCGCCTCGGCCTTACCAGGACACATCGATCATCCGTACATCGACCCGTGTGGGGTCGTTCGGTGGTGATCTTGGTGGTGTTGCAGCGGCCGAAGCGCCGCGGTAGTTCACGGAACTCTTGACGACCGCCGACCGGACGGATGCTGTGGACCGTCATGCCATCGCCTTCGGATGGGCGCGGTGTTAGCTGCGCCGAGAGACGGGCCACCGCGGTGCGCAGCGGCTTGCGCTCACGATCCTGGACGCAGCGTCAGCCGCTCCAGAGGATGGACGTCTTTCAGTATTGCGGAAGGCCGACACCTTCTGCGATCAACCTCGCATGTTTGAACGCCGGAACGGCGATGTTGGCGGGCGCTTTTTCGGTAACCGCTCTGGATCGTTGCGCCGGTCGCTTACCGCGAGTGTGCACGAGTTATCGCCGCGGGAGAGGCGGGAGATCACGAAGGGGGAACGGGAACAGGTGGAGACCCATCTGGCCCTGTGCACTCCTCCGGAATTCAGCGTGCATAACCTGGTGGGATGGGATTGTTTTTGTGGAGTCGGTGATCAGCATGCGTGGTTACTGCCTGGGTCAGCTAGGGGGATGCTAGGGCGCGCATCTGCTTGGATGCGGATTCTGACGCTGACGGAGCCGAGGTGTATTGGTGGCTGCAACCGTTACCGGGACCGGGCGTGCCGCTATCGTGCCCAGAGTTTCCGGTTCGGGCGCGCTTCGCAGTTTCGCTCCGGAGTCTGATTACATCAGACAGCAAGGGCGAGGGTTTGATTTAGGGCCGCGCTTGATCGCCGGCGTTGAGCAGGCGCGCAACATCGGCGTCCAACGAACACAACGCAACGCCGATGCCGGTGCAAGCATACTCCGCTCGTGTAAAGCGTAGCCATTGTAGCCAATGTAGCCAGGGGGTCCGGTTCGGGCGCATTTTCACGTTTCACCCCGGAGGCTGGCTACAACGGCTACATTGGCTACAACCCTGTGGATAAGGACGATTTGGACGATCACCGCGCCAGCGCGACGGCGACAGCCAGGGCGAGGGACTCATCGTGCACGGCGCCTGCTCGCCGGCGTTGACCAAGCGTGCAGGATCGCCGTCCAGCGAACACGAAACGGAGTCGACTCCATCGTATTCGTCCTTTTTTCGTGTAAAGCGTAGCCATTGTAGCCAATGTAGCCAGGGGTTCCGGTCCCGGTGCGTTTTCACTTTTCACCCCGGGGCCTGGCTACAACGGCTACATTGGCTACAAACCTGTGGATAAGGACGGTCTTGGACGATCGCCTGGCCGGAAGGGCCAATACAACCTGGCGACGAAGGTGGCGGCACCTGGGCGCCGTCCACAAAGGCCGTGCAGCCTGCCAACCAGCAAACGCGCGATGTTCGGTCGCGCCGCGCCGGTTGGAAGGCGCGGCGGCGGCAAGCGGAGAGACTGCCAGTCGGCCGACAGTCCAGCCAAGAGCCAGCCAGGGCAGGACGGAACCGTTCTGTTGCCGACTGACCGGTGGAAGAACAACTTGCGCCCAATTCTGGACATCCCTGTCCATTGGCTTCAGACTGCCCGCCAAGTTGGCTTGACGGGCTGTGCGGTTGAACCTGCATGAGATCACACTGCGACCAGTCGGGGTAGAGGAGGAGCCGCGTTTCAGGCGGCTGCTCGACACGCACCATTACTTGGGCGCGGCGGCGAAGATCGGTCACACGCTCTGGTATGTGGCGACCTGGCAGGGACGTTGGCTGGCGCTGCTGGTGCTGAGCGCTGCGGCGTGGAAGTGCGCTGCCCGTGATCGCTGGATCGGCTGGGATCGGCGCTATCAGTTCGACCGTCTGCATCTGCTCGCCAATAACACCCGCTTTCTCATCCTGCCTGAGTGGCATGTGCCGAATCTCGCCTCGCGCGTGTTGGCGCTGTGCGAGCAACGGGTCGCCGACGATTGGCAGGCGCGCTTCGGCTGCCCGCTGTGGCTTCTGGAGACGTTCGTTGATCCGCGCCGGTTCCGCGGCACCAGCTACCGGGCGGCGAACTGGCTACACGTCGGCGAGACGCGCGGGTTTCGGCGCACCCGCGCCGGTTACAGCAACGTTGCCGAGGCGCCCAAGCTGGTGTTCGTGCGGCCCTTGATCGCCGGCGCCCAGGCACGCCTGGCCGATCCGATCCTTGATCCCCGTTATCACTGTGGAGTCCCGAAGCTGATGTTGAGTGCAGAGCAGATGCGTTCGCTGCCGGCGTTCTTTGCCGATGTCCCCGATCCACGCCGAGCGCAAGGGCGGCGCCACCCTTTGCCGGTCGTGCTCGCCATCGCCGCGGGGGCGGTACTGTGCGGGGCGCGCGGCTACAAGGCGATTGCCGCCTGGGCCGAGGACCTCGGCCAAGCGGCCCGGGCGCGCTTCCGCTGTCGTTATCGCAACGGCCGCTACGAGGTGCCGAGCCGCACCCGCATCCGCGACGTGCTCTCGCGTGTCGATCCCGATGCCCTCAATCATGCGCTGCTGGGCTGGAATGCGCAGCACGCCGCCTTGGATGTGGGCTTGGCACTCGACGGCAAGACCATGCGCGCCGCCATCGACGCCGACGGCGACCAAACCCATATCCTCGGTGTCGTCGGGCATCAAACCAAGCACTGTCACACCCAAAAAAAGTCGCCTCCCTGCCCGTCGACGGCAGCGACGAGCTGAAACGCACCAACGAGATCGGGATGGCGATCCCGGCGCTCGAGCCGATCGACATCGCCGACAAGACCGTCACCGCCGACGCCCTGCTCACACAACGTAAGCTCGCCGAGTATCTGCACGCGCGCGGCGCGCACTACGTGTTTATCACCAAGGACAACCAGCCCACGCTGGCTGCCGACATCCGCCTGCATTTCGCCGTCCGCGGCGAGCCGGATTTCCGCGCGCCGCCTTCCCTTGAGCATGGACGCATCGAAAGCCGCGCTATCTGGACCTCCACCGCACTGAACGCGTATCTCGACTTCCCGCATGTCGGGCAGGTCTTCGCCATCGAGCGACACCGCATCGAGAAGAAGACCGGCAAGAGCTCTACTGAGATCGTCTACGGTATCACCGACCACACCCCGCAGAGTGCCACACCCGCGCGCCTGCTCGGCTACAACCGCGAACACTGGTGCGTCGAGGCCCACCACTACATCCTCGACTGGAATTGGGACGAGGACCGCTGCCGTGTTCGCGCTGGTCATGGCCCGGCCAACATCACCCGCCTGCGCCGCTTCGCCATCGGCCTGATCAAGTCCAAGTCCGAGGATTCGGTGGCCGCCACCATCCACAAGCTCGACCGCAAAGTCCGCCGCGTCTTCGACTACCTGGGCATGACCGCAAACTCCGCCCCACGTGCCCGCCGCTCCGCGTCCACGGCTTAGAACGGATTTGCCGTGCCAGCCAGGGGCGCACGCGTTGTCGTGGACGGCGAGCGTCGCTGCGCAGTGGGAACGAATGATCGAATGACTGCAAGGCGCCTGAAAGGCAGGGAGTTCGAGGGTGTACTCAGTGTAGCGGCCAGCGCACCGTCACACTGCTGGGCCATGCTTCTGACATGGCTTTTGTGCTGTTGCTCTGATTGATCCGCGGACCACCGGCCAGTCCGGGCAGGACGGTGCCACCGGTGATTCGCTTGTTGACCCCCTCGCGAGCATTGTTGGCCGGGGAGTGCGGTATCAGCGCATCGGGCGTCAGCCGCTAGGGCACCTGCAGCACGGGATGGAGCCGATACAGCGGCTTGCGCCGGCCGGTCGCAGGCGCCATGCGTAGCCAGCCGAGGTCCTCCAGCAGGTCGAGTACCGCCGCGGCCGCCTTGGCATCGGGACGCGGTCGGGGACCATAGAGACACAGGGTCCGCGCGTCGATCGCCTCGCGCGGCTCGCGCCGCAGCCAAGACAAGGTGCGCCGCGCCGCCTCCAGCGTCGGATCCTCGCTGGCCGAGCGCTGCACGCGCACCGCTTCCTCCAGAAACCACAGCCCGGCACAATGTGCCGCGGCCCACACCGCGCTCCCGATCTCGCTGCCCGGCTCCTGCAGCACGGCGGGCTCGGCGGCGACGTGCAGCACCAGCGCCAGCTTGCAGACCTGAGAGACGGCCTTGCTCGCGATGTCGCGCACGTCCGTCAGATCGCCGCCGTCGGCCATGCGGTCCTGCAGCAGGTTGTGCAGGTCCACGCGCGCCTCGGCCGCGTCCGCGCCGAGACGCGCCAGATGCGCCAGTGGACGGCCAACGTTGTCCCGGCGCGGCGCGTGCGCCAGGATCTCGCGCACCAGGTGCGAATAGGGTGCCAGCTGCCCAGCATTGAGCCCGGGCTCGTTCAGCTGCTCATGCTGACGACCCACCATCGACGGCAGCCAGGCCGGCCAGATGCGCGCCAGTGCGCCCGAGGCGCGCAGCGCCGGATGCGCGGCGGCTTCCAGATACTTGTCCGGCTGCACCATCACGCAGACATTCAGACAGGGTCGGCGGATCACCCGATCCTCCGGGCCATTGTCGCCGTTGCCGACGCGGTCGCGGCTGACCGTGTCGCCGCTGATGCCGGCCAGATAGATCGCATCCCCGGTGCGCTTGTCGCCGGAATACTTGCCGAGGATCGCATCGAAGATCGGCCGGCCCTCGCCGCTCATCACCGCAAACGCCCCGTGGCGCTCGTGCATCAGCTGAAACACCCGCTCCTCGGTGCAGTCGGTGGTGAACAGCTTCGGCGTTGGCGGCAGCGGCAGGCGCTCGGCCTCCAATGCCTCGATGCGCCGCGTCGTCTCCAGCAGATCACTGTCTTTCTGGCGCTTGAGCTTGGCGATCTCGCTGTCGACCGCCGCGTTGCGGGACTTGGCCTGCCGCATCGCCTGCTCCCACTGCGGCTCCTGTTCCATCGCCCAGGTCTCCAGCGGCTCGGTCATGGCGCGAAAGGCCGGACTCTTGCGCTCGCCGCTGCCGGCGATGCCGACCAGAAACAGCGCCGGGTGATGCTGCAGGCCCTCGCGCTCGATGACCAGCGCCCGCTTGCCGATCGCGGTGGCCAGGGTGCCGATGCCGACCAGTGCCGGGCTCGCCTCGGGGATCTTGTTGAAGCGTGCCACCTCGCGCACCGCCAGCTGCAGGGTGGCGGGCAGCAGCGGGAGCGGAAACGGGCTGGCCTCTTGCAGATCGCCCCGTTCGGGCACCGGCTGCGGCGCGGGCCATTCCTGCAATCCCGGCTCGATGCCGGCCAGACGCTCCAGGACGGTCGGCTCAAGCGTCTCGGTCCAATCGTAGCGCCCGCCGCTCATCGGGGCTCCCTGGCAGCGGCCGCCTCCAGCCGCATCCGGGCGACCGCGACGCGCCCGCGATCCTCGATCGACAATGTCCGCCCGCGGCGCAGATCCGCCGCGGCGATGCGCAGGATCATGCGCTCGAGCGTCAGGTCGATGCCGTGCTGCAGCGTGCGACGGGCCGCTTGCCGCTGGCTCTGCCACCCCGCCTCGGCGAAGGCGGCCTGGCGGGCGGCGATCCAGGGATCGTCATAGAGATCGCGCCAGCCGAGCCCGAGCGCGGCCAGCACCGCCTCCGGCGCGCAGCCGGCATGACAGTGAAATAGCACCCGCGTGCCGTCTTCCCGCACGCTGAGCGACGGACTGCGGTCGTCATGGGCGGGACAGCGCGCCGACCAGCGACGCTCACCGGTGCGAACGACACCGTCGAGGCGACCCAGGAGGCGTTCGGCGCGCATGCAAGGGGCTCCGGTGGGCGGACGGCGGCGCTGCTCGGCCGACACGCGGGTGCGGCGTGCCGGGTCGCAGCGCGCAAGTCGGACGGTTGACCGGAATCAGGCAGTCGACGCGTGCGAAGCGGCCTGTCCGTAGGTGGCCCGCTCGGCATGCAGATCGGCGACCACCGTGCGCAGCTCCTCCTCGCTGACCGCGCGGATCTGCGCGGCCAGCACGGCATCGACCTCATGCTCGGGCCAGGCGGAGGCGCGCGCCCCGAGCGCGATCGGGCGCGGGAACAGGCCGGCGCTGATGCGGGCATAGAGCCAAGAGCGGCTGTAGCCAGTGCGCTCGAGGACATGGGGAAGGCGCAGAACACGGGTCGGCATGAGGAGTCTCCAGAGGATCGATGGCGCTTGCAGGCGCAAGTGAGTAAGGACGACAGTGCAGCGTCCACGCGGGCGCCCAACGCAGGCCGCGCGTCAGCCTGGCCGCGGGAACGCACTGCGGGGTCGCGGGAACGGCCGACGCCGTCAGGGCGGCGCTTTGGCGGTCGGAGTTGGAGCGTCGGCAACGGGCGCCGGCGAATCGTTCGGGCCGCGACCTCGGCGCCAGCTGCGCCCGCGCTTCAGGGCGCAAATCGGGCACTGCAGCGAACGGCGTGAGAAATCCGCGGCGAGATAATGCACCGCGCAGTGCGGGCAGAAACGCCGCGCGGCCAGCCCCGTGGTCAGGTCGCGGGCAATCACCCAGGCCGCATTGATATCGATCGGCTCACCGAGGGTCTCGGCCGCCGGCAGCGCGCTCAGCTGCTCCAGATACAGCCGATGCGCGTGCATCAGGGCGCGGACATCGACGGCTCCCGCGCTCGGCGCGCCACCGAGTGCCTGATACAGCGCCACGAACACCGAGGCGCTGGCCTGCAGGCGGGGCGAGCGCAGAATACCGCTGGTGCTCGGCAGCTGACCGGCAACGGGTTTGTCGCCATGCACCTCCCGATGCAGCTCGCGCAGCAGCGCCGGTCTGAGCTGGGTCACCCGCGCCACGATCGAGGTTCGCATGGCCCGTTCAATCAGGTCGATCGCCAGCTGCATGCGGGCGTGCTGCTGCAGTCTCATCGCGCGCTCGCCTCCTCGGCCGCGAGCAGGATCGACTGCAACGCCAAGCCGAGCGAGCACCGGTCGCCATCGGCGCTGCCGGCGGCCAACAGCGCAGCGGCAAAGCGCGGTCGAAACAGCACCAGTCGCGCGCGTGCCAGCGCCTGCAGATCAGCAACCGACGCCGCGCAGAGCCGCTCACACAGCGCCTGGTCCAAGCCGAAAACCACCCTAGCGGTATCCGGGTCGGACTGCGCCGCCGCGCGGGCGGCCAGCAGCCAGGTCAGGTTCAGCGTCTCGATGTCCCGGCGTCCATCATTCGCGGCGCTGTCGTCGGGTTGCTGGCCGTCGTTGCGACTCAGCGGTTGTGCTCGCTTCATTGTCAGCCAATGATCCGATTGAACGTGTCTTGGTGCTAAGATATGTCTTAAGAAGCGAGAACGTCAACATAAAAAACGCGTAATTGTGCGCGGCGATCGCCATCAAGCAGCGATCCGGTTGGCTGCCTGATGGGGTGCGATGATGATCACAAAAGTCACTTTCGAACAGCCGAGCTACGTCCGAGAAGTCGGTTTGGGACGGCGCGGGCTTTCCGGACCGTCTGCAACACGCGAAGGCCGGGCTGTCGACGAACGCATTCGCGCAAAAGTGCGGAATCTCCGAGAGCATCTTTCGGAAGTATCTGGCGGGCGCCAGCGTGCCGGGGGCCGACAAATTGGTCGACATCGCCCGCGTGGCCGATGTGTCGCTGGTCTGGCTGGCGACCGGGCAGGGAGACGCGCAGGCGACCGAAACACCCTGTGCGCCCGATACGGCGTTGCTGGAGACGGTCATCGAAGCGGTTGAGGCGGGGCTGGAGCAGATCGGCGGGGCGCTGACGCCGGCGAAGAAAGCTCAGCTTGTGGCGGTGATCTACGGCCTCTATCAATCCGGCGAATCGCTGCGCAAGGCGCCGGTGCTGGAACTGGTGAAACTGGCGCTGTAGTTCGATGTCTTGCCCTGGATCAATCACAGCGTGAGCGGTCCGACGGTCGGTGCGCGTCTTGTGAGGCCGCTCACGGGGAGCGCGTGGCAAATGTGCCAGAAGTGGAAGCGGTAGAAGGGATGCCACCCCTTCGATCGCAGGCCCAACCATCGCAGGTTCCCAAGGGAGACGCCATCAATGACGAGCAAGCGCGAGGAGATCCTATCCGGCCATGCAGAGTGTCGCCAGTGACATCAGCCCGGCACCACCCCGAACTGCGGTGACGCCGCAGGGCGTCACGGTCGACATCGGCGGCATCAATGTCCGCAGCATCGGCGCTTACAACAGAGACCGCGCTCCGCGCGATGCGCCAGCGGTCACCGCAGACCCACCGCGCGAGCTGCGCCAGCGTGACTGCCGGCGGCGCAACATCCTGCGTCTGTTGGGTGTCTTCCTGACCTTCATGGGGATCTTTCCGCTGTACCTGGTCGATGTCCTGCCCGATCAGATCGACGCCTTCGCGCTGTGGATCGGCTTTGTGTCATTGATCGGTGGGATGATCAGCTTTGCCGCCATGTCGGTGTACGAGGACGCCTGAGTCGGTTGCCTGAGCCCGGTCGATCGGGCGCAACGAGACCAGGAGGCGGCGCGGGCCATGTTCCCGTTGTCGGCGCTGCGGTGCCGCATGGCAGCGTCAAGGAGGCTTGCGTTTGGCGGCGTGCTGTGCTGCCGCGTTCGCCGTCATCTGGGTTGCACCCCGGAACCGAACTGACCGATGCCGAGCAACGTTGCCGAGCGGTGAGCCATGACAGGCGCACCGCGGTCCGTCATCAGCGAACGCCCGGGGCTGTGTCGTATCGCCGGGCGGCAGCCGCGCCGGGCGGCAGCCGCTGATGCGCAGACATCGGGATTGGGTGTCGAAGCGAAGCTGATCGCTCTCGGTGCAGGTGCCCGCGGTGGTTCCCTGGCTGGGTATGTCGCATACTGATTCCACAGCACCTGCGGCAACGCGCGCTCAGCGCAGGATGCCGGGGCCGACGCCCCAAGGTGTTGAGGATTATCCGCGCGGCAGCCAGGCGACGCCCCGCTGTCGTTTGCGGGCGCGCCGTGTGGCCAACTGCCAGATGCTTATGTTGGCGTCGATGCACCCTGTCTGTGAGCGCGCTGCCGATGCCGGCCTTCCGAACGCTGTGACTAGCCGGCTAAAGAAGATCACCACCACCGACGAGGGCGCGGTCGCGCTCGCCATCGAGCTGCAGGTGCAGGACGACGACGAGCTCAATCAGATCCGCGACCTGATTCGCGTGCAGCAGGGCGAGGTGCGCATCTCCATCGCCGGCACCCAGTCCGAGCTGCCGGTTTGAGCCCGGCGAGGCGCGCCGCGGATACGCGCGAGCGGCTGCGGCGCATCGCGCGCGCCTGGCTGGCGCGCCGGCCGCTGTATCTCGACACCGAGACCACCGGTCTCGGGCGCGATGACGAGATCGTCGAGATCGCCATCCTCGAGCACGACGGCACGCCGCTGATCGACACCCGCCTGCGTCCGCGCAAGCCGATCCCGCCCGAGGCCACCCGTGTGCACGGCATCGGCCCGCTCGACGTGCAGCACGCGCCGGCCTGGCCCGCCGTGCAGCAGGCCGTCTGCGCCGCGCTGCACGGCCGGGCGCTGGTCATCTACAACGCAAACTTCGACCTGCGCATGCTGGTGCAGACCGCGCGCAGCCACGCCAGCCCGCGCCCGCCGGCCGAGAACGCCTTCTGCGCCATGCTGCTGTACGCCGAGTGGCACGGCGACTGGAACGACTACCGTGGCAACTACCGCTGGCAGCGGCTCGGGGACGCGGCCGAGCAGATGGGGCTTGCGCTGCCGGAGAACCTGCACGCGGCAAGCGCCGACGCGACGCTGACGCGCGAGTTGCTTAGCCGCTTAGAGCGACGTGAACGACAACATGTTGTTCAAGATGAAGCTTGCGGTCATGCGGTCAGCCCGAGGGTGAGGAAGGTACGGCGCATCTCTTGCTGAAGCGCTTGATAATGCAGATCAATGGGGTGTATTTGTTTGGGTGGCCGGCCGAGGCGAGGCTTGCCGAGCCCGGAAAGGACTGGCTTGATCACGCGCTCGCGTAACACGAGCATACCAGCGAGAATGCGAACACCGTATGGCGACATGCGATAACGCCGGCTGCGTTCGACGCGTTCGACCAACGCCTTGCCGCGTAGCTTGGATAGATCGTAGCTGGCATGGCGGGCGGCATAGTTGTCCTGCCCTTTCGGGAGCAGTGGGCGCACGGACTGAGCTAGCTGAGACAAGCTGAATCCTCCGGGTGCTGGAGCCAGAGCGAGCAAGGCTTCAGCCACTGCACGGATACGGCAGTTCTGCAGGTCCACACCGGCGAGGCGCCGCTGTCCACGTTGTGTGGGCTCGGCGAGGCGATCGAGGATCCCGTCGGGCAGGTAGCTATGGTGTGCGGCCTGCACCACGTTGAGAAAATCGATCACCATGCGCTGGAGTGCAGCCAGCATGATCGGGAGTTTCTCGACGGATTTGCCGCAGCGCAGGCCCTTGACGTTATGCGCGATGGCTTCGGTACGCAGCACGCGAGCCCCTTTGTCATAGAGCTTGAGGGTCAGCGGGCCGAAGTGCACCTTGAAGACGGTCAGGTCATAGGTCGGCTGATCCAGCACGCGGGCCACTCGTAACGGCTTGCTGCCTTGGCGGTGGTGGGGACGGGTCTTGTAGCCGAAGATGGTTTGCAGCTTCGGCACGTCGAGTTGACGTCGGGTGCGGTCGATCAGCCCTTGGAACACGGCATCAAGGGTGGTGCCTCGGGTGAACAGGAGATTGCGGCTGTACTCGATCTGGTAGGCCGAGTAGCGATAGCGGAAATGCGAACGCCGCTGCTCCTCGAGATCCAGCGCGAAGCAGAGACAGCTGGAGTATGCCCAACGGTCACAGACCTTGGTCAGTCGCCCTATTGCGTGCTCGTCGCACAAGGTATCTGCGAGCTGATCCAGGGCCTGGAACGAGCCACCCACAAAGCAATTACCCTCCTTGCTGATGGAGATAGTTTGCCTGCGGGCCTGTCGCTCGACCCATTCGTGACCGTTGAGCATGACCTGAATCCCGAAAGGCGGATGGCCACTCATCTTGATGGTGATGTGTCCCCAATCGGGATCGATGAGATGGAAATGGTAATGATTGACGAAGGGCCAAGGCGTCTTGCGCTGCAAGTGGGGAACACCGTTGGCGTTGTGCTGGACCTCCCACACCAGACCGGGCGCCTTGGCCACGAGGATGAGAAACAACCCGCCTTGGTCAGGGTCTTGGGGCAGGTATGACTCAGCCAACTCATGTTTGCGTTCGCCGGGGGCACAGTGGATCAGAGGGATGCCCTGTTTCTTGGCCCAGGTGTGGAGACGTCGGCTGAAGCGACCGGCCAAACGCTGGAGATGCTCTTGGTCCAGGGTCTGGTCGGAGCCAGTCAACGCCCGCCACCAAGCGCGAAAGCCACCGCCTTGCTGACCGAGGGGGAAGTAGCCGTTGAGCACGATGCGATCAACGCAGTCGTAGCGCCCGTCGAGCAGCTCGTCGTGGTAGGCGCTGAAATCGTCAACTTGTTCCATGAGAAACCCTATCGAGCAACGTCCTGCTACCAAGGTTAGCTCACAGGGTTGAAGCCGATGACGATGTGTGCGACAGCACCCGCGCGGCCCGATGACGGCTGTTCTCCGCAGGAGAACCTCTTTTTCCGAGCACAGTCTCGGAAAAAGCGTAGTCCCTTACCTCAAAAATCTTGAACAGAATGAGAAAAACTCTTATAGCGCATTCCTGACGAGTGTCGGCTGGACGAAGTACTCGCGGATGACCAATGCGGTGACGACGACGCGTCGCCCAAGCTTGGTGAAGAAGTACTTATAAGCATGACCGACCTTCTTGATCAAGCCGTGTGTGCGCAGTCGTTTGAGAAGGTAGGACGCACGGCCTGGGGAAAGATCCGGAATGTACTTGCGTAGATCGCGGGCACGAAAGCCGGAGATGGACCACTCGCCACGGGACAGGGTGAGGAACAGGCGGTAGTCAGGATCGAGGAACAGGTCGAAGCCGCGCAAAGAACGGCCTTTGATCTTGGCTGGTGCGGCCATCTTGGCCAATGCCTTCTGTGCGGCATCGGGATTGTCGAGGCAGTCCATGAAGGCGAAGTAGCGCGCGTTTGCGGCCAGCATGAGCTGGCGCAGGTCGTTGAGACTGTAGATGCTTTTGCGCAGTGGGGCGAGTTTGAATACACGTTCGCCATTGCGCTGTTCCACGTAGCGGTGGTGCTTGAAGAAGGAGACGTCGTTGGCGGTACACTCGACGCGGGCGATCAGCCCGGCCTTGTCGTAGAGCTTGATGCTGGCCGGCCCCATGTGGTGGCGGATACGAGTACCTTGGATACGGGTGGAGAAGTTGTTGCCGACCTCGCCTTCGTAGGAACCGGTCAGTTTGTGTCCGAGGAACATGGCGACATGTTCGGCCTTGATGACATGGACGGCGGTGCGCACGATGGCCTCGTAGAGGGGCTGGAACTTGGCCTGCTGGCGGAACACCACGTCGGTGGCGTACTCCACCTGCATGAAGCTCCAGTGAACGCCGTTACGGAAGTGATGCAACACCGGGCAGAAGCGCTGTGCCCACTGGTCGAGGCGTTGATGCAGCATCGTCGCATCGAGGCTATCGGCGAGACGCTGCGCCTCGGTCGGATCGCCGAGCGTGACGAAGGCATTGTCGAGCATTTGGAAATCGATGCCGGCGTCGCGCAGCTGCCGTGCCAGCCAGCCATGGCCGTTGAAGTAGACCTGTAGGCGAAAAGGAGCCCAAGTCGGCACGCGCACGTAACACAGCCCGAACTGCTCGTCGATGAAATAGAAGTAGTAGTGCAGGCACTTGCCGGAGGTTGGCTTGAGAAACGTGCGATGGGTGGTCTTATCGTGCCAGGGCCGATACGAGGAACACGATTCCATAGCCGAGAACACATGCACCAAGCCAGGATGATCACCGCGCTCGGCCAGGATCGCTTGGATGCGATCCTCTTTGCGAAACGCCTTGACGCGGCGGATGAACTCGATTTCCAGTCCCGCCTCACTTGCCCGGCGCTCGGCGTTCGTACGCAGTTCTTCGCGCAACGGTTCAGCCCAGCGAGCATAGTCGAACAATTTGATGTCCCGGTAGCTGAGGAATCCGGCCATCGCCTTCGCGTAACAGATGTCCGGCAAGGTACCGGTGAGGACGACTCGATCGAAGCACGACAGTACGTTACCGATATCGTCCTGGTGCCGCTCGACAAAGGGGTTCATCTGGCTGCTCCCGTGTTCGCAATGCCTACAGGGAACGATAGTCGATCAGCCCTTTTTGGTTCCGGCTTCGCCGGGTTGGGGATACTGTCCGCGTTACTT